>CAVWZO010000015.1:0-399658 GCA_963759525.1 uncultured Actinomycetota bacterium | reverse complement strand
TCGTGCTCAAGCACGCGGAATCGGTTCCCAAGTCTGCCCTCGCGGTGGAGCAGATCATGAAGGACGCGGGTCTGCCGGACGGCGCCTACGTCAACGTGTTCGCCACCCACGACCAGGTCGAGCAGATCATCGGCGACCCGCGCATCGCGGGCGTCTCCCTGACCGGCTCGGAGCGGGCCGGCGCGATCGTCGCGGCGATCGCCGGCAAGAACCTCAAGAAGTGCGTGCTCGAGCTCGGCGGCTCCGACCCCTACGTCATCCTGGACACCGACGACGCCGCCGCGGCCGCCGACCTCGCCTGGAAGACCCGGATCAGCAACACCGGCCAGGCCTGCAACTCCAACAAGCGGATGATCGTGATGAACGACGTCTACGACGGCTTCGTCGCCCGGCTCACGGAGATCGCCAAGGACCTGCGGCCCGGAGACCCGGCCGAGGCCGCCGACGGCACCTTCGCCCCGCTGTCCTCACGGGCCGCGGCCGAGAACCTCGCCGAGCAGGTCGAGGACGCCGTGAGCAAGGGCGCCACCCTGCACGCGGGCGGAGTGCTGGGCGAGGGGCCGGCGGCGTACTACTCCCCGGCGGTGCTGACCGGGATCACCGAGGAGATGCGCGCCTACCGCGAGGAACTGTTCGGTCCGGTGGCGGTGGTCTACTCGGTCTCCAGCGACGACGAGGCCCTCGCTCTCGCCAACGACAGTGACTACGGCCTCGGCGGTGCGGTGTTCAGCAAGGACACCGACCGCGCGCGCAAGCTGGCCGAGCGCCTCGAGGTGGGCATGTCCAACGTGAACACCCCGGCCGGTGAGGGCGCGGAGGTGCCCTTCGGTGGCGTCAAGCGCAGCGGTTTCGGTCGCGAGCTCGGCCCGCTGGGCATGGACGAGTTCGTCAACAAGCGGATGTTCTACGTCGCTGACTAGCTACGTCGGGCACAGGTGGGGCACGCGCGGACCTGTGACCGACACGACAGGTCTGGTACCCGTTCTGATCACTGACGGCGCTCAGCACTAGCGAATAGAGGATGTCCGATGACGGAGCTCACACCTGAGATCGTGGCGCGGCTTACCCGCACCGCGCGACACCTCGAGCCTATGGCCCAACTCTGGGAAGAGACGACCCTGCTCACCGACCGTCAGCGGGAGGCGGTTGACGAGCTGACGCGTCGTCTCGCGGACAACTACCCCTACGGCGACGTGAGGTATATCGGGCAGATTCTCAAGCCTCCTCACCCGGTCGCTTGGATTTCTTACGCGGCAGCTGCGCTGATCAATCCGAACAATCACGCACTCGATGCAGGTCCAGCGACCTCAGCGATGGAGAAGGAAGTCGTCGAGGACATCGCCGAGATGTTCGGGATGCCGCAGCACCTCGGTCACCTCACATCCTCGGGGACCATCGCCAACCTCGAGGCGCTATACGTTGCTCGCGAGCTAGCGCCCGACACGGTCGTCGTGTCCAGTCAGGCAGCCCACTACACGCACGCGCGGATGAGCCACTTGCTTGGAATGACGCACGAGACCATCCCGCAGGATCGCCTTGGCAAGATGGATCTGCACGCTCTTGAAGCTCGGCTCGAGGGTGGCGGGGTCGGAACGATCGTTGCCACGCTGGGAACGACCAGCCTGGGAGCACTCGACCCAGTCGACGAAATCGTCACAATGGCGCGACGCTACGAAGCCCGCGTTCATGTGGACGCGGCGTACGGCGGGTTCCACGCGCTTCTCGCGACCACAGATCCTTCCGTCGACCCGCGGCCGTTTCATGCGCTACCTCACGTGGACTCGATCGTGGTCGACCCACACAAGCACGGACTCCAACCATATGGGTGTGGCTCGATCCTCTTCTCGGACCCCACAGTGGGCCGCTTTTTCGCCCACGACTCCCCATACACCTATTTCACTTCGAGCGAGCTGCACCTGGGCGAGATCAGCATCGAGTGCTCACGCGCCGGCGCAGCCGCTGCGGCCTTGTGGGCAACCTTGCGCGGTCTCGGCCTTGACCGAGATGGGTTGGGCGACGTCCTCTCGAAGGGCCGGCAAGCGGCTGTGATGATCGCGGACCGCGTGAGAGGTTCCGAGACCGCGCGTCTCGTCGTCGAGCCTGAACTCGATATGGTGTGTACCTACGCGGCATCAAGGAGCACCTCCGAGGTCAGCCGACGATCCGAGTCCGCCTTCAATAACCTTCAAAGCTTGGGCTGGCACGTAGCTAAGCTTCAATTGAACAGCGAATGGCTCGCAACTGCCGACGAGGCGCTTATCGTCGACAGCGACGAGACCACGGTCTTGCGTTGTTGTGTCATGAAGCCGGAACATCTTGCGGTGGCTGAGGAATTTGCGTCCACGCTCGTCGAGGCCCTCGCGCCGAGCGGGTCATGACCCTGAATCCTCTCGTTCTTGGAGAGGTGGTCTGGTGTGAGGCGGTGATCGCGAGGAAGGTGGCGCAGTGACGCTGGCCGATTCTCCCTAGCTCCGATCGCTTCTCGTCTGATGCCGACTTCTTCCCCGAAGAGACGTGGCCAGCGAACCGCGACCTTGACGTGGTGCAGGCCCGGGGACTGCGCTTCCCCACTCAGGCGATCCTCGGCAAGCGCCACGGCCAGAAGTCACGCAGTCGTGGTAAGCGCCTTCCGAGTACATGTAACCAAGTCAATGAGCAGGCCGGGGCACACTATGACTCGAGCGCGACTGGCTCACATCCCCGAACCGGCTCTTCGGACAAGCCACTTCCCGGACCCGTCACAACCAAGCCTAGAACCCCACTCCCGGCCGCGTCTTGACACAGAGGGGAGCCAGATCCGGTAAACGCTCGGCTACAGGTGTGTGTCGAACAACAGCCGATGGCGGTGGAGCGACGCTGCTATCGGGCCAGTTCCTGAGCGCCCGCAGCAACAGCAGTACCGTGTCCGCCGGGTGCAGTTCGGTTGCAGTTGATGCAGTCCCGAGGCCGTCGTAGTATCTCTCGGTAAGCGCGTTTCCGCAGGTGAGAGGGCTGCTGTGGAGTCGTGTGGAGCCCGGCGTGTTATCTCGTAGAGAAGGTCGTCGGTTCGATTCCGACAGGCGGCTCCGAGGACGTCGTCCTGACCTGCGTAGACGCTGGCTTTTCAGTCCGCCGTCAGGAGCCTCATCCTGGCCGGCTCACCAGTGGCTCACCAGTCCTCCGCGATTGGCCAGACGGCCTGCTTCGCGGCATAGTTCCCCGCTTCGCTCGCCAACTTGGCGGGGATCGTCGTCGAGGCAGGGAGATCACGCTGTTGAGTAGTCGCACGCGAGTGGGCGAGGTCGGAGCAAGCTGGGTCCGTCACGTCACCAGCGGTGCCGCGGAACAGTGGCTGGCCGCGGTGTGGGTACGCGGCCTCGACGGACGCCGACGTCTGGTCCAGGCGCGCCGGCCCGGGCGCCGCGAGGCCGAGCTGGCGCTGGAGGAGCGACTGGCACAGAGGCGCCCGCTGGGCTTTCGTGGAGCCGAGCCGAACATGACCGTGCAGGAGCTGGGGGAGTACTGGATGCGGCGCCGGCGCGAGGAGGCTCGGGCTCCTGCTACCGGGGAACGGCGGGGTGAGGACGTCGGCGCGGTGTCGCTGCAGATCTTGGCCGGGTACCAGAGCGCACTGTCTCGGATCATCAACCCTCGTCTGGGTGGCCTGCGGCTGACCGAGGCCAGGACGGGTGTGGTCGATGAGGCGTTGGCCCGGGTGGACCTCTGCGGCCGTACCACTCGAGTTGCCCGCAGTGTGCTTGCCCAGATGTTCGCGATGGTGTTGCGTCACGACGCGTTGAGGAGCAACCCGATGCGCGAGGTCCGGCGCGCACCTCGGCGACGGCGCGCAGTGAAGGCCCTTTCGGTGGAGCAGGCTCGCGAACTGCCTGGGCTGACGCGGTCCCATCGGGACGGTGTTGCTCGGGACGCGCGCGGCTTGTTGCTGGGTGGCGCCCGGCGTACGGGCGACCTTCACGACGTGGTGCTTGTCCTGCTGGCTACGGGGATGCGCATCGGTGAGGCGCTGGCCTTGGAGTGGGCCGACCTCGACGTGGACGCCGACATCGCGTGCGTACGGGTGGACGCCACCCTGGTCGAGCCCCGCCGTGACGCCGCCAGCGGACAGGTATTCGTGGCTGGGCTGCACCGTCAACCGATGACCAAGACCGGTGAGCCCGCACCATCGCGTTGCCGTGCGCTGCGGTAGAGATGTTGAAACGGCGTCGAGCTGGGATAGAGGGGCAGCCACGATCGGCAGCCGGTCTTCGCCTACGCGGGCGGAGGCTGGTTGTGGCCGAACAATGTGCGGACCAAGCTGCGTGGCGTGGTCGCGGGCACGTCGTTGGCCGGAGTCAGCCCGCACACGCTGCGTCGGACGGTGGGCACCTTGGTCGCTCAAAGCGCGGGGCTGGACGCCGCCCGCGACGTCCTCGGCCACCGCGGCGACCCTTCGGTCACCGCACGCCACTACATCGCCGACACCGGCCGCGTGATCGACGTCCGCCACACGCTAGAACCCGATCTTCGCCTGACTCTTTCGTTGGCCCGGAGGTTGTCGGCCGACGTAGCCTTGCCGTCGATCCGAACAGGCCCACGTAAGGGTGGGTGGGGTCAGCAGACTGGGCAGCGACACTTCACCCGATTAGACGCCGGCTCCGCACCTACGCCGTAGAAACGGACGTTGCCCCTAACCGGCCGGCTCCGGTTTGCGCCCCCTCATCGGGATCGTCACCGGACGGGTCTTGCGGGACGAATGGAGGGACGTCCGCAGCCAGCCTGCTCGTTCCCGGAGAGGGTGCCTCCTACGGGAACTGCACAGTCAGGGATCAGCCGGGCCCGACCGGCGTTTTGTCGCATACGGCGTCCGGCCGACAACCCCTTCGAGGCATGGTAAGTCATCGGGGGACGAGCAGGATTGCCTGAACGGGGAACGGGACTACAACGACGGCGAGGAGACTGAGCAATGAGCGACCCAGATGTGCGCGCACTATTCCTGCGGGCGGTCGCCGCCAACGATTCAGCGGCGATGCGCGAAGGCATCGAGTGTTTGTTTGGGCTCACAGGGGAGGGTCTCTCTCCCGAGGCGGAGTTTTGGCTTCGCAACGAAGACTACGTGATGGAGATGCCACAGTCGGGCGAGCGCATCCGCGGACGTGACGCCATGCGTGCGATGCAAGAGGCTTTTCCGGTGCCCCCTTCAATCACCCTGCGTAGGGTAGTTGGGTCCGGGCAAGTCTGGGTCGTCGAGGGAATGAACGACTATGCCGGGGACGTATGGCACGTGGTGGTCGTCCTGGAGCTTGATGCAGATGGGTCGATCAGTCGCGATACTCGCTACTACACGCAAGAGTCGGAGGCACCCAGTTGGCGGGCCGAGTGGGTGGAGGCAATCGACTAGCGACGGGTGCACGACTGGCCGATCGTCCCTCGGGACGTTGGTCAGCCACTCCACCATTGGCCCGGGTGCCTCGTGTGACGCCGGAGGTGAGCTGGTCACGTTCCTTGGCCGAACGAAGGGATTCGGGGTACGTTCCAAAGTGGCGAGAGTGTCCGAGCCGACCAAGCCGGGGCTCCTCACTCTTCTCCAGTAAGCCAAACCGCCTCCGGGTACGCCCCGGGGCGGTTTTGCGTCCCGGCGTCGCCCGCGAGCGGGCAGAAAACTCCAACCCCGTAGCCAGCCCGATCCCTGCCTGTGCGCCCTTGTATCCGTCGGTGACGCCCGGGAGCACATTGTCTTGACCAGCGGGCGCCACCTTGCAGTCCCCAAGTACCCCGGGGAGCGAAGGCGAAGCGAGGCCAGCCGCCACGCGTGCATAGGCCCTGGGGGAGGAAGAGTCGCCGCGAGGCGGCTGAAGCCATTCAGTCTTGCGCGTCTCGCGTTTCTGCGTGCCACTATTAAGGAGGCTAGGTGCACCTCTTTCGGCATCGGGGCTTGGCGCGCTCCTCGCTCCATTCCGAACATGAACCGGCTCCGGTGCGGCCGGTCCGCCCGGAGGCGTTTCTGTTGGTTGCATGGCTCACGCTGAGCACCGCAATGAAGCGATAGGTAGCCACCTCGCGTGCACCTGGCGGAGGGTCACTGCGAGATGGCCTGGGCCCAGTATTGCGGCCCCGGTGAGTCCGCAAAAGCGTGGATCTAGATTGACTGCCGCGCATCACCTACTGTCGGAAATCAGGGCCATCTCGTTGGGGGAATGCATTCGCGAAGTGGTCCCGATGCCCACCACGGGGCATCTTTGTGGACCGCCCCCGGCCTCAACCCTGCCGGGGGCGGTTCCTGGCGTATGTCACCTGGTCCCGCGTTCTGGCGAGAACCGGCTAGCCAACGTCCCGTCCATGCGGGCCACGCGTGCGTTGCGATGCGCCTCGAGGGCGCGGCCGCTCCCGCACATGGGGGGACTACGCGTCCGACTATCTGGATAGGGGGCCCTCGCTCACTTGCTGGGCATGCTGCGCTCGAGTGCCTCGAACGACTGACGCCACCACGCGGCAAGCTCGGCTGCCAGTTCGGGACTGGGAATCTCGTGGCGCATGGCTCAGCTCTCGCTCGTGACGTAGGTGACCCGGAAGCCAGTTGCGCACGGGCAGCTGCGTGTGATGACCCCGCCCGCGGTGCGAATGGCGCCGAGCAGGCGGTGGAACTCGTCGGCGGCCGCGACCACGGTGTGCCAGGTCATGACCGGCTCCCGAGCACCTGGACGAGTCGACCGTTCATCACCTTGCCGCTGAGCGGATGTCCGTCACGGGTGCGGGTGACGCTGAACCAGCCCTCCCAGTACGCCGAGTCAGGCCCACGTCGACTGCCGAACTCCAGGCGGACGTAGCCCACCTGCCGATCGGCGTCGAGGACGCACGCCCCGTCTCCCAGCGTTGAGCCGAAGACGTCGCGGAGGTACTTCTCGTTCTGGGCGAGGACGGTACTCATGGTCAGCTCCTTCAGCTGGCAGTAGCGAGGCGATCGGCTTCGGCGCGCAGCAGCGTGGCTGCGGTGCGGTGTCCGACCACGGTCGGGGGGCAGGTGGCCCAGTAGGGCGTTGCGGCAGCCTCGGTAGCCGCAAGCTGGTCCTGTCCCTTGGCGAGCTGGAGCAGGATCGAGTACAGCTTCCCGGTCATGTCATCGGTCTGCATGGTCTTCGCCGCCTCGCTTGTTGTTCCTCCGGCATGAATGCCTGATGCTTCGGGTTCGAGTGAACCGTTCGGCCGGTATCTCCACGACCGGGCAACTACCTATTCCGGTACCTAGTCCGTGTTCGACCCAGGGACACGCCGGAGGGCCGGGCTGTCGAGCCCGACCCTCCTGACCGAATGCTTTCCTGCCGAGTCTGGTCAGGCAACGACCACGGATGTGCCCAGCGCCGCGGCACTCGCCGAGGACGTGCGCCGCCGTTCACACGACGTCCTTCGACCACCGCTCGATCCGGCAGGACTTCGCGTGGGTCGAGAAGACGGGACCGACCAGTTCGGGGGCGACATTCACGGCCGCGAGCGCCGATCGAGAAGGTCATCCGCCGGCTGAAGCGGCTCTGAGCGCTGCATCGGCGTGCAACGAATGCACTCCACCAAGGCTCACCGGACTGCACCATCGAGGCGGGGCATGCTCTCGTAATGAGAAGGTCATCGGTTCGATTCCGATAGGCGGCTCATCGTATAACCGCAGGGGCTCTAATGGCATTTGCCGGGGCTGTTTGGCAGGCTCGGTTCTGGTAGCGGCTGGCGGGTCAGCACTCTTGGGCTCTGATCGTTGAGGTCTTGCAACAGACCGTGCGCCCGCTGGTCGTGAGGAGGCGTATCCGCTGCTGGGATGTTGTGCCCTGTGAGGTCTGCGGTGAGCACTTGATTATTAGATCGCTGGCTGTCTCCTCCACGCTGCCGGGGGTGTCTGCACCGTGCAGACTCCGGGACGGGAGTGCTGATGCTGTTCGTGGGAGATGACTGGGCAGAGGGCCATCACGACATCGAGATCGTCGATGACGACGGGAAGGTGCTGGTTCGGCGACGGTTGCCCGAGGGGCTCGAGGGAGTCACCCGGCTGCACTCGTTGGTCGCTGCGCAGATGCCTGATGACTGGGTCGAACTGGACCCTGCCGAGGCTGCGGGCCTGGTGAAGGTCGGGATCGAGACCGACCGCGGCTCGTGGGTCGCTGCCCTGGTCGCGGCGGGTTATGAGGTGTTCGCGATCAACCCGCTCTCGGTGGCCCGTTATCGCCAGCGGCACTCCACCTCGGGAGCCAAGTCTGATGCGGCCGATGCCCACCTGTTGGCCGAGGTCGTCCGCCTGGACCGAGCCCATCATCGACCGGTCGCTGAGGACACCGACCTGGGTGAGGCCATCAAGCTGACCGCACGCACCCACCAGTCGCTGATCTGGGACCGGAGTCGTCACGTGGCCCGGCTCCGATCCACGTTGCGGGAGTACTTTCCCGCGGCCCTGTTGGCCTTTGAGGACCTGGACGCACCCGATGCCCTCGAGCTGCTGGGCCGGGCACCAGACCCCGACCAGGCCGCCCGGCTCAGCAAGACCGTGATCGGGGCTGCCCTCAAGCGCGCCCGTCGTCGCCGTGTCGGGACCGAGCCCAGCGGCTGCGGAACATCCTGCGGGCACCCGAGCTGCGCCAGCCGCCGGTGCTGCAGAACGCCTACGCCGCGGTCGTGGCCAGCGAGGTCGCGATCATCACCGCGCTGAACACCCAGATCGACCAGCTCGGGGCGGTGGTGGGCGAACATTTTGGCCGGCACCGGGACGCTGAGATCTACATCAGCCTGCCCGGCCTCGGTGTGATCCTCGCCGCCCGAGTCCTGGGAGAGTTCGGCGACGACCCGGACCGCTACGTCGACGCGAAATCGCGCAAGAACTACGCGGGCACCTCACCAGTCACCCGCGCTTCTGGCACCAAGAAAGTGGTGCTGGCCCGCTACGCCCGCAACCGACGTCTCGGCGACGCCCTCCAGCAATGGGCCTTCTGCTCACTGCGCGGATCACCGGGAGCACGGGCCTACTACCAGCAGCTCCGGGACCGCAGGATCGGCCACGAGGCCGCGCTACGCCAGCTCGCGAACCGCTTCGTCGGCATCCTGCACGGCTGCCTGAAGACCCACACCCTCTACGACGAACACACCGCCTGGGCACACCACGTCACGACCGCTGCTTGACTTTGAAAAACCTGGGATGTCTGTTGCGTTGTTCAATCGCAGGCCAGGCCGAGGCGGGACCTGGGGCCGCTGTTCTGGTCAGATGGCGGGACTGAGTTCGTCGAATGCGGTCGCCAACCTGAACAGCGGCGCGGTCTCGACCGCGAGGTCGTAGTGGCCACGGCGCAGGTCCTGAACGAACGCGTGCCCCCGGATCACCACGCTCGCCGTTCGATTCGTCTTCAACCCACGCATCGGCCTGTGAGTCGTGCCTTGAGGCGGCCGTGGTCGCATTCGACCCGGTTGTTCTCGTACTGGCCGGTGTTGTGCAACGCAGCTGGAACCAGGTCCTCGATCACGCTCGCCAACGCCGGCGCCCGGTCGGTGACGACCTCAGTAGGGACACCGTGGACGGACAGCGCAGCGGTGAAGAACATGCTCGCGGAGGCGATGTCGCGACGCTGCGAGACGTACACGTCGATCACCTGGCCGTGTTGGTCCACCGCCCGGTACACGTAGCGCCAGACCCCGGAGACCTTGACATAGGTCTCGTCGACGAACCAGCGATCCCCGGCCACGTGCCGAACCGGCCGGGCCGCGTCGATCAACAACGGCGTGAACCGCTGGACCCATCGATAGAGCGTCACGTGGTCGACCTCGATGCCACGCTCGGCCAGAAGCTCTTCGAGGTCCCGGTAGGACAACCCGTACCTCAGGTACCAGCGCACCGCCAACAAGATCACCTCCGGCGGGAAACGGAAACCGGCGAACCCCGACGGCATCCCCACAGGCGGTCCGGGACGGCGAGTGCGTTTCATCGAGCCACCCTCAACGCCACGCTGCGATCCGTCAACGCAACAGCGCCGCCATAACTTGGTCGGCCGTGCACGGACGGTGGTCGCCGGCGGACCCGTCCCCGCATCCATCACCGACAACCCCACCCCCCGGCGCGACGAACCAGCCTCCGACCACCGCCCGGTGATGGCGACCTTCACGAACTAGCGTCTGGTTGCCGCTCCGCTCGGCGGCGAGAACCTGCCACGAGTACTCCGTATTCGCGGGGAGGAAGCCTGGCGGCACGGGAAGTCTCGTGACTGTCGGCGGCATCATCACGAGCATCCATGCCTTGCGGGCGAGCGCGACGGCGACGGCGACGGCATTTGCAACGAGAGCTGACCCCGAGAAGTTCATGTCGTGAACGGTGTGTGGTTAGCCGCAAGGGCTGGCCAGAGATGCCGGGCTGGTCGCCGCAAGCCGATCCCGACAAACGGGACGGCCGACGTGCCCTGCGCTGAGTTTGGCGTCGCCGCGCGACGTTCCACTTCTGGGAACGCTGACGGCATGCCATGTCGGCTGGCTGCGCTACTAGCCAGCCGCTTGGATACGCCGCTTCATCGACTCGGTGATCGATGACCAGGACGCCACCATGCGGGCCGACGGTCAGAACGAACGTGGTATCTCGGGCTCAGCAAGCAGACGCATCCGTCGGTGGTTGGGCGCCGAGTTCGATGGCGCCGAGGTTCCCGGCCAAGTGGGGGATCGCGCCAACAACGCTGCGAACCACGTGCTCACCCGCAATCACGTGCTTGCCGCAAACGCCAACATCTACCGCGACCGTCACACATGACCCGAGGGGTCGCTGCCCTCAGCGGGGGCTCGACCACGCGGAGCCCACCGATGGCGACCACATCGAGCCGATCGAGGAATCGAGTCACTGACAGCTCCGCGCCAGCCAAACGACAACTTCGCAACCGCCCGGACGAGATCCCAGGCGTCATCGATCGTCAGGTCGGTGCGTTCCGACGCAGGAGCACGCCGGTACACCCATGCTGCACGTCCGTGTCGGGTTCCTAGACTGCAGCAGTGGCAGCGGGGAGGGACGAGGGAGCGCGTACAGCCTTTCGTCGCGGCCTGCGGTTGGGTGTCCCGTTCGCGGTGGTCGGCTTTCTGCTCAGCCTCTCCTTCGGCGTTCTGGCCCGACAGGCAGGATTCAGCGTCGTGCAGGCCATCGCCACCTCGATGATCGTCTTCGCCGGTTCGGCGCAATTCGCCATGCTGTCCGTGATCACCGTCGGAGGCGGCATTTCCGCCGCACTGACCGCGGCCAGCCTGATGAATGCGCGGTTCCTGGCCATGGGCGTCGCGCTGGCACCATCGTTGCCGGGCGGCCCGTTGAAGCGGGCTGCGCAGGGACAGACTGTCGTGGACGCCTCGTGGGCGCTCGCCAATCGCGGCGACGGCACCTTCGACCGGTGGCTGCTGTTCGGCACGACGCTCCCGCAGTACCTCACCTGGACGCTGGGCTCGGTCGTGGGCGCCATCTTCGGGGACGCCCTCAGCGACACGCACCGGCTCGGCCTCGACGCGATCTACCCCGTGTTCTTCCTCTCGCTCCTGATCGCGGAGCTCCGGGATCCGACATCCCGCTGGGCGGCGGTGGGCGGGGGCCTCCTCGCCCTCGCCCTCGTGCCGATCAGTCCCCCAGGCATCCCCATCCTTGCCGCGAGCACCGTGGCGCTCATCGGCCTGGCGCGGAGGTCGGCGTGACGCTGACCTACACCCAGGTCTGGGTCCTCATCCTCGGCTGCGCCGCGCTGACCGCCCTGATCAAGGCCTTCGGCCCCGTACTCCTCGGCGGCCGGGAGCTGCCGCCATGGTTCACCCGCGTGATCGTGCTGATGGCGCCGACTCTTCTGTGCGCCCTGGTCGTGACCTCGGTGTTCGCCAGCGGACGCTCATGGTCGGTGGGTGCCCACACCGTCGGCGTTGCTGTGGCCGCGCTGATGCTCTGGCGCCGCCAATCGCTGGTGCTGTGCGTCGTCGTGGCAGTCCTCGTCACCGCAGGGTTAAGGGCGATCTGACGCCCTCAGCGCCAGCCGAGTTCCCGCGCCACCTGGATGAGCACCGTGGGAGCAGAGGTACGTCCGCCAGTTGCTGCCGGCGTTGCCGGCGTTCCGAAGCTGAGCGACAACGTTTCGATGGACGATCGTCCCTCGGACGTTGGTCAGCAACTCCACTATTGGCCCGGGTGCCTCGTGTGACGCCGGAGGTGAGCTGGTCACGTTCCTTGGCCGAACGAAGGGATTCGGAGTACGTTCCAAAGTGGCGAGAGTGTCCGAGCCGACCAAGCCGTGGCTCCTCACTCTTCTCCAGTAAGCCAAACCGCCTCCGGGTACGCCCCGGGGCGGTTTTGCGTCCCGGCGTCGCCCGCGAGCGGGAGGAAACTCCGACCCCGTAGCCAGCCCGATCCCTGCCTGTGCGCCCTTGTATCCGTCGGTGAGGCCCGGGAGCACATTGTCTTGACCAGCGGGCGCCACCTTGCAGCCCCTAGTCCCCCGGGGAGCGAAGGCGAAGCGAGGCCCAGCCGCCACGCGTGCTAGGCCCTGGGGGAGGAAGAGTCGCCGCGAGGTGGCTGAAGCCATTCAGTCTTGCGCGTCTCGCGTTTCTGCGTGCACTATTCAGGAAGCTAGGTGCGCCTCTTTCGGAATCGGGGCTTGGCGTGCTCCTCGCTCCATTCCGAACATGAACCGCCTCCGGTACGGCCGGTCCGCCCGGAGGCGTTTCTGTTGGTTGCATGGCTCAAGCTGAGCACGCGCAATGAAGCGATAGGTAGCCACCTTGCGTGGACCTAGCGGAGGGTCACTGCGAGGTGGCCTGGACCCAGTATTGCGGCCCCGGTGAGTCCGCAAAAGCGTGGATCTAGATGGACTGCCGCGCATCACCTACTGTCGGAAGTCAGGGCCATCTCGTTGGGGGAAGGCATTCGCGAAGTGGTCCCGATGCCCACCACGGGGCATCTTTGTGGACCGCCCCCGGCCTCAACCCTGCTGGGGGCGGTTCCTGGCGTAGTCACCTGGTCCCGCGTTCCTGGCGAGAACCGGCTAGCCAACGTACCGTCCGACCCTGTCAGGGCCGTTGGCAAACCCCTGATTGGGTACGGGCGCGGTTGCAGAGGGTCGCTCGAACTTGGGTAAGGGCCGGGCGGCCCTCTGGCTTCGACCTGCTGACGGCTTAGCGAGGCACCGCGCTCACCTGTGGATGTCAGGAGACCCCTGGTGACGAGCTTGGCCACGTTCGAGGGGTGGCAGCCGAGAATGTCGGTTGCCTGGTCGTAACTGATCTGCCCAGACCCCGTGGATGCGTACCTATACACAACCGCCCCCTCGGTCCGTCGGTGACGCCCGACGCCTGTTTCTTCACCAACGCGGGCGGCACCTTGTCTCGCCAGTACCCCGCAGAGCCGAGCCGAAGCGATAGGCAGCCACCTCGCGGGACCGACGGGGGGACGGTCACGGCGAGGTGGCTTAGAGCAAGTCTGGCGCGCTCCCGCGCTTGCGCAATCGTGGTCTAGATGTGCTGCCGCGCGCATCATCTACTCTCGGATCAGAGGCCCAGCTCGTATGGGGGAGCGCGTTGCCGGTCCTCAGTCCAACAACAGGACCGCCCCCGGCAACCTGCGCTGCCGGAGGCGGTTTTGTCTCGTCAGCCCTTACTGTCCGCGCGACACCCGCCCGACAGTCACGGTGGGTTCCATTCCCGTTCGAGGAAGCCCTCCATCGTGACCTTGAGTTGGCCGTCGCCAGGATCGCCCACGCCCGCCTCTGGCTTGTCGGCCCCGGGTCGACCTGCTTGACCTGTGTGCCCCAGGACCAACTCTGAGGACATGACCAATCATGCCGTCGCTTCCTCGCGCGCTGCTCACACGCGGCCGGGTGGACCTTGTTCGGGTCCTGGTCGGTTATCGTTCCAGCCCCGACGACCGGGCATACCAGCAGTTCCTGCTCGACCTCACGGTTCCCGGAGGCGAATAGCGCCCGCGACCAGGTTGCCTTCGACGAGCGGCTGGCCTCGCAGCCTTGGAGCCGGTCCTGTACGCCGGTGCCGCGGCACTACTACCTTGACCAGCACCGGCTGCACAATCGTCCTTGTGCCTTCGGCGGATGGGCGCAGAGCAATGAACTGCCCTTATGTAGGCGCGTCCTTATGGGTGCAATGGGCTACGGGCTGAAGTGTTGGTGGCGTCGACCAGCACGGGGGAGTACGGGTCAATGTCGGGTTAGCCTCAGGCTTGTGCCGTAGCGCAGGCCCGATCGGCGGAACGCGTTTGCACTCTCCCTTTTGAACTTTGGCGGGTGAGAACATGTCCTCGCTGAGTGCCATTGAAGCCAGATACTGCGGTCGCGGTCCCGAGCGTGGACCAAGAGGCTGCGCGCGATCTGGTCCGCGCGCGGGGGGGTTCTGGTTGTGCGGTGCGGGTCGGGACTTCCTCACGGCGTGCCTGTCGGTCACGCGTTGCTGGTCCTGGAACCACTTCTCGGAACTCGGCGGAGGCGTTCGCACGGCCTGGCTGTGCCGTCGTACGCAAGGTCGATCTAGCCTTCGGGAGGGCCAGGTAGGTCGACTTGAGCCATCACCCGGTCGTCCCGCGCAGAGGCGCTGAGGCTGACTCGCCACCCGTTCCCGTCGGGGTTGCCGCAAGGCCGTGGTTGATCCGTCCGATTCGCAGCCGTGCACGCCGCGGCGAGCACCTCGCCACCGGTCAGCAGGAGCGCCTTGGGGACAGAGTCATTCGTGATGACCAGGTCGACCGAGGTCACTCGGACCAGGGCCCGCTCCACGACCGAGCTGCTTGGCACCACGACTCCGGACATGATGTAGCTGACGTGCACGCTGGACGCGCCCGCGAAGTAGTAGGAGTTTCCCCTTGCGCCGAGAGCGGCTGGACCCACGTGCGTCTCACCATCGCTCTGCACGTGGAGAGCACGAACCTTGGTTCCCGGCCCGTGGTTGCGGGGGGACGGGGGCACGCTCAATGTGAGCTTGTCGATCCCGCGCGTACTGCGAATCCAGTGCTCGACCTTCAGATCGCCCGAAGGCAGTATTCGGCTCTGGACGTACTCGCTGTTGTCAGGCACGGCGCCCGGGGGGTTGAACGCGGCCGGACTAGCGGTCTCCTCCCGGTCGTCGCCCGCTCCCCACGGTTGCATCAACACCAGCCCGAGTCCGATGGCGAACGCCAGCGTGATAACAACGTCCATCATTCGCGTCGGCACCTGGCGTGGCACAGATCGCACAACCCACACATATAGACGACGGGCGAGGCCTCGACGGGGCCGCTCGACACGACACGCCCGGTTGACGACCGGGCCTGCGGGGGTCTCTGAGCGCCCTGACGGAAGGACAGTGCCGATCGAGAAGTGAATGAGTTTCACGGCGCAGCCCCCCAACTACCAGCTACCGGCGTGATGCTCCACCGCGAAGAGTCAGCGAAACACGCCGAGCATGGGCCGTCAAGGAAGGCGCCCTGCTTGGGGTAGAGCGCCCGAATATGTCGCTGTTCATACGCGTGGCGATTGGCTCGAGGGAGTACTTTACCTACACGTTCGCTGTCAAGCCGAGGCAGTTTTCACGCGTGGCGCTTTTGACGCAAGGTGTTGGTTCTGATGGTCATGACTCGGTTGTTGGGACTCTTGTTGGCAGTCTTGGGCTTGCTGCTGGTGTGCAGCGTGCCCGCCCGAGCTGACACCACGGTGATAGCCCGCCTCGAGGGGTCCAACAACAGCGGAGTCACGGGTACTGCGACGTTGACCGCCACGGACAGCGGGGCGCTGAGGGTGGTCATCCACGCCCGCGGGCACGTGCCTGGACTTCCGCATGCGCAACACATCCATGGGTCAACGGGTGGCGGGCACTACATGTGTCCCTCGCCGAAGAACGACACCGATGGTGACGGCCTCCTTACCAACGAGGAGGCGGCGGGTGAGTACGGGAACGTGTTTTTGGCACTGACGACGCAGGGCGACACATCGCCGAAGAGTGGTTTGGCCGTTGACCGGATGCCCGTTGCGGACGCGTCCGGCCAACTCCACTACGAGAGGACGATCGCCGCCGATGAGATGCCAGATGGCCTGATCCAGCACCTGTCCGAGGTGCACATCGTGCAACACGGCATCGACGTTAACGACAACGGCCGTTACGACATGGCCGGCGCGGGCGTTTCCACCTTCGCCGAGAACCTTGGAATCGCCGGCATCCCGGAGGAGGCCACCGACCCCGCCAGCTGTGGGGTGGTCACCGGTGCCAAGGCTCCCGTGTCACCGCACGGTGGCCCGGAGACCGGCGGGGGTGAGCACGACTCACTGGTCCCGGCTATTGCAGGGTTCGGAGGACTGCTGCTCCTTGGGTCGCTGGTCGCCCTCCGGAGCATGAGGCGGCCAGTCACCCGGCTCTGACACCCTGGAACAAGTCGCGAGAGGCAATGAGGCGCTCGATGTGTCGACCTGGCGGGTTCTGAAATGAAGTCGTGGAGGCTCGTGGCGACGATAGTCGTCGTGATCGGATTGGGACTGCTCGCGGCGCTGCTACTGCGGGTCGAGGACCGCGCGAGATCCGTCGAGGATGCTGCAGATCCACCGGCCGCAACCAACGGCCGCGCATCGCCAACCGCGAGTTCATCAACCAAGACCGCCCCGACAGGGCCGGACGCGTCCACCGGTCCCACTGCCTCGTCAGCGTCCCGCATCGAGACGACCTCGTCGACCTACTTCGGCAGACCCTTCGAGACGATCCAGATCCAAGGGCAGTATCGGGGAGTACCCGGTCCCACGCGACTACGCGTGCAGATCCAACAACCCGGAGGATGGGCGCAGTACCCACTACCGGCTGTCACCCAGCCGTCCGGGGAGTTTCGTGCGTTTGTCGAGCTCGGCGAACCCGGAGAATATCGCCTGCGCATCGTCGATCCGAACCGGGCCTACGCCTCAGAAGTTCTGACCCTGCTGGTGTTCTGATCAGGGTGTGTTGCGATCCTTGGTCGCGTGTTCAGAGTGGAGCGTGGCGAACGCGACGACGTTGTCGCGGTATCGGTGTGAGGTGCTGTCGAACTCACCACCACACGTGATGAGCCTGAGCCCGGCGTGGTCGACACCACCGAAGACCGCTCGCGTCGGGAACTCAGACTTCTCATACTTCGCGACATGCGTGACCTCGAACACCGCCACCCGATCGTCCTCGCGAGCCACCTCCACCAGATCACCGCGTCCCAGCTCGGCAAGCCGGAAGAAAACACCCGGCACCTGGTTCCAGGTGACGTGGCCAGCGATGACAGCCGGTCCCAGCTCACCCGGCGTGGGGCCGAGGCGGTACCAACCAGCGCTAGCGGCGTCGAGCGGTACCTGCATCGCTCCTCGGTCGTCCATCCCCAATCGAACCAGCCGTGAGCCGACGTGCAGCCGGGGAATTGAGACGCTCAGGGGATCCGACGCGGGCAGCACCGGCCCGACGATGAGGTCCTCGACTCCAAGGCGCTCGCCAGCAACCGAGCTACTTGTGACAGCTGCAGACGGCTGTTGCTGGAGCCCAGGCCGATCAGTTTCCCCAGCATCGGCCACCCCACTTGGTGCCCGTGGGGCAGACGGCGGTTGGGTGAACGCGTAGACAAGCAACACGATGCCCAGTAGCCCGACGAGCACAGCAACACCCGCGGCAAGCGGTTTCGAGGTGAACATGCCCCTGCACAAGCTGATTCTCCCGCCTCTAACTCTTGAGCGTGCTGGAAGCGCCATTCTCCATTGCGCTCGAGCCGCCGGCGAACCGGTCTGACCGCAGTGTGGTCGGTAACCGATCGCACGGTGCTGGTGACGTGGCTCGACGAAGCGCGCTCGCCGTCCAAGACTGCCCGTGAGCATGCCCTTGGGTTCACGGGATCCGTTTCGCGCCCTCCGTAGAGTTTTCACCGGGAAAGCGACGGGAAGCGCGGTGTGCGCCCTCCTAATCACCGGACAGAAGTTCGCCCCATCTGCGCTTGGCGACACACGACAGCACGCGTGACGTGCTCCCGACAATCCCCGACCACAGAGACACCCAACTCGCCGCGCTGATCCCTGAGGTCCGCTCGACGATAAGTAGGCCATAGCCACTTCAGAATTACCCTGCACCCACGTCAAGCCAGATGCGGACCGTACAGATCGCGGCTGAGCAAGACGGTCGCGCCCTCCCTGGTGCAACACTGATCCAGCCCTTGCAACGCGGGAACTGCCGCATCACGGCGCAGGGCTGTGTTGCGTTGTTCGATCCCGGACCATGTCGAGGCGGGATCTAGGCCA
The DNA here is from genome assembly GCA_963759525.1 of uncultured Actinomycetota bacterium. Taxonomy (GTDB): domain Bacteria; phylum Actinomycetota; class Actinomycetes; order Propionibacteriales; family Nocardioidaceae; genus Marmoricola. The sequence continues at coordinate 381,446 of CAVWZO010000015.1, read as the reverse complement.
GTAGAGGTCATATGGCTACTATTTTGAGTTCGTCGAATGACCTGGCCAACCTGTACAGTGGCGCGGCGTCGACTGCCAACTCGCAGTGGCCGCTGTCAACGCCGGTCGAAAATTGACCCCTTTCCGCCGGGCGAGTTCTAAGCCTCGTCGCAACACACCTGCTATTCGAAGGGTGTGGAGATGACGCGACGTGGCCGAAAGCGGCGCCTAGCCCGGATCGTTCACGAGTGACGGGCCGACTCGTGCTGTAGAAACACCGAAGTGCCTGTCCTGTAAGGGATTCTTGGACTTGCGACGGTCAAAGAACTCTTAGAGAACGGGCACTCGGTAGATGAAGCGTACTTCGTGGTCTGCAGGCTTGTCAGTCACCGGCGATGGGACCGGTGTCGTGGCGCACGCAGGCAGCGTGGCGCCCCGGATGCTCGCCGATCGGGTCGGACTGACCGCCGAGCTGTCCAAGGCGCTCAAGCGGCGCTCCTTCACCCCGGTTCATGACCGGGGCCGGGTCCTGGCCGATGTCGCGGTGATGCTCGCCGATGGCGGGGAGGCGATCTGCGACATCGAGATGCTGCGCCACCAGGCCCCCGTGCTGGGACCGGTCGCTTCCTCGCCAACGGTGTGGCGGGCGCTGGACGAGCTCACCCCGACGGTGATGAAGAAGATCCAGACCGCCAGGGCCAGAGTCCGGCGCCACGTCTGGTCCCAGCTTGCCACCAGCGAGGCCGGGCTCCCGGTCTCGAAGGTCGCGGGCACCGACCTCGGCGATGTCGTCGTGCTCGATGTCGACGCCACGATCGTGGTGGCGCACAGTGAGAAGGAGCTGGCCTCGCCCACGTTCAAGAAGACCTTCGGGTTCCACCCGTTGGCGGTGTGGTGCGACAACACCACCGAGTTCCTCGCTGGGATGCTGCGTACCGGGAAGGCCGGGTCGAACACCGCCGCGGACCACATCGCGGTCCTGTCCGACGCGATCACCCAGGTCCCGGCAGCGCATCGCAAGAAGCTGCTGGTCCGCTGCGACGGGGCCGGTGCGTCCCACGACCTGCTGGACTGGCTCACCGAGCAGGGCCAGGTCCGCGGCCGCAGTCTGGAGTACTCGGTAGGGTTCCCGGTCACCGAGAAGGTCCGTGAGGCCATCAAGCTGGTCCCGAAGACGGTATGGACACCCGCCACCGACGCCGACGGTGGAGTCCGCGACGGTGGAGACGTCGCCGAGCTCACCGGCCTGCTCGACCTCACCGGATGGCCGCCCGGGATGCGGATCATCGTGCGCCGCGAACGCCCCCACCCCGGTGTGCAGCTCTCACTGTTCGAAGAACGTGACGGCTGGCGCTACCAAGCCGTGGCCACCAACACCGCCCACCAGCCCGGACAGCAGCTCGCGTTCCTCGAGGCCCGACACCGGGCGCATGCCCGGGTCGAGGACCGGATCCGGCACGCCAAAGACTCCGGCCTCGGACGGTTCCCCTCACGCGAGTTCAAGATCAACCAAGCCTGGCTGATGCTCACAGCGATCGCCGCCGACCTGGTCGCCTGGCTCCGGCTGCTCGCCCTGGTCGGTGACGCCGCCGGGCTCGCCACCTGCGAACCCAAAGCACTGCGCTACCGGCTCCTCCACGTCCCCGCCAGGCTCACGCACGGAGGTCGACAGCGACGCCTCCGTCTTCCGGCAACCTGGCCCTGGACCGATCAGATCGTCGCGGTGTTCGCGAACATCGCCGCGATCCCTCAACCCAGCTGAGCACGACCACCCAGCCATCGACCAGGACCTCGGAGAACCGCACCCCGGCAGCGCCAGCCGGCACAACGACGTACCCGAGAGCCACCGCCATCACCCATCCGGCATCACCGTCCCGTCGGCGCCCCGATCACCCAGCTCCATGAATCACCGGGGCTAGTCAGGCGAAGCACGAGGGAGGAGGATCGGCTGCGAGGTTACTCGTATGAGCACGACCTGGACGCCTGTTTCCCAGCTAGAAGCATCCGTAGGGCCGCTAGGCGGAACATCCTCACATCGGCATGTGCGGACGTCCGGGAGACGAACCCCGTGCGGGACCGCCGCAAGTCACAGCCCTGTCGCTGCTCGGGTGCGCCCTAACACCCGTCCGATTCCAGGTCCCGCAACGGCACCCTCTACGGTGCGCGAGCCGTGCACCAGAGGTCGTATCAATTGGCCACGGGACAGTGCCACATCCACCGCTCCCCGCATGCCTTCAGAGCTGCGTCATTGCCGCGATCGGGACTGCTTTCGTGCCCAATCTCGTCCGATCACTATCCGTCGATGTCCGTCAGGGCCACCGCCGGTTGCTGGTTCATGCCCGCCAGGACTGCGGCTGGATCGTGTCGGACTGGCTCAGCGTCGTCGCGCAAGTCGATGCCGCAGGGTCCGGACCCGATGGGTCAGCACCAGTCGGAGCTGGGCGCGGTTCCAGATCACGAAGTCGTCAAAGACGTGGGGTCCCACCTTCGCGGACGCCCGAGCCGCGTCACGAACCGCAACGAGACGTTCCGGGAGCATCATCAGCGGTGGCTCGTCGGGTTGGTAACGGCAGCCCAGAGGGAAGTCCACTCGCGGGGTACGTGTCATCTCGATGTGGCAACCGAGCACGCGAGTGACGGCTCGGTCCGCGGCGAAGTCGACGAGTCGCTCCAGGCTCGCCACGAACGCGGGGTGGTCCACGACGTAGAGGCGACCCGGGTAGACGGTGTCTCCGGTGAGCAGGAAACCGGTCCAAGGGTCATAGATGGCTATCGAGGCCTCTTGGTGACCGGGGATCCCCACAACGTCGAGCACGCGTCCGCCCAGGTCGAGCTGAACCACCTGGCTCGGCCAGTCGGTGAAGCCGAAGAACGCCTGCACGTCCTCCAGCGAGGTGCCCACCAGCACGATCCCGGCGCGGTCGGAGAACTGCGGGTCACCTCGCCGGTGGTCACGGTGGCTGTGCGTGTGCGCCACAAGGAGCTCGTAGCCGTCGCGAGGGTGAGTCTCCAGCCACTGGGCCAGGAGTCCCTCGACGGTGACTGCGAGGGGGAACCGCTCGGGGTCAGGCTCGTCGCCGGTGTCCAGCAGCAACGCCCGGTTCTCGCCGAACAGGAGGAAGACGAAAGGCCCTTCGTAGCTGACGTTCTTGCTCTGCCTGAGCACGAACGTGTGCTCGTCGTGGCGGTGCACCTGCAGTGGGGGTTCGTCCGGAGCGCCGTGCACCCAGGCGGGTTCGGGAGCCCCCTTGATGGGGACGTTCGAGGTGAAGTCAATCGCCGCTCCGGCCATCCCACGAGCCTAGTGAAGCTAGGTTCCCGAAACTGAGGCGTTTGTCTTGAGTTTTCAGGCCGCGTTCCCGAGGCGTGCGTGGTCGGCGTAGTTGTGGACGTGTTTGTCGATGACGCGCAGCGCTCGGCGCAACTGGGTGGGTGCGGGTGGTGCGTCGGCGGCGATGAGCGGTCGTAGCAGTCGGTCGTGGACCTTGGTGTAGAAGATCGCGACCCGTTGCCCCTCGGGGGTCAGGTCGTAGGTGTTGCTGCCCGGTCTGCGTGCGATCAGACCGTTGAGGCGGAGCCGTGCGAGGTCGTAGCTGGCCTGGTTGACGGTGTAGGCGACGCCGAGCAGATGGGACACCTGGGCGCGGAGGCTCCGGTTGGTGAATCCGAGGGCGGTTCAGGCCGACACACAGGGCGCCGAGCAGGGCCATGACCCGAGGATCTCCGAACCGTAGTGCGGGCGACCTCCTGCCATCCTCGGTGAGGGTGGACTGTGCGACCCGCTCAAAGGCTGGGCTCGCAAGGACACAACCCTGCCCGACACGTTCAGTATCAAGCAGGCGTTGGTTGCAGTCACGTGCTTTGGCCTGCAGTTCCGCCGAGGTGTTCCAGGCGGCGTTTGCACAGCAGGTCGTCGGGGGTGTTGATGACGGTCTCGATCCGCAGCGCGCGGCCGTCCTTGAGGTATTGCTTGATCCGGGAGTGCTTGTAGTCGGCGTTGACGGTGACCCCGATGGTTTCGCGGGTATCGATCCGGGTCTTGTAGGTCGGCTCGACCTTGGGTGGGCGGCCCCATCGTTTCCGGTGGCCGGCGAAGATCAGCTCCACATGATCGGGTCGGCCGATGTCGAGGTTGTCGGCCACGAGTGCTTCGAAGAACGACCGGACTCGGCGGGGTGCGTCGAACACGATGGTGCGGGAGGTCTCGATCTGCCGCATCGAGAGTTCCCACCAGTAGCCGGCGTCTCGATCCGCCGGAGTCAGCGGGAGCGGCAGCCGGCTCATCCAGCGTTCGAAGAACACGGTAATGGCGTCTGGGCCGAGCCGGTCGCAGATCTCCTGCAACGCCTCTGGGGCCTCACAGGTGGCGAACCCGTTGGACAGCTCGGTGAACCCGATCCCGGCGTGAGTGGCCTGTCGTTTGGCCCATTCATGGCCGTTGAGCCAGACCTTGACCGGATAGGGGAAGTAGGCGCAGACCTTGATGAAGCACGGCCCGAAGTCCCCATCCCAGATGTAGAAGTAGTAGCAGGTCACCCGACGGTCGGACTTGGTGAAGGTGAACCACACCCGGCGACCGGTCTCGCCGCGGTCCTGTGGCTGATAGGCCGACCACACGCTCTGGTACTCCTGCGCGACGCCGATCGCGGCTACCCCCGGGCGACCGGTCGCGGCCCGACCCAACAGGTATGGCCGCATCACGTCTTGTTTACGCTCGCCCTTCGCGAACTTCACCACCGGGACATGATGGGCCCCGGCGAAGTCTCGGACCCCGCGACGGAACCGGGTGCCGATCTTCTCCATGATCGCCGGGGAAGGGATCGGCTGCTTCAGATGCGCTGTCATGAACGACGCCACCTGCCCACTCGACTGCAGCGTCGGCACATAGCCGTTGAGATAGACCCGATCCAGACACTCGACGTCCAGTCCTACATGACCCTCGAGCAGCTCATTGACCGTCATCGTCGCCATACCCAACGATGCGCCGCACCCCGCCGACCACGCCAGCCCCAGGACTCGGCGGTCAGAGGCGAAGCCTCATTAGTTGTCACACCGACAAGTGCCGGTCGTGGCTGGTTCAGACTCCTAGCAGGCGATCGAGGCCACGCCGATCCTGCCCCGTCGCGGCCGGTCGCAGAGCACCTCGAGACCAACAGCTTCGGGCAGATCAGCCGCGATCCAGGCGTGCTCGATGGTCCGGCTGTTCACCACCAATGACTCTCATGAGGTCGGCCGCATCTCCCCCGTTCCGCGGACACGTTCGCCGCTGAACCTCGAGGCCTCAACTCGAACGACCAACACGGGCAGTGTGCAGATTCACGCTCAGGGAATGCACTTACGGACGGGATAGTTCTCACCTGCAAACATGCGATAGGGAGAGTGCAAACCCGACGGGCCGTGCGGGTCGAGTCACTCCATAGGTCACTGCTTAGACCGAGGCCACCCACGCCAGTTCCGGGCCACTGTGTCGTGCCAGTGAGGTGATGCCCGCGACGACACTCTCGATGTGCCATTGGGGACGTACAGTCACGCCCATGAAGCCGCCCACTAGAGAGAAACCGCAAGGTCACCCTGGGCTGGTTGAGAAGAGATCCGTGTTGGTCCCGCATTAAGCAACCAAGCACTCGGCTGGATCGGCTCAACACGGCTTCTCTCGCCGTGGGAGTTGTAGCGCTCCTCGCCTATGTCGTTTTCCGGTTCATGCAGAACGACCGCGCGGGGCTAATCGCTCTCGGCATAGGACTGATAGCCGTGATGGTCTGTCAAGCAGCAGGGCGGGCGGAAACTTGGCTCACTTCGCGAGAGCGCTGACCCTCAGCACGTCCGGATCTACAGCGATCCGCGCGGTTATGTCGATGAGCGGACGTCCGTCCGTGCGAGTCTCGCAGTCCACGCGATAACCGTGGCGACGATCATCCACGGCAAGGACCGCGTCCGCGAGTCCTACAACCATGCCAAGATTTGCTGCATGTCACTTGTGCCATTCCCGTGTCCGCAATGCCAGGGCCAGATGAGTGCCGGAGTAGTTGTCGGACGCGGGCCGGGTGTGAAGTTCAAGAAGACGCGTGGGTTGACGGGTGACCTGACGGGGATCAAGCTTACGCAGGGCTTCTTCAAACACAGTGTGGACGCCCTGCGCTGTCAGGCCTGCGGAACGGTCGTCATCCCTGGTCGCGCGGCCTAACGAAGATGCGCCCTGGCCCGATGCGATCGATATGACTGTGTCAGGGCAGGGGCCTCCAAGCTTCGACGGCAAGAATGGCCGCGATGTCGACGTCCGGATCTGCCGCAATCCGCGCGCTCGGGGCTGCTCCGTGGGAGCGCCGCCCGTGTCGAGAAGGGAGTCCCAAGCGCGCGCGGACCACGGGCCACGATGTATGGTGCGGCCGGCGTGACACACGCCGAACGAGGCACACGAGCAGGGAGTCGCCGTTGCCATGACCAGCGGAATCGCCAAACTGTGGAAGCCAGTGTCAACGTTTGCGACCTGGATGAGGGCGAACGGTTCTGGTCTGCTCTGACGGGGCTGTCGCCGACTGGAAGACACGGCGATGAGAATGGTGATCGGTACTCATCCCTGGAAGAGCCTGATGAAGCCCTCTGGCTTCTTCTCCAACTGGTTCCCCGCGATCAGACCTCCTGGATCGGCGGGACTCATCTCGACCTTCGGGTGGACGATGTGGCCGTTGCAGTGCGCCGGGCTGAGGAGATCGGCGGAGTCACTGTCAATGCGCCGGGGTTCTACCCTCCTGGCAACGCGCCCTACTTGGAGTGGGCCGTCATGCAGGACCCGTTTGGCAATCAGTTCTGCTTCGTGAAGTGGCCGTTGGCGTCACCAGTAGCGGTCGAAAACGAGCACTCTGTCACCGCAGAGTGGTGATCCGCCGCCGTCCGGAGTGGCCATGCGGACAGCCGCGATCCGCGTGCGGGTGGATGACGTACGTCCTTCCGCAGCCAAGGTCCGTCAACCGATCGCCCAACGGGAACGTTCAGAGCAGTCAACTATCGGTTGACGGGCATTGGGCGGTGATAAGTCGCACCCGAGGCGAGCCTGCTTGCGAGCTGGCTCGCTCGATGTGCGGGTGTTCTGAGTAGCTGGGGCGAAGTCACCTGGGGACGGCGATGTCCACCTTGGACAGGAGCACCTTGCCGTGGCGGATCGCCTGGCCACCTGGACGGGTCGTCGGCTTCTGCAGCGTGCCTCGGCGGCCTCGGGGTCAAGCCCGCTGGTGAGTGGTGTCATCCCGCGTCTGGACACACCTTCTGGTAGCTGCGATTTGGGAGGGCTGCCTGCCACTCCTCTTTGGTGAGGTTGCGCCCGGCTGCCTCGCAGGCGGCTGCTACCCAGGTCTCCGGCCGCAGATCCCAGGTCGTCACCGTGTCGCCATCCACAGATGCGATCACCATGGTCGAACTGTCTTCTGAAAAGCCCACGGCCACATCGGCGTTGACCTGGACGGAGCCGACCAAGCCACCGGTTCGACCGTTCCAGAGTCCTATCTTGCCGTTGTTGCTGCTGGCCAACCACGCCCCATTTCGGGAGAACGCCGAGATCGGGCCGCCGAAGCGCTGGGAGGGATCCGGCTTGGCGATCCATGACATGGTGCCCAACCGCATGAGCCCCACCCCGTTGCTGGCGTCGAACACGGCGAGCCGCAGACCATCAGGTGAGAAGATGCCGCCGAAGTCCAGCGCCCGCAGCTTGTCGCCGGAGAGGTAGTCGACGAGAAGTCGCGTCGCCGAACCCGAAACCAAGACCGTGTGGTCTTGCGGATTGGCGGCAAGGCCGAGGATCTCCTCGTCCAGGATCTTGATGGGTGCGCCGCGCGGCTGCAACGAAGGCAGGGTGAGCATGTGCAGCGTGCCCTCGTTCGTGCCTACGAGCAGGAAGCCGTCCTTGGTGTACTCGACCGATGCCACCCGCGCTGAGCCCACGCTGTGTGCTCCGGCCAGCTGCCCGGTCCGTACGTCCCACGATTTTACGGTGGACTCTCCGACGACACTGGTCAGGGCCAGTCCGTCCGTTCGCCAGTCCAGGTCCTGGAATCCACGGTAGTCGTTGTGGTTCTCGATCAGAGGCCCGAGCCGTCCCGACGCGACGTCACGCACCTGCAGGACGAAGCCGGGACAGCGGCAGTAGGCGTAGCCGATGCGGCGCCCGTCGGGTGAGACTCGTGCCTCCGCTCCGACGTCGGTCGAGAAGGTGGGAGGGGAGGGCTGCGCTTCGAGGAAGCCGGGGTTTCCGCCGACGTCCCACGACTGGACCGAAGTCTCGCCAACGGCGTACAGAGTCCTCCCATCCGGGCTCAGCTCGACATGCTCGCTCCCCCATCGGTTTCCGCGGAACAGCTGCGTGGGCTTTGCCTGCGTGATGTCCCACACCACGAGCCCGTCATCGACTGCAGCTAGTCGGCGGCTGTCACCGGAGAACGCCACCTGGCTGAGGGACCCCTCTGCGGTAAGCCGCGCCTTGGGCGCCAGCGAAGCGGTGTCGATCAGCGCGATCTCCGCGCCGGCTCCCACCGCAAGAGTCTTTCCGTCAGGGCTGATGCGCATCTGCTCCGTGAGCTCCGCCACGCCTGCCGTGGACCCATCGATCGTCGCGCGGGTGCGGTCTCGGGCCACGTCGATGACCTCGACCACACCGACTTCACCCGCGTACAGCGTCCGACCATCGGGGCTGACTACGGTCTTCCAGGCCTCGGATCCTGGGTGCACGAGCGCCGTGGGGGGTCCCCCGGGGCGGCGGGTGTCCCAGATGCCAACGACTTGGCCTCCCTGACCCGTCCGGGGGTCGAGTATCACGGACAGCCACCGCCCGTTCGGGCTGAACGTCATGGTTCCCGCGCCGACGAAGTCCGGCGGCACACCGCCGAGCTGCACCGGCGGCCGTTCTCCATGCGTATAGAAGAGCTGGATCGGGAGCTGCTGGGAGTCTTCCTCTTCGGACCCGCTGACCTTCTCACCCCCCAGCATCCGGCCGTCCGCGCTGATGGAGAACCGCCAGTCGACGACACCACTCGGGCACTTGGGACACGTCGCCGGCACCGCGTCGTTGCGCCCTGTTGCCATCAGGGAGGGGCCGTCGAAAAACAGCAGCCCGCCCCGGACAAGGTTCACCGTCACATTCCCACGCAGGGGGTCCACCCCGACATACTCGGCGGGACCTGTGCGAACCACGCGGACCAGACCAGGGGACCGGCTGAGCGCCCCGAGCACGTTCGACCGGGCGTCTGGCGACTCCTCGTCGAGCCGCACGCCCGCCACCGCCAGCAGGAGTGAGGTGTCTGCCTCCGTTGAGGCCAGCGCCAAGGTGCCCACCCTGCGCACGTCCGCCGCGAGGGCCTCGGTCTGGGCCCGATCCGACGAGCGCACTGCCGCGACCCCGGCCAGCAGTGCAGCCACGAGAAGAGCGACAACACCTACGAGAAGACCCCTAAGGCGCCGGCTCGTGAGCCGGTCGTGGTGGGCGCGGCGCTGGGCGGTGGTCCGCTCGTCCTCGGCCGCTCCCACGGAGGCATCCAGGAAGTCGCGCTCCGTGTCGGTCAGATCAGGAGGTGTCGTGTGCCGCCACTCCACGGCCTTGGCCAGCCGCGCCCCCCGGTACAACTCGCCGCCCGGGCGGCCCATGGTCTCCCAGCCATCGGCTGCCATCGAGAGGTGCCGCAGGATGCGAAGCCCCTCGACGTCGTCGTCGAGCCAGGCCCTCAACCGCGGCCACGCCTTGGCCAAGGACTCGTGGGCCAGCTCCACCGCATCCTGGTCGCTGCTGACGAGCCGGGCACTGACCAGCTGCTCGATGAGCTGATTGCGCTGCTCGTCTGTCGCGATCTGTCGGCGCGGCACCCTGTTGCTGACGGGCTCACCTTCCGTGTCGGGGGACACCAGTCGCAGGAGCAGACCGCGCAACGCCGGTCGCTGGGCTGCGGGTACCCGCTCGTAGAGCTCCTCGGCAGAACGCGCGACCGCCTCACGGACCCCGCCCGACTCGCGGTACCCCTCGACGGTCAAGGTGTTCCCCTCCCGTCGCTCCCAGGTCTGGCGCAGCACGTGCGAGAGCAGGGGCAGCGCCCCGGGCTCTCCCTCGACTTCGCGCACCAGAAGGTCGACCAGTCCCGGCTCGACGCGCAGTCCCGCCTGACGGGCAGGGCCCTCGATGGAGCTTCGCAGGTCCTCCTCGGCCATCGCGCTGAGCAGATAGACCTCCCGCTCCACGAGCCTGGCCAGAGGCGGGTGCGCCGACAGCGCACCCAGACGGTCAGCCCTCAAGGCGAGAACCAGGCCGCCCTGGTGGCTGTGCTCGACGAGGGCAGCGAAGAAACCGGCCTGCGACTGAGGGTCCACGTCGGCGCCGAGGGCCTCCTCGCACTGGTCGACGACCAGGACCGCCTTCGGGGATCTCACGGCGGTCAGCGCATCGAGCGGACGGCTTCCCGGTGCGATGATCGCCACCTCACGCCCGTCGCGCCGCAGAGCCGCCGCCACCCCGGCGCGCACCAGCGACGACTTCCCGCAGCCAGACGGCCCTACCACCGCCAGCACGCGGGCCGTGTCGAGGCGTGCCAGACAGGCTGCGACGTCGGCCTCACGGCCGAAGAACGCATCGGCATCATCGACGTCGTAAGGCATCAGGCCGAGGTACGGGCAGATCGCACTGGCGTCGGGCAACGCCACCTGAGCCACCAGCGCGGCATCCTGCCGCAGGATCGCCTGCTCCAGGTCGAGCAGCTCCTGCCCCGGATCGAGACCCAGTTCCTGGACCAGCATGGTCCGGGCCCGGCGAAGAGTCATCAGGGCGTCCCCTTGGCGGCCGCTCTGATACTGCGCGATGGCGAGCAACGCCCACCGTTGCTCCCGTAGCGGCGCCTCCGAGACACGTGTCATGGCGGCGCCGAGAATGCGCCGATGGTGCCCAGTACGCAGCGCCGCCTCCGTCTGGAGGTCCTCCGCCTCCAGACGCAGCTCCTGAAGCCGTTCCGCTTCGGCCTGCGCCGGGAGCCAGTCCTCGACGTCCATCAATGGCCGGCCCCGCCACAGCGCCAGCGCGTCGGCAACCAGGACGGCAGTCCTCTCCGCGTCTCCCCGTGCCAGGTGCTCGCGCGCCTTCTCGATGAGCCGCTCGAACCGTCGGTGGTCGAGGTCATCGGCGTGGGCGCGCAGCCGATACCCGCTGGAAAGCGTCTCGATCGCCCCCGGTCCGAGCAGCTTGCGCAGGCGGACAATGCATCCCTGAACGAGCTTTGGCCAAGACTTCGGAAACGCCTCTCCCCAGAGCACCTCGGCCAAGACCTCGCGACTGAGCACCTCCCCGGGGTGGGTCGCCAGCGCCTCCAGCACCACCCCGTCTCGCGGGGGGAAACCGGTGGATGTCCCACCCACCTCGAGCGGGCCGAGGACCGCAATGTCCATTACGCCAATGTGACCCTGCCCCACGGTGCCGTCAACCGCATGAATACCCCGCGGATACCGGTCCCGCACCACGCGAATACCCAGGCATGCGACAACAGTTCCAATCCCAACGCGGGACGAGCCCTACGAGCCAGCCGCCTCGACCGAGGCAGACGGTTCGGCAGTGGCTCCATCACAACAAAGAGAGGTGAGCACGATGCGCACATCGCGCAAGCACAGGTTCCTCGGAGGACTGGTACTGACGACAGGGATGCTGGCGATGCCTCTCCAGGCACTGGCGACGGCGCCACACGACCACCCGATGGTCTCAGCCACCGCACCGTCCCCGGTCGTCGAGCTCCTGTCGCGGGGCTCGGTGGCCAAGCCGTTCGAGGCCGAGGCGCACGGCATCGAGCTAGAGGCCGAGCGACGGATCGATGTCGCTGTCGCCCACCTCACGTTCGCGCCGGGTGCCAACACCGGCTGGCACAAGCACCCCGGGCCCACCGTCGTCACGATCACCTCAGGCGAGCTCACCGTCACCGATCACCATTGCGACACTCGCACCTTCGAGGCGGGCGACACCTTCGTGGAAGAGGGCCCACCTCGTCACATGGCCGTCAACACAGGTGACACGACAACGGAGACCATCGTGACGTTCTTCGTGCCCAGGGGTGCGGCACTCACCATCCCCGTCGAGGCCCCGCGATGCGCTCGCTGATCCTCCTGCGGGCGATTCACGGTCCACCCTTTCGACCGCTCGGAATGCGGCAGGTGAGCATGGGGTGCAGGACCCTGCCTCTCCTCCTCGCCGGTAGGTGATTCCACGATGCCGGGTATGACCCGCGACATCCGTGCTGGGGCCGATCCGCGAGACATTAAAGGCGGCGGAGCTCCTTGAGGATCTCGGTGACGACCTGCTCGGGGGCGACCTCCTGCAAGTCGTGCGGGCCCTCGATCGCGACCTGCCGGGAGTGTGGGGAGAGCCGCAGCCAGTAGCTCTGGTTCTTCTCGCCCCCGGGGTCGGCTTCGGTGGCGCTGATCACGAGGACGGGGAAGCCGCCGATCGGCATGGTCAGGGTGTCCAGTTCCTCGGAGTAGTCGACGTAGTCCACGAACTCCGGGTTGTCGGTCCACACGAACCCTTCCGCCCGCAGGCCCTCGGGGTCGTCGTGGTAACTGTCGATGGTCACCAGGCCGGCCACGCGCTCCGGGTGCCGGGCCGCGCAGCCGATGTTGAGGTTGCCGCCACCCGACTGGCCGACGAGCACGTACGGCGCGCGCAGGGGCAGCTTCGCCACCACCTGGTCCTGGACGGCGCACAGGTCGCGCATCGTGCGACGCCGGTGAGGCGGTGGGTCACTCCTCCCGGTGCCGGGGCGGTCGTAGGTGCACGACGGTCGTCTCCGCGACCAGCGGGTCGACGAACGCTGCGGGGTAGGCATCGGTGCCCCCGGAGTCGGTACCCGCCTCCAGCAGCACGCCCGGGGTGCCCTCGCCGGCGCACCAGAAGGAGACGGACTCACCTGAGGCGAGCGTGAGAGTGCCACTGCGTGGTCCACCCGGTGACGGCGAGGGTGAAGCCGGGCTGCTGGTATCCGGAGTGCCGCTCTCCACCTCGTCGGACGGATCTCCTCCGCAGGCGACGACGAGCATCAGTGCTGCGGCCAAGGCGAAGCCGGTCCTGCGCATGTCCTGGACCCCCTGCACCGACAGCGGAACCCGCGACCCATCGGGTCAGGAACCATGATCCCGCCGACGGAGGTCGGGCGCCAGTCATCCAGATAAGCTCAGCACTCGATGACGTTCACGCTGGGTCAGCTACCCCGCCTGGACCGTGCACCAGCCGGGGTCGACCGGTCCCGCCGCCGACCCACACTCGGCGTTCCGGAGAGGGAACCCCTTACGCACGGGCATCGCATTCTTGCGGGCTGGGCAGGCACGGTGTCCCGCACGGGTGGGCTATGCGGGACACTGCATCGTGGGCTCAGATTGCGCCGCTCTTCTTCGTGAGTACGGCGCGTGCTTCGTTGCGTTGCCGCTCGATGGCCAGGTAGACGGTCGAGCGTCCGACGCAGAACAGGTCGTCGGGCTCTAATGGCATTTGCCGGGGCTGTTTGGCAGGCTCGGTTCTGGTAGCGGCTGGCGGGTCAGCACTCTTGGGCTCTGATCGTTGAGGTCTTGCAACAGACCGTGCGCCCGCTGGTCGTGAGGAGGCGTAACCGCTGCTGGGATGTTGTGCCCTGTGAGGTCTGCGGTGAGCACTTGATTATTAGATCGCTGGCTGTCTCCTCCACGCTGCCGGGTGTGGGGTGTCTGCACCGTGCAGACTCCGGGACGGGAGTGCTGATGCTGTTCGTGGGAGATGACTGGGCAGAGGGCCATCACGACATCGAGATCGTCGATGACGACGGGAAGGTGCTGGTTCGGCGACGGTTGCCCGAGGGGCTCGAGGGAGTCACCCGGCTGCACTCGTTGGTCGCTGCGCAGATGCCTGATGACTGGGTCGAACTGGACCCTGCCGAGGCTGCGGGCCTGGTGAAGGTCGGGATCGAGACCGACCGCGGCTCGTGGGTCGCTGCCCTGGTCGCGGCGGGTTATGAGGTGTTCGCGATCAACCCGCTCTCGGTGGCCCGTTATCGCCAGCGGCACTCCACCTCGGGAGCCAAGTCTGATGCGGCCGATGCCCACCTGTTGGCCGAGGTCGTCCGCCTGGACCGAGCCCATCATCGACCGGTCGCTGAGGACACCGACCTGGGTGAGGCCATCAAGCTGACCGCACGCACCCACCAGTCGCTGATCTGGGACCGGAGTCGTCACGTGGCCCGGCTCCGATCCACGTTGCGGGAGTACTTTCCCGCGGCCCTGTTGGCCTTTGAGGACCTGGACGCACCCGATGCCCTCGAGCTGCTGGGCCGGGCACCAGACCCCGACCAGGCCGCCCGGCTCAGCAAGACCGTGATCGGGGCTGCCCTCAAGCGCGCCCGTCGTCGCCGTGTCGAGGACCGAGCCCAGCGGCTGCGGAACATCCTGCGGGCACCCGAGCTGCGCCAGCCGCCGGTGCTGCAGAACGCCTACGCCGCGGTCGTGGCCAGCGAGGTCGCGATCATCACCGCGCTGAACACCCAGATCGACCAGCTCGGGGCGGTGGTGGGCGAACATTTTGGCCGGCACCGGGACGCTGAGATCTACATCAGCCTGCCCGGCCTCGGTGTGATCCTCGCCGCCCGAGTCCTGGGAGAGTTCGGCGACGACCCGGACCGCTACGTCGACGCGAAATCGCGCAAGAACTACGCGGGCACCTCACCAGTCACCCGCGCTTCTGGCACCAAGAAAGTGGTGCTGGCCCGCTACGCCCGCAACCGACGTCTCGGCGACGCCCTCCAGCAATGGGCCTTCTGCTCACTGCGCGGATCACCGGGAGCACGGGCCTACTACCAGCAGCTCCGGGACCGCAGGATCGGCCACGAGGCCGCGCTACGCCAGCTCGCGAACCGCTTCGTCGGCATCCTGCACGGCTGCCTGAAGACCCACACCCTCTACGACGAACACACCGCCTGGGCACACCACGTCACGACCGCTGCTTGACTTTGAAAAACCTGGGATGTCTGTTGCGTTGACGCATCGCAGCGTGGCGGTGAGGGTGGCTCGATGAAGCGCACTCGCCGGCCGAGACCGCCTGTGAGGATGCCGTCGGGGTTCTCCGGCTGCCGTTTCCCGCCAGAGGTGATCCTGTTGGCCGTGCGCTGGTACCTGCGGTACGGGTTGTCCTACCGGGACCTCGAAGAGCTTCTCGCCGAGCGTGGCATCGAGGTCGACCACGTCACCCTGTATCGGTGGGTGCAGCGGTTCACGCCGTTGTTGATCGACGCCGCCCGGCCGGTTCGGCACCTGGCCGGGGACCGGTGGTTCGTCGATGAGACCTACGTCAAGGTCTCCGGAGTCTGGTCCTACGTCTACCGGGCGGTCGACCAGCATGGCCAGGTGATCGAGGTGTACGTCTCGCAGCGACCAGACATCGCCTCCGCGCGGACGTTCCTCACCGCTGCCCTGGCTGTTCACGGTGACCCGTCCGAGGTGATTACCGACCGGGCACCGGCGTTGGCGAACGTGATCGAGGAGCTGGTTCCTGCCGCGTTGCACAACACCGGCCAGTACCAGAACAACCGAATCGAGTGCGACCACGGCCGGCTGAAGGCCAGGCTCCGGCCGATGCGGGGGCTCAAGGACCATCGAACAGCGAGCGTGGTGATCCGAGGCCACGCCTTCATCCAGAACCTGCGTCGTGGCCACTACGAGCTTGCAGCCGACGCCACGCGAGTGTTCTGGTTGGCCACCGCATTCGACGAACTCAGACCGGTCATCTGATCAGCACAGGGCCCCCCCGGCAAATGCCATTAGAGCCCGCTGAGGTCTAGTCCCGGCGTTGACGACCCCGGTCCGCGGGGGTCCACTGGAACCAGTCGATACGCGAGCGGAGTGTGAGCTGATGGCCGAAGACCACGAGGAAGAAGAGCAACCTGTCGACGACTACGACGAGTACGGCGACGAGCCGCCCGACACCGAACCCATCCCGGACCCGACCAACGACGACTTCTACGACCCGTACCGTCCCACCAGCGGCGGCGTGGTGAACGACGGCGAGGTGCTGTTCAACTTCGTCGAGGACCTCACTACCTTCACCGACCACGTGTTCTCCCGCCCACCGGCGCCGATGCGCGGTGTCTGGTTCGGCCAGCAGAAGGCGGCGTGGGCCGAGCTCACCGCCGAGCGGGCCGACGAGCGTCGCGCGCGTCGACAGCACGTGTTCGAGGCTATGGACGAGGCGCAACAAGAGGCCTTGGCCGCGCACGGCCTGACCGGTCAGGCACTGCAGACGAAGATGCGGCTGTGGCGCGACAAGGTGCGCGCGTTCCTGCAGCTGCGCAACACCCGACGCCTCAAGGCGGTCTTCTCGGTCGGCGGCGTCGTCTTCGACAGCCTCCTGGAGGCCACCGGCCTCGACCCCTGGCTGAAGGAGGTCGTCAAGGGACTCAAGGAGCTCGCAGACACCGCGTCCGAGGAAGGCGCCTAGCTGCGTCAGGCCCCGGTAGCGGTACAGAGGCAGCCGCAATGGAAGTCGGGCCAGCCGGGCAACCCCAGCAGCTCGGGGAGGCATGGTGTAGAGGTCTATACGGCACGGATGAGGTGCCACGCTCAGCGTCCCGTGTGCAAGCGAGGCCAGGCGGGCGCACGGCTACGCGTCGCCTGAGGCCGGCCCCGTTCGTCTTGGCGCGTTACGGCGAGGGGTGTCGCCGCAGGTGACAGCGAGTCGACATGGGTCGCCCAGCTGAGCTGTGGTCGGCGGACTACCGAACGCGGACAGGGCCTTCGACAGACGTCCTCGCCCAAGTACGGTCACTACCCGTGGGTCCTGCACGCCTCGTTGCCTCCGTTGCTGTGGCAGCGGCATGCCTGACCAGCGCAGCGTGCACCTCGCCGGACGAGACCTCCAAGCCGCCATCAAGGCTCATCGGAGATTTGGGTGGGTGAGCTTGCCGGCGGCGAGGATCATCCGTAGCCGGTAGCCGGTAGCCGGTAGCCGGTAGCCGGTAGTTGGTCGGGCTGCGGAAGCCTCGGGCGATGCGGCGGTGCAGCTCGATGATCCCGTTGACGGCCTCGGTCCCTCCGTTGTTCGCGCGCCCGGTCGTGAAGTAGGCCAGGAACTGCTCGGCCCAAGACCGCAGCGTTCGACCGAGACGAGCGATCTCTGGGACCGGGCAGGTGTGGAAGGCCTCGAGCACCTGCTTGGCGATCTCGTGACCGGCCCGGAGGTCCGTGGTCGCGAACGCTGAGCGGAGCCTCTGGTAAACGTTCCAGGCGATGGTGACCTCCCAGTTCGGGTCACCGGCTTCGAGGCCGGCATCGCTGCCGTCGATCTGGCGTTCGGTGAGTTTCTCTGTGCCTGCGCGAAGGGCGTTGCGGATCCGGTAGAGCGGGTCGTTCTTGCGGCCGCGGTGGCCGAGTTGTTCTTGCTGGACCCGTCGTCGGGTCTCCTCCATCGCCTTGGCCACCCAATGCCTCGACGACGTCCGCCGCGAGGTCTGGAACCAGGCCCGCCGCAAACCCGGCGGGATGCAGGCCTGGGGCAGCCACGCCGGCCTGCGCCACAACCTCTCCCGCGGGGACGCGCGAAAGATCCAGCGCTCCCGCTACGCACTGTGGAAGAACCCCGAAGACCTCACCGAGAACCAGCGCGCCAAGCTTGAATGGATCGCCACCACCAGCCCCAAGCTCTACCGTGCCTACCTACTCAGAGAAGGCCTGCGCTACGTCTTCAAGGTCAAGGGCGAGGAAGGCAAAAAGGCACTCGACCGCTGGCTTGCCTGGGCCACCCGAAGCCGGCTCGACACCTTCGTCGTCCTCAGCCGCAAGATCCGCCGCCACCTCCCCGCGATCCGCGCAGCACTCGAGGAGGGCATGTCGAACGCGCTGGTCCAATCGGTCAACACCAAGATCCGGCTCATGACCCGCGTCGCGTTCGGCTTCCACGGCCCCGAACCCCTCATCGCACTCACCATGCTGAACCTCGGCGGCTACCGACCCGACCTTCCCGGCCGGAAGTGACCCACGGAAGCGTATGGAGAGCCGGAAAAGCTGTTGAAGCAGGTGGGCGATGGGAGTCGGGTGCCCGTCAAGAACGCCCGCATGGGTATGCCAGGATCGGCGTCCTGGCCGGCGCCGCTACCAATAGCTTCGTTTTGGGGGACACCGTGAAGCAGGCCGTCACTACGGGGCAACCGTGCTGCTTGCCTAGAAGCACGGCCTTGAGCTACCGCCGAACCTTCGTCGTGATATGGACAGCGACGAGCCCAACGACGGTCTCGAGTAGCAAGCCCACCTCGTCAGACCACGCGGGCCCGACCAGGGCTGCGCGAACCGGCATGGGCCTGATGGGCCGCTAGCGCGGGACGCACCGGCCGCGCGATCAGGTCATCGATCCGCATGACGATTGCCCGTTCGCCGAATCTCGGGCAGCGCCACCAGTCTGCGCGGTCAGACAGAGACTGTGTGGAAGGTGGCGTTTGGTGCTGGACACATCGGGTTTGCCGTCCGCGATGGGGTTGCTGTCGGGCACCTTCACCTGACGATCCAGGCTCACTGGCCAAGGGCGAACACGGCTGCGGGGACGATGCTCGGCAAGCCGTCTGGAGAGCGCAGCGCACCAACCCGTCTGTGCAAGCCCTGCACTGCAGGCGACCTCTTCGTTTCTGGGGATCGATGTCGTCGTACCGGCGGTATTTTCTCGGGAGTCCCCCGATCTTTTTGGTATGAACCCAGTTGGGGCGCCCGCCCGGAACGTGAGCGTGATGCTCGTCGCGATCAGCGACAACAGCGGCGAGTTCTCACTGCGCGTCCTACGTTCCGCGGACCACCAGGGGCTGTGCTGGCAACGCGGGAATCTCGCGTCGGCAGGGCGGTTGTGAGGCGCTCTTATGGACGAGATGTATCCGCGGTTCACTGTGAACGGGACGGGTCACGGCGCCAGCCACACGCCGGTGGTCGACGTGCTTGGCATCGGGTTCGGACCCTCCAATCTGGCGTTGGCCATCGCCGTCACGGAGCACAACGAGCGCGGCGGCTTCCCACTGACGGCGCGGTTCCTGGAGCGCAGGCCGCGGTTCAGCTGGCACCCGGGCATGCTGCTCGAGGGCGCGACCATGCAGGTGTCCTTCCTCAAGGACCTGGTGACCCTGCGTGACCCGACGAGCCGGTTCACGTTCCTGTCATACCTGCATCACAAGGACCGCTTGATCGACTTCATCAATCACAAGATCATCTATCCGTCGCGAGTCGAGTTTCACGACTACTTGTCGTGGTGCGCCGACCAGGCCGGTGAGCTGGTGGACTACGGCTGCGAGGTGGTCTCGGGGCGCCCCGTGGAGCGCGACGGGTACGTCACCCACTACGAGGTCACGTACCGCACGGGCCGGCGTGACGCGCTGCAGGTCGCCGCAGCCCGCAATCTCGTGGTCGCCCCCGGGCTGCGGCCCCGCATGCCTGTCGGGATCACCTCGGGCGAACGAATCTGGCACAGCCACGCCCTGCTCCAGGAGGTCGCCGCATTCGGAGTGCGGGACCCCCGCCGGTTCATAGTGCTAGGCGCCGGGCAAAGCGCCGCGGAGGCGGTCGACTACCTGCACCGCACGTTCCCGTCGGCGGAGGTCTGTTCGGTGTTTGCGCGGTATGGCTACAGCCAGGCTGAGGACAGCCCCTTCGCCAACCGCATCTTCGACCCCGGCACCGTCGACATGTTCCACGCAGCCCCGCCTGCGGTGAAGGAGATGCTCACGGGCTACCACGCCAACACGAACTACTCGGTCGTGGACGTCAACCTCATCGAAGAGCTGTACCGCCGGCACTACCAGGAGCGCGTGCAGGGCGTGGAGCGGCTGCGCCTGCTCAACGCCTCGCAGCTTGTGGACGCGCGCCGAAGGACCGACGGCGTCGAGGTCACTGTTCACCACCTGCCCTCCGGCGGCCTCAGCACGCTCGAGGCCGATGCGCTGGTTTGTGCCACCGGGTACGAGGCGACGCCACCGCTGTCCCTCCTGCCCGACGTTGCGCCCCTCCTGCTCCGCGACGCCGAGGGTCGGCTGCAGGTTGAGCGCGACTACCGGGTGGCCACCGGGCCGGAGGTCCTCGGCGGGATGTACCTGTGCGGCGCCACCGAGCACTCGCACGGGATTACGTCCTCACTGCTGTCGATGGCGGCGGTGCGGGCCGGTGAGATTGTCGGCTCCGTCGCCGCGCGCACCGAGGCCGCACTCCACGCGCCGGTCATCCTCACCAACGGCGGCGGCGGTGCCATCACCGGCGCGAACGGCGCGAACGGC
This sequence comes from uncultured Actinomycetota bacterium, assembly GCA_963759525.1. Classification (GTDB taxonomy): domain Bacteria; phylum Actinomycetota; class Actinomycetes; order Propionibacteriales; family Nocardioidaceae; genus Marmoricola. The sequence continues at coordinate 361,203 of CAVWZO010000015.1, read as the reverse complement.
GCGAACGGAGCGCCGGCGGCGATCCGTCGAACGGAGTTCTCATGATCACCAAGATGCCCGTCGGGGAGGCACACGCCACGTCCGAGTTCGGCATGGCCTGCCAGCGCCTGGTGCCGTGGCCCGGGGCGCCGCATGGAACAGAGGAGCCTGCGTTCGGGGTGATGGCCTGCTTCCTGCCGGCTAGCCACGCCTCCGACCCCGACTGCCATGACCAGGACGAGGTCATGATCGTGCTGTCCGGCCGCGGCGACATTGAGATCGCAGGCGAGCACGCAGCGATCACAGCCGGCGAGATGGTCGTGATCCCCCGCAACCAGCTGCATGTGGTGCGCAACCCCGAAGGCGGGACGCTGGCCTGGGTCTCGCTGTACTGGCCGCTGCACGAGCCGGGGGCGGGAGGCGCGACGTGACCGCCGTGTGGTTGACGGCCACGCCGCCGACCCCCAACGGTGACCTGCACCTCGGTCACCTTGCCGGTCCGTACGTCGCCGTGGACGTTCTGCGCCGCTACCTGACCGCGGAGGGTGTCGACGTCGTCATGACCACCGGCATGGACGACAGCCAGAGCTACGTGCCGGTCACAGGTCTGCGCACCGGTCGCACTGGCGAGCAGGTGGCCGACTTCTACGGCTCGCGCATCGCCGAGGCGTGGGAGGCGGCAGACGTGCGGTTCGACCGGATCGTCATGCCGCGCCGCGACCCCGGCTACGTCGAGTTCGTGCAAACGTTCTTTCGGCAACTGGTCGACAAGGGCGCGATCGTCCCGCGCACCCGGCCGCTTCCGTTCTGCCGTGACTGCGACAGGTGGTTGTACGAGGCGTTCGTGAACGGCGGCTGCCCGCACTGCGGCGCGAGCTCTAATGGCAATGCGTGCGAGGCCTGCGGCCGCCCCAACACGTGCGGTGACTTGAGCGATCCCCGGTGCGTGGCCTGTGGCGAGGCCGCGGAGCTGCGCGATTGTACGCGGCTGGTCCTGCCGCTGGAGCCGCTCGCCGACCAGCTGGCCGCCTTCTGGGATTCGGTCGCGATGCCACCGCACCTTCGCGCGCTGTGCCGGGCGATGGCCGCGGACGGGCTCCCGGAGATAGCGGTCAGCCATCCCTCGGACTGGGGCGTGCCCGTACCGTGCCCTCCCCGGTTCGAGGACCAGCGGATTTTCGTCTGGTTCGAGATGGCGCCCGGCTACCTGCTGGAGAGCGACGATTCGTCCACCCGGCCGGCGTGCGGGCCGGTGCAGCTGTTCGGCTTCGACAACGGGTACTTCCACGCCGTCCTCTTCCCGGCGCTGTACATGGCCTGGGACCCGGACTTGCCACTGGCGACGGCGTTCGTCGTGAATGAGTTCTACCTCTACGATGGCAAGAAGTTCTCCACGAGCCGCGGCCACGCAGTGTGGGCCCGCGACGCCCTCGCCCAACACGGCGCGGACGTCGTGCGCCGCCACGTCCTGCACGACCGGCCGAACGGGCGACAGACGAACTTCCGGTGGCGCGACCTCGAACGCACGCGCGACCACCTCGAGGAAGAGTGGAACGGTTGGCTGACCCGCCTGTTCGCCGCGGTGGCCGACGAGACCGGGGGCACGGTCCCGGCCGAGTCGCCCACCGGCCCTGAGTCGGAGGTGCTGCTCGGCCGCCTCAGCCGGCTCGTCGAGGAGCTGCGGGAAGCGTACTCGCCGGCCGCCTTTGACGCCCGCCGTGCCGTGGAGCTGCTCGACGAGCTCGTGCGGTGCGCGAGCGACCACGGGTACGTCCACGCGCACGAGCCCGACCCCGCGACGTACAGGGCGGCGCTCTCCGCGCAGCTCGCCGCGGCATCCGCGCTGGCCGCCTGGGCCGCACCGGCCTTGCCCGAGGGCGCCGGGCGGCTCAGCGAGGCCCTCGGGCTGCGACCGGCGCGGCGCGTGCACGCCGATGCCCTAGCGCCGCCGCCAGCGGGCTCACGCCTATCGCCCCCACCGGCTCCGATCTTCGGGAGCTGGCCACGATGACCGCCGCCACCGCCACCACGTCTGCCCCTGCCCTGCCGCGGGTGGCGGTCGTGGGCCCGCTCACCGGCCCGCGCGCGGCCTGGGGGCGACTGCTCGAAGACGGTGTCGCGGGGCTGGTGCACGCACCGGTCGCTTGGGAGCTGGTCGATGACCGCGGCAACGCCCGCCAAAGCGAGGCCCGCGCGCGCGAGATCGCCGCCGATGGGGGCTTCGCCGCCGTCGCCGGCCACTTCAGCAGTCAGGGGGCGTGGGCGGCGCTGCCGGTCTACCACCGCGCCGGGCTGGCTGCGGTGCTGCCGCTCGCCACGGCCCCGGGCCTGCTGGACGGCATGGGTGGTACCGCGCTGCGCCTTTGCCCCGACGATGAGGACCAGGCGCGTGAGATCGTCCGCGTGTGCGTGGCGCGCGGACATCGGCGCCTGGTCGTCACCAATGACGGCAGCAAGTACGGCCTGAACCTTGCCCGCCGGGTGCTGGCCGCCGCCCGTGCTGAGCCGTCCGTCACCGCCCGGTGCACCGCCTGGCCGCCGCAGACTGGCGCGGCAGCGGTGGTCTGCGGAGTGCACCACGCCGTCGCCCGCCTGATCGGGGCGGGCCGCCCGCACGGCCCGCTCGTCGTCGTGACCGACGACTGCGACGTGCCGGAGTTCGGCGAGCTGCTCGTGGGCGGCAGCACCGAGGTCTTGGTCACACGCCTGGTGGGCGGGCCGCGCCCGCGGGTCGCGGCGGCCCTCACTGCGCTTGCCGCGGCGCTGGAGAAGCACCCCGAACGGCGGGGGAGCGCGCTGCTGGCCGCGGTGCGCGCCGAGGTGCCTGACGGGCTTCTCGCCGCTGGGTGGGAGACCGCGCCCGTGCGAGCCACCGCCCGCGCGGGCGGCACTGTCGACGTCGCCGTGGTCGGCGGCGGCCTTGTCGGTCGCGCCGTCGCGGGCGAGCTCGCCGAGCGCGGTGCGCGGGTCCTGCTCGTCGACCACGGCGGCTCGATGACCGCGGCCAGCGCCGTGTCCGGTGGCCTCGTGCGCGCTTTCGAGCTGGACGAGGCGCATCGCCGGCTCGCGGTGCGGTCGTTCGAGCTGCTCTGGGGTCGGCCCGGTGTCGCCGAGGTCCACGGCATGCGTCGCACCGGCTCGCTGGTGCTCCTCGGTGAGGAGCACTTCGACGCCGCGGCCGCCGGTGTGGCACAGCTGCGTGCGGCCGGGCTGGCGGCCGAGCTGCTGCCGGCCGCCGAGCTCGCCCGCCGCTGGCCCGCCCTCGACGTCCGCGGCCTGTTTGGTGCCGTGTGGGAACCGGAGGCGGGATACGCCGTGCCGGCGGTTGCGATGGCCGCGGTCCTGGATCGCGCCCAGCGCGCGGGCGTTCGCCTTGCCCGACGTCGCGTCCGGCGGGTCACCAGTGCGGGGCTCGAACTGAGCGGCGGCGGCACCATCGCGGCCGGCGCCACCGTGGTGGCCGCCGGCTGCGCCGCGCGGGAGCTGCTGGGCCACCGCTGGCCCGCCGGCCACCCGGCACACACGCGGCGCGTCCGCTACGCGGTCCTGGACGCCTCGCGCGCCGGCGCCCTGCCCGCGTTGGTGGACCTCACCACCGGGATGTGGGGCCGGCCCGACGGCGGCGACGGCTTCCTCGCTGGCCGGCCGGTGGACGAGTGGGATGTGCCGGTGCGCGCGGGCGCCGGCCTCACCGAGACGCAGGTCGACTGGATCCGGCGGGGGCTCCGCGAGCGACTGCCCGCACTCGCCGGTGCCCGCGTGTTGGCCGGGCGGTTCGGTACCGACCTGTACACGCACACCGGCCCCGTCGTGGGCAGCCTCCCCGGCGCTCCGGGCGTGGTGCTCGCCGCAGCCTGGTCTGGCGGCGGTTTCAAGACGGCGCCGGCCGCCGGGGAGCTGGCGGCGGACGCTGCCTGCGCCGCGCTCGACGACGTCACGCGAGAACCGACCGACGGACACGGAGGCAGTCATGCCGACCCGCACCACTGACGGCCTACTGCCGCAGCGCCCGCTGCTGGTGCTCATCGCGGCGGGAGCGCAGCGCTACCGCGAGTACTTGTTCGCCTCGATGAGCAGGCACTACCGCATCCACTTGGCGACGATGACCGAGCCGACCTGGGAACTGCCCTACCTCGTCGGGCACACCGTCGTCGCCGACCTCGACACCGCCGGCACAGTGGCCGCGGTGCTCGCCGTCGCCAGGCGCGAACCCGTGGCCGGGGTGCTGAGCTGGGACGAGTCGAAGATCCTGCAGACCGCCGAGGCTGCACACGCCTTGGGGCTGCCCGGCGGCCATCCCCACGCGGTGCTGCGGTGCCGCGACAAGTTCCGCAGCCGTGAGGCTCTGCACGCGGCCGGCCTGATGCAGCCTGCGTACGAGCTGGTCGGCGACGTGGCGGGGGCGCTCGCCGCGGCACGTCGGATCGGCTACCCCGTGGTGCTCAAGCCGCGGGCGGCCGCCGCGAGCTTCGGCGTGGTCCTGGCGGCAAACGACGCCGACGTCATCGCGCGCTTCGGTTACCCGCGCGACACCATCGTGCCGCACATGCCGCGGTACGACGAGGAGGTGCTGGTCGAGCAGTACCTCCCGGACCCCGAGGTCAGTGTCGACGCAGCCGTGCACAGGGGGCGGGTCCTACCCGCCTTCGTCGCCCGCAAGCAGGTCGGGTTCGAGCCGTACTTCGAGGAGACCGGCCACGTCGTAAGCCACGCCGACCCGCTGCTGCGCAACCCAGGTCTGCTGGCCTACCTGCAGGCCGTCCACGAGGTCCTGGGCTTCACGGACGGATGGACGCACACGGAGCTGAAGCTCACCGCCACGGGGCCCCAGCTGATCGAGGTCAACGGTCGCCTCGGTGGCGACCTCATTCCGTACCTAGGAATGCGCGCGTCCGGCATCGACCCCGGCCTCGCCGCGGCTGCCGTCGCCTGCGGCACTGAGCCGCGACTGCGGCCGGTGCGCGAGCTCGTGGCGGCGGTGCGCTTCTGCTACGTCGACGCCGACAACGTCACTGTCGAGGCCATCGAGTTCGACGCCGCCGCCCTGCCCGCGGCCACCGACCTGGCGGTCGTCCTCGCGGCGCCCGGCGACGCCGTGTCGCGGCCGCCGGCGGGGATCGTGTCGGGCCGCGTCGCCTTCGTCACCGTGACCGGCCATACCCAGGACGAGTGCCGCCGCTCGCTCGACGTGGCCCGGGGCGCGCTGCGTCTGCGGACGGCGTCGACATTCCTACATCCCCTTGCCGGCCACCCGGCCAGCTGAACCGAGCACCCGGAGGTGTCACCGATGTCATCTACGTCAACCCCGTCCAACGGGCACGCTGAGCGAGTCGTGCTCGTGTCCCTGATGAAGTCGGGAACGCACCTGATCCAGGAGCTCATGGTCGCCCTCGGGTATGGCGTCTACGGCTCCTCGCGCACACCGCCGGAGATCCAGCCGGTCCTCGACGAGGACACGCGGCACCGCATGATGCGCATGGTGCACGGCGAGGACGCCCATGACCGTTTCGCGGCTGGCGACGCCGCCACATTCGCGCGCACCGCGCAGGAGGCGTGGGAGGCACTCGGCTGGGCCTGGCAGCTGCGGCTCGGGATGCCGCTGGAGAGCCGATACGGCGCGGAGATGGTGAACGCCGACCTCGTGCAGCAGGCGCTAGCGCGCACTGTCGGCACGCCGTTCACCATGACGCCAGCTCAGGTCTGCTGGGTCGCCACAGAGCTGGACGTCAAGAAGGTCGACGGCGCGTTCCTCCAGGAGTGGTCCCAGACCCGCGAACCCCGGATCGTCTACATGTACCGCGACCCGCGCGACACGGTGCTGTCGATGGTGAACTTCCTGTCCGGCCTGACCGCGCAGGGGTTCGGCAACTACAGCGACTTCCAGGTGTTCAACCGCATCCTCAACGGCAAGGCCAGCCTTGAGGAGAGGATCACGTACGCGCTCACCGACCCGGCCTTTCCGGGCAACGGCGACCACCGGCGCAACCTTTGGCTGCTCCACCATCCCGACGTCTGCAAGGTGTCGTTCGAGGAGCTGGTCGGGCCGAGCGGCGGTGGCTCCACGACTGCGCAGCTCGCGGCGGTTGCCCGCGTTGCAGAGTTCCTCGGCGCAGAGGGAGACCCGATGGACCTCGGCCGGCACCTGTTCCGGCGCGACGCGTTCTCCTTCTTCAAGGGCCAGATCGGCGCCTGGCGCGAGGTGTTCACGCGCGAGCACCGGTCGCTGGCAGCCGAGCGGCTGGGCGCCGCCGTCGAGCTGTACGGGTACGCCGCATGACCGGCTCCTTCGCTTCCGACTGCCGAGTGATCGAGGTCGACGACCCCCGCCTGGCCGCGTTCCTCGACGCCGGGCCACCGGACATCGGCACGGTGTGGGAGCTGTGCATGTTCTTCGAGTTCGACCGTGAGGAGACCGTGCGCGGCATCGCCGAGTGGATCGGCCCGCCGCAGGGCGTGCGGGTGCTCGACTGCGCATGCGGCAGCGGGTTCCCGGCGCTCGGGCTCGCCGCGAGGGGGTACGACGTCACGTGCACCGATGGCAGTCGGCTGATGCTCGGCCACTTCGCGCGCAACGCTCGACTCGACGGCCTCGACGTCCCCGGGCTGCGGGTGCCCTGGCACGAGCTCCCCGGCCGCTTCGGTGGCCAATTCGACGTCGTGCTCAACCGCGGGGGCGGCAACTACCGCTACGCCGGGGTTTGGGATCGAGGAGGCCTCGCCGATCGCACCGCGATGGCCGAAGCGATCGGGCAGTGGGTGGCCTGCCTGCGCCCGGGCGGGCGGCTATACGTCGACATCCCCCCTCACCCCGGCGCGGACTCCGTCTCGGACTCGACAACGCAGCATCCGCCGCTGCTGCTCGGCGGTCACGTCGTCGACCTCGTCGAGCGCATCACCGTCGAGCCGCCGACCGGCATCCGCACCTGGCGCACGTGGCTGACCGTCGACGGCGTCACTCACGAGTTCGAGCGGCGGGCGTTCCACATTGTCGCCGACGAGCTGGTCGCCATCCTCACTGCCTGCGGGCTGAGGGACGTGCACGTGGTGGACGTGCCGGGCGAGTTCTACGACGTGTTCTGCGGCAGGAAACACCGATGACCGACGAGCGCTCCCTGGTGCTGGTGCTTCGCAACCGCCTCACCTCCCTGGTGGACCACATCCAAGCGATGCTCGACCTGGCGATCGACGTCCACCTGCTGACCGTGGAGTCCCCCACCGTTGGCCGCGACCCCCGGTTCGCCTCCGTCACGCAGCTGCCACCGGAGGCGACCCACGAGGACTTCGTCACCACGGCGGTGCAGCTCGCTCACGCGCACAGCGCCGCGGCGGTGTTCACGTTCCTGGAGATCGACATCGAGATCGCCGAGGCGGCCAACCAGAAGCTCGGCAACGCGTGGGCCGTTCCCGAGGCCGCCGCGATCTGCCGGGACAAGTTCCGGCAGCGCACGTTCTGCCAGGAGCAGGGCATCCCAAGCGTCTGGCACACCGCGGTGGACGACATCGAGGTGGCTGTGGCCACGGCCACCGAGCACGGATTCCCGCTGATCGTGAAACCCACCCGGGCGGCTGCAAGCGAGTACGTGCAGCTCGTGCAGGACGCCGAGGGCTTGCGGCGGGCGCTCGGAGAGATTCGGCGCATGATCGACAAGCGGCGGGGGTTCTACTACATCGACGCCGCACGCAACTGGGCGCTCCTGGAAGAGTTCCTGCCTGGTCAGGAGGTGACGCTGGACGCCGTCGTGCTCGACGGCGAGGTGATCCTGGGTGGCGTGCACAACAAGCGCCACTCGTCCGGACCATTCTTCGACGAGGACCTCTACACGCTCCCATTCAGCCACCCCGAGCGGGAGGACGAGCTCGTGGAGATCGTGCGCGGGATCGTCGCCGCGCTCGGCGCGACGCTGTGCCTCTTCAACGCCGAGCTGCGGGAGGACGCCGACGGCCACTACCGGGTGGTGGAGTTCTCCATCCGCGTCTCCGGCGGGCACCCCTACCGGCACATCAAGGACGTGTACTCGATCGATCTCGTGCGGATGTTCCTGCGTGCCGCCTGTGGCGACTCCGTGGCCGACATCCGGCGGCAGGAGAACAAGCGGCGAGAGCCGCGAATGACGGTGTGCGCAAAGGTCGTGTACGCCAACGGGCACGTCGTACGCAACAGCGTGGGCAAGGCCATGCACTCGCCGTTCTTCCGCACTTACTACGCAATGGCCAGGCCCGGCACCGACGTCGTCGCGGGTGCCCGGGGGATCGAGTTCACCGGCCTCCTGTCGGTGTGGATGCCGTGGCAACCGGGTCAGAGCCCAAGTGTCGTGCACGCCGTGGCGCTCGAACTCGCCGAGCAGCTGGACCTCGAGATCCGAGAGGGGTAGCGCAATGTCCGGGGCTGTCACCCACGTCGTAGCAGGCTTCGGCGGCATCCTGCACCCGCTGGACGGCATCCTGCCCCCCGCGAGCGTCCTGGTCCTGGAGGAACCGGACCTGATCGCCGCGCGTCGGCTGCGCGTGTCCCCCGAGCACCCGTGCCTCGGCCGGCTAGAGCCCGCGCCGACGCAGGCCGAGGACGACTCGTCCGCCCTGCTGCACGCCGTACCGCGACCGCCCGGGCTGCGCGCTGTGATCCCGGCGAACGAGTACAACGTCGTGGCGGCCGCCCGGCTGGCCGAGGCGTGGGGGATGCCCGGCGCTGGAGTGCGCGCGGCCCGGGCGTTCCGCGACAAGTCGCGGCTGCGGCTGGCGGCTCAGGCGGGCGACATCCGGCAGCCCGCATGGCGGCTGGTCGATGTCCCGCAGGCAGCGGTCGCGTTTCGGGCGCGGCTGGGCGGCGCCTGCGTGGTCAAGCCCGCCAACCGTCAAGCCAGCCTCGGCGTCTCACTGATCGATGAGAGCGATCCGGACGACGCGGTGCGGGACGCGTGGCGGCACGCCGTGCAGGTCGACGAGTCGGCGATGCGCACGGCGAACATGCCCGCGCCACGGGTGCTCGTCGAGCAGCGGCTGACCGGGCCCGAGGTGAGCGTCGAGGTGCTGGTCAGCCGGGGCCGTGTGGTGTTCCAGAACGTGACGGCCAAAGTCGTCCAGAGCGGCCGGTACCCCGTGGAGATCGGCCAATGCGTGCCCGCCGAGCTGCCGGAGGAGGTGGTCGCCGCGCTGGGGGCCGCGGTGCGGGCCCTCGTCGCCGCGACAGGTTACGGCGACGGCGTGCTGCACTCGGAGTGGATTCTCGTCGACGGCGACCAGCCGCACCTCGTGGAGTGTGCGGCTCGCATGCCCGGTGACAACATCAAGGACCTCATCGACCTCGCGTACGGGGGGGACCTCATCGCGGACTACGTGCGGGTCCTCGAGGGCCGCGACCTCGTCCGCCGACCCGGCCCGCAGCGTGCCGCCGCCGTCCGTTTTCTCAGCCAGCAGCCCGGGACCGTCGTGGAGGTCGCTGGCGTCGAGGCCGTGGCCGCAACGGCCGGCGTCCAGGAGGTCCACGTGTCCGCCCAGCCGGGCGCGCACGTCGAGGCCCCCCGCAGCTCATGGCAACGCGCCGGACACGTGATGGTGACCAGCGCGAGCGCCACCGAGGCAGCCGAGCTCGCGGGCCACCTGGCTGGGCGCATCTGCATCGTCACGAAGCCGGACCGGTGAGCACGCTCGTAGCCACGCGCGCGCGGCTGCCGGGCGTCTTGCCCGAATCGCCGGGCGGGCGACTGTTCGTACTGCTTTCGTTCGTGGACGCTGTCGGCACGGGCGTGTTCATGGCCGCCGCCGTCCTGTACTTCGTAACCTCAATCGGCCTGACGAACAACGAGATCGGCACCGGCCTGACGATCGCCGGACTGGTCGGCCTCGTGGCGTCGGTGCCGGTGAGCACGGTCGGCGACCGGATCGGCGCCAAGCCGCTTCTGGTCCTCATGCAGTACTGGCGCGCGGCCTGCTTCGCTGCCTACGCGTTCTGCACGAACCTGCCGGCCTTCGTGGTCATCGCGTCGTTCGCGTCCGTCGCCGAGAGCGTCACCGGGGCACTGACCCAGGCGCTGGTGCCGGAAGTGGTGGGCGAGGAGCACCGGGTGCGCACGCTGGCGCTGGTGCGATCGGTGCGCAACATCGGGTTCTCGCTCGGGGCTCTGGCGGCGGCGCCGGTGATCACGAGCGGTTCGCGCACCGCACTGCAGGCCGTGGTGCTGGCAAACGCGGGGTCGTTCGTCATCACCGGCGTGCTGCTCTCGCGCGTGCGGCTGGCGCCCGGTGCCGAGCGCGTGCGGTCCCGGGCGCCGTCGGGGCCGCTGGCGGCGCTGCGCGGGTTCCGTGACTGGCGGTACGCCGCGCTGGCAGCCCTCAACGTCGTCTTCAGCGTGCACCTGACCCTGCTGGTCATCGTCATCCCGCTCTGGGTGATCACCGCGACCGAGGCGTCACCAGCGATCATCTCGCTCCTGCTAATCGTGAACACGACGATGGCCGTGCTGCTGCAGATCCCGCTGTCGCGCCGAGCGGAGGACGTCGCGGGCAGCCAGCGGCTGATGGTCTACGCCGGCCTGGCCCTTGCCTCGTGCTGCCTGACGATGGTCGCCGCGTCCGCGGTGACGGCATGGGCGGCTGCAGCGCTGCTCGTTCTTGGCATGGTCTTCATGACGCTCGGGGAGATCTGGCAATCAGCCGCGGCCTGGACCCTGTCATACACGTACGCGCCCGCCGCGCAGCGAGTGCAGTACCTCGCGATCTTCGGGCTGAGCGGGCTCCTCGCGCAGGACGTGTTCGGGCCGTTTCTGCTGGGCAGCGCGATGGTCGACCTGGGCCGGGCCGGCTGGCTGCTGCTCGCGGCGGCAATCCTGCTCGCAATCCCGTTGCTGACTTGGTTGGTCGCCGGGCTGCGCAAAGGGGGGTCGCGCCAGGCGACCCCGAAGGCTCGCCAAGCCCGCCGACGACGCGCGCCTGTGGAGCATGCAGCACCTGCTGGCGCGCGCGGTGGGGGCCATCGACGCGGTCGGGCTGCGCCGCCTCGACATCGAGCACCACGGCGGCGACGGGATCGTAGAGTAAATGAGCCCGGCGATCTGAAGAGGATCGGCACAGCGTCCGGGGTGCAGTTGCAACCCCCCAAGACGTCGCACAGCGCACGTAGTGACGTCGTCACCACCAAACGCGCCAATGGAATGCAGCAACGCATCCGCGTCCTGCCCACAGGATGGGCACTGAAAAGCCAGGGGCAGGACGCCGGACACATCTGCGAGTGCGGCACCGAGTACGACCTTTGCGCAGGGTGCCGTGAGGTGCGATGCCTGAACTGCGACCCCTACCTCTCAGATGACTGCCGTTGGCCCCTCTAACGCTGGCGTTGACTCGCGAGATTGCTGGGCTCTCTCCTACATGCGTTCACAGCGGCAGGCTTATCCGCAACCCCTCGTCGGCGACCAAGACCTCACCATCAAAGACGGCGGTTGCCTCAACGCGCGAGGCTTCGCGGTCATTGCCCGGCCAGAAGTGGGTCAGCAACAACCGCTTGGCGCCGGCGGTCTGTGCAGCTGCGCCAGCATCGTGCGCGGACAGGTGCGCCCGTTTCCCCCCGGTAGCCGGTGGGGTGTCGATCCGCTGTCCTCGGTCGCTGGCCTCGGCGATGAACAGGTCAGCGACCTGGGCGAGTTCTGCGATCCCCGGGTCCGGTCCGGTGTCCCCGGTGTAGGCGACGGTCAGACCATCAGCAGTGAGCCGGACACCAGCGTTGGGCACGAAGTGCGGCAGCGACCTGCTTCGCAGCTCGAACGGGCCCAGGACGTAGGCCCGCTCAACCGGCAGAGGATGCCAGTCGAACACTTCCAGGATCGCGCCCTCGTCGTCCTCCTCCTCGAGTCCCTGCAGGCGCTGCACCACCCCATCGGGTGCGTAGAGCGGAATCGGGTCGGCGTCGCGGTCGCCGAACCAGCGAGCACGGAACAGTCCGTGCAGATCCAGCATGTGATCGGGATGCTTGTGGGTGATAATCACAGCGTCGATCCCCGCCCCTACTCGCGAGTCGACCAGGGTCAGTAGCCGGGCGAGTGTTCCATAACCCAGGTCCATCACAACCCGAAACCCCGCGTGCTCGAGAACGAAGCCGCTGCATGCTCGGCCAGGCTCCGGCCAGGCACCACAGCTTCCCAACACCACCAGCTGGCTTGCCATATCTGCATGCTCTCACCGGGCAGCGCGGCAGGTGCGGTCGATCAGTGCTGAGCTCTTCGTTGCCGTGGCCATCAGCGTCCGCGTTACTCGGGGATCCGCTTACGGCGATGGGGCGTCGTCGACTCGAACATGGTCGTTGAGGATGACTCGCGCCGTAAGTGGTTCGCCTACCGGCACGCCTTCGGCCGCTCAGCACGCACGGGCATGACGAGATGTGCGGGCGGTTCAAGGGGGTGGCGCCACGGTCCGCAGATCAGACCTACGTCTCTCAGGGACCGGTGTCAGCTCGATCGAGGCAGGCAGTCTCAGTTCTGCTTTGGTCTAAAGCGAACCCAGTACCGGTCGATTGCGGTGTCCAGTTCACCAAACGGGAAGTGGTCGCCGAGACGGTCTCGGAAAGCTTCGAGAAATGTCAGGACGGCGGTTCCCTCGGTGGGGCTCAGGTGCGTGAACCGCTCGCGGAAGGTCGCTGTCGGCCGCCCCGAGTCGAACCACTCGAGTTGCTGCGCCTCCGCTTGCCGCGCAGTCTGCGCGTCTTGGCCGAGTGCCGCAGTTGTCGCCTCGAACCTCTTTAGTGCTGTGACGACGTCCTCTCGGGAGGGCAACGTCAGCTGGCCGATCAGTTCGGAGGCGAAGACGCTGACCGAGGCGTACCCATTTAGAGCCAAGTCCATGAGGGCTGGTAGGTAGTGAAGAACGGCCTCGGGAGTCAGCATCCACAAGTTCCCCTCGAAGGCTCCCCGCACGTCGGCGACCGTCACCTGTTGCGCGTTCAGCTCGGCAAGCGCCTCGGCTAATGGCTCGCCGCTGGAAGTTGCCACGCCGGCGTACACGATCTGCTCCTTGCCTGGGTGAGGGTGCGAGGCGAAGGTGACGAGCAGCTCGTCTCTGAGGTTCACGCCGCGTCCCTGGCCCTCATGCGCCTTCGGGTGCCTCAGGCGCGGGCGATGCCAGATTCTCGGACACAACGGCAAGCAGTGCGGCAAGTGCTGCTGCGGCGGCGGCGATCACGGCGGCTTCAGCCGCCACGGCGATTGCTGCCGCAATCACTTCGATGAGAGCCGTAATGGCGGCCACCAGCGCCGCCACCGCAGCCACGACAACTGCTGCCGCAGCCGCGACGGCCGCCGCCTCGATGACCCTTCGCGCAGCCATCACGACGATCTGCATCGCGGTTACTAGGCTCTGGGGGCAGTCTGAGTCGACGAAGAACCGGTGGCATCGGTTAACCATGTTGACCTTGTCCTGCACCTGCTGACGGTGACCGGTGTCGCCGCCGCGGAAACAGGTGGTGTCAAGAGCCACGCGTGCCGCGATCTCTGCTGTGATGGCTGCGATCTTCATCGCAAGGAGCGTGCAACTGTCGCCCGGCCCGCACGCCCCCACCATGCTTACGACAGCCTTGGCCGACTCCACCGACAACCGAAGCGGTAGGTAACCGGACCAGGCACAGTCCCCTGGTGGAACCATGCCGTCCCCTGGCAACCGCTGCAACGCGAGCCCGCCACCACCGAGCGTCCGCTGAATCCCTGGTCTCTCCGTAGGTCGGCGCTTCTCTTCGTCGCGCTCGCTGTCGGCATGCTGAGCGTGCTGTTGGTCGTTGCAGTCGCACGGCACTGGACCGCACCTCTGCACGACCAGCCATTGGGGAGCTTTCGCGAGGGTCGAAGACTGGCGCTTGGGTTTCGACATGCCAGTCAAGTGGCCGGAGACCGCGCTGTTCCCGACTGCGCGTTGCAGCATAAGCACGTAGTCCGCGCTGCTGCCGAATCGTGGATCCGCCGGCCGCCGATCAAGGCGCTCCCCCCGAGGCCTGAAGAGGGCGACATCCGCGTGCTCGGAGACGCGCTCTGTGTCCATCCCACCCCCTCAGAGGACCCTTTCCTATCGTGACTTCGCCTACCCGCCGGGCGCAATAGGCCGGATGATGGGGTGCCCCGTCGGGCAGGACCTGGCGCGTCGAGGGTGGCAAGAGTCCTTCGTGGTGCTAAGTCGTCGCGCAATCTGGAACTGGACGAGCGTGTTGGTCACCGGCCGGTCCCGCAGAACGCCTGCGTCATTCTGGGTGGAGTGATGCTGCTGTCGGGCCAGTCGCTGAACACCCGCAGCAACAGCAGTTGCGCGTCCATCGGGGTTGCAGTGTGGTGCAGTTCGGTTGCAGTTGATACAGCGCCGCGACCGTCGTAGTGTCTCTCCATAAGCGCGTTTCCGCAGGCCAGAGGGCTGCTGTGGAGTCGTGTGAAGCCCGGCGTGTTATCTCGTAGAGAAGGTCGTCGGTTCGATCCCGACAGGCGGCTCCGAGACACCCTCCCTGACCTGCATATACGCGGGCTTTTCGGTCCGCCGACCGGAGCGTCATGGTGGCCGGGTCACCAGTGGGTCACCGGTAAGTCATCAGTGCTGAGCGATTGGCCAGCCGGTCTGCTTCGCGGCATAGTTCCCGCCTCGCTCGTCATGTAGGCGGGATCGTCATCGAGGGCAGGGAGGTCATGCTGGTGAGTACTCGCACGCGAGTGGGCGAGGTCGGAGCGATCTGGGTCCGTCCGGTCACCAGTGGTGCCTCGGAGCAGTGGTTGGCCGCGGTGTGGGTCCGCGACCTCGACGGCCGCAGGCGTCTCGTTCAGGCGCGCAGGCCCAGACGTCTCGAGGCCGAGCTGGCGCTGGAGGAGCGACTGGCACAGAGGCGCCCCCTTGGGTTTCGTGGAGCCGAGCCGAACATGACCGTGCAGGAGCTGGGGGAGTACTGGATGCGGCGTCGTCGTCAGGAGGCTCGGGCTCCGTCGACCGGGCAGCGGCGGGGTGAAGAGGCCGGCATGGTGTCGTTGCAGACCTTGGCCGGCTACCAGAACGCCCTCTCTCGGATCATCAACCCTCGCCTGGGTGGCCTGCGGCTGACCGAGGCCAGGACTGGTGTGGTCGATGAGGCACTGACCCGAGTGGACCTCAGCGGCCGCACCACCCGTGTCGCCCGTAGCGTGCTCGCGCAGATGTTCGCGATGGCGGTGCGTCACGACGCGTTGACTGCCAAACCGATGCGCGAGGTCCGGCCCTCACCTCGACGGCGGCGTGCAGTCCACGCCCTCACTGTCGAGCAAGCGCGCGATCTGCTTCGGCTGACGGCATCTCATCAGAGCGGTGCTGCTCGCGACGAGCGCGGCCTGTTGCTGGGTGGTACCCGGCGAACGTCTGACCTGCACGACGTGGTGCTCCTGCTGCTGGGCACGGGGATGCGCATAGGCGAGGCGCTGGCTCTGGAGTGGGCCGACCTCGACCTGGACGCCCACATCTCGTGCGTTCGGGTGGCCGCCACCATGGTCGAGCCCCGTCCCGAGCCCAGGGGGTGTCAGGGATTGTCAGCCGGCCTCCTGGCAGTCAAGGCACGAAGGCGGACGGCCGTAGCATGTGCGCTCCTCGCGCGGCGTCGAGGCTGGCCAGACCGCCATCGTCGACAGAAAGGCCTCGAGGAGGCGCTTAGCGCCACCGTAGGGGGCTACGGTCGGCGCTGACTCGCCCAGCCACACTGCGACGACGGTCATCGCATCTTGGTCGTAGATGCCGCCGTTAAATAATGCTCGAACATCGTGCTGGAAGGCAACGAGCAGCCCGGGATGGCAATCCCATTTCTGAAGGCACAGCTCGACGGCGCGATCGTCGATCCCGGTATACGGCGAACTAGTGGTCGTCGACGTTAGTTCTTCGGGGGTCAGGCCGCTGGGCTGAGTGGCTCGTGGGCTGCGAGCCGTTTGAGGTAGTTGTTGAGGTCGTCCTTGGTGTAGCGCCAGTCGAACGGGGTCGCGGTGGCGTTGTAGCGGTCTTCGAAGGCGAGTAGGCGCGCTGTTGAAGGGCGTCCAGGGTGGCGAAGTTGGCGGGCTTGATCACCTTGCGTTGCACGATGGAGAAGTAGATCTCGATCTGGTTGAGCCAGGACGCGTGGACCGGCAGGTGCACCAGCTCGGCGGTGGGCCAGGTCTCGCGCATCCGCTCGACCGATGCCCCTCCGGCGTGGGAGGAACCGTTGTCGACCACCCAGAACACCCGCCGAGCCGAGGCGTATGGCTCGCGGGTCATGACCTGCTCGACCAGCTCTTTGAACGGGACGATCCCGGTGGTCGCCGCGCACCGGCCCATCACCGTGGCGTGGTGGACATCGAGCGCGGCGAGGTAGGCCATGGTGCCGCCGCGGGTGTACTCGAACTCCACTCGTCGGGTCCGTTCCGGTCCTGGTGTGAGGTCGTCGTGGCGGCGGCGCAGCGCCTGGAGTTGGGACTTCTCATCAGCGCTGATCACGTACTCGTCCGGGCGCAGCCGCCGGACGTCCCAGAGCCGGTCGTAGAGGTCGAGCACGCGTGCGGCCTTGGCGGCGAAGTCCGGGTCGCGGGGGAAGATCCAGGACCGGTGCCGCCACGGTTTGATCGCATCGGCGGCCAACCAGCGCCGCACCGTGGACCCCGACACCGACTCGGTGATCCCCCGTCTGATCGCTTCATCGGCCAGGTCCTGAGCAGACCAGCGGGACAACGGCAGCCCGTGCTCGGCGGGCAGCGCGCACAGGCCAGTGCCTTCACCCCGGCGACCACGGTGGCCGCGAACACCGGTGGCCGTCCGGAGCGGGGCCGCTCGGCCAGGCCCTTCATCCCGTTGGCGGCGAACCGGCCCCGCCAGGTCCGCACGGTGTCGAGATGAATGCCCAGGTCTCGGGCGATCTGGGCGTTGTACTGGCCATCGGCGGCGGCCAGAACGATCCAGGCCCGCTGCACCATTCGCAGCGGAGCCTCGCGTGCGCGGGCCAAGGACTCCAGCTCCGCGCGGTCTCGGTCGGTGAGGATGATCAGGACCGGGGAAGAGGTCGTGGTCACCACACCGTTGTCCCGCGCGACCGCTCGGTTCCAGTGCCGACACGCCGAGCAGGTTTCAGCCGTGCCCAGCGCCTGGTCCACCATGGGTGGCATGCCCAAGGTGCCCGAGTCCACCAGGTCCTCACTTGCCTACAAACTCCACGCCCGGGCCCGGGAACGCTGGCCGCAACTGGCCGATGTCGAGGTCACTCACCGGGCCGGGTTCGCCTACGTCACCGGCGTCTTGGCTGACGGTGAACAGCTCCGGCTGTGCCGGTTGCGTTACGGCGGCTCGGCCAGCAGGTGGGGCTTCGCGATCTACCGGGGCAGCCACGACGACTACGAACCCAGCTACTTGCCCACCGGCTACACCGCCGGCACCCCCGAGGAAGCCCTCGACACTGCCTGCGGCCTCTACCTCGGCGACCCCACCGCCTGGATCAGACCCCCGAAGAACTAACAGCGAGAAGCACTAGTAGACCTTTCGCAGTACTCCTCGACCCACGCCTCTAAGTCGTCGGTGCTGGATCCAACGTTCGTACCTGGATCGAGAGGTACGCTCCAGACGCTCACCCGGACGTCATCAGAGGGCGACCGGAAGGTGTCATGAGCGGCGCTGGCCGGGCCCTCGGCGTCGGCATCGGACTTCCAACGCCGGGTGGCGGGAATCTCCTCCCAATCGGCAGGATGGCCAACTTTGAAGCCGTACACAGCCGACGTGTAGGTCTCCCAGGTCCTCGTATCGAGGGGCTGCGCCGTGGTCGACGGCACCACTGTCGGCGCCGTAACTGTCGGCGACGCCTTGGCACGCTCCGGTTCCGTACTGTCCCTGTCCCCCGTCAGGCCACAGCCAGCCACGACGAGGACGGCGGCGGCCACGGACACGGACACGGACATTGTGGGGACGGCTCTTTCGATGCTGATCCGACGACGCAGCCTGCCGAGTGTGCCCCTGACGCGCGTCTCGCCGGGGTGAGCCGGGTTCCCCAAGCAGTGGACGGCGGCCGGTCCAACTCGGCGCGTGGCCCTTGAACCTACGTCGGCCGATTCTGGACAGCCACCCTTGACTGGGCAGCACGGAGCCTCTGTGTTTCTGATGTGTCTCATTGTCTTCTCCTTTGCAGCCGGGTTCGGGCGGTCTCCTGCGGGAGCTGGCACAGACTCGTGGCCGCGTCGAGGGTGGGTTGGCCGCTTGGGTCACCCCTCCCACGGTCGCCGGGGATGCCGTTGAACCGGCAGGCCTTTCCGTCTGCGGGTCTGGTCCCGGCGAGGAGCGAGCAACGCCACCGCCACGGCGGCCGTGATTGTTGTCCGCAGTGTGGCTGGGACTTCATGTCCGTCTCCGATGCGTGCATGTGGCCTTGGGGCGGTGGGTCGGCCAATGACCGGCCTCAGGTCAACCACTCGGCAGGGTGATAACGCCCTTGTAGTTGATCCGTTGGCACGACCGTTCGCTGACGTCACAGGCCAGGAGTTGGTCGGTGCCCTCGTCGGGGTTGTCGATGTCCTGGATCACCATCAGGGTGTCGCCGGAGCCCCAGCCGATCCACGGGTAGAACTCCTTACGCCAGGGGACTAAGACCTCACCGGTGCGGGTGTCCGCCACATTCACCCCGTGCCCATCCCGTTCGTTGATCCCCGCCAGATAGCGGCCGTCGGCATTGAACCGCAGCGGCCTAGTGAGCAGGTCTGACTCGAGCTTCAGCGTGGTGTCCCCAGACCGTGAGATCACCTCAGTGAATCCCGAATCGTTCTGGCGCGCGACCCAACCCGCGTGGACGTCGCCGACGGTGACGCCACCCCTGGCCCCCGACAGGCCGCCCCGCATTTTCGAGGTGTTGCCGCTCACGCGGTCGAAGCGGTACAACCACTGGCCGAGCCAAGTGACTGCCTCGGAGGAAACGTCCAGGATCAGGTTGCCGTGGGCGTTCTCACGCTGCGGGTAAGGCCCAACCCCCTGTGTGGTCCGGGACAGCTCCCTGCCGGTGGCGGTATCGAACATGACCAGCTCGGTGCCGTCGAACCAGGCCGCCGTGGTGCCGTCGGGGTCACCGGCCGGCCCCAACTGGGACCCCTCACCGATGAGCCTTGCGGGGCCCCTCGGCTGCTGATACCACACCCGACGTGACTCAATGTCGCCGTAGACGACGCCCCGGCCCACGAGCGCGAGGCTGGTGAACGGCGAGCACACGGGGTCACCGGCGCACGGCGAACTCTGGCTGTCGATGGCCAGGTCGAAGACCCTGTTTCCCAGGTGCAGCCCGTCGGCGTCGGCCCACACCGACCCGCTTGGGACTACTGGCCCGGGAGGCCGGTCGACCGGGTCCGGTGCGGTCGAGGGTGAGCCGAGCAGACGGGGCACCAACAGGCACACCGCCACAGTCGCCGCCACTGCTGCGACGATCCCGGCCCGTCGCCGACGGCCAGCGTGGGCACCCCGCCGGACCAGATCGATGTCCAGCGTGGGGGGATCGACCTCGTCGGCGACCAGATGTGCCGAGATGCGGATTCTGTCCTCGATCGTCATTGCGGCCCCCTCATCTCCGACTCGGCCGGCTCTCCCAGCAGTCCGGCCAGCCGCTGGCACCCGGCATGGCAGTGGCTCTTCACGGTCCCCACAGCCATGCCGAGGATCTCAGCGGTCTGGGCCTCGGTGAGATCTTCGTAAAAGCGCAGCACAATCACCGCCCGTTGCCGTACCGGCAGGGTCAGGACCGCCGACCACACCGCATCATGGTCAGAGACGTCATCGGCCGGCCCCGGAAGAGCGCTGTCGACGAATCGGACAACGGGTACCTCCCCCGATGAGCGGCGACGCCGCCAGGACCAGCCTTGGTTCACAGCCACCTTGCGGGCGTACGCCCCCGGGTCCCGCATCGCGGAGACCCGACCCCAACGCTGGTACAGACGCATGAACGTGGCCTGCACGACGTCCTCTGCCCGGTGATAGTCACCGGTCAGCAGATAGACGGTACGGAACAGCCGAACATGCTGAGCACGCACGAAGTCAGAGAAGTCATCCTCATCCGTCCGTCGCACCCCAGACACCTCGGTCCCTGCAGCAAATCAACCCCTACGGAAGGTCAACGCCGCGACGAACCCAAAAGGTTCAGTCGCCCGCCGAACCAATCACTCGCGGCGCCGTGGTCCTACACGACGTCCAGGTCGCAGCCCGCTCTCAAGCCCCACTCACAACCATGCGCTACCACCCGGCGCGTAACAATCGACCATCACCCGAAGTCCATCCTCGCCGCCGACGAACATCCAGCACATCGCTCCAGGCCATGCCCACCTTCCATGTGGCGATCTCCCTAGACGTCCGGATCTGGCAGCCGCCATCCAGGCGCTCGAGGACCTGTGTCATACCACCGCATGTCGGACTCACGTATCTGCCGATGTTCGGCCCGGTCTTGAATGCGTCCAACCCGAGGAGTAGCGAGGTGGACCGGTGGGCTCCGAGTTGGAGCTTGACCCATTGACGCCTGCGCACCATCGGAGTAGTGATCGGAGGCTGGGTGGCCCGGGGCCTGGCCGAGGCAGAGCCGGGTGGTCACGGTCGTCAGCCAGGCCGGCGGCTCTCGATCTCGGCGTCAGTCGCGTGTAGCCGTAGCCACGCCGGCTGCACAATGTCCAGGGCCTCGGCGTGGTCGCCCAGCACCCGGCTGGCGATCCCCACCAGCCGCGGTCGCTCAGCCTCGAACGTGTCCGTCTGGTTCACGGCCTCACCTTTCACCCCTGCTGGTCACCGCACTGACGCGCGAGTCGGGTCGAGTGTGACCACACGCGGCGAACGCGCCGCGGGCTCCGCACCACGACGGCGCGATCCGCTCGCTGGCAAGCGACACCTCCAACCGCCACTCGTGTCGCGTCGATGCACACTGGTCCTCTGCCTTGACATGATGACGAGCATGCAGGGACAGCCGGCAGCGAACAGCCATGACGACCGGCGGGAAGGCGCGCATCCAACCACTCTCGGAGAGCGCCCGACCTCAACGGTCGAGCCGCACGGCCATCACCAGGATCCCCGCACTCACCCCCGAACCCGCTCGTCGGCGCGCACTGAGCCGTGATGCCCCCACCCAGTGCCGCTGACGAGGGCCACGCAACCGAGACCCGCGCCCTGCTGGCTCACCTCGGCACCGCCATGATCGCGACGGGACAGCCGGTGCAGGAGATCGAGGAGGAGCTCGCCGAGGTGGGCATTCAGCTGGGCTACCCCGACATCCAGACGGCAGTCGGTCCCACGGGTCTGGTCGTCACCCTGACCGAGGGCGGTCCCGCAACGCATCGGTCGGCTCCCCCCGGTTTGCGCCTTCACCAGTCCGCGAGCGTCCGCCGTATCTGCTACCAGCTGGCCCGGGGTGAGCTCGCGCCCGGCGCCGCCCGCGAACAGCTAGCGGCGGTAGCGCGTCGTCCAGCCGGGCACCCGCTGTGGCTGGTCGCCCTTGCGTGGCCCGTGCTCGCCGTCGGTATTGCGCTGATCCTGCAACCCGGCTGGGCCAACGTCGCCGCAGCCGCCGTGGGGGCAGTCATCGTGTTCGTGCTCGTTCAGCTGGCGGAGCGGTACCAAGTGGTGCAGGCGCTGCTGCCGACCCTTGCCGCGTTCGTTGTGTCCTTCGCCGTCTTCGGCGCCGCCGACGCAGGACTGCTCGAGGGTCCGTTGCGCACTGTCCTGCCGCCGCTAGCGGTCCTGCTCCCCGGGGCGCTCGTCGTCAACGGCGTATCGGAGCTCGCCGCCGGGCACATGCAGGCGGGGTCGGCCAGGCTCACGTACGGCCTGGTGCAGTTGGGGTTGTTCGCGCTGGGACTGCTCATGGCCACCGCCCTGCTACGAGTGCCCTCGTCCTCGCTGGGCAACCTCCGGGTCGACGAGATCGGCTGGGCCGGTGCTCCAGTCGGTCTGCTCCTCATCGGGTTGAGCATCTGCCTGATGGAGGGAGTGCCGCTGCGGATGCAGGGTTGGGTGTTGCTCGTGCTGAGCATGGCCTTCGGCGCGCAGGTCGCCGGGCAAGAGCTCGGCTCGATCGGCCTCGGAGGCTTCCTCGGAGCGATCGCGGCCAGCCTCGGGGCGAGCGTGGTAGAGCTCCGACGACCGCAGCTGGCCCGTCTCGTGCTCTTCCTGCCAGCGTTCTGGCTGCTCGTGCCCGGGAGTCTGGGCCTCATGGGCGCAACCGAACTCGCCGCAGGTCGTGAGTCGGCCACCGACGTCGCCGTGGGCGTTCTCGGGGTCGTCATCGCGATCTCTCTGGGCCTCCTGGTGGGCTCGTCCTTGGGCCGGTCCCTGCGCGGGCGACTGTCTGCGCCTCCCACATAGGGCATCACGATCAGCCCCTGCCGATGCACACGAGCGGCCCCCTACTCGAGAGGGGGTCTAGCCGCGTGTCGGCGCTCGTCGGCGGCCGAACAAGCAGCCGTTGAGCAGGCACTCCTGGTTCGCCGAGATGCTCGACCCGATTTCGGGCGACGTACCCGATGCTCGGTCGAACACTCGGGCAGGGACGACGACGGGAGGGCACATCACGCGCCCGGGCGAGCCGTCGTCTTCCGGATCGTGAGCGTCGCGGGGACTACTCCTGTCGAGGGGCGCGGGGTGCCCTCCTCGAGCCGGTGTCGTAGATGGTCCACGGCCAGCCGGCTGAGCTGGTCTGTGTCCTGCCGGATGGTGGTGAGGCTGACGTGGGCGTAGCCGGCGGCGGCGATGTCGTCGAAGCCGACGACGGACATGTCCTCGGGCACGTGGAGGCCGCGTCGGATGAGCGCGTGCATGAGTCCGAGAGCGCAGCGGTCGTTGAAGGCGGCGACGGCCGTGGGCCCGTGGCCTGCGGTGCGCGCAAGGATCTGGTCGGCGGCGTGCGCTCCGGACTCCTCGGTGAGCCCGCCGCTCAACGACGCTGGCTGTAGGCCCCACCTGTCCATGGCGGCCCGATAGCCGCGTCGGCGCGGTGCCGCTCCCGGCGCTTTACCGCCGTCCAGGTGCGCGATGCGTTCGTGGCCGAGTCCGTGTAGATGGTCCACGAGCTCTTCTAGTCCGACGGCCTCATCGGTCCTGACCACGTCGACCGCAGGCACTCGCAGCTGGCGAAGTACCGAGACCGTGGGCAGTCTTCTGGCGAGCTCTGCGATGTCGCGCGATGCGAGCTGCGAGCCGATCAGCACCACTGCCTCACATCGCTCGGCCAGGACGGCGCGCACGGCGTCGGACTCGGTCCTCCTGGGGCTGACCCCGCTGAGTACGACCTCGTAGCCATGGTCCCCAGCAGCGGCGTAGATGCCGTCGACCACCTCGGCGTGGAAGTCGTGGCCCAGCCCGAAGACGACCCCGAGCATCCGGGTCCTGGACCGCCCGAGCCGGCTGGCCCGACGGTCGGGCTGGTAGCCGAGCTCCTCAGCCGCCGCCAGTACGTGTCGGCGCGTGCTGTCTGAGGCCCCGGGGACTCCGCGGAACACGATCGAGACCAGCGCGCGCGAAACGCCGGCGCGAGCCGCCACGTCCTCCATTGTCGGGCGCCCCGAGTTCATTCACACACAGTACTAACGGGGCTCCGCCCCAGCCCGACGAGGCGTGTGGTGGTGGTTTGTGTCGTGGGGCGGCTCCGGTCGGCGGGTGACGGTGGCCGAGGCCGCCGTGTTGTGACCGCCTGCTGGCGGTGGTTGGCTGAAACGCAGCCGTCCGCCTGACCGGAGCCTGTCATGACGCTACCGCGCACCGTGTCCGATGTCGTTGCCCGAGCACACGGTCTTCGAGATCGAGTGCATCGACCGGATGTATCTCAACGTTTATGTCCCGCAGTTGCAGTACGCCGCGGGGATCGTGGGCTACGTGCAGCGCCAGCTCGGGTTGCCGATCGCCTCGACCGCGCCGTTGGGCAAGATCACCGATGCGTTCAGTACTGCGATGCGCCGCTTCGCCCTCACGCAGGGCGTGCCGTGGGTGGACTTCGTGAAGGGTCAGCGCAAGGACGAGGTGATGCATCAGCATCTCGCAGCGTTCGAGGCAGCCGGCCACAGCGAGGGCGTGTTGTTCATCGGTCGGGCCCAGGAGAAGACGTCGCTGTTCCGCACCGAGAAGCGTCGCGACGCCCAAGGTCGGTCCTATCCGTGGATCGTGAAGACCACCGGGTTCGTCAACCACTTCTACCTCTATGCCGTGGACGACGACTTCGGGCCGTTCTTCGTCAAGTTCTGCTCCTACTTCCCCTACAACGCCAAGCTGTGCATCAACGGGAACGAGTGGGCCAAGAAGCAGGCAGCGAAGGCAGGGATCGGGTTCACCGCGTTGGACAACGCCTTTGCCTCGATCGATGACCCCGACGAGGTGGCCGCGGTGCAGGCGATCTGCACCAGCCTGGGGCCGGACCAGATCGACGCCCTGCTGCGCAAGTGGCTGGCCCGGGTGCCGCACCCGTTCACCCCCGCTGACCGGGCCGCTGGCTACCGCTACGACGTCTCGATCCTCCAAGCCGAGTTCTCGCTGACCCAGATGCTGGACCGACCGGTCTCGGGACGGATCTTCTTCGAACAAGTCATCCGCGAGAACCTCGACCTCGGTCGACCCGACCAGGTCAGCCTGGTCTTCGACCGCACGATCCGCAGCCGGGGCCCACGGCCGACTCCGGGCCGGTTCCGGACCCGGGTGATCACCGAGGGGGTCACCCCGAGCCTGCACGTGGACTACAAGCACACCACCATCAAGCAGTACCACAAGGAAGGACGAGCGCTACGGACCGAGACCACCATCAACGACACCTACGACTTCGACATCCGGAAACGACTGACCAACCTGCCCGCACTCTGCGAGGTCGGCTTCACCGCCAACAGGCGCCTGCTCGGCGTCCAACGACTCAGCCACGACCCGGCCCGAGGCCGCGAAACCTTCACCGCCATCAACGACCCCGTGACCTCCGGCCAGGGAACCCGCGTCGCTGGGCTCCGCTTCGCCGACGCACGCGCCCAGGCGCTGCTGCATGCACTCCTGGTGTTCCGGCTCCTGCCCGACGGTTTCACCAACCGTGACCTACGAGATCTGGTCTCCCCGCTGCTCGGCGGGGACACCCAAAAGATGACTGCGGGCCAGATGAGCTACGACCTGCGCCGACTACGGGCGCACGGCCTGATCACCCGCCTGCCCCACAGCCACCGATACCGAGTCACCGACACCGGCCTCCGCGATGCCCTCTTCCTCACCCGCGCTCACGACCGGCTCCTCCGCACAGGCATGGCCGAACTCACCGACCCCACACCCGGACCACTCAAGGCAGCCAGCCGCAACTACCAGAAAGCCATCGACAAACTCACCAACGAATCTGGACTCGCAGCCTGAGACTTGACCCGAAAATCCGGCTCCGCCGGTCCTAGTCTTCTAGAGCGCTCCAGCAAAAGTCTTGACGTACGCCGCGATCGACACGCAGACTTGGTACAACCCAACTAGCGCGCTCTAGTTCCAAGGAGAACCCATGACCACTCATCGACGACGCCCGGTCCGGTTCGCGCTCATCGGCGCCGGTCGCATCGGCACCCACCACGCCACCGCCCTCACCCGCCACGTGCCGGATGCCGAGTTGGTCGTCGTGGCGGACCCGTTCGGCGACGCGGCCGAACGCCTCGCCGGGCCGCTCGGTGCCGACTCAACGACCGACATCGACGCAGCCTTGGCCGATGACCGCGTCGAAGCGGTCGCCATAACCTCGACCTCCACCGTCCACGCCGACTTGGTGCAGCGCGCCGCAGCGGCAGGCAAGGCGGTGTGGTGCGAGAAGCCGATGGCGATGAGCGTGGCCGAGGCCGACTCCGCGGTCGCGGCCTGCGAGGAGGCTGGCGTACCGCTGCAGGTGGGCTTCAACCGCCGCTTCTCCCCGGACTTCGCGGCTGCCCACGAGATCTTCGCCGCCGGGGGGATCGGCACCCCGCAGCTGCTGCGCTCGCTCACCCGCGATCCCGGGCTGGCCAACCCCGGCGCGGTTCCGCCCTGGACCATCTTCACCCAGACGCTGATCCACGACTTCGACATGCTGCTCTGGTTCAACCCGGGCAGCCGCCCGGTCGAGGTACATGCCTACGCCGATGCCCTGGTTGCGCCCGACTTCAAGGAAGCCGGCCTCCTGGACACGGCCGTGGTGACCATCCGGTTCGACAACGGCGCCATCGCCACTGCCGAAGCAAGCTTCTCCGCGGCCTACGGCTACGACGTCCGCGGCGAGGTCTTCGGCTCGGCGGGCATGGTCACGGCCGGAACCCCCGCGCAGCTGTCCACCACGCACTGGACAAACGCCGGCAAGGCCCAGCCCACGTCGTGTCAAGACACCGAGCTCATGCGCGACTCCTACCGAGCCGAGCTGGAGGCTTTCTGCCGGGTCGTCCGCGACGGGGAGCCGAGCCCGGTCACCGGCACTGACGCACGCGCGGCGCTCGAGGTCGCCCTGACCGCGGTTGCCTCAGTGCAGCAGGGCGCCTCCGTGCGTCTGGATGCCTCGGCGGTGGCCCATGCCTGAGACGGTCACGACCATGGCACCCGAGAGGGGTCGGGTGGGCCCGTTCACCCTGGCCGTCTCCTCAGAGATGGTCTTCCTCGACCTACCCTTCGTGGAACGGGTGCGGCGCCTCACCGCCCTCGACGTCCAGGTGGAGATCTGGGACTGGACCCGACACGACATCGGCACCCTAGAGCAGCTCCGCGACGAAGGCGCGGTCTACTCCTCCATGACCGGCTACGTCACCGGAGGCCTCGTCGATCCCGACGCCGTCGAGGACCTCCTCGCCAGCGCAGCGCGCTCGATCGAGGTGGCCAAGCGACTAGGCATCCCTCGGCTGAACCTGCACGGCACCGGGCTCGACTCCCACGGGCTCCCCGAGGTGCCGGTGGACTCCGTCACCGGCCCCATGTGGGTCGCGGCCGTCCGGACCCTGGAACGAGTCGCACAGCTGGGCGAACAGCACGACGTGACCTTCGTCCTCGAGAACCTGAACACCGCCGTCGACCACCCAGGGGTCCCGTTCGCCCGCGCAGAGGACTGCCTCGGACTGGTGCAGGCCGTGAACAACCCACACCTCCGACTCATGCTCGACCTGTACCACGCCCAGATCGGCGAGGGAAACCTCATCGAGCTGTGCCGACACGCGTTGCCATGGATAGGCGAGATCCAGGTAGCCGACGTCCCCGGCCGATGCGAGCCCGGCACCGGCGAGATCGCCTACCCGGCGATCGCCATCGCTCTCAAGAACATGGGATACACCGGCACCCTGGGCATGGAGGGATTCGCGAGCGACGACCCGGAACAGGCCGTCCGCCGCTTCCGAGACACTTTCACTTTCTGACCCGGACCCAACGCGTCAGAGAAGCTCACACTGCGTGTGTCGTACCTCCTCGGGCGCGCGGCCGCGGCGCGTGCTCATGCCGATGCGAGTTCATGCGTTCCGCGAGCTGCAAAAGGTTCACACATCCCGATCCGGACGCTCAAGCAGCCGCGTCTTACCCCCGCGAATGGCCTGCGGCTCGCGGCCACGTCACACCGCCGCCAGTCGGTCACCAGTCGCGAGCGATGTCCTGATACCGGTGGAAGGCATGTCGGCGTCACCCGTGTGTCGTAAAGCGAGGCTCTCGAGTCCTGGCCAGTCGGGTGCCAAACGCAGTTCGGGGAGCGAGCTACCCGGCTTCGGTGAGTGCTGCTCGATAGTTGTTGGCCGCGGCGAGGATGGACACGACGTGTTCACCCAGTTCCGTCGGGTTCAAGGCAAGATCTCTCAGTTCGGCGCGATCCGGGATGGAGGCGATCGCGGAGTGGACGCGCGAGCGCTCCGGTGAGGTCAGTGAGTAGTCGTGATCGATGGCCGCGAGAACATCACGCAGGTCACAGCGTGCCGGCTCGTCGGCGCTCGCCAGTACTGTGACCGCAGCGTCGAGCCATCGGGAGTCGTTGATCTCTGCCTGTTCCAGAGTGTCGGTGACGAGGCAGAACAGTTCCATGTGCGCTGCGATCGCGGCCGGGGCAGCCTGTTCGTGTTCGTCGAACGGCAGTTGCACAGCCCGATTGACCAGTGCTCTGGCACGGTCGGGATCGCCTTCGGTGAGCGCCCGACGCGCCTTCACCAGCAGATTCGCGGCAGCCTGCTGGCCGGCGATGCTGAACGGTTGCAGGGTCCGAGCAGACCCCCTCTCGACGTCGCCGAACGGCCGGTCGGCCCGCTCGGCGAAGTACTCTGCGATCGTGCCCAGCGCGGCTTGGTCCATGGCTGCGAAGCTATCGTCCGCCCTGTGCCTGGCAGATCAGGCACACCGGAGCGAGGCCGATTGAGCATCCCGATCATGGCGTTGGGTTGTGTTGAGCTGCGCGTTGTCCTGCTCAGGCGTCGATGTCCGAGGCGAACGACTGGAAGTCTCGATGGCCCGGTGAAGATGCCAGGCACCGCTTGACGAGGCTGCGCGCGGTCTCCT
Source organism: uncultured Actinomycetota bacterium (assembly GCA_963759525.1). Taxonomy (GTDB): domain Bacteria; phylum Actinomycetota; class Actinomycetes; order Propionibacteriales; family Nocardioidaceae; genus Marmoricola. The sequence continues at coordinate 332,808 of CAVWZO010000015.1, read as the reverse complement.
GGTCGCCGCGTTCGCGGGCGAGGCGAGCCTGCAGAAACGTCACCTCCGGGCCGGCAAGCGACTCATGGGTGACCAGCCGGTCGAGGAGCTCCTCATGGTCCGACCCGATGAGGCGTTCGATGAGCAGGACGTGCCACACGCGTAGCTCCTCGGCTCGCTCCTGTCGACCCCGCCGACTGCGTTGCCCGTCACGGCCGTCGTTGGCGACTCGGTCCAGTGCCTGGAGGTACTGCGTGGCGAACCCGGCCCACAGGTCCGGTACCACGAGAAGCTCGCTGAGCACTCGCGCGAGTGAGGTCTCACGGGCAGCGACCCAGCCGTCGCCTCGGCGTGTCCAGCCGTACTCCGACTCCCAGCGAAGGAGCTGTTCGGCCGCCCGCTCGGCGAAGTGAGGCCCCTCTTCCTCCCGAGTGCGGACCCACAGTGCCCGTACCGCGTCCGAGACCACGAACCGGGCGGCCTCGACCGGATCCTCGGAGCGGAAATAGTCGACGTCCCTCGACTCACACGCCAGGTCGATCATCAGGCTCACCGCGGCAACGGCCAGTCCCAAGTCGTCTCCTCGCAGGGCGTCTTGCGCCTCCCCGGCCAGCCGCCGGAACGTGAGCCGCCACCGTGTTCGCTCCTTCGGTGAGACGCGTCTATCGCCAGCCAGGTAGGAACCCTTGCGCGCCAGCGACGCGAACTCGGTGACCTCCCCCAGAACTCGTACCGGGTCGGGCGCAGGGTTCATTGTGAGTCCGCCCCCCTCCTCGGCCGCCGGGTCGATGGCCGCCACGATCCGGTCCCGCACGGGTGCCGACCCTCGCCAGTACAGCGTCCACAACGCCTTCTTCAGTTCCGCCTCACCCAGCCCGGACAGCTTGTCGAAGAACTCGTCCCGGTTCAGCCGCGCCTGCACCATGGCGGCACGGTACCCACCGCGACGGCGCCGCTCGTCTGCCCCACGGCCTCGACCGCGTCTCGGTTCGGGTCCTAACCTGAGCAGATGCTCGACCTGGTCGGATTCGACGCTGAGGAGATTGCCACCGCGCTTGCGGATCAGACCGACTATGAGCACCGATGGCTGATTGACCCGCCTACGGGCCAGGTGGCGTTCTGGACCAGCGACACGGGCATCGACGGGGAGAAACCGGTCGAGATCGACGACCTGGATCTCATTGTCATCGATCCGCTGCCGTCGTACGTGTGGTACCAGGACGTGGTCGACTTCGCCGAGGGCATCAGCGACCGTGCGGCCAGCCGACGCATGTCCGGAGCGCCTCAGGGGCGGGGAGGGTTTCGTCGGTTCAAGGACCAGCTCTACGAACACGAGCCGAGCTGATCTCGGCCTGGCACGCTCTGCGTGATGTTCGAGCCCAGCGACGGGCCGTCGAGTGGCTCCTGGACCAGGAGCTCATCGATGAAAGGGCCGCCGCGTCGTTCGCCGTCGATCACCCGGATCCTGCTCTGCCCTGATCGAAGTACCGGAGGCGACAGGCCACCCTCGGCCCAACCGCGTCGCTTCGCTTTAGGTGACTCAGCCGCGCCAAGGCCCGAGGTTGGGGAGGAAGGTCTCCATTGCCTCAACGATGCTGCGGGCGTCCTGGAGTGCCTCGTTGACCTCGTTCTCGGTGACCTCGGGGGTGTCGAGGCCGGGGTATTCGGCGTCGTGCCGACGGAGGCGTAGTGACCGGAACTGTCGGACGACCTTGCGGGCGTTGGGCCCGAGCTGGGCCTCGAGTGCTTCCTGGGTGGCGCGGCGCCCGTTCTTGGTGGTGGCTCGAAGTCCTTGCTGGGCGAGCGCGGCGCTCATGGCCTTTCGTGCGGCGTCGTAGAGCAGGGCGAACGCGCCGGGCGGGTCGGCGGGCAGGAGAGCGGGTGCCGATGCGAGGTGGGCGTGGGCCTGGCGCAGCAGTAGCGCGGCGTGTTCGGGGGAGGGCTCGACCTCCTGGAGTTCGCCGTCGTCGATGAGGTTCTCCACCTCGGCTTCGCCGACGTGCCAGCGACCCTCATTCATCGTCTCCTCCTATGAGGTTGACCAGTGGTCGTGACTTGACGGTCCTTGCGAAGGAACCGGTGTCGTTGTCCCAGGCGTCCCGCGTCACGCGGCGCACGTTGACGTCGCGCCTGAGCGTCGTCTCTGCGTCGGCCAGAACTTCTGCCAGGACGTGGCGGTCGATGTCGCCGATGACCAGTAGGTCGATGTCGTTTGGCACCGAGCCGGGGTGTTGGGCATAACGGGCGGCCCAGGAGCCGTAGATGAAGGCTCGGTCGATGCCGGGGACATCGGCGAGTGCGTCTCGTAGCACAGCGACTGGACCGAACGTGACCGCAAGGAGATCTGCCAATGGGCGGTAGACCACCGAGTCGGTGACGGGCCGCACCAGGCGGGTGTTGCCGCGCTTTGTGGTGGTGACCAGGCCTGCCTCCTCGAGGCGTGCGACCTCACGTTGCACGGTGGGCAGCGAGGTGCCGGTCTCGTTGGCGATCTCGGTCATGGATCGTTCGCGGTCGGGTTGGAGAAGGATGGCAGCCAAGATGTCACCCTGGCTGCGTGATCGCAGTAGCGGGAGCAGGGTAGGGCTGGCTACTTTCATGAAATAGATGATAGCAGTCAGGTTACGCAAATACGGTTTGCCCGTGCTCCCGCCGCTGGGACGCCCCCACCATCCGAGCCGGTGCAATTCGGTTGCAGTTGATGCAGTTCCGGGGTCGTCGTAGAGTCTCTCGTTAAGCGCGTTTCCGCAGTTCAGAGGGCTTCTGTGGAGTCGTGTGAAGCCCAGCGTGTTATCTCGTAATGAGAAGGTCATCGGTTCGATTCCGACAGGCGGCTCTCCTGATTACCGCAGGTCAGCCGCCTACAAGCCGCTGTAGACGAAGCATCCAGCACTCGGAAACGAGCAAGGGGTTGCAGTTGCTGGTTGCAGTTGGTCGCAGCGCGGTGCAGTCACGGACAGGCCCATGCAGAGCCGGGAACCCCGGCACTGCTCGGTGCCGGCGCAGTGCAGCAGGTCCTGGCGGATCTGTTCCGGGTCCCACGAGGAGCGCATCGCGTCGTTCACTCCGACGACGGCGGAGGCGATGACGGGGCGGTGGTCAAGCGCTTCAGTGAGCTGCTGACGCGGCACCTCGGCGACGGTGGCGCTGGGAATGGCGTGCTTGCAGAATGAGACGTGGTGATCGGCCGCGATCGCGTCGGCCAGGACGCGCGCCCACCCGCGCCAGCCGCCCGGGGTCGGGTCGCCGACCCCGCAGGAGGCAGAGTCACCCAGCGCCACGAAGCGAACGTAGTCACGAACGGCCAGCTGTGATTGGGGCTTGGAGGTTTCGCCGTCATGCTGCTGTACCTCGAAGTCGTTCATCACGCTCACCTCGTTGCCGTCTCCATCTGCCTGGAGCCTCGTCGCGCGGCCGCTCCCGCACATGGGGGGACTACGCGTCCGCCTATCTGGATAGGGGGCCCTCGCTCACTTGCTGGGGCATGCTGCGCTCGAGTGCCTCGAACGACTGACGCCACCACGCGGCAAGCTCGGCTGCCAGTTCGGGACTGGGAATCTCGTGGTGCATGGCTCAGCTCTCGCTCGTGACGTAGGTGACCCGGAAGCCAGCTGCGCACGGGCAGCTGCGTGTGATGACCCCGCCCGCGGTGCGAATGGCGCCGAGCAGGCGGTGGAACTCGTCGGCGGCCGCGACCACGGTGTGCCAGGTCATGACCGGCTCCCGAGCACCTGGACGAGTCGACCGTTCATCACCTTGCCGCTGAGCGGATGTCCGTCACGGGTGCGGGTGACGCTGAACCAGCCGTCCCAGTACGCCGAGTCAGGCCCACGTCGACTGCCGAACTCCAGGCGGACGTAGCCCACCTGCCGATCGGCGTCGAGGACGCACGCCCCGTCTCCCAGCGTTGAGCCGAAGACGTCGCGGAGGTACTTCTCGTTCTGGGCGAGGACGGTACTCATGGTCAGCTCCTTCAGCTGGCAGTAGCGAGGCGATCGGCTTCGGCGCGCAGCAGCGTGGCTGCGGTGCGGTGTCCGACCACGGTCGGGGGGCAGGTGGCCCAGTAGGGCGTTGCGGCAGCCTCGGTAGCCGCAAGCTGGTCCTGTCCCTTGGCGAGCTGGAGCAGGATCGAGTACAGCTTCCCGGTCATGTCATCGGTCTGCATGGTCTTCGCCGCCTCGCTTCTTGTTCCTCCGGCATGAAATGCCTGATGCTTCGGGTTCGAGTGAACCGTTCGGCCGGTATCTCCACGACCGGGCAACTACCTATTCCGGTACCTAGCCCGTGTTCGACCCAGGGACACGCCGGAGGGCCGGGCTGTCGAGCCCGACCCTCCTGACCGAATGCTTTCCTGCCGAGTCTGGTCAGGCAACGACCACGGATGTGCCCAGCGCCGCGGCACTCGCCGAGGACGTGCGCCGCCGTTCACACGACGTCCTTCGACCACCGCTCGATCCGGCAGGACTTCGCGTGGGTCGAGAAGACGGGACCGACCAGTTCGGGGGCGAAATTCACGGCCGCGAGCGCCCCGATCGAGAAGGTCATCCGCCGGCTGAAGACGGCTCTGAGCGCTGCATCGGGCCGCTGCTCGTTGTCCACGGCGTGAGGGTGTACAAGCAGCAACTCGTGGTCGCCGCCCTCGCCCGACAAGAGCAACTCGTCATGGGCGCGGGGCACTCGCGGCTACCAGAAGCGAGTTGGCGAACGCCGGGATCGCGGCAAGCACATGCCGGGCGCATCGCGCAAGCAGCGAGGGCTCCACCAGCAATTGCAGCTCGGTTCAACCCGCCGACAACCCAGGGTTGTCATGATCGTATCGACAACCTAGTGTTGTCGCATGCCTTCCTCCATCCTGCCGCCCGCCACATCCTTCGACGACCTCGTCACTGGAATCGATCGCGCACGCGAGGACGACCTCGAACGCCTGGCGGACGCCATGCTGGTCGCCGCGCACTTCAGCGACCTAGGGGACCACCTGATCGGTCACTACGTCGACCAGGCTCGGCGCGCGGGTCGGTCGTGGACCGAGATCGGCACCAGCATGGGGGTGTCCAAGCAGGCCGCCCGCAAACGGTTCAACCCGAAAGACCCAGGCACACCCGAACCGGATGCCCGTGACGGGTTCGGCAACTTCACCGACGCCGCCCGCAACGCAGTGGTGGAGGCCCAGGAGCAGGCGCGCACGGCCGGCAACCGTGAAGTCGGCCCGCACCACCTGTTGCTGGGTGTACTGATTCGCACTGATCCGGACGGGCCTGTGGCCCGGGTGCTCGTCAGCCAGAACGTCTTAACCGAGGCAGCAATCAAGGCGGCGCGCGCGGCGCTCCCACCGGCTGAAGACACCGATCCGCCCGCCCTCATCCCTTATGACGAGCCGGCACGCAAGTGCCTTGAGCTCTCGTTCCGCGAGGCATTGCGCCTCGAACACGCCTTCGTCGGCCCCGAGCACATGCTGCTGGCGTTGTTGGAACAGGAGAACGGGACAGGCCCGCTCGCCTCCCTGGACCTGTCGAAGGCCGACGTCGAAGCCGACATCGTCCCGCTCATCGAGGCCACCCTGGAAGACGACTGACCTGAGGCTGCCAAGAGGCACCCACCCGTCCGTGGCGCAGCCTCGGATCACGCGGGGCCATGTCGAGGATCATCGGTGGCGCCCGGCAACCGGTACGCCAATTGCGATCGGCACCGGGCTCGCGCGGGTTAATTGATATTACGATCGGTCATCTTACGTTCGTAAGATCTTAGCGTAGAGCGAGATGGCAAGAGGCTCGACATCACTAGCTGAAGGGCTGCATCGCGATGACGACCTTGCCGGCCTTGGTACGTCCCTGTTCGACGTAGGCCATCGCTTCGAGCGTCTGCTCGAAGGGGAAGACCGAGTCGATGACCGGGCGCAATGTGCCGCTGTCGTAGAGAGCGCCGAGCTCGCGCAGCTGGGAGCCGCTGGCCTGCATGAAGAAGAACTCGTAGCGCACGCCGAGGGCCTTGGCTCGCTTGCGGATCTTGCGGCTGAGCGCGTTCATGGCCACTGCCATGAAGCTCGGCGCACCGAGCTGCTTGGCGAATCCGGCGTCCGGTGGGCCGGCGACGCCGATGGCGAGGCCACCGGGCTTCAGCACGTTGAGCGACTTGGCCAGGTTCTCCCCGCCCAGGGAGTCCAGCACGAGGTCGTAGCCGGACAGCACCTCGGAGAAGTCTTCCTTCGTGTAGTCGATGACGACGTCTGCACCGAGGGTCCTGACCAGCGCCTCGGTAGCGGAATCGGTGGTCGTTGCCACTGTGGCGCCGAGGTGCTTGGCGAGCTGGATGGCGGTGGACCCGAGCCCGCCGGCGCCGGCGTGGATGAGGACCCTCTGACCGGGCTGCACCCGAGCGCGGTTCACGAGGACCTGCCAGGCGGCAAGGGCCACCAGCGGGACCGCCGCTGCTTGGTGAAGTGTGAGCGATTCCGGTTTGGGCGCGACGTCGTCCTGGTCGATCGCAATGAACTCGGCGAACGTGCCGATCCGACCGTCGCGCGGACGGGAGTAGACCTCGTCACCGACCTTGAAGTCTTCCGCGTCGGCGCCGACCTCGGTCACCACGCCGGCCACGTCGTGGCCCAGCACGAACGGTGGCTTGTGCTTGATCAGCTGCTTGAACTCGCCGTTGCGGGTCATCTTGTCCAAGGGATTGACGCTCGCGGCGCTCACCCGGACCAGGACGTCGTGGCGTCCGACGATGGGCTCGGGCACGTCGGCGGAGCGCAGACCGTCCTTGTCGTACTTGTCGACGACGAATGCCTTCATGGTCGCAGTCTTCTCGGATCGGTGAGTCTCAGGCATCGAGGAAGTCCAGTGCTTCCGGGACGAACTCTGCGTGGTACTGGAAGATCCCCCCGTGGCCGGCGTCCGCGTAGATCTTCAGCTTCGCGTTCGGGAGCCGTCGGGCGAGGTCGGCCGAGTTCTGGGTGGGCACCATCCGGTCGTGGTCGCCGTTCGCGACGAACACCGACTGCTGGATGCGCGAAAGATCTGTCGGCTGCTGCACGCCCCAGCGGTGGATGGCCTTGAGGTGTGCCCGGAACGACGGGACGGAGATCGCCTGGTCGCGGTTCTCCGTGCGCTCCTTCAGCCTCTTCAGGAACGCTCGGGCCTCTGACCGGCCGTTCGCGGTCTGGGTGAAGAACAGGTAGTACTTCGCGTCGCGGAAGGTCAGCGCACCCTTGAGGATGTCGAGATACGTGAGCGTGGTGACCTTGTCGATGCCTTCGCCTCCCGCGGGTCCGGTGCCGGTGAGGATGACTTTGCGGACGAGGTCGGGCTGCTCATCGGCGATGACCTGGGCGACGAAGCCGCCCATCGAGAATCCGAGCAGGTCGACCTGGTCGAAGCCGAGAGCGCGGATGAAGGCGACGGCGTCCTTCGCCATCTCCGCGATCGAGCTCGGCGTCCTGCCCTCCGACGCGCCGACCCCGCGGTTGTCGAAGGTGATCACGCGGCGGTGCGCAGCCAGGCCGTCGATGACCCGGGGATCCCAGTTGTCCAGGACCGCCCCGAGGTGGTTGAGGAAGATGACTGGCGTACCTGTACGGGGACCGAGGTCGCGGTACGCGAAGGATGTGCCGCCGACATCCGCTGCTTTGGTCGTGGCGTCCTGGTGCGAGGTGATGACGGGCATTGTCGGCTCCTTGATGGCGATTAGATTATGATCATACGTTAATCGAGAGACGCCGAGATGGCAACCCCCCGGCCCGTGGTTCGGGTCACAGGGCGGGCCTTCGCCTAGTTACGTCCTCGCGGCGCCGAGAATCGCCTGCGCGCTCCGGATGCCCTCCTCGAGGACGGCGTTCGACAGCAACTTGTCGGACAGCGCGCGGGCGAGCTGCATCGATCCGACGAGCATGGTGAACAGCAAGAGCGCAGTCCCGCGCGCCGACTCGGGATCCTCCGGGGCCAGGCGTGTGCAGATCTCGTCCAGGATTGCCTTGGCGCCGGTCGTGTAGGCCTTCTTGGTCGGTGCGGTGCACCGCCCGACCTCGTCGAGCAGTGCTGCCGACGGGCAGCCGACGTCAGGGTGGTCCCGGTGTCCAGGGGACAAGTACTGGCGCACGAAGACCTCGAGTCCGGCGCGGCCGCCCGGCAGCTCGCTGAAGTCCGACGCCTGCCGACTCAGCTGGTCCCCGACGACCGTCGCGACGAGGTCGTCCTTGGAGTCGAAATGGGCGTAGAAGGCTCCGTTGGTGAGCCCGGCGTCGGCCATCAGGGTTGCGACTCCGGACCCGTCGATCCCGTCCTTCTTGAAGCGCCGGCCGGCGGTATCGATGATCCGCTGCCGCGTCGCCTCCTTGTGCTCCTTGCCGTACCTGGCCACGTGGAACCTCTCGGTTTGGGACAGCGCAGTGGCTATCCGAGGACTTATTGTATGGCGATCGACATACGAAAGCACCGAACGGCGCGTCCTGTGCGTACTCAGACCGCTTCAGGCAGGAATGGCGCATAGCGCGCACTGACCGGCTGGTTGAGGCTGGCGCGCACGTCGCAGGCCAGGTCGTCGGCCAGGATCTCCGAGGCACCGGACTCGATGCCGTCGAGCACCTGGCGGACGACGTCCGCGGGACTGGTCTTGGCCGCCTCGACGCCCGCGGCCATGTCGGTGTCGACGTAACCCATGTAGACGCCGACGACTTGCACTCCGCGCGGGCCGAGCTGGATCCGCATCGAGTCGGTTGCGCTCCACAACGCTGCCTTCGAGACGCTGTAGCTGCCGCCGAGGGCCAGCCAAGAGAGCACGGATGCCACGTTGACGACCACGCCGGAGCGCTCGCTCACGCCGTCGGCGAAGGTCGAGGTGACCGCGAGCGGGCCGAAGAGGTTGACCTCGAGCTCGCGACGCAGCTGTGAGGTGTCGGCACCCACGACGGACGCAGCCGCCGAGATGCCGGCATTGTTCACGATGACGCTGACGTCGTCGGCGAGCTCCGCGGCGCGTGCCACCGAGCCGGGGTCCGTGACGTCGAGCTGGAGCGGTACGACGCGCGGGTCGGTCACCTCGATCGACTTCGGGTCCCGGGCTGCGGCGTACATCTTGGTCACGCCTCGCTCCAGGAGCTGGTGCACGAACTCGCGTCCGAGTCCACGTTTGTCGCCGGTCACAAGAACGGTCTGAGCAGCCAGTGGTCATGACCACTAGCTGGGTCATCTGATCTCCTGTTTGGGTTGGTGCGGTTCGTTAGGGCGTGCAGGTGGGGTGTGCCGTTCTTCACCGAGGAGCCCGAGGGCGTTGCCGAGGCCCTGCCCGAGCAGCTGATCGGAGAGCTCACGATCGGCGACGGCCCGGGACAGCTGCAGGGTGCCGATGATCATCGTGAACAGACTCAGGGCACGTCCCTGTGCCACCGCCGGGTCCCCGGGTGTGAGACGCGCGGCGATCTGCTCCACGAGCGTCCGGGCGCCGGCGGTGTAGGCCTTCTGGGTCAAGACATCGGAGCGGCCGATCTCGTCGAGCAGGGCAGCCGACGGACAGCCCGCATCGGGGTGGTCACGGTGCTCGGGGGACAGGTATGCGCGCACGAGCTGCTCGACACCGGCACGACCGGGCGCGAGTGCGTCGACCCACGCAGCCTGGAGGCGTAGCTCCTCTTCGATGACGCTGGCGATCAGGTCATCCTTGGACCGGAAGTGGGCGTAGAACGCGCCGTTGGTCAGGCCGGCATCGGCCATCAGGGTGGCAATGCCGGATCCGTCGATGCCGTCGCGCTTGAACCGGCGCCCGGCAGCCCCGATGATCCGCCGCCGCGTCGCGTCCTTGTGCTCTTGGCCATATCGGGCCATCGATTCCTCCTGTTCGGTAGGTCGTCTTGTGCGTACGGTCATCATACCTTATGGTCGGACGAACATAATATTATGATCAACAGACAACCAACTCAAGGAGTTCACATGACAGCGCAGCAGCCAGTGGCACTCGTGACAGGGGCCTCCTCGGGCATCGGCAGGGAGGTGGCCCTCCGCCTCGTCGACGCCGGGTTCCAGGTGGTCGGGACCAGCCGCGACGCATCGACGCTCGGCGGAGGCGCAGGTCTGACCTTCGTGGACCTCGACGTCTCGAGTGACGCGTCCGTGACCGCGGCTGTCGAGCCCGTGCTGGGTCGGTTCGGCCGGTTGGACGTCCTGGTCAACAACGCCGGCATCGGCTCCGCAGGTGCCGCCGAGGAACTCTCTGTCGAACAGGACCAGAAGGTCATCGACGTCAACGTCCTCGGCGTGATCCGGATGATGAAGGCGGTGCTGCCGCACATGCGCGCGCAGGGCCGGGGACGCATCGTGAACGTCTCGTCCGTCGCTGGGCTCCTCCCGCAGCCGCACATGGCGGTGTACGTCGCGTCCAAGCACGCGCTCGAGGGCTACTCGGAGTCGGTGGATCACGAGGTTCGCGAGCACGGCGTCCGCGTGGTGCTCGTCGAGCCCGGACCCACCTCGACGTCGTTCGACGCGGCCATGGTGCGTCCCGACGTGCTCATGCCGGCGTACGCACAGCAGCGGGAGACTTTCGCCGAAGTGATGACGGACTCGACCAAGGACGGTGACGACCCGGCCACTGTGGCGAAGGTCATCGTCGCCGCGGTCATGGACGCCAAGCCGAGGCTCCGGTACCCAGCTGGCGTCACGGCCAGTCGAGTGAGCGCCCTGCGCCGCCTTGTTCCCGCCCGCATCTTCGACAAGCAGATCCGCAAGACCAACCGGTTCGCCGACTGACCCCGGTCCCGGAAACCAGCGTGGCGGTGAGCGGCATGGTGCGTCAGCGGCGGGAGCCGACAAGCACGTCTGCCTCGTCAACGGCGTGTCCGGCGGCGCATCGCACCTCGACCTGCACCGGCTCGCCGCAGTCGGCATGCGTGACCGTGGGTCCGCCACCCCGGGAGTGCGCGGCGCCCCACTGGAGCAGCGCCAGCACGACGGGGAGCAAGTCGTGCCCGGCCTCGGTCAGCACATAGGCGTGCCTGGTCCGCTGGCCGGGCTCGCGATACGGCTCCTTGACCAGCACCCCGATGTCGAGGAGCTGCCGCAACCGCTGTGCGGCCACGGCCTCGGTCACGCCAACCCGCTTGACGAGTGAGTCGAATCGAGAGGCGCCATAGAAGACCTCGCGCAGCAGCAGGAGGGCGGTGCGGTTGCCGATCAGTTGCAGGGCGCGGTCGATTGGACAACGGTCGCCCAGTACCACGTCGTCGCGCTGCGCGAGCCGTCCGGTCAGACCAACAGTCATGCACCCACTCTAACTTGCCAAAACCAAAGTCAGCCATCTAATCTGCTGACTATGCCTGCCCAGAGTCAGCGGATCGTGACCGCGGTGCTGATCGGTGCGGCCTTCCTGGCGGGCGTCGACCTCTTCATCGTCAACGTCGCCTTCGACCAGATCGGCCACGACTTCGCCGGCACCGAGCTCTCCGAGCTGAGCTGGATACTCAACGCCTACGCCGTCGTGTACGCCGCGCTGCTGGTCCCGATGGGCCGGCTTGCGGACCGGGCGGGGCAGAAGCGTGGGTTCGTCGCAGGCATGGCGCTGTTCATCGCGGCCAGCCTGGCCTGCGGCTTCGCGCCGGGGATCTGGTGGCTGGTGGGCTTCCGCGTGCTCCAGGCCGCCGGTGCCGCAGCGATGACCCCGGCAAGCCTCGGCCTGCTCCTGGCAGCGGTGGCTCCCGAGAGACGCGCCCCAGCCGCGCGGCTCTGGGCCATGACCGGCGCCGTGGCGGCAGCGCTGGGCCCCGCGCTGGGCGGCGGCCTGGTCCAGCTGTCGTGGCAGTGGGCGTTCTGGATCAACCTTCCCATCGGGTTGCTGCTCGTATACGGCGCACTCCGCTACGTCCCGGACGTGCGGCACAACCAGGGCACCCCGCTGCCCGACCTGGCCGGGGCCCTCGTGCTCGTGCTGGCTGTGGGCGCGCTGGTGCTCGGCGTCGTTCAGGCGAGTGACTGGGGCTGGACCTCGGCCGGCGTGCTCGGCGCGTTCGCCCTCTCCGTCCTGGCCACGGGCGCATTCGTCCGGCGTACCCTCCGGCATCCCTCGCCGATCATTGCGCCGGCCCTCCTAGCCGTGCCGGCGTTCCGGTGGGCAAACATTGCCACCCTCGTCTTCAACACCGCCTTCGGTGCCGCCCTGCTTGGTGCGATCCTGTGGCTGCAACAGGCCTGGGACTACGGCGCGCTGCAGACCGGCCTCGCGATCGCCCTCGGGCCGCTCGCGGTGCCGATCACCTCGGTGCTCGCGCACCGGGTTTCGCCCGGCGCGCGCCCCGGTCACATGATCGCGGCTGGCAGTCTCCTCTTTGCCGGCTCGGCGCTGTGGCAGGGCTGGGCACTCAGCACGACCCCGGCGTACTGGACCGGCTTCCTGCCCGCGTGGGTGCTGGGCGGCGTGGCCGTCGGCCTGGCCATGCCCAATCTCCTCGCCGCAGCGGCCGCCACCCTGCCGCCGGCGCAGGCCTCCACCGGCGGCGGGATCGTGACCATGGCCCGGCAGGTGGGCCTCGTCCTCGGGGTGAGCATGCTGGTGACGATCGTCGACGGCCCGGATCGCGAAGCGGGCTTCACCCATGCCTGGTATGCCGTCGCGCTCGGGATGCTCCTGGCAGCGGTCGCGGCGCTTCGTCTGTCCAGCGTGACGGCTGCGAAGCACCCGGAGTCAGTCGCGGTAGCCGCCTGAGCTTCGCCCGGTGGCGGGCAGTTCGAGCAGGCACGGAACGGGCCGCCGCTGGCACTGGGGTCTTTGTTGGTTCCGCTCTTTCGAGTCCCCACAGCTCGTGAGCTGGGCGCCCCCGAAACTGTATGCTGGTAGTTCGCAGGGGGCTGGGAGCTGTTCTGGGAATGCTATTCGATGCCACAGCGAGTGGAGCGCACGACAAGTGCGCGGAGGTGCTCCCAGGCAACTCGTCCGGGCCCGGGGGGTGAACCTGGGCACGAGGACCAATCGCTGGCAGGACTGGGGTCTCGACGACCTGCTGCGTCGCAAGCAGGAGACGGGACTGACCACCAGCCTGGTCGTGCCGGCGCGAAACGAGGCCGCCACCGTTGGTGCTGTCGTGGGCCGGCTCCGCGAGGCGCTGATGGGGACGACCGCGCTGCTCGACGAGATCGTCGTCATCGACTCCGACTCGACAGACGACACGTTCGCCGTCGCCTCGGACGCCGGTGCGGTCGTCCATCGATCCCACGAGATCCGTCCGGACCTGGGGACTCACCCCGGCAAGGGTGAGGCGATGTGGAAGTCGCTGTTCGTCACCCGGGGGGACCTGATCGTGTTCATGGACGCCGACCTCGTCGACTGGGACACCCACTTCGTCCCCGGCTTGCTCGGACCCTTGCTCACCAGCGACGGTGTCGCCCTGGTGAAGGGCTTCTACGAGCGCACACAGGGTCAGGACGCACGCGGCGGCGCGTCTCTGGACGGTGGCCGCGTGACCGAGCTGGTGGCCCGTCCGCTGATCGCGCTCGAGTGGCCCGAGCTGAGCTGGTTGGTGCACCCGCTGGCCGGCGAGTGGGCCGTACGGCGCGACCTGTTCGAACGGCTCTCGGTTCCGACCGGGTACGCCGTGGAGCTGGCTGCACTCATCGACACCGTCCGCCTACTGGGTCCCGAGGCGATCGCGCAGGTGGACCTCGGTCGTCGTGCGCATCGGCACCAGGCGCTGCACGATCTCGGCGCGATGGCCCTCCAGATCTTGGCCGCGTCCAGCCGCCGGTCCACCGGATCTGCTCCGCCGCGTGTGGCGCTGGACCAACCCCGCAAGGTGGCGGGCGACATCGAGACCGTCCGCCACGAGGTCCCGCTCGTCGAGCGTCCGCCCGCGAACGGCGTACCTCCGGTCGGCGGGGTGGGAGGATTCGAGGCATGACGCTCCGGCTCGGCAGGCATTCCTTCGCCGACGACCGGCGGCTGATGATGGCGATCGTCAACCGAACCCCTGACTCCTTCTACGACAAGGGCGCGACGTGGTCTGAGGACAAGGCACTTGACCGGGTCGCGCAGGTCGTCGACGAGGGGGCCGAGATCGTCGACATCGGCGGCATCAAGGCTGCGCCCGGTGGGGAGATCGGCGTCGAGGAGGAGATGCGACGTACGGTGCGCTTCGTCGAGCGGGTGCGCAGCGCCCACCCGGACGTGGTGATCAGCGTCGACACGTGGCGCGCCCCGGTCGGCCGGGCTGTCTGCGAGGCCGGCGCCGACGTGCTCAACGACGCCTGGGGCGGCGCCGACCCAGCCCTGGTCGACGTGGCCGCGGAGTACGACGCCGCCATCATCTGCACGCACACCGGGGGCGTGACCCCGCGCACCCGCCCGCACCGGATCGAGTACGCCGACGTGGTGGCCAGCGCGATCGCCGACACCACGGCGTACGCCGAACGGGCGCTCGCCGCTGGCGTACGGCGAGAGAGCATCGTGATCGATCCAGCCCACGACTTCGGCAAGACGACCCAGCACTCGCTCGACCTGACCCGCCGCCTCGACGAGCTGGTCGCCACCGGCTGGCCGGTGCTGGTCTCCCTGTCCAACAAGGACTTCGTCGGCGAGGCGCTCGACCTGCCCGTCGGCGAGCGGCTCAACGGCACCCTCGCCGCCTCCGCTATCGCGGCCCTGCAGGGGGCACGGATCTTCCGGGTACACCAGGTGACCGAGACCCGGCAGGTCGTGGACATGGTCGACGTGGTGTGGGGCAGGCGCCCGCCCGCGCGGACGATCAGAGGGCTTGCATGAGCGGGTGCGACCTGACCCGATCGCTCGAGTTGGCCAGCTGCGCCGAAGGTCCCATGGTTCGGCCAAGCGCCGTGGCGCTTCGGGCCGTTCTGGACGCGAGCCGGCCGGAGACTTCAACGATCAATCGACCTCGTTGTGCTTGGTTGGACAGTGACGAATCACCAGACCTCGTACACCACCTGCCGGGAATTGGCGTGCCGGGAATTGACCCGGGAGATGCGACGGCTGATCTGTCGCGTGCTCCGGTCATGCTGCGGCCACGTCGGTGGGCACCGGCACATGGCTGATCTCCGCAGAGTCGTGGATCCATACGACACGCGAGCCGCGTCCGTCGCGGACGAGCCTGCAGCGAACGCCGCATTCGGCGCAGGTACCGCGCTTCTTCGGCGGGTTCCCAACTCCGGTGAGCTGCAGCGGCCGGCGGGTGACGGGGATCGCGCGGTTAACGGCGTCTAGACCCATGGTTTGTCCTTGAACGTGTCTGCGGCTCCGAGTCTTGCTTGCGGTCTCCACGCTCGCGCGCCCGACGCTCCCTCGCATCCGTAGAAGTACCTGCTCGGCCCCCCAATTGCGGTGACCCGAGGCGCCGACATTGAGGCGTCACCCGGAGCTTGATGCATGGTGTTGCTTGGGAGGAACGACCGGTCGTGCGGAGGTCGCGGGATCAGCAGAAGCAGGAGGTCGTTCGCCGATCGAGGTCCTTCCATGGCGCTCGGTCAACGCTGGACCGCCCGGCACCATCGCCAGGCTCGCGTTGTGGGCATCTTCGAGCGCGTCGTGGGTGGGCTGGTCACGGAGATCCGGCATGAAGGCGGCTGCTGCGGCGGCCAGCACCATCCCGACGGCGAGTACGGCGAAGCCGATCACGTATCCGCTCTCGACAGGCATGCCGGCAGGACCCAGCCGAGCGGTGACCACACCCGCCATGACCGCGGAGCCCACC
Organism: uncultured Actinomycetota bacterium; assembly: GCA_963759525.1. Taxonomy (GTDB): domain Bacteria; phylum Actinomycetota; class Actinomycetes; order Propionibacteriales; family Nocardioidaceae; genus Marmoricola. The sequence continues at coordinate 317,156 of CAVWZO010000015.1, read as the reverse complement.
GAGCCCCCGATCGTGCGGATGTTCGCGTTCATGCCGCTCGCGACGCCAGTCTGCTCGGGCGGCACGGAGGCGATGACCGCGCCGGCGAGACTCGAGAACACCAGGCCCGTGCCGACACCTTGGAAGGTGGTGGCTGCAAAGACCTGCCAGGTTGCGTCATGCCAGAGCGCGATCGATGCGAAGCCGCAGGCGCTGGCGAGTGTCCCGGACAAGACCACGATGCGAGCGCCGAGCGCTCTCACCAACCGCGCGGTAGTGAATCCCATGAGGAAGCTGGCAACGGCCGAGGGCAACAGCAGGTGTCCGGACTCGGTGATGGTGGCGCTGAACCCGTAGCCGGCCTCGGCGGGAGTCTGCACGAACTGAGGCAGGAAGCCGAAGGACGCGTAGACGCCGAAGCCGACGAAGCCGGCGACGGCGTTGGCGGTCCAGACCCCGCGCTGGCGCATCATCTGCATGTCGATCAGCGGAATCGGTGCTCGGGTCTCGAAGACGATCCACGTCGCGGCGACGACGAGCGCCCCGGCGAACAGGCTGAGCACCCAGCCTGAGCCCCAGCCCCAGCGGTTGCCCTGGCTCAGACCGAGGAGCAGCGCGACCAGCCAGGCCGAGAGCAGGGCCGCCGGCAGCAGAGGGAGGCGCCCGGGGGTGCGCACCGGCGACTCGGGTACGAACGCCGCTGCCCCCAACGCCGCAAGTGCGGTCGTGATCATGGGTATCCAGAAGAGCCAGTGATAGCTGAGCAGATCCACGATGGGTCCAGCGGCCACGATCCCGATCCCGAACCCAACGGCGGCCAGAGACGCGACGATGCTCAGCCCGCTGTGCATCTTCTCCCGTGGGAACTCGTCTCTGATGATGCCGAACGAGAGGGGAAGGACGCCCCCACCTGCCCCTTGCACGGTCCGAGCGAGTATCAACCACTCGATGCTCTGCGACAGAGCCGCCATCAAGGAACCGACCGACAGGGCCGCGAGAGTGAGGACGAGCATTCGCTTCTTGCCGATGACATCGCCAAGCCGGCCGAACAGTGGTGTGCAGACGGAAGCTGAGAGCAGGTACGCCGTGAGCACCCAGGTGACAGTCGTCTGATTCGTGTCGAACTCGCGTTCCAGCTGGCCCAACACCGGGACCACCAGTGACTGCAGCAACGCGAATGACCCCACGGCGACCATCAGCACCGTGAAGGTGAGCTGGTGAACGGGTCGGGCGATCAGCACGCGGACTGCTCAGACGTCCGTGACCCGGAGACCGGAGTGCGCCTTGTAGCGCCGGTTGATGCTGATCAGGTTTGCGGTCAGCGCCTCGACCTGATGGGCGTTGCGCAGGCGCCCGCCGTACACGCCTCTCATTCCCGGCACGGCGTCGGCCAGTGACAGGACCAGTTCGGTGGCCTCCCGGTCCTCACCGAGCACCAGGACGTCAGTCGCCATCGACTCGATCGCCGGGTTTTCCAGCTGTGCGGCGCTGACGTGGTGGAACGCGGCCACCACGCGGCTATCGGGCAGGAGGACAGCGGCCAGTTCCGCGGCTGACCCATTCTCAACCCGCAGCGCATAGGCGCCGTGCTTGTCGAATCCGAGGGGGTTGACGCAGGTGACGACGATCTTGCCGACCAGTGCTTCGGCCAGTTCCGAGAGCGTCTCACGGTGCCCCTCCCAGGGGACTGCGGTGATCACGATGTCGCCCGCGCGGGCCGCGTCCTCGTTGGCGGCGCCCGAGACGCGTCCCCCAGTCACCGTGGCGAGCGCATTGGCCGTCTCCTCGGCGCGCTCCACGTCTCGGCTTCCGACGATGACGCACAGGCCGGCTGCGGCGAAGCGGCGTGCGAGGCCACGGCCCTGCGGTCCTGTGCCGCCGACGACGGCCACGGTCAGGCTGTCGATGGACTGGTCGAGGTCAGTCATCCACTGGCCTTTCGCTGCGGTCCTGCAGGGCCTGGATGTCGGCAAGGTGGGGCATGTGGCTGCCCGCGCCCCCGTCGACGCTGATGATCTGACCGGTGACGAAGCCCGCGTCGGAGGAGCACAGGTACACCAGCATCGAGGCAATGTCGGCGGGCAGTCCGAGCCTCGGTGTGAGGTGGTGGCGAAGCATCATCTCGCCGTTCGGTCCCGCGTAGTTGTCAGCCGACGCGGGCGTGACGATCAGGCCGGGCGCAATGGCGTTGCACCGAACGCCGGCCTTGCCGTACTGCGCAGCGGTGTATCGGGTCAGGGCGTTGATCGCCGCCTTTGAGACGCCGTAGGCGGTGTGCCCGAAGTCCCCGCCGAGGCTTGCACCTGACGATGTGTTGACGATGCTGCCGCCGCCGGCCGCGACGAGATGAGGGAGTGAGAACTTGGTCGCCAGCATCGTGCCCGTCAGGTTGATCCGCATGGTCGACTCCCAGACCTCGGGATCCATGTCGTCGACGTTCAGGTCGCGTGTGGCCGCGAGATGGGTAGCGGCGGCGTTGTTGTGCAAGATATCCAGGCCGCCGAACAGCGCAACGGCTTGCTCCACGAGCGTTCTCACCGACTCCGGGTCACCCATGTCGGCCGCGACAGCGTGGGCGAGTCCTCCCTGGTCGATGATGTGGCTGGAGACACGCTCGGCGCCGTCGACATCAAGATCAGCAACCACCACCGATGCGCCCTCGAGCGCGAGTGCAATCGCGCACTGGCGCCCGATGCCCGATGCCGATCCGGTGACGATCGCCACCTTGCCTTCCAGGCGTCTGTCCATGGCTCCTCCTAGTCATCGACCGCGCTGGGCACTTTACGGCGTAAAGACGCTCAGTGTACAGTGGAATCATCTATATCATTCAGTTGATAGCGAACGGAAGGCGATGAGGCTATGCGTGTGGGGCTGTACTTCGACCTACGCAATCCGCAGCGTTGGCACCAGGACCCTGCCCGCCTGCACGCGTTCACCCTGGAGCTGTGCGAGGAGGCTGACCGGCTCGGCATCGACTCGCTGTGGTTCACCGAGCACCACAGGTTCGACGACGGCTACCTCAGCCAGCCCCTCACTTTCGCGGCAGCCGTTGCGGCGCGGACAACCCGCGCCCGGTTGGGGACTGCTGTTTTGGTGGCGCCGCTGCACCACCCGGTCCGGCTGGCCGAGGAGGCGGCCCTGGTCGACCTGATCTCGAACGGCCGGCTGGAGATCGGGCTCGGCGCTGGCTATCGCAAGCCCGAGTACGACCTCTACGGCGCCTCGATGGAGAGGCGGTACGCCCAGACCGACGGCCGGGTCCGGGCCCTGCGGACCTTGTGGGGCGCAGACGGGGTGACGCCTCGGCCGGTGCAGGATCCCATCCCGTTGTGGCTGGGCTACCTCGGCCCGCAAGGCGCCGGACGGGCTGGCCGGCTCGGCACCGGGCTGCTCACTGCGAACGCCGAGATGTGGGCCTACTACCGCGAGGCGCTGGTCAGTGCCGGACACGACCCGTCCGTAGGTCGAATGGCAGGTGGGATCCAGGGGTGGGTGTCCGATGACCCCGAGCGCGACTGGAGCTGGGTCTCCGAGCATCTGGAGTACCAGGTCGACTCCTACCGGAGGCACATGGTGGAAGGGACCGACCAACCGGTCCCGCCGCCCGTCTCCGCCGAGAAGCTGCGTGGCCGCGAACCGCGCACGAGCATCGACTACTTCTATCTGGAGACTCCGGACCGGATGGTCGAGAAGGTTCGTGCCTACACCGCGGGGGCACCGGTCGAGACGGTTTACTTCTGGGCCTCCATCGGAGGGATGACCGAGGAGCGAGCACGAGACAACGTGCAGCTGGTGTGCAACAAGCTCGCGCCACTTCTCGCCGATCAGAGTCCAGAGCTGGAGGACGTCAAGTGACTGGTCGTCTGGACGGGCGGGTGGCGCTGGTGACCGGAGGCGGTCAAGGCATCGGCCGGGGGGCAGCGCTCGCGCTCGCGAAGGAGGGCGCCGCGGTGGCGCTCGCGGGGCGCACCCTTTCGAAGTGCGAGGCTGTCGCTGCCGAGATCGCCGACCTGGGGGGCCGAGCCCTGCCTCTCGCATGTGATGTGGGCGTGCGGGCGCAGGTGGACGCTGCCGTCGCTGCCACTGTGAGCGCGTTCGGTGGGATCGACATCCTCGTGAACAACGCCCAGTCATCAGTCCAGGCCAAGCTCGAGGACACAACCGATGACGACATCGAGCTGGCTTGGCGGACCGGGGCCCTGGCGACGTTCTACGCCATGCAGGCAGCCCTCCCACACCTCCGCGCAAGTGGCCGTGGATCGATCGTGAACTTCGGATCCAGCACTGCCATCGAGGGCAACGTCGCGTTCGGCGCGTACGCGATGGCGAAGGAGGCGATCAGAGGTCTATCGCGGGTCGCGTCGCGTGAGTGGGGACGGTTCGGGATCAGGGTCAACGTGATCGTCCCCAACGCCCTCTCCCCGGCTTCGCAGGACTTCCGTGACGCTCATCCCGAACGGTTCGCGCGGATGGAGGCGCGGGTGCCGCTGGGCCGGGTGGGCGACCCCGAGACCGACATCGGCCGGGCAGTGGTGGCCCTGGCCGCCGACGACCTGACCTACCTGTCCGGGCAGACCCTGATGCTCACCGGCGGCGCTTGATGGTGGAGAACACTCTGGCCGCGAGGGTCGTGCGGATCGAGGACCGACTGGACATAGAGCAGCTCCCCATCCGGTACGCGATGGCCGTGGACGAGCGCGACGTGGATGCCTGGCTGGCACTCTTCGTGCCGGACATCCGGCTGGGCCGTGACGGGCAGGGACGAGAGGCCCTGCGAGGCGTGATCACACCGCAGCTGCGCTGGTTCTACCGGTCGATCCACCAGATCGTCGGTCATCGGGTGGAGATGCTCGGGCCGGACTCCGCCCGAGGCCACGTCTACTGCCGCGCCGAGCACGAGGTGGGGGACCGGTGGATCGTCATGGCGATCCGGTACGACGACGAGTACCGGAAGGTGGACGGTGAGTGGCTGTTCTCCAGGCGCCGGGAACGCCACTGGTACGCCGTCGACGTGACCGAGCGTCCCCAGGCGGTTGCATTCGACAGTTGGGGCACCACTCCCGGCGGGCCCGGGCTGCCGCAGTGCGCCCCCACGTGGGCCAGCTTCTGGGAGACCCATGACCCCCGGGACGTGACGTCCGAGCCTGCGGGAGTCGACGCATGACGGCCAGGCTCGTGCCGCCGCTGGTGACACTCGACTCCGGAAGCGAAGAACTCCGGCACGAGATACGCGCCTTCCTGGCCTCGGAGCGCGCCGCCGGAGGGTTCCTTCCTCGCGTGGACTCGTGGATCTCCGGATGGGACGAGGACTTCAGCCGGAAGCTCGGCGCGCGAGGTTGGCTGGGGATGACCATCCCGAAGCAGTACGGCGGACATGGCCGCTCGCATCTCGACCGCTACGTCGTGACCGAGGAGCTCCTGGCCGCAGGTGCCCCGGTTGCGGCGCACTGGGTTGCGGATCGCCAGGTCGGCCCGTCTCTCATGCGCTACGGCACCGACTATCAACGTCAGCGCTATCTCCCTGGCATTGCGCGAGGCGAGACGTACTTCGCGATCGGCATGAGCGAGCCGGAGGCCGGGTCGGACCTGGCCAGTGTCAAGACCCGAGCGGTCAAGGTCGCTGGTGGATGGGCGCTGAGCGGCACCAAGGTGTGGACCTCCGGGGCACACCACGCCACGGCGTTCTTCGTGTTGGCTCGCAGTGAGCCTCTGGATCCGGCCCACCGCCACGCGGGGTTGAGCCAGTTCATCGTCGACCTCGACTCTCCGGGCATCGAGATCCGGCCGATCAGACTGCTCACCGGACAACACCATTTCAGCGAGGTGGTGCTCGACAAGGTCTTCGTCCCCGATGAGCTGTTGCTCGGCCGCCCGGGCGATGGATGGGTGCAGGTGACCTCAGAGCTGGCTGTCGAACGCAGCGGCCCGGAACGCATACTGTCCTCGCTCCCGCTGCTCACCTCATTCGTCGAGCAGCTCGGGCAGAAACCCGAAGTCGACGATGTCCGCCTGGTCGGCAACCTGGTCGCGCGGCTGTTCACGTTGCGCCAGCTGTCGCTGTCCATCGCCGGCGCGCTGTCGGACGGTAGCCCTGTCGATGTCCCCGCGGCAGTGGTCAAGGACCTCGGCACGCGGTTCGAGCGGGAGCTGGTGCAGTCCGTCGCTGAGCACTCGACCACAGCACCGGAACCCGAAGCAGCCGACGAGTTCGCGCGACTGCTCGCCGAAGGAGTTCTACATGCGCCCGGTTTCACCCTGCGCGGGGGAACTTCGGAGATCCTGCGCGGCGTCATGGCCAGAGGACTGGGGCTTCGATGAGCGCGGACGTGACCATGTCGTCGATGCCTGCTGAAGACGATCTCCGTGACCTGAGGACCCTCGCCTGCGCCATCTTCGAAAAGCCTGCCACCGAGGCCTTGACCGTCCAGCAGACCGCGATCCCGTTCGACTCCATGCTCTGGGGGACGCTGACGGAGTCCGGACTCACCCTCCTGACAGCCCCGGTGTCGCGCCGGCGGCAGCGGAGCCGGGATCGCCGAGGCCGCCGTGGTCGTCTCTGCGGCGGCAGAGTACGCCGCGCCGGTGCCGATCGCCGAGAACGACCTGTTGGCCGCGTGGTTGCTGGAGGTTGCGCAACTCGACCTTCCCACCGGGCCGTTGAGCTCTGGAACCTGTGAGGTCTCGGTCTCGCCTGGCGACAATGGAGCCGTCGCCGTGACCGGCACGGTGGACCGGGTGCCTTGGGCGAGGAACTGCGAGGCAGTGGTGGTCCTGGGGAGCAGCGAGGACGGCGATGTCGTGTTCCTCGTTCCGTTGGACCGCTGCAGCGTCACGGAGGGTCAGAACCTCGCGAACGAGCCTCGCGACCATATCCGTTTCGACCTGGAGCTCCCGCGCGAGCTGGTCGTACCGGTCCGGCTGGGCCTGGCTCGAGAATGGCTTCTACGAGGTGCGCTGGCCAGGACAGCACAGACCTGCGGAGCGATGGAGAGCGCGCTCGCGTTGACGATCGACCACGCGTCCGAGCGGATTCAGTTCGGGCGGCCGCTCGGAAGGTTCCAGGCGGTCCAACACCTGATCGCCGACGCGGCCGGAGAGGTCAGCACTGCGCGAGCTGCGTGCGAAGTTGCCGTCCGAACCGCTGTGCAGGACGGAATCAACAGCCCGGCTGCTGAGCTGGCCGTTGCCATTGCCAAGTCACAGGCTGCTCGGGCATCCGGAGTGGTCAGCCGAAACGCCCACCAGGTCCACGGCGCGATCGGGTTCACGCTCGACCACAAGCTTCGCCACTTCACGCTGCGGATGCTGGCGTGGCGAGGCGAGTTCGGGGATTCGCGGTATTGGGAGCACCGGATCGGGGACATCGCGCTGACCCGTGGGGGCGACCTGTGGTCGATGGTCAGCTCGGGTCAACCCGATCCGGTGCCGTAGGTGGGGGCCGCTCAGGTTCGGCCGACTCCGACGCCCTTGACCATCAGGAACTCGTCGAGACCGGCCTTGCCACCTTCGCGTCCGAACCCGCTCAGCCCGATCCCGCCGAACGGGCGTCCGGGCTGGGTGATCGGGTTCGGGCCCTGGTTGACGAAGACCGTGCCGGCGCGCAGGCGGGGAACCAGGCGGTTGACGCGGCGTACGTCGCGAGTCTGGATGTACGCCGAGAGGCCGTACTCGGTGTCATTGGCAAGCTCGACGGCGTGCTCCTCGTCGCGGAAGCTCGTGACGGCCAGCACCGGACCGAACACCTCGCGCTGGGCGAGGTCGCTGCGGTTGTCGACGTCGACGAAGACGGTCGGCTCCACGAAGAAGCCATCCGTGTCCAGGGCGGAGCCCCCGGTGCGCATTTCCCCCGCACCGCTGGCCTTGGCGTCGTCGATCATGGCGACCACACGATCCCGAGCTGCCTCGTTGACGAGCGGTCCGAAGTAGGTGGCCGGATCCAATGGATCGCCCATGGGCAGCGCCTCGACCGTGGCCACGACAGCCTCGACGACGTCGTCGTAGATCGTCTCCTCCACGAGCAACCGCGTCGGCAGCGCGCAGCCCTGGCCGACGCACGACATCGAGAACGCGGCTGAGTACGCCACCGACGCATCGAGGTCTGCGTCAGCGAAGAGGAGGTTCGGCGACTTTCCACCCAGCTCGAAGAGGACCGGCTTGAGGGACTCCGCCGCGGTGGCCATGATCCGCTTGGCCGTGCTCGGCCCTCCCGTGAACGAGACCTTCCCGACGCCCGGATGCCTTACCAGCGCCTCGCCTGCTGACCCGTCTCCCTGGACCACGTTGATGACGCCGTCAGGGATACCCGCCTCTCGAGCAAGCTCGGCGAACAGCAGCGCGGTGAATGGGGTGAACTCCGCGGGCTTGATGACGACCGTGTTCCCGGCCGCCAGCGATGCAGGGACCTTCATGCTCAACGACAGCAGGGGAGCGTTCCAGGTGATGATGTGGCCGATCACCCCGTAGGGCTCTGCCAGCGTGTAGGCGAACTCGTCCGCGGGGCTGAACCCGGATGCGACGATACCCTCGATCTTGTCGGCCCAGCCGGCGTAGTAGTGGGTCCACTCGAACGCTGCGTCGATCTGTGCCGACATCGCCGAGCTCAGTCCCATCTCCAGCGTCGCGATGGTTGCGAACTCGTCTCGCTTTGTCGCGAGCAGGTCCGCGAACCGGGTGAGCAGCCTGCGACGATCTGCCGGCTTCATCCGTCCCCACGTCGTCTCGTACGCGCTCCGCGCGGCTGCGACCGATCGGTCGACCTCGAGCGCACCACCGAGCGGCACGTCGGCCTGGGTCAGGCCGGTGGCCGGGTTGACATGGTGATGAACGCCACCGCTCCCAGCCAGCAGGTCGTCACCTCCGATGATCAGCCGAGGTATGGGGAGCAGTTTCGCGGCCGCCTCGTGACGGGCGACGTCGATAGCGGGCGTGGGACGACTCACAGCAGCTCCTGTTCGGGGGCGGTTGACGACGGACCCGAGAATCGTTATAAACAGTTAACTGATTGATATGATGCCGCTGCAACGCCAAGAGCGCAAGGAGTCCGTGTGAGCAACGTTACGAAGGTTCCGGTCGCTGAAGGTCTCTTCACGTGGACCGATGAGCCACCCCGGCTGATCGGGTCACGTGATCGCAAGACCGGCACCATCAGCTTCCCCGCAGACGAGTCGGCCGCCGGTACCGAGCAAATCCTTCTGTCACGCACGGGGACGCTGTTCACCTGGACAACGCAACAGTTCGTGCCACCCTCCCCGCCGTACACAGGGAACACCGATCCCGACTCCTTCACTCCCTATGCCGTCGGCTACGTCGAACTACCGGAGGGGATCCTGGTCGAAGGCCGGTTGACCGAGTCGGATCCGGAACGTCTCGTGATGGGTCAGCAGATGGAGCTGGTGCTCATCCCCTTCCGTACCGAACCCGGAACCTCCGGGGAGCCGGACCGTGAGGTCATCACCTTTGCTTTCTCGCCGGTCGCAGTAGTTCCCGCGGAGGCCAGCTCATGAGTGACGTCTCGATCATCGGCACCGGCCTGCATCCCTTCGGTCGGTTCGAGGGCAAGCAGGCCATGGACATGGGCGCGGAGGCGATCCGTCTCGCCCTCGCGGACGCCGACATCGGCTGGGACCAGGTTCAGCGGGGGTACGCCGGAAGCCTGGAGGTGTCCAACCCGGACGCGGTCATCGGAAAGCTCGGCCTGACCGGAGTGCCCTTCTTCGGAGTCTTCAACGGCTGTGCGACGGCGAACACCGCGATCACGCTGGCGGCGGAGGCGATCGAGCACGGTGAGGCCGACATCGCGATCGCGGTCGGCTTCGACAAGCACCCCAGGGGTGCGTTCGCCGGTGACCCGACTGTTCTGGGCCTGCCCGCCTGGTACGGCGAGACAGGGCTGTTCCTCACGACGCACTTCTTCGGCATGAAGATCAACCGCTACATGGCCCAGCACGGGATCTCGCAGGAGACACTGGCGCGGGTCGCCGCCAAGAACTTCCGCAACGGTGCGAAGAACGAGAAAGCCTGGCGGCGAACACCGATGAGCGAGGAGGAGATCCTCGCCGCGCCGTACTTGAACTACCCACTGACCAAGTTCATGTACTGCGCGCCCGACGAGGGTGCGGCCGCGGTTGTCCTGTGCCGGCGCGGCCTCGCCTCGAGGTACTCCGACAGCCCCATCCACCTCGCTGCCTCGGAGCTGCGGACGCGCCGATCCGGCGCCTTCGAGGTGTCGAGCCCGTCACTGCCCGCACAGTCTGTGCCCAGTCCGACCGTGTATGCCTCGGCGGCCGCGTTCGAGAAGGCGGGGATCGGCCCTGACGACGTGCACGTTGCTCAGCTGCAGGACACCGACGCTGGATCCGAGATCATCCACATGGCCGAGAACGGGTTCTGTGCGGACGGCGACCAGGAGAAGCTCATCGCGGACGGATACACCGAGATCGGCGGGAAGCTGCCGGTGAACACCGACGGCGGACTGATGGCCAACGGTGAGCCGATCGGCGCCTCCGGGTTGCGGCAGATCCACGAGATCGTGCTCCAGCTGCGTGGACGCGCGGGAGCCAGGCAGATCCCCGGACCGCATGCCGTCGGCTACACACATCTCTACGGCTCGCCCGGGACGGGTGCCGTCACCATCCTCACCACGTGAGCTGAGTGCGCAGATTCCCGTCCGGGAGTCGGTTGGGCCCGTCAGGGTCTAGACACAATCAACAAAATCATATAGATATATGCACCTGATCGTGATCGCGATCACAGCACGCCACAGCCGCGGGGGACGCGCGCCGCAATTGGGAGGATCACCGTGACAGACGTGTTGCCGTTCATCGTCGCCGGACTGACAGTGGGCTCCGTCTACGCCTTGGCGGCGTCCGGGCTTGTGCTGACGTTCAAGACCTCAGGCATCTTCAACTTCGGGCACGGTGCCCTCGCCACCGTCGGCGTCTACGTCTTCTACTTCATGTACGAGAAGGCCGACCTGCCCCTTGTGCTCTGTCTGTTCGTCAGCGTTCTCGGGGTCGGCGTCGTCCTCGGCCTCCTCATGGAGCGCCTGGCGAGGAGCCTGTCGTCGGTTCCGGTCGGGCTGCAGGCCGCCGCCACGGTCGGTCTGATCCTGATCGCCCAGGCAGGAGCACGGCTCACGTTCGGTAGTGCACCCCTGACGTTCCCCAGGTACCTGTCTCAGGACACGATCCAGGTTGCCGGCGTTCTTGTGACCCACGAGCAGATCATCACCATGGCGGTGGCCCTGTTCACCACCCTGATGCTTGCGGTCTTCTTCAAGAAGTCGCGCCTCGGCGTTGCCATGCGTGGTGTCGTCGACGACCCCACGCTTCTCGCGATGACTGGCACCTCGCCGATCGCCGTGCGCCGCGGAGCATGGATTCTCGGCTCGGTCTTCGTTTGCCTGTCCGGGGTATTGCTCGCGCCCAGTGTGAACCTCGACTCGATGGTCCTGACCCTCCTCGTCGTCCAGTCGTTCGGTGCGGCAGCGATCGGACGCTTCTCCAACATCCCTCTGACCTACCTCGGTGGTCTGGGGATCGGCGTTGTCTCCGCCTTGCTCACGAGGTACGTCAGCGGCACGAGCGAGTACCTGGCCGGACTCAGCCAGAGCCTGCCCTTCATCGTGCTCTTCGTCGTCCTGATCGTGACGCCACGCTCGAAGCTTGTCGACCGTCATACCCATGTCCGCTCGCCTCGTGCTCCCTGGCGCGCCCCCGGCAAGGTCCAGCTGGTGGGGGCTCTTGTGGTGCTAGCCGTCCTCGTCTCCGGCCCTCTGTGGGTAGGTGTAAGGCTGTCGTCGTTCACGGTCGCGCTCAGCTACGTCTTGCTCTTCTTGTCGTTGGGGCTGCTCGTCAAGAGCTCGAACCAGGTCTCGCTCGCGCACATCGCCTTCGCGGCCACCGGGTGCGTGGCCTTCTCCGTCGCGCGCGTCGAATGGGGCCTGCCGTGGATCGTCTCGCTCCTGGTGGCTGCCCTCGTCACCGTGCCGATCGGCGCGATCATCGCGCTCCCCGCGATCCGGCTCTCGGGCATCTACCTGGCGCTCGCGACGTTCGCCTTCGGCCTGATCCTCGAGATCATGTTCTACAACAGTGACCTGATGTTCGGGCCGAGCACCGCCGGTCTGCCCATGCCTCGACCTCAGGTGCTGGGTCTGGACACCGACGTCGGGTACTACTACCTGGTCCTTGCCGTCGTCGCCGCGTGCACCCTGCTGGTCGTCCTTCTTCATCGCATGCGACTCGGGCGCCTCCTTCGGGGGCTGGGAGAGTCGCCCGTGGCGCTCGAGATCAGTGGCGCTTCGGTGCGGCTGACCAAGCTGATCGTCTTCTGCCTCTCCTCGAGCATGGCAGCGGTTGCGGGCGCGCTCTACGGCAGCACGTTCAACAACGTAGGTGGTCTGTCGTTCCAGTCGTTCAGCTCGCTGACCCTCCTCGTGCTCCTGCTGCTGATGCCAGGTGGGGAGCCGTGGTACGCCGTCATCGGAGCCTTTTTCCTGGTGGTGCTGCCGACGTTCCTGCCGGGTGAGGAGACCGCGGCAGACCTCCTGACGCTGCTGTTCGGCGTCTCCATCGTCGCGTCGAGTCTCCAGCAGGGGCGCCACCCCGGACTGCCGGTGCGGCTCACCACGTTCCTCGATCGCCTCGGCGGTCGGCAACAGGGAGCGCTGACGACCGAGCATCCGGCTGAGGAAGCCGCCACGCCTGCCGACGAGGTTGCCGCCCTCGTCCCGGAACAGATGTCCATCGACGGGCAGTCCGTTGTGGCAGGTCTGGAGGTCCGAGACTTGAAGGTCCGCTTCGGGGGACACCTCGCGGTGGACGATGTCAGCCTCGAGGCGCCGATGGGGAGGATCACCGGACTGATCGGGCCCAACGGGGCCGGGAAGACCACGACCTTCAATGCGTGCTCCGGGCTGCTTCGGCCCAATGCCGGTCAGATCCTCCTCAAGGGGGAGGACATCTCCAACCGTCGGGCCGCGGTCCGTGCCCGGATGGGCCTCGGGCGCACCTTCCAGCGCATGCAGCTCTTCGACAGCATGACTGTGGCCGAGAACATCTCGCTGGGGGGCGAAGCCGAGCTGGCCGGAGGCAACTTCCTCACCCAGATCCTCAGCAAGCCCGGTGACCAGGCACGGCTGCGGACCTCGGCGAGGGACGCGATGCGGCTCTGCGGCATCAGCCACCTCGCGGACGCCCGGGCGGGACACCTCTCTTCCGGACAACGGCGCCTGGTGGAGCTTGCGCGCGCGTTGGCCGGGTCTTTCGACGTCCTCCTGCTGGACGAGCCTTCTTCAGGGCTGGACAGAGCGGAGACCGAGGTCTTCGGAGGAGTGCTGCAGCGTGTCGTGCGAGAGCGCGGCACTGCAATCCTCCTGGTCGAGCACGACATGAGCCTGGTCATGGAGATCTGCGACTACCTCTACGTACTGGACTTCGGGCAGCTTGTCTTCCGCGGCACACCCGCCGAAGTGTCAGCGAGCGACATCGTCCGCGCCGCCTACCTCGGCTCTGACGAGGTCGAACCGCCACGATCTGCGGTGGCGTCGGTCGAAGGAGTCCACTCATGAGCGACTTCGCCCTGCGCGTGGAGAACCTCACGGGTGGCTACGGGGACACGACCGTGCTGCGCGACGTCTCGCTCGAGGTGAACAGAGGTGCCGTCGTCGCCTTGCTGGGCCCCAACGGGGCGGGCAAGACGACCCTGCTGAAGATGGTGTCAGGGGTCATCTCACCCGAGCGGGGCCGGATCCTCCGAGGCGACCAGGACGTGACCCGCCAGAGTGTCCACAAGCGAGCCGCTGGCGGCTTGTGCCACGTCCCCGACGGGCACGGCGTCTTCGCGTCACTGACCGTGAAGGAGAACCTGGTGCTCGCCAGCCCCAAGGGTGAGGAACAGGAGAGCATCGAGAAGGCGACGAGCGCCTTCCCGGCCCTCGGCCAGCGACTCAACCAGACGGCCGGAAGCATGAGCGGCGGGCAGCAGCAGATGCTTGCCGTCGTCAGGTCCTATCTCTGCTCGCCCGACCTGATCCTGATCGACGAGGTGTCTCTCGGGCTGGCCCCCGTCGTGGTCGACGAGATCTTCGCGTTCATCGCTGACCTGTCGGCGAGAGGCACCAGCATGCTGCTCGTTGAGCAGTACGTGGCGCGAGTCCTGGCCATCGCCTCCCACGTCTACATGCTCAACCAGGGCTCGATCACCCTGAGCACCTCTGCAGAGGGGGTGCGCCGAAGTGAGTTGTTCGACCACTACCTGTCGACCGGGGCGGCACCCGCCGGGTGAGAACCCAGACATCGTCCCCGAACACAGCTCGCGCCCCGACGTGCTCCGCACCAGGGGGGAGAACGCTGACGTGGCTTGACGACCAGACCATGAGCTCCGACGCGATCGGACGCTCCAAGACCCTGAGCACAGACGTTTCGAAGCATCCGAACCCGAGGAGAACCCCATGCCCAACACACCCCGACCAATCGTGCGAAGAGCGATCGGACTGATGGTTGCCGGCCTGACATTGGCGACGATGTCGGCCTGCGCCGAGGACCAGGCCCTGACCAAGTCGACGGCGACGGGCTCGCCCGTCAAGATCGGCGTCGTTGCGAGCCTCTCCGGCAAACCACTCCCTTCCACCGCCGGCCCCGAGGGTCTCAAGGCCTGGGCAGCGACCGTCAACGGCAAGGGTGGCCTGCAGGGCCACCCGGTCGAGATCGTCGTCCGCGACGACGGAAACGACCCGGCGAAATCGCTGACCGTCGTCAAGCAGCTCGTGGAGAAGGACCACGTGGTGGCGATCACATCCTGGAGCGGTGTCGACACCAGCTGGGCGGACTACGTCGAGAAGAAGCAGGTCCCGATTGTCGGTGGGCAGAGCTACGCACCGATATGGCAGGAGAACCCGGTCTTCTTCCCGGTGCAGTCCACACTCGGCACGGCGATGGTCTCGCAGCCATTGATGGCCAAGAACGCCGGCGCGACCACGATCGGTTCGTACTACACCGCTGACGTCGCCGCCGCCGTGCAGGCGGTCAAGGCCAAGGACGAGATCGCGACCTCCCTGGGCCTCAAGGCGACCTTCAACTCCGCCATCAGCGCTACCCAGCCCAGCTTCACGGCTCCGTGCCTGGCCGGGAAGAAGGCCGACGTGGACGCGATGATGCTCAGTGGCGTGCCGGTGGAGCGGATCACACCGAGCTGTGCCCAGCAGGGCTTCACCCCCAAGTGGATCCTGCCCGGGGAGGCCGTGACCGCGGAGGTCCTGAAGACGCCCAATCTCGGGGAGGTCCTCGCGCCGCAGATGGCATTCCCGTTCTTCGTCAAGGACGCCACCACCAAGGCTTACCGGTCCGCGATGGAGACCAACTACCGTGGTCCCGAGGGCGAGATGTTCAGCCCGCTGACCTCGTCGGCGTGGATGGCCGGTCTGGTCTACGAGCAGGTCGGCAACGGCTTCTCCAAGAAGTCGGTGACCTCCGCCGACGTCTTCGCCGGGTTGTACACGGTGAAGGACCTCACCGGCGGCGGACTGCTCTCCGGCCTCACTTACACCAAGGGCCAGAAGGAGCGGAGCGTCGACTGCTTCTGGGAGACCAAGGTGGAGGACGGCAACTGGGTCGCGGTGAACGGGCTCAAGACGACCTGTACGTCCTAGTGTCCCGTGTGGGGCACTAGCCCACGCGTCCGCGCAGCCGAGGTCGGGTCCAGGGTCCTAACCCTGGGCCCGACCTGCGGGCGGACGTGGAGGACCGATCCGGGGAAGCCATCGCTTCCCCGGAGGCGTGCGGTCAGGCGTCCCTCGGCATGAGCGTGGCAAGGGCCTCGCGCAGTCCGTCGGGGATGGAAGTCGGCTGACGAGTGTCCCTGTCGACGTACACGTGCACGAAATGACCGGTCGCGGCGGGCTGCGAAGAGCCGGAGGCGCGGAGCTCGAGCTCGTACCGGACGCTGGACCGTCCGACGCGCCCGACCCGTAGCCCTGCCAAGACCTTGTCCGGGAAGCTCAAGGGAGCGGCGAAGGTGCACTGTGACTCGACGCAGAGCCCGATCACCTGGCTGTGCCAGGGATCGAGTCCGGCCTCGTGGACGAGCCACGCGGTCACGGCGGTGTCGAAGAACGAGTAGTACTGCACGTTGTTGACGTGGCCGTACATGTCGTTGTCCATCCACCGGGTCGTGATCGTGTCCCAGTGCGGGTAGCTCGGGTTCGGGCGGTCGTTCATGTACGCCGCCCAGGGGCGCTTGCGTGCAGGGCGACTGTCTTGGTCTTCCGGTAGAAGTCGAGGCCTTCGGGCCCCTGCTCCTTGTGCCCGGATCCGGAGGCCTTGAAGCCGCCGAAAGGCATGTGGACGTCCCAGCCCGATGTCGGGAGGTTCACTGCGACCTGGCCCACGTCGGCCCGTGCTGCGAAGTCGTGTGCGGCGTTCAGGTCCGAGGTGTAGACAGCTGCCGCCAGCCCGTACTGCGAAGCGTTGACCAGCTCGACGGCCTCCTCGAGAGTGTCGAAGGCCACGAGCGCTACCACCGGACCGAAGACCTCCTCGGTCCAGATCTCCATGCTGGTCTCGACGTCGCTCAGGACCGTCGGCGCCACGAAACAACCGTGCTCGTTGGGCGGAATCCACTCCGCCGAGGTCGCTCGCGTTGCTCCGTTCGCCAGCGCACGCTCGATGAACCCGACCACCGAGTCGCGCTGGGCTGGGGACACGAGAGGACCCATCGAGACGCCAGGCTCCGTGCCCGGGCCGAGCGTGTGTGCTGCAGCGGCCTGCACCAGGCCGTCGCGAACCTCGGCGAGGGCCTCACGCTCTACGAGGATGCGGCTGGTAGCCGTGCAGCGCTGCCCCGCCTGGGCGAAGGCCGCTGCTGCGATGCTTGCAATGGCGCGTTCGAGGTCGGCGTCCGCGAGGACGACTGCGGCGTTCTTGCCGCCGAGCTCGGCCAGGAGCCGAACGTCACGACCGGCGAGGGACGCCTTCAGTGAATCTCCGACCTCGTTCGAGCCCGTGAAGCTCACGGCCTTCAGAGCCGGGTGCTCGAGAAGCGCAGCACCGATCCTCCGGCCTGCACCAGTGACGGTGTTGAGTACGCCGGGAGGCAGGCCCGCGTCGTTGAGCACCCGGGCCAGCTCGATCGCGATTACGGGGGTGTCGGAGGCCGGCTTGAGTACGACGCTGTTTCCGGCGATCAGCGCCGGAGCGAGCTTGCGGGCCGGAGTCAGAAGGGGATCGTTCCAGGGAGTGATGGCGAGGACCACACCCACGGGTTCGTGCACGGTCCACGACATCACATCGGGGTTCTCGTGGGAGAGCAGGCTTCCGCGCTCGGCACGGCCGAGCCCGCCGTAGTACTCGAAGAAGTCGGCGGCCTTGCCCACCTCACCGCTGGCCTCGCTGAGAGTCTTGCCCATCTCGAGCGTCAAGGTTCGGCTGAGGTCGTCTCGGCGCTCGCGCAGAAGTTGGGCCGCGCGCAGCAGGACCCGTCCGCGGTCCACCTGGCTGGTGTGGCGCCAGGTCGCCGCGGCCCGCTCCGCAGCCTCGAAGGCGGCGTGCACGCTCCGGGCGTCCATGCTCGGAACCGTGGCCACAATCTCCCGGATGTCCGCAGGGTTGCGCACCTCCAGCTCTTCGGGAGCGGACTGCCACTCGCCGTCGACGAGGTTGAACGCTGACTGGTGCTGGGATGTGGTCACGCGCGGGCCTCGCTGTCGACGGTGAGACGGATTGAGTCCTGCCAGGCTTCGTACGGCTCACCTGAGTACAGGCGCTCGAGAAGAGCCAGGACGCCGGTCCGGTCGATGGCGACCGGGTGGTTCGGACGCGGGTAGTTCTCGACGCAGTCGGCTGCCATCGCGGGCAACGCGTCGTACGGAACCCCGAGCTCCGCGAGCGAGGCCGGTATGCCCATCCGTCGGCTGTGCTCGACGATCCATCGGACAAACAATTCGGGGTCCGGCTGACCGCAGACGATCTGAGCCATTTCCGCGATCTGTTCCTCGCACTCGGCTCGGGCATGCGCGAGGCAGTAGGGCAACGCCATGGCGACGGTAACGCCGTGCGGCAACCCTGTTCGTGACGCGATCGCATAGGCCAATGAGTGGCCCAGTACGACCGAGGCGTTCAGCGCCAGCCCGGCCTGGTAGGCGCCGAGCGCGGTGCCGTAGCGCGCCTCCAGATCGCCGCCTTGTTCGTACGCCGCCGGCAAGGCGCTCGACAGCAGCGAGAGCGCCTCCCGTGCGGCACTGATCGTGACCGGGGTGCGGAAGGTCGACAGGAGCGACTCGGCCGCGTGCCCGATCGCGTCGAACCCACCCGATGCGGTCACCGACGGGGGCAGCCCCAGCAACAACTCGGGGTCGATCAACACGACGCGCGGGACGAGATGGGGATGCACGAACATCCGCTTGCCACCGTCGTGCCACAGCATGGCGACCGCGGTCACTTCGGCGCCGGTGCCGGCAGTCGTCGGGAGGGCGACGATCGGAGGGCCGGGCACGATGTCTGCCGCGGGGGAGAGTCCCACAGTGAGGTCGAGCGCGTTGGCGATGGCGACGGACGCGAGCTTCGCGGCGTCCAGGGCACTTCCACCGCCCACCGCGATGACCGCGGCGACCTCGCCAGCGTCATGGGGGAGGAGCGAGCGCACGGTGTCGGGGGTCGGCTCGGCCGCGACCCCGGGCGCGACCTGCACCCTGAAGCCGGCCTCCTCGAGCGACGAAGCCGCGGCACGGTGGAGCCCCAGTGCGAGCACGGCGCCGTCCACGACCATGAGGATCGATCCGTGTGCAGGAAGAACTCCCAGGGCGCGAAGCTCCGGGGCACAGCCCGACGACGATCCCTTACCGGCGAGCAGCCGGCTGGGTCCGACAAATGGCCTCGTTGGAGTCGAGCACAGCGTGCACATCAGCTGTTTGCCTCTTTCGTTGTCGGTGGCGAGAAATCTGTGGCCCAGGCCTCGCGTTCGGCGGGAAAATCCTGTATGAATACGTAACCTGAATACGTAACCATAGACGCCGAGCCAGGCAATCAGCAAGTTCGAGGAGCCAGACCTTTGAGTGACACACGCACACAGCTGCTGGACCTGATCGTCGATCCCGACTCGGCGTACAACCAGCCGTCTGCAGAGTTGGCCTCCGCGCGTCTACAGGCTGCCGACGAGCTGTTCCAGGAGCGTCGGCAGCAGATTCCCCTGCTTGCGAAACGGGCCGAGGACGCGGGCATCTCGAAGATCCGGGACTTCGACGACCTGGTCCCGCTCCTGTTCGCTCACACTGTGTACAAGTCGTACCCGCAGTCGTTCTACGACAACGGCCGCTGGGACCGGATGCTGCAGTGGCTGAACACGCTGTCGGTCGGCGACGTGACAGACGTCGACGTCGCCGGCGTGACGGACGTCGACGAGTGGCTCGAGCGTCTCTGGGGCGCCGGCCACGCGGTCATCGCGACGAGCGGGTCGAGCGGCAAGTGTTCCTTCCTCAACCACACCATGGCGGACCGCGCGACGAAGACCCGCCACTTCAAGTACTCGTCTGGCTGGCCACTCGCCCGCGCGGACGGCAACCACGCGTACTTCTGGCTGGGGCCCTCCGCCGGACGCACGAGCGCCGTCGAGGCCTTCGTCGCCAACGCCGAGAACTGGGGCCGGCCGGACGAGATCTTCGCACTCTCGGACGAGCCGCTGCTGATCTCCGAGATCAGCGAGATGGCCGCCTTCCGGACCAGGATGGCCAACGGGACGGCCACGCCGGATGAGATCGCCACGGTGGAGCGTCGGCGCGCGGCCAAGGCCGAACGCGTGCAGGTGGATCTCGCCAAGCTCACCGAGAAGATTCTCGAGTACCGCGACCGGCCGATCTTCCTCAGCGGCATGTGGGGCCAGCACATGATGATCATCGAACGCGCCAGGGAGCTCGGGGTCCGCGACGGCGAGTTCCACCCGGACAGCGTGATCGGCGCGGGTGGCGGCGTGAAGGGCGTGGCCCTACCGCCGGACTACCAGGAGCAGGTCGCCCGGTTCTATGGCGACGTGGTCAGGCTGGCCGTGTACGGGATGACCGAGCTGGCACAACCCCTACCTCGCTGCGAGGCGGGGCGCTACCACGCTGCTCCGGGCCTGGTCATGCTGCCTCTGGACGAGAGCGGCCAGCGCCTCCTGACCTCGGCGCACGCGACGGACGGGCTGGTGGAGGCTCGCTTCGGGTTCCTCGACCTGGCCTACGAAGGCCGGTGGGGCGGACTGATCACCGGAGACAAGGTCACGGTCGACTTCTCGGAGAGGTGTCCCTGCGGGCGTTTCGGGCCGACCCTCCTCGACAACATCGGGCGATTCGTGCAGCCGGGCCAGGACGACCACATCGGCTGCGCCGGGACCATCGACGCCTACATCAGAGGAGCAGTCGGCGCATGACGATGACGCAGAACCCCCCGGCGGTCCAGGTGCCGCATGTCGTGAAGGGCGAGCGACTGACCGGCACAGAATGCGAGTACGGGCGCGCAGGTGCCCGCTTCACCACTCCTGCGTTGGATCTGAACTCCCTGGTCTGGTCCAGGAACGTCGCCGGGCCGGCGTTCGACGTCCCGGTTGCGGAGATCATGGACCTGTTGGTGCAGGTGGGGGACTGGCTGGCCAAGGACCCGAAGGGCCTCATCGAGCAGGCGCTGGTCTCGGCCCGCCGTACCAGCCCACTGCCTGCTGAGGTTGTCGACCGGTCCTATCAGCACCTGCCGAAGCTGTTCGACCGCAAGAGCATGGAGTTCCAGATCAGGACAGAGCTCGGTGGTCCCGACGTGCTGGACGGATGGCGGGAGATCGTCGATGCCCCCACCGGGAGGGTGCACCGGATCCGGGCGTTCCCGCCGCGGCTGATCCACGTCATCGCCGGCAACTCGCCCGGCGTGGCCGCGGTCTCCATCGTGCGGGGCGCCCTGATCAAGGGTCTCAACCTGATCAAGATCCCGTCCAACGACCTCTTCACCGCACCCGCGATCCTCCAGGCCATGGCTGACGTCGCCCCCGGGCACCCCGTGACCCGGTCGTTCTCCGCCGTGTACTGGCGAGGCGGCGACGAGCGTGTGGAGGGAACGCTGTTCCGTCCGCAGTTCTTCGACAAGCTCGTCGCGTGGGGTGGGGGCGACACCATCGTCAACGCCCAGAAGTACGTCGGGCCGGGCTTCGAGCTGGTTGCCTTCGACCCCAAGACGTCGATCTCGCTCGTGGGCCGTGAAGCGTTCGAGTCGGACGCGACGCTGGAAGCCGCAGCCGATCTCGCTGCCGCAGATGCGACGCTCGTCGAGCAGCAGGCCTGTGCTTCGTCGCGGTTCCAGTTCGTGGAGGGTTCACCCGAACAGGTCGATCGCTACTGCGGTCTCCTGCAGCAGCGCATGGGAACAGAACGGCCGACGACCAGCGCCGCTGGCCGTCCTGTTCCAACGGAGCTCCGTGAGGAGATCGAGGGGCTCCGGGGCATGGAGGACTTCTACGGTGTGTGGGGCGACTACGCAGGGTCCGGCGTGGTCATCCGTTCCGACGACCCGGTGGACTTCCACCCCGACTTCCGCACGGTCAACGTCGTCCCGGTCGCGGCCCTGAGCGAGGGGGTGGCCTTCGCAAACGTGGCCACACAGACGGTCGGCGTCTATCCCCCTGAGCGCAAGGCCGCGTTGAGGGACTCCCTTGCCGCGATGGGGGTGCAGCGCGTCGTGAACCTCGGATCCGCGGGCGGCGTAGAGACGGGCCTGCCGCATGACGGCTTCATGCCGCTGGCGCGGTTCGTCCGCTGGGTCAACGACGAAGGCTGAGCGACCGGCCGAAGAGGAGCGACATCACCGCGTGCAAGACACGGTACCACCAGCTGAACCACCGAGGACACCAACCCAAGGAGCCGCACATGCCAGTCCAGACGATCACCCCCGCACCAATCTCAGAGCACATCGGGCTCGAGCTGACCGGTATCGACCTCGACCGGCCACTCAGTGACTCGACGAAGAAGGATCTTCATGACGCGTGGATCGAGTCGGGACTGGTCCTCCTCCGGGGCGCCCTCCACTCAGACGAGGCGCACATGCGGCTGAGCGAGGTCTTCGGCGAGATGGAGGCCTCCGCGACTTCGTTCCTCAACTCGGTGGAGAACCCCTTCCTGATGCAGTTGCGCCAGACTCCGGGCAACCCGAGGGCTCGTCGCTACGTCATCGACGGCGAGACGCGGGTGGGCTACATCGGCTGGCACTGGGACCAGTCCTTCATGCCCACGATTGTGCGAGGAGCAGTCCTGCGGATGGTCGAGCCCGCGGCCGCGGGCGGACTGACCGGCTTCATCGACGCGATCGCGGCGTACGACCGGCTGAGCGAGGAGACCAAGGCCCGGATCGAGGACCTCGAGGTGGTCTACGAGTTCAACCCGGCGATGGAGGAGAACCTCGGGTTCCCCCGCGACGTGGTGTCCCTCAACGCGTCGTCGGCTCCGCGCAACTTCCCGCCGGTGGTCCACCCCCTGGTGATCACCCAGCCCGAGACCGGTCGCAAGGTGCTCAAGCTGTCGCCGACGCACTACAAGTCCGTGCTCGGGATGGACCAGGCCGAGGCCGACGCGCTCATCGCTGAGCTCGCGGACGTCCTTACCGAGGACACCTACGCCTACTACCACCGCTGGGACGCCGACGACGTCGTCATCTGGGACAACTGGCGAGTCATCCACTGCGTCACCGGCGTCCCCGAGGGCGTCTCCCGGCTCGGTATCCGTACGACGATCTCCGGCGACTACAACGTCGGCCGGTACCTCGATCCCACGCTTGACAAGAACAACCCGCCCGAGCGGTTCGACGACTAGGAGATCAACCTCATGACAACGACAACGCGCGCCGCGGTGATGTGGCAGCCAGGACAGTGGTGGGACGTCGTCGAGCTGGAGCTCGACGACCCAAAGGCGCACGAGGTGCTCGTGCGCTTCGAAGCCTCGGGGCTGTGCCACTCCGACGACCACGTGCGCACCGGCGACATGCCGGTGCGGTTTCCGATCGTGGGTGGACACGAGGGTGCGGGAGTGGTCGAAAAGGTCGGGCCGCTGGTCGAGAGGGTCAAGGTCGGCGACCGGATCGTCTGCTCCTTCATCCCGGTCTGCGGCACCTGCCACTCCTGCTCGACGGGTGCGCAGAACCTGTGCGAGGGTGCGCGGAACGCGCGCACTGGCGCCCTACTCGATGACACCTTCCGCTTTCACAAGGATGGGCAGGACCTGGGCGCGATGTGCACCCTCGGCTCGTTCTCCGAACGCGCAGTGGTCAACGAGTGGTCCTGCGTCAAGCTGCCCGACGACATCCCGTTCGAGCTCGGGGCCCTGGTCGGCTGCGGTGTCCTCACTGGATGGGGTGCGGCGATGAACGCAGCGGCCGTCCGCCCTGGCCAGGCCGTGGTTGTGTACGGCGCCGGCGGCGTCGGCATCAACGCCGTCCAGGGCGCCGCCTACGCCGGCGCTCGGCCGCTCGTCGTGGTCGACCCGGTCGAGTTCAAGCGCGAGAAGGCGCTGGAGCTCGGGGCCACGCATGCGTTCGCGAAAGCGGCGGAGGCGCTGGAGTTCGTCACGGCAAATACCGGAGGCCGCCTCGCCGACCACGCGCTGGTCACCGTGAGCGTGCTCTCGGCCGAGACCGTCAACGACGCCGTCAATGTCGTTGGCAAGAGGGGCACGGTGACGATCGCCGCGATGGGCAAGGCCGACGAGTTCGCGATCCAGGTGCACGCAGGCATGCTCATCGGGTACGAGCGACGGATCCAGGGCACCCTCTTCGGCAGCTGCAATCCCCTGGTCGACATCCCGCGAATCTTCGAGGTCTACCGGGCCGGGCACCTCAAGCTCGACGAGCTCATCACCACGCGTTACAAGCTCGACCAAGTCAGCCAGGCCTACCAGGACATGCTCGACGGAAAGAACCTGCGCGGCATGATCATCCACGAGCACCTGTGAGGCCGATGATGGAGACCACCATGGATGTCCCTGTCAACACACTGAGCTCCTCGCTCGTGGAGGAGAACACGATGCTGGTCGGCGGCAAGTGGCGCGCCGCGGTCTCCGCCGAGACCATCGACGTGGTCAACCCGGCGACGAGCGATCGCCTCATCACGGTGCCTCGGGGGAGCGCTGCCGACGTCGACGCCGCGGTCGATGCCGCGGCGGCGGCCCTCCCTGCGTGGCGCGCCGCCAGCCCCGCCGTACGGGCTGCACTGCTGCGGCGCTGGGCGGAGGTCGTCGACCAGCACGCGACGGATATCGAGGCGCTCGAGTCCATCGACGTCGGCCGTCCCTCGCGGGGGCCGCGCCCGCTCGGCGGCATCCTGCAGTTCATAGCCGGACAGGTCGACAAGCTCCGCGGCGAGTCACTACCCACGCACACGCCCACGACACTCGGCCTCACGGTGCGCGAGCCGTACGGCGTCGTCGCGCGCGATCATTCCCTGGAACGCTCCCGCGCCGATGTTCATCCACGACGTGGCCTCGGCCATCGGTGCGGGCAACACGATCGTGGTCAAGCCGGCCGAAGACGCCCCCCTTGCCTCGCTGGCGCTGGCGCGCCTCGCCGAGGAGGCTGGCATTCCCCCTGGTGTCATCAACGTCATCACCGGCTATGGCCAGGAGGCCGGAGCCGCACTCGCGGAAAACAAGCGCATCCGCCGGCTCAGCTTCACCGGCTCCCCGCAGACGGGTGCTGCGGTCATGGCCGCTTGTGCGAAGAACCTGACGCCCGTCCACCTCGAGCTCGGGGGCAAGTCCCCGCACGTGGTGTTCGCCGATGCCGACCTGGACAAGGCGGTGCCGACGATCGTCGGTGGCATTACGACGAACAGTGGCCAGATCTGCATGGCCGGCTCTCGTGTTGTCGTGGAGCGATCCATCCACGCCGAGCTGGTCGAGCGGCTCGCGCAGGCGTTCTCCCAGGTGCGCGTCGGGCGCTGGGACGAGCAGGTCCAGATGGGCCCCCTCGTGAGCGCCAGGCAGCGCGAGCGCGTCCTCGGCTACGTCGAGTCCGGTAAGGCGGAGGGCGCCCGCCTGGTCAGCGGGGGAGGGATCCTCGCCGGGGAGCGATACGACAACGGCTTCTTCGTCGAGCCGACCCTCTTCGACAACGTCGACCCGCAGTCGCGGATCGCCCAGGAGGAGATCTTCGGTCCGATCCTGTCGGTGATCCCCGTGGACGACGAGGAGTCCGCGATCGAGGTGGCGAACGGGACCCAGTACGGCCTGGCCGCCTATGTGTGGACCCGCGACGTCGGTCGAGCAATCCGCGTCGCGAAGGCCATCGAGGCCGGGCAGGTGTCGGTCAACGCGGGTGGAGCCTTCGACGCCATCGGCGCACCCTTCGGCGGCTACAAGAACAGCGGGTTCGGCCGGACCATGGGCGCCGACGCGGTGCTCGAGCACACCCAGGTCAAGACCATCGCCATCGACGCCGCGCCCTAAGGCTAAGCGGCCCGAGCCGTGCAGTGGGCCGACGAGAGATTCACTGCACGGCTCGAGCGTCACCGCGCCCGGTCCCGGGACAGCCCGAACGGCGCCCCGGTCCTACATGCTGAGGCGCTGGGCAATCAGCTCGCGGTGGTGGGCGGGTGACCCCAACAGGGTCTCCGAGCCCTTGGCGCGCTTGAAGTACAGGTGCGCCGGATGCTCCCACGTGAATCCGATGCCGCCGTGGAGCTGGATGCTCTCTGCCGCAACGTGGTAGTAGGCGGTCGAGCAGTAGACCTTGGCGATCGAAGCAGCCATGGGCAGGTCCCACGCCCGTGACTCGACCGCCGAGGTGGCGTAGTACGCCGCGGAGCGGGCGGACTCCAGCTCGACCAGCAGGTCGGCCAGCTTGTGCTTGACGGCCTGGAAGGAGCCGATCGGCCTGCCGAACTGCTCCCTCACCTTGACGTAGTCGACGGTCGACTCCAGCACGCGGGCAGCGCCGCCCACCTGCTCGCACGCCAGGCCGGCGGCAGCGATGTCGAGAACGCGACTCAGCACCTGCCAGCCCTGACCTTCCACGCCGATGAGCGTCGCCGGAGTGTCGGTGAAGTTGAGGGTGGCCAGGCGACGGGTCTGGTCCAGCGTGGGCAAAGCCTGTGCCTCGACGCCGCTGTCCTTGGCATCCACGGCAAACAGGGAGACCCCCGCACCGGTCCGCGCCGCAACGATGACCAGGTCGGCTTGAGTCCCGTCGAGCACGTACGGCTTCGTGCCGCTCAGCCGGAACTGTGCTCCATCGGGTACGGCGCGTACCTGGATGCCGTCCTCGCTCCATCGCCCGTTCTCCTCGATGATGGCGACGGTGGCGATCGTGCGGCCTTCGGCGATCCCGGGCAGATGCTCCTGCGCCGCCACGGCGTCACCGGACTCGAGGAGCGTCGTAGCGGCGAGCACCACTGTCGAGAACAAGGGGGAGCAGAGCAGCGCCCGCCCGGCTTCCTCGAGGACGACTGAGAGCTCACCGAAGCCGAAGCCGGCGCCGCCGTACTCCTCCGGAATGGCAATGGCCTGGACGCCGAGCTGATCTGCCATCAGCTTCCAGACGCCCGGGTCATAGCCGAGTTCGCTGTCCATCTGGTCGCGGACCTGCGGCTCGTCGGAGTACGTGGCCAGGAACTTGCGCACCACGGCGCGCAGCTCCTCCTGCTCGGGAGTGAAGGTGAGAGGCACGGGTCTCCTCGGGTCGCAGTGACTGGACATAATGAGTATAATCCATTAACTCATTGTTGCAACTGTCAGGAGCGAACGTGGACGAGTCCGAATGGCTGAAGTTCGAGGCAATCAAGGTCACGACGGACCGGCACGTCCGGATCGTGACCATGGATCGCCCAGAGAGCCTGAATGCGGCCGACGCGGTGATGCACCGTGAGCTTGCCGAGGTATGGCGGTTGCTTGCGGCCGACCCAGGGTGTCGAGCCGTGGTGCTCACCGGCGCCGGCAGGGCCTTCAGCGCCGGTGGGGACCTGCCGAGGATGGTGGCGACCCAGGAGGACCCGAAGATCCAGGACGAGGTCTTCGACGAGGCCCGCAGGACCGTGCTCGGCATGATCGAGCTGCCCCAACCGCTGATCGCGGCTGTCAATGGACCCGCAGTGGGACTCGGTGCCAGCCTCGTGACGCTGTGCGACCTGGCCGTCGCCTCGGAGGGGGCCTACCTCGCAGATCCCCACCTGAGCGTGGGTCTGGTGCCCGCCGACGGGGCAGCCCTGTTGTGGCCGATGATGATCGGCCTGATGCGAGCCAAGGAGTACGTCTTCACCGGTGAGCGGATTCCTGCGGCCACCGCGCGGGAGCTGGGTCTGGTGAACCGGGTCGTTCCGGCTGCCGAGGTGCTCCCGTGTGCGGTGGCCCTCGCGCACAAGCTTTCGGGACACCCGGCGCGGGCCCTCCGCGACACCAAGCGTCTGATGAATCTCCATGCCACGCGGGCGTTGGTCGGCATGCTGGACCAGGCGCTGGCATGCGAGCAGGCAAGCGTCAACTCCGCGGAGCATGCCGACCTGACCAGGCGGCTGATCGCGCGAACTAGAGGGTGAGCAGGGCTCAGAAGCCGAGGTTGCGACCGACCATGTCGAGCATGATCTCGTTCGTGCCGCCGTAGATCCGTTGCACCCGGGAGTCCCGCCAGAGTCGGGCGACCTCGTACTCGTTCATGTAGCCGTAGCCGCCGTGCAGCTGCAGGCAGCGGTCCATGATCTTCCACTGTGTCTCAGTCGCCCACCACTTGGCGCCGGCCGCCTCGTCCGCCGTCAGCTCACCCGAGTTGACGCCGACGATGCAGGTGTCGACGTAGGTCTGCATCACGTCGAGCTCGATCTTCATCTGTGCCAGCGCGTGCCGGTTGACCTGGAAGTTCCCGATGGGATTGCCGAACGCCTTGCGCTCACGGGCGTACTCCGTGGTGAGCTCGAAGGCCCTTTTCGCCTGCGCGACGGCGTGGATCGCGATCCCGAGACGCTCGGCGGGAAGGTTGCTCATCAGGTGGTAGAAGCCACGGTTCTCCTCGCCGATCAAGTTCTCGACGGGCACCCGGACGTTGTCGAAGAACAACTCCGAGGTGTCGGCGGCCTTCTGGCCGATCTTGTCCAGCTTTCGCCCGCGAGTGAAACCTTCCATGCCGGTCTCGACCACGATGAGGCTGATGCCTTGGTGGGCCTTCGCTGCGTTCGGGTCAGTCCGGCATGCGACGACCACGAGGTCGGCCAGCAGGCCGTTGCTGATGAAGGTCTTGGAGCCGTTGACGACGTAGTGGTCGCCGTCCTTCTTGGCGGTGGTCCTCAGGTTCGCGAGATCGGATCCGACGCCCGGTTCGGACATGGCGATGGCGGTGATGTACTCGCCGGACACGAACTTTGGCAGCCAACGCTGCTTCTGCTCCTCGGTCGTCAGGTTGCAGAAGTAGCCAGAGAGAATGTCGTTCTGGACCCCGAGACCGATGCCGACTGTGCCGGTGGCCCAGTACTCCTCGTTGAGAACGGCATTGAACCGGAAGTCCTTGATGTCGGCGCCACCATAGGCCTCCGGCATCTCCCAACCGATCAGACCCAGGGCGCCCGCCTTGAGCCAGACTTCCCGGTCGACATACCCCTGCTCCTCCCACGCGTCTGCATGAGGAACGCACTCCTTCTCGAAGAAGGTGCGGGCGGTCTGTCGGAAGTGTTCGTGCTCAGGCTCGAAGATCGTACGGCGCATGCGAGGCCCTTCTGCCTTGGCGGGAGATGGTGGAGTCAGCGGGACTTAATCCGCTAAAGAGTTTAACGCATTCTGCCGAATAGATCAATTCGGGTAAGGTGGGCCGGGCAGGTGCAGCCACGCTGCTGACGGGCCGAAGAAATGACGGGAAGGGCCAATGACTACCGAGCGATCATCCCTGGTGCGGGTTCCCAAGGCGGGTGAGTTGGTCGCCACCGACCTCAGGCGGCAGATCATCACCGGCGAGCTCAAACCGGGGGAGCCGCTGCCGACCGAGTCGGTACTGATGGGTCGCTATGGGGTCTCGAGACCGACCCTCAGGGAGGCGTATCGCATCCTTGAGTCGGAGTCGATCATCAAGGTGCTCCGCGGTGCGCACGGGGGTGCGCGCATCATGGCTCCGGATGGGGCCACAGCGGCTCGCTACACCGGCCTGCTGCTGCAGTACCAGGGCGTGCAGCTGGCAGACGTCTACCGTGCGCGCACAGCCATCGAGGTGTCGGCCGTGGGGGACCTGGCCTCGGCACCGGCCAAGAAGATCGCAGTGCTGGGCGAGCTCGTGGAGCGTGGTGGTGACCTGCTCGACGATGCCTACGGCTTCGCCCGGCACGACACCGCCGTACATCAGGCTGTGGTCGATCTCGCCGGTAACGCGACGCTCTCGGTGCTGGCGTCGATGCTCCTGCACGTCATGGACGCCCACAACGAGCACTTCATGTCGCTCCACGGCGAGGCCCACGAGAAGCAAGCGGACCGGCTGGCGTTCCGGGCCCACAAGAAGCTGGTCAAGCTCCTCGAGGCCGGTGGTGCGACCGCCGCTCAGGCCTTCTGGCGCAAGCATCTGAACAACGTCGAGAAGTACATGATCGGCGACTCCAACACGACCCTGGTCGAAGTGCTCTCCTGAGCCTGAGTCCACCGATCTCCGCCTGCTGCGCGCCACGATGCGGGCGCGCTGGCTGCGTTGCCGACGCTGGAAAGACGTCCAGTCTGCCTTCGCGCCGGGTGCCTTGCCATCACACCCACCTCGTGACGCTCACGATGCCGGCCATCGGTGGATTCAGGCTGAGCCTGAGTCCTCAGACGACGTCCGCCCGCTCCAGCCGCTTGATCTCGTCCAGTCCCATGCCCAGTAGATCGGTAAGGATCTCGCGGGTGTGCTGCCCGAGGGTCGGGGGAGTGCGGTAGTGCTCGATGGGCGTGCTCGACATGCGAATGGGGTTCCGCAGGAGGTCGACCTTGCCCGAGACCGGGTGGTCCACCGTCGTCCGTAGACCGCGATGCAGCACCTGAGGGTTCGTGAACACGCCGTCCAGCTGGTTGACCGGGCTGACCGGGACGTCGGCGGACTCGAGCTCGGAGAGCCAGTCGCTCGCGGATCTGGTCCGAAACGCCTCGTCCAGCGTGCGCAGCACGAGGTCCCGGTTGGCGATCCGGGCCGAGACGGTCCCGAACCTCTCGTCGTACGCGAGCTCCGGACGGCCGATGACCTTGGCCAGGCCAACCCACTGCTTGGGCGTGCTCGCCACGAGGAAGATCTCCTCACCGTCAGCGCACACGAACGTCTGGGAAGGGATACCGCCGAACCCGCCGTTGCCACGCCGGGGGGCGGCGACGCCCGAGACCAGGTAGTTCTGTGCGTAGTGGGACAGTGACGCCACGCCGCAGTCGAGCAGTGACATGTCGACGTGCTGACCAGAGCCGCCGCCCACGTCACGGTGTCGGAGGGCGGCGAGGATGGCATTGCCGGCGTACAGGGCGGTCAGGATGTCGATCATGGAGATGCCCACTTTCATGGGACCGGCCCCCGGCTCCCCGTCGGGAAGTCCTGAGACGCTCATCATGCCGCTCATGGCCTGGAACACGCCGTCGTAGCCGGGCCGGTCGGCGTAGGGCCCGTCCTGCCCGTATCCGGTGATCGAGCAGTAGACCAGGTCGGGGTTGAGCGCGTGGAGCGTCTCGTAGTCCAGTCCGTACTTCTTCAGCACCCCGCCGCGGAAGTTCTCGATGAGTACGTCGGAGCGCTGGGCGAGTGCGCGGACCAGATCGGCACCCTCAGGCTTGGAGTGGTCGATCGTGATCGATCTCTTGTTCCGGTTGCAGCTGAGGTAGAAGCCTGCCTCATCGGAGGGATTTCCTTCGTCGTCGTGCAGGAAAGGTGGTCCGTAGCTGCGCGAGTCGTCTCCGCTGCCGGGGCGCTCGACCTTGATGACGTCGGCGCCGAGATCACCGAGCATCTGCGCAGTCAGGGGCGCAGCGAGGATGCGACTCAGGTCCAGCACTCTCACGCCGGAAAGCGACGACGCATTCGGGTTCACCCCCTCACCCCTTGGTGGCTGCGCGTGCTTCTCGGGGCAGGCCCAGAACGCGCTCGCTGATGATGTTCTTCTGGATCTCGCTCGTTCCCGCATAGATCGTCTCGGCGCGCGCGCGGACGAATGCGCGGCGGAGAGACTCAGCGGTTCGATCCGGTCCTGACCCCCAGTCAGTGCCGAGCCAGCCGTCGTTGCCGAGCACCTCCATGGCCAGCTCGGTGAACTCCTGGTGCCACTTGGACCAGTAGTACTTGCCCATCGACGCCTCAGGACCGAACTCGCCGTTGCGCAGAGCCGAGCTGAGAGTGCGCAGATTGTTGTAGCCCATGATCTCGAGCCCGATCATCGAGTCCACGAGCCGGTCCCGGATGACCGGGTCCGCCGTTGCTCCACGCTTCGCGAGGCCCTGGAGGGCCGCCATCTCACGCCGGAAGGAGAACTGGTAGTTCAGGACCGACGTCGCACGTTCGTGGCCGAGGGTGGTCATCGCCGCCTTCCAACCCTCACCGGGCGCTCCGAGCACATTGTCGGCAGCGGTTCGAGCTTCCTCGAAGAAGACCTCGTTGAACCCGCTGTCCCCGAGCATGGTGCGGATGGGGACGACGTGAACACCGGGTTGGTCGAGTGGGATCAGCATGTAGGACAGACCTGCATGCCTGGTGGAGCCCGACTCGGTCCGAACGATCGCGAACATCCACTCGGCGTGCTGGGCGAACGTGGTCCAGACCTTCTGACCGTTGATCACCCACTGGCCGTCTTCGAGGCGCGCCCTCGTGTGGATGTTGGCGAGGTCTGAGCCGGCACCCGGCTCGGAGTATCCCTGGCACCACACGACCTCACCTCGGGCCATCGGCGGCAGGAGGCGAGCCTGCTGCGCCTCGGTGCCGTAGTGAAGCGCCGTGGGTGCCATCAGCGTCTCGCCATGGAAGCCGGCCCGTGGCGGAGCGCCGGCCTGCGCGTACTCCATCGCGAAGAGGATCTCCTGGGTCAAAGTGGCCTCACGACCGCCGAACCGCTTGGGCCACGACAAGCCGAGCCAGTTGCCCTGACCCAGCTTGTGCTCCCAGGCGCGTCGCAGCTCCCAGTTGTCGTCGTCGTCGGGCCCCCCGCGGTCGAACTGTCCGACGAACTCGTCCAAGAGGTTCTCGTCGAGCCACTCCCGGAGCTCATCGCGGAACTCTCGATCGGCCTCGACCAGGGGCAGCGCAGTTGAGTCGTCTTCCATGTCTCCCTCGCGAGGTCATCTGTGGTTGGCATTCCCGGGCAGAGTATAGTACAAATAGCTAACTGATTGATCTCTTTGATGCGGAGAGGACTGCGCGATGGCCGACCTCGAGTGGAGTGTCGACAACATGGTCGGCACCATCCGACTCAACCGTCCCGAGCGGAGCAACGCCTTCACCTTCGGCATGGTCCGGGAGTGGGCGCGTCTCCTGCGTGAGGCGCGGACGGATGACTCCGTGCGAGTGCTTGTCCTGACCGGTACCGGCGACAGAGCCTTCTGCTCGGGTATCGACCTCGGGAGCATCTCCAACGCGAACCCGAGCCTGACTCCGCTCGAGCGCAAGTCACAGCTGCACGACGAGATCCATCAGGTGGCGCTCGCCCTCGAGGCACTCGACAAGCCGGTGATCGCGTCCATCAATGGAGCGGCAGTGGGGGCGGGTCTGGACATGGCGCTCATGTGTGACCTCCGGATCGCTTCCAGGTCGGCGAAGCTCTCCGAGGGCTACATCAAGGTCGGGCTCACCCCGGGTGATGGTGGTTCGTACTACCTTCCGCGGCTCGTGGGTACGGCGAAGGCCCTCGAGCTCCTCCTGACCGGGGACTTCATCTCGGCTGACGAGGCCCACCGGATCGGCCTGGTGAACCGCGTCGTCGACGACGCCGATCTAGGTGCGGCGACCCGGATGTTGGCCGAGCAGATCGCTGCCGCTCCACCTGTGACGGTGCGCATGACCAAGCGCGCGACGTACCAGTCAGCGAACGCCGACCTGCGCACGTCACTCGACCTCATCTCGTCCCACTTCGCCGTGGTAGCGGCGACTGACGACGCGGCTGAGGCCTTGTCAGCCATGCAGCAGAAGCGCGTGCCGACCTACCACGGCAAATGACCCCCGTCCGACCACCTGATTGAGGATTCGCCATGACCGTGACCACTGAAGCCGCCCAGTCCGCTGTGGCATCCGCCACCGAACCACGGGTCTTCGACTCGTGGATCAACATCCCCTACCTCCCCGGTGAAGTGACTCCGGACCCGTCGGTCGTGCAGCGGTTCAAGCGGGGTGACAGTGCCTACGAGGGCGGCCAGACGATGGGGGACGTCATTGCCGAGATGGACCGACTGGAGATCTCCGGCGGCGTGCTGACGAAGGTGCCCCGCGACATCACCCCGCCGTTCGTGCACGGCATCCTCAGCGGGGAGGCTGTGCTCCGCGAGGCATGTGAGCGCCTCGCCACGATTCAGGCCGAGTACCCCGGGCGCTTCGTCACCGCGGTGGGCCTCGACCCTCGTCTTGGCTACGAGGCGGCCAAGCATGTGCGCATCGCCGTCCGTGAGTACGGGATCAAGGCCATCCGGATCTGCCCGATGTTCACCGGCATCGCCATTGACGACAAACTGGCGTACCCGCTCTACACCGCGGCGTGCGATGAGGGTGCGGTCGTGACCGTCAACGTGGGGGTGCCGGGGCCGATGAAGCCGGCCAAGCTCCAGCGCACGATCCTGGTCGACGAGGTGGCGCTGGCCTTCCCGGACCTCAAGATCGTGATGACCCACCTGGGCGACCCCTGGATCGGCGAGACCGTCTCGATGCTCGTCAAGCACCCGAACGTCTTTGCGATGACTGCGGGCTGGGCGCCCAAGTACGTGCCCGAGGAGATCCTCAACGTCCTGCGTCGTCGCAACAAGACAAAGGTCATGTGGTCCTCGGACTATCCGATCCTGCCGTTCGATCGCACCATCGCGGAGGGTCGAGCCATCGAGCTGCCCGAGGACTCGCGAACCAACTTCCTCGGCGCCAACGCACTTGCCGTCTTCGGAGACCCCGCGTTCGTCTGACCGCGGTCGGCCAGAAACCCTGAACAGGAGCAGAGAATGGGACTTCACGACGGACGCGTTGTCATTGTCACCGGTGCCGCGGGCGGCATCGGTCGCGAGCACGCACTCGAGTTTGCACGGCAGGGAGCGAGCGTCGTGGTCAACGATGTCGGGCCCGTGGAAGATGTCCTGGCCGAGATCAAGGGGCTGGGCGGTCAGGCAGTCGGCAACGACGACGACGTCTCCGACTGGAACGGGGCTGGACGCCTGGTCCAGACGGCACTCGACACGTTCGGCGACCTGCATGTGCTGGTCAACAACGCCGGCATCCTGCGCGACAAGATGTTCGTCAACATGGACGTCGCCATGTGGGACGACGTCATGAGGGTGCACCTTCGGGGCACCTTCTGCCCCACGCGTCATGCCGTGAACCACTGGCGGTCGCAGCACAAGGCCGGAACGCCAGTGCCGTACCCGCGGGTCATCAACACATCCTCGCCATCGGGGCTCTACGGCAATGTGGGTCAGTCCAACTACGGTGCGGCCAAGGCGGCCATCGCCGGCTTCACCGTGATCCTCGCCGACGAGCTCGCCCGACTGGGCATCACCGTCAATGCGATCGCTCCCAGCGCGCTGACCCAGATGACGGAGGGCCTCGACGAGTACGTCAGGAAGATGGCGGAGATCAAGGATCGCACCGGGTTCGATGCCGGCTCACCGGCCAACATCGCCCCGATCGTGGTGTGGCTCGCCTCTGCCGAGGCGCAGGCCGTGACGGGCCGGGTGTTCAACGTCAAGGCGGGCCGGATCAGCGTTGCTCAGACATGGGTGGCCGGACCGCCGGTGGAGAAGGAAGAGCGGTGGGATCCCGCCGAGCTCGGTGACGTCATCCCGATGATGGTCGCTCAGGCGAGGCCAAACTCCGATGGCTCGGGAAGTCCGCGGAGCTGACCATGACAGCAACAGACGGGATCAGCGTCGAGTGCAACGAGCACGTTGCGACGCTCTGGCTTGACCGGCCCGATCGGGGCAACGGCTTCATCTCGGCGATGCAGATAGAGCTCCACCGCCAGCTCGAGGCCCTGGACGCAGACGCGGAGGTGCGCGCCATCGTGGTCACCGGACGGGGAAGGTTCTTCTCGACCGGCGCGGATCTGGAGCCTGGCGGCGCGAACTTCGCCTTCGACGAGGAGCAGACAGCGCTGGCGCGCAAGATGATGGCCGATAGGCCGCGCCCCTGGAAGATGAGCACCCCGATCATCGGTGCGTTGAACGGGTCCGCCGTCGGTCTCGGGCTCACCTTCCCCTTGCAGTGGGACATCCGGATCGTCAACGAGTCCGCGAAGTACGGGTTCGTGTTCACCAGACGCGGACTCATCCCCGAGCAGAACTCCCTCTGGCTGCTGCCAAGGCTCGTCGGCCTCTCGGTTGCCCTGGAGCTGTTGCTGACCGGGCGGCTGTTCAGCGGGACTGAGGCGAAGGAGATGGGTATCGCCACCCGAGCCGTGCCGGCAGACGAGGTACTCCCCACCGCGCTGGCTTTGGCGCGGGAAATCGCATCTCAAGCCGCTCCCTCCGCCGTCGCGCTCACCAAGCGGCTCGCCTATGAGTTGCTCGCAGAGACCGACCGGGAAGCCGCGTTCCATCGTGAGTGGGAGCTCTTCCGCTGGATGGGTCGCCAACCGGACTCCGCAGAAGGGGTTGCTTCCTTCGTCGAAAAGCGGTCCCCGCAGTTCCCTTCCGGTAAGTGCGTCGAGGCACCACGCACCGGACGTCTTTGGGCAGCGCTCGATGACTGAGGCGGCCGCCGCCGAGTCGACGGTGCACTATGACGTCGATGACCAGGGTGTCGTGGTGCTCACCTTGAGCCGCCCGGAACGCCGCAACATGTGGACGGTCACGATGGAGGACGAGTACTACGCCGGTCTTGACCGGGCGACGAGCGACGAGCGGGTCAGGGTGATCGTGGTGACCGGGGCGGGAAACGCCTTCTGCCCCGGGCTTGATCCCGACGTACTCGACAGCATCCGCAGTGGCGGCCGGTACACCACGAACAGACGTCCGCAGACCTACGCGACCACTGTTCCCAAGCCGATCATCGGTGCGATCAACGGCGCCTGCGCCGGCATCGGACTTGTCCAGGCTCTCTGCTTCGACTACCGGTTCGCAGTCCGGGGCGCGAAGTTCACGACGGCGTTCTCCAAGCGCGGGCTACCTGCCGAGGACGCGTCGGCGTGGATGCTCACCCGGCTCGTCGGCCCAGCGCACGCGCTGGACGTGTTGGCCTCCGGCCGGGTGTTCCTGGCCGAGGAGGCGCACAAGCTGGGGGTGGTGCAACGGCTGAGCCAGCCCGGCGAGGTTCTCGACGACGCAGTGACGTACGCACGCGATCTCGCGGCTGCTGTCTCGCCGGTGGCGATGGCGATGATCAAGAGCCAGGTGTGGCGGGACTCCGAGACCACGATGGAGCAGGCGCGGGTGCGCGCCCAATACCTCCTGACGCAGGCGAAGGCGCACCCTGACTTCCAAGAGGGCGTCAGGTCTCTGATGGAGAAGCGAGCACCGAGCTTCGGGCCTTACCAACCCCTGAACTTCTAGGAGTCGTTGACGTGGAGTTCGAAATCGCACCAGAGGAGTCCGCGTTCCGGGACGAGGTCCGCCAGTGGCTGGCCGATCACCTCGTCGGTGAGTTCGCCGCCCACCGCGGAGTGGGAAGCCCGACCGATGACACGGCCTGGGACCTGCGGATCGCTTGGGAGAAGGAACTTGCGACAGGAGGCTGGCTGGGGCTGACCTGGCCTGCGGAGTACGGCGGCCGCGGCGCGTCACTCGCCCAGGAGATCGTGTTCGAGACCGAGTACGCCCGGTCCGCGGCGCCCGCAAGGGTGAACTCGCAGGCCCTCGACCTGCTCGGCCCGACGCTGCTCGCGTTCGGATCAGAGGAACAGAAGCGGCGGTTCCTGCCGCGCATCCTCAGTGTCGACGACATCTGGGGACAGGGGTTCAGCGAGCCGGATGCGGGATCAGACATCGCTGCGGTGAAGTGCAGAGCGAGGCTCGACGGCGACCAGTGGGTCATCGACGGCCAGAAGGTTTGGACCACTTTCGGTCACCAGGCCGACTGGCTGTACGTCGTGTGCCGGACCCACCCGGATCCGTCGCTCCGCCACAAGGGTCTGACGATGCTTCTTGTGCCAGTCGACCAACCCGGGGTGGAGATCCGACCCATCGCGAACCTCGCCGGTTCCGCTGAGTTCAGCGAGTGCTTCTTCACTGGTGCTCGGACTGATGCGGACCTGGTGGTCGGTGCAGTCGACGACGGGTGGAGGGTCGTCATGGGCACTCTCGGGATGGAGCGCGGCGCTGCCCTGATCCCGGTACAGCTTGCGATGGAGCGCGAGGTTCAGGAGGTGATGGCGAGCGCCCGCACCTCCGGGGCCCTGAAGGATCCGCGTACACGGCAACGGATAGCCGATGCCTACATCGCCACGCAGCTCATGCGCGCGACGAACCTGCGAGTCGTGACGAGCCTGGTGAACGGCAGCAACGACGCCGATGCGGCAGCCACCACCAGCAAGCTCTTCGCCTCGCTGGCTCATCAACGGCTCGGCGAGCTCGCCATGGACGTCGAGGGCCCTGCGGCCCAGACCCTGTCGGGACCACTGCCCGGAGGACTCAGCGTCGCACAGCGGACCTTTCTCCTGTCCCGGGCGGAGACGATCTACGGCGGCACCTCCGAGATCCAGCGCAACATCATTTCCGAACGCGTACTCGGGTTGCCCCGATAGGGATGCGATCCACAAGAAGGGACCGCTCATGAGCACTCCGTCTGCGCTGGTCACCGGCGCTTCGCGGGGCATCGGCCTCGGCATCGCCATGAGGCTCGCCCGGCAGGGTTACCGGCTGAGCGTTGCCGCGCGAGACGCGGAGCGGCTCGAGTCCGTCGCCGACCAGCTGCTGGACGCAGGTGCCCCCGAGGTCCAGGCCATGGCCGGAGACATGGCCGTCGAGGCTTACCTGGGAGACCTCGTCGAAGCACACGAAGTGCGCTTCGAGATGATCGACGTCCTGGTCCTCAATGCCGGAGTCGGCTCCGCCGGTGCGCTGGCCGATTTCCATCCTCGACGGTTCGACAAGCAGGTCACCTTGAACCTGCGAGCGCCGTTCGTGCTGCTGCAGAAGGCCATGCCGCTTCTGCGCAAGGCGGCTGCGGCCAACCCGACCCGAGGGGCCAAGGTGGTCGCGCTCAGCTCGATCACCGGTGTGTACGCCGAGCCCGAACTGGCTGTCTACGGGGCGACCAAGGCCGCGCTCATGTCCCTCGTTCGGTCGGTGAACCGCGAGGAATCCGGCGGAGGAGTCTGCGCGACCGCCATCTCACCGGCGTACGTCGACACCGACATGGCTGTCCACGCGCATGATCGGATTCCCGCGGAGACGATGCTCGAGGTCGCCGACGTCGTCGAGATGGTCGACGCATGCCTGCGTCTCTCGGCACGTGCCACGGTCCCCGAGATCGTGATGGCTCGCTCGAGCAGCGACGGTCACGGAGCGTGACCGGCTAGTGGCCATTCCCTTTAGTTCGTCGGGGTCCCCGCGGCCCAGGCACGCACATCGCTGCGTTGGAGTCGGTCGAAGGAGGTCAACTACGACTTCCCTCCTCCGCCTTGCGCTGCACGCACCTGGACCACGGATACCCTCGACGAACTTGCGGTCATGACCACTAGGCTCGATCGAGTGACAGAAGCGCGCAAGGGGGAATCGCGAGAGAACCCTCTCACCGAGGGTGAGATCGTCGCCGCAGCCCTTCGCCTGATCAAGCAGAGTGGGATCGAGAGTCTCTCGATGCGCCGGCTCTCCGCGGAGCTGGGCCGGTCGCACATGGCCATGTACTACTACGTCAGCGACA
This sequence comes from uncultured Actinomycetota bacterium, assembly GCA_963759525.1. Lineage (GTDB taxonomy): Bacteria > Actinomycetota > Actinomycetes > Propionibacteriales > Nocardioidaceae > Marmoricola. The sequence continues at coordinate 278,229 of CAVWZO010000015.1, read as the reverse complement.
AGAGTGCGCTTCTCGATCTCGTCGCCGCAGCCGCGTTGAGCGACATCGCGATTCCCGAGGAGGCGGACCAGAGTTGGGACACCCGACTGCGCGAGCTGATCGGCAGCATCGACGAACAGCTGCGTGCGCATCCCGGCATCGGCGGGATCCTGCTGGATCGGATGCTTGGCACGGATCGCCGCATTCTGAACGCCGCTATGGACATTCTCGTGGACGCCGGGTTCGACGACGCAGACGTCCTGATGGCCTACGCCACGGTGCACACCTACCTGTTCGGCCGCTACCAGCTCGTCACCGCTCAGCCGACGGCGGCCGAGCATGACGTCGAGGACACGGTGGCCAGGTTGGTCACCCTGCTTCCGACGTTGAGTGGTCGCGACTTCTTCAAGTTCGGCGTGGACACCCTCATCGCCGGACTACGCGAGCACCTCGAGCGCCAAGGCAGGACCCTGAGACACTAGTGTCCCGCGTCCGAAATTCCTTGGCGCTTCGCGCCACCATGGCACGCACATCGCTGCGTTGTCGTCACTCGCAGGAGGACCAACTACAGCATCGCTCCTCCGCCTTGCGCTGCACGCACCCTGCAGGCGCCAACTGGCAAAGGACTTCAGACGCGGGACACTAGAAATCCTTGTCCGCCGGGATCGGGGAGACGTCGAAGAGCTCCTCGAAGGTCCCCCGCAGCACCCGCTGCTTGATCTCCGGAGAGACCTCGGCGAAGAGCCCATGGAGCGTCTCCTGGGTGTGCCCGTACGTGCCCTCCAGATGGGGGTAGTCGTCGCCCCACATCACGTTGGTGTAGCCGGTGCCCTCGATCACCTGCACCGCGCTTGGATCGTGCTGGAAGGACGCGTAGACCTGGCTGCGGATGATCTCGCTGGGCAGCCGAGACAGCTTGGGTCGCACGAACATGCCGTGCTGCCGGTACCCCTCGTCCATGCGATCGCCGATCGCCGGAACCCAGGCTGCGCCTCCCTCGGCGATCATCACCTTCAGATCCGGGTGCCTGTCCAGGGCGCCACCCGCGACCATGTGGGAGACCACGCGCATGCCGGGGTAGGTGGTCTCCATGTAGTTCACCACGGCGCCGCCGGGGCCGCGGTAGACGATGTTCTCCCCTCCGGTCCCGATATGGAATGCCAGCACGGTCTGGTGTGCCTCGGCAGCAGCCCAGAGCGGCTCCCACATGTCGAGGCCCCACTCCTCACCGGGGCGCGTCCCGCACGGGAGGAAGATCGCCTGGAACCCCATCTCCGCAGTTCGCTCGAGTTCCTTCACCGCGTCCCCGACATCGGCCAGCGAGACGATGGCCGGCGTGAAGATGCGCTCCTGGCGGGACCTGACCTCCTCGAGAGCCCACTCGTTCCACGCGCGAGCCACCTCGTTCGACAGCTCTCGGTCGGTGATGTTCACCGACCAGAAACCCATCGACGGGAATGCGAGCTGCGACCACACCCCCTCCTGGTCCAGGTCCTTGAGGCGTATGGCGAGGTCGGTAGCGCCGGGAGGGCGCATCGCGTCCATGAAGTCGTTGAGCTGACGATCGATCTGCTGGCCGTCGATGTAGAGGATCTCGAACTTGTCCCCGCGCTCGGAGCGCGGCGCCCTGTCGGCCAGTCGTTTCGGGAGTCGCGACGTCCACAGGTCGGCCGGCTCGAGAACATGGGAGTCGGCCGAGTGCGCCCAGATCTTTCGCGCGCCCGGTGCGAGGTCTGATGCGCTCGTGGCCAGGTCGGTCTGAGTCATGTGCGTCTCCAGTGCAGGTTCGGTGATGCCTTCCACCAGGTGTGGACACGATCTACTTTACACTGTAAAACAGATGATGGAAGGGCCACCCCACAAGTTCCCGGATGGAGAGTCATGACCGAGCGAGCACGATGGAACGACGAGGAACTGGTTGCGTTCGAAGCAGGTCTGACGTCCGACAATCTTTCGGCGATCATGCGGTCGACCTGGACCTGGGACGACCGTGCCCTTCGACGCGACCTTGCGCGGCTGATGACCATGCTGCGGGCGGTTCGCGAGCTGGATCAGGTCGGCGTCACTCATCGGCTGGTGCGCGGACGCACCCTCCAGGCCGCCTCGGTCTTCCTTGCCGCGGTGCTCGGCCCGCGGGTGATCGCTGACTCCGGCCACGCGACGAGCTACTCGTTCTCCGACACCTTGATCCGCTCGCCATGCCTCACCGGCGGCCCAGAGGAGGAGCGGCTGCTGCGTGCGATCGGTGCACAGGCCGAGCAAGCCGCGAAAGGCCCCGTGGAGTCAGGCGTCTCGTCGGCGCCGACGTTTGCTTCTCAGGCACTGGCTGCGCACGCGCTGGCCGCGTCCGGCGACCAGGGAGCAGGCGCAGAGTACCTCTCCAAGATCGAGGCCGGCTCTCTCACGGCGACCCTGGCGGCAGCCGAGGCCTCCGGTTCGTGGGATCCCGCGCTGGTCCGCACGCGGGCGAGCCTCGAGGGCTCAAAGTGGTTCCTCGAGGGCGAGAAGTACTTCGTCCCTGACGCCGACTCCGCGGACGTTCTCTTCGTCATCGCGCGCAGCACCGCAGGTCCGTCCCTGTTCGCCGTCGAGGCGGCGGCCCCCGGGTTGACCGTCTCCGGGATGCAAGCGATCGACCCAACGCGGCCGCTCGCTCGACTGGAACTCCGGCAGGTGCCGGCGGTGCTGATCGGGATCGAAGGGGCCGGCGGCAGGCTGATGGGTCGAGTCCTCGACCTGGCGACGGTCTCGCTGGCGGAGGAGCAGGTGAAGAGTGCCCGGAGGTGCCTCGAGCTGGGTGTTGCCGTGGCGAATGCTGCCGACTGGCCTCACGGTGACGCGTCGAGGCTGTACGGCGAGCTCCGGGCGCAGGTCGAGGTCGCCGAGGCGATGTGGGAGCGTGCTCGCCGGCTCGCCCCAGCCGATACCACCGAAGGCAGCATCGCGGCAGCGATGGCGCACGTCTCATGCTCTGAGACCTTCACCTCTGTCGCGCGGGGTGCGCTGCAGCTGGTGGGCGAGGCCGACGACGCTTCAACCCACGAGCTCACCGGTCTGTTCCTGCGCGCGCAGTCCTCCGACCTTCTCTTCGGCGGGCCCGCGCTCTACTACGAGCGCCTCCTCGAGAGGATGGGAGTCTGAGCGGCTCAGCGCGGGAGGACGAGGAAATCGGTGCCTGATGCCGTGACCTCACCAGCGACCCCCGTGTCCGCGTAGTCGAAGCTCGTCGCGCGGGTTCGCGTGTTCGTCACGTGTACGAAACCGCTGCTCTCCGAGACTGTCCACTCCTCACCGTTCACGCGCGCTCCGCGTTCTCCAGGCATCCCGAGCCCGAGCGCCGGGCCGAGGGGGACGTACGTCGCGGCGTCGATCTGGAGGTCCATCAGGCGCGTCACCGCGTCCGGACGTGCCCACACGACCTCCACTCCCGCCATCAGTTCGGAGAGAGTCTGGCCTGAATCGGTGAGAGCGTTCACCGTCTCGGCGCCGATTCCGATGATCGCCTTGACCGGCAGGCGTCGCAGATACATCGCGAACCGGCGCGAGTCCCAGCCATAGGTCTCCGAGGTGGCGTAGGGCGCCCCGATGCGGCGAAGCGCGCGAACGAGTGGGGTGATCCACGGGCCCTCGTGGTTCGGGGTGCTGAAGAGCACCAGATCCCCTCTACTCACGCCGGCCTTCAACAGCACGGAGTGCGCCCACTCGGTGTCGCGGTCGAGCTCGTCCCATCCGATCTCGAAGTCGGCGACCGAGGAGCCGACGGCGTACGTCCCGATGCCGTAGATCGGCGCACGTGGCAGGGCGGCAGCGGCCGCCGCCATCGTCACCCGGCTCATTTCTTGACCACCCTGGGGAACTTCGCGACGCTCGAGGATTGCTTGAGCAGCTCGTCCACCGGGGCCAGCTCGAGGTCGCACCGCACCTGGAGCCGGGCTTCGAGGTGCATCTCGAGCCGCCGCTCGAGCTCCGAAAGGTCGGTCGTGCGCTCGGGCGCATAGCCCACCCTGAGCCGCAGCCTCTCCATCGTCGGACTGTGGCGAACGATCTGGAACAGCCCGTCACTGAGCTCCGGGAGCTCCTCGACGGCGGCCCAGACCTCACTCACCACGATGGCCCGTCCGGCCACGACGGTCTCGTCGCCCTTGCGTCCCACCACCCACATCCGCGCGTGCGTGCGCCCGCTGGCAGCGGGCTCCCTGGTGAGCCGGATGAGGTCGCCGGCACGGAAGCGGATCAGCGGCGCAGCCAGGTTGTCGATGTCGGTGGCCACGAGCTCGCCGACCTCGCCATCGGGAACCGCCCGGTCCGACGTGGGCTCCAGGCTCTCTGCGAAGACCGTGTCCTCCCAGAGCGTGTAGCCGTCGCGCTCCTGGTGCTCCCACGCGGTGCCGGTGTCGCCGGCGCTGGTGTACTTGAAGACCTCGAGGCCCCACTCGTCGCGGACCTTGCGGGCAAGAACCTGCCCCATGGGCTGGCCTGCGAATGCCACACCCTTCATCGAGGAGAAAATGGAGCGGAGGTCGTGGTGGGCCTCGAGCCTCTCGAACTCGAGTATGGCCGGCAGGTGCAGCTGCATGTAGACAGGCCGGTACTTCGCGATCGCCTTCAGCACCGATTCGCCCTGACCGATCCAGCCGTCCACGAAGACGGGGACGGCTCCCATCAGGGTGAAGAGCTCGTCCCAGAAGTTGCGGAACGATCCGGCCGGGATCAGCACGCGGTCGCCTGGCCGCAGCCCGAGCTCCCAGAGGTCGCGTGCCGTGACCAGGGGCAGCGGAGGCACGGCCTCCCACGACTCGGCGATCAGCTCTGGGTCTCCGGTGGTTCCCGAAGTCGCGGTGCAGGAGGTCAGGCCCTCGAGCGGCATGCAGAGCATGCCCCCGAAGGGGTCACCGGTCCGCTCGCGGAAGGCCTGGGCGTCGGCCTTCTCGAAGGTCGGGATCAGCCTCGTGAAGTCGTCCAGGTTCGTGATGTCGGAGGGATGGACGCCGGCCTTGCCCCAGTGGTCACGGTAGAAGGCTGAGTTCGCCCACGCGTAGTGCACGAGGTCCAGAACACGCGCTTCCTGGAGCGCCTCGATCTCTGCGCGCGGGGCAGTCTCGATCTCCGGTTCGAGGAACCTGCTGTCGAGAAGCGTCCGGGTCATGACTGTGGGTGAGTAGTCCGTCGAGGTCACTCGATCTCCACCTTTCGGGTCCGCCGACGGTCGGGATCGCTGCTTCGGCGTCTGGTGTGATCCAACCTACTTCCTACCGGGTGATGATTTCAATCATTAAGCTAATCAGGTATTGTCCTCACCATGGCCGAGAACTCATATCGTGTTGCCGAGCAAGCAACAGGGGAGGGACAGACCGCGCCCGACGTGGGGCCGGTCGCGCTCTGCGGCGCGTGCCGGCGGCTCGGACACTGCAGGATGGGAGTCGAGTCCGAAGAGGTGGACGACGTGGGGGTCGTCAGCTACCGGCTCCGGTGCGGACGCGAGAACGAAGGCGGGCTGAACGTCGCACACGGAGGCTGGACGGCCGGGGTGCTGGACGAGCTCGTAGGTCATGTGGCCATGCTGAACGACCAGCTCGCTGTGACTGGGCAGCTGAACGTCACCTTCGTCAAGCCCGTCCCCGTGGAGCAGCAGCTCACTGCTGAGGCGTGGAGGTCACACAAGGAGGGGAGCCGCTGGTTCATCACCGCCGTGCTCCGTCTGGAGGCGAGCGGAGCCGAGCTGGCACGAGCCGAGGGCATCCTCGTCGAAAGGGACTCCGGGCACTTCGCAAGGCACGAGGCGTGGCTAGCCACTCAGCTCGGAAAGGCCGGCCATGGCGCTGCGTGACGTAGCCGTCGTGGGCGTCCACGCGACGGAGCAGGCTCGCCAGCTGCCACACAGGACATCGCTCGACCTTGCCCAGGAGAGCGTCCTTGGTGCGATCGCCGACGCCGGGCTGGAGCCTCGCGATGTGGACGGGGTGGCGGCCGACTGGCCTGGTCCCGGAGGACGCCCCGGCGAGGCGGCATCCTGGGCGCGCGTCCTGGGCGGGCCGTTGAACTGGGTGAGCGACGGCTTGCTCGATGCCGCTGGTGCGCGCGGCGCGATGAAGGCGGCGGCCGCCATCAGCGCCGGTCTCTGCGACGTGGCGGTGGTAGGAGGTGGTCTGGCCGGTCGGTTCGGCCGGGGCCAGACAGTCAACGGCGCCGAGGACTTCATCGAGTTCACCGATGTCTGGGGGGCGTACGTCGTCCCTCTGTTCGCGCTGGTCGCGCAAGGACACATGCATCGTTTCGGTACGACACCAGAGCAGCTCGCGACGGTCTCGGCGACGATCCGGAACAACGGTTCGAAGAACCCGGAAGCAGTCATGTGCGGGAAGGGTCCGTACACGGTGGACGACGTCCTCGCCTCGCCGATCCTTGCGACTCCCTTCCACTTGCTGGACGTGTGCATCGCGGGGGAGGGCGGTGGCGCCCTGGTGCTCACCACGGTCGATCGCGCGCGCGACCTCCCGCACCCCACGATCGCGGTGCTGGGAGCCGGCATGGAGTTCTCGGGTGCGGCGTACGCGTCGCCCCCGCAGTACAGCAGCGTCGGGCGACTCGGCGTCAGTGCCTCGACCCGGGCCCTTCGGATGGCCGGTCTGACAGCGCAGGAGATCGACGTGTTCAGCCTGTACGACCCGAACTCCTTCGAGATCATCCGCCAGATGGAGGTCCTGGGACTCTGCGAAGAGGGTGAAGGCGGGTCCTTCGTGGAAGACGGCAACATCGGGCTGGACGGCAAGTACCCCACGAACCCGGACGGCGGCTGTCTCGCCTATGCCTGGAACGGGACGCAGCAGATGACCCTGAAGGTCGTCGAAGCAGTCCGCCAGCTCCGCGGGACGGCCGTGAACCAGATCCCCACCGCCGAGACGGCCATCGCGGCCAACGCCGGTTCTGCCGCGGGCCACTACGAGCTCGTCGTGCTCGGCAGGGTGTCACCGTGAGCCGGCGACTTCCCACTCCGACGGAGCTGTCCTCAGGGTTCTGGGCCTCCGCAGCCCGACACCGCCTCGTGGTCCCGTGCTGCGGGAACTGTGGCGAGCACTTCTTCCCACCCGAGCGGCTGTGCCCGGCGTGTGGCTCGACCGGCTGGGACTACGTGGAGAGCGATGGCTCCGGGACCGTCACCAGCTACACCGTCGTGCATCGAGCGCCGTCACCCGAGTTCGAGCCCCCCTATGTCGTCGCCGTCGTCGAGCTGGACGAGGGCTGCAGCATGCTGACCAACCTCGTCCTCACGGACCCGGAGTCGGTGTCGACAGGGATGCCGGTCGACGTCACGTTCCTCGACCAACCGGACGGTCGCTCCCTTCCTGTCTTCACCCCAGATCTGGGTCAGCGCCCGGATGAACCCCAGAAGGGATAACCGTGTCGGCAACTACTTTGGGTGACATTCCGCGGGAGCACCGCCGTAGCTTCCCGGACCGCCTTGCGGTGATCGACGGCAAGGAGCGACAGACCTGGCCGGAGTTCGACGATCGGACGAACAGGGTCGCGAACATGCTCTCCGACCTGGACGTCGGAGCCGGTGACCGAGTGCTGTGGCTGGCCCAGTCTTCGTCGTGCTTCCTGGAGCTCCTTGTCGGATGCGCCAAGCTCGGCGCCTTGGTCTGCCCGGTCAACTGGCGGCAGTCGGGGGACGAGCTGCGCTTCGTCATCGAGGACTTCTCTCCCAAGGTGATCATCTGGCAGCAGGAGGAGATCGGGGAGGCGATCACGCAGGCACGTGCCGCAACGCAGCACCGCGCCACGTGGCTCCAGTTCGACGGTGAGGGCGAGGGCAGTCTCGAGCACGCCGTCCTGTGTGCCGACGACTCGGATCTCGAGATCGAAGTGCAGGCTGACTCGCCCGTACTCGTGATCTACACGGCCGCCATCATTGATCGTCCGAACGGATCGATGCTGACGCACCGCAACCTGCTTTCCATGGGTATGGCGACCGCCAGGATCACTGAGGCCGACCACACGAGTGTCTTCCTCAACTCCGGTCCGCTCTTCCATGTGGGGAACTTCCAGTTCGAGGCGATTCCGGTCTTCCTGCACGGGGGCACGAACATCTTCATCCGTCGCGTCGACGCCGCGGAGGTGCTCGACATCATCGCGGACGAGCAGGCCACGTCAGCCTTCCTCATGCCGCCGACGATCCTGGAGATCAGGGAGCTCAATCGTGAGGCGCAGAGAGACCTCTCGAGTCTGAGGTCGGGCCCGTTCGCTCCAGTGTGGGGTGACGCCCTGCCGCCGGACACGACGCTGTGGGGCACTCAGCCCGGTGGGTTCGGCCAGACCGAGGTCTCCGGGCTTGCCGTTCTCAACGCGTACGGCGGCCGTGGGCTCGGCAACTCCGGGAGGCCGTCCCCTCTGGTGCAGGTGCGCGTGGTCGCCCCCGACGGGCGTGAGTGCGAGGTCGGGCAACCCGGCGAGATCGTCATTCGCGGCGACCTCGTCCACGCCGGTTACTGGAACCGCCCCGAGATCAACGGCAGGCGGATGCGGAACGGGTGGTGGCACACCACTGATCTCGGGCGGCGTGAGTCCGACGGCACCATCCATTTCATCGGCACGATGACACGCATGATCAAGTCGGCGGCTGAGAACATCTACCCACCTGAGGTCGAGGGGTGCCTCGAGAGCCACCCGGCCATCAAAGAGGCTGCGGCGATCGGTGTTCCCGACCCGACGTACCGGCAGTCGGTCAAGGCCGTTGTTGCACTGGTCGATGGGGCCACGGTCTCCGAAACAGAGATCATCGAGCACTGCAAGAGCCGCATCGCGTCGTACAAGAAGCCGCGCAGCGTCGAGTTCGTCCCCGCCCTTCCACGAAAGAACGGTGTCAAGGACTACGACGCCCTCGACGCGATGTTCGGCGGCGGGGGGTACCCCGGTGGCGATAATGTCTGACGAGCTGCTGACCGAGCGTCGAGGGCGCACCTTGGTGATCACCATCAACAGGCCCCGGGCGCGCAACGCGATCAACCGTGCAGTGAGCTTCGGACTCGCGGAAGCAGTCCAGGAGCTGGACGAGGATCCGGCGCTGTCTGTGGCTGTCGTCACCGGCGCCGGCGGAAACTTCTGTGCAGGCATGGACCTCAAGGCATTCGTGGCCGGCGAGGACATGCTGGTGCCGGGGCGAGGTCTCGGGTTCACCGAACGACCTGCACGCAAGCCGATCATCTCCGCGGTGGAAGGCTTCGCGCTCGCGGGGGGAACCGAGCTGGCCCTGGCGACGGATCTGATCGTCGCGGCCCGCGACGCCAAGTTCGGGCTTCCGGAGGTGAAGCGCGGTCTGGTCGCTGGCGGCGGCGGCCTGATCCGCCTGCCGCAGCGGATCCCGTACCAGAAGGCGATGGAGCTGGCTCTGACTGGCGACAGCTTCACGGCCGTTGAGGGTGCCGGCTTCGGACTGGTCAACCGGCTGACGGAACCCGGCGAGGCCTTGGCGGGAGCGCTCGAGCTGGCCCAGCGGGTGGCCGCGAACGGCCCCCTGGCCGTGGCTGCGACGAAGGAGATCGTGGCAGCGGCACGCGACTGGCGCGCCCATGACGCATTCGCTCGACAAAGTGCAGTGCTGGAACCAGTCTTCGCCTCGGCCGATGCCAAGGAGGGCGCAACTGCGTTCGCGGAGAAGCGGGAACCGGTATGGCAGGGCAAGTAGTAGCAAGTTCCTTCACGAAATGGAGTTCGATGTGTCTGCATCACAGGCCCGGAATGACTTAGTCGCCATCGTCACGGGCGGCGCGGGGGGACTCGGTGAGGCGGTGGTGCGCAAGCTTCACGGCGAAGGCATCGCGGTCGTCATAGCGGACCTCGCCGACGAGCGCGCCGAGGCTCTCGCCGGCGAGCTGGGCGACAAGGTCGCCTACGTGCGCACCGACGTAACCAGCGAGACCGATGTCCAACTGGCTATCGACGCCGCGTACCAGCTGGGAACACTGCGGCACGTGGTGATCTCGCACGGCGGTTGGGGGGTCACCGAGAAGGTCGTCGACCGTGAATGCAGGCCGGCGACCCTCGAAGGGTTCACCCGCACGTTGGACCTCTATCTGACGGGGACCTACAACGTCCTGCGTCTGACGGGTGCACGCATGGCGAAGAACCTCCCCAATGAAGACGGCGAGAGAGGGTCCGTCGTCGCGACAGCCTCGATTGCCGGCTACGAGGGGCAGATCGGCCAGAGTGCGTACGCCGCGGCGAAGGCGGGTGTGATCGGCTTGACGCTCTCCGGTGCCCGTGACCTGAGCTCGGTCGGCATCCGGCTCAACACGATTGCTCCCGGCACCATGCACACGTCCATGATGGAAAGCGTCGGCGAGGAAGCTCTCGCGAAGTTCGCGTCCAACGTGCCGTTCCCGAAGCGCCTGGGCAAGCCGCAGGAGTTCGCAGATCTCGCGCTCCACCTGCTCAGCAACGGTTACCTCAATGGTGAGGTCGTCCGGCTCGACGGCGCGCAGCGATTCAGCCCGCGCTGAGTGTGTGCTCGGCCCTGATCAGGCCTTCCTGCGCGACTGATGCGACGAGCACCCCTTCAGCGGTGAGTATCCGGCCGTGCGCGAGGCCAAGGGCATCAGACATGGAGGGCGTGCTCTGGTCGTAGAGAAGCCAGTCATCGACCCGGCAGTCCCGGTGGAACCAGACCGAGTGGTCGAGCGAGGCAACCTGGTATCCCTCATGGCGCCAGGGAATGTCGTGGGGAACCAGGGTCACCGACAGCAGGGTCAGGTCACTGATACAGGCCAGCACGCAGGCGTGCAGAAGAGGGTCGTCAGGCAGTGATGCCGTGGTCCGCATCCAGCACCGAGCGTCGAACGAGCGGCCTGAGACTCCCTGCCCGTGGACACTCGGTGTCGGAATGTGACGGATGTCGAGCGAGGTCCACTCCTGGTAGATGTCCGGCCACTCCCAGGGCCGCTCGGCGTTCCTGGCGACGGTGTCGGGCGGCGGGGCCGGTGGCATTGCCACCTGGTGCTCCGGGCCCGGTTCGGAGCCGTGGAAGGAGGCCGTCATCGTGAAGATCAGCTTCCCGCCCTGACGAGCTCGAACCTCGCGGGTGGAGAACGACCGACCCTCCCGGAGTGTCGAGACGTCGTACCGGATCGGACTGTCGGGCGACCCCGCCCGCAGGAAGTAGGCATGCAGTGAGTGCGGCCGACGTTCCATGTCGACCGTGCGCCCGGCGGCAGCCAGAGCCTGGCCGATGACGTGTCCACCGAAAACTCGCGGCCGGGCGGACCCGGATGGGCAACCGGTGAACGAGTCGTTCCCCTCTGGCCGCACGTCGAGAAGGTCGAGCAGATGGTCGACGGATGCGCTCATGTGCCGGTGAGCAGCTTCATGCCGTTCTCACGCAGGAAGAGCCGCCGTGTCTCCTCGCCCAGGTTCTCGACCCGCTCGTAGAACTCGGCTGGTTCACGGAGCCCTTCGGCGTGCGGCCAGTCCGAGCCCATGAGGAGTGTCTCGGTGGAGCCGAGACGATCGATCATCCCGACTGTGTCGTCCTCCGGATAGGGCACGACGCGGACGTGCTTCTTGAAGATCGTGCTCGGTCGCTCGGCGAGCTGACCGCCCAGCCAGGTGCCGTTGCGCCCCATGCCGCGGCTCTTGTCCATGTGCCGGATGAAGTGTGGAACCCACTCCGCGCCGAACTCGCTCACGAGCACCTTGATGTTCGGGAAACGACCGAAGAGGTTGTCGAAGATCAACGCCGACAGGGTGTCGGTGATGGGGCGCTCGCCGTAGGTGTTCTGCCACTGCCAGGCGGAGAACTGGAACGGCGGCACAAGGCCCCAGCCCCAGTGAGAGGCAACGTTGGCCTGGTAGTGGAACTCCGAGATGTGGTAGCACACCACGGCCTTCGCTTCGTTGATCCTGGCCCAGAAGGGGTCGAAGTAGGGGTCGCCCGGTGAGCGGCCGTACGCCGGTCCCGCGGGCAGCAGGACGAAGCGGGCACCCTTGTCGAGGACTCGGTCCAGCTCCTGGCAGGCCCGGTCCAGGTCGCGCATCGAGAGCATCGCGGGGGCATAGATCGTGTCCTTGTACGCGAAGCCCCAGTCCTCGTCGATCCACCTGTTGAACGACTCGATGTTGTCGTACAACGGGTCGATTCCGTCGAGGTAGGCCTCTGCCAGGAGACCCCAGCCGCCGGGGTACATGATGGACTTCTCGATCTGCTGCTCAGCGAGCTGCACCAGCCGTTTGTCGCGGTCCAGGTACTCCGGCTGGATGGGCTCGTAGAAGCGGTCGGAGTCGGTCGCATCACCGGACGCACGCTGCTTGAGCATCTCGACGAGGGAGCCCGGGACGTACGCCTGGTCGAGGTCGTTCTCCAGAGCAGTCACGATGCGGTCGTTGGCCAGCAGGACCTTGCGGTCGTAGCCGGACACCGTGATCGGTCTCACCGCGGTGTGCAGCTTGTGCTTCGGCATGAACCGGGTGAATGCGTCGGGAGCTTCATAGGAGTGCTGGTCGAAGTCCGTCAGAAGGTAGGGCAGCTTCCCTACGGAGGCCTGGATGATCGCCATGGTTTCAGCGTCCTTTCGTTTTCGGTGTCAGCTGCAGAGGTGGTGAGCGCGCTCGAAGGCGTGCGTGGTCGCGGTGTAGATGTCCACCGCAGAGTCGGGCTGTTGCCAGTGCCAGAGCGCGGTCGAGAGGCAGGACACGGCGAGGCCGGCGACTATCACCTGGTCGACGGCCGGTGTTGACCTTCCGGACTCGGCGGCGAGCTCCCGCGCGATCGCACGCTCCCAGAGGAGCCGCATCCGCATGCTGCGAGCCTCGAGCCCCCGGGTCGTCATGACGAGGCGGGTCAGGCGCTGGGCCTCCGACGTGGCCTCGGTGAGGAAGACCTTGGCGAAACGCGCCACCGGTTCGGCGAGCGCCTGAAGCGTCGGGGCACGATCGGGACGCTCCGAGACGAACCTCACGATCTCTTCAACCGCGGCCTGGTCGTTGGCGAACAGCACGTCCTCCTTGGAGCCGAAGTGACGGAAGAAGGTCGCACTGGAGCACCCGGCCGCACGAGTGATCTGCTCGACCGTCGTGTTCTCGTAGCCCTGGCTCTCGAACAGCTCCAATGCGCTGGACTCGATGTCGCGGCGGGTTCGCAAGCGCGTGCGCTCCCGAAGGGAGGGCGGACGCTCGGCGTCGGCGCCGGTCTCGATGTCTTTCATCATTTCACCTCCTGAGACAAACTATCGTTATGAGAGACTCTCTCGCAAGATAGAGATCATTGATTTATCGGATTGGTGATGGGATGGTCCCTCGGAAGGAGGCCAGATGACCGTGGACATGCGCGGGCGCGTCGCCCTGGTGACCGGCGCGGCTGGTGCGGGAATCGGAAAGGCGATCGCGACTCGTCTCGCTGCCGACGGCGCGACGGTCGTGGTGACCGACGTCCACCAGGAGCGTCTCGAGCGGGCGGTCAAGGAGATCGCTGACGCCCACGAGGGTCGCGCGGTCGCCAAGCTGCTGGATGCCGGTGACCGCGAGCAGATCCTGGAGGTCACCGACTCGGTGCTCGATGAGCTCGGACCGATCACGGCTCTTGTCAACAACGCCGCCTACAACGTGCTCGGTCCGATCTTCGACTATGAGCCGAGCGTGTGGGACCGGGTGATGGACGTAAATCTCAACGGCCCCTGGATGTTGTCCCGGCAGGCAATGAGGCAGATGCGCGATGCCCGTCTTCCCGGTGTGATCCTCAACGTCTCGACCTACGCCCCGGACATCGGCGGACTGGGAATCGAGGCCCCGTACGCAGTGTCCAAGGGCGGCCTGAACGTGCTCACTCGCAGCTGTGCGCACGAGGGCGGGCCCTACGGCATCAGGGTGAACACGCTCGCGATGGGCATGGTCACCGGCACCCGGTTCGCCGACACCCTGCACCCGGACATGCAGGCAGCCGAGGTGGCCAAGTCCCCGTTGGGACGACTGGCCCAGGTCGAGGACATTGTCGAGGCGGCGGCGTTCCTGCTGTCCGACAAAGCAGCGAACATCACCGGCGAGACGCTCAACGTCGCCGCCGGAACACACATGCGCCACTAGAGGAACCTCAGATCCCTGAACAACACCAGACCAAGGAGAACCCCATGCCTCAGGCAGTCATCGTGGCGGCGGCCAGAACCCCCATCGGTCGCGCCTACAAGGGCGCATTGAAGGACATGAGGCCGGACGACCTGGCTGCTCACGCGGTCCGGTCAGCGCTGAGGCAGGTGCCAGAGCTCGATGCGTCGACAGTGCGTGACCTGATGCTCGGCTGCGGCGCACCCGGTGGTGAGCAGGGGTTCAACATGGGCCGGGTGGTCGCCACCTTGTTGGGGCTGGACACGGTGCCCGGAACCACCGTGACGCGGTACTGCGCCTCGAGTCTGCAGACTGCGCGAATGGCGATGCATGCGATTCGTGCCGGCGAGGGCGACGTGTTCATCGCGGCTGGCGTCGAGGCGGTCAGCCGCGGCCGGGGCGGGCACAGCGACAGCCCGCCGGTGGCCGACGGCGCCGACCCTCGTGATCGTTCGAGGAATCCGTGGACCAATCCGTTGTTCGCGGACGCGCAGGCGCGCTCCAGGCGGACGGCATCAGGCGGTGCGTCGACCTGGGACGACCCGCGAGAGCTTGGAGAGCTGCCCGACGTGTACATCGCGATGGGTCAGACCGCGGAGAACGTGGCCGCGGTCCGAGGTGTGAGTCGTGCGGAGCAGGACGAGTTCGCCGCTCGCTCGCAGCAGCTCTATCAGGAGGCGGCGGCTGACGGGTTCTGGAAGCGCGAGATCACGCCGATCACCGTGGGCGACGGGACTGTCATGGAAGCCGACGAGAGCCCGCGCGCGGGGACCACGCTCGAGAAGCTGGCCGAGCTGCGGCCGGTCTTCCGTCCTGACGGGTCAGTCACGGCGGGCAACGCCTGCCCTCTCAACGACGGCGCTGCGGCCCTGGTGATCATGTCGGATCTCAAGGCGAAGCACCTCGGCATCACACCGCTCGCTCGCATCGCATCAACCGGAGTCTCGGCCCTCTCGCCCGAGATCATGGGTCTGGGGCCGGTCGGGGCCAGCATCGAGGCAGTTGCGAACGCCGGACTGAGCATGGCCGACATCGACCTGGTCGAGATCAACGAGGCCTTTGCGGCGCAGGTGATTCCGTCGTACAGGGAGCTGGGAATCCCGTTGGACAAGCTCAACGTCAACGGCGGCGGCATTGCTGTGGGGCATCCGTTCGGGATGACCGGAGCACGAATCGCGACAACCCTGATCAACTCGCTTCGCTGGCACGACAAGCAGTTCGGCCTCGAGACGATGTGCGTCGGTGGGGGACAGGGGATGGCTCTGGTGCTCGAGCGGCTGAGCTGACCAGGCGTCGGTCACTCGAGGTCTGCGTCAGGAGAGATCTGGACCCGGTGGGGGCGCTGCCGCAGTCGACCCGCGAACGGCGAGCTCCGCGCCGAACCGCCGGTGCTCATACGGCGCGTCCGGGCTCTTGATCCGTTTGACCAGGGTCTCCACGGCGACCCTGGCCAGTGACTCGATCGGCTGCCGGACCGAGGTGAGGTCGATCCGGTCCCACGAGGCCATCGGGATGTCGTCGTACCCCGCGACCCACAGGTCCTCAGGCATCGCGATCCCGAGACGGTGCGCCGCATCCTGGACGCCGAATCCGACCAGGTCGTTGACGCAGAAGACAGCGGTCGGCGGATTCTCACTTCCGAGGAGTTCCAGTCCGACGCTCCTGGCGGCATCGTGCAGGAAGTCGCACTCCGGTTGGCGGTTCGGCGCGATTTCGATCCCGTGCTCGGCGAAGGCACTGACGAACCCCTCGCGTCTCTCGCGGCCTGTGCTGATCAGGTCATTCCCACCAACAACGGCGACGTCGGTGTGTCCGTGGGTCGCGAAGTACTCCGCAACCAGCCGGCCGCCACCGACGTTGTCACTTGTCACCTGGTCGCACTGGAGTCCTGCGATCGAACGGTTGACGAGAACGATCGGCAGGCGCTGCGAGACCGCCTGCTTGAGCGCTGGATCGTCGGGAGTGGCTGTGGTGAAGATCAGTCCGTCGACGGCGCCTCCCTGGATGGCCTGGACGGCCACGGTGGAGCTGGCGGGCTCGTCGGAGGCCCACAGGGCCATCCTCAGGCTCTCTGCGGAGAGCGCCTGGGCCAGTCCGTCGAGCAGCTCGGGGTAGAACGGGTTGGTGATCCGTCCGGTCACGACCCCGACCAGACCCGACCGACGCATCCGCATCGCGCGCGCCTGCAGGTTGGGTACGTAGCCAGTTTCCCGCAACGCGCGGAGCACGCGTTGTCGCGTCCCTTCATCGACGTTGTCCCGGTTCTGGAGGACTCGCGACACGGTCGACTGCGATACGCCTGCGATCCGGGCGATGTCGCGGCTCGTGGGCACGTGCTCAAGACTAGCGCGCGGAGGGGTAGAGTCAGCCCCGGATGGGTACGTATTCACGAACAGGGGTTGGACCACCATGGCTGATGATCTGCAATCTCAGTACGACGTGGCAGTGGTCGGCGCCGGGATAGTCGGCTTGGCAGTGGCCCGGGAGATCCTGGCGCGACGCCCGGATGCGCGACTGGTCGTCATCGACAAGCAGGCCGGCGTCGCACAGCACCAGACCGGCCACAACTCGGGCGTCATCCACAGCGGTATCTACTACACCCCCGGCTCGCTGAAGGCGCGCCTGTGTGTCGAGGGTGCTCGACTGATGTACGAGTACTGCGACGAGCACGCGATCGCGTACGAGCGATGCGGCAAGCTGGTCGTGGCGCTGGAGGACAAGGAGCTGTCCCGCCTCGACGAGCTCGAGTCCCGGGGACGAGCGAACGGCGTCCCCGGCCTGCGCCGGGTGACGGCGACCGAGATCCGCGAGATCGAACCTGAGGCGCGGGGGGTCAGCGCGCTCCATTCCCCCGAAACCGGCATCGTGGACTACTTTCAGGTGGCGCGCGCGATGGAGCTTGAGCTGCGCGAAAAGGGAGTCGAATTCGCCTTTGGTCATGAGGTCTCGGCTGTGAGACGCGTGGGCCAGGAGACAGTCGTCGAATGTCGGGACGGAGCCTTTCGCGCAGGCCGGGCCGTGCTCTGCGCAGGTCTCTGGTCCGACCGGTTGGCGGTCTCGGCAGGAGCTTCCCCCGACCCGCGGATCCTGCCCTTCCGTGGGGCGTACCTCCACGTGGCCGCGGGGCAGGCGCCCGTGGTCCGAGGGATGATCTACCCGGTCCCCGACCCTGACCTGCCCTTCCTCGGGGTACATGTCACCAAGCACATCGACGGCCATGTCTCCCTGGGACCTACGGCGATGCTCGTGGGTTCACGGGAGGGGTACCGCGCCCGGCAGGTATCCGGTCGGGATCTCCTCTCCACGCTGGCCTGGCCCGGGACGTGGAAGGTCGGTCGCAGGTTCTGGCGGACCGGGGTCAACGAGCTCCGGATGGCGACCAGCCGACGCGCGTTCGTCGCGGCATGCTCGAAGTACGTGCCGGTGCTCGCCTCCATGCGGTTGGACGACGTGATCGGAAGCGGGGTCCGCGCCCAGGCCGTCGGTCGCGACGGCACCCTGATCGACGACTTCGTCATCTCGGAGACGCCGGGCGCGTCACATGTGCGCAATGCCCCGTCCCCCGCCGCGACATCGTCCCTGGCACTGGCTCGTGAGCTCGTCGACAGGATGGAGCTCCAGTCGGCCCGGCGCTGACCCCTACTTACCCTCGGCAGAACACTGTGTGGACTCCGGAGGCACACAGAGCCAGGGCATGAGCGAGGCTGATCCGGATCCGTTTCGGTCCAGTCGTCGACGTACCGAGGACGCTGCAGTCGAACGCGGCCCGGTCGTGGCGCATGCACACGGCCAAGGGTCGTATCTCATCCAGGCCGGGGTCGCCCTCGGTGCCGCCGTACAGAACCTCCGGGACGGTCACCACGACGTTCAGCCCGTTGGGATAGCCAAGACTCAGCAAGGTCTCCTGCGTCCGTACGTCTACGGACTGCACCCGGCCGGTTCCCGGTGAAACCTCCCGAAGTGCGGTCAAGCCGATCGGTGCGGCCGGCGTCCCCTCGGCGTTCTCGCGCTGCCAGATGTTTGGCTTCGTCATCGCGATGATCTCCCGTCGGGCTAGATCGTGCTAATAAGTTAGATAGTCTAACGGATAGGCGACCATTCTCACACCCTGCGATCGTTGCCGGACTGACGCCGACTGCGTACGCGGTTTGCGCGTAGGTAGCCCCATCAGGTGTATCTACGGGTTCTGCGAACTGATCCTCTGGCGATGCTGCAGGGGCGGTTGACCCAAACCCGGACCGGCTATCGAGCAGGAGTAGCGATGTTGCAAGGACTACGCAGGTTCGTGGTCGAGCGACGGGTTCCGGAGATGTCGTCTGAGGACCTCTCCGGCCTGCACTCAGCGCTGGCCGAGGCGACTCAGCGGCTGAGCGCAGACTCCAGCAGGGTCGCGTGCCTGCGCACCATTTACCTGCCCGCGATGGAGCGATGGATAGCGGTGTTCGCCGCGGACGCGCCGGACACCGTGCAACGCGCGGCGAAGATTGCGCAACTGCCGCCTGGAGAAGTGCACGAGGCCATCGAGATGACAGGTGGTGATCGGTGACACGGCCTGTTTCGGCGGGCGATCAGTCCTTCGGAGCAGGCAGCAACGATCCCTTCTCGGGTCTCTACTAGGCAGACGAGGTGAAACCCCATGAGAGAACAACTAATGGCCACTGCGGAATCGGGCTCCTCCCCACTCCGCGAGCTCGACGCCGCTTTCGTCCCCGCCGTCGCGGCACGGCAAGGCAAGCGTGAAGCTCCGCGCCTCCGCGGAGTGACGACCGTCGACCATCTCAAGGCGTTGCTCGAGACCGCCAGTGGTGGCCGCCTTGAATCGTCACTTTTCGAGCTGGCGGTGGCGACGGGCAGCGATGTCGAGACGGCCAGAAGGGCTGTTGCCTCGCTCGACCCTGTCGACCACGTCGTCTCCGTCGACATTCAACGGGTGCCCGCAGAGGAGCCTTGGTGTCTCACGTGGGCTCCCGTGACGTGCATTGTCGACCTGATGCTGGACTGGGACCTCCCCGTCCTCGACATCACGGTCGATGAGCTCTCGGAGTGGCTCGGCGTCTCACCCGCCATCTCCGGTCGGGCGGTCCACTGGCTTGCGCGCACGCCTGGCGTCACCGTCGCCAGCCACGGCACCGACCACGAGGCCGCGGTACACATCGCGATCGCCCTCGACCGCTGTCCCCTCACCGCAGAGGTGCGTTCTGCTGCGGGGTGACTGACTGCCTCCGACCGGCTGAGGTCGGTCCCGCACAGCCGGGGACGTCGGCGGAATTTGTGGGATATTCCAGATGTGCCGGTCGACCATGCGAGCCTGACCCGCGGACGCGTCGTGATGGGTGCGCGCCCGGGGGTCTGGTCATGACATCGGCGGCCACCAGGGGAGCGGTCGGCAACCTTCCCGTTGACCTGACCAGCTTCATCGGCCGGCGCAGCGAGATGGCCGACATCAAACAAGCCCTGGTGCAGTCGCGGCTTGTGACACTGGTTGGCGTGGGCGGCGTCGGCAAGACGCGGCTCGCGATCCACATGGCCACCGAAGTTCGTCGCGCATTCGCAGACGGGGTCTGGTTTGTCGACCTGTCGCCGCTGCAGGACGAGGACCTGCTGGTGTCCACGGTGGCTCGGGCCCTGCGGCTGCAGAGTCGCTCGCGCGGGTGGGCACCGGCCGCGCTGACTCGGCATCTCGCAGATCGCGAGATGTTGATCGTCCTGGACAACTGTGAACAGGTGAGGCACGCCTGCGCTGTACTGGTCGACACGCTCCTGCGTGTGTGTCCCTCACTACGCGTCCTGGCCACCAGTCGGCAGGCCTTGGAAATCTCCGGGGAGCAGCTCATGTCGGTGCAGCCACTGGCGACACCCGACCCCGAGGACTCACTGTCCCGTCAGGTGCTCCAGAAGTACGACGCGGTCGTGCTCTTCACCGAGCGTGCGCAGGCGGTCGCGCCGGGCTTTCGCGTCAGCGACGAGAACTACGAGGCTGTCGCTGCACTCTGCCACCGGTTGGACGGAATCCCACTGGCCCTGGAGCTGGCCGCCGCGCGACTGCGTGTTCTGTCTCCACAGCAGATTCTCGACCGGCTGGAAGAACACTCGGGCGTTCTCCGGTCAGGAAGCGCAGTCACGCCCGCACGTCATCGCAGCCTGCGCTCGCTGATCGACTGGAGCTACGGGCTGTGCTCGACTGAGGAGAAGACGTTGTGGTCTCGACTCGGCGTGTTTCCCGGCAGTTTCGATCTCGACGCCGTGGAACAGATCTGTACCGGCGACGAGGTGCCACGGGAGTGGGCCCTGGACCTCCTCACCGGGCTGGTCGACAAGTCGATCCTGCTGACCGAACCAGGCGCAGACCCGGTGCGGTATCGAATGCCCGAAACCATTCGGGCTTTCGGGTGGGAGCAGTTGGCGGTCGCAGGTGAGGAGCTGGCGCTAAGACGCCGCCATCGGGATCACTTCGCTGACATCTACCTTGCGAACAATGAGTGGTTCGGACCGAGGCAGCGTGAGTTGCTTTCCGGGATGCGGCGCGAACGGGACAACTACCGTGCCGCCCTCAACTTCTGTCTCGGCGAACCTGACGAGCCCGTCGCAAGCGCGGTGCACATGGTCGGCGCGGTCGCCGCCGAGACCATGGTCCGGGGATTCCTCAGCGAGGGTCGGCACTGGATGCATCGAGTGCTAGAGGTCGTGGACGAGGAAACTCCGGAGCGGGCACAGCTGTTGTGGGTCGACGGCTGGCACGCCCTCAACGAGGGCGACATCACCGGTGGCGAGCCCCGGCTCGAGGCGAGCCGGGATCTGGCCGTCCGGATCGGCGACACCCGCGATGCGGCCGTCGCGACCGTGTTCCTCGGCATGTGCGCGCTGATGCGGGGGGACGTGCCCGGAGCACTCCGGTTGTACGAGGACGCGTTCGGCCGCATGCGTCGCGAACACGACCCGTTGGGTTTCGTCCTGGCCGCGACGCGGCTCGGCTTTGCCTCGTTCATGTTGGGCGACGCCGATCGTGCGATCGAACTGTGCGAAGCGGCGATCGCCGAGAGCGACCGACATGGCGAGTCCTGGCACAAGGCGGAGACACTTGGTGACCTCAGCACCGTGCTGTGGCGACAGGGAGACATTGGGCGGGCATCGGAGTTGGCGACGGACGGACTTCGGATCCAGCGCGCCTTCGACAACTCAGTCGGCACTGCCCGGTTCCTCGAGGTCCTCGCCTGGATCGCCGCCACCGATCGTCAGCACCCGAGGGCGGCCCGGCTTCTGGGAGCTGCGGATGGAGTCTGGCACGCGATTGACGCCTCCCTGTTTCCGTACCTTCTCGGCTACCGTGCAGAGTCCGAGAAGAACTCACGGCGCGCCCTTGGCGCGCGGGCGTTCGATGCGGATTACAGAGTTGGGCTCCAGAGCCCGCATGCAGACAACATCGCGTTCGCTCTGGACGAGACGGACACAAGCGGCCAGGCGGACGGCGGTGCCGTGGATGGACTCACCCGCAGAGAACGTGAGATCGCCGCCCTGCTAGCGGATGGCCTGAGCAACAAGGAGATCGCCACGAAGCTCGTGATCTCGCGGCGCACCGCGGAGGGGCACGTAGAGCACATTCTTTCCAAGCTCGGCTTCACATCTCGAGCCCAGGTCGCGGTCTGGGTGGCCGAGCACCGTGGATCCAACCGCGGCCACTGAGAACCAGGCGTCAGAGCCGCTCGTAGATCGTGGCGTTGGCAGTGCCGGCACCTTCGCACATCGTCTGCAGACCGTATCGGCCTCCTGTGCGGTGAAGGTGATGCACCAACGTGGTCGCGAGACGGGCACCGGATGCGCCCAGTGGATGTCCCAGGGCAATGGCACCGCCAACAGGATTCACACGGTCCATCTTCGCGCCGGTCTCGATCTGCCACGCCAAGGGGACCGGGGCGAAGGCCTCGTTGACCTCGAAGGCATCGATCTCGTCGATCGCGAGGCCTGAGCGCTCGAGGGCCAGTGCAGTTGCCGGGATGGGGCCCGTCAGCATCTTGACCGGGTCGTCACCGGTGACTACCGCTGTGTGAACCCTTGCGAGCGGCCTCAGGCCGAGTGCCTTGGCCCTCTCCGACGTCATGATCAGAAGCGCTGCGGCCCCGTCTGAGATTTGTGACGCGTTGCCGGCGGTGATCGAGCCACCTTCGAGGAACGGCGCCTTCAGCCGGGCGAGCGCCTCCACAGTGGAGCCCCGACGGATCCCCTCGTCATCGTGGACGACGCGGTCGCCGCCGACGTAGACGGGAACGATCTCGGCGGCGAACGCACCTGTGTCCTGCGCGGCGGCTGCTCTTTCGTGCGAGGCAACGGCGTACTCATCGAGGTGAGCTCGCGAGAGCTGGTACTCAGTGGCGATCCTCTCCGCTCCTGCACCCTGGTTGAAGCGACCATTGAACCCGGGAGCGTCCAGCTGCTCGGCGTACCTGCTAACCGCCGGCCCGCCCAGGTCTCCGGTGCCCTCCACGTTCGCAGCTCCCATGGGGACACCGGACATCATCTCGACGCCTCCGGCGACGATGATCTCCGCCTGTCCCGAGATGACCGTGGCTGCAGCGGTGGAGATTGCCTGCTGGGAAGACCCACACTGGCGGTCGAGCGTGAAACCGGGGATCGACTCGGGCCAGCCTGCCCCGAGAACCGCCATCCGGCCGATGTTCCCGGACTGTTGGCCAATGCTGATCACGTTGCCCCAGTGCACATCCTCGACCAGGATCGGATCAATCCCGGTGCGGTCGACAAGGGCGTTCAGCACAAGGGCGGAAAGTTCCACGGCGTGCAGGGCGGAGAGCCCCCCGTTGCGCTTGCCGACAGGGCTACGAACGGCGTCGACGATGACTGCATCGCGCATGTCTTCTCCTCCTAGTAGGCGACACGGCTGACGGTCTCGGCGACGACGGCCGGCTTGGTCTGCCCTTCGATCTCCATGGTTTGCTCGACCACCATCTGCACCGAGCCGTCAGGAAGTTGAGCTGCCTCCAGCAGCACTGAGCTGAGCCGAAGTCGTGAACCGACCGGCACGGGAGAGGGGAAGCGGACCTTGTTGGACCCGTAGTTCACGCCCATCCTGGCCCCTTCGATCGAGAAGATCTGCCAGCCCAGCATCGGCAGGAGTGACAGGCTGAGGTAGCCGTGCGCAATCGGGCCCCCGTAGGGACTCTCCGCTCGGGCCCGGTCAACGTCCACATGGATCCACTGGTGGTCGCCCGTCGCATCCGCAAACGTGTCGACGCGTTCCTGCGTGACCTGCACCCAGTCGCTGGAACCCAGCGACTCGCCGACGGCTCGAACGATCTCGTCGACGTTGCGAAACACCCGCATCCAATGCTCCTCGGTTCTCGGTAGCCGCGAGGGTTCCTTCTAGGAAGCGGATCCTCCGCTGCGGCGTCTAAAGAGTATAATGAGTTAGCGATTAGGACAAGCGGGAGTCACGCTAGATGGGCTGGCCCGGGCCGCGCTGTCAGGCTGCGTGCGTCACGGCGAGCCGTAGTGGCTCGAGGACGTGGCCGTCCGGCAGAATCGCGCCGCCATCCTCGAAGAAGATCACGCCGTTGCAGAGCAGGCACCAGCCTTGCTCGTGGTGCCTGGTACGTACGTGCGCGGTCCGGGCGTCAGACGCCTCGGCGGGTGGGCAGCAGGGAATGTGTTCACACATGTCGATGTCACCTCAGCCCTCGTCCGCAGCGTCGTCAACGTGCTTGTCGGGGACCCATGAGCCGTTTGCGGCGTAGGTGACGCCGCCTCCCCAGGTGTCCGAACCCCATTCGATCATCGTCGTCTCCTCTGACTAGCTCTGTTCCTACGGAGTCTCAGATTCCCCATCCGGGATGCTCATCGCATGGGGGCGACTACCTGTTTCGCTACGTGCATCGCGCCGCCCGACGGCATCCTCCCGACGTGCTGCCGAGCTTGCCCGGTGCAGCGACCATGGAACCCCGGCCGGCGATCCACACCTGGCCAGCGATCCGGCATTTGACTCTCATCAAATTGTGGCTGACAATCAGTTGAATGATTTGACTAGAGTGGTTGGGATCGCTTCGAGGAGGTGTGCGATGTCTGGCACAGCGATCGCGCCGGTTGTGGACATGAAGCCCAGGGTGCCCGTGCGCGACCTTGCCCCCAGGCTTGTCGGCGTCCGTGGAGCACAGGTGGCGTCCGTGGCAGTAACGGCAGAGTCCACCTGCCTCTGCGGCCAAGCTCTGGACTGCGACCACACGGTTCACTGCCCCCGGTGCGGTGTCACACCGCGCGCCTGATCTGACGGCCCGACCAGGATGAGCATCAGGATCTACCAACTGCTCCTCTCGGGGGAGGGGTTCTCCAACGAGACCATCGACTACCCCGACACCTCCTACTACGTAGCGGCCTCGAGTACCAGAGAGGCGTACTACTGTGCCTACAAGGGGGCCTGGACCAGAGGGCCGGTGCGTCCCAGCGGCATTGTTGAGATCTACACAAGAGGCGGTAGCGGTGAGGGTTGGAGTCGTCTTTGGTGTGGGTGCCAGATCTATGGGGGGATCGGCGTCAATCATGGCGACGGAGTGCGGCTGCTCATGGCCGCCATGCGCAGGCACCTCGAAGACCAACACCCGAGATCTCGACCGATCATCAGCACGCCTGGCGATGACAGCGACTTCGTAGGTCACCGATGACCTCGACGGCTCGAGGAATCTAGAGACACATTCCTTCCCCCGGGCAGGCACCGACCGAGCCTCCGACCCGATCCTGAACGATTTGCACCCCGGCGCCCGGCACCAAGGGCGCAGAGCATCGCTGCGCGATGGCCTTCGGTCACCTGGACCCCGGCCACCACCGAGCAAGAGGGCTGGTTATCGGGTCGGACGCCGTAGGGGCTGGATGCTTCATCAACGGCATTACCGCAGGTCCGACGCCTGCAGGCTGACGCACCAGGCGGCAGCGTCCTGTGCGCCGCCACGGAGCGCATCACGTGCTACGCGGAGACGCTGGCAAGGTTCCGTCCTTCGCCCGCGATCATCGCGGAGGGGAGCGTTCACGAGGGGATCGGACCGAGCATCTCGATGCCGTTCTGGGAGGCGACCTCGAGAGCGGCTGCCATGTCGGGTGGGCCGTCGCCGGCCATCGCAGCCATTGCGCGGCAGAACGTCTCCATCGGTTGACCCGGGGTGTGCACGACCGACGCGACCGCGAGCTCAGTGCACTCGTTGCGCACCGTGTGCGGGGTCCCGCCCCGAAGCGGTACGACGTCGCCGGGGCCGGCTTGGATCCGTCGGACCTCGGCACTCTCACCGACGTACATGGTGAAGACGCCTTCCTTCACGAAGTAGATCTCGCTCGGGTCATGCCGGTGCATCACCGGCGGGCCGCCGCCCGGCTGCATCCGCACCTCGACGGCGAACAGATCGCCGTTCGTGTCGGCGCACGACGCAAGCACGACGGTTTCGTCAGGTCCGAGCATGATCCGTTCGGCCGTGGCAAGATCGACAGGTAGGTTGTCCATGTCAAGAAGATAGACAGGAGGGCTGTCGAATGTCAAGGGACCTACCCGACCGCCCCGTCAACGTTGCCGTGCTCATGCGGGAAGCGTTCGCCACCCTGAACGACGTTGTGGTTCGCAAGCTGGCGAGCCGAGGCCACGAAGCGGTGCGAACCGCGCACGGGGCAGTGTTCCAATTCGTCGCCGACAGCGGGACGACGGTAAGCACCCTCGCCGAGCGTGCTGGCATCACCAAGCAGGCGATGGCAGACCTCGTTGCCCACCTCGAGGAGCACGGGTACGTCACCCGGGTCCCCGACCCGACTGACCGACGCGCGAAGCTCGTTCTGGTCACCGACCTCGGCCGCGAGGTTCTCGACATCGCACAAGCGACGATCCCCGAGATCGAGGCGCGGGTCGGGGAGCTCATCGGTGAGCGACGCCTGATACAACTCCGCAGCGACCTTGAGGCGATCGTCAACGAGACCTGGTAGGCGCGGCCGCCGGCGAGACCTTGGACTTAGTCATCTAGACGGACTTGTCGCCCGGGAGTCCGTAGCCTGCCGCCGAGCGATGGGGAGACGAGCGTCATCGATGCGCAACGGTGCGGTCACGGTCCTGAACTCCACGCACCTCGGCTACCCGGGCAACCCTCGCGAGCAGCGACATCTGCGATTCAAATCGTTGAGGGTCTTGGCCATCGCCTCGTGGTTGATGTGGTTGGGGATGAAGTCGCCGGTGATGCCCGCGAAAAAGTAGACGTCAGACTCGGCCACTGTCTTCGAAACTTGGTGGAGCGCGCGACCAGTTCATCCAGTGGGTTACTCGTGGGTGAGGGACAGATGAGCCGCCACTGCCGCGGTCACGAATCGGTGGTCGTCGACTTGGGGGAGTCCCGAGACGCCGATGAACCCGATAACGCCGACGCCCGCCACCCGGATGGGAAAGGCCCCTCCGGAGGGTGAGTAGCGATCAGCCGGAAGGAGGAACTTCTCCTGGAGCGTGGTCTCCTTGTCGCGGCACATTTGGCCCACGTAGAGCGAACTGTGGTCGAACCTGGTGACGACTCGACCCTTGCGGACGACCCAGTGCTGGTTATCGAGAGAGGAGCCCGGCATCGCGGCGTAGAAAAGTCGGCGCGATCCGCATTGGATGTTGATCACCACGGGAGCGTGCTCCGAGCGAGCTCGTTCGACGAGTGAGCTCCCGAGGGCCCACGCGTCGTCTTCGGTGAAGGTCTCGAACGTCAGGCGTGCCTCCTCTTGCCCGAGCTGGTCCAGCGGAATGAATCGATCTTCTGCGGTGTCCTCAGGCATGGGGGCTCACCAGGATCTTGGCATGTCCACGTCCTCGACCGCGGAGGGGTGCCAGGCCGCGATGGAGGCCAAGGCCACGGTTGGCGCCAGCGATCGGGGCGGTGCGGCCCTCGAGACTGAATGGGTTCATGAGTGTCCTCCGATGACGACGGATGATGCAGGGTGCGTTCATCTGAAATCCTGCCTCGGCGGTTGAGGGGGCGCCAGCATTAGGACGGTGGACACCTTGGTCGCTCACAGCGCGGGGCTGGACGCCGCCCGGGACGTCCTCGGCCACAGCGGCCCTTCTGTCACCGCACGCCACTACATCGCCGACATGGGCCGCGTAGTCGACGTCCGCCAGAGGCTAGACCCGATCTTCGCCTGACTCTTCGTTTGGGCCCGGTGGTTGTCGGCCGCGCAGTTTTGCCGTCGATCCGAACAGGCCGTGTGTGGTCCGACTGGAGATCCGCGCATGTCCGCCAAGGCGCGAGAACCGTCGTTCGTCGCGAGGCAGCCGCCAACGTGCCAGGACAAATTGCGTCAGGCCGTTGATCGCGTGCGCCGGTATCGCAGGGCGACCGCCCCCGACCGAAACTCATGGCGATCCACGAGCTCGAGCTGGATGCGCTCGCGCAGACCGGCGAGCAGGGTCGGCCCGTGTCCGGCAAGGACCGGCTGCACAAGGAACTCGTACTCGTCGATCAGTCCCAGATCTGCCAACGCCAGGGGGAGTGTCACGCCACCCACGAACAGGCCCTCGCCTGGCTCCTGCTTGAGCCGCTGAACCGCTTGCGCCAAGTCGCCTCGCACCAGCTCGGCATTCCAATCGACCCCGCTCAGCGTGCTCGACACGACGTACTTCTTCGTCCGGTCGATGGTCTCGGCGAACGGGATCTGCAACTCATCCATCCAGTCAGGCCACGTGCCCGTGGCCGGCTGCCGCCACGCCGACTCCATCATCTCGTAGGTCACCCGGCCGAATAGCAGGGCATCGGCTCGTTCCATCTCAGCGGTCCAGTAGCGCATCGACTCCTCGTCGGGGGGGAGCCCTGCCTCGTGGTGGCAGCAGCCGTCGAGTGTGACGTTGATCGAGTATCGAAGTGGTCTCATCTCGTTGCTCTCTCCTGATGCGCGCAACGCGTTTTCACCGGACGGTATTCAGACTGCTGTCGGCGCCATTTCTCATCGGCGCCGGGTCCCACCTACTCAACACCGTCGTGGTGCGACCCGACCCGTAGGTGGTCGAGCAGCCTTGCGTTGACGAGCGAGCGACCAGTCGAGACACCTCCGGCGCGGTAGGTGGTCGAGCAGGGAGCGCAGCGAGCGATCAGTCGAGACCACCCGCCGCACACCGTAGGTGGTCGAGCAGCGAGCGCAGCGAGCGATCAGTCGAGACCACCCACCGCACACCGTAGGTGGTCGAGCAGCGAGCGCAGCGAGCGATCAGTCGAGACCACCACCGCACACCGTAGGTGGTCGAGCAGCGAGCGACAGCGAGCGATCAGTCGAGACCACTCACCGCACACCGTAGGTGGTCGAGCAGCGAGCGCAGCGAGCGATCAGTCGAGACCACTCACCGCACGCCGAGCAGAGACCGAAAGAAGACAGAATTCCCTTCCACAGCAGGGAATTCTCGACCCAGTCTTGTCAGTGGTCGATGGTTGAATTCACCTATGAGCAGCCAACCCGACGAACACCACGAGCACCACCAGCGCGGTGTCCCGGCTGCCCTGCACCAGATCCGCGGACAGGTCCGCGGGCTGGGCGACACGTTGTGGGCGGCCCGGGACCGGGCCGAGCTGATGGACACCGTCGCAGAGATCGAAGCAGTCAAGTCGACCCTGGACGCCCTGCAGCTCGGCGTGGTCCGCGAGCTCGAAGCCACCGCCGCGGTCAAGGCTGTCGGCTGGGCCTCCACCGCGGACTTCGTCACCGCCGTCGCGGGCGGGCACAAGGGCACCGGCCCCGCCACCGTCCGGCTCGCCGCCGCGGTGGACCGGCCACTCATGGCACCAGTCGGGCAGGCGCTCGCCGACGGCTGGCTCTCCACCACCAAAGCCCAAGTGATCGAACGCGGCATCGACGCCCTGCCCGGTAACCCCGACCTGCGCGCCCGCGGCGTGCAGTTCCTGCTCACCGAAGCCAAAGGCCTCGATGCGACCGAGCTCAGAAAGCTCACCCGCCGACTCCTCGCCGTGCTGGACCCCGACGGTGAGGACCGCCGCGCCGAACGCGAACTGGACCGGGCCGAACGCGCCGCCCACCTCGGCCGACACTTCACCATTACTGAGGACCACGCCGGCGGCGCCTGGATCAAAGGACGCTGCAGCACCGAAGACGCCGCCCTCATCAAAGCCACCCTGATGCCACTGGCCGCACCCCACCCCAACACGGGCCCGGTCTGCGACCCCGCGACCTGCACCACCCCCGGCTGCGGCCACGACGGCCGCGACCCCCGCGACCACCCCACCCGGATGCTCGACGCCCTGGTCGAGGCCTGCCGACGGCTCCAGTCCACCGACCTGCTCCCCGACGCCCACGGCGCCACCCCCCGGGTCACGGTCACCATGGACTTCACCGACCTACGCGACCAGTCCGGATACGGGACCACCGAGACCGGGGAACAGCTCACCGCCGCCGCCCTGCGCCGGATCTGCTGTGAGGCCGAGGTGATCCCCGCCGTCCTCGGCACCAACTCCGCAGTCCTCGACGTCGGCCGCACCCAACGACTCGTCACCACCGCCATCTGGAAAGCCCTGGTCGCCCGCGACCAACACTGCCGCTTCCCCAACTGCACCCGCCCACCCCTGATGTGCCACGCCCACCACCTCGTGCACTGGGCCGACGGCGGACCCACCTCACTGCACAACATGGTCCTGCTCTGCGGCCACCACCACCGCCTCATCCACCATCAACCCTGGGCCATCCAAAGAACCAGCCCCACCGGATTCGTCTTCCACCCACCACCCGACACCCGCCGCGGCACCAGCCACACGACCCGACCACCACCCGACGGGTGATGGCTCGCCTGTTGCGCGTCCTGGCCGACGCCTTTCGAGGGATCCTTCGATCGACGCTCATTCGGGCACGGTGGTGCATACGCTGGAGCGATGGCGGCCACCCGAAGTCGTAGAGCGAGAGCAGCCGGCAAGCGCAAGCGCCGGATGGCTCGCGTCGAACACGACCTCAGCGGCGAGCAGTGGACTGCACTCCAGGCGGCCTGGGGTGGGTGCGCCTATTGCGGCGCGACCGACAAGCCGTTGCAGCGTGACTGCATCCAGGCTATCTCTCGCGGGGGGCGCTACACGCTCGAAAACCTCGCGCCTGCCTGCGGGCCATGCAACGCCAGCAAGTGCAACGACGAGGTCACCGGCTGGCTGCGGCGCAAGAGGTTCAACCAGCGCGCCTTCCTGGTGCGCCACCTCGAGATTCAGGCCGAGCTCAGACAACGATTCGCCGCCACCTAGGAGAACGACAACCGGACCGGAGCTGACGCGGTCAGCACCGCCCTCTGGCGCAAGCGCGGCACGAAGCACAAGGCGTACAAGTGCCCCTCCGGGCAGTAGCGGGTCGGGGAGCTGGACGACCGTTGAGTCGTCGATGAGCTTCGCAGCAAGTAGGTGCTGGTCGAGATGAGTACTTGCGCGGATCTCTGACCGGGGCCGTGGGCCGATACTGGCGGTATGAGCCGCCCTCGGCAAGACTCACCCGACAGAGACATCGGGCAGCTCCCTGAGTCAGTCAGTCGTGACATGCAGGTGCGAACCGCTTCGGCGGAGGACCTTGCGTGGATCCATGAGCTTCGTCACCGCGTCTACGCCGACGAGCTGGGTCAGCACGCCCCGCATCCGAGCGGTCGTCTTCGCGACAGCCTCGATGGACACAACGTGTATCTCGTCGCAGCGACCGGCGCGAACCGGATGGGATTCATCAGCGTGACGCCGCCGTGGGTCGGGCGCTTCAGCCTGGACAAGTACCTCACGCGCGACGACTTCCCACTCCTGGACGACGAACCCGTTTTCGAGGTCCGGATCCTGACGGTGGAGCCGCAGTGGCGAAGCAGCGGGGTGGCGATGCTGTTGATGTACGCCTCGATGCGCTGGATCGCCTCCCGCGGCGGCCGCACCGTCGTGGCCATGGGCCGGGAGGACCTGGTCGACATGTACCGGGCCGTTGGGTTCGTTCCGGCGGGGCACACGATCCGTAGCGGTGCCGTGGACTTCGAGGTGATGACGGCGAGCATCGCCGAGGCCACTGTGTTGGCGCTGGGGCCGTACGCCGAGGTGGTCCAACGCTGGCGGGTGGAGGTCGACTGGCGGCTGGACGCGGACTTCTCGACGGGGACTGATGGCTGCGAGCATGGCGGAGCCTCTTTCGCTGCGGTCGGCTCGGACTTCCGCACCCTGGACCTGCGTGCCCGGATCGTGGCAGCCGACGTACTCGACGCCTGGTTCCCGCCCGCGCCTTGCGTCGCCGCGGAGCTCTTGCGCGACCCGGACTGGATGGCTCGCACTTCGCCGCCCACCGACGCAGGTGGCCTGCTCGCCGCGGTTGCGAGCGCTCGTCGCCTCCCCGTCGCCTCGTTGGCGGTCGGCGCCGGGTCCTCAGACCTGATCTACCGGGCTTTCACCACCTGGCTGACGCCGCAGAGTCGGGTACTCCTGGTCGACCCTGGCTACGGCGAGTACGCGCACGTGACCGAAGGGGTGGTCGGCTGCCAGGTGGACCGTCTGCGGCTGCGGCGCGACGAAGGGTGGCGGATCGACCCTGCCCGGCTCGCGGAGGCCGTCCGCTCCGCCGACTACGACCTCGTCGTCGTGGTCAATCCGAACAACCCAACCGGGCGCCACGCCCCGGCCGCCGAGCTGCGGGCGGTGATCGCCGATGCCCCGGCGCGAACACGCTGGTGGATAGATGAGGCCTACATCGGCTACGTCGACCTCGCCGAGTCACTCGCCGACATGGCCGTATCTGATGCGCGGGTGGTGGTGTGCACATCGCTGTCGAAGATGTATGCGCTGTCCGGGATGCGTGCCGCGTTCCTGGTCGCCGAACCGACGCTCGCGGCCGACCTCCGCCTTCGCACGCCGCCATGGCAGGTCAGCCTTCCGGCCCAGCTTGCCGCGGTGGCCGCGCTCCGCGACCCGGCCTACTACCGTGCCTGCTGGAAACGCACACACGACCTACGCCACGACCTGGCCCGATCACTTGAGGACCTTCTCGACGAGGTCGATGTCGAGGAGTCAGTTGCAAACTTCGTCACGATCACGTTTCCGGCGGGTGGTCCGAGTGCCGCCGATTTCGTCAGGGAATGCCGTGTTCACGACGTCTACCTGCGTGACCTCTCGCCGATGTCTCCGGTCTACGAAGGTCGCACCGTGAGGATTGCGGTGAAGGACAGCTCCGAGAACGAGCGCATTCTGGTCGCCTGCGAGGCGGCACAGGCCACGCTGCGTGGCGCGGCGGATGCATTGGTTCCCGCGCCTCCACGATGATCACCGTCGAGGCGCTGTCGCCCTAGTTCTGCCCCCCGCATGGTCAAGTCGCGGATACGAGGCGCCTTCTGCGGCCACACGAGCGCGAGCACCCGTGCAGCCGCAGAGGCAGGCCTATGGGTCAGCGTTTGGTGACCCAGAAGGTCCTGGTTGCGATGCGGCCGGGGAACTGTCCCGTGACCTTGAGGGCCTTGGGACCGCGGTTCCTCCCGACACGGAAGACCAGGCTGTAGACGCCGCTGGTGTTGGCGTGCGCGTTGGATGGGGAGACGCGCCTGCCCTTATATGTGATGGTGACCGCCTCCCCGTTGGCGAGGCCGGTTGTCGTGACCCCCTGGCGGCGGCCGACCCCCACCCTGCCCTTGTCGAGGCGGCTGGCGAGCCTCTTGTTGATGAGGATCGGGGTCGTGGTGCTTCCAGTGCGGTTGGCCTCCGAGCCGGTCACCACCACGGTGGCGCGGCGGTCACTGGCGAACGTGGGAAGGGTCACCTGACGGTCGAGCAGTCCTCCGGGTGCGGTGCCGGTGGCCACCTGGGTGGCCCCGATCCGGATCGTGTAGCTCTCTCCTGCGTCCAGCCCGCTGGCCGTGATCGTGGCCGCCCGACCGGCCAGCTGAAGACTGTTCGGTGCGGTGACCACCAGTGTCGTTGCCGGGAGTGTGTCAGGGAGGTACAACACCGTCCCGTGCGCTCCGGCATTCCCGTTGGGTCCGGTCGCACCCGTGCCGCTCAGTACGATTGAGCTGGCACCGTCTGCGCCGTTGGCGCCACCGTTGCCGCCCAGACCGCCTGCGCCCCCAGCCCCGCCTCCGATGTCGGCTGCGCCGGTACCGCCGGACGCGGTGACAGCGTTGTCCCAGATCGTGACGGTGCCGCCGGCTCCGCCGTCGCCGCCGGTGCCGCCCGTACCGCCGGTGCCGCCCGCGCCGCCCGCGCCGCCGACTCCTGTTCCGCCGGCTCCAGTGCCGGCACCACCGGCACCACCGGTGCCGCCGTTGCCGCCCATGTCGCTCCCGCCACCGACGCCGCCTCCGACGCCGGCACCACCGATACCACCGGTCGCGGTGATGGTGCCGCCCAGGACCGTCACTGCACCCGTCGCACCGCCCTTGGCACCGCCGGCACCTGTGCCGCCGAGACCGCCAGCATTGCCGGCACCGCCGACGCCGACACCGCTGACGCTGACCGCGGCGCCGCCCGCGCCTCCATTACCGCCGTGGCCACCGATTCCTCCCTGACCGCCGGCGGCGCCGGAACCGCCGATAGCCATACCGCCCATACCGGTGGTGCTACTGGCACCCCCGTTGCCGCCGTTGCCACCGCTGGCAGCCACGGAGCCGGCGCCACCCTGTGCGCCACCTCCGCCCGTGGAAACGGGAGCAGTGCCGGCTACGGCCCCGCCGCTGCCTCCATTGCCGCCACCCTGCCCGGTGAACGCGCCGTTGCCACCGGGGAGTCCGTTGCCGCCGGTGACCGTGCCGGCGGCGCCGGAGGGACCGCTCACGGCCGTGCTGGTCTGGTTGAACGAGGAGACGCCGACCATCCCGGCGTCGCCGCCTATGCCTGCCCCACCCGTGCCGCCGGTGGCCGTGACCTGGCCGCCGCCAATGGAGTCGTCGACGATCAGCTCAGTGCCCGCCGGCACGCCGATGCCCGCGTGGCCGTTCGGCACGCCGGTGACAGAAAGGCTGTGGCCAGCGAGATCGAGGGTGACGTTCTCGTGGGCACCCACGGCGAGGAACGCGCCGATCTGGGCGATGTCGGCGCCGAGAATAACGGTGCCGCCCGCAGTGAAGGCGGTAGTGAGCTCGCTGAACGTCGTGACCTGAGGGGCCGCTGCAGCCGTCCCCGCGCCAGTCACGCTGAGGAGCCCGCCCACGAGGATCGCCACCGCCGGGGTCGCGATCCGGCGTATCGCTCGCCCTGGCTCATTCTCTGGACGCCCACCAGGCCGTTGTGACTTCGAACGCTGCGCGTTGCCGCCTGTCGGGAGAACCAATTTCTGAGGCATAGCGAAAGACCCTAGCCCGAAATGTAGGGTTCGCCCCGATTTCAGCCCTATTCGTCCCTGCGGCGTCTCGTAGAAGCCGCGCGTCGTCGGGCCGCCGAGTTCGACCGTCCCGAGCCGACCATCTCCGGCTGGGTCGCAGCCGCCCGGACCTGCCCCCTACCTCACCCAGCTCGATGCCCGTTGGCAGGCTGAAGTCCAGAAGTGGGACTCCTCCGGCCTGTAACCGCCTCGCACCAGTTGCGACATCCTCCGGAGAGCGGCGAGGATCCGATCGGAGCCGACGCCGGACGGTCTGGCTGCCGCCTCCGAAGGAGTGATGGGCTGCATGGGGACCTTCGAGAACAGGGTGTCGGGCGACAAGGAAACAGCCATCTTCGCGGTCAGCGAGCGCTACACGGGCATCTGGGGTGAATCCAACGGCGGTGCGTCGGGGGTGTACGGCCGCAGCCCTGCCTGGCACGGCGTGTTCGGCGAGAGCGACAGCAACACCGGCGTGCTTGGCCAAAGCAAGACGCAGTTCGGCGTCCACGGCTTGAGCACGTCGTCGACCGGCACGCTCGGACAGAGCGAGTCCGGCTTCGGCGTCCACGGCGCCAGCATCTCGTCGACCGGGGTGGTCGGGTTGAGCGAAACTGGGATTGGCATCGAGGGCGGCAGCAAGACCGGCGATGGCGTGGTCGGACGCGGCATCCGTGGCGTCGTCGGGACGAGCGAGACCTATCAGGGCGTCTACGGCTGGAGCCGCGACAACTCGGGCGTAGTCGCCGAGAGCGAGCGCTCCCACGCGGTGTTCGCGATCACCAGCAACCCCACCAGTGCCGGCGTCTTCGCGCGCAACACCAAGGGCGGCGACGCGGCCCTGTTCGAGGGCAACGTCACGGTCACCGGTGACCTCCGCCTTGCCGGCGGCGACGTTGCGGAGGAGTTTTCGGTCGTCGGTGACCTGCGGCCCGGATCGGTCGTTGTGCTCGATCGCGACGGCAACCTCACTCCGTCCGCGAGGGCCTACGACACTCGCGTCGCCGGGATCATCTCAGGCGCGGGCGACCGCGTGCCGGCGCTCGTGCTCGACCGCGATCAAGCAGGGTCAGGGCCGCGGCTCCCGCTGGCGGTGACCGGCAAGGCCTGGTGCGTCGCCGACGCCCGCGAGTACCCGATCGAGGTGGGTGATCTCCTCACAACCGCCTCCGAGCCTGGGCATGCCATGCGCGTCAGCGATCGGATGCAGGCGGTCGGAGCCATCATCGGGAAGGCGCTGACGCCGCTACGCGACGGACAGGGCCCCCTCCTCGTTCTCGTCGGTTTGGGCTGAGTGCGTCGTGGGTCGCATCTACATGCGGGTCTACGTGCACAACGAGACCGACAAGACCCTCGCGCTGCGCTGGTCCGGGCTTGAGCACGGTGACTGGACACCGGGCGGGTGGACCCCGCCCGCCAAGATCCTCGCTGGGCAGAC
Source organism: uncultured Actinomycetota bacterium (assembly GCA_963759525.1). GTDB lineage: Bacteria > Actinomycetota > Actinomycetes > Propionibacteriales > Nocardioidaceae > Marmoricola. The sequence goes on along the minus strand of CAVWZO010000015.1, from coordinate 242,438 downwards.
CGGGCAATTCCAGAGCGAGGGCGAACTCGTGGTCGAGGCGGTGACTGGCACCGAGGGGACTGTCGAGTACAACATCGAGGACGGCCGAGACGCCTACATACACATCCAGTTCAACAGCGCGCTCATCGAGTCGCAGTACGACAACACGTTCAACGTTTTCGCCCCGCCCGGTTATGAGATCTCCGACCGGGGTGGCCAGGGCGAGCGGGGAGAGCTGCACGTGCGACTCCGGCCGAGCGTCGACCGGAAGGTGCCGCGCTTCCATCCGCGCGGGCGGGCCCTGCCGTTCACCAACAAGTGGGACCCCGAGCTCCCCGTCGTGACGGTTGGGCGGCTCTACAACGACCTGTGGGAGAGCCTGCCCGGTCACGTGAGCAAACTCGACATCGCCAAGCTGCCGGACGACTGGCTCCCGCTCACCAAAGCTGGAACCGGTCTGTGCGGAGGGATGGTCTACACGGTGATGGACTACTACTACGCCCACGAGCAACCACCGAACGTGATGGAGGACGGGATCTCGTCGCCCACCTCGCGCGACGACCCGCTGTTTCAGCACATCCGGGAGCGGCTGCTCGCGAGCTTCGACATCCTCGGCGGCGGCTGGCGCTTCCTGGCCTACTCCTCGCCGCTCTATCCGAACGGCGACGAGGGAGTCGGTCAGTTCGTCGGTCTGTTCCTCGGCCGTTCCTGGATCAGCTACCGCGAGCAGTGGCCCCGCATCCAGGACGACATCGACGCTGGCCGGCTCTCGCCGCTCGGCCTCATTCACACGGACAACTTCGATGTGGGCGCCAACCATCAAGTGCTGGCGTACGGCTACCGACGCGACGGGCAGAAGGTGACGCTCTTCATCTACGACCCCAACGTGGGACGCGAAGAGGTGAGGTTCGAGTTCGACGTGACCAGCACCTCCGGTGAGGTCCACGTGCAGCGGCGCATGGCCGGTAATGACGTGGACGGTCCCCGGATCTGGGCGTTCTTCCGCGTGGACGGCTACCAGAAACGCCACGCCCCGGGCGGCCGCCCGTTCGACTCGCTGCGCCCCGCGATACTCGCCACGGCGCCGCAGGTGGGCACGGTGAGCACGCGCACCGCGCTAGCCGGTGCGACGTCGGTGCGGTCGTGGCTGGCTGACATCTAGTGCCCCGCGTCCGAAATTCCTTGGCGCTTCGCGCCACCATGGCACGCACATCGCTGCGTTGTCGTCACTCGCAGGAGGGCCAACTCCAGCGTCGCTCCTCCGCCTTGCGCTGCACGCACCCTGCAGACGCCAAGCGGCAAAGGACTTCAGACGCGGGACACTAGTCCGTCGCGGCGGGAACTTGGGCAGGCGTCGTGGCCGCTCGTCACACGAGCAGCTGCCCTCGACCAACGACGAGCCCAGAGCCACTTATACGGACTTCGTCGTCGGTCACGGTGACTCGTATCCGACTGAGTCGCCCGAGAACGACGCCCTGTTCAACGATGCAGCCAGCAGCCTCGGGCGCGAGCCCGGCTCGCACCAAAGAGGCGATCAACGGCCCGGCGGCCGTACCCGTCGCAGGGTCCTCTGTGATGCCCACGGTCGGATTGAAGAATCGAGAGTAGGCAGTGACACCTTGATCCGGGGGCACCTCGGTTGTGTAGACGTAGCAGCCCTCGCCATCGACGTCGCGAAGGATACTGGCGAGATCTGAGCTGACTGGCGCGGTCAGGTCGACGTCTTCCTTCGTTCGTACCGGGACCATGAGGTGCCCGACGCCGGTTGAGACGACCTGGGGTTCCATTCCATCGGCAAGGGCAGTGGCTGAGAGCCCAAGCGCGGCGGCCAAGCCGACCCTGTCCTCCACGATCTGGCCGTACGCGGGTGGAGACTGCATCATCGAGACCAACGTCGGTCGTCCTGGACTCCTCGTTATCTCCACCGACAGAAGGTCGTCCCCGATCTCCTGCGTGAGTCGCAGTTCCGGCCCCGGTGGCAGCTCGCCCGCGGCGTCGAGCCACAGCCAGGCACCGAGTGCGTTGTGTCCGGCTCCGAACACCTCATGGCCCGCAGGGGTGAAGGACCGCAGCCGCCACGTCGCTTGCGAAGTCGATGGCCCCATCAGGAACGTGGTCTCAGACTGGTTGAACTCCCGAGCGATGGAGCGCATCTGCTTCTCGCTCAGCCCGTCAGCGTCGGGGACCAGTGCGAGCGGGTTCCCGGTCAACGGGTCCTCTGCGAAGACATCGACGAAGAAGAACCCGACGTGCGGAGTGCTGGAGGCGGCATTTTCAGCGGTGGGCGGCATACGGGTGGCGAGGTCCACGAGGCTCCTTCATGCAGGTACGAACGGGTGTTGCGGAGCGTTCCATGCATCGATGTCGATGGGAAGGACGCGGTGGTGCGCCACCGGGTCGAGCTGCCGGTTCATCGGGTCCCTCCAGCACCAGGTTCCCGTGCTAAACACCAGCTGCCCGTGCCTTGCAAAGGACGGGAAGTTGGCGTTTCCCACGGGATCGTGGGAAGCCACCAACCCCTCAGACCGGCGAGTGATTTCCGTACATCGGCATGACGCCTGCGAGCGGCTGGTCGATCTGACCGAGAGCCAAGGTCCGTGTGTGCGACTCTGGGAGTGATGACGATTCGTCGCGTGCTTGCCGTCGTGGTGGCGGGTGCCCTGGTGGCACTCGAGGTTGCGGCGCCTTCGTACGCCGCGGAACCTGGCCACCCGACGGGCACTTTCACCCTTGACCGGACCACCGCCCACCTGCGAGTCGTCGACGGTGACCAGAATCGGCCGTACGGCGAGGACTTCCGGATCACGCCGAGCGGTGTCACCGACGACGAGACCGCCCCGGAGGACCTCGTGCTGGAGGTGTCCCGCGGCGACGGCAGCGGGTTCACACCAGCCGCCTTCCCGTGCCCGAACCAGGGCTGCGTGCTCACTTACCGTCAGCCCGGCACGTTCACACCGCAGGTGCGACTCACCGACGAGGACGCCAACAGCACCACCATCAACCTGCCCACGGTCAGGGTCCTTCGGGACACGGCCGCCCCGTTCGTTCGCCTCATCCAGCCACGACCACGTCTCCGGCACCGGATCTCGGCATGGAGAGTGATCCGCGGAACCGTCGTTGACCAGGGGGTCGGGACCGTGGAGTTGAGAGTGGAAGTGCTGCAGAAGCGGCGCGGTCGTTGGTACTTCCTGCAGCAGTACAACGGCAGTGATCCGAACACCATCTACCGCCGCTGGGTCAGGGGACTCCGCACCGAGGCCGCAACCTTCAACAGGTTCGACCCCTACAGCGCCCTCGCGCTCTTCGTGGGTACGAACTGGCGGACCGTCCGGATCAAGGGTCTGACCCGCGGCCCGCTGGTGGTCCGGGTGTTCGCGATCGACGGCAACATGCGCGGCACGGACTTCCGCAAGTACGCCTCGGTCCGCCTCACCCGCCGGTAGGGAAGTACGCCGGCAACGGCGGATCCGAGCTCCCTGCCCAAGCTGGACTTGACCGTCTCGACCGAGCCGGACCGGGTTGTCAGTCGATCCCGGACGTTGTGGCCCGAAGCATCGCCGTACAACGTCCGGTTTCCCCGGTCGGCCGCGGAACCCTGCAGTCGTCCACCCAATCAGGGCTTGTGTGGTTGATCCCCTTCACGTGGTGCGTGCGATCAACCACGCAAGCCGCTCCCGCGCCACCCGCGAGAGTCAGGCACTCTGGAGGATTCGCCTCGCGTGCAGTTGCCACACCGTCGCGAGTACCAGCGAGCCGACGACTGTGGCGATTGTGCCCAGAACCGCGCCGCGGAAGGCCATGGCGTGCAGTCCGTCGGAAGCACGGGTCAAGATCGCGATGCCCGTGACCGCTGCAACGGCAAGCACGACCACTGCCAGTGACCTGGTGCTGAGATGCGGCACCAGCGGGGGACGTGTCAGCCGTGACTTCCCGCGCAACGAGCCAACCGCCCAAGCGCCCACGACCACGACCCCGAGCGCGCCAGAGAGGTACTGCGCCCAGGCGGACCCAATCAGTCCTCCATGCATTTCGTGGAGCCATCCGACGTTCTGGGCACCCCACCGATTCGGATGTGTGAACGCGTCCCACACGACATGTGACAACGCTCCGAGGGCCACACCGGCCGGCACCAGGAGCCATTGCGTGCGCGAATAGCGGGCTGTCGCCGCCAGGCGCTCGCGGACCGCCGCCGGTGCGACGTCAACCAGGGCGTCGCGTATCAGCCCGAACCAGATGGCGAGGCCCAGGACGCCCAGCACCACGTCCACCGTCACGACGCCAACAAGGCTGTGTTCACGGCGTACGCGCCGGGGACCGGAACGAACATCGGCGCATCCGGAACCATCGACCCCGCCACCATCGCTCCCACTGGGAGCCCCGTTCTGCCCAACAGCAGCACGGCTGCGGGATGGCTCAGGGTGAAGGGCACCGGGTCAGGCTACGGACCAACGCGTCCAGTGAGTTGGCTTCCAGGGATCTGACGATGTCACTGCGAGCGGCGTACTCGCGTCTCAGGCCACCGGCATGTGACCGCGCGGCTGGAGACTTCGGGCGACGGCGTCGTCGATGTCCTGCAGCGTGGTGTTGAAGGCGATCGCCGCTTGGGGAGCATGCAGTCGGATCAGGTTGATGACGGATTCGAAGAGCTCGACCTGCTCTTCAGGCCCGCGGATCCCGCCGCCCACGACGACGCACTCCCACTCCTTGGCGTCCAGGGCAACAGTGACCCGAGCCACGATGTCGTCGCTGCCATCGAGACCGACTGACCGTGAACCTCCGCGCCCGATTGCGCTTACGTGGTTGATCCCACGCACCAGATGCATGCGATCAACCACACAGGCCCTTGGAGTGAGCACCGACTCCGGCGAAGAATTCGTTTTCCACCCTTACGTGCCTCTTGGCCGACATCCTCGTGTCACGCTGACATCCATGGACGCCGAGGACCAGGTGATAGAGGCCGCTCAGGCACGGGCGTCGGCTCTCGCCGAAGGTGACGCCAACCGACTCGCCAGCCTGCTTCACCAAGAGTCAGACGGACGTCGCACGCGGGTGAGACCTACAGCCGTCAGGAGTACGTGCGTCGAAACACTCAAGGCCACACGGTCTGGCGTTCACAAGACCTGGGCAGTCCCGACGCGGTGCTCTCGGACGACGGGTCCGAAACATTTCGGATGCCGATGACGCAAGTGTGGGTTCGCCAAGGTGGTCACTGGACGTGCCTCGCCGGGCACGGTGGACCGCGCCGGACCTGACGTCCGGCCGCACCTCGCGCACGCACGAGCTTTGAACCAAGTGTTCAGTTCAGCGCAGCGACGCGTCCAACTGACGGAGCAGCTCTCCGACCCGCCCGCCGCCGGATGGGGCGACGGGGTAGCGACTCAGAACATCCACCACGACGGGATTCGCAAGGATCAGCGCCTGCGCGATCTGGTCGGCCCCGACAGCGGGATCGTCTCCAGGGGAGAGTTCGAGCGCTCGTGCTGCATGGGCGGCCGACCCGAGGATGTGCCTGACCTGGGTAGCTTCCGCCAGAGGGTGGAGGAACGCCGCACCGACCGCGTTGCCGGCTGCCCGCGCAGCGTCGCTTGCCGCGGCTTGTCCTGCATCGCGGGCGTCCTGAGCCGCCCGGTGCGCCGCCCACGCGCTGTCACGCATCGCCTTGGTCCGCTCGCCTCCATCCGCGAACGCGTGCGCAGCGTCCATCGCGGCTCGCGGTCGCCGGTCCTCAGCGCGCTCACGTTCGAAGACTGCCAATGCGGGCTGCGCGCACGCCACCGCGTAGGCGGTGATCTCCCGAAGTTCGGAACGGCTGAGTTCGATCGTCCTGGAGTTATCCGCCGTGGCGCCATCCATCTGCACAGTCTTCTACACAGTCGCCCACCCGCTTGTTCCAAAGCGGCCCTGTCAACACCCTCGCGCGCGTAGGGTCGAAAACGACCCACCGCCCAGACCCTCGCGGCTAGCCATCTGTGCATTTTGGGGACCATGTGAACATCGATGACCGCTTGAGCATCGACGACCGTTTGTCGGTGGTACTCAGCGAGTTCGCACGGACACTCGTGACGGATTTCCCGATCCAGGGGATCCTGGACCATCTGGTGCAACGGATCGTGGACGTCCTCCCGGTCGACGCCGCCGGGGTCTCACTGATTTCCGCCACCACTCACCCGAAGGTGATCGCCGGATCGGATGCGTCGGCGATTCGCTACGAGCGTCTGCAGACCGCACTGGGCGAAGGACCGGGCCGGGCCGCCTACGAGTCCGATGGACCGATCGTGATCGCGAACCTGGCTGACGACGACCGCTTCCCCAGGTTCGCCGAGATCGCGCGCGCCAATGGGCTTGAAGCGGTCTTCACGTTCCCTCTCCGGTACGCCGGGAAGAGCCTGGGCGCTCTCGACCTCTACAGCACGACCGCCGGTGCACTCGGTGAGCGCGAAATGTTTGCAGCGCAGACCCTCGCGGATGTCGCAACGGCATACCTGCTCAACGCCAAGGCCCGTCAGGCGAAGACCGACTTCGTCGCCGCAGTCAGCCATGAGCTACGGACCTCGATGACCACCATTACCGGGTTCATCGAGCTTCTCCAGGATGGCGACGCGGGGCCTCTTACCTCCGCCCAAGGTGAGTTCCTCGACACGATGAAGCGCAACAGCGATCGGCTCACCGCGCTGGCCAACGACTTGCTGACCCTCTCGGGCCTCGAGCACCACGTTGCCAACCTCGTGCAGCTGCCCGTGGACGTGGCGCAGGTGATCGCCAGGGTGAAGGCGACGCTCGAGCCGGTCATCACTGCCAGCCGGGTTGAAGTCACATTCGATGTCCCCGCTGTCCCGGTGATGGTGCGCGGCGACGTGGAGAGCCTCGAGTCGCTGGTCACGAACCTGTTGACCAATGCGATGAAGTTCACCGAGGACGGTGGTTGGGTGCTGTGCAGGCTGTTCATCTCGGCGGGGCAGGCTCGCATTGCGATCAGCGACAATGGCGTCGGGATTCCCGAGGCGGAGCAGCAAGAACTGTTCTCGCGGTTCTTCCGACCCTCCACTGCACAAGAGCACGCAATTCAGGGTTCCGGACTCGGCCTGACGATCGTTGACGCGATCGTCAAGAGCCACGGCGGCAACATCTCAGTACGTTCGAAGCATCTGGTCGGCTCGACCTTCACGGTCGATCTGCCGCTGATTCGACAGGTGGATCTGGTCTTGCCCCGCAGGCCGCATGATGAATGAGCTCACTGTTTGGCCCTCGCCTCGGGCGACGCCATGCAGAGCTGCGGGTGTTGTGAACGAGGAAACCAAGGGCCCCAACTACGCGGATCGGTTCGGGAGGCCGTCGTGAAGGAGCACTCAGTGGAGGAGGGGTTGCTGACCACCGCGGAGGTGGCGGCCATCCTCTCCGTCGGCCCCAAGACGGTGAGCAGGTGGGCGACCTCTGGAAAGCTCGAGTCCATCCGGACCCCCGGCGGGCGAAGGCGATACGCGAAAGCGGGTGTGCTGGCCTTCAGATCGGGCAGACAGGGCGGACCGAGTCAGGGGATCCCCGCACCTAGAGACGGTGCTGCGGGCGGGTCGCCGGACGCGGCTGTCGACCAGGAAGGGGTCGCAGCCGCCGTGGTGGCGGAAGCCGTCGCGGTCGCCCTGGAGGCCGAGGCTGCGCAGACTGCCGTTGCCGTGACGTTGATCGCCGAGGCGGTCGCGAGGGCAGCGGAGAAAGCTGCGCGCGCGGGAGAGAGAGCCCGAGAAGCTCGAGCCGTCGCCGCGGAGGCGGCGGCGATGACGGTCGCCCGGGACGCATCGCGCACAGCGTTGAGAGTGCAGATTCGAGCCAATCTGGCCGCGGCGCAGGTGGCGAGAGCAGCTGAGCTGGCAAGACAGGAGATCGGTGCCGCTCCCGCGGGGGACGACGGCTCAGCTGAGCTCCGGGCGCTCGTCGTGGCTGCGACTGTCGAGGCGGCTGCCCGGTCCACGGCTGAGGACACCGCCCGCGCCGCCGGCGTGGTAGCCACCGCTGTTGCATCGGCCGCCGCCCAGATGGCCCGCATGACAGCGGTCGCCGACGATGCCTTCGAGAACGAGGTTGCCGGCGCCGCGTTGGCACTCCTTCGGCTCACCACGAGGACGGCCGAGAAGGTCGCTGCCGACAACTCGGAGAGGGCCGCTGGCGTGGCCATCACAGCGCGGGCGGCGGCGGCCGCGCTCTCGGAATCCGCTGCCCCTCCAGCTGTGGAGAAGACCGACCGTTCCGAGCAGCCGGGGCCTCGGCAGCCTGCTCGCGCCTCGGGGCCGACAGCCGTCAGCGGGTGAGGCTTTGCCAGCCAGCGACGATCAGGACTGTGCGAACGAGGGCGAACATCGGCGGGATGGGTAGCGCGAAGCCCCACCAGTAGACCGCTCCCAGGGGGAGGAGAGCGATGGCCAGGATCGCCCCGCTGCGATGGCCACCCCAGAGCAGCCAGCCGGCGACGCCCTCCAGGACGCACACGAGCAGGAAGCCAGCAAGCAGCGGCACGGTGGACTTGAGCCCGTGTTGCTCGAACGGACCGCGGCCGTACGCCGGAAAGCCCATCACCATGGGGATGTCCCTGCCAGCCCAGACTCGTGCAATGGCCGGGATGGTGAACACGCCGAAACCGATCGCGTTGATCCAGCACAACACGGACGCAGCTCGAAGCACGCGCCCGATTGTCCCAGCCGAAGCCCGACTCCTGCTAGCGAATCAGTCCCAGGGATCCTAAAGCGAGCGGGCGCTCAGCGGCTCGCTGGGAAGGCACCGATGCGAAGGCAGACCAGGCCGACCCAGGACGTCATACGTTGTGGCAGCCATGGCGACCAGTTCGTATGACGTCCCGCAGGACGTCATACGTTGTGGCAGCCATGGCGACCAGTTCGTATGACCTCCCGGCGGGCACCGCGAACAGGAGCATGGTCCCCGGCGTCTTTTCGAGCTGAGCGTCGCGCAGTGTGCGAGACCTTGGACTGAGCCCACGAGCAATCGACGCACGACGTCCGGTCATCCGCTGAGCCAGCGGGCGAGCAGAGCCGAGACTCCTGACAGGTCGGTGTCCTCGCGCCGGTAGGCGACGTGTCCGTCGGGTCGGACGAGAAGCTGGGCCACGTCGCTAACGCCCCAGTGGGCGGTGATGTCGCGGGTCACCTGGCTGACGTGATGGGTGCGCAGCAGGTTGCCGTGTCGGCGCGTCACCGCGGCAAGGGCCTGTTCGTCCCACGCCGCGGGCAGTCCGCAGAGCACGAGGTGGAACGCCGGGTCGGTCAGGGAGTCGAGGAACCAGCGTATCTCGGGGCCTTCTCCGACCCGGACGTCCGGGAGGCGCTCGCCCGGGCGGGGACGCGGTGCCCGATGGGCCCGATGGGTCAGTCTGCGTAGCAAGCCTTGCGCGGATGCGCCATGTCCCTGGTCGCGGCGGTCGGTTGCGCCCAGGGTGTCGGGGTAGCTGACGCTCAGCTCGGACACGGTGCGGAAGGCCACAGCGCGAGCTCGCGGCAGCAGGCAGGCGAGAGCGAGTCCTCGTGGCGCGAGGTGCGTGCGGGCGAACCGTACGACGGGCGAGGTCGAGGTCGCCGCGGTGAAGGCCCGATCGGTGAAGCGAAGTACGAACGCGCCGACGGGACGCCGTTCGAGGTCGTAGGTGTCCAGGAGACGCGCAGGGGCGTCTCCGCGGCAGACCAGGCTGAGCTTCCAGCCGAGGTTGACGGCGTCCTGGATGCCGGTGTTCATCCCTTGAGCACCGGCCGGGCTGTGGATGTGCGCAGCGTCGCCGGCCAGGAACACCGGCCCCTTCCGATAGGTGTCGGCTTGCCGGTGGTGCAGCTGGAACGCGGTTGACCACACCGGGGTCGCGAGCCGAACGGCGCCGTCCGTGGCGTTGTCGACGACGGATTGCAGCTCGCCGAGATCCACCGGGCCCATGTCGACTCCGGTGTCGACCGGCCCGTCCACCGCAGGTCGCGGCCGGCGCAAAGCTTGTCGGGGACCACTCCCACGACCGGCACTCTGCCGGGGGGTGAGCATCCTCCAGGCCGCCGGGCGCAGGAGAGGGAAGAAGAACAGCGGCCCGTTCGCACCGAACCAGACGTGGGCCGAGTCGGGCTCGAGACCTTCGGCGTCGGTGTCCGCGAGGAGAAAGGTCTGCGGGTAGCGGCCACCGGTGAACCCGATGCCGGCCTGCTCCCGCACGGTCGAGTGGGCGCCGTCGCACCCGACGAGGTAGCGGGCCTCGACCTGCCGGTGTTCTCCGGTCGCCTCGACCAGGTAACACAGCAGATGCCCGCCGGGGATGGTCTCGTACCCGACCAGCCGCGTGCGCCACTGCACGTCCACGCGCTGGTCGGCGAGGTGGTCGACGAGCGCTTGTTCGGTCTCTGCCTGGGACAGGAACAGCAGGAACGGGTACGCCGTGTCGTCCATCCCCATGTCGAACAGCGGCAGGGTCGCGGTCCGGCCGCCCGCGTGCCACTGCAGCCTCACCGCACGGTTGCCGCGCTCGAGTAGCCGCCCGGTGACGCTCCCGCGCAGGACCTCGAGGGTGCGCGGCTGCACTGCCAGCGCCCGGGACTCCGCGACCGGGTGTGCCTTGCCGTCGACGACCTGTACCGACACTTCGAACGCGGTGAGCTGTGCAGCCAGGGCAAGACCCGTCGGTCCTGCGCCTACGACGAGAACGTCGACCGGGTCGACGGCCCCGCCGCGAGCGCGGGTCCTTGATGAGGCCATGTCCCATGCTGGCTGGATCCCCGCTGCCGCGCCAGAAGGGGAGTGGGCCCGCAGGAACCACCTCGGGCGAGACCACACAGTTGGCGGGTGTGTGGCTCGCCCGAGGGCCCCCGGCCCGGGGTTCAGTCCCCGGTCGGCGAAACCGCACAGGGATGGAGGGAGTGCGGCTCACTCTGGGTCCCCGGGCAGCTGTTGGGGTGTGCGGCGTACGCACATCCCAACAACGCGGCTGACCGCGTCCGGACTGGGAGGTCTCTGCTCTGCACGGCTGCCCCACGATGGCTCTGACGTTGCGAGCAGCGGGGTCCGGGCTGCCACGACCGGAGGTCGCGAATAACGGGACTGGCCCGTTCTCGATGACGTTACGACAGTTGCGGGGGTTTGGCCATAGTCAGAGCGGGGGGTGGGCGCTGCGGACCTCAGTCCGGGCTGGAGGGGCGCGGTGCGTAGGCAAGCACAGCGTCGGCCATGTGGGGCGGATACACCACGGAGTGTGCCAGCGAGCTCAGCTTGAGGTTGTGACTGCGTGCGTAGGAACGCAGCACGTTGAACGTCTCCTCCATCCGAAGGCCTCCGCGCTCGGACAAGATGCCCTTGGCCTGTTCCACGACGATGCGGGTGTTCAGCGCCCGCTGGAGGTTCTCGGCCAGCAACGAGGTCCGATGGATGGAGCGCTGCTGAAGGATTCCGATCGTGGCGATGTCTGCCAGGGCCTTGGCAATGACGCGAGACTCCTCGTCGAGCGTGTGCGGGCGGACGCCGAAGAGGTTCAGCCCCCCGATGGTCGCTTCGCGCAGGCGCATCGGGAAGGCGTAGACCGAGCTGAAGCCGCTGGCGCCGGCGCGGTCCGCGAATGTCGGCCACCGCTCGCGGGACTCTGCGATGTCCTCCACGATGACTGTCTGCCCGGTCTGCACGGCTTCGAAGCAGGGGCCAACGCGGGTCTGGACCTGGAGCAGCTCGAGGAGACGGGCCCCCTCGCTTGATGACGCCACCCGTTGCAGGTTCCCCTTTGCATCGTTCAGCAGGAGTCCGGCTTCCTCGACGTCGAGCAGCTCGAGGCACGTCCCCATCAGCTCGTCGAGAACCTCGACGACGTCGTAGTCGTCGACCAGCGTGTCCGCCAGGGCGACGAACCGTTCAGCGAGGCTGACTTGTCGCTGCAGCCTGGTCTGGGATGTCATGGGTCCTCCTTAGTAAGGCGCCGGCGTCGTTGCACGATCGCGTCGGCAAGCTCGTCCACGCTGAGTCCATCGGCAAAGGCAGTCGCCCTCATGCGCACAAGCGCCTGGTCGATCGGTACGCCGAGCTGCACCGTGACCATCCCCGCCGCTTGATGGACACGCAGCGGGTCCAGCTGTTCCACTCCGCCCGGGACCTGCTCCGCGGGGTCGACCAAGGCCTGGGTCACTGCGTCAGCGGTGATCCAGCCTTGGGCCAACTCCTCCGCGCTCAGGTCACCGCCCTCGGTCCGGTAGAAGCTGAGCGCCCCGACGCTGGACGTGCCGAGGAGCAGCGGGAACGCGAACGCGGCATGCACTCCCAGCTCGACAGCCTGCGCGGCGAACGTCGGCCATCGGTGGTCATTGGCGCCATCGAAGTCTCTGAGGTCGGGCACCAGGACGGCTGCACCTGAGTCGGACGCGGCCACCCCGGGTCCTTCGCCGAGCGTGTGCTGCAGGGCCTCCACGGCCCTCGCGCGTGCGTCGGATGCGTGCGCGGTGACGCTCTGGCCACCGTTGACCGACATGGTGACACCACAGCTGCTCACGCCCGTGGCCTCGACCGCGGCCGCGCACAGCCAGACCAGCTGGTCGTCGACCGTGCCGGACGTCATGGGAGTGAATCCTTGCGGGCGTGCTCGTCCCGGAGCGAGGCACAGATGGATCGAGCCATCGCGAACTCCCATCACACCGAGCAGGCGTCGCACCGATCCGCACTTTGTCTGCGAGTCGACTGCGCGTTGCTTGACCACGGGCAACGAGCCAGGAAGCCAGCGTAGACGCTCACTGTGGCCCCGTCACTGGCGGGCGGCCCGGGACCAGAGTGTCGTAGACCAGTGGCCGAAAAAGAGATCCAGCTCGTCGATTGGCCGCGTATGCGCGGATTTTGCAGCCACAATCCAGCACAGTCGGGGTCCGATAGTGCTTTGCCCAACAAATCGCCTATTCTCTTGTTCGGAAAGCCGAAGACACGGTGGTCGCCAGTGTTCGGCTCGGCGCCCACCCGGGGCGCCCAGCTCGCTGAGACGATCGCTGTGTCGGGGCTTGGACGGGGGACAGGTTCAGTGTCATTGGAAGACCGGGGCCACGAGTTGCTCCTGCGCGAACTGGGTCGGATCAACGGTGAGCTGGCCTCCCAGCGCCGGATGAGCGCCATCACCGCGCACGACCTCCTGAATCCCACTCAGGTGATCGTCGGGCTGAGCGAGCTTCTGCTGGAGCACCAGTCCCTCGACCCGGTCGTACGCCGTCGCCTCGAGCAGATGCATCGCTCGGCGCTGACGATGGCCGCGATGATCGCAGACATGAGCGCCGGGTCCGCCACGGACACCAGCGCCAACCCGGTCTACTCGCGGGTGAACCTGGTCGAGCTCGTGACCTCCGTGGTCGAGCGCACCAGGGTGTTGACCGTGGCGAGGGGCATGAAGCTGTTGCTGCTCATCGACCAGGCCGACGACGAGGGCTGCTGGGTCGAGGGTGACGCCGTCAAGCTGGAGCGGGCGCTGGCCAACCTGCTCGGGAACGCGATCAAGTTCTCGCCGTCCCTCTCGACCGTGTCCGTGGCCCTCGACCGTGGCGTGGAGAGCGCCATGATCGCGGTGCACGACCAAGGGCCGGGCATCAGCGACGAAGCACGGACCCGCATCTTCGAGCTCTTCCACCGTGAGGAACCGACTGCCCACCTTCCCGGTCAGGGCCTGGGGCTGTTCATCACCAAGCAGATCGTCGAGAGCCACGGCGGGACCCTCAGCGTGAGCTCGGAACCGGGCCGAGGCTCCACGTTCCTGCTGCAGGTGCCGCTGGCGGCCGACGAGCCCTGGGCCGAGCTGGCCTGAGGATGCCGGTCTGGTTCCTGCCTGCTCGTCGCAAACAGAACCGGTCACATTGGTAGCGTCATTTCGGTGAGCAACCAGGCCATGGACCGGGCAGGACGCGGTCAGTGGACCGAGCCCGGCGCGTTCGAGGTGGCTCCCGGCGTGCACCGGCTTCCGCTTCCGCTGCCGTCGGACGCGCTTCGAGCGGTCAACGTCTACGTCGTCGAGAGCAGCCGCGGGCTGGTGCTGATCGACGGTGGCTGGGCCATCCCCGAGTCAAGGAAGGTCTTCGAGGCCGGGCTCGGCCAGCTCGGCTACTCGATCCGAGACATCGGAAGGTTCCTGGTCACCCACATCCACCGCGACCACTACACCCAGGCCTCGATCATCGGACGCGAGGTCGGCGCGCACGTCTCCCTCGGGCTGGGCGACAAGGCGAGCATGGACCTGGTCCATCAGGACGCCCTGAACGAGGACCCCAACCTGGAGCGGCTCCGCGCTGCCGGCGCGGAGGAGATGGCAGCGGGCTGGCGCAGCATGATGCCGGCGCACGATCCACCCCTGGACAGCTACGGGCTTCCCGACGCGTGGCTGGATCGTGATCTGGTCATCGACCTCGGCGGTCGGCGGCTCGACGCAGTGTCGACTCCGGGGCACACCCAGGGGCACTACGTCTTTGCCGACGCTGAGGCGTCGCTGCTGTTTGCCGGTGACCACGTGCTGTCCACGATCACTCCGTCGATCGGCTTCGAACCGGCGTACGTCCAGCAGCCGTTGCGCGACTATCTCGAGTCGCTCGCCAAGGTGCGCGCCATGCCGGACATGAAGCTGCTGCCGGCGCACGGCCCGGTCACGGAGTCGTCGCACGCCCGAATCGACGAGCTGGTGGCGCACCACGACGTACGACTCAAGCAGTCGCTGGATGCGGTCGAGGCCGGTGCAGGTACGGCGTGGGAGGTGGCCGGCCTGCTGCCCTGGACCCGTCGGGAGCGCAGGCGTCACGAGCTCGGCCCGTTCGACGCCGTGCTTGCCGCCTTCGAGACGCTGGCCCACCTGGAGCTCCTCGCCCTGCAGGGCAGGGTCCAGCGCATCGACGGCCCCACGGTCGGTTTCAGGCCGCTGGCTCAGCGCGGCGAGACGACCGGCAACCCGTAGCCCTCGGCCGCGGAGGCCAACTGCTCGTCGTACGTCACGAACGCGCTCAGCTGGGGCAGCTCGGCAGCGGAGGCGATGTGCAGTGCATCAAGAGTTCGCAGCTGCGGTGGCGGCATCTCCGACGCCAGGGCCACCGCGGTCGGCGTGATTTCGCGCTTGTCGATCCGAGCGAGAAGCACGGTTGCCGTGGCAACCGCCTCTGGACTCACCCTCGCCGCAGCGCGGTGGAGCTCCACGATCCCGATCACGTTGGTGGTGACGGACGTCCGGTGCCGCGCGTGGTCAGCGAGCCATCGCGCGAGAGCATCAGACTCGGCTTCGTCGCGCACCAGCTTCATCAGGGCCGAGGTGTCGGCATAGATCACAACCGCTCTTCCCGCTGCTCGTCGAGGAGCTCCTGGCTGCTCGGCGTTCCTGGTGGTGCCTTGACCGGCTTGATGTCCAGGATGTTGCCGCGCCCGGGGATCAGCTCACCGCGAGCAATCATGTCCGCCCGCGACATCGGGCGAGCCGGCGCGGGAACGAGGTGTGCCACCACCCGGCCGTGGTTGGTCACCTCGATGACCTCGCCCTCCTCGACCCGGGCGAGCACCTTGCTGGCGTTCTGGCGCAGCTCACGCACTCCGACGCGCTCCATGTAGCACAATGTAGCACTTCCGGCACGCTTACCCGTCGAGCCTCTGCGTGGTCGGCGGGCTAGGGTGACGAGGTCCGACAGGGGAGCGCCTGCAATGGCGCTGAGAGTGCGGCGAATCGCAGACCCTTGAACCTGATCCGGCTAGTACCGGCGAAGGAAGTCGAAGGAGATTTCCGATGCGATTGCGTTTCCTCCCCCGCCCCCGAGTGGTCGCGCTCCTGGGCCCATCCCTGGCGTGCGCCCTGCTGGCCGGTTGTGGCACCTCCGGTGGGTCCGCAGAAGAGGGCGACCCGAAGTCGCTTGTCGTCGTCACTCACGACTCGTGGAACATGTCGAAGGAGGTGCTCGCACAGTTCAAGGAGGAAACCGGGATCACCGTGAAGGTGCAGCCGCAGGGCGACGCCGGTCAGCTCACCAACAAGCTGGTGCTGACCAAGGACTCCCCGCTCGCCGACGGTGTCTACGGCATCGACAACACCTTCGCCTCCCGCGCGGTCGACGAGGGCGTGCTGTCGGCGTACACCGCGAAGGGGCTGCCGAAGTCGGCGGACCAGTACCGGCTCACGGGGACGAAGGAGTCGGAGCAGCTGACCCCGATCGACTACAGCGACGTATGCGTCAACGTCGACGAGACCTGGTTCGCCAAGCGGAACCAGGCGCCGCCGAGGACCCTGGCGAACCTGACCGACCCGGCCTACAAGGACCTCTTCGTGACCCCGGGCGCCACCACCTCCTCACCCGGCCTGGCGTTCCTGCTGGCCACGATCGCCGCCGAGGGTGATGGCTGGGAGGACTACTGGGCGAAGCTGATGGCCAACGGCGCCAAGGTCACCTCGGACTGGTCCAGCGCCTACGAGGTGGACTTCACCGCTGGCGGTGGCAAGGGCTCACGTCCGATCGTCACGTCGTACTCCTCCTCACCGCCGTTCACCATCCCCGAGGGCGAGACCAAGCCGACCACCCGCGCCCTGCTCGACACCTGCTTTCGCCAGGTGGAGTACGCCGCGGTGCTGAAGGGCGCGAAGAACCCGGATGGCATGGAGGAGTTCATCGAGTTCATGCTCGGCCAGGAGTTCCAGGCGGCCCTGCCCGACAACATGTACGTCTACCCGGTCGACGCGACGGTTGCCCTACCGGATGCCTGGGCGACGTACGCAAAGGCGGCGCCGAAGCCCCACGCGGTCGACCCGGCTGAGATCACCGCGAACCGCACCGAGTGGCTGCGAAAGTGGCGGGACATCACCAGCCAGTGACCGGTCTCGGCTGGGCTCGACGACCAGCCGGCCGGCTGGGCACCGTGGCGCTGGCCGCGGTGCCACTGGCCGCACTCGTGCTGTTCTTCCTGTACCCGGTGGCCGGGATGCTGGTCCGCGGGTTCTGGCCCGATGGCTCCTTCGCGCCGGGTGCGGTGCTGGAGGTGCTCGGCCGGCCCCGGGTGCATCGGGTCCTGTGGTTCACCCTCTGGTCGGCCGCCAGCGCGACGCTGGTGGCCGTGGTGGTGGGGGTCCCGGTCGCGTTCGCCCTGCACCGGCTGAGGTTCCCGGGCCGCGACCTGCTCCGTGCTCTGGTGGTGGTGCCCTTCGTGCTGCCGACCGTGGTGGTGGGCGTCGCCTTCCGGCAGCTGGTCGCACCTTCCGGCCCGCTCGGCGTACTCGGTCTGGACGGTACGGCGGCCGCGATCGTGGCGGCCCTGGTGTTCTTCAACATCAGTGTCGTCGTACGCACGGTCGGCGCCTTCTGGGAGGCGATCGACCCCCGTCGCGAGGAGGCCGCAGCCGCACTCGGTGCCAACCCCTGGCAGGTGCTGCGCACAGTGACGCTGCCGGCGCTGCTGCCCGGGATCGTGTCGGCGGCCAGTGTCGTCTTCCTCTTCTGTGCGACGTCGTTCGGCGTCGTGCTCACGATGGGCGGCCTGCGCTACGCCAACGTCGAGACCGAGATCTACCTGCTCACCACGCAGGAGCTCGACCTGTCCGGCGCCGCCGCGCTGTCGGTGCTGCAGGTGCTGGTGATCACCGGGCTGCTCGTCCTGTCCGCGCGCGTACGACGCTCGGCTGTGGCCATCGACCGCACCACCCGCCCTGTTCCGCGACCGCGGCGCGCCCACGTGCCGGTGCTGCTCTGGACCGCGGTGGTCGTGGTGTTCCTGATGGCCCCCTTGGCCTCACTGGTGCTCGCCTCCCTGCGCCGTGGCGAACGGTGGGGCCTGCAGAACTACCGCGACCTGGGAACCACCGGAGAACGCAACGCACTGCTCGTGCCCGCGACCGACGGGTTGCTCAACTCGCTCAGCATCGCCCTCCTCGCAAGCCTCCTGGCGCTCTCGCTCGGTTCGGTCGTGGCGTTCCTCGTCTCCCGCCCGGCCGGAGGACGACTGCCCGGTGTGCTCGACGGGCTGTTCATGCTGCCGCTCGGGGTCTCCGCCGTGACCGTGGGCTTCGGGTTCCTGATCACGCTCGACCGTCCGCCGCTGGACCTGCGCAGCTCCGCGCTGCTGATCCCGATCGCGCAGGCGATGGTGGCGTTGCCGCTCGTGGTCCGCACGGTGGGTCCGGTGCTGCACTCGATCGACGATCGCCAGCGGCAGGCGGCGTCGTCGCTCGGGGCCGGCCCGCTGCGCGTCGTACTCACCGTGGACCTGCCGGTTGCGTGGCGGGCGCTCCTGGCCGCACTCGGGTTCGCCTTCGCGGTCTCTCTCGGAGAGTTCGGCGCCACGAGCTTCCTGGCCCGCGACGACAGCCCGACCTTGCCGGTGGTCATCTACCGCCTGATCGGCCACCCTGGGGCAGCCAACTTCGGGATGGCCATGGCTGCCTCGGTGGTGCTGGCCACCACCACTGCCGCCGTGATGTTCGCCGTGCAGCGCCTGCGCGTCGGGTCGATGGGAGCCTTCTGATGGTCAGCGGTTTGCAGGTCAGCGACCTGACCGTGCGCTTCGGGGCGACGGTTGCCGTCGACCACGTCGACCTCGAGGTCCCGGCCGGCTCGGTCGTCGCCGTGCTGGGCCCGTCCGGGTGTGGCAAGTCGACGCTGCTGCGCGCGGTGGCCGGCCTCGAGTCGCCGGCCTCCGGCTCCATCAGGTACGACGGGCACGACCTCGCCGGCGTACCGACCCACAAGCGTGACTTCGCCCTGATGTTCCAGGACGGCCAGCTGTTCCCCCACCTCGACGTCGCCGCAAACGTCGCCTACCCGTTGAAGCTGCGCCACCGGAGCCGGGCCGCCCAGCGGGCACGGTCCGAGGAGCTGCTCGAGCTGGTCAACCTGCCCGGGTACTCCGACCGGATGACGGCGACCCTCTCCGGAGGTGAGCGCCAGCGGGTCGCCCTGGCCCGCGCACTCGCCGTCGACCCGAGGCTGCTCCTCCTCGACGAGCCGCTGAGCGCACTGGACCGCGGTCTGCGCGAGCGCCTTGCCGGCGACCTGCACGACATCCTTCGTGCAGCCGGGGCCACGGCGATGCTGGTCACCCACGACCAGGAGGAGGCCTTCGCGGTGGCCGACCGGATGGCCGTCATGCGCGACGGCCGGATCGTGCAGAGCGGCACCCTCGACGAGGTCTGGCGGAGGCCAGCGGACGGTTGGACTGCCCAGTTCCTCGGCTACGCCACGGTGCTCACGGGCGACCGGGCACGGCGGCTGCGCGAAGTGGCGGCCCCGACCGCGACCTGGCAGGCAGTGGCGCTGAGACGCTCAGCGCTCCGGGTGGATCCCGCGGGAGTGCTCAGCGCCCGGGTCGAGGAGGCGCGGGTCACGCCCGACCAGATCCGGGTACAGCTCGATGTCGACGGCGCCGGCTCACTCCCTGCGGTGGCCGACCCCGGGACCGACGTACGTGTCGGGGCGCAGGTGCGGGTGTCCATCGACGCATCGAGAATCGCGCCCGTCCCCGATGACCAAGGGCTGGGTGATCATCCCTAGACTGACGCCTTGTGAAGCGGCGCGCCTATGCACCAATGGTGACAATCGCCGTGGTCATGGGCGTGCTGGCCATCATCACGGCCCAGTCGCTCGGGTATCCCTTGCGCGATCCGGAGGGCTTCCTCGGCCCGGCCTTCGTGCGAATCCCCCTGCTCTGCCTCGGTGCGTTCATCGCCGACATCGTGCCCCGCACGCTGTGGCGCACACGCGGCCGGATCCGCGAGTTCAGGAACGAGGCGCGGCTGCTCATCCGTGAGCACTGGACCCGCGAACGCATCACGCTCGTGGTCCTCGGTCTCGTCTGCTTCTACGTCACCTACGTCAGCTACCGAAACCTGAAGAACTTCCTGCCGTTCGTACGAGGCATCCCGAGCCGAGTCCAGGGCGACTACGAACTGCACAAGTTCGACCGGTGGCTGCTGTTCGGCAACGACCCCGCGGTCCTCCTGCACGACCTGCTCGGGACGTCCATCTCCGCGCACGTGCTGTCCTTCTTCTACCTCATCTTCCTGCCGATCGTGCCGATCTCGGTCACCGTCTGGCTGGTCTGGTCGCGCAACGTCAGCTTCGGCTACTGGTACGTCACGGCCCAGTGCATCTGCTGGACCCTGGGCACGGCCAGCTACTACATGATCCCCACGCTGGGGCCGAACTTCATGTTCCCCTTCCTCTACTCCGATCTCGACGAGACCGGGGTGTCGGCGCTGCAGAAAGCCCTGTCGGACGGGCGAGTCTCCGTTCGGTTCGACCCGTTCTCCGGCGGAGTGCAGTCGGTGGCCGGCTTTGCGTCCCTGCACGTCGCCGTGACCCTGTTGATGGCGCTCGTCGCGCAGTACACCGTGCGTCACCGGATCATCAAGATCGTGCTGTGGACGTACATGGTGATCACGGTGATCTCCACGACGTACTTCGGGTGGCACTACATCGCCGACGACATCGCCGGCGCGGTCATCGCTTTCATCTCCTTCTACCTCGGCGGCATCGCGACCGGGCAGAAGTTCGACGAACACGGCCGACATTCCCATCCGACGACGACAACGAGCGACGTGCCGGTCGAGGCCACCGAAGACTGACGACCGCCCCTGACGACCCTGGTTGTCGGTGCGCTTTCACGCCTGCCCAGGGTTGGGGCAGGAGGGGCTCCAGGGACTGGTGGGGCTCGAGTCATGTCAAGTCGACACGCGGATTACAAGGCTGTAGTTCTGTGAAAACTGTTCAATGTGGGGCCTGTGAGCACTAACGTCTGTTTTGTCTCCCCTGACCATATGGGCGGGATCCACAACGAAGGGGTTATTTCAGGTGCGTCCCGCAGCTCGCCTGGCCACGGCGGCCGCCACCACCGTTGCAGTCACCCTGGCACTCACAGTGTCGCTGGCCGGTGCCGCAAACGCGAAGCCGAAGCCGAAGCCAGACTCCGTCCCAGTGCCCAGCCAGAGTCAGGTCGAACGTGCACGTGATGCGGTCGCCGACAAGCGCCGGAGTGTCGAACAGATGGAGGCCCAGCTCGTCGCCGCCAACACGCGCCTTGCGCAGGCCGCGCTCGATGCGAGCATCGCGGCCGAGGCCTACAACGGCGCGATGTGGCGCCTCAAGGAGGCCCGCAAGGCCTACCGCGTGGCCAAGGCCGACGAGGCGCAGGCAAAGCTCGACGTGGTCCAGCAGCGCTCCGGAATCGTCTCCCTGGTCACCGACAGCTACCAGAACGGGACCGAGCTCAACACCGCCACGGCGATGATGAGCAACGAGGGGCCCAAGGGCCTGATGAACCGGTACGGCGTCGTGGAGAGCGCCGGTGACTCCATGGAAGCGAGCTACCAGCGGTACCGCACCGCCTCGGCCATTGCCGAGCGGTACACCAAGACAGCCGCCAAGGCGCAGAAGCACCAGGAGTCCCTCGCCGAGGAAGCCCTCGTGCTGCGCGACGCCGCAAGCGACGCGGCCAACTCGGCCGCAGCCACGGCCGGCCAGATCGCGTCGCAGCAGGACGCGCTGATCTCGGCTCTGGCCGAGGCACAGAACATCTCGGTCGAGCTGGCGGGCAAGCGACAGAAGGCTCTCGAGCGGGTCGCCCAGAAGAGCGCGGCGGCCGCATCGAAGTCGAGCGAGCAGACCCGGGCAGCCGAGCTGCGCAGGGCCGCCAAAAGGGACGCCAAGGACGCCAAGGGTGCCAAGCAGGACACCACGCAGGCAGAGCACGACGGCGCCTACGACCCGGTGAGCGCTGGAGCCGGCGGCTACGCCGGTCCGGTCGACACCACCCCACCCGCGCAGGGCACTGGTGTGCAGCGCGCCCTCGCCTACGCCATGGCTCAGCTCGGCAAGCCTTACCTCTGGGCCGCCGACGGTCCGGAATCCTTCGACTGCTCAGGGCTGACGATGATGGCCTGGCGTGCCGGCGGAAAGTCACTCCCGCACTGGTCTGTGGCCCAGTTCGCGCAGAGCACCAGGATCGGTGTGGCTTCGCTGCGTCCGGGCGACCTCGTCTTCTGGGGATCCACCCCCGGGACCATCCACCACGTGGCGATGTACATCGGCGGCGGGCAGATCATCCACGCCCCTCGTACCGGCCAGCCGGTGCAGATCAGCGACATGTACTACTGGATCCCCCCGAACTTCTTCGGCCGGCCCTGACTCTCGACAGCTGCATCACCTTCTTGTGACCCGGGTGACGGGTCTGGGCCGATGGGGCAGAGTGCCGACATGGCCGACCGCGTACCGCCCGACGTCGACGTCCCCGCACTGACCGCACTGCTCGACGGCAAGTACGCCGACATCCGGGCGATGGCTCGAAGGGACCTCGTGGAGCACGCCCACGTCCTCGACGACGCGATCGAGCTGCCCACGACGGAGTTTCGCGAGCGCGTCCTCGAGCTGGTGCGCGAGATGGCGCAGACCGGCGCTACGGGGCTCGGGTTCCCAACGGAGTACGGCGGCGGCGGTGACATCGGCGCCATGGCCGCTGGCTTCGAGACGATGGCCTTCGGAGACCTCTCGATCCTGGTGAAGTTCGGGGTGCAGTTCGGCCTGTTCGGTGGGGCGATCCTGCAGCTGGGCTCCAGGTACCACCACGACGCGTACGTCGCCGACCTGGTCACCGGCAAGCTGATGGGCTGCTTCGCGATGACCGAGACCGGTCACGGCTCCAACGTCCAGGCGCTCGGCACGTTCGCGACGTACGACACCCAGACCCGTGAGTTCGTGATCACCACGCCCGACGACCTGTCTCGCAAGGACTACATCGGCAACGCCGCGGCGCACGCCAGCATGGCTGTCGTGTTCGCCCAGCTCGAGATCGGCGACGAATCACATGGCGTGCATGCGTTCGTCGTACCCATCCGGGACAAGAAGGGGCGAGCACTGCCCGGCATCCGCATCCAGGACGACGGCGAGAAGATCGGTCTCAACGGCGTCGACAACGGCCGGCTGTGGTTCGACGGCGTCCGGGTGCCGCGGGCCAACCTGCTGAACCGGTACGCCGAGGTCACCGAGGACGGGCGCTATCTCTCGGAGATCGAGAACGCGGACCGCCGGTTCTTCACGATGCTCGGCACCCTGATCCAGGGCCGGGTCTGCGTGGGCGGCGCCGGAATCAGCGCCAGCAAGGTGGCCCTGGCCGTGGCGATCAAGTACGCGAACAGGCGCCGGCAGTTCGGGGCACCCGACGCCGACGAGCAGCTGCTCCTGGACTACGGCATGCACCAGCGCCGACTGCTGCCACTGCTCGCGAAGACCTACGCGCTGCACTCCTGCCAGGAGGTGCTGGTGCACGAGCTGCACAACGTGCTCTCGACGACAGACGCCCCCGACCGGCAGCGCCGGGCGCTGGAGTCGCGGGCGGCGGGGACCAAGGCGCTCGCCACCTGGCATGCGAGCAGGACCATCCAGGAGTGCCGTGAGGCGTGCGGTGGCGCCGGCTACCTGATGGCCAACCGGCTCGGCGCCCTGCGGGCCGACACCGACGTGTTCACCACCTTCGAGGGCGACAACCACATCCTGCTCCAGCTGGTGGCCAAGGGGCTGCTCACCGACTACTCCTCGTCCTTCGGTGAGCTCGACCAGCTCGGGATGGTGCGCTTCGTCGCCAACCTCGCTGTCGAGACCGTCGTCGAGCGCACCAGCGCGCACAAGCTCCTCGAGCGGATCAAGGACGTACTGCCAGGGGGCAGCGACGACAGCTGGGACCAGGAGGCCGGTCTGCTCGACCCCCAGTACCAGCTCGCGATGTTCCGCTGGCGCGAGAAGCACATCCTCGCCGGCGTGGCCCGTCGGTTGAAGCGCGGGATGGACAGCGGGATGGACTCCGTGCAGGTCTTCAGCGAGGTCCAGGACCACGTGATCGCGGCCGGGCGGGCGCACGTCGAACGGCTGGTGCTGGAGGACTTCGTCGCGAAGACCGCGGCCATGGTCGACAGCGACAACAAGGTTGCTCTGAACCTCTTGTGCGACCTCTACGCGCTCTCCACGATCGAGGCCGACCGCGGCTGGTGGATGGAGCACGGCCGCCTCTCGAGCACTCGCTCGAAGGCGATCACCCGCGAGGTCTCCTCACTGTGCCGGGCGCTGCGCCCCATCGCCGAGAACCTCGTCGACGGCTTCGGGATCCCGCCGGAGATGATGCGGGCCGAGATGCTCGAACCGGTTGGTGGTCCAGAGACCCCGTAGGAGTGGCGTGGGAGAGGTCTGTGTGGTTGATCGCACCCACCACGTGAACGGGATCAACCACACAAGCCCCGATCGGGTCGAGGGTTGCCCGTGCGCGGGAGGCCTGGCTCCGGTGAGACGGGGCCGTCAGTGGGAGGGCGTGCGACCCGCGTCCGGCGCTGCGTCACCCTGCACTGCGGCCTCCTGCGGGTTCTCCTCGTACCGCTTGAAGGACGCCCGGACCTCTGCCTCGGCGTCGGTGCGACCGACCCAGTTGGCGCCCTCGACGGACTTGCCGGGCTCGAGGTCCTTGTAGACCTCGAAGAAGTGCTGGATCTCGAGCCGGTCGAACTTCGAGACGTGGTTGATGTCGCGGAGGTGCTCGAGCCGGGGGTCGTGCGAGGGGACGCACAGCACCTTGTCGTCGCCGCCGGCCTCGTCGGTCATCCGGAACATGCCGATCGCGCGACAGCGGATAAGGCAACCGGGAAACGTGGGCTGCTGGAGGATCACCAGGGCGTCGAGGGGGTCGCCGTCCTGACCGAGGGTGTCCTCGATGAACCCGTAGTCGGCCGGGTAGGCGGTCGAGGTGAACAGGGTGCGGTCCAGGCGGATCCGGCCACTGTGGTGGTCCACCTCGTACTTGTTGCGCTCACCCTTCGGGATCTCCACCAGTACGTCGAACTCCACAGCACTTCCTTCCACCAGACACCGGAACGCCCGTCCATGGGCGCGACAGGGCATAGTCTCGCGCACAATCGACGGAACGGCACACCGAAGGGAGCCCGAAGCGCCTTGCGTGACCAACGCCACTGGCTGGCCCGATTCGCGGCGGAGATCCTGGTCCTGGTGCTGCTGGCCACCGCGGTGGTGAGCTTCCAGTTCGAACTGGGCGAGCGCTGGTTCGGCTGGCGCCCGGCCGATCCGGTGACCAACCCGGCCGCCGTACTGCCGCCCGAGGGCCTGCGGCTGCCCGCTGCGAAAGTCGTGCCGGCGATCGCCCGGCCCGGCAAGTCCGCGCGCGTCGACCCTGCCCGCGTCGCCGCCGTCGTACAGCCGCTGCTCCGCAAACGGGTGCTCGGTCAGCACTTCGGGGTCCTGGTGACCGACCTCGCGACGGGTCGTCCGGTCTACCAGTCGGGCGCGACGACGGTCACTCCCGCCTCGACCACCAAGGTGATCACCTCGGCTGCCGCGCTGGAGGCGCTCGGACCGATGGTGCGGTTCCGTACGTCGGTCCGCTGGTCCCCCCGCACCCGCCAGCTCGTCCTGACCGGGGGTGGTGACCCCTTCCTCGCGAGCTCGCCACGACTCGGCAAGGTCGGCTACCCCCACCGCGCGGATGTGCAGACCCTCGCCAAGCAGACCGTTCGCAAGCTTCGCTCGCTGAAGGTCGCCAGGGTCCGGCTCGCGTTCGACGACTCCTACTTCACCGGTCCCGCGGTCAACCCAGCCTGGCCCACCAGCTACGTCCCCGAAGGCGTGGTCCCCCCGATCAGCTCGCTCTGGGTCGACCAGGGAGCTGACCCGGACGGGACCGGCTTCCTCACCGATCCGGCTGCGGGTGCGGCAGCGGTGTTCGGGGCCGCTTTGCGCAACGCCGGTCTCAAGGTGGCCCCGGAGGTCACCCGCGCGGTTGCTCCGCCGGCGGCAGTTGACCTGGCCGCGGTCTCCAGCGCACCGCTCGGCGAGATCGTCGAGCGCACGCTCGCGGTCAGCGACAACCAGGCCGCCGAGGTGTTGGCCCGGCACGTGGGGCTCGCGGAGCGGCAGGAGGGGTCGTTCGAGGCAGGCGCGGCGGCCGTGGTCGACGTGGTGCGCCGGCTCGGCGTACCCGTCAACGGCGACCAGCTGTACGACGGCAGCGGGCTCTCCCGCCGCAACCTGCTCAGGCTGGACTCGCTGGCCGCCGTCCTGCGGCTGGCCGAGAGCCCGAACCACCCCCACCTACGCCAGGTGTTCACCGGCCTGCCCGTCGCGGGCTTCACCGGGTCCTTGGCGTACCGCTTCGACAAGGGGCCGGACGAGGCGCGCGGGAGAGTTCGGGCCAAGACCGGAACGCTCACCGGCGTACACGGTCTGGCTGGTGTGGCCGACGACGTGAGCGGTGGCCGGATGGCATTCGTGGTGGTCGCCGACGGGGTTGGGCCGCTCAAGGAGTTCAAGGCCCAGGTGCTGATCGACCGCATCGCCGGGGCGCTGGGTGCGTGCACCTGCCGCGTAGGGTCGAGTCCATGACTTCTCAGACACCGTCGGCCCGGCCCGGCATGATCGACTGGGACCTCGCCGTCAGGGTGGGGTCCCGGCTCGTCGGCGACGGGCCCCAGGTGACCCGCTCCGAGGCGGTCGAGGCCGTCGAGGAGCTGCGCGCCGGTGCGGAGCGCTCGACCCCGCTGGTCCGCGAGTACACCGGTCTGGTCGCCAGTGATCGCACGGCGCCGGTGCTCGTCGTCGACCGTCCGGGCTGGGTGCAGGCCAACGCCGACGGCTTCGCCACGGTGATCGCGCCACTGATCGAGAAGCTGCAGGAGAAGAAGGGGTCTCCGTCGCCGTTGACCGAGGCGATCGGCTCGCGGATCACCGGCGTCGAGCTCGGCGCCCTGCTCGGGTTCTTGGGCTCGAAGGTCCTCGGACAGTTCGACCCGTTCCATGACGCGCCGGGGGAGCAGGGGCGACTGCTGCTGGTCGCGCCGAACATCGTGCACACCGAGCGCGAGCTCCAGGCCGACTCGCACGACTTCCGCCTGTGGGTGTGCCTGCACGAGGAGACCCACCGGGTGCAGTTCACCGCGGTGCCCTGGATGACCGACCACCTCCGTATGGAGATGAGCAACATCATCGGTGCGGTGCAGACGGATCCGTCCGCACTCCTCGCCGATGCCGCCCGCCGGATCGGCGACATGGTCGCCGGCAAGTCCGACGGCAGCCTGCTCGACATGTTCTCCAGCCCGGAGCAGAAGGCCGTGATCGAGCGGGTGACCGGTGTGATGAGCCTGCTCGAGGGTCACGCCGACGTGGTGATGGACGGCGTCGGACCCGAGGTGATCCCCACAGTCGCCGACATCCGCCGCAAGTTCACCCAGCGGCGCAAGGGCGTTGGTGCTCTCGACCGCCTGCTGCGGCGACTCCTGGGGCTGGACCAGAAGATGGCCCAGTACCGCGACGGTGCGATCTTCGTCCGCGCCGCCGTCGACAAGGTCGGCATGGAGGGCTTCAACGCCGTCTGGGCGGAGCCGGCCAACCTGCCGACCAAGTCGGAGATCCTCGACCCGTCGGTGTGGGTCGCCCGCGTGCACGGCTGAGAACCCAGTGACGCTCCACCCCTCCGTCGCTGCGGTGCGTCTGGCCGTACGACGAGCGCTGGCGGACCTCGATCCCGGTGACCCGGTCGTCGTCGCCTGCTCGGGCGGAGCCGACTCGCTCGCCCTGCTGGCCGCCACTGTCTTCGAGGGTGCTCGCGAGTCGTGGCAGGTGATCGGCGCGACCGTCGACCACGGCCTGCAGGAGGGCTCGGCCGACCTCGCCGACCGGGTGGTGCTGCAGATGCGAGAGCTCGGCGTCGGCGAGTCGGTCACGGTGCGGGTTCAGGTCGAGGCGATGGGCATCGGCCCCGAAGCGGCTGCCCGCGAGGCGCGCTACGCCGTACTCGCCCAGATCGCGGAGCGTTTCTCTGCCCGGGCCGTGCTCCTCGGGCACACCCTCGACGACCAGGCCGAGACGGTGCTCCTCGGGCTGGCGCGCGGGTCGGGTGGCCGCTCGCTGCAGGGGATGAGGCGGGCTTTCGAGGTCTACCGTCGCCCCATGCTCGACGTTTCCCGGGCGGACACCGAGACCGCCTGCGTCGTCCAGGGCATCGAGTTCTGGAGCGACCCACACAACGACGAGGAGCGGTTCAGCCGGGTGCGCGTACGCACGAAGGTGCTGCCGCTGCTCGAGCAGGAGCTCGGACCCGGGGTGGCGGCCACGCTCGCCCGAACCGCGGACCAGCTGCGAGCCGACACGTCGTACCTCGACTCGGTCGCCGCCTCGGCGCTGGAGATGGTCCGGGAAGCAGGCGGCCTGTCAGCGGCGGCATTGGAGCCGATGGACGACGCGATCCGCAGCCGGGTGCTGCGGCTGGGCGCGGTCGAGGCGGGCGTGCCCTCAGCCGAGCTCTTCCACTCGCACATCATCGAGCTCGACCGGCTGGTCACGGCCTGGCACGGCCAGAAATGGGTCGACCTCCCCGGTCACCTCCGCGCCCTCCGCCACGAGGGGCTGCTGACCTTCAAGCCCACCAATGCCGGATAGTCCCTGACGTTCTGGCCCCCTGTTGTCCGTTTTGGGCGGCCAGAACGTCAGGGACTATCCGTCAATTGTGAGTTAGTTGAGGGCGTCGGCGAGCAGGCGCAGGGTGGTCTCGCGGGCGGGGGAGGTGTCGGGCGGGGTACCGATGAAGGCGCCGGCTACGGGGTGGACCATCACCTCGTCCACGTCGTACGTCGAGGCCAGCTCGGTGATCTCCGAAGCGGCTGAGTCGGGTGTCCCGATCACCCAGCGGCTGCGCATGGCCCTCAACAGACCCTGGTGGGCGTCGGCGACAGGGTCCTTCTCGGCCTCCTCGACGAGCCGCTGCGCGCGGAGCTGCCCACCGGTACGCAGCGCCACCATCGCCTGCAGCTGGGGCAGCGCGAGCCGGTCCGCCTCCTCCTGGGTCTCCGCAACCGACGCGTTGACAGTGAGGAAGGTCCGCGGCTCGGCGAGCGTCTCGGAGGGGCGGAAGCCCGAACGGTAGAGCTCGAGCGCCTCGGTCGTGCCCTGGCCCGAGAAGTGATGGGCGAACACGTACGGCAGCCCGCGCTCGGCCGCCAACCGGGCCGAGTAGTCCGAGGACCCGAGCAGCCAGACCGGGGGCGCCGACGTGGCGTGCGGGGTCGCGTAGAGCGGCTGCGACCGACCGGCAACCTGAACGCCGACACCGCCGGGGTTCATCATCGAGATCACGTTGTCGACGTACGTCGGGAACCGCGCCACCGCGTCGTCCTCGACCCCGCCCGCGCCGAGCCGCAGCGCATAGCTGGTCACCGGGTCCGTGCCCGGGGCGCGTCCGATGCCCAGGTCGATCCGGCCCGGGTAGGCGGCCTCCAGCAGCGCGAACTGCTCGGCGACCACCAAGGGCGCGTGGTTGGGCAGCATCACGCCGCCGGAGCCCACCCGGATCCGCTCCGTGGCCGCTGCCACCATCGCGATCAGCAGCGGCGGGTTGGTGGCGGCGACGGCGGGCATGTTGTGGTGCTCGGCCAGCCAGTAGCGGCGGTACCCCGTCTCATCGGCCACCTTTGCGAGCCCGCGCGTGGCAGCCAGGGCGTCGCCGGTCGTCTGGTCCATCCGGACGGGCACGAGGTCGAGAACTGAGAGATGCATGCACTGCCCAACGTCCGGTGACGGCTCAGCCTTCCCGGCTCGAGAGACGGCTCGAGGGGTGGTCCCGCCCGGCCGGTTTCAGGAGCGGTGCGCTGTGGCAGGCTTCACACCATGGAATCAGCCGATGTCGAGGGTGACCTGGTCAACATCTTGTTCACCGAGAAGCAGATCCTCGATCGGTTGGGTGAGCTGGCCAAGGAGATCGAGCAGGACTACGAGGGGGAGGACCTCCTCATCGTCGGCGTCCTGCGTGGCGCCGTGATGGTGATGGCCGACCTGGCGCGCGCGTTCAACCGCCACGTCGAGATGGACTGGATGGCGGTCTCCTCCTATGGCTCGGGCACCAAGAGCTCGGGCGTCGTACGCATCCTCAAGGATCTCGACACCGACATCAGCGGCCGGCACGTCCTGATCGTCGACGAGATCATCGACACCGGACTCACCCTGATGTGGCTGACCTCCAACCTCGCCTCCCGCAACCCGGCGTCGGTGGAGATCTGCACGCTGCTGCGCAAGCCGGACGCCCAGAAGATGAACGTCGACCCCAAGTACGTCGGCTGGGACATCCCCAACGAGTTCGTGGTCGGCTACGGGCTCGACTACAACGAGAAGTACCGCAACCTCAGGGACGTCGGGACCCTCGCGCCGCACGTCTACTCCTAACGGGGCTCCGCCCCAGCCCGACGAGGCGTGTGGTGGTGGTTTGTGTCGTGGGGCGGCTCCGGTCGGCGGGTGACGGTGGCCGAGGCCGCCGTGTTGTGACCGCCTGCTGGCGGTGGTTGGCTGAAACGCAGCCGTCCGCCTGACCGGAGCCTGTCATGACGCTACCGCGCACCGTGTCCGATGTCGTTGCCGAGCACACGGTCTTCGAGATCGAGTGCATCGACCGGATGTATCTCAACGTTTATGTCCCGCAGTTGCAGTACGCCGCGGGGATCGTGGGCTACGTGCAGCGCCAGCTCGGGTTGCCGATCGCCTCGACCGCGCCGTTGGGCAAGATCACCGATGCGTTCAGTACTGCGATGCGCCGCTTCGCCCTCACGCAGGGCGTGCCGTGGGTGGACTTCGTGAAGGGTCAGCGCAAGGACGAGGTGATGCATCAGCATCTCGCAGCGTTCGAGGCAGCCGGCCACAGCGAGGGCGTGTTGTTCATCGGTCGGGCCCAGGAGAAGACGTCGCTGTTCCGCACCGAGAAGCGTCGCGACGCCCAAGGTCGGTCCTATCCGTGGATCGTGAAGACCACCGGGTTCGTCAACCACTTCTACCTCTATGCCGTGGACGACGACTTCGGGCCGTTCTTCGTCAAGTTCTGCTCCTACTTCCCCTACAACGCCAAGCTGTGCATCAACGGGAACGAGTGGGCCAAGAAGCAGGCAGCGAAGGCAGGGATCGGGTTCACCGCGTTGGACAACGCCTTTGCCTCGATCGATGACCCCGACGAGGTGGCCGCGGTGCAGGCGATCTGCACCAGCCTGGGGCCGGACCAGATCGACGCCCTGCTGCGCAAGTGGCTGGCCCGGGTGCCGCACCCGTTCACTCCCGCTGACCGGGCCGCTGGCTACCGCTACGACGTCTCGATCCTCCAAGCCGAGTTCTCGCTGACCCAGATGCTGGACCGACCGGTCTCGGGACGGATCTTCTTCGAACAAGTCATCCGCGAGAACCTCGACCTCGGTCGACCCGACCAGGTCAGCCTGGTCTTCGACCGCACGATCCGCAGCCGGGGCCCACGGCCGACTCCGGGCCGGTTCCGGACCCGGGTGATCACCGAGGGGGTCACCCCGAGCCTGCACGTGGACTACAAGCACACCACCATCAAGCAGTACCACAAGGAAGGACGAGCGCTACGGACCGAGACCACCATCAACGACACCTACGACTTCGACATCCGGAAACGACTGACCAACCTGCCCGCACTCTGCGAGGTCGGCTTCACCGCCAACAGGCGCCTGCTCGGCGTCCAACGACTCAGCCACGACCCGGCCCGAGGCCGCGAAACCTTCACCGCCATCAACGACCCCGTGACCTCCGGCCAGGGAACCCGCGTCGCTGGGCTCCGCTTCGCCGACGCACGCGCCCAGGCGCTGCTGCATGCACTCCTGGTGTTCCGGCTCCTGCCCGACGGTTTCACCAACCGTGACCTACGAGATCTGGTCTCCCCGCTGCTCGGCGGGGACACCCAAAAGATGACTGCGGGCCAGATGACCTACGACCTGCGCCGACTACGGGCGCACGGCCTGATCACCCGCCTGCCCCACAGCCACCGATACCGAGTCACCGACACAGGCCTCCGCGATGCCCTCTTCCTCACCCGCGCTCACGACCGGCTCCTCCGCACAGGCATGGCCGAACTCACCGACCCCACACCCGGACCACTCAAGGCAGCCAGCCGCAACTACCAGAAAGCCCTCGACAAACTCACCAACGAATCTGGACTCGCATCCTGAGACTTGACCCGAAAATCCGGCTCCGCCGGTCCTAGCCTTCTAGGCCTGTCCGGAAGGCGTGAGTGGGGAGACACCGCCTGCGCTGTTGGACGACCTGAGAGGATTACGCGGTGAAGCAAATCGTGCGTAGTCCATGGCTCTGGATCCCCGTGGCCGTGGTCGGTGTCCTGCTGGCGCTGCAGTACCTCGTGCCCAACGGCGGATACACCGAGATCGAGACCTCGAAGATGGTCGACCACATCGAGTCCGGCGAGGTCAAGGAGATCACGTTCGTCGACGGCGGGGACCAGCAGATCCGGGCCACCCTGGACAACAAGAAGGAGGTCATGGCCACCTGGGTCGGCGGACAGCAGCGCGGCCTCGTCAAGGCGGTACAGGCCCAGGTCGACAAGGGGGAGATCGACAAGTTCAACGTCAAGAACCCCAAGCCCAGCCTGCTCGGCCAGATCCTCGGCACCCTGCTTCCCTTCGTGCTCATCATCGGCCTCTTCCTGTTCCTGATGAACCAGGTGCAGGGGGGTGGCGGCCGGGTGATGCAGTTCGCGAAGTCCAAGGCCAAGCTGATCAGCAAGGACATGCCGAAGACCACGTTCGCCGATGTCGCAGGCTGCGAGGAGGCGATCGAGGAGCTCGGCGAGATCAAGGAGTTCCTGCAGGAGCCCGCGAAGTTCCAGGCTGTCGGCGCCAAGATCCCCAAGGGCGTGCTGCTCTACGGCCAGCCCGGCACCGGCAAGACGCTGCTCGCCCGTGCCGTCGCGGGTGAGGCGGGCGTGCCGTTCTACTCGATCTCCGGCTCCGACTTCGTGGAGATGTTCGTCGGTGTCGGCGCCTCCCGGGTGCGCGACCTGTTCGAGCAGGCCAAGGAGAACGCCCCCGCCATCGTGTTCATCGACGAGATCGACGCCGTAGGTCGCCACCGCGGTGCCGGCATGGGCGGCGGCCACGACGAGCGCGAGCAGACTCTCAACCAGCTTCTCGTGGAGATGGACGGCTTCGACGTGCGAGGTGGGGTCATCCTGATCGCGGCGACCAACCGCCCGGACATCCTCGACCCCGCGCTGCTCCGACCGGGTCGCTTCGACCGCCAGATCAGCGTGGACGCTCCTGACCTTCGCGGCCGCGAGCAGATCCTCAACGTCCACGCGCGCGGCAAGCCCATGGCGCCCGGCGTCGACCTGCTCTCGGTGGCCCGCCGTACGCCGGGCTTCACCGGCGCCGACCTGGCCAACGTGCTGAACGAGGCTGCCCTGCTGACCGCCCGCCAGAACGGCAAGCTCGTCGACAACGAGGCACTGGACGAGGCGATCGACCGCGTCATCGCCGGGCCGCAGAAGCGCACCCGCCTGATGAGCGAGAAGGAGCGGATGATCACGGCCTACCACGAGGGCGGCCATGCCCTCGTCGCCGCGGCGCTCCCCGGCACCGACCCCGTGCACAAGGTGACGATCCTGCCGCGCGGGCGGGCCCTGGGCTACACGATGGTGCTGCCCGACGAGGACAAGTACTCCCAGACCCGCTCGGAGATGCTCGACAAGCTGGCCTACATGCTCGGTGGCCGCGCGGCGGAGGAGATGGTCTTCCACGACCCCACGACTGGCGCCGGGAACGACATCGAGAAGGCCACCACGCTCGCCCGGGCCATGGTCACCCAGTACGGCATGACGGAGCGGCTCGGCGCGATCAAGCTGGGCGAGGCCCAGGGGGAGCCGTTCATGGGTCGCGACATGGGGCACACCCGCAACTACTCCGAGGATGTCGCCGCGATCATCGACGAGGAGACCAAGCTGCTGCTCGCGACCGCGCACCAGGAGGCCTTCGACATCCTCGAGGAGAACCGCGACGTGCTGGACTCGCTCGTCCTCGCCCTGATGGAGAAGGAGACGCTGGACAAGGAGCAGATCTCGCAGATCTTCGAGCCGCTGCGCCGCCGTTCGCACCGACCGGCATGGACCGGTTCGCCCGACCGGAACCCCTCCAGCATTCCCCCGGTGGAGATCCCGGAGAAGGTCCGTGCTGCGGCAGCCGAGGGAGCGATCCCCGACGACCGTCAGGGCGCGGTCATCCTGACGCCTCCCGGCTCTGGTGGTGACGTCCACGGCGACCCCGGCCTCGGCGGCACGCGACCCGCCCCTCCAAGCCCGCCCACCGAGGCGTGACCACCCAATGACCGTGGACCCCATGGGTGACGGGCCAGTCGCCATCGCCGGGTTCGACCACGACCGTGCCGTGGCAGCGGTGCGTGAGCTGCTCATCGCGATCGGCGAGGACCCTTCGCGCGAGGGCCTGCGCGACACCCCAGAACGCGTTGCCAGGGCGTACGCCGAGCTGACCCAGGGCCTGCACCAGACCCCTCACGACGTGCTCAGCACCACCTTCGACATCGGCCACGACGAGATGGTGCTGGTCCGCGACATCGAGCTCTGGTCCATGTGCGAGCACCATCTCGTGCCGTTCACCGGGGTCGCGCACGTCGGGTACATCCCCAACGAGCAGGGCAAGATCACCGGTCTCTCCAAGCTGGCCCGGCTGGTCGACGTCTATGCCAAGCGCCCGCAGGTGCAGGAGCGCCTGACGACCCAGGTCGCCGACGCGATGGTCCAGATCCTCGAGGCGCGGGGCGTGATCGTGGTGATCGAGGCCGAGCACCTGTGCATGACGATGCGCGGTGTCCGCAAGGCCGGTGCCCGCACGATCACATCGGCGGTCAGGGGGATCATGCACCGGCCGGCGACCCGGGCCGAGGCCATCTCGCTGATCAACGCAGCGAGATGACCGCGTGTCCGTGAACCTGTCCCGATGAACCAGCGGTCGTGGAAGGCCGGACTGCCGGTGCTGCCGCGGCCCCTGGTCATGGGTGTGGTGAACGTCACCCCCGACTCCTTCTCCGACGGTGGTCGCTACGTGGCCACCGACGCCGCGATCGCCCATGGCTTCGCACTGCACGAGCAGGGCGCCGACGTGCTCGACATCGGCGGGGAGTCGACCCGCCCCGGCGCGACGCGTCCGCTGGTCGCCGAGGAGCTCGACCGCGTCGTACCCGTGATCCGAGCCCTGGCCACGGCCGGCGTCGCCGTGTCCGTGGACACCATGCGCCACGAGGTGGCCGAGGCAGCCCTCGAGGCAGGCGCTGTCCTGGTCAACGACGTCTCGGGGGGCCTGGCCGACCCGAGGGTCCTCGACGTCGTCGCGGAGCACGCTGCGGCGTACGTCGTGATGCATTGGCGGGCCCATTCCCAGGTGATGCAGCAGCTGGCGTCGTACGACGACGTGCTGGTCGAGGTCCGCGACGAGCTCTCCCAACGGCTCGACGAGGCAGCCGCGGCCGGTGTCGACCCGGCACGGCTCGTCATCGACCCTGGACTCGGTTTCGCCAAGAACGCCGAGCACAACTGGCAGCTGCTTCGGCGGCTGCCCGAGCTCGAGGTGCTCGGCGTGCCGATCCTCGTCGGGTCAAGCCGCAAGTCCTTCCTGGGCTCCTTGCTGGCCGGGCCGGACGGGTCTCCCCGGCCCGTGCTGGACCGCGAGGACGCCAATGTGGCGCTCACCACGATCGCCGCCATCCAGGGCGTGTGGGCGGTCCGGGTGCATGAGGTCCGGGCCAGCCTGGACGCCATCAAGGTGGTCACCCGATGGCGGGCAGATGCGGGGGGAGAGGAGTGAGGTCGACGTACGCGCAGGTCAGAGGCGGTTCCGGCTGCAGGCTGGACCGGCAGTTTCGAGACGCTGCGTGCCCGCCGGTAGTGTCAGGGCCATCATGACCGACCAGCTCTCACCCCATCTCGGGGACCGTCTCAGCGTCAGCGGGATCGTCGTCCGCGGCCATCATGGCGTGTTCGACCACGAACGCCGCGACGGGCAGGAGTTCGTGATCGACCTGGTTCTGGGCATGGACACGCGCCCAGCCGCACAGAACGACGATTTGCATGACACGGTTGACTACGGAACCCTCGTGGACGAGGTCCGGTCCGCCGTCGAGAACGACCCGGTCGACCTCATCGAGACCTTGGCGCAGCGGATCGCAGACGTATGTCTGGGTCACCAGCAGGTCGCAGCCGTTGAAGTGACCGTGCACAAGCCGCACGCCCCGATCCAGGCGACGTTCGACGATGTCGCCCTGACCATAAACCGGAGTCGTCAGTGACCGAGTCCCCCAACCCCAACGTTGTCGACACCGACAGCCTGACCGGTGAGATGCACCCGATTCGCCGTGCCGTGATCTCGATCGGCTCCAACCTCGGCGAGCGCCGCAACAACCTGCAGGGAGCGGTTGACTCTCTCGCGGACACCCCCGAGGTCTGGGTCACCGCGGCCTCTCCCGTCTACGAGACCGAACCGGTGGACGCACCCGAGGGTTCCAAGGACTTCCTCAACGCGATCCTGCTGCTGGACACCACCCTGTCGGCGCGGACCCTGCTCGAGCGGGCGCTCGCGGTCGAGTCGGCCTACGGGCGTGAGCCCAGCGAGGTGCGCAACGCCCCACGCACGCTCGACGTCGACCTGATCGTGCTCGGTGACCGTCAAGCCAACGACGACGACCTGGTCTTGCCGCACCCGCGGGCCGGCGAACGAGCCTTCGTGCTCGTGCCCTGGCTCGACGTCGAGCCGGATGCAGAGATCCCGGGCGTGGGTCTCGTGGCCGAGCTAGTCGAGAAGGTCGGGCGCGAGGGCGTGAAGCTGCGTGAGGACTTCGAGCTCGAGCTGAACTGACGCTCGTGCGGCCCTCGTGTGAGCCCGCAGCCAGGCCGAGAGTTGAGCCCAGCTCGAGGTCCTGCCCGTGATCAGTCCCGACGAGGACGACGAGGAGCGCGAACCACCGCAGGGTCGGATCAGGATCACCGGACCGGGCCCTCTGGTCGTGGCTGGGGTGGTGGGGCTGGTGCTGGGCTGGGCGGTACGTCCGCTGTGGCTCCAGCTCGGGTACGCCGAGCCCGACATCTCCCTGCTCTCGATCAGCGTGCTGTTCTTCGCTGCCGCGATCATCGGCGGGTCGGCGTACCTCACCCGCCGGACAGTGCTCCGCGACCGCTTCGCCCTGGCCCACCACCAGGCCGTGAACCGGCTCGTCCTCGGCAAGGCGTGCGCCCTCGCCGGGGCGTTGCTGCTGGGCGGCTACCTCGGCTACGCCCTGGCACAGCTGGGTGTCGGCGATCCCGCTTCCACCGCCCGGTTGTGGCGTTCCTGCGTCGCTGCCCTCGCGGCTGGTGCGGTGACCGGTGCAGCCCTGCTGCTCGAGGCCGCGTGTCGAGTCCCCCGCGACCCTGATTAGCGTCTTACAGTCGCGACATGGCAGCCTCCCGCACCCCCATGCGCCGTCGGCAACGCAGTGTCCGTGTGACCGTGTCG
The DNA here is from genome assembly GCA_963759525.1 of uncultured Actinomycetota bacterium. Classification (GTDB taxonomy): domain Bacteria; phylum Actinomycetota; class Actinomycetes; order Propionibacteriales; family Nocardioidaceae; genus Marmoricola. The sequence continues at coordinate 205,144 of CAVWZO010000015.1, read as the reverse complement.
GTCGCGTTGCTCTCTGTGGCCACCGTCGCCGTGCTCGCGTCCCTCCCGATGCAGTCTCCGCTGTGGCTCAGTCTTGCCTCGGTGACTGCGCTGGCACTGTCCTGGGCTGCCCTGCGCATCATGTGGACCGAGGTGCTGCAGTCGCGGCGCGAGAACGCCGCGGACCGCGCTGCAGCGGCGACGGCCTACCGCAACCTGTTCAGCGTGCGGGCAGCCGAGCACGCGGAGTTCACGACCGCGATGACCGAGCGCCTTGCCGAGGCCCATCTGTCCCAGCGTGAGCTCCAGGGGCTGCTGGCCGTGCACGAGAGCCGAACTCATCAGGCCGAGTCCAAGCTGGTCGAGGCCGAGGCACGGGTGCAGACGCTCGAGGAATCTCTTGCCGGGCCGCACGCCGAGGACGGTGACGCCGTGGTCGACCTCGTCGCGTGGGAGGAACAGGCGGGTCAGAAGAGTGCCGAGAAGCAGGTCGGGAAGGTACGCAAGCGCGCCTAGCGTTTAGCCCGACTCGAGGACGGCTCCCGTCCCGTCGATGAGTTCCACTTTCACCTCTCGGTCCGCGAACGAGCCGTCGTCCCAGAGAAGCAGGGCGGCGCCCTCCTCGATGGTGTCCTCCAGGGATCGGCCGGAGCGGTCCGTGATGCGCACCATCACTGCGGCGGGGTGGTCCACCCAGAACCCTTCGACCCTGCGCCCCGATGGCAGGCCAAAGCTGCCGGATTGCCACGAGCGTGCCGAGGTGATGTTCGAGCTGGGCACTTCGAACCCGCCGCCGCCAAGGCGCCAACCATCACCGACCTGACGCATCCCGAACATCGTGCGACGGGCTTGCCCGGACCGACGGAAGCTGGCGGCCACGACGATCTGTTCGTCGCCGTCGCGTTGGACTCTGGCTACCTCGACGGAACCCTCGTCGGCATCTCGCTGGCTCTCGAGAAGTGAACGGACGATGCTCGGATGTTCGGCAGCCATATGCGTTCCCACTTCCCCGGGCAACAACCGGAGCGCTGATGTGCTGCTGATCGTACGGCCGACAGCGATTGCACGCCTTGGAGTCGACGTGACTGGCGCGCTGCTCGACGCAAGCTGCTCGATCACCTGCTCGGTCAACGGCATCAGGGGAGCACAGCACGCACCAGGAGGCTGTTGCGAATTGGCGGTGTCACTTCGGCGGCCGGAAGATTTGCGGCAGGTGGTGGCCAGATGATGATCGGGTCGGGTGCCCCACGCGTGCAATGGCGTGTCAGCAGGCACACGACCGGGCGATTCGTTTGGCCGACCGCAATGTTTGCGGCGCGAGATCTGGGCGACTTCATTTCGCGCCACAGCCTCCAGGTGCGGGCCAGACTCCACTGATCGCCTGAGGTGCTCGTCTCGATCGACGCAAGGCTGCTCGGCCGGCCTACGCCTGCCACCCTCGCTGCACCGGACCTACGTGGGCCGGCAGCCCATCCACGAGCTCCTCGCCCAGCAGCAGGTCCGCAGTCAGGTCGCGGTCCTGCATGTCATGGACTCCGCCGTCTCGTTCGTCGAGATAGCGCAGGGCGGCTTTCAGGGGTTCCGGCTGCAGCCCTTGCATGCGCAGGCAACGCAAGGAGGCGACGAGCTCGGCGGCGAGGATCGCGCGGTACCGCCGTACCCCCTCGAGGGCCTGCCGTGCTGCCTGCGTGGCGAAGGAGGCATCCTCCTCGACCCCTCTGGACACAGTGACGGAGTGCACCCCGGCGGGGGTCGCCAGCGCGCGCAGCTCGGCGAGAGCCGAGGCGGCGTTGTACTCCACGATCATCACGCCGGACGCGCCCGGAGTCCCGTCCCCGAGGAACGGGGGCTGGCCCGTGTACCCCGGGTCGGCGAGCATCGTCAGTCTGGAAAGGCTGAGCTGGGCCGACTGGGCGACGGCCAGCGCCACCGCGTCGAGTGACTGCACGAGGTACGCCGCGTGGAACGCGCCGTGGTGGGCAACACCCAGCCTGGGGGAGACGATCGGGTTCTCAGACGGGCTGTTGGACATGGCAACGATGACCTGCTCCGCGTAGGCGAGACGATCCATCAGGGCGCCGTGCACCTGCGGGAGCGTTCGCAGGCTGAACGAGTCCTGGATCCTGGCCGCCGTCACCTCGGGTTCGATCAGCTCGCGCATCGTGCGCGAGACCCAACGCGCACCCGGGAAGGGTGTGGCGACCTCGACGGCCGGGCTGAACGCCTCGGGATTTCCGCGCACAGCTGCGAAGTCCATGGCCGCGATGACCAGGGCACTCCTCGAGAGCCGGTCGAGATCGGCGACGGCCAGCGCTGCGTCGGCGAGGACCGCGGCGTTGCTCGACATGAAGGTCAGCGCGTCGCCGGGGCCGAACTCGATCGTGCTGGACACCGGCGGAGTGCTGGGCACCTCACCGCACAGGACCAGCGCGGTGGTCGCGAGCGCCGAGAGGTCTCCCGTGCCCACACTCCCGCCCTCCCGCACGGGAGGCAGGGCGTCGGCTGCGAGCATCGACTCCAGCGCATCGAGCACATGAGGACTGATGCCGTTGCCGTCCGCCGCCAGCTGGTTGAGACGCACCACGAGCATCGCGCGAACGCGCTGAGACGAGCGCAGGGCGCCGGAGCTGGTGGCGTGCGAGCGCAGCAGCGGGAGAGCCTGGGACTCCGGGTCGGGGAGCACCATGCCTCGGTTGGCGCCGACACCGGTCGAGCGACCGTAGATCTCCCGGTCCTCGGCCACGCCGTCGGCGAACTCGTGCGAGGCGGCGACTCGCTGGCGCGCGGCGGCAGCGACCTGGACCGGCTGGGCACGGAGGGATACCGCGACGATGTCGTCGAGCGTGAGACGACCGCCATCAAGCGTGAGCACGTGTTTGCACTCCTCACCGTTTCGATGAAATTGATACCCCGACAAGCCTTCCCGACCGGCGGGGGCAAGTGCAATAGTGTCACGCAGCGGCAGTCGACTGCTGCACAGTGAAACCCAGGTAGCGTGCACCTGGCCCAGTCCGAGACTGAATTGCGAGGGACATCGATGGCGTCGAAGGCCCACGTCGGCACCCGCGCTGCCCTCGTCGCGCCCGGTGGGGTTGGCTCCACCCGCACGGTCGAACGCGCACTCGCCCTGCTCTCCGAGGTGTGCACCGGCTCACCGGTGACCCTCACCCAGTGCGCCAGGGAGACCGGGCTGCCGGCGAGTACCGCACTCCGTCTGCTGCGCACCCTGGAGACGGCTGGCTTCGTGACCCGGGACGATGCGGGGAACTTTCGCGCGGGTCCGGTGATGATCTCGCTGGGTGCCAGCGCACTCGGTCGCAACGAGCTGGCCCGTCTCGCGGCGCCTGCTCTGGACCGGATAGGGGCGCAGACCAAGGAGTCGGCGTACCTCTCGGTGCGTGGGGTCGGCGACACGGCGATCTACATCGCCGTGGTGGAGGGGACGCACGCCGTGCGGCACACGAGCTGGATCGGGCGCAGCGTCCCGATGAAAGGGCTGGCCGTGGGGAGCGTCCTGACCGGGGACGTGCCCGAGTTGGGGTACGTCGCAGCTCGTGACCGGATAGAACCCGACGTCACGGCGATCGTCGCGCCGCTGCGTTACCCAGGGGGCATCGCCGGAGCGCTCTCCGTCCTCGGCCCCACCTACCGCATCGACGAGACGACGATGCACGCCTATGGCCGGATCGTGGCCAACGAGGCAGCCGCGCTGAGCAGGCTGCTCGGTTTCCATCCCAACACTGAGGAGTCCAGAGCATGATCCGGTTCGACCAAGCGACCAAGCGTTACCCGGACGGCACCGTGGCGGTGGACTCGCTCGAGCTCGAGGCACCCTCCGGCCAGATCACAGTTCTGGTGGGGCCCTCGGGATGCGGCAAGACCACATCGCTACGGATGATCAACCGGATGATCGAGCCGTCCGCCGGCAAGATCTGGATGGACGACACCGACACCGCGAGCATGCCGGCGCATGAGCTCCGCCGGCAGATCGGCTACGTGATCCAGCACGCCGGGCTGTTCCCCCACCGGACCATCGTCGACAACGTGGCGACGGTTCCCTTCCTGCTCGGTACCGACAAGAAGCAGGCCAGGGCGCGGGCAATGGAGCTGCTCGAGAGGGTTGGGCTGGATCCCGCGTTCGCCAAGCGCTACCCGGCCCAGCTCTCGGGTGGCCAGCAGCAGCGAGTCGGCGTCGCGCGAGCGCTCGCGGCGGACCCGCCGGTGATGCTGATGGACGAGCCGTTCTCCGCGGTTGACCCCGTGGTCCGCGACCAGCTGCAGGACGAGTTCCTGCGGCTGCAGGGGGAGCTCGGCAAGACGATCGTGTTCGTCACCCACGACATCGACGAGGCGATCAAGCTGGGCGACCAGGTGGCCGTGCTCCGGGTGGGCGGGAAGCTTGCGCAGCTCGCCCCTCCCGCCGAGCTGCTCGCCCGGCCGATCGACGCGTTCGTGGCCGGCTTCGTCGGGCGAGACCGCGGCTACCGGGCACTCGGTTTCACCAGCGCCGGCACGATCGAGACGCACGAAGAGGCCACCATCTCGATGGGTGAGCCACTGCCCGGCGGTGAGGACTGGCTGCTCGCAGTCGACGGGTCCGGAGTCCCTCAGGGGTGGCTGAACCTGGGCGACGAACCGAACGGTGCGGTCGTCGAGGACCGGATGCTCTACCGCGGTGGCACCCTCGCCACCCAGGGCGGGACGCTCCGTGCCGCCCTCGACGCCTGCTTGTCCTCACCCTCGGGCCGCGGGGTGATCGTGGACGACGACGGGCAGCTGATCGGGTCGCTCACTGCCCGAGAAGTGCTCGACCTGATCGAGGCCAAGGCGGCATCCGCATGAGCCTCATCCCGCTGGACAGCTCGAGCTCCTCGCCGTTCTACTTCTGGGGCTACTTCCTCGACCACCGCAGTGAGGACCTCGGCTGGTTGTGGGACCACACGTGGCTCTCGATCGTCCCCGTCGTGGTGGGCCTGCTGCTGGCGCTGCCGCTGGGCTGGCTGGCGCGCCGATACGACTGGGTCTACCCGCCGATGATGTCGATCAGCGGGCTGCTCTACACGATCCCTTCCATCGCGCTGTTCGTGCTGATCCCGCCACTTCTCGGGATGGATCCGCTGAACCCGCTGCAGGTGCCGATCGCGCTCAGCCTCTATTCCACCGCCTTGCTGGTGCGCGTGGTCGCGGACGGCCTGGCCGCGGTTCCGCAGGACACCGTGCAGGCGGCCACTGCGCTGGGCTACCGGCCGGTGGCCCGCTTCTTCCGGGTGGAGCTGCCGATCGCCGTACCCGTGATCACCGCCGGGCTTCGCGTCGCCATCGTGGCGAACGTCAGCATCGTGGCGGTGGCAGGGACCATTGGCATGGACAACCTGGGTCGCCTGTTCGACCAAGGCTTCACGTTGTCGGTGTCCGAGCCGTACTACCCACCCATCGTGCTCGGCATCGTTCTCTGCGTGCTGCTGGCGCTGGTCCTTGACGGACTGGTGCTGCTGGTCAGTCGCTGGCTGACCCCATGGCGACGGGCGGTGCAGTCATGATCGGCGACGTCTTCGGCTGGCTGACCGACCCGGCTCACTGGCAGAGCACCAACTTCGACACCGGCATCCTCGGCCAGCTCGGCTCGCACGTCTGGTTCACGATCATTGCGCTGACCATCGCGCTCGTGATCTCGCTGCCGCTCGGTCTGTGGATCGGCCACACCGGCAGGCTGACGTGGCTCGTCACCGTCGCCAATGCCGTTCGCGCCCTGCCCACCGTCGGCGTGCTGGTGCTGCTCGTCGTGATCATTGCTCCGAACTTCTACGGCCGGACCAATGCGGGCTACCTGATCCCGACCGAGATCGTGCTGGTGCTCCTGGCGATTCCGCCGATCCTCTCCAACACGTTCGCCGGGGTGCAGAACGTGTCGCCGGCCGTGCGGGACGCGGCCTTCGGCATGGGTATGACGGGCCGGCAGACGTTGCTACGGGTGGAGCTGCCGAATGCGCTGCCGCTGATCTTCTCCGGGTTCCGCTCTGCCACCCTGCAGGTGATCGCGACCGCCACCATCGCGTCGTACGTCACCCTCGGCGGACTGGGCCGGTTCATCTACGACGGCCTGGCGCAGCAGGACTACCCCCAGATGATCAGCGGGGGACTGCTCGTCGCCGTGCTGGCGCTGGTGGCGGACCTGCTGCTCGCCACCATCCAGCGCTATACCGTCTCCCGTGGGATCACCGGCCGACACGGCGGAAGCGACTCCCGCGTCGCTGCCCTGACCGAGGAGATGGTCTCCGAGACGACCTGACCAGACCGTGCCCACCCGTCCCGACCCGACAGTTCGACCAGCAATCCCACCGACAAGCGAATCCAGGAGTAATCATGAAGACAAAGCTCATCGCCGTCGCAGCCATCGCGACGAGCCTCACGATGGCGCTCAGCGGGTGCGGGTCGTCGAGCGACTCGGCGTCCGAGGGTGACGGCACCATCGCCTCGCAGATGATCTTCGGCGGCCCGCCGGAGTTCAAGACCCGCACGGACGGCATCCCCGGGCTCGAGAAGAACTACGGCGTCTCCTTCGGCAAGTACAAGGTGACCGACACCGGTGGTCCCGTCACGGTCAACGCCCTCAAGCAGGGTCAGGTCGACGCGGTCGACCTGTTCACGACCGACCCGGCGATCGAGGCCAACGACTTCGTCATCCTCGAGGACCCGAAGGCCAACTTCGCGGCGCAGAACATCGTGCCGATCATCAACAAGGAGAAGGCCACCGACGGGGTGAACACGGTGCTCAACGGGGTCCAGGCGAAGCTGACCACCGATGGTGTGCGCGAGCTGATCAGCAAGGTGGCGAACGACAAGGAAGACCCCGCCGACGTAGCCAAGGGCTTTCTTGCCGACAACGGGCTCGACGCCACCGGAAACTCAGCCAAGGGGACCTCGCTCACCGTCGGTTCGGCGAACTTCCCCGAGAACGTGATCCTGGCCAACATCTACGCCGAGGCTCTCAAGGCCCAGGGCGCGACGATCAAGACCAAGCTGAACATCGGCAGCCGGGAGAAGTACTACCCGGCCCTCGAGTCGGGCTCGCTCGACCTGTTCCCGGAGTACACCGGAACGATCCTGGTGTACCTCGACAAGGCGGCGACGGCCACCACCCCCGAGGACGTCTATGCCGCGCTCGTCAAGACCTTGCCGTCCAACCTGATCGCGCTCGAGCAGGCGGCGGCCCAGGACAGCGACGCGGTCGTCGTGACCAAGGAGACGGCCGAGAAGTTCAAGCTGAAGACCATCGCCGACCTGGCCAAGAAGGGCTGACCTGCACGGAGCTACTCCGACGTGCGCCGGGCCCTCGGGCTTGGCGCACGTCGCGTCTGTTGCGGAGCAGTGGTCTCGACTGCGCCGGGGAGCAACCTCGTAGGTGGTCGAGCAGCGAGCGAAGCGAGTGATCAGTCGAGACCACACACCGCGACCGCGCCCTCGGCCGCAACCAGCCGCCTCCTACGGTCGCGGTCTGTCTCGTCCGTGGCGGAGGGTGGTCTCGACTGGCCGCTCGCTGGCGCTCGCTGCTCGACCACCTATGTGGCGGGTGGTGGTCTCGGCTGGCCGCTCGCTGGCGCTCGCTGCTCGACCACATGGTGATTGCTGGCGCCCCACCCCGTGGGTGGTCAAACAGCGCGCAACCCGTAGGTGGTCGAGCAGCGAGCGAAGCGAGTGATCAGTCGAGACCACACACCGCGACCGCGCCCTCGGCCGCGACCAGCCGCCTCTACGGTCGCGGTTTGTCTCGTCCGTTGCGGAGGGTGGTCTCGGCTGGCCGCTCGCTGGCGCTCGCTGCTCGACCGCCTATGTGGCGGGTGGTGGTCTCGGCTGGCCGCTCGCTGGCGCTCGCTGCTCGACCGCCTATGTGGCGGGTGGTGGTCTCGGCTGGCCGCTCGCTGGCGCTCGCTGCTCGACCACCTATGTGGCGGATGGTGGTCTCGGCTGGCCGCTGGCTGCTCGACCACCTGGCTACTTGAGCACGCAACCCCGCGGCATCCTGGGTTCGGTGCGCCACGGGTGGTCGAAGACCTCCGCCCCGTCGACCTCGGCGGTGACCACCCCGTGGGTGTCGAGGAAGGTGATCAGGGCTTCGAGATCCTGCCGCCGGTCCTGGGCGACGAACCATCCCATCAGTCGCTGCTGCACCGGCACCAGCACCTCCTCGAACGGCACCGTCGAGGGGTTCCAGAACTCTCGGACGGCGTCACGCAGTGTCGTCCAGTACTCGTCCGTGCACTCCGGCACGGACCGGTAGTACTCCCACATGTCGACCGGGAGGACGTAGTCGAAGAAGGTCCTGGTCACCTCGGCGGAGCCGTGCTCCAGCACGCTCTCGACGGTCATCCGCTTCGTCAGGATCCGGTCCTGGAGATCGGAGATGCGATGGCGCAGCTGGGTGATCGAGGACTTGTCGGCACGGATCCAGTAGTGGTAGACGGTCTCGCTGAGGACGTCGAAGGTCCCTGCCAGGAGTGCCTTGGTCATCACGGGTTGGTCCTCGTAGAACACCCCTTCGGGGAATGCGAGGCCGAGCTCGTCCCAGAAGTGGCGCCGGTAGACCTTGTTCACCGGGAACACGTCGGTAAGGATCCGCGGCATCTGCTCGATCCGCAGGTGGTCGCGGTCTGTGGCGTGGTTGCTCTCCATCCGGTGTGTCGCGAACTGGCGACTGCCGTTGTCACGCACGAGCTTGCCGACGCACAGGTCCGAGCCGGTCCGCTCCAGCGTCTCGACCATGTGCTTCCAGGCGTCGCGGGGCAGGGTGTCGTCGCCGTCCACGAAGGTGAGGTACGGCGCGACGCAGTGCTTGATCCCCGCGTTGCGGGCCGCGGACGGGCCGGCGTTCTCCTGGCTCACCACCCGGAACCGTGGGTCCTTCTTCGCCCAGGCCCGGGCGATGTCGGCCGAGGAGTCCTGGGAGCCGTCGTCGACAACCACCACCTCGAACTCCCGCAGCGACTGGGCCCGGACGCTGTCGAGTGCCGTCTCGAGGTAGTCCTCGACCTGGTAGATGGGCATCACCACGCTGAGTACGGGTGGCCGCGATGCCGCCCGAGCGTTCCGCGCCCGTCGTACGGCGTCCAGGATCGGCACTCAGCTGCCCTGCTTCGTCGAACCGCGGCGTGCGCGCAGGCGTTGACCGACGACGAACCGCAGCCCACCGAGCAGGCCGAGGGACTCGAGCTCCTCGACCCGGGCGCGGTTGCGTTGCAGCCGCTTTCGCTGGTCGGCCACGGCGGCCGTCTCCACCGACAGGCGGCGCTCTGCGGGCTCACGTGACGCCGCCTCGATCAGCTCGACCTCGGCCCACGTTGCAGGATCGAGGCGGTGTTGCAGCGAGATCTTGTGCAGCTCGGCGAGGAACCGGTGGTAGTAGTCGGGGGTGTAGTGCACGTAGAAGGCGCCCCACGGGTGGTCTGCGTACGAAGGCGCCTCGAGGTCGCGCAGGTCGATCGAGTCCCAGCCGTAGGTGCTGGTCGCGTGGTCGTCCAGCCGTTCCCAGTACTCGTTGAGGCCCTGTACGTCCATTGGTCGTGCGTTGGTGTGCTTGCGCAGTGAGATCGGTCGTGGCTTCCCCGGCACCAGTACGCGGCCAGTGTTGTAGCCGCGATGCACGATCACGCGGGTGTCGGGACAGGTCCGGGCGATGTAGTCGGCGAACCGGTCCATCGCCTCGGCCCACAGGGCGAAGTACCCGTCCGGGTCGGTCTTGTGGTTGATGATCGTGAGGTCGCCGGCGTCGCGATGCCGCACGTAGAAGTCCGTGTGATGGGTCTTCCAGCGGTTGTCGGTGAGGTAGCGGCCGTCAGCGAGCCTGGCCACGCCGAAGTGCACGTCACCGAAGAAGTCGAGGATCAGGTAGTCCGGCCTGAGCTCGGCCAGCTTCGGCAGGAACTCGCGGGTCAGGTCCGAGCCGACGTTCCACCTGTCGTAATCGCTCATGTTGCGCAGCGGAGCGAACTCGTCCTCGATGGGTGGCGACATCAGGGCGATGACCGAGGTCTGGTTGGCGCTCAGCTTGACCTCGAAGTACTGCTTGTATCCGGGGTTGAAGCGAGAGTTGAAGTTGTCCCGGGTCACGCAGCTACCGAAGACGCTCACCGTCTCCGGTGCGCGCTGCTCGGACTCTGCGTGACTCATCACTCCGCCTTGACGTTCGCCACAGGAGCGAGCACCGGCTCCGTCCCCTTGTCGGGTGCCGACGCGCTGAGCAAGGCCTGCACGACCCGTTCGGAGCAACCTCCGTCGCGGTGGGGGAAGGTCTCCTCGATTCGACGCTGGTACTCCGGAAGCGGCGCACCACCGTGCGAGATCGCCTCGGTGACGGCGTGGACCGTCGACCCGATGTCGGGTGTGACCGGCCCGAATCCGTCCCGCTCGTAGTCGAAGTAGCCACGCTGCCCGACGTGCGCGCCGGACAGGACAGCGTCGGCGTCGAACTGGAAGTAGACGACCGGTCGCTCCAGATAGGCCGCGTTGAACGCGATGGAGGAGTAGTCGGTCACCAGCACTCTCGCGCGGGCGAAGTACTCCTGCACGTCGCTGCCCTCGTAGGACAGCGTCGTCACGTGGTCGGGGAGGTCGAGGTGCTCGAGAAGCTTCTGCAGGTTGGGGTGTGGCAGGAACGCGAGCTTGAGCCCGGCTTCAGCGCAGGCACGTGCGAGAGCGGGGTCCTTGAGGAGCCCGACCCACTCGCGCACGAACTCGGATTCCAGCGTGGTGCGACCGAGGTGCCTCTCCTGCGATCCGGACGACAGGTTCTCCACCAGCCATTGGCGCCAGGTCGGGGTGAGCAGTACGAGATCGCGCTTGTCTGCAGGGAAACGCCGGCCCGTCTCGACGAGCCGGTCGAAGCGTGGAAGGCCGGTGAGCACCGTCTCCTTGGTGGTGAAGGGGTACGCCGTGTGGTCACCGGCGATGGAGGCGTACTCGGGGACCGTGCTGGTGACGAACAGGTCGATTCGCTTGTAGTTCAGCCACCTGGACAGGTCGTCCTTGATCACGCCGTGCTGCAGGAAGCTGAAGTGCCAGTCGGGCTCGTGGAACGCCGTGATCTCCGGCGGCGACATCACCGGCGCGTCCGCGTGCGAGGACAGGACGTGTGAGCAGTTCGCCATCAGCACTCGCCACTGGGTCGACCCGTAAGCCACCAGTCGGTCGCCATGTCCTTCGGACTTAAGGCGCGCGTAGTCGGCCGAGTCCTTGACCACGGTGAACCACGCATTGATGTTCGGGTGGTTCGCGCGGACGTGCTTGAAGAGGATCTCGCCGCTGTCACCGGCGTCGTGGATCCGGTCGAGGAAGACCCACGCATCGGCGAACTTCTTGCGCGCGAGCCCGGCATCAGCCAGGCGTCGGTAGACCCGGTCCGCCTTGGTCTTCGGCAGGTAGCGCTGCGGGTCGTAGTGCGGGCGCTTCTTCTTCACCATCATGTTCTTCACCATGATGGGAGTCGCCTTGGTGGGCAGGATCGGCTTCTGTTGCTCGAAGACAACCTTGGCCCAGACCCCGTCGAGGCGGATCCGCATGTCCGGCTTGAAGCGCACCCAGAGAATGCGCTCACGCATCAGGGTGCGGCCGTAGAAGGTAATGTCGCGGGTCTTGGAGTGCCGGGGCGCACTGACCTGGTCGCCGTTGTAGACCGCCTCGGTAGGCGCCGTGCCGGTGTAGCGGTAGCGCGCCCGGACCAGACCCTGTGCCTTGTCGAGCCTGTCGAGGACCACGGTGTCGTCGTTCCACGGAGCGTCCCGGTAGGCGTACATGGTGACCAGCCGGGCCAGACCACTCACGTCGTACTCGAAGGTGCTGAGTGTCCTCTCCGGGTCCACCCGCGCCAGCACGGCGCGCATGTGTTCGTGCAGGGCCTCGACGAGCGGCCCTTCGCTCACGGTGGGCACCGAGCTGCTCTGGGCCGATTTGAAGTACCCGGCCATCTCATAGCAGATGAAGTGCTTGAGCCACACCGGGATCTCTCCGCGCAGCTCCTCGGCGCGGTCGAGGATGGCGCGGTAGCCATACGTGAAGACGTCGGTGTAACGGCCGGGGTGGGTAAGGCTGCTGCCGAGGGACGAGCTCTGGTCATCCCTTTTCCGGTAGTGGTAGCGGGTCGAGCGAAGGAAGCCGACCTTGGGCTCGGCGCTGTGCAGCAGGTAGAGCGAGCAGAAGTGGCCGTCCTCGAAGTTCGGGCGGATGCGCACGTCGTACGTCAGGTTGTGCTCGCGGATCGTCGAGAGCCGGAAGAAGGCAGCAGGCGAGCTTCCGTGGAACCGGCCGTCGGCCTCGTTGAGGTCAACCAGCCGGTCGTAGCGGAAGAACGTCTCCAGTGGGTGCCGGTTGACCAGACGGTCGGTCGCCTCGTGCCAGAGCCAGCGAGTGACGGCGACCATGTCGGCCTCCGGGTTCGCATCCAGGAAGTCGTGCACGGTCTGCAGGTAGTTGTCGTCCACGACGTCGTCGGGGTCAGGAAAGGTGACCCACTCGCCGCGCGCATTCGCCATACCGGTGTTGCGAGCGGCTCCCTGTCCGGCGTTGTCCTGTGAGATCACGCGGACCATGCCGGGACGCCGTTCGGACCACTCCTCGAGGATTTCCAGCGATCCGTCGGTGGAGCCGTCATCGACCAGGACGATCTCGACCTGGTCCAGGTCGAAGGACTGCCGCTCCATCGAGGCGATGAAGTCCGGGAGATACCTCTCCACGTTGTAGACGGCCGTGACGACCGAGAAGCGTGGCATCGGCGCGGTTTCCATGTCGGGGAGCCTATTCATCTTCCTGCCGCACCAGGCGCCGCAACGGCGGCCCCAGGTAGCGGTCGAGTGTCTTGGCGTACGTCGCGGTCAGGTGCGATCCGTCGAAGTATGTGACCACGCCACCGGTGACGGCGCTGCACAGCTCCTGCTGGCAGATGTGGTCGGTCAGGTCGAGGAACCTGACCCGAGACGAGTCCACCCGTCGTACGGCGCTCCCGGAGTGGTCCTCGGGCAGCCACTTCTCGCGGGTGCCGTCGCATTCACCGAGGTCATCGCGATGTTGGGCCAGGCAGTCGGGGATCGACGTGCTAGGGGCCGGGGTGTCGCGCAGCACGAGCACCTTCAGGCCGGCTGAGTCCCAGTCGTGGAGCACGTCTTCCATGCCCTCGCTGTAGAGCTCGCCGCTTTCCTCGAAGGAGTGCCCAGCGGCGCCGACGGAGATCCGGTTGGTGTAGACGACCGTCGACGGCTTGCTGCGCGCGACTGCCTTGGAGGTGCGCTCGACCCAGGCCAGGCACGCGTCGGTCCGGGCCCGGGTGTCGAAGGCCTGTGGGGTGTCCGCGGCGGCACACTGCGAAGCCAGGTAGGTGGTGACGCGCCAGTGGTGCTTGCCCGCGAGCCGCTCGAGGGTGGGCAGCCACTGGCCGGCGTGCGAGTTCCCGACCAGCGCGATCTCGACGTCGCTGTCCTCGTCCCCGAAGGTGCAGCGCACCTGACGGAACGCCGGCAGGTAGGAGAAGCAGTCCTTGCTGCCGGAGACCTCGTCGTAGGCGTTGGACTTGTCCTCGAGGGCGTCGACGGGAGCGGGCACGATGTTCTCGTAGGGCACCGGTTCGCACTTCTCGGGATCGTCCAGCGCTGCGGCGCCGAAGCACGGACCGCCGTCGGCGAGGGCACGAGCGAGCTCGGCCTCCGCCTTCGCCTCACGACGGTCGACCTCGAGCTGCTGCATCCCGGCCAGGGCGACGACCACGACCATTCCGGCTGCACCGAGCAGGAACGGCTTGCGGAGCGGGCTCGCCCACTGCGGCGTACGGAACCGGTCCTCGATGTAGGTCTTGGTGAGCCCGGCCAGCACCAGGGTGAGTACCAGCGCGACGGCCCGGTCGAGGTTGTCCATCTCGTGGCCACGGACCTGGGGGATCAGCACGATCAGCGGCCAGTGCCAGAGGTAGACCGAGTAGGACACGTCACCGAGCCACTGCATCGGTCGTACGGCGAGTAGCGGGCCGGGAGAGAACCAGGTCATCGGGGAGTGCGCGCCGATCACCAGCGCGGTGCCGAGCACAGGCAGCAGCGCCTGCCAGCCCGGGAAGGGGGTGTTGCCGGTGTAGGCCCACGCCGTCCAGGCGATCGCTGCGAAGCCCACCCAGGCGAGGACGATGCGCGGGGTCTGCGGGAGCAGGTGGCCGAGGCCGCGGCGTTCGCGAACTGCGACCACGACCGCGAGCAGGCCTCCGATGCCCAGTTCCCACATGCGCGTGGGCGTCACGAAGTACGCCGCAGCAGGGTTGTGGGCCGTCTCCCAGATCGAGTAGCCCAGCGAAACGGTGACCAGGATCCCGAGTCCGCCGAGGACGGCGAGCTCGCGGTTCCACCGTTGTCGGCGGGCGAGCAGCACCATGCCGAGGATGAGGATCGGCCACACGAAGTAGAACTGCTCCTCGACCGACAGCGACCAGAAGTGCTGGACCGGGCTCGGGGCGTTCTCGGCTGCAAGGTAGTCGACTGAGTCGCGCGCGAGGAGCCAGTTGACGACGTACAGGGTCGCGGCTCGGGCCTGGCTGGCGGTGTTGCCCCACTGCGTGTCCGGGGCGATGATCCGGGACAGCACCAGGGTCGTCGCCAGTACGAGCAACGAGGCAGGGAGCAGTCGTCGGATCCGGCGGCCCCAGAACTTCGCCAGGTCACGCCCGCCCGACGGCGGTTTCTGCATCAGGTGCAGGGTGATCAGGAACCCGGAGATCACGAAGAAGACGTCGACTCCGGTGAAGCCGCCGGTCAGGCTCGACGGAACGAGGTGGTAGATCACCACGAGCGAGACGGCTACCGCGCGCAGGCCCTGGATGTCGGTGCGCAGCACAGATCCGTACTGGGTGCGGCCGCTGTCGCTACCTGCCTTGGCGGTCCCCTCCGTGGCTCCGGTGGGGTCGCCGACTCCGGAGCCGCCGGAGTCGATGGTGGTAGCGCTCATCCGTTGGATCGTACTTGCGATGACCGGGACGAATGATCAGGCGCGGACGGGCATGTGACACACCTAACCCCTCGATCCGTTCCGATCGCACCATCCCCCGCGTAGCCTTGATCTGTACGAAGTCATGAGTAGTCCGGTACCCACCTGGGACTGGAACGAAAGGGATGCCGTCTGATGGCCCGAATCGGGGTTGTCGGCGCCGGCCGTGTCGGCGCCGTACTTTCCGCAGCGTTGCGCGCCGCCGGTCACGAGATCGTGGCCGCCGGTGGTGACTCGCCTGCCACCTTGCAGCGCATCGAGACGCTGCTTCCCGGCGTACCGGTCGCCAAGCCGACCGATGTCGCGCGCGCCTGCGACCTGTTGCTGTTGACCGTTCCCGACGACATGCTCGACAACGTCGTGACGACGCTGGTCGGCGCAGGGGCGATCCGCGACGGACAGATCGTGTGCCACACCTCCGGGCGCCACGGCCTCGACGTGCTGGCCCCGGCCACCGCCATCGGTGCCCGTCCGATCGCGATGCACCCGGCCATGACCTTCACCGGCACCGAGATCGACCTCGACCGCCTGCCCGGCTGCGTGTTCGGCATGACCGCGGGCGACGGTGAGCGGGCGTACGCCGAGGTGCTGGTCGCCGACCTGCAGGGCATCCCGCTGTGGGTCCCGGAGGACAAGCGCACCCTCTACCACGCCGGGCTGGCGCACGGCGCCAACCACCTCGTCACCCTCGTCAGCCAGGCGATGGAGCTGCTTGCCGCCTCCGGTGCCGAGAACCCCGCCGCGACGCTGCGTCCTCTCCTCACTGCAGCACTCGACAACGCGCTCGCCTCCGGCGACGCAGCGCTCACCGGCCCCATCGTCCGCGGCGACGTCCGGACGGTGCAGGCCCACCTGGACGACATCGCCGAGAACGCCCCGGCCACCATCCCGTCGTACGTCGCGATGGCGAAGGCGACTGCCGACCGCGCCGTGCTCAACGGCCGCCTGCTCCCGATCCGCGCAAACACGCTGGTGCGCATGCTCGACGAGGCACTGGTGCGTGTCGGTGAGCCCGGCGCACTCGCCAACCGCCAGCGCACCTACCCGAGCGACAAGCGATGACCTCCGCGCCACTCCTCGCGAAGAGTCGCCAGGAGCTGCGCAGTGCACTCTGCAGTTTCCCGGGCGATTTCCCGGGTGACCGGGATGGACAGGCGCAGCCCGTCGGCTTCGTCCCGACGATGGGTGCCCTGCACGAGGGGCATGCTGCGTTGTTGAACCGTGCCCGGCAGGAGGTTGGGCAGGGCGCCCCGGTCGTTGCTTCGATCTTCGTCAACCCCCTCCAGTTCGGGGCGGGCGAGGACCTCGACCGCTACCCGCGCACCTTTGACGCCGACCTCGAGCTGTGCGCCGAGCACGACGTCGACATCGTCTTCGCGCCCACGGTGGAGGAGGTCTACCCCGGCGGTGACCCGCTGGTGACCGTCGACCCCGGGCCGCTCGCGCGAGTGCTGGAAGGTGCGTCGCGTCCGACACACTTCCACGGCGTACTCACCGTCGTGGCCAAGCTGTTCGGCCTGGTTCGACCTGACCTGGCGGTCTTCGGTGAGAAGGACTACCAGCAGCTGACGCTCCTGCGTCGGATGGTCGAGGACCTCTGCATGGGTGTCGAGGTGGTCGGCGCGGAGACAGTGCGCGAGCCCGACGGCCTCGCGCTCTCCAGCCGCAACCAGTACCTCGACGCGGACCAGCGGTGGAGAGCCGTTGCCCTGTCGCGCACCTTGTTCGCCGCGCGTGACGCGGCGAAGTACGGCGCAGCGGTCGCGATCGACGCAGCCCGTCATGAGCTGCGTCACGCCCGTGGGGTCGACCTGGAGTACCTCGAGCTGACTTCTCCGGACCTGGGGCCGGCCCCGGAGAGCGGCCCCGCCCGGCTGCTCATCGCGGCACGCGTGGGCCCCACCCGACTCATCGACAACGTGGCCCTCGAACTCAAGGAGCTGACCTAGATGTTGCGGACAATGATGAAGAGCAAGATCCACCGCGCGACCGTGACGCAGGCTGACCTGCACTACGTCGGATCGGTCACCGTTGACGAGGACCTGCTCGAGGCCGCCGACCTGCTGCCGGGCGAGCTCGTGCACATCGTCGACGTGACCAACGGCGCCCGGATCGAGACCTACACGATCGCCGGCGAGCGCGGGTCCGGCGTACTCGGGATCAACGGCGCGGCGGCCCGGCTCGTGCACCCCGGTGACGTGGTGATCCTGATCGCCTACGGGCAGATGGACACCGCCGAGGCGAAGGAGTACCAGCCGAGCGTGGTGTTCGTCGACGCGGACAACAAGATCATCGGCACCGGGTCGGACCCGGCCGAGGCGCTGCCCGGGACCGGGCTGGTGCGCGGGGACCTGCACAGCTTCGCTCCCTCCGACCGCGCCGCCGGTCGGTAACCTCCCCGGATGACCTCACACGATGGCGCGTTGTCCGGCGGGCTGCACGACTCGCTGCCCGACTGGCTCCCGGCGCGGCTGACTGCTGGAGATCCCGGATGGACCACCGACGCCGACGTCGTCGTGGTCGGCTCGGGCATCGCTGGCCTCACTGTTGCGCTGCGGCTACGTCACAAGGTCGGCAAGATCCTCGTTGTCACCAAGGACGTCCTCTCGGCCGGCTCGACCCAGTGGGCACAGGGAGGGATCGCGGCGGCCCTCGGCCCAGGGGACACCCCGGAGCAGCACGAGCAGGACACCCTGGTCGCCGGCGCGGGTGCCTGCGACCAGGAGGCGGTACGCATCCTGGTCAACGAGGGCCCCGACGCCGTACGCGAGCTGATCGCGCTGGGCGCCAACTTCGACCACTCCCCGGAGGGCGTGCTCTCACTGACCCGGGAGGGCGGCCACCTCCGTGACCGGATCGCGCATGCCGGGGGTGACGCGACCGGTGCGGAGATCCAGCGTGCCCTCGTCGCGGCTGTGCAGGCGGCGCCGGACATCGAGGTCGTGCAACATGCCCTGGCGGTCGACCTGCTCCTGGCAGACGACGGCGGGGTCGCCGGGATCACGCTGCACGTGATGGGTGAGGGCCAGCGTGACGGAGTCGGTGCGGTGCACTGCCGGGCCGTCGTACTGGCCTCGGGCGGGCTCGGACAGGTCTTCTCGCAGACCACCAACCCGGCTGTCTCGACGGGCGACGGCATGGCGCTCGCGCTACGGGCGGGGGCGGTGCTGCGCGACCTCGAGTTCGTCCAGTTCCACCCCACCGTGATGTACCTCGGACCCGAGTCGCGCGGCCAGCAACCCCTGATCAGCGAAGCGGTGCGGGGCGAGGGGGCGTTCCTCGTGGACTTCGAGGGCAAGCGGTTCATGCAGGGCCAGCACGAGCTGGCGGACCTTGCCCCTCGCGACGTCGTCGCCAAGGCGATCACCCGGCGGATGCACGAGACCGGCCACGCTCACATGTGGCTCGACGCGACCCAACTAGGTCTTGAGTTCTGGGAGCGGCGGTTCCCGACCATCCTCGCCACCTGCAGGCAGCACGGCGTGGACCCGGTGACCGAGCTGATCCCGGTCGCACCGGCCTGCCACTACGCATCCGGCGGGGTGGCCACCGACCTGTGGGGCCGCTCGCACGTGCCCGGCCTCTACGCCACTGGCGAGGTGGCCTGCTCCGGTGTCCACGGCGCCAACCGGCTCGCCTCCAACTCGTTGCTCGAGGGGCTCGTGTTCTCCCGTCGTATCGCCGAGGTGCTGCCCGGCGAGCTGCGCCCGTACGCCGAGCCGGCTCCCGACGACCGCCGACACGGTGTGGTCGCGGAGGAGATCCGCCCTGACCTGCAGGCGGTGATGACCGAACGCGCCGGGGTGCTGCGATCTGCCGAAGGGCTCACGGCTGCGCTTCAGGAGCTGTCGGCCCTTGCCGAGAAGGGCGGCGAGATCGACACCGCTGCCTGGGAGGCGACCAACCTGCTGACGATCTGCACGGCCCTGGCCCGGGCGGCCGGCCTGCGCGAGGAAACCCGCGGGTCGCACTGGCGCGAGGACTTCCCGACTCGTGACGACGAGCACTGGTCCGGTCACGTAGACGCCCGCTTGACCCCGGCGGGGCTCGACCTGTCCTTCCACCCGGCACCGCCGAGCGACGGGGGCGCCAAGTGAACGCGCGGACGGCGTACGACCAGCTGCCGCCGGCCGTCATCAAGGGGCTGGAGGACGGCGGGCTCGACCCTCGCGGCGTCTACGACGAGGTCGTGAGGGCGCTCGAGGAGGACCTGCCCGGGGGTGGGGAGGACGTCACCAGCGCAGCGACGATTCCTGCGGACGCCCGCGGAGTGGCCGACTTCGCGGCACGGGAACCGGGCGTCGTGGCTGGTCTCGGCGTGGCCGAGCTGGCATTCGCCTACGTGCTCGGCGACGAAGCCAAGGTGACCGACCGGGTCGCCGACGGCTCGCGCGTCCTGGCCGGTGACGCGGTGATGCGCGTGTCCGGCCCGACGCGCGGGCTGCTGACCGCCGAGCGGACCGCGTTGAACTTCGCCTCTCACCTCTCGGGCATCGCGACTGCGACATCGCACTGGGTGGCCGCTCTCGAGGGCACGAACGCGCGAGTGCTCGACACCCGCAAGACCCTGCCCGGGCTCCGCGCTCTGCAGAAGTACGCCGTGCGCTGCGGCGGCGGGGTCAACCACAGGTTCTCGCTGTGTGACATGGCGATGGTCAAGGACAACCACGTGATCGCGGCTGGTGGTGCGGTTCCCGCCTTCGAGGCGGTTCGCGCCGCCTACCCGGACATCCCCGTGGAGGTCGAGGTCACCGAGCTCGACCAGCTGCGCGAGCTGCTGGACGCGGGCTGCGAGCGGATCCTCCTCGACAACATGACCAACGAGCAGATGGCCGAGGCGGTGCGGATCACCGACGAGCACCCATCTCGCGCCACCCTCGAGGCATCGGGGGGGCTCACCCTCGAACGTGCCCGCGACGTGGCGAAGACCGGCGTCGACTTCATCTCGGTGGGCGCGCTGACCCACTCGGTGAAGGTCTTCGACCTCGGCATGGATCTTCGTGAGGTGCGATGACGCTGCTCTGCGCTGACATCGGCAACTCCCACACGGTGATCGGGCTCATCTCCGACGGAGACGTGCTCGACCACTGGCGGGTCGCGACCGACGAGCGTCGTACGGCGGACGAGTGGGCGGTGCTGCTGAAGGGGCTGCTGCGCGACAGCAACGTCTCCGACCGGGTGGTCGGGATCGCCGTCTGCGCGACGGTGCCGGCGGTCCTGCACGAGTGGCGCGACATGCTGGTACGCCACTACGGGACGCTCCCGAGTGTTGTGGTGGAGCCGGGCGTGCGGACCGGCGTACCCGTGCTGATGGACAACCCGCGCGAGGTCGGCGCCGACCGCGTCGTGAACGCCCTCGCCGCAGCCAACCTGTACGACGGACCGGCGATCGTCGTCGACTTCGGCACCGCCACCACCTTCGATGTGGTGAGTCCGCGCGGGGAGTACGTCGGTGGCGCGATCGCCCCGGGCATCGACATCTCCCTGGAGGCACTGGGCCGGCGCGGTGCCCAGCTGCGCAAGGTCGAGCTGCTCCGCCCGCGCACCGTGATCGCCAAGAACACGGTCGAGGCACTCCAGTCGGGCATGGTCTTCGGGTTCGCGAGCGCGGTGGACGGGATCGTCAGCCGGATGATCGAGGAGCTCGGCGTACCGACCGAGTCGGTGCACGTCATCGCTACCGGCGGGCTTGCCCCGATCGTGGTCGAGGAGTGCCGCTCGTTCACGGCCCACCAGCCGTGGCTCACCCTCCTCGGACTCGAGCTCGTCTTCGCCCGCAACTCCTGAGCCGAGCGATCGATGGGACCAGTGGTCCCAGGGTCGGTGCCTGCATGGTGCTCCAACACCACCCGGGATGACTATGGCTGGCCCGGCGTTGGCGTGCTCCACTTTGAGCACAGTCGGATAAATCCGGCGAACAGGGGGGAACGTGATGGGCGAGAAGGAAATCTGACCTCGGACGAGTTGGCTGCCGGTGCGGCGGGCGCCTTCGGTGGTGGGGCCGTGATGGCCGGGGCGGGCACGCAGGTCACCGCGGTCTTCGAGGAGGCAGGCGGGGCGCTCAAGGACAAGATCATCGACAAGGGCGCCGATGCCGGCATCGCTGCGGCGACCGAGAAGTGGGAGGCACGCCGGGACAACGGCACGGGCGTCGGCGACGAGCCGACCCCGCCGCCGAGCTGACGCAGTGACCTGGACCGAGGCGCGCTCGGGCGCCACGATTACGGCTCGCCGGGTGATCGACGACGACCGCGCCAAGGACCGCCCGCACGACGCCGACCCGCACAACGGCGCGCCACGCGTTCGTCCTCGCTGGTTGTGGCCCGTTGTTGCCGGGGTGGTGCTGGTGGTGGTGGCCGTCTCGGGTGCCACCGCGGTAGTGACCTCCCGCGACGAAGGTTCACGCCCGCCTGCGGCCGGGCCTTCCGCATCCCCCTCGGACAGCCCGTCCGCATCTCCTTCGGACGCCGCCCCGAGCACGGCGAGCAACCCGACGTCGGCGCCAAGAGGGGAACCTGTCTCGGGCACTTTGACTGTGACCGGGTCGGTCATCAGTACCAGCAACTCGGGACCACGTTGGGCGTTCCCCATGACCGTGCGCCTCAACTGCCCCGGGTCCTGCCGGGTCACGGTGCAGGAGGTCCCCGCCGACCGCCGGCTCTCAGCCTTGGGCTACTTCGGGAGAGCCTTCGCGCCTGCTGGCGGCGGCACCTACCGTGTGGAGATCGATGAGCTGGTTACGCGCTCGGGTGGGTACGTGAGGAGGGCTGTGAAGCCCTGCGGGTGCGGGCCGTCGGCGATCTGAGTCGTGTCGGGAAGTCGGTCACCATCACGACGCGCCATCCCAAGCACGAGTACGCGGGCGGCAACGGGCTTTGCCTCCTCCTTGACCGGGAGTCCATCTTCACCGGCACCTTGTCCTGTCCGGGCCGACTCCGTCGCGATCGGTAGTGGAGCGAAGTCAATAGCCCACGAGGGCTATGTCCCCCCGTCCCGGTGCGCTGTTCCATGGATGCACGTGTCTGACAGGCGAGGGGGAGCCATGTCCAGCCGGTTGATGCTGCATCCCGTCGTGAGGCAACCCGTCGTGAGAACGGGGCGCCATGGCCTGGTCTGAGGGCCGCACGGCCACGCTGAGCGCCCCCAACGGTGTCGCTCACGACGACGCGTCCAAGGAACGCACGAGCGAGTCAACCCTCAAGGCACCGCGGCGCCTGGCTTGGCCTGTCCTCGCCCTAGCGGTACTTGTCCTCGTCGGCGCAGGTGTAGCGGCCGTAGCGATGACGAACGACGATCCTGCAACATCCCCTGGGCCGCCCTCGGGGCCGTCCGCAGACCCGACCCGTTCGGCGCCGACTGGCGCCACGTCAGACCCCTCACCCACCGGATCGGCGAGCCCCGGGGCCGGGTCGCCCGCGGGTGGTCAGCTCTTCCGCGGGCGGGTGCTGAGCATCGGGGACAGGGGCGAGACCGTCCGCTTCGCGATGACGGCGCGCGTGGTTTGTGAGGGGTCCTGCACGCTGACGGTGGTCAAGGCACCCGACGGAGACGGCGAGCTCGCATCGATCTTCGCGGAGCACACGTTCGCACCCGCCGGCAACGGCCGCTACGCCGTCTCGTTCTCCAGTCCAGTGGATCGGCCTCCTCCGGGCTGTGAGGGACTCGCGCGCGCCGGCACGACCTCGTTGACGCTCACGGCCACGAGCCTCGTGGTGAAGGGGCGACACAGGGGTGACTCCGTCAACACCTGCGTGATGGGCGCACGCGAATTCGAGTACCGCGGTGCTCCGGTGAACGGGGGCTGACATGGACCTGCGCGGGACGCTTGGTGGAGGCACCACGCAGCTTGGGGTCGAGCACGAGTACCAGCTGTGGCGGCGAGGCGCCCAGGTCGACTTCCGCCGGCTGATCACCTCGGTCGCCGGCGACCTACGGAGGCTTGACCCCGGCGATCCCCGCGCCCGCCGACTCCCGTCCGACGTTGCGCTCACCGCTGACGGCTGGGAAGCCGAGCTGGCGACCCCGCCGGTCGACGTGCACCCCGGAGTCCCGCAGGAGATCGACCAGCTGTTGCGCGTGGAGCGCACAGAACTGCGCGCGGCAGCGGGTGCCGAGGGCGTGGATCGCATTACCGGGTTCTCCACGCACCTCAACATCACGGTTCCCGACGACGAGGTGGTGTCTCTGGGACTGCGGTTCGCCCAGCACTGCCTGCCTGCACTCGCCGACGTGATGGAGCCCAACGGATCCGCCGGCCTGTTCGTCAGGCCCCGACGCGGCCGGCTCGAAGTTGGTGGAGAGTACGTCGAGGGTGCTGACCTGGTCGCTGCACTCACCCTCCTCACCGGATGTGTCGATGCGCTGCGTTGGAGCTACCAGCCCCCTGCGATGCAGGCGCCGGCTCTGGTGGCCTCGCGCGAGAAGTTCGGCTGGTACGCCCCGGATCTTCCCCAGGGACAGCTCCTCGTCGTGTGGCCGTGGGCCAGGCCGTTCGTCGTGCACCGCGGTCTGGATCCGACGGTCGTCGACGACCTTGCGACCGGCGTACGTCCGTTGCCTCGGGAGGGAGGCGGCAGCGCTCGATGCACGTTCGGCGGACCGCGTCTGGAGACCCGGACCAGGTGCGCCACTGGTCAGAGGAAGCTGCCGACCGACGTCCGCGCAGAGACCGAGTGGCTGACCTGGCACCACGTGGTCTGGGTGTTCCAGGACTCCGAGGGTCGCCGGTGTCGCGCCGTCGTACCCGCCTGCGACGAGGAGCAGTTCCTGGCCGCCCTCGACGCCGGAGCCCACGATGCCGATGTGAGCAGGATGCTCGAGCGGCCCTGGCCGCACAAGCGGTTGCTCGTGCACGCGCAGCTCCAGGGACTGCAGGGCGTCACGTGGTGGCACGAGGTCAGGGCCGGAGCGCTGGTGGCTGCGCCCCGCCTCGCCGACGGCTCAGTGCCTAGGGTCTCCCGCCGCCGGGCCGCCCGTGACCTGCGCGTCCGGTCGCGGTCGCGGTTGTGAGCGGTCGCGGCGGAGGTCCCGACGTACCCGATAAACCGGATGGTCCCGGTCAATCGGCAGGTCCCACGGCCCGGTACGGGTGCCGAATGATCGGGACTATCCGGTTCTTCTAGGCTGACCCGCATGACCGACGCGCCGCCCACGCCGACCGACGACCTGCCCGAGCAGATGCAGGTCCGGCTGGAGAAGCGGCAACGGCTCCTGGACGCCGGCCGCGAGGCGTACCCGATCGCCGTCGAACGCACTCACACGATCCAGGAGATCCGGGAGGCGTACGACGCCCGGCTGGACGCCGGCGAGCTCGAGCCGGACACCCGCACAGGTCAACAGGTCGCGATCACCGGCCGGGTGATCTTCCAGCGCAACACCGGCAAGCTCTGCTTCGCGCGGCTGCGTGAGGGGAGCGGGTCCGAGATCCAGGTGATGCTGAGCCTGGCCGAGGTGGGCGAGGAGTCGCTCGCTGACTTCAAGGCACTCGTCGACATCGGTGACCTCTTGGCCGTGCAGGGCGAGGTGGTCACCAGCCGGCGTGGTGAGCTGAGCGTGGCAGCGCAGGACTGGCAGCTGGCTGCCAAGACCCTGCGGCCGCTCCCCAACGAGCACCGGCCGCTGTCCGACGAGGCGCGGATCCGGCTTCGCTACGTCGACATGATGATCCGGCCCGAGGCACGCGACATGGTGCGCACCAAGGCCACTGTGCTGCGGAGCCTGCGCGAGACCCTCGACGAGCGCGGCTTCGTCGAGGTCGAGACGCCGATCCTCCAGCTGACCAACGGCGGCGCGGCCGCTCGTCCTTTCCGGACGCACATCAACGCCCTCGACCAGCCGATGCTCCTGCGGATCGCGCTCGAGCTCGACCTGAAGCGGGCCATGATCGGCGGCATGGACCGGGTCTACGAGATCGGTCGCACCTTCCGCAACGAGGGCCTCGACTCCACACATGCGGCCGAGTTCTCCATGCTCGAGGCATACGAGGCCTACGGCGACCAGTTCACGATGATGGACCTGACCAAAGCCCTGGTGATAAACGCCGCAAGGGCGGTCGGGCGGACCGTCGTACCTGCTCGCGACGGTTCTGAGATCGACCTGGAAGGGGAGTGGCGGCAGGCCGCTATCCACGACCTGGTTTCGGACGCGGTCGGCTCGGAAGTGACCGTAGAAACGTCAGCGGAAACGCTTCGAAAGTACGCCGCCACCCACGATGTCGAGTTGCAGCCGAAATGGGGAGCGCCAGAAATAGTCGTGGAGCTGTACGAGCAGCTCGTCGAGGACCACCTGATCAATCCGACTTTCGTGATGGATTACCCCGCTGCGGTCAAGCCGCTGGCCAAGCCGCACCGCAGTAAAGCCGGTGTCAACGAGGCCTGGGACCTCATCATCAACGGCGTCGAGCTGGCGCCGGCCTATTCGGAGCTGAACGACCCGGTCCTGCAGCGAGAACGCCTGCAGGCGCAGTCGATGCTTGCAGCGCAAGGCGATCCGGAGGCGATGGAGCTGGACGAGGTCTTTCTCAAGGCGATGGAGTACGGCATGCCGCCGGCCGGCGGGGTTGGGTTGGGTGTCGACCGGCTGATCATGTTGCTCACCGGTGTCGGTATTCGCGAAGCAATTCTCTTTCCATTGCTCCGACCCGAGTAAGGTTCGGCCCTGTTGATAATGGTCTGTTAGTGTCCAAGCCACCAATCGGGAAATGCCCGGTTAACCAACTCTGTAGGACGGCAATCCAATGGCTCAGAGGGTGAACATCGTGCTGGTCGACGACATCGACGACAGCGATGCCGAGGAAACAGTGGCCTTCGGGCTCGACGGCAAGGAATACGCCATCGACCTGAATGCCAAGAACGCGAAAAAGCTGCGCGACGCGTTGGCGCCGTACGTCGCTCACGGGCGCTCGGTGAGCAGCCGCGGAGGGCGACGCAGCGCCGCCAAGTCGTCCGGAGCGGCTCCGTCCGAGATCCGCGCCTGGGCTCGGGACAACGGGATGGATGTGCCCGAGCGCGGCCGCGTCTCGGCTGCAGTACGCGAGGCCTACGCGGCTGCCCACTGACCTGACCGTCCACGACCACCCTCGTGCGGGGGATGCAGTTCGCTCGCGCGAGGGTGGTCGTGCGTCCGGAGGACCCGCGAGCGTGGGGTCATGAGAGAACAACTGGACCGGTTCCGCTTGTGGCTGGGCAACCCGCACTCCTTCGAGATCGTGGTCGCCGTGGCCGGCGTCGTGCTGCTGGCTGTCCTGGAGAGCCGGACACCGCTCGACATCCAGGTCCGCGAACTCGAGAACAACACCTTTGTGTACGAGGCGCCGGCCACTTTCGCAGGCCTGTTGCTCTCGGCACAGGTCGCGAGCGGCCTGTTGGTGCTTGCACCCTTGGTCGCCCTTCGCTCGCTCGTGCTCGCAGTCCTGTTCGTCGTCCCGCGCCTCGTAGTTGGCCTGCTGAGCAACGGCGCATGGGCCTGGACGGCGTACGCCGCCCTGGTCATCGTCGCGGTCGGCCTCTCGTGGCGACGTCCTCGCGCGGCGTGGGCGCTGGCCGCACTCGCCACCTGCCTCCCTGCAGCCGTGATCGCGGCACAGGGCCGGTTGATGATCCCGGGCGGGTCCGTGGAGTTCGGACCGCCCTTGGTCCACAACAGCCCCGCCGATCTGACACTCATCATCGCGGCGTACGTCGTGGCCACAGCGGCGGTGATGTTCGCGGCTTGGCTGTTGAAGCGGGAGTCGAAACACCGGGACGAGGCGCTGGCACTGGCGCGCGGGCGCAGAGAGGTGTCTCGTGACGCCGCGGTGGTCGGCGAGCGTTCGCGGTTGGCCCGGGACCTGCACGACGTGGTGGCGCACCACGTCTCCCTGATTGCCGTGCGGGCGGAGACCGCGCCGTACACCTATCCCGACCTGTCCGCCGACGCCCGGCTGGTCCTCTCCGAGATCGCGAGTGACTCGCGCACCGCGCTCGACGAGCTCCGCGGTGTGCTCGGCATCCTGCGACGGTCGGACGACACAGGTCGACGTACGCCGCAGCCGTCTGCCATCGACATCGGCGGGCTGGTGCTCAAGGCGCAGTCAGCCACCGACGTCGTCTCCGCGTCGATCCAGGGACTCGAGACGGTGCAACCCACGCCCGGGTATGTCGCCTACCGGGTCGTCCAGGAGGCCCTCACCAACGCCCGCCGGCACGCGCCCGGGGCGCCGGTCGACGTGACCGCGCATGGTGACGGCGCGGGCGGAATCCGCGTGCTGGTAACCAACCGCGTGTCGGAGCAGGGTGACGCCGAGCCCGGACGAGGGCTCACCGGTATGGCAGAACGCGTCGCTGCAGTAGGCGGGGAGCTCGAGACCGGGGTGCGCGCGGGCGAGTTCGTGGTGGACGCGCGTCTGCCTGCACAGAGCCGCCACGATGCGGGAGCAGCTTCGTGAGAGTCGTGGTCGCCGACGACCAGCCGATCATCTGCGCCGGGTTCGCCGCTCTGCTCGACGCCCAGGCGGACATCGAGATGGTCGGGACCGCAGCTGACGGTGAGCAGCTCCTCGCGCTGGTTGCGGCCGAGCAGCCCGACGTGGCGCTGGTCGACGTGCGGATGCCGGTGATGGACGGGATCGAGGCGACCCGCGTGATTTCGGAACGGCACCCCACGCGCGTGCTGATCCTGACCACCTTTGACCTCGACCAGTACGTCTTCGACGCCATCCGCGCTGGAGCCAGCGGGTTCCTGCTCAAGGACGTCACCGGTGAACGGCTCGTCGAAGCCGTCCGGATGGTGGGCGAGGGCTCGATGCTGCTCGGTCCCGGAGTGACCCGCCGGCTGGTGGAGGACTTCGGGGTCCGACCGACGACCGAGCATGACCCCGTGGCGCACGGGTTGACCGCACGAGAGCTGGAGGTGCTGCTGCTTCTCGGCCGTGGCTGGTCGAACGCCGAGATCGCCCAGTCGCTGGTCGTGGCCACGGAGACGGTGAAGAGCCATGTCGCCGAGGTGCTCCGGAAGCTGGTCCTGCGGGACCGGGTCCAGGCGGTGGTGTGGTGCTACGAGAACGGCCTGGTGCAGCCGGGCCGCTGACCACGCCATGCGTGCTCGTGGGCTCTTCCAGGCTGGTCCTTCTAGGCTGGCCCGATGCCCACATCCGCCTCCCGCTCAGTCTTCGAACCGTCCGACGAGGGCGTGAACGCCTACCGGCTGCTGACGGCCCTCGTCGTACCGCGCCCGATCGCCTGGGTCTCGACGCTCGACGCGAACGGCCGCGGCAACCTTGCGCCGCACTCCTTCTTCACGGTCGCGAGCGGTCGGCCGCCGGTGGTCCTGTTCAGCTCCCTGGGGCGCAAGGACACGGTGCGCAACATCGAGGAGACCGGCGAGTTCGTCATCAGCTTCTCCTCCGAGTCGCTGCTGGAGCAGGTCAACGCAAGCAGCGCACCCTTCGAGCACGGTGACGACGAGGCCGAACTGCTCGACATCGCCACCGAGCCGTCCCAGACGGTCGCACCGCCGCGCGTGGCCGAGTCGCCTGCCTCGATCGAGTGCCGCCTCGATCGCATCGTGGAGGTGGGTTCGGCGTACGTCGTCTTCGGCGCTGTGACCGCCATCACGGTGCGCGACGACGTACTCGTGGACGGCCATCCTGCGATGGAGCACCTGGGGCCGATCTCACGCCTCGGCCGCGACGAATGGGGCCGGCCGCCGGAGGTTTTCCGCCTGACCAGGCCGCAGAAGCCCGGTGACGTGCTCTGAGCCCTGTTCGCTGAGAGCGAAGCGGTCGTCTGGTCGGAACACGTAGTCTGTCAGGAGGGTTGTACCGGCCGTGCGGGACGCACGTGTCGACCCCGCAGACGCCTGAGGAGTAACCATGTTCGAGCGGTTCACCGACCGAGCCCGACGAGTCGTTGTGCTGGCCCAGGAAGAGGCCCGCATGCTCTCGCACAACTACATCGGCACCGAGCACATCCTGCTCGGCCTGATCCACGAGGGCGACGGCATCGCAGCCAAGGCACTGGAGAGTCTCGGTGTCTCGCTGGAGGCCGTGCGCGCCCAGGTCGAGGAGATCATCGGCCAGGGCCAGCAGGCGCCCAGCGGCCACATCCCCTTCACCCCCCGGGCCAAGAAGGTCCTCGAGCTGTCCCTGCGCGAGGCGCTCCAGCTCGGCCACAACTACATCGGCACCGAGCACATCCTGCTCGGCCTGATTCGCGAGGGTGAGGGCGTCGCCGCCCAGGTGCTGCACAAGCTCGGCGCCGACCTCAACCGGGTGCGCCAGCAGGTCATCCAGCTGCTGTCGGGCTACCAGGGCAAGGAGCAGCAGACGGCGGGTACGGCGCCCGAGACTGCCCCCTCGAGCTCGCTCGTGCTCGACCAGTTCGGCCGCAACCTGACCCAGGCTGCCAAGGAGGGCAAGCTCGACCCGGTCATCGGCCGTGGCCAGGAGATCGAGCGGGTCATGCAGATCCTGTCCCGCCGTACGAAGAACAACCCTGTGCTGATCGGCGAGCCCGGCGTCGGCAAGACGACGATCGTCGAGGGGCTCGCCCAGGACATCGTCCGTGGCGACGTGCCCGAGACGCTCAAGGACAAGCAGATCTACACCCTCGACCTCGGTGCACTCGTGGCCGGCTCGCGCTACCGCGGCGACTTCGAGGAGCGCCTGAAGAAGGTCCTCAAGGAGATCCGCACCCGCGGCGACATCGTGCTGTTCATCGACGAGATCCACACGCTCGTGGGTGCGGGCGCCGCGGAGGGCGCGATCGACGCCGCCAGCATCCTCAAGCCGATGCTGGCCCGCGGTGAGCTGCAGACGATCGGCGCGACGACGCTCGATGAGTACCGCAAGCACCTCGAGAAGGACGCCGCCCTCGAGCGCCGGTTCCAGCCGATCCAGGTCGCCGAACCCTCGATCGCGCACACCATCGAGATGCTCAAGGGCCTGCGCGACCGCTACGAGGCGCACCACCGCGTCACCATCACCGACGAGGCCCTGGTGGCTGCGGCGACACTCGCCGACCGCTACATCTCCGACCGGTTCCTGCCCGACAAGGCGATCGACCTGATTGACGAGGCCGGCTCACGTCTCCGGATCCGCCGGATGACCGCTCCGCCGGACCTGCGCGAGTTCGACGAGAAGATCGCCGACGTACGCCGCCGCAAGGAGGGCGCCATCGACGGCCAGGACTTCGAGGCCGCTGCCCGTCTGCGTGATGAGGAGAAGCAACTGATCCTGGCCAAGGGTGAGCGCGAGAAGCAGTGGCGTGCCGGTGACATGGACGTCGTGGCCGAGGTCGACGAGGAGCTGATCGCCGAGGTGCTCGCCGTGGCGACCGGTATCCCGATCGTGAAGCTCTCCGAGGCGGAGTCCACGCGGCTGCTCAAGATGGAGGACGAGCTGCACAAGCGTGTCATCGGCCAGGAGGAGGCCGTCAAGGCGCTCAGCCGGGCCATCCGTCGTACGCGTGCCGGGCTCAAGGACCCCAAGCGTCCGGGTGGATCGTTCATCTTCGCCGGCCCCTCGGGCGTCGGTAAGACCTGGCTGTCCAAGACCCTCGCCGAGTTCCTCTTCGGCGACGAGGACGCGCTCATCCAGCTCGACATGTCGGAGTTCTCCGAGAAGCACACCGTCTCGCGGCTCTTCGGCTCCCCTCCCGGCTACGTCGGCTACGAGGAGGGCGGCCAGCTCACCGAGAAGGTGCGCCGCAAGCCGTTCTCCGTGGTGCTCTTCGACGAGGTCGAGAAGGCCCACCCGGACATCTTCAACAGCCTGTTGCAGATCCTGGAGGAAGGTCGCCTGACCGACAGCCAGGGCCGGGTGATCGACTTCAAGAACACCGTGATCATCATGACCACCAACCTCGGCACCCGGGACATCTCCAAGGGCGTCAGCCTGGGCTTCAACCAGCAGGGCGACGCGGGTACCTATGACCGGATGAAGAACAAGGTCACCGAGGAGCTCAAGCAGCACTTCCGCCCGGAGTTCCTCAACCGCGTCGACGAGATCATCGTGTTCCCGCCGCTGACCAAGGAGCAGATCATCTCCATGGTGGACAACATGATCGCCTCGGTGGAGCTGCGCATGAAGGACCGCGACATGTCCCTCGAGCTGACCCAGGACGCCAAGGACCTGCTCGCCACTCGCGGGTTCGACCCGGTGCTCGGAGCCCGTCCGCTGCGGCGCACCATCCAGCGCGAGATCGAGGACGTGCTGGCGGAGAAGATGCTCTTCGGCGAGGTCGGCCCCGGCCAGATCGTGCTGGTCGGTGTCGAGGGCGAGGGCGCCGAGGCGGGGTTCACGTTCAAGGGCAGCGCCAAGGGTGAGCTGCCCGACTCCCCGCCCCTCGAGGTGGGCGTCGTCGGTGGCCCCGACGACAGCGAAGGTCCGGTCGACATCGCCAAGGGCGACCCGGCCTGACCTGACCACCACCCCGAACAGCACGCCGAGACGGCGCTAATGTCCCGCAACTGAGCGGCCAGACGGCGCTAATGTCCCGCAACTGAGCGGCCAGACGGCTCGTATGTTCGCCGCGTTGGGACACACGCGCCGTCCCGGCGCGCTTTTCCGGGACACACGCGCCGTCTCGGCGCGCTTTTCCGGGACACACGCGCCGTCTGGGCGGTTCCTCAGTCGGGGAGGGCGTAGCTGCCGTCGGTCTCGACCACGAGTCCGTCGACGAGCAGACTCTGCAGCGCCCGCTCGCGCTGCGTCACGTCCGACCACGCGGCGTCCAGCCGGGGGCGGGCCACGCTGCCCTCTGCGTCCCGGAGCACGGCCATCAGCCGACCCCGGGCCTGACGGTCGGTTCCGGCCCAGGCCTGTCCGCGTCGCGGTGGTCCGTCGTACGCCGGACGGCCGGCGGTGTTCCACGCGCACCGGTCGCTGATCGGGCACGACCCGCAGCGCGGGCCGGCCGCCGTACAGACGAGGGCGCCGAGCTCCATCACCGCGACCGCCCAGGTGGCCGGCTGCTCGTCGGGCACCATCGAGTCGGCGAGGGCACGCTCGGCCTTGGTCACCGAGGCGGCCGGGTACTCCACACCACTCACCGCACGCGCCAGGACCCGGCGAACGTTGGTGTCCAGCACGGGATGTCTCGCGCCGAAGGCGAAGGACGCGATCGCGCTGGCCGTGTAGTCACCGACGCCCGGTAGCGCGATCAGGTCGTCGTACCCGGCTGGCACCGCACCATCGTGGTCGTCCACGATCGCGCTCGCCGCCGCGTGCAGCCGCAGCGCCCTGCGCGGGTAGCCGAGCCGGCCCCAGGCCCGGACTGCCTCACCGCTCGGCGCTGCCGCAAGTGCGGTCGGCGTCGGCCAGGTGGTCATCCACGTCTCGAACACAGGGAGCACCCGTGCCACCGGAGTCTGCTGGAGCATGAACTCGGAGACCATCACTGCCCACGGGGTGGCGCCGGGGCCGCGCCATGGAAGGTCGCGCGCGTGGTCGGCGTACCAGTCGAGGACCGGGGTCCGGAGGTCGTTCATCTCCACCCATTAAAGATGACCCTCTACGTGTGAATGAGCCCGAGTGGAGCACGCCCGGCGTTGCAACCGGGAACGGGGAGCGGGGCTGACTACGGTGGCGCGCATGGGCTCGGTATCGCATCCGCGGGGACGGCTGCCCCGGCGCGTCTACTGGGTACGCCGCAGCATCGTGCTCGTGGCCGCCCTGCTCCTCGTCTTCGGCGTCGGCAAGCTCCTCGGTGGCACCGGGAGGGACGACCCCGGCTCGGCGATCAAGGCCAATACGAGCTCGGCCAAGCAGGCGCCCGAATCCTCGGCCACCATCGGACCAGTTGCGCCTTCGCGGAAGGTCCGGACCAAGGCCGCCGGGCCGTTGCTCGCACCCACCGGTGACTGCCGCGATGACGAGGTAAGGGTCCTGCCCTCGGTCCCCCGCGCTTGGGCGGGCGCACCCGTCGTCATCCGGCTGCAGCTGCAGGGCACCCAACCGGCCTGCACCTTCGAGGTCTCGCCCGAGAGCATGGTGGTCAAGATCGTCTCCGGCCAGGACCGGATCTGGACCAGCCAGGACTGCCCGAAGGCGATCCCGACGGAAGAGGTTGTCGTCCGCAGCGGGCAGCCGGTCGAGGTCCCCGTGATCTGGAGCGGCCGTCGTTCCGATGAGGAGTGCACCGGCCTGCCCGACTGGGCGCTGCCGGGGTTCTACCATGTGTACGCCGCCGCCCTGGGCTCGACGCCGACCGACGTGCAGTTCGAGGTGACCAGGGCCGCCCCCCGGATCGTCACCCAGACACCGACCCCGCGAGCGGGCTCCTCGGCGAGCGCAGACGCCCGTCAGCCCTCGTCCAAGACGGCTTCGCCGGGCACGACTGTCTCGGGCAAGCAGTCGAAGTGCGGCGGGGACAACTCCGCGACCAGCTGCTGAGGACCCCCTGGAAGCCCGTGCGGCTGCTTTCCGGCTCACTGGGTTTCGAGACGCGTCGCTCGGTTCCTCGCTGCGCTCGGATCTGAGCCGACGCTCCTCAACCTCCCGCCCACTTCGCGCCCTCGCAAGCTCGGGGGCGGGGCGTGATCAGACGTAGCGCTCGAGGATGCTCGACTCGGCCAGCCGCGAGAGACCCTCGCGCACGCTGCGTGCGCGCAGCTCGCCGACACCCTCGACCATCTGTAGGTCCTCGACGCTGGCCGACAGCAGCTTCTGCAACGTCTCGAAGTGCTCCACGACGCGGTCGATCACCGCGGTGGGGAGGCGGGGGACCTTCGCGAGCAGGCGGTGACCGCGGGGTGTGACCGCGCCGTCGAGGTGCTCGCCCTGGCCGAGACCAAGCGCTCTAGCCACAGCGGCGATGTCCACGAGCTCGGTTGGCGAGAGGCCCTCGAGCTCGGCGAGCACCTCCGCCGGCGGCTGGGTACGACGCGCGCCGGCCTGGTAGTCACGCACCACGAGTCCGCGCTCGGCCTCGACACCGGTGACGAGCTCCTCGAGCTGCAACGAGAGCAGCCGGCCGTCGGTGCCGAGCTCGTTGACGTAGTCGTCGATCTCGCGGGCGATCCGGCTGACCATCTCAAGCCGCTGGGCCACCACGGCCACGTCACGGACCGTGACGAGGTCCTCGATCTCGAGGGCCGACAGTGTGCTGGACACCTCGTCGAGGCGCACCTTGTAGCGCTCCAAAGTCGCGAGCGCTTGGTTCGCCCGCGCGAGGATCCCGCCGGAGTCCTCGAGCACGTAGCGGATGGCGCCGACGTACACCGCGATGATCTGCATCGACTGCGACACCGAGATGACCGGGGCACCGGTTTGCTTGGCGACCCGGTCGGCGGTGCGGTGCCTGGTGCCGGTCTCTTCGGAGGGGATGGTGTGGTCGGGCATCAGGTGGACGTTGGCCCGGTAGATGCGCGAGATGTCGCGGTCCAGGACGATCGCGCCGTCCATCTTTGCCAGCTCCCGCAGGGCCGTCGGCGCGAACGGGACGTCGAGGTTGAAGCCGCCCGTCAGGATGCCCTCGACCTCCCTGTCGTGTCCGACCACGATCAGCGCGCCGGTGCGACCACGGAGGATGCGCTCGAGACCGTCGCGGAACGAGGTGCCCGGCGCGATCCGCGCCAGCGTCTCGCGCAGGCGCGCCTCGTCGTCGAGCCGTTCGGGGGAAGCCACGCAGGAAGCCTAGTGGCTCGCGACCACAGCAACGTATTTCGGGCGCGAGACACTGGTACGCCGTGCACCCGCGTTTCCTGCGCGCCTTCGTCCACGCACGGATCGACCACCGCAATCTGCGACGCCTCGGCGGGTCTGCGGCGCGATCAGCCGGTGACGTCCCGGGCGTCGTCCTGGCCGATGCCGAGCAGGGTCAGCCCACGGGCGATGTTGTCGACGTCGACGACCCGCATGCCGTCCAGGATGCGGCTGCTGCCTGCGGTCTCCGAGGTGTGGGCCGGGATCATGGCCGACCGGAATCCCATCCGGCCCGCCTCGGCGAGGCGCACCCCGACGTCGCGCACCCGGCGCAGCTCGCCGGAGAGACCGAGCTCACCGATGGCCGCGACGTTGCGGCCCAATGCCTTGCGTCGCCAGGCCGAGGTGATGGCCAGGGCAATCGCCAAGTCGTTGCTCGGCTCGGTGAGCCGAGCGCCACCGACGCTGGAGACGAACACGTCGTGGTTGTGCAGCCGGACGCCGGCATGCTGCTGGAGCACCGCGAGGATCATCGCGACCCGCGACGAGTCCACCCCGGAGGTGGTGCGGCGCGGACGTTCGGAGGTGGTGTGGGTGACCAGCGCCTGCACCTCGCTCAGCAGTGGACGACGTCCCTCCATCGCCACAGCCACACAGGTGCCGGGCACCGGCCCGCGCAGCGAGTCGAGGAACAGGCCGGTGGGGTCGGTGATCGCCACGATGCCTTCGGCGGAGAGGTCGAAGCAGCCGACCTCGTCGACCGGGCCGAACCTGTTCTTGACCGCTCGCAGCATCCGCAGGCGAGAGGTGCGTTCGCCCTCGAAGTGCAGCACCACGTCGACGAGGTGCTCGAGGACCCGGGGACCGGCGATCGTGCCATCCTTCGTGACGTGGCCGATGATCACCAGCGTGATGTTGCGCAGCTTGGCCATCCGGATCAGGGCCGCTGAGACTTCCTTGACCTGGGTGACCCCGCCGGGGACTCCGTCGACGTCGTTCGCGCTGATCGTCTGCACCGAGTCGACCACCAGCAGCGTCGGCTTGACGGCCTCCACGTGGCCGAGGACCGCGCCGAGGTCGGTCTCGGCCGCGAGGTAGAGCTCGTCCTGGATCGCGCCGGTGCGGTCGCCGCGCATGCGTACCTGGGCCGCTGACTCCTCGCCGGTCACGTAGAGGACCCGCTGGCGCTGTCGCGCCATCTGGGAGGCCACCTCGAGCAGCAGGGTGGACTTGCCGACACCGGGCTCGCCGGCGATCAGGATCCCCGCTCCGGGGACCAACCCGCCGCCCAGCACCCGATCGAGCTCCGGCACCCCGCTCGTACGGGCCAGCGAGTCCTCGATCGGCACCTCGCCGATCGGCCGCGCCGGCGCGGTGACCGGACCGGCCTGCACCCGGCTCTTCGGCGCCGCCTTCTCCACGACCGTGCCCCATGCCTGGCACTCGGTGCAGCGGCCGACCCACTTCATCGCCTCCCAGCCGCACTCGTTGCATTGGTACGTCGCCCGGGGGGCCTTCGATGCGGTCCGCCCGCTGTTCTGCGCCATGGCCGGAACGCTAGGCGAGCCCGCCGACACATCGGGGTGCGACGTGCTCGAACGGGTGGTCGCGACTACGATTGGAACGATCCAGAGATCCGGGAGAGTGATGAGCCAGCCGAGCAGCCGGCCCGACACGCAACGAGTTCGCCAGCAGGTGCCACCGACCTTGGCGACGGTGGCCGACGAGGCAGGTGTCTCGCGGCAGACCGTGTCCAACGCGCTGAACAATCCCGACCTGCTCCGGCCCGAGACGCTCGAGCGGGTGCAGTCGGTGATCGACCGCCTTGGGTACTCACCCAACCGGGCGGCCCGTCAGCTGCGCAGTGGCTCCTCGCATCTGATCGGCCTGCGCTTCGAGCCGGCCCAGGAGGGCACCAGCAACGCGCTGATGGATCGCTTCCTGCACAGCCTGGTCGAGGCCGCGTCGCGCACCGGCCATCACCTGCTGCTGTTCTCCGGCGACCCAGAGGACCCGCTGGACGGCTACGACGACCTGCTGCAATCGACGGCTGTGGATGCCTTCGTGGTCACCGACACGTACGCCGGCACACCCCAGTCGGGGTTCCTCCAGGAGCGCGGCGCACCCTTCGTGGCCTTCGGGCGACCGTGGGACGAGCCCGACGCGGACCATGCATGGACCGACGTCGACGGCGCCCATGGTGGCCGCATCGCGACCGAGCACCTGCTCGAGCAGGACCATCGGCGGATCGCGTGGCTGGGTTGGGAGAAGACCTCCCGCATCGGCCAGGATCGGCGACTTGGCTGGGAGACCGCCTTGCGCGCGGCCGATGTTGACATGACCGGCCTCGGCAAGCGCATCACCGACAACGTGGACGCTGCCCGGCTGGAGGCCCACCGCCTGCTGGACGACGAGTCGATCACCGCGTTCGTGTGCGCCAGCGACACCCTGGGGATCGGCGTACTCCACGCTTGCGCCGAGCGCGGCCTGCGGCCAGGTGCCGACATCGGCGTCGTCGGGTTCGACGACTCACTGGCGGCGCAGGTCATCTGGCCTGGCCTCAGCTCGGTGCGCCAGCCCCTCGAAGAGGTGGCCGTCGAGCTGGTCCGCATCCTGCACCTCGTCCTGGCGCACAAGCCCTTCGGCGACCAGGGGCGGATGCTGGAGCCCACCCTCGTCGTACGCGGATCGAGCCTGCGGACCGGTTGAGCGGGCCGACTGTTCAGCTGACGCCCCAACCGCACAAATGTTGGATCGGGACTCGGTATGGCGGAACTGGCGGTCACAACCCAACAAATGTGGAGTCCGGGCGGAGCTGGAGCCGGGCGCTGGTTCTATTGCGCGCCAACCCCACAAATGTTGGGTTGGGACGTCGAGACGGGGTATCTGGCTGTCACAACCCAACAAATGTGGAGTCCGGGCGGAGCTGAAGTCCGGGCGGAGCTGAAGTCCGCGCGGAGCTGGAGTCCGCGCGGAGCTGGAGTCGGGCGGAGCTGGAGTCCGGGCGGAGCTGGAGTCCGCGCGGAGCTGGAGTCGGGCGGAGCTGGAGTCCGGGCGGAGCTGGAGTCCGGGTGGAGCCGGAGAGCGAGCGGGGGCCGAAGCCGCCGCAGATCAGTAACCCCGGGTCCACACGTTGACCGCGTAGTCCACGTCGGTGCCGTCGTGGCCGGCCAGGATCTCCTCGGCGACGTCCACCGCGAACTCGATGCGTACGACGGACTCGAGGTCAGCACGCGAGTCGAAGGTCCATGCCATCTCGACCGGGTGTCGCTCCCAGCCCTGGTCCGCCCAGAACGCTGCCACCTCCTGATGGTCGACGTCCGGGTACCCGCGCCGGAACCACTCGCCGAAGGTCGAGCGGGTCGGGTCGTTGTCGATCACGAACGCCCGGCCACCAGGACGCACCACGCGCCCGAGCTCGGCCAGGCCCGGTTCACAGCCGGGTCCGAAGAAGTACGCCCAGCGGGCATGCACCACGTCCACCGAGGATTCGCCCAGCGGGAGGTCCGCGGCCGAGGCCTGCAGAACCGTCACCTGGTCGAGTCGGCGTACACGCCGCCGGGCAATCGCGGCCAGGTCACGGTGCGGCTCGATGCCGGTGACCGAACGGGCGGTTGTGGCAAAGAGTGGGAGATGGAAGCCGGTTCCGCAGCCGATGTCCAGGACGTCACGACCTGCCCAGGGTGCGAGCCGCTGCATCAGCGCGGTGATGGCTCCCGCGCGGTCGACCGCCCGGTTCTCGATCTCGTAGACGTCGGGGTGCTGCCAGATGTTGGGGCTCGGGATGGCGCCCGGAAGTCGTGTGTGGTCCGTCTCGACCAACGTCAGAAACGGACGAGGCCGTTGGGGGTCTGGAACTTCGCGGCCACGATGCCCGGTGTGCCGTTGGGCGCGACCCAGTCGACCTTCACGTCCTCGAGCGGCTGCTCGACGGAGTGGCCGAGCCACTCCGAGACCCGAGCCGGGTCGCCCGCGATCTCCAGGCACTCCAGCGAGACTTCCCCGGTCGCGCCGGCGCTGGGGTGGTTCTCGGGCTCGACGTGCCACTCGATGAAGAACGGCAGCTGTGCGTCGGCCTGCAGACCCTTGACCCCAAGCTGCTTCCAGAGCAGCTCGACGCCGTCAGGGCGGTGTCGGTTGCCGTTGACTGCCTCCCGGCCAAGGCGTGCCTCGAAGGGCCTGATGTCCTCCACGGCGACCGCCCAGCCGAGCCAGCCACCACCAAGAGCGGAGCGTGCGCGCACGGCCTGGCCGAAGGGCGCCTTGTCCGAGGCCGGGTGGTCAAGGACCTCGACGACCTCGAGGTAGGTGTCGTCGGTCAGCGGCAGGATCGAGTTGCGGGTTCCGAAGCGGGGGTGGATGCCACCGCCGGCGAACTTCTCACCGAGCAGTTTCGATAGGCGCTCCGTCGTACCCGCAAGTCCTCCTGGACCGGCCGCGAAGACGATGTGGTCGAGACGCATAGTTTGATTCTGACCCTTGCAGGATCAGCGTCTTACACCGGGGGTCCGCCCGTCACCGGCGGCCCGTCACGTTCTCAGTGGTGCGGCTGCGGTGAGGCGGGGTGCAGTGCCAGCGCCGAACGAGAGCGCAGATGTGCATCGCACTTGGCCGCGAGCACGTCGTACGCCGCCTGGCCCATCATCGTGATCAGCTCGGTGGCACTGGAGAGATAGACGGGTTCGAGACCAACGTGGGCCTCGGTGTTGCCGGAGCAGTACCAGTCGAGATCGTGGCCGCCAGGGCCCCAGCCACGGCGGTCGTACTCGCCGATGCTCACCTCGAGGTAGGTCGTGTCGTCGTGTCGCTCGACGTTTCGGAAGGTACGCCGCAACGGCAGCTGCCAGCACACGTCGGGCTTCGTCTCGACGAAGTGGACGTCCTCCTTCAGCGCAAGTGCGTGCAGGGCACAGCCGTACCCGCCCTCGAAGTCACGTGAGTTGTGGAAGATGCATGCGCCGCCGGAGACACGGGTCTTGCGCTCGCCCTCGTCATCGGTCTCGACCCACCCCGAACGCTTCACCTGGTCGCGCTTTCCGACTGCCTCCGGCCGGCGCTGCCAGGTGGCGTCGTCGAGGCGGTCGACCCATGCCGCGACCCGCTTCTCGTCGGCCTTGCCGGAGAAGTGCGCGCCGAGCGTGCAGCAGCCGGCGTCGGGGGCCTCGGCGTAGATGCCGGGACAGCCGTTGCCGAAGATGCACGTCCAGCTCGAGGTCAGCCAGGTTAGGTCGCAGCGGAAGACCTGCCCGTCGTCTGCCGGGTCCCGGAACTCGATCCAGGCTCGGGGAAAGACGAGATCGACCTCGGGCACGGGACCAGCCTATGCGTGTGCTGTTCGGGAGCCCGCCGTGCGCCCAAGCGGGGAAACCGGACCCCCCTCACCGGTAGCCTCCTGTCATGCGCCTCGGTGTGCTCGACATCGGCTCCAACACGGGGCATCTGCTCGTCGTGGACGCCTACCGGGGCGCGGCACCGATGCCCGCCTCCTCCTACAAGGAACCGCTCCGGCTGGCCGAGCACCTGGAGAAGGACGGCACCGTCAGCGACAAGGGCGTAGATGCGCTCACCGAGTTCGTCGGACACGCCCTCGAGCTGGCCGAGGACAAGGGGTGCGAGGAGATCTTCTCCTTCGCTACCTCGGCGGTCCGCGAGGCCGACAACGGTGACGAGGTGCTGGCCCACGTCCAGAAGCGCACGGGTGTGGAGATCAAGGTGCTCACCGGTGAAGCCGAAGCACGGTTGACGTTCCTCGCCGTACGTCGCTGGTTCGGCTGGTCCTCGGGAAGGCTGGCCGTCTTCGACATCGGCGGTGGCTCGCTGGAGGTCGCCGCTGGTGACGACGAGTCCCCGGAAGTGGCCTGGTCGCTTCCACTCGGTGCGGGTCGGCTCTCTCGCGAGTACTTCGCGGACGGACCACCTACGGACAAGGCGCTGCGCAAGCTGCGCACGCAGATCCGGACCTCAATCGCCCACGATGCAGGGACGGTTCTGCGCCGCGGCGCACCCAACCACGCAGTGGCGACCTCGAAGACGTTCCGTTCGCTTGCCCGGATCTGCGGCGCCGCGGCCTCGAGCGAGGGCCCGCTCGTACGCCGCATCCTCCCGGCCGCCAGTCTCGACGAGTGGATCCCCAAGCTGCTGGAGATGAGCCAGGACGAGATCGCCGACCTCCCGGGTGTCTCGTTGAACCGGGCTCACCAGGTGGTCGCAGGGGCACTGGTGGCAGCGGCGGTGATGGACATCTTCGATCTCGAGGAGCTCGAGATCTGCCCGTGGGCACTGCGCGAGGGCGTGATCCTGGACCGTCTCGACAAGCTCAGTGCGATCGGCTGAGGCTGGGGCTGACTCCATGGCACCGCTGTTCGCCCTCTCGAGCGCATCGGTCTACCCCGAGACGACCACGCATGCCTTCGCGTACGCCGAGAAGCTCGGCTACGACGCGGTCGAGGTGATGGTCGGCATCGACGTGGTCAGCCAGAGCATCGACAAGGTCCGCTCGCTTCGTGACTACCACCAGCTGCCGGTCTGTGCGATCCACGCGCCGTGCCTGCTGATCACCCAGCGGGTATGGGGAACGGACGCCTGGGGCAAGCTCGAGAAGAGCGCCGAGATGGCTGCTGCCCTCGACGCCGACGTGGTCGTCGTACACCCCCCGTTCCGCTGGCAGCGTGACTACGCCGTGGGTTTCGTTGAGGGCATCGCCGACCTCGAACGGCGTACCGGAATCGCGTTCGCGGTGGAGAACATGTATCCGTGGCGGGCGACTTCTCGCCGGGAGATGAACGTCTACCAACCCGGGTGGGACCCATCGGAGGAGTCCTACGCGAACACCACCATCGACCTGTCGCACGCGGCCACCGCCCGCTCCGACCCGGTCGAGATGGCCGAGCGGATGGGCAGTCGGCTGCGCCACGTCCACATGACCGACGGCAGCGGGTCGGCCAAGGACGAGCACCTGGTGCCGGGCCACGGCAACCAGCCGTGCGGCCCGTTCCTGGAGCTGCTGGCGACCCGCGGCTTCGAGGGTCACATCGTCGCTGAGATCAACACGCGCAAGGCCGGGACGCGTGAGGCCCGCGAGGCCGAGCTCCTCGAGGCACTCGCGTTCAGCAAGCTGCACTTCGTCCCTGCCGGGACATCATGAGTACGAGCCGCGCCACGAGCCGCGCCACGAGCCGTGGACGTCGGCCCGGAGCGCCGGACACCCGAGCCGAGATCCTGGCAGCCGCGAGGAGCCTGTTCGCCGCACGCGGCTTCGGCAGTACGTCGGTGCGTGCGATCGCCTCCGAAGCCGGGGTGGACCCCTCGCTCGTGCACCACTACTTCGGCACCAAGGACGATCTGTTCGTTGCTGCGCTCGAGATCCCTGTCGACCCACGGGAGCTGCTGGCGCACGTCACGGACGAGGGCCAGGACGGTACGGCGGAACGGGTGCTCCGGATCTTCCTCGGAGTGTGGGACGACCCGGCCAACAGGCTGCCCCTCATCGGGCTGTTCCGCAGCGTGTTCGAACCCGCCGGCGAGCGGCTGCTGCGCGAGGGTTTCCTCCCGGTCGTGCTCATCCCGGTCGGCGAGCGACTCGGTGTCGACCACCCGGAGCTCCGGATGCCCGTTGTCGCCAGTCAGGTCCTTGGTCTGATCCTGGTTCGCTACGTCGCAGCGATCGAGCCGGTTGCGTCGATGAGCGCGGACCAGGTCGTGGCGACGTACGCGCCGGTCCTCCAGCGCTACCTGTACGGGCCACTTCCTGGGGCTTGACGCGAGAGCCACAGCGTGGATAATTCAACACATGATGAAAAACGTGGTGACGGTACGTGGCCTCGATGTCACCCGAGGTGGCAACGAGGTCCTTCGCGGGCTCGACTTCGAGGTGTCCTCCGGACAGGTGACCGGGCTGCTCGGTCCGTCGGGATGCGGCAAGACCACCCTGATGCGTGCGCTGGTCGGCGTGCAGCGCCTCACCGCCGGATCCGTGGAGGTGCTCGGCTCACCGGCCGGGTCCGCCGTACTGCGTGACCAGGTCGGCTATGTGACCCAGCAGCCCAGCGTGTACGACGACCTCACCGTGACCGAGAACCTCCGCTTCTTCGCGCGGATCCTCGGCGTCGCGGACGAGCGGGTCGCCGAGTGCATCGAGCTGGTGGCCCTCGGCGACCACCGGGACAGCCTGGTCGGCCAGCTCTCCGGCGGCCAGCGCTCGCGGGTTTCCCTGGCGGTGGCGCTGCTGGGCAAGCCGCGGCTGCTGGTGCTCGACGAGCCCACGGTCGGGCTGGACCCGGTTCTGCGGGTGGAGCTGTGGGACTACCTTCCATCGACTGGCCGACGAAGGGGCCGCGCTCCTGGTCTCCAGCCACGTGATGGACGAGGCCTCCCGCTGCGACCGACTCCTGCTCATGCGTGAGGGCCGGCTGATCGCCGACGACAGTCCGCCGGGACTGCTCGAGCGCACCGCCACCGAGGACATCGAGCACGCCTTCCTCTCGATCGTCCACGAGGCGGAGGCGGCGGCATGAACGCGGTGACGACACGGGCGACGGGAGCGGTCACCGCACGCGTGCTGACACAGCTGCGCCGCGACCACCGGACCATGGCCATGCTGCTGGTGTTGCCGTGCGCGGTGATGTCCCTGCTGTGGTGGATGTTCGACGGGCTACCCGGGAACGGCTTCTCACGTCTCGGCCCCGCGCTGCTAGCGCTGATCCCGTTCATCATCATGTTCCTGGTCACCTCGGTGACCACCTTGCGCGAACGAACCTCGGGCACCCTCGAGCGCCTGCTTGCGATGCCCATGGGCAAGCTCGACTTCCTGCTCGGCTACGCGATCGCCTTCGGTCTGCTCGCGGCCGCCCAGTCGGCACTTGCAGTCGGCGTGTGCGTGTGGCTGCTTGACCTGACGATCGTCGGATCGGTGTGGATGCTGACGGTGGTCGCCGTATTCGACGCGGTCCTCGGGACAGCCCTGGGGTTGTTCGTCTCGGCCTTCGCGCGCACGGAGTTCCAGGCGGTGCAGTTCATGCCGCTGCTGGTGATCCCGCAGATCCTGCTGTGCGGGCTGTTCGTGCCACGTGACGCGCTTCCGCGGGTGCTCGAGGTGATCTCGGACGTGCTGCCGCTCTCGTACGGCGTCGACGCGATGCAGACCGTGGCAGCGTCGACCGCGACCGGTGACGTCTGGCATGACATCGGCATCGTG
Organism: uncultured Actinomycetota bacterium; assembly: GCA_963759525.1. Lineage (GTDB taxonomy): Bacteria > Actinomycetota > Actinomycetes > Propionibacteriales > Nocardioidaceae > Marmoricola. The sequence goes on along the minus strand of CAVWZO010000015.1, from coordinate 161,345 downwards.
GCGGCGTACGCCGTGGCAGGGCTGGCCCTCGGCGCCGCCACCCTGCGCCGTCAGTCCGCCTGACCACCCGCCCACCCCGCCCATCGGCGGTCTCGACCGACTCGCTCGCTGGGCGGTCTCGCGTCTCGACTGGCCGCTCGCTGGCGCTCGCTGCTCGACCACCTAGACCTGGCGGTCTCGGCTGGCCGCTCGCTGCTCGACCACCTAAACCCCGGCGGTGGTCTCGACTGGCCGCTCGCTGGCGCTCGCTGCTCGACCACCTAGACCTGGCGGTCTCGACTGGCCGCTCGCTGCTCGACCACCTAAACCCCGGCGGTGGTCTCGACTGGCCGCTCGCTGGCGCTCGCTGCTCGACCACCTAGACCTGGCGGTCTCGACTGGCCGCTCGCTGCTCGACCACCTAGACCCGGCGGTGGTCTCGACTGGCCGCTCGCTGGCGCTCGCTGCTCGACCACCTAGACCCTGGCGGTCTCGCACTGGCCGCTCGCTGGCGCTCGCTGCTCGACCACCTAGACCTGGCGGTCTCGACTGGCCGCTCGCTGCTCGACCATCTAAACCCCGGCGGTGGTCTCGACTGGCCGCTCGCTGGCGCTCGCTGCTCGACCACCTAACCTGGCGGTCTCGACTGGCCGCTCGCTGCTCGACCACCTAGACCCGGCGGTGGTCTCGACTGGCCGCTCGCTGGCGCTCGCTGCTCGACCACCTAAACCTGGCGGTCTCGGCTGGCCGCTCGCTGCTCGACCGACGGGGCGAGGACCGTGACGATTTCTTGGCAGGATCGTGGCGGCGGTACCGTGACCGGCAGTCACACTCCCGGAGGAACTCTTGCTGCGACACATCCTGCTGCTACTGGCCCGGAGCCACCAGATCAAGGAGATCGTCACCCGCCTGCCTGTGAGCAGCGGCATCGTGAACCGCTACGTGCCCGGCGAGGACACTGCGCACGTCGTCGACGCCAGCCACGTACTCATCGACGACGGGCTGCACGCGACGCTCGACTTCCTCGGTGAGGACACCCTGGACGAGGCGCACGCGGAGTCAACCGTGGTTGCCTACCTCGACCTGCTCGAGGGCCTCAGCCAGGCCGGTCTCGCGCGCAACGCCGAGGTGAGCGTGAAGCTGTCCGCGATCGGTCAGGCGCTGCCCGAGATCGGTCCCAAGATGGCCGAGGAGAACGCGCGCAGGATCTGCCGCGCCGCCCGCAACGCCGGCACCACGGTCACCCTCGACATGGAGGACCACACCACCACCGACAGCACGCTCTCGACGCTGCACGAGCTCCGCAAGGACTTCCCCGAGACCGGCGCGGTGCTGCAGGCCTACCTCTACCGCACCGAGCAGGACTGTCGCGCGCTGGCGCACGAGGGCAGCCGCGTCCGGCTCTGCAAGGGCGCCTACAAGGAGCCCGAGGACGTCGCCTACCAGGACCGCCACGACGTGGACAAGTCCTACGTTCGCTGCCTGAAGATCCTGATGGCCGGTGAGGGCTACCCGATGGTGGCCACCCACGACCCGCGCCTGATCAAGATCGCCTCGGCGCTGGCCACCCGCAACGGCCGGATGCCCGGCACCTACGAGTTCCAGATGCTCTACGGCATCCGCGGCGAGGAGCAGAAGCGGCTTGCTGCGGCAGGCGAGAAGGTCCGCGTCTACATTCCGTACGGGCAGGAGTGGTACGGCTACTTGATGAGAAGGCTCGCCGAGCGTCCCCAGAACCTGACATTCTTCCTGCGTTCACTCGTCTCCCAGAAGTAGACCCGCAGTAGTACAGGTCTCCCCCCAGAAGGGACAGCCATGACTGTCGCGATCATCGGTGCCGGCGTGATGGGCGAGGCGCTGCTCTCGGGACTGATCCGGGGCGGTCACGAGCCCGCCGACCTGATGGTGGGGGAGAAGCGGCCCGAGCGGGCAATCCAGCTCCGGGAGAAGTACGCCGTCCAGGTGGTCGCCAACACTGAGGCGGCCTCGCGCGCGGAGACGGTCGCGCTCGTGGTGAAGCCGCAGGACATGGCCGAGGTGCTCACCGAGATCGCGCCCCACCTGCGTGCCGGTCAGGTGCTGATCAGCCTGGCCGCTGGCATCACCACCGACTACATCGAGAAGCACATCCCCGAAGGGATTGCCGTCATCCGGGTCATGCCCAACACTCCGGCGCTGGTGGATGAGGGCATGGCCGCGATCTCGGCCGGCACCCACTGCGACGAGGAGCACCTCGCGCTCGCGGAGCAGATGCTCTCGGTCACCGGTCGCGTGGTCCGCGTCCCGGAGAAGCAGCAGGACGCGGTCACCGCGATCTCCGGGTCGGGTCCGGCGTACCTGTTCTTCGTCGTCGAGGCGATGATCGAGGCCGGCGTACACCTCGGGCTGCCTCGCAGCACCTCGACCGAGCTCGTCGTCCAGACCGTGGTGGGCTCCGCCAAGCTCCTGCGCGAGACCGGGGAGCACCCGACGGTGCTGCGGGAGCGGGTGACCTCGCCGGGCGGTACGACGGCGGCAGCGATCCGACAACTGGAGGACCACAAGGTCCGGGCGGCGTTCATCACCGCCATGGAGGCCGCGCGCGACCGATCGATCGCCCTCGCCGCCAGCGATGACTGAGGCTCGACTGTCTGAGCCCACGGAAGTACGCCCCACCCCGGCCTGGCAGACCGGACTCGCATTCGTCCTGCTCGCAACGCTCTACACAGCAGTGTCGTTCCAGCAGTACAACCGGATGGACTCGTTCATCTTCGACCTCGGGTTCTTCGAGTCCGTGGTCCGCGACTACGCGCAAGGTCATCTGCCCGAGGTCCCGCTGACCGACACCACCAACGCGGCCCTGCACTTCAGCCCGATCCTGGCCCTGCTGGCGCCGCTGGTGCTCGTGGTGTCGTCGCCGCTGACCATCCTGTTCGCGCAAGCGGTGGCGGTTGCCGCCGGCGTCGTACCCCTGATGCGCGCCGCGGGTGCCGGCTGGATCGCGTGGGTGGTGGCCGTCAGCTACGGGCTGTCGCCCGGCTTCGGGGCGCTGATCGGTTTCGACTTCCACGAGGTCGCGCTCGCCGTACCGCTCCTCTCACTGAGCATGGCGGCGATGCTGCGCGCCGACCACCGGGCCGCTGTGCTCTGGGCGCTGCCGCTGATCCTGGTCAAGGAGGACCTCGGTCTGACGATCGCGGCACTCGGGGTGGTGGTCTTGGTGCGCGGCTCCCGGCGCTGGGGGGCCTTCGCCATGGTGTTCGGCGCGGTGTCGTTCCTGACGATCATCGCGTTGGTGCTGCCGGCCCTGAACGGAGACACCGGAGGCTTCGCCGACAAGTACGCACCGTCCGGACCGTCGGAGGCGCTGCGAATCCTCGCCGACGGCGCGAGCAGCAAGGTGCGCACGGTGCTGTTCCTGCTCATCCCGACCGGCTTCCTGGCGCTGCGCTCGCCGATGCTCCTGCTGGTGGCCGTGCCCACCTTCGGCTGGCGCTTCCTCTCCGACCGGCAGACCTACTGGGACCCGTGGTACCAGTACGACGCGGTCCTGGTGCCGATCGCCGTCGCCGCGATGATCGAGGGCGCGCGCCTGCTGCACGGAAGGGTGCCCGACTTCGTTCGCGGCATCGCCCTGGCCGCCGCCATCCTTGGAACCCTCGTGCTGGTGCCACGGCAGGCGCTGTCCCAGGCGTGGGACCGCGAGTTCTGGCGGGTGCCGCCCGGGGTGGCAGCAGTCGACCGCGCGCTGGACAAGATTCCGACCGGGAGCCGGGTGGCGGCGTCGGACAACCTCGGTGGACGGATCGCGCTGCGCACCGAGCTGTACGTCATCGGGGACACGGCAGCGCCCGCCGGTCCACCTCTCCCGCCCTCGGAGTTCGACGAGGTGGAGTGGGTGGCCTTCGACCGGCTCTACCCGGTGGTCGGGACCGCGGCGTGGCTGGGCTTCGCCCAGCTGCTGGACACTGGTGAGTTCGACGTGGTCGCCGAGGTCGGTGGGGTGATCGTGGCCCGGCGCAGGGGACCCGAGTAGGTCGTGTCCCGGTCCGACGGCGCGGTCACGGCGGGTCTCGGCTGCTCATCGCAACGGCCGCCGCCGGTCGGACGCCGCGCGTGCTCGACGTACGGGCCCATGGCTCGCGTTCCGCCGCGCCAGTGGGGCGACCAGAAGCTCTGTGCGGGCCCGGCGGGACATTTCCGACAGGGTTGTCGACCAATCCCGGTCGTTGTGGCCCGAAGTATCGGCCGACAAGCACCGGTTTCCCCGGCCGACCGGGGAAGCCTGCACCTACCAGGCCTCTGTGAAGCAGTCGCCGCAGCAGGCCAGCACATCGACGCCAGGAGCGGGTAGCGTCGCTCGCATGGAGGACCCGACCTGCCGTGGCTGTGTGGTGTACGACGAGTCGCTCACCTCCTACGACTTCGGCCCGACCCATCCGATGAACCCCATCCGGGTCGACCTCACCATCTCGCTCGCCGAGCAGCTCGGCGTACTGAAGGGCCTGCCTCGGGTTCTCGCCCCCGACGCCACCGAGGACGACCTGGAAACGGTGCACAGCCCCGCCATGATCGAGGCGGTCATGCGGAGCAGCGCCGACCCGACCCGGGCCGAGCCCGAGTTCGGCCTCGGCAGCGAGGACAACCCCACCTTCCGCAACATGCACCAGGCCGCACGCCACGTCGTCGGCGCAAGCATCGAGGCAGCCCGACGGGTGTGGAGCGGTCAGGTGGACCACGCCGCCAACATCACCGGTGGCCTGCACCACGCGATGCCCGACCGGGCGAGCGGCTTCTGCGTCTACAACGACGTCGCCGTGGCGATCCGGTGGCTGCTGGCGAACGGTGCCGAGAAGGTCGCCTACGTCGACGTCGACGTGCACCACGGTGACGGCGTCGAGCACGTGTTCTACGACGACCCGCGCGTGCTCACGATCTCGCTTCACGAGACCGGGCAGATGCTCTTCCCCGGCACCGGGTTCCCCGCGGACGCGGGCGGGCCGGAGGCGCTCGGGTCGGCGGTCAACGTCGCGCTGCCTCCCGGGACCGGTGATGCAGGCTGGCTGCGCGCCTTCCACGCGGTGGTACCGCCGCTGGTGCGGGAGTTCGCACCGGACGTCCTGGTGACCCAACAGGGCTGCGACAGCCACCGCGACGACCCGCTGGCCCACCTGGCTCTGAGCGTCGACGGCCAACGGGCCAGCTACCTCGCCCTGCACGACCTCGCCCACGAGGTCGCCTCCGGCCGCTGGGTCGCCTTCGGCGGGGGCGGCTACGCGGTGGTCGACGTGGTTCCCCGGGCCTGGTCGCACCTGCTCTCGGCAGTGTCGGGCACCCCGCTGGAGACCAGGATCGAGACGCCCACGGCCTGGCGGCAGGAGATCCTTGAGCGCCTCGGCCGCCGAGCCCCGATGCGGATGACCGACGGCCGTAGCGCGGCGTACCGCGACTGGTCACTCGGGTATGACCCGGACACCTGGCTAGACCGGGCCGTGCAGGCAACCAGGGACGTCGCGTTCCCACATAACGGTCTGGATCCGCACTTTTGAGGCTCCTGAGCAGCCCCGTGGCAAGTCGCCGCGCCGAAGTCTCACCCTTCACTTTGGGGAATCTCTGGCACATAGGTCACATTGGGACCTATATTTACCTCACAAACGCGCACTTGGGTCTACGGCGGGGAAGTCGTAGGACGTGCGAGAGCAGAAAGTACGGTGCGCCATGCCCACCAACGACATCTCCGAGGTGAAGTTCCTGACCGTCGCCGAGGTGGCTGCGGTGATGCGCGTCTCCAAGATGACCGTCTACCGACTGGTCCACAACGGGGAACTGCCCGCCGTACGTGTCGGGCGCTCGTTCCGCGTCAGCGAGGAAGACGTCAACGAGTACCTCAGGACGAGCTTCTTCCACGCCGGCTGAGCTCCACTGGGTTACCACCACCTGCTCCGATTCGGCTGCGCTGGTGAGGACCGTTAGGCTGTGCCCTTCAGGCGGGGGGCCCATACGGACCTCCTGCTTCGCACATACGGATGGGTCAAAACGTGGGTTCTGTCATCAAGAAGCGCCGCAAGCGCATGGCGAAGAAGAAGCATCGCAAGCTGCTGAAGAAGACGCGCGTACAGCGCCGCCGTCTCGGCAAGTAGGCCCGGCCAACCGCCACCACCATGGGCAAGGTCGTACTCGTCACCGGTGTTGCCGGCGATCTCGGGCGCCGTTTCGCGGCGCAGTTGTCCAGGTCGCCGGATGTCGAGCGCGTCATCGGCGTCGACGTACTGCCGCCCAGGGGTGATCTCGGCAGAGCAGACTTCGTCCGGGCCGACATCCGCAATCCCGTGATCGCCAAGGTGATCGTGCGCGAGCGCGTCGACACCGTCGTCCACACGAGCGTGTCCGCGACTCCGGCCGCTGCCGGGGGCCGCACCTCCACCAAGGAGCTCAACGTCATCGGGACGATGCAGCTCCTCGCCGCATGCCAGCAGGCACCCGACGTACGCAAGCTCGTGCTGAAGTCGAGCGCAGCGTTCTACGGCGCCTCCAACCGCGATCCGGCGATGTTCACCGAGGGCATGAGCGCCAAGCGACTGCCCGGCGGTGGCTACGCCAAGGACGTCAACGAGGTCGAGGCCTACACCCGCGGGTTCGCCCGCCGCCGACCCGACGTCGACGTCAGCATGCTGCGGTTCGCCAACGTCATCGGCCCGCAGATCACGTCGGGAATCAGCGGCTACTTCCGGCTGCCCGTGATCCCGAAGGTGCTCGGCTTCAACCCGCGGCTGCAGTTCCTCCACGAGCAGGATGCGCTCGACGTGCTCGAGTACGCCACGACCTGGGACGGGACCGGGACGTTCAACGTGGCGGGAGATGGCGTCATCACGCTCGCGCAGGCCATCCGCCGCATCGGCCGGCCATCGCTTTCGCTCCCCGCCTTCGCCATGCCGACCTTCGGCTCGGCGATCCGGAAGACCCACGTCGCCGACTTCTCACCCGAGCAGGTCGCCTTCCTGAGGTACGGGCGCGGCCTGGACACCACCAGGATGCGTTCGATGCTCGGCTTCGAGCCGTCGTACACCACCGCGCAGGCCTTCGCGGACTTCGCCTCGTCGCTGACCCCGGGGGTCTTCGCCCCCGCCCGGGTGCGGGCGACCGAGAAGGCTTTGGTCGGCGCCCTGACTCCCGGAGGAGGCGGTCGCCGTGGGTGACGCCGACATCATCCCGATCGGGACACGCGGCAAGCCCGGGCGTGGCACGGGTGAGGCAAGGCCCTCCTCGAACAGCCGCAGCCTGGCGGCCAAGGGACCGGTGAAGGCAGCCAGCAAGCCAGCGGCCCCGGAGGGCCCGGTTGCGGCGCCGTCGCCGGAGCCGGCGACGACGGCACCCGAAACCTCTGCCCCGGCCGCGCTGGAGGAGCAGTCCGCGCCCGCGCTCGGCGGTGACCAGGTCGCTCGAACGACAACCCCGAAGGTGACCCCGAAGACGACCGCGAGGACACCGCGGAAGGTGGTCCCCAAGAAGGCGCAGTCCACGGTCGCGGCGCAGCGGAGCGGAGCCGAGCGCGGTCCTGCCGACCACACCCCGACCGTGCTCACCCGTGCCCCGGTCACCGCCGACCACCGGCACCCCACCCGCGGCATCCCGCCGCTCGAGTGGCTCTCGGCGTTCACCTCCGCCTCCAAGGAGCTGTTCGGCGAGAACTGGGAACCGCGCCTAGCCGAGTTCCTGGCGTTCCTGCGGCGCCGCCTCACCGGTGAGTACGCCGTTGACGACTACGGCTTCGACGAAGAGGTCACCGAGCAGTTCCTGCTGGCAGCGATGCGGCCGATCGCGAGGAAGTGGTTCCGCGTCGAGGTCCTCGGGGCGGACAACATCCCTGACGACGGTGGCGCCCTGGTCGTCTCCAACCACTCAGGGACCGTCCCGGTCGACGGCATGGTGACTGCGGTCAGCATCCGTGACAACACCGGCCGGTTCCTGCGCCCACTCGGCGCCGACCTGGTCTTCCGGATGCCGGTCATCGGCGACCTGGCGCGCAAGGGTGGCGCCACCCTTGCCTGCACCGAGGACGCGGAGCGGTTGCTGCGCGGGGGTGAGCTCGTCGGAGTGTGGCCGGAGGGGTTCAAGGGCATCGGCAAGCCCTTCTCCGAACGCTACAAGCTGCAGCGCTTCGGTCGCGGTGGCTTCGTCTCCGCGGCGATCCGGACCGGCGTACCCATCATCCCGACCTCGGTCGTCGGTGCCGAGGAGATCTACCCGCTCGTTGGGAACATCCCCTCGCTGGCCCGGTTGCTGGGGGTTCCCTACCTTCCGATCACGCCGTTGTTCCCGCTGCTCGGACCGCTGGGGCTGATTCCGCTGCCGTCCAAGTGGCTGATCGAGTTCGGTGAGCCGATCCGCACGGATGAGTACGACGCGGGCGCCGCCGACGACCCGATGCTGGTCTTCAACGTCACCGACCAGGTGCGCGAGTCGATCCAGCAGACGCTCTACACGTTGCTGATGAAGCGCAAGTCCGTCTTCTCCTAGACCGCTGATCCGCGGACGTAGGTGGTCGAGCAGCGCGAGCGATCAGTCGAGACCACCCATCGAACCACACGGCAACGTCGGTGGTTGAGGAGGCCGAGCCGGACGAGGCCGTCTCGACAGCCACTGGATCAGCGTGGTTCGAGACGCGCGCTGGCGCTCGCTGTCGACCACCTATGAGTCGACACCGCGAGTGATAGTCGAGACCACGGTGCGCTGGCCCGACGACCATGGGCAGCCCCCTCAGTCGGGGAGCAGGCCATCCGTCAAGTCGTCGACGGTGCCGGTGAGGTCGTCCACCACGGAGCCAACCGGTGAGCCGGGCTGCGTGATCGGAGGGATGACGACGCTGCTGGTCACCCCGGAGACGATGTCCTTCACCGCAGTACCGGCGCCGGTCGACGGGAGCAGCGTGCCGTCCGGGGTGAGCGTGCTGGTCAATCGGATCGCCCGCTGTGGCGATGCTGGGCGACTGGCCCGTGCCGCCGGTGACGCCGGTGCTGGGGGCGGCAGCTCTCCGGCTGACTTCTCGGCCGCGTTCTTCAAGCGGGTGATCCTGGCCGCCTCGGCCGCGTCGATGTCGAGCTGTGCCTGTGAGACCGGGCGCGCGAGCAGGTTGTCGACCGTGGCCGCACCGGCCCCAGCGGACAGCGCTGCCGGCGGGGCGAGTGACTGCGCCAGTCCGCAAGCCAGGCACAGGGCGCGCGCCTGCTCGTCGATGTCAGCCAGGGTGTCGGCGGCATCGAGGAGCAGCTCGTCGGTGCTGGCCGAGGTGCCGGACAGGTCGGTGACGGTGCCCATCTGCTCCGCGGTGAAGTCGCGAACCGTGGTGATGTTCTTGGTGTCGCCACCGTCTTGATAGGCAGCGAACAGCCTGGCCGAGCCCGCTTCGGCGGAGGTCCGGAATGCTTCGACAGTGGTCGAGATCAGCTCGGCATCGGGAGAGCCCTTCGCCTGGAGTGCTTGCACCTCGTCGAGTCGAGCGGCTGCCTGCTCGAGCATGGCCTCGCCCTTGCTGACGTCGCCGAAGCGCACGGCCGTGCCAGCCTGCTCGGCACCCCGCTTGATCGGGTAGAGCGCATCGCCGGGCAGCGCGTTAGCCGCGGCTGCAGCCATGCCGGCGCTGCCGCCGACGATGACCAGGGAGGCCGCGATGGTGCCTATCCGGAGCCTTTTCGGCGGGGGGCGCTCGTGCGGTAGGTGACGTACGACGCGGGGCGCGGCAACCAGCTCGGCCTCGGCCGCTGTCATCAGCCGCGAGCGGAGGTCACCCGCGAACTCGGCACGCGGCAGCACCTCTGGCTGTGAGCGCAGCACCTCGACTGTCTCGAGCAGCTGGGCGAAGCGCGCGACGCCGGCGGGCGTCGCCGTACCGCCGAGGACTTGATCAAACTCCTCGGCCGCCCGTTGTGCCGGGAAGAGGGGTGTCATTGGAGCATCCCTGCGTCATGGAAGGTGGTGCCGTGGCGACCAGCCAGGGTGTGGCGGATCGGCGTACACGCTGTCATCCACCTCAACGAGGGGGTGGTTGCCGGAGTTATGGCTGTCCAAATGGTGGAGGTCGGCATGTCAGCGCATCCCCTCCGGCAGGGCCTTGGCGAGGTTGCGTACGCCGCGCAGCTGCAGCTGCTTCACCGCGCCGGCACTGCGACCGAGCACGTCGGCGGTCTCGGCGATGGAGAGGCCCTGGAGGAACCGCATCACCAGGCACTCGCGCTGCTCGGTCGGCAGCTCGCTGAGCGCGGCCAGCAACGCCTCGTTGGTCAAGGAGGCGAGGACAGCGCCCTCGGGGCCGTCCGTCGTGGTGTCGAGGGCGCTCATGTCCTCGGTGGTGCTCTCCAGGCGGGTGCGTCCGGCCTTGAAGTGGTCGGTCGTCAGGTTGCGCGCGATCGTCATCAACCAGGCGCCGAAGTCCTTGCCCTGCCAGCGGAAGCTGCTCATCGAGCGCAGGGCGCGGAAGAACGTCTCCGCGGTGATGTCCTCGGCCAGCGGCACCGAGCCCACGCGGTAGTAGAGGAAGCGGTAGACGCTGGCGTGGTAGTGGTCGTAGAGCTGGCCGAAGGCCTCGGCGTCGCCGTTGCGGGCGAGCTCGACCAGCGCGATCAGCCGGCTCCCCTCAGCGTGATCTGCCAGAGAGGATGTCGCCAGGGCCGAGTCGTCGTGCTGGCCCGAGCGAGGGGACGGGGCCGTCTGTCCGGCGTGCTCGCTCGTCTGGTTCAACAGCCACGCAGCGGAGCTGACGGTTTCTGTGGTCGTCGTACCGCCGGGATGGGTCGCTATCGGCACCAGGGTTCGCGGTTCGAGCACCTCTGAGAGTGCCCGTCGCAGCGCGTCGAGACCGCGCTGCAAATCGTGAGTGCCCATCGAAAAAAATCCGCCAACGGCGTCGGCGGCCCTCCAACCTCCGTCGATGCTACGCGCCGGTAGCCCCCTTGTGAACCGGATCGTGACGCACGCCACGACACCCGAAACGCACGGGAACGAAGGGGTCGAAGGGTCAGCGGACCTTGCGGCGGATGGCGGCTCCGGCGGCCACCGTGCCGGCGACCGCTCCCGCGAAGGCAGCTGTGACGAGCCCGGCCCGCGCGGCCTTCCGGCCGGTGCGGTAGTCGCGGATGCGCCAGCCGTTCGCCCGTGCGTGCTCGCGCAGTCGGGAGTCGGGGTTGATGGCACAGGGGTCGCCGACCTGTTCGAGCATCGGCAGGTCGTTGAAGGAGTCCGAGTACGCCGAGCACCGGGTCAGGTCCAGCCCGAACCGGTCGGCCAGCTCGCTGACCGCGACGGCCTTTGCCGGGCCGTGCAGCAGGTCCCCGACGAGCTGACCGGTGTAGACGCCGTCGACGTGCTCAGAGACGGTGCCGAGCGCGCCGGTCAGCCCGAGCCGTCGGGCGATGATCGTGGCGATCTCGATTGGGGCCGCCGTCACCAGCCACACCCGCTGGCCCTGGTCGAGGTGCAGCTGGGCGAGAGCGCGGGTGCCGGGCCAGATCCGGTGGGCCATCTGCTCGTCGAAGATCTCCTCACCGAGCTCCTCCAGCTCGGCCACGGTGTGGCCGGCGATGAAGGACAGTGCCGACGCCCGCGTTTCGGCGACGTGGTCGGGATCCTCCACCCCCACCACCCGGAAGTAGGCCTGCTTCCAGACGGCGCCGAGGATGTCCTTGGTGGTGAAGAACTCCCGGCGGTGCAGGCCGCGGGCGAGGTGGAAGATCGATGCGCCCTGCATCACCGTGTTGTCGACGTCGAAGAAGGCCGCGGCCCCGGGGTCGGCCTCCACGCTGAGGGCGCTCTCGACCTCCGCGACAGCAGCCGCGGCCTCGCCGGCAAGCTGCGAGCGCCGCTGCAGGTTGGGGGGTCGCGAGGGCGACCGGCGCCCCGGGTTGCTTCGCGGCGGAGGTGGTGTCACGGCACCAGCGTAGGGCGTACATCCCCTTCCGCATTGGGCATTGCGGGTCTGTGGAACGCGGGGTTTGACACCACCTGGGATGTGGGAGACTCGGCCGATGGACTCCAACGTCGCCGAGCTCTTGAGCCGGGCGGCCTCACAGGAGCCGGACAAGACCGTCCTCTCGGAAGCCGCAACCGGGCGCACCGTGACGTGCCGTCAGCTCGACGACCTGGTCTCCCGGGTGGTGCAAGGCCTCTCCGATGCAGGCATGGTCGCCGGCTACCGGGTGATGATCGCGACCGGGAACACCATCGAGTTCGTCGCTGCCTACCTGGGTGCGCTGCGAGCCGGCATGGTCGTCGTACCCGTCAACCCGCGAAGCGCCACCGGCGAGCTGATGCGCATGATGGCCGACTCCGGCACCCGGATGGTGATCGCTGATCCAGGGACCATCTCCTCGGTCCGCGAGGCCGCCGGAGGGCTCGGTGAGGCGATGGAAGCCTCCGGCTACGAGTCGGGCGCACGCCCGCGCATCGTCACTGTCGGCACCACCCTCGCGCCCGGTGAACGCGGCTGGGACCAGCTGATCGCGACTCACGGAAGGCAGGGGCCCACACGGCTCGACCCCGAGGGCCTGGCGGTGCTGCTCTACACCAGCGGCACGTCGGGCCGCCCGCGCGCCGCGATGCTCTCGCACCGCGCGCTCCTGGCCAACATCGAGCAGGTGGCCCAGGTCGAGCCGCCGACGATCACCGGCCAGGACGTGGTGCTCGGGGTGCTGCCGCTCTTCCACGTCTACGGCCTCAACGCAGTCCTGGGGCAGGTACTCCGCCAGAAGGCCCGCCTCGTGCTCGTCGACGGCTTCGACCCCGAGGGGTCGCTCGACCTCATCGAGGACGAGGCGATCTCCGTGCTCCCTGTGGCTCCACCCGTGTTCGCCTACTGGATGCAGGTGCCCGGCCTCGAGGACCGGCTCGGCCCGGTCCGGCTGGTGCTCAGTGGCTCCGCGCCGCTCGACGCGGACCTCACCGCCAGGTTCACCGCGCGTACGAAGGTCGACATCCACCAGGGCTACGGGCTCACCGAGGCTGCGCCGGTCGTCACCTCGACGCTGTGCAGCAAGGAGCCGACACCGCGCTCGGTGGGCGCGGCGCTGCCGGGGATCGACATCCGGCTGGTCGACGAGGCCGGCCGGGAGCCCCGCGACGAGGACGGCGGCGAGATCCACATCCGTGGTGCCAACCTCTTCTCCGGCTACTGGCCGGACGGCGCGGACGGCCCCGACTCCGAGGGGTGGTGGGCCACCGGCGACGTCGGCTACCTCGACCCCAGCGGCGACCTCTACCTTGTCGACCGGCTCAAGGAGCTGGTCATCGTGTCCGGGTTCAACGTCTATCCCAGCGAGGTCGAGGACGTCATCACCGAGCTGCCGGACGTCGCCGAGGCCGCCGTCATCGGGGTCGACGACGAGTCGACGGGTGAGGCGGTCGTCGCCTTCGTCAAGCCGACCGGCGCCGGGGCCAGTGACAACCTCGAGGACGTCGTACGCCGCCACTGCCAGGACCGGCTCGCCCGCTTCAAGCAGCCCACCGTGATCCACGTGGTCGACGAGCTGCCGTACACCCCCACCGGCAAGGTGCAGAAAGGTCGGCTGCGCGCGGCCGAGCGGCGCCGGGCCCTGGGCCTCCTCGAGTGACCCCCGGAGAGCGCCCGTGACCACCCGCATCACCCTCTACACGAAGCCCGGCTGCCACCTGTGCGACGAGGCGCGTGCCGTGGTCGAGCGGGTCAGCGCCGAGGTCGGCACGTCGTACGACGAGGTCGACATCAGCACCTCGATCGAGCTGATGAGCGCGTACGGCGATCAGATCCCGGTCACCTTCGTCGACGGCCGCCAGCACGACTTCTGGCGCGTCGACGAGACCCGCCTGCGCCGCGCCCTCGCCTGAGCGGCACCCCCCGCTCCCATGACACATGTCACATGTGCTAGCCGCCAGCCGGGCTCGGTTTGTTCGCACGTTCACAAACTCCTAGAGTGCAGTGATCGCAACTGTGGAGAGTGCCTTACCGTGAGCAGTTCCCGAATCCCCGAAGCGACGGTCGCCCGTCTTCCGGTGTATCTCCGGGCGCTCAACGCGATGAGCGACGCCGCCACCACCACCTGTTCCAGCCTCGAGCTCGCGGCCGCCGCGGGCGTGAACAGCGCCAAGCTGCGCAAGGACCTCTCCCACCTCGGTTCCTACGGCACCCGCGGCGTGGGGTACGACGTCCAGTACCTCCGCTACCAGATCTCGCGCGAGATCGGCCTGACCCAGGACTGGCCCGTGGTCGTCGTGGGAATCGGCAACCTGGGGCACGCGCTCGCGAACTACTCCGGCTTCTCCTCGAGGGGGTTCCGTACCGTCGCGCTGCTCGACGCCGATCGCAGTCGCCACGGCGAGGTCGTCGCCGGGCTGGAGATCCGCAGCTTCGAGGACATCGAGGAGGTCGTCGCCGAGCACGGTGTCGGCATCGGGGTGATCGCCACGCCCGCCGTCGCCGCGCAGGCGGTGTGCGACCGGATGGTGGAGGTCGGCATCCGCAGCATCCTCAACTTCGCGCCGACGATCCTCTCGGTCCCCGAGGGCGTCGACGTGCGCCGCGTCGACCTGTCCAGCGAGCTGCAGATCCTCGCCTACCACGAGCAGCGCAAGGCCACCGACCAGGCGCTGGAGCCCGTTGTCGAGCTGACGGAGGACGCCGGATGAGCGTTCTCGTCGTGGGGATCTCCCACAAGACAGCGCCCCTCCCGATCCTGGAGCGGGTGGCACTCGACGCCGAGGGTGTGCACAAGCTGATCCGCGACATCTCGGACTGCGAGTTCGTCACCGAGACCACCGTGCTGTCCACCTGCAACCGGACCGAGGTGTACGCCGAGGTCGACCGCTTCCACGGAAGCGTCGAGGCGATCTCCCGGCTGATCGGCGACCGCTCCGGAAAGGCGCCGGAGGAGGTGCTCGAGCACCTCTACGTGCACTACGACGACGGCGCGGTGTCCCACCTGTTCCACGTAGCGGCCGGCCTCGACTCGATGGTCCTCGGCGAGAGCCAGATCCTGGGCCAGACCCGCGAGGCTCTGCGGGTGGGCCAGGACGCCGGCACCGTCGGTCCGGCGCTAAACGTCCTCTTCCAGCAAGCCCTCCGGGTCGGCAAGCGCTCCCACGCCGAGACCGACATCGACCGCGTCGGGCCCAGCCTGGTCAGCGCTGCGCTGGCTAAGGCCGCCGTGCACGTAGGCGACCTCGCCGGCAAGCACCTCGTGGTCGTTGGCGCCGGGTCCATGGCGAGCCTGACGGTGGCGATCGCCTCGCGTGCCGGCGCCGGGTCCATCGTCGTGGTCAACCGGACGCCCGAGCGAGCGGCGAGGCTGGCTGCCCAGTACGACGCCCGCGCGATCCCCCTCACCGAGCTCGGCACCCTGTCCGGACCGCTGGACGTGCTCGTCTCGTGCACGGGAGCCGCCGAGATCCTGGTCGATGCCGAAGACGTCTCCTCCCGACGCACCTCCGATCGCCCGCTGGCCGTGATCGACCTGGCCCTGCCGCACGACGTGGACCCTGCCGTGGCCGACCTGCCCGGCGTACGCCTGATCACGCTCGACACCCTCGCCGCCGAGCTCTCACAGGCGCCGGGTGGCGCCGACGTCGACGGTGTGCGCTCGATCGTGGCCGAAGAGCTCGCGGCCTTCCTCGCCGCCCGCAGCATCAAGAGCGTCACGCCCACCGTGGTGGCCCTGCGCAGCATGGCGACCGCGGTGGTCGAGGCCGAGCTGACCCGGCTGGGCGCCCGGCTCCCCGAGCTCGACGAGGTCAGCCGGGCCGAGGTCGAGAAGGCCATCCACCGGGTCGCGGAGAAGCTGCTCCACCAGCCGACTGTGCGGGTCAAGGAGCTGGCCAACCACAGCGGTGCGGTCTCCTACGCCGCGGCTCTCGCCGAGCTGTTCGCGCTCGACCCCGAGGCCGTCGAGGCCGTCACCAGGCCGGAGGGGCTATGAGCGTCCCGACCACGCAGGCCGGGTCCGTCGTACGCATCGGCACCCGCGCCTCCACTCTCGCCCAGACCCAGAGCCGCATCGTGGCCGAGGCACTCACCGCGGCCACCGGCCTGGCCACCGAGCTGGTGATGGTGCGCACCCACGGTGACGTCTCGCCGGAGCCGCTTGTCGACATCGGCGGCACCGGAGTGTTCGTCAGCGCCCTGCGCGAGGCACTGCAGCGTCGCGAGGTCGACCTGGCGGTGCACTCGCTCAAGGACCTGCCCACCGCGCCCGCGGACGGCGTCGCGCTAGCTGCCGTGCCGGTGCGCGAGGATCCCCGCGACGTCGTGATCGCCCGTGACGGGCTCACCCTGGGCGAGCTGCCTGCCGGGGCCCGCGTCGGCACCGGCTCACCTCGCCGCGTCGCCCAGATCGAGGCGCTAGGCCTCGGGGTGGAGCTCGTCGGCGTACGCGGCAACGTGGACACGCGGCTGGGCAAGGTGGCCTCCGGCGAGCTCGACGCCGTCGTACTGGCCCGTGCCGGGCTGGCCCGCTTGGGCCGTCTTCACGAGGCGACCGAGGTCCTCGACCCGTTGCAGGTGCTGCCTGCGCCGGGACAGGGAGCCCTCGCCGTGGAGTGCCGGGCCGACGCCGAGCTGCTCAACGTCGTACGAACTGCCCTGGACGACCCCGCCACCCGGGCCTGCGTCGAGGCGGAGCGGGCGCTGCTCGCCGAGCTCGAGGCGGGGTGCTCGGCCCCGGTCGGAGCACTGGCCGAAGTTGCGGAAGGGGACCTCGGTGACGAACTCTGGATCCGGGCAGTGGCGCTGTCGTACGACGGCGGACTGTCCGTACGGCGTTCCGCGTCGGGCCCTCTCGACGACGCCGCCGGTTTGGGCCAGAAGCTCGCAGCAGAGATGCTTGCCGACGGCGCGGCAGAACTGATCAACGCACACACCGATGTAGCAAGAAGGCGATCGTGACCAACCAGAACACGTCCAGCACTCCCTCCAAGGGGTCGACCCGAGCGGTACGCCCGTTGAAGTGGGTCTCCTTCGTCGGGAGCGGTCCCGGCGACCCCGGTCTGCTCACGGTCCGTGCCGTCGAGCTGCTGCTCGAGGCCGAGATCGTCGTCACCGAGGTCCCCGACCACGAGCCGCTGGTCCGCAACGTCCTCGGCCTTCCCCCGATCGTCGAGCCCCCGGTCCTCGAGACCGACGGACCGGAGCATGTCGGCGAGCCCGCCGAGCAGGTCGGGCCGGTGTTCGTCGACGGCGGGTTCGGCGAGGACGGCCAGCCGCTGACCCACGCGGCGCGCGCCAAGGTCGTCGTCAAGCAGGCCAGGACCGGCAAGCGCGTCGTACGCCTGATGTCCGGTGACCCGTTCCTCTATGCCTCGGGACCCGAAGAGGCCCAGGCCTGTAGCAAGGCAGGCATCGGGTTCGAGATCGTCCCGGGCGTCTCCTCGGTCAGCGCCGTCCCGACGTACGCCGGCATCCCGCTGACCACCAAGAACCACCGCGAGGTGGCCGTGGTGATCTGCAAGGACGCCAAGATCGACTGGGAGAGCTACTCCACCCACGCCACGCTGGTGCTGCTCTCGGCAGTCGGCTCCATCGGCGAGATCGCCGCCCAGCTCGTGGCCGCGGGTCGCTCCGCCGACACCCCGGTCTCGATGACCTCGACCGGCACGCTGACCTGTCAGCAGACGGTCGTCTCCACCCTCGAGCGCATCGCCGCGGACGCCCACGACGCCGGGATGGCCCCGCCGGCCATTACCGTCGTCGGCCCGGTCGTCGACCTGCGCGAGACGCTCTCCTGGTTCGAGACCAAGCCGCTGTTCGGCTGGCGGGTGCTGGTGCCCCGCACCAAGGAGCAGGCCGGCGGTCTGTCCTCGCGGCTGCGCGGCTTCGGCGCCGTCCCCGAGGAGGTGCCGACGATCTCCGTCGAGCCGCCGCGCAACCCCCAGCAGATGGACAAGGCCGTCCGCGGCCTCGTCGAGGGTCGCTACGAGTGGATCGCGTTCACCTCGGTCAACGCCGTGCGCGCCGTACGCGAGAAGTTCGAGGAGTACGGCCTCGACGCCCGCGCCTTCTCCGGGCTGAAGATCGCCGCCGTGGGTGACAAGACCGCTGCCGCACTGGCCGACTGGGGTCTCAACTCCGACCTCGTCCCCTCAGGTGAGCAGTCCGCCCGTGGCCTGCTCGAGGACTGGCCGCCGTACGACGACGTGCTGGACCCGATCAACCGGGTGTTCCTCCCGCGCGCCGACATCGCCACCGAGACGCTCGTGGCCGGCCTGGTCGACCTCGGCTGGGAGGTCGACGACGTCACGGCCTACCGCACCGTCCGGGCAGCGCCGCCGCCCGCGCCGACCCGTGAGGCGATCAAGACCGGCAAGTTCGACGCGGTCGTGTTCACCTCGTCCTCGACCGTGCGCAACCTGGTCGGCATCGCCGGCAAGCCGCACGCCTCGACGATCATCGCGGTGATCGGTCCGGCAACAGCGAAGACCGCTGAGGAGCACGGACTGCGGGTCGACGTACTCGCGCCGAACCCCTCGGTGGAGGAGCTCGTCGACGCGCTCGCCGACTTCGGTGCCGCCCGGCGTGCCTCGATGCTGGAGTCCGGCCAGCCGGTCACCCGGCCTTCGGAGCGCCGCCCGTCGACCCGCCGCAGGGCGAGCTCGAAGTAGCAGGAGGCCGCATTGGGGTACCCCGAGATCCGCCCGCGCCGGCTGCGTCGTACGCCTGCGCTGCGGCGGCTGGTCGCCCAGACCGCGGTGCGCCCCAGCCAGCTGGTGCTGCCGTTGTTCGTCGCGGAGGACCTGACCGAGCCGCGGCCGATCTCGAGCATGCCCGGGGTGGTCCAGCACACCAGGGACACCTTGAAGAAGGCGGCCAACGAGGCGGTGGAGGCCGGACTGGGCGGGGTGATGCTCTTCGGCATCCCCTCCCACAAGGACGCCATCGGCTCCGGGGCGGTCGACCCGTCCGGCATCCTCAACCTCGCGATCACCGACGTGGTCGCCGAGGCAGGCGACCAGCTGACCGTGATGTCCGACCTGTGTATCGACGAGTTCACCGACCACGGCCACTGCGGGGTGCTCGACCCGGACGGTGAGGTCGACAACGACCGCACCCTGGAGGTCTACGCGCAGATGGCGCTCGCGCATGCTGCCGCCGGGATCGACCTGGTCAGCCCCAGCGGGATGATGGACGGCCAGGTCGGGATGATCCGCCGGGCACTGGACGCCGAGGAGCACGAGAGCGTCGGGATCATTGCCCACGTCGCCAAGTACGCCTCCGCCTTCTTCGGTCCGTTCCGCGAAGCCGTGAACTCCTCACTCGAGGGCGATCGGCGTACCTACCAGCTGGACCCGGCCAACCATCGCGAGGGCGTGCGCGAGGCCCTGCTCGACGTTGAGGAGGGCGCCGACATCGTGATGGTGAAGCCGGCGCTGGGCTACCTCGACGTGGTGCAGGCCGTCCGTGCCGCCGTGGATGTCCCCGTGGCGGCGTACAACATCTCCGGTGAGTACTCGATGGTCGAGGCCGCCGCTGCCAACGGCTGGATCGACCGCGACGCCGCCGTACTCGAGGTGCTCACCTCGATCCGCCGCGCCGGCGCCGACGTGATCCTCACCTACTGGGCGCTCGACGCCGCCCGGATGCTCCGCAACGCCTAGCCCGCCTCTGCCCACGGTCGCGAGCGAGCGAGCCCCCGACCCCGAAGACCAGATAGTCCCTGACGAAATGGCCGCCCGATGTCCGAATTGGGCGGCCAGAACGTCAGGGATTATCCGGATCGGGGGGAGCAGGGATACTTCTTCGCATGGGTGAGTGCTGCGAACCGCGTGGGTACGACGACATCTTCGGCGCCCGGTTCGCTCGACGACTCGCCTCCAGCTACCGCAAGCGCGGCCCGGACAAGACAGCGACCCGGATGGCCACCTACCTCGCCGAGCGCGGCATCAAGGACGCAAGTGTCCTCGAGATAGGCGGCGGTGTCGGTGACCTGCAGCTCGAGCTGCTGCGACACGGCGCTGCGCGAACCACCAACCTCGAGCTCGTCGACGCGTACGACGAACAGGCCCTGGATCTCGCGAAGGCCGAAGGCGTCATGGACCGGATCACCCGCCGCCGGGTGGACATCGCGGCCACTCCGGATGCGGTCGAGGTGCACGACGTCGTCGTACTGCACCGGGTGGTGTGCTGCTACCCCGACTACGAGCGCCTGCTGACCGCCGCCGCAGACCACGCAGCCCGGCTGCTGGTGTTCAGCCATCCGCCGGACACCTGGGTGAGCCGGACGCTCACCGCAGTGGAGAACACCTGGTTCCGGGTGACACGAAGGTCCTTCCGCACGTTCGCCCACCCGCCGGAGGCCATGGTCGCCGTAGCGGAGGGTCGCGGTCTGCGCACCGACTACACCCACCGCGGCCGGGCGTGGCACATCGTCGGCCTCGTTCGCAGCAACCCCGCGGCTTAGCCCGAATGCGGCACCGGGCCCCCAAGACCGCATAGTCCCGAACGAACGGCACCTGATTCGCGCCTATTGAGGTGCGGTTCGTTCGGGACTATCCGGTTGGCTGGAGCAGCGGGGTGAAGACGGAGCGGACCTCGTCGGGCCAGGGTGTCTTGGCCCAGGAGGTCTGGTCCACGCAGACGTGCCGGATCCGGCCCTCGGCGAGCACCGTCTCGCCGTGGCGGAAGGTGTGCACGGTGGTCATCGAGGTCGTGGTGAGGCTCTCCAGCCTGACCTCGATGTCGATCTCCTGGTCGAAGCGAGCCGAGGCGTAGAAGCGGGCCGACGACTCCGCCACCATCACGTCGACGCCGAGGTCGTGGAGTACGGCGAGCGGGGCGCCCAGCACCTCGCGCAGGTACTCCGTGTGCGCCAGGTCGATCCAGGTGTAGTAGTGCGAGTTGAAGACAATGCTCTGCATGTCGCACTCGATGTAGCGCACCCGAAGCCGGTGGACGAAAGGTCGCGTTGGAGGGGTCACGGCGACGAATCTACTCAGGCTGGGTCAGGGCTTGGCCGGTGCCGAGGAGCAGGGACCATCCCTGATCTCGCCTGTCCGGTTGGACGCGGTATCGGAGGAGGGGACCGCGTGTTCGTCTTTGCTGCTGATGCAGAAGGAGTATCCGCCCTTCTTGCCCTTGGGCATGCGCACGTAGCCCTTGAAATGGTCCTGGTAGTCACGGAACCAGGCGAGGCTCACCTCGCCCGTGAAGGAGTTGGCGTCCAAGATCTTGGTCGAAGCAGCATTGTGAACGTCGAGGTCGAGGGTGTTGGCCGCGGTGTCGAGCTTCATCGTCCGCGGGTAGCGCTTCTCTTTCTCGTAGGAGGCTTTGAGTGCCGAGTCGATACCCGACCCGACCTGGACGAGAGCGTCCGTCTGTTCCACCGAGGAGAGCAGTGGAACCTCCGGTGTCGTCGTCGCGGGCGTGTCGGGCGTGTCGGGCGGGGAGCAGCCAGTGGCAAGGACCGCGACGGCGGCGGCCAGTAGGGCGCCACGAAGTCGGGCGCTTTGACGGGTGTTGTTGCTCATGGTGCTTCAGGGGGATCACGCGGAGCAGAAGCAGTCTGGCGAACGCAAGAACCCCGGGTCGATGGGTCCCGGCGACGAATCCACTCACGCGCGGATGCGTACTATCGCGGCATGGCTCTCGACCTGTTCGCTGGCATCTGCGTGCGCGACTTCGAAACCGCGCAGGCGTGGTACGAGCGGCTGCTCGGTGTGCCACCCAGCTTCCTGCCCCACGCCACCGAGGCGGTCTGGGAGCTCGCCGAGCAGCGGTCCATCTACATCGTGGAGAACGCAGACCGTGCCGGCAACGCGGTCCTCACGGTCCTGGTCGACGACCTCGACGCCTGGGTCGACGGCGCGGAATCACGTGGCATCGAGCCGACGCTTCGTGAGACCTACGACAACGGCGTGCGCAAAGTGACCTTCCGCGACGAGGACGGCAACGAGGTCGGCTTCGGCGGCCTCCCGACCTGAGCCCAAAGTTTGCAAGCCTTCCTCAGAGTTAACCATCATACTATGATGGTTAACTCTACGGGTCAGAGAGGGGGCTGGTGTGGCCTACTGGGAGCGCGTACCGGTGTCTCCGGACTTCGCGGGCGTCACGCGTGCTGAGCGTGCAGGCGGCAGCTACCGGCGCTATCACCCCGACCTCCTTGTAGGGACGTCGAACGCAATGGAGCCGGCGGTCGCGGAGTATGCGGCTGAGGTGTCCACGGCGCTGGCGCGACTGGGGGAGCGGTTGCGCGCCAACCCGCTGCCAATCTCGTACTCCACGATGATCCGGTCCGAGTCGATCTCCTCGTCGTGGATCGAGGGCATCCGGGAGACGCCGCGCGCTGTCGCTCTTGCCCAGATTGGCGACCACGCCGCCTCACACTCCGCCAGCCAGATCGTGCGGAACGTGAACTCCATGAAGGAGGCCATGGCCCTTCTTGGCGCGGGGGCGTGGGAACACGAGGACATCGTGCGCATCCACCACGACCTGCTCCCGTGGCATCCCCCTGGCTACCGACGTGACCAGGTACGGGTCGGAGGGACGAACAAGCTGAACGCCGAGTACGTCGCGCCGCCCGGGGAGAAGGTGCAGCACTACATGGACGACCTCCTCGCCTACGCAAACACCTCCGGGGACCTGCCATTGGTCCAGGCAGCCGTAATCCACGCACAGTTCGAAACGATTCACCCCTTCGCGGACGGCAACGGCCGCGTCGGTCGGGCGCTCGTCCACGGCATCCTCAAACGCTCTGGGCTGATCGACGCAGGTGTCATCGCGCTCTCGACGGCCTTCCGCAACGACGAGCGCGGCTACGTCGAGGCGTTGACCAGCTACCGCTACGACGGCCTCCAGCGTGCACCGGCGCTCAACGTCTACCTCGACCGATTTCTGACGTACGTGGAGACCGCGACTGCTTCGGCGGACCGGTTCGTCGACGCCGCCGTCGACATCCACCGCCGGTGGCGGGCTGCGGTCGCAGGGGTTCGCTCGGACTCCTCGCTGCACCGGGCCGCGGACCTGGTGGTGGAGAACCCCGTCATCTCGGCGCCCTTCCTGGCAGAGCGGCTCGGGGTCTCGGGGGTTTCTGCCCAAAAGCTGGTCAGGAAGCTGGTTGCGGCCAACATCGTGGCGCCAGCCACAGGCAAGTACCGCAGGTCGGCGCTGTACCAGGCCGACGACATCTTGACCCTGCTGGCGTTCGGCTCCGAGGCCGGCGCCCGCACACCTGGACCGGGTCGGCCCCTACGACAAGACGACGCCGGCAGCGCTGATGGCATCGGGCCGACCGTGGTGCATCGATGCGGGCACCCAACGACCAAGGGGCCATGCCAGAACCGGGTACCGGTCGCGGCCCAGCGGTGCTGGCGCCACCGCTAGTTCCTCTACCAGCCGTAGCTGTCCATGCACTGGTTGAAAGCGGGGGTGCCGGCAAGCAGGCCCCGGGCGAGGCAGTTGGCTGTTGCGACGGCCCTGGTGATGGTCTCGACAGGGTCGGGTAGAGGAGGGGGAGGCGGCGTACCACCGCCACCACCGCCGCCGCCGGAGCCACCACCGCCGATCACGCCATCGACGACGTCGCCGACGCCGTCGAGGACGCCACCGCCGGTGCCACCCGTCCCGCCGGTGCCGCCGCCGGGAAGCGTGCCGCCACCGGTGGTGCCGCCGCCCGTCGAGCCCGAGCCGTTACCGGTGCTGCCGGAGCCACCGTTGGCGGCCTCCTGGCGCGCCTTGACGGCCTTGGCCTTGCGCTCCTTGGCGACCTTGTAGGACTTGTTGATCGCGGAGGAGTAGCTGGGGGAGAACGAGGTGCCGCCGTACGTGCCAGAGGGGACCGCGGTGTAGTCGCCCTGGCTGTAGGCCTCCATGAGCCGCAGCACCAGGTTCACGTACTCCTGGCTGTGGTTGTAGCGGAAGACGGCCGTTTCCTGGCCCTTCCGGGTGGAGAGGTTGTCCTTGCCCGAGCAGAGGTAGACCGAGGAGGCCAGCGCCGCGTCGTCGATGTCCTGGGGGTTGCGCCTGCCGTCACCGTCGGCGTCGACCTTGACGACCTGCCAGGTCGAGGGGATGAACTGCATCGGACCGACGGCCCGGTCGTAGACGGTGTCGGTGTCCAGCTGGCCGCCGTCGGTGTCGTTGATGGCCTGGGTGCCGTTCTTGCCGTTCAGGGCGATGCCGTAGATGCCGGGCTTGCTGACCCCGTCCTCGGTCAGGGTGTTGCCGCCGTAGCGGCCGTGGTCGGACTCGACCCGGCCGATGGCCGCGATCAGCTCCCACGGGATGTTGCAGGACGTGTCGGCGGCGTCGATGATCTGCGCGCCGCGCTGGTAGGCCGTCAAGGCGGGTGAGGGGATGCCGTTGCTCGAGGCGCCGGAGACGACCGAGTCCGCTGAACCCTCGGGTACGGCGGGGGCGATCACACCGGGCACGGGCACGCTGGCCGGTGCCTCGATCGCCTCGTTGGGGACTGTCGTGCCGTCCGGGAGGGCGCCGCCGCTGTCGTTGTTGGCGGTTGCGCTCGCGGTGACGAGGCTGGCTGTCCACACCCCCGAGAGCAAGGCCATCGGGACAAGGACGAGCGCCTTGCTCCGGCGTGACAACGGCCTCGTCATGTGTGCGTTCTCTCCCTGGCTGCAAAACTGGGCTGCAAAGGTGTCGCGGCTCCCCCGAACCGGGTCGACAACCTTTCAACGAACCTTTCCCCATCGGGTCACGCGCAAAACGCGCATTGTGACCGATGCCACAGCCCCAGCCGCCAGCTCCCCAAGCGGTTCAGCGCCCTTCAGGTTAAGCCCGGAAACGCCCGGTAGGAAGGGTTTGTCTTCTCCTCGGCGTCCCTGCGCGTCGGTGGCTGGTGGCCCGTTGGCCCGCCGTGTGGGCGGTCGGGGAGAATGCGACTGTGCCAGAGACTGTGAGTGCCTCCCAACCCGTGGCAACGACGGCGTCGGCTGACTGGTTCGCGCGTGCGCACCGGGTCACGCCCGGGGGTGTGAACTCCCCGGTTCGGGCGTTCAACGCGGTCGGTGGGACCCCGCGGTTCATGGCCTCCGGAGCGGGTGCGTGGCTGCGAGACGTCGACGGGAACGAGTACGTCGACCTGATCTGCTCCTGGGGACCGCTGCTCCTCGGTCATGCGCATCCCGAGGTCCAGCGGGCCGTCGTGCAGGCGGTGAACCGCGGCACGTCGTACGGCACCCCGACGCGGAGCGAGGTCGAGCTGGCCGAGGAGATCGTGTCCCGTACGCCGATCGACAAGGTGCGCCTGGTCTCCTCCGGCACCGAGGCCACCATGTCCGCGATCCGGCTGGCCCGAGGCTTCACCGGCCGTGAGGTGATCGTGAAGTTCGCCGGCTGCTACCACGGTCACGTCGACTCCCTGCTCGCCGAGGCCGGCTCGGGCCTGGCCACTCTCCGCGACGACTCGTCCCTCAGCGCGGCTGAACTGGCCCACCGCCTCGAGGGAGCCGTGCCGGGGACGCCAGGAGTCACCGCCGGCACCACCGCGGACACGCTGGTCCTGCCCTACAACGACCGCGCGGCTGTCGAGGCTGCGTTCGCCGAACGCGGCTCGGAGATCGCCTGCCTGATCACCGAGGCCTCTCCCGGCAACATGGGCGTGGTCCCTCCCCAGCCCGGCTTCAACGAGTTCCTCGCACAGACCTGCGCGCAGCACGGCGCCCTCTTCGTCTCCGACGAGGTGATGACCGGGTTCCGGGTCTCGCGCCAGGGCCAGTGGGGCCGCGACGGCGCGGTCGAGGGCTGGCGCCCGGACCTGGTCACGTTCGGCAAGGTGATGGGCGGCGGGTTCCCAGCCGCGGCCTTCGGCGGCAGGGCGGACGTCATGGGGATGCTCTCGCCCGACGGCCCCGTCTACCAGGCGGGAACGCTCTCGGGGAACCCGGTCGCGACCACGGCCGGGCTGGCCACACTGCGGCTCGCGACCGACGAGGTCTACGCGCAGATCGACGCGGCGGCCGGAGTCCTCTCGACAGCGGTCGGCGAGGAGCTGACCCGCGCCGGCGTACCCCACGTGGTGCAGGCCGGCGGCAACATGTTCAGCGTCTTCCTCGGGCTCGAGGGTCAGAGCGTGCGGGACTACGCGGAGGCCTCCACCCAGGACACCGGTGCCTACCGGGCGTTCTTCCACTCGATGCTCGACCAGGGCGTCTACCTGCCGCCGAGCGCGTACGAGGCGTGGTTCCTCTCCGCCGCCCACGACGACCGGGCGCTGCAGCACGTGCTCGACGCCCTCCCCGCGGCTGCACAGGCCGCCGCCGCGGGCTCCACCCGCAAGAACGTGCCGAGAGCCGATGCGCATCGACGAGCTGAAGGCGGTCTGGAGTGAAGACAACCGTGCATTTGCTCCGCCACGGCGAGGTGCACAACCCACAGGGCATCCTCTACGGACGCTCGGAGGGCTACCACCTCTCCGAGCGCGGCCGCAGGATGGCCGACCGCATCGCCGACCGCATCGGCGAGCGGGACATCACCTACATGGCGTCCTCGCCCCTCGAGCGGGCGCAGGAGACCGCCGCGCCGCTCGCGGCGGTGCGAGGTCTCTCGGTGGAGCTCGACGAGCGGGTGATCGAGTCCAGCAACATCTTCGCGGGGAAGCCGTTCAACTTCCGCGACTCGGTCCTTCGCCAGCCGAAGGTGTGGACCAAGCTCTGGAACCCGCTCAAACCGTCCTGGGGTGAGCCCTACGAGCAGATGCTGGCGCGGATGTGGCCTGCGGTGCTCGACGCCCGCTCTGCCGCGGCGGGTCACGAGGCCGTCGTGGTCTCCCACCAGCTGCCGATCTGGATCACGCGACTCAAGGCGGAAGGTCGCCCGTTCCTGCACGACCCGCGCAGACGGCACTGCACCCTGTGCAGCCTCACCTCCTTCACCTTCGAGGACGAGCGGCTCCTGAGCGTGGGTTACTCCGAGCCGGCCGGTGACCTGATTCCGATCGCCGACCGCGGTGCGCCGTTCTCCGCCGGCGGTGCCGATTCCGACCACAAACCCCCGTCCTGAATGGGTTTTCTCGTCCGACTGCTGCTGGCCGTGCTCATCGTGGGTGCGGTGACGTCGGGCTGCGACGACTCGGCGGACACCGGCGACAAGGGGTACGTCGACGGCGAGGGCATCATCACGCGTCTCTCTGTTGGCGACCGGAGACCGCCGAAGGAGGTCTCGGGCACCACCCTCGACGGCGAGGAGCTCTCCCTCTCCGAGTACGCCGGGAAGGTGGTCGTGCTCAACGTCTGGGGGTCGTGGTGCGCACCCTGCCGCAAGGAGGCCCGACTGCTGGGCGCGGCTGCGCGTGAGCTCGAGGCCGACGGCGTGGCGTTCGTGGGTGTGAACACGAAGGACTCCAGCCCCCAGCAGGGCCTGGCCTTCGAGCGGCGCTACGACGTGCCGTACCCGTCCTTCTTCGATCCCTCCGGGCGGACGCTGCTCGCGTTCCGCGGCACGCTGATCCCCAGCGCCATCCCGAGCACGGTGGTCATCGACAAGCAGGGCCGGGTGGCCGCCAGCATCCTGGGCGAGGTGCGGAGCCAGCAGACCCTCGTCGACCTGGTGCGGGACGTGCAGAAGTGACTCCTCTCGACCTCGGTGACTGGTTCGCGAGCACGGCGTACGACGGCTCGCTCCTGCTGGCCGTGCCGGTCGCAATGGTGGCCGGTCTGGTCTCGTTCTTCTCCCCGTGCGTGGTGCCGCTGCTGCCCGGATACCTCTCCTACGCCACCGGACTGTCCGGAGCCGACCTGGCAGACGCCCGGCGCGGCCGGATGTTTGCCGGATCGCTGCTGTTCGTGCTCGGGTTCTCCTTCGTCTTCGTCTCGTTCGGGGCGCTGATCGGTGGAGTCGGTGAGTGGTTCTTCGAGTACCAGCGCCCCATCACGATCGTGCTGGGCACCGTGACCATCCTGCTGGGCCTGGTCTTCCTCGGCGTGACGCCCTGGCTGCAGCGCGACTGGCGCGTGCACAAGGTCCCGTCCGTCGGCCTCGCTGCCGCACCCATGCTCGGCGTGCTCTTCGGGCTGGGCTGGGCGCCGTGCATCGGCCCGACCCTGAGCGCAGTCCTCACGCTGTCGATGCAGGAAGCATCGGCCGGGCGGGGCGCGCTGCTGACCTTCGTGTACTGCCTCGGTCTCGGACTGCCGTTCATCGCTGCTGCGCTGGCCTACCGCCGGATGCTCGGCACAGTCGGCTGGGTACGCCGCCACCAGCAGTGGGTCACCGCGTTCGGCGGACTGATGCTGATCGTGGTCGGGCTGCTGCTCGTCACCGGCGTGTGGGACCAGCTGGTCGGGTGGATCCAGACCTGGTTCTTCCCCGACTTCGAGGCGGGGGTCTGATGCCCCGTTCCGAAACCGGCCCCGCAACGGGCTACGAGCCCCCTCCGCTGCGTCCCCGGGAGCTCGCCCGGTGGTCGTGGCGCCAGCTCACCTCGATGCGCACGGCCCTGATCCTGCTGTTCCTGCTCGCGCTGGCGGCGATACCCGGCTCGGTCGTCCCGCAGGAGGGGGTGGACTCACTGCGTGCCTCGCAGTGGCGGGATCAGCACCCGCAGCTGACTCCGGTGTACGAGAGGCTCGGGCTGTTCTCGGTCTACGACTCGATCTGGTTCTCCGCGATCTACATCCTGCTGATGATCTCGCTGGTGGGCTGCTTCGTTCCCCGGATGCGGATCTACTGGCGCGGCGTACGCGCACAGCCGCCGGATGCCCCCAGGAACCTGTCCAGGTTGCCACAGCACCGCACCTTCGAGACCGACGAGGAGCCCGAGGTCGCGCTGGAGCGGGCCCACTCGCTGCTGCGGGAACGGCACTTCCGGGTCTCGGCCAGTGCGACCGACAGCTCGGTCGGCGCCGAGCGCGGCTACCTGCGCGAGGCAGGCAACCTGCTGTTCCACCTCTCGGTACTCGTCGTCCTCGTGGGCTTCGCGGTCGGCGGTCTCTGGGGGTTCAAGGGTGGCGTGATCGTGGTGACCGAGGACAGCTTCGCCAACACGTTGAGCCAGTACGACGACTTCCGCGCCGGCGCGCTCTTCGAACCCGCGGAGCTGACCCCGTTCGAGTTCCGGGTGGATGACTTCGACGTGACCTTCATCCGGGAGGGCCGCGAGGCCGGGATGGCGCACAAGTTCGCTGCCGACCTGACCTACCGGGCCTCGCCGACGGCAACCGAGCGTGAGCGCCAGATCTCGGTCAACCACCCACTGACCATCGACGGCACCGACGTGTTCTTGATCAGCCACGGCTACGCACCGCACATCACGGTCCGCAACGCCGACGGCACCATCGCGTTCTCCGGTCCGGTGGTGTTCCTGCCCGAGGACAGCACCTTCCGCTCCTTCGGTGTGGTCAAGGTGCCAGACGCCAGCCAGAAGAACGGGGCGACCCAGATCGGGCTCGAGGGCGAGTTCTACCCGACGTACGGCTTCGTCAAGGGCAAGAACGGCGGACCCTTCTCGGCCTTCCCCGATGCGAAGAACCCAGCGCTGTCCATGCTGGCCTACCGCGGCGACCTCGGCCTCGACGGCGGCGAGCCGCAGTCGGTCTACGCGTTGCAGAAGAAGGGGCTCGACCCGATCAAGCAGGCCGACGGCAAACCGCTCCGTCTCGACCTCGCGCTCGGCAGCAGCGCCCGCCTGCCCGACGGACTCGGCATGGTGACGTTCGACGGGGTCAGCCGCTACGTGAAGCTCCAGGTCAGTCACACCCCCGGGCAGAAGATCGCGCTCGGTGGCGTCGTCCTCGCGCTGACCGGCCTGCTCGCGTCCCTGTTCATCCGGCCCCGGCGGATCTGGGTCCGGACGCGGCGCGACGGTGGGCGTACCCTCGTCGAGGTCGCCGGGCTCGACCGCAGCTCTGGTGGGGACCTGTCGGTTGAGGTCGACTCCCTCACCGATGCGCTCCGTCCGGCGTCAGGGTCACGACAGCCGGACCCGACCCCAGCAGGCGCAACGAGTGCAGGAGAGTCGTCGTGACCCACGACCAGTTCGAGGTGTTCAGCAACCAGGCCGTCGCGGCTTGCGCCTTCGTCTACTTCCTTGCTGTCCTGGCGCACTTCGCCCAGTGGGCGGCCGGGCGCAAGGTCCCGGAGAGCGTGCCTGCCGGTGCGTCATACGAAGTGGGCGTTATCGGCCACGATTCGTATGACGCCAGCGCTGGGGAGAGCGCCGACCTGGATGAGCCCGAGCGGATGCAGCAGTTCGCCCGGATCGGCGTCGCCGTCACCGTGGTCGCGGCGTTCGTGCACTTCCTCGCCCTGGTGTCACGCGGCCTGGCCTCGGACCCGGTGCGGGTGCCGTGGGGAAACATGTACGAGTTCGTCCTCACCGGCACCTGGGTCGTGATCGTCGGCTACCTGCTGCTCTACCGCCGCTACTCGCTGTCGTGGCTCTCACCGGTGGTCACGAGCTTCGTCCTGGTGACCCTGATGGTCGACGTACTCCTGCTGTACACGCCGGTCGTTCCGCTGCGCGACGCACTGCAGTCGCCCTGGCTGGTGATCCACGTCGTGGCCGCGATCATCGCGACCGGCGCCTTCACCCTGGGTGGCATGTGCTCGGTGCTGTACCTGGTCAAGGAACGCTGGCAACGGCGCCAGTCAGAAGGTGGCACCCCTTCACGCGGCTACCTCGCGCGGGTCCCCGAGCTCGGCGTACTCGACCGGGTCGCCTACCGCACGCACGCGTTCGCCTTCCCGATCTGGACCTTCGCGGCGCTGATCGCCGGGCCGATCTGGGCGCACTACGCCTGGGGTCGCTACTGGGGCTGGGACCCCAAGGAGATCTGGGCCTTCATTACCTGGGTGGTGTACGCCGCCTACCTGCACGCGCGCGCAACCTCGGGATGGAAGGGCCGTTCCGCAGCGATTGTCGCCCTGGTGGGCCTGGCGACGCTGTGGTTCAACTTCGTTGGGATCAACTTCTTCTTCGGCAGCGGGAGCCAGCACTCCTATGCCGCGCCGGAGCCGACGGCGATCATCCGCCCGCTCGAGTGAGCACAGGCGGCTCGGTTACTTCGTGGAGTCCTGGCACGCGTCGGTTGACTTCAAGAACTCCCGGATGACCTCTGCCTGCCAGGCAGGGAATCCATCGAGGTTGCAGTTGCGTGAGTCCAACCAGATGGTGTCGTCGCCGTTCACGGTGACCCTGTAGACGAAGTGGTCGCGGTTGCTGCCGAGTACTGCAAGGTGGGCGCGCATCAGGGGCGCCAGCACCTGCGCCAGCGGTCCGCCGCGAGGGCGGGTGACCGTGACGTTCGCAAAGCCGTACCGGCGCACGTCGTCGTAGATCTGGTACGGCCCCGACTCGACCCGCATGGTGCCCGCGAAGTCCACGCGGCTCAGCTCCCGCCATACGCGCCGATCATCGTCGGAGGGGAGTCCACGGGACCCGGCCAGCCCAGCCCCGTCCGCCGCTATCACCCCGAAGTCAGTGTGGGCGGGCAGGCCGCCTGCTACAGCGAATCCGGCGATCCGGGGCAGGACGTCAGAACGAGTGCTGCCCGGCGCGAGGCTCAGGCGCACGTCGGAGGCGAGTTCCTCAAGGCCGGCGTCGTCGCGGGCGTTGATGTCTGCCTCGACTGTCTCGCCCTTACCGCGCGCGCCCAGGGCGAAGCGGGCGACGGCCACGACGTCGGCTGTCTCTGCGTCGGGCTGGTTCGTGTGCACGAGGATCTCGCTGTCGTCACTCATCAGGACTGAGAGACTGCCTTCCTGGGTGCGGTAGGTGCTCGCAAACTCCTCGAAGACAGTGCCGATGACGTTCGCCGCAGCATCGCTCTTCGCGTCGGGCTGCATGGTCACCTCGAAGGTCACGGACCCCGGAAGCAGCACGTTGCCCCAGTCGTAGCTCAAGTCGACCGCCTTCACCGCGTCCATCGCCGAGACCTGGTTCATGAGCGCCTCGGCGTCCTCGGTGTGGTCGGCCGAGCATGCAGTGAGCGAACCGAGCACAAGCACCAAGGGAAGCAGGGTCAGCCTGGCGCGAACGGACATGTCCACAATCGCGCCCCGCACTGCACGCTTTTGTGGGCAAATGCCCCGAATATGCCGTTCAGGCCCGCCCTCAGTCAGTCAGGACTCTCGTCCTTGCTGTGCCGCTTCTTGCGGTCGAGCTCGCGCAGGAAGTCCTCGTCGTCGTCGGGGCCGACCGGGCCGCGCGGCGCCGGGCGACCACCCGCGTTGCCGCTACCGCCGCCCTTGCTGCGCCGGGCCATGAGCCAGAAGGCCGCGTAGACCACCCCTGCGAACAGGGCGAGGAAGACCACGAACCGGAGCATGCCTCCAGAGTAGTTGGTGCACGGTAGTCCGGGTTGGCCTTCGCCCGTTCGGTGAAGAGCACTGCGGGCGACGGGCGTGGTGACCGCGCTTGTAGCCTTGGCCAGGTGAAGGCCTTCGTCATCTACACCGTGCTGCGGCTGCTGCTCTTCATCGCCACCTACATCGTGTGCGCGGGCATCTGGATGTTCCTCTTCGACGAGGGCGGCCTGCTTCTGGTACCCCTCCTGACAGCCGTGATCGTCTCCTCGCTGCTGTCGCTGAAGCTGCTTGCTCCGCAGCGGGAGCGGTTCGCGGCGGTCATCGAGGCGCGTGCCGAGCGAGCGTCGCGAGCCTTCGAGGAGCGCAAGGCGCGCGAGGACACCGACTGAGGCCACCTGACTCCGGAGTGACCCGAGTGACTAGGCCCTTGGCTTGCGCTTGAGCTGCCGGTTGATCCGGGTCTCGGACTGGCCGAGCACCTTCGCGAGCAGGCGCACCCGGTTGGTGTACGCGAGCGCGCAGATGGCGAGGATGCCGAGCAGGATGAAGAACCACATGCCTCCAGTGTGACACCGGGGCAAGGGGCTTGCTCCTCAAAGACCGGTCACTCCCACGCTGACCCCGATGCCGGCGAGGATGCCGGCGGCGTACAGCAGTTCGGCGACGCCGGTCAGCTGCAGGACCGGGACCAGGCCGGGGCCGGAGGCCTTGTCGCCCAGCACCGTCGTGGTCGCGCGGACGGTCGCGGGCCCGGCGGCCAGCGCGAGGAACACCCACCAGGTGGTCGTGAGGGCGACGCCGACGAGCGCCACAACGGCAGCGCCGACCAGGAGCCCGTAGAGGAGGCGGGTGCGCTCGTCGCCGAGCGCCACGGCGAGCGTCCGCTTGCCCGCCACCTCGTCGGTGGGGATGTCGCGCAGGTTGTTGGCGACCAGGATGGCGCAGGCGAAGGCGCCCACCCCGACGGCGGCGTACAGCGCGGGTAGCTCGAAGGACTCGGTCTGGACGTACGTCGTGCCGATCACCGCCACCAGCCCGAAGAAGACGAAGACCATCACCTCGCCCAGGCCCAGGTAGCCGTAGGGACGCTTGCCCCCGGTGTAGAACCAGGCGGCCAGGATGCACAGCAGCCCGACCCCGACCAGCCACCACGCGGTCGTCGCAGCGAGGACCAGACCCACCAGCGCGGCGGCCCCGAGCGCCGTGAACGCGGCCGTCTTGACGGCCCGAGGGCTGGCGACCCCGCTGCCCACGAGCCGCATTGGCCCCACGCGGGAGTCGTCGGTCCCGCGGATCCCGTCGGAGTAGTCGTTGGCGTAGTTGACCCCGATCTGCAACAGCAGCGCCACGGCCAGCGCGAGCAGGGCCTTCCACCACACCGCTTCGTCCACCCACAGCGCGATCGCCGTACCCGCGAGGACGGGCGCGACGGCAGCGGGAAGAGTCCGGGGCCGCGCGCCGGCGATCCACTGGGCGGGGGTGGGCATGGGCGGGATTGTGTCAGGGCTCGGACTCGTGGTTTCCCACGGTCCCGTCCGACTCGTGGTTTCCCACGGTCCCGTGGGAAACGCCAGCTTCCCGCGCTTTTGCAGGGGACGGGGAGCTGGTGCTTTGCGCGGGAAGCTGGGGCTGGTGTGGCGTCGGGCGCC
This sequence comes from uncultured Actinomycetota bacterium, assembly GCA_963759525.1. GTDB lineage: Bacteria > Actinomycetota > Actinomycetes > Propionibacteriales > Nocardioidaceae > Marmoricola. The sequence continues at coordinate 127,532 of CAVWZO010000015.1, read as the reverse complement.
GACCATTCGTCCGTACGCCGCCCACCCCGCCCCGGCCCACCCCGCCCCAGCCCACCCCGCCCCAGCCCACCCGCCCCGGCCCACCAGCCCCTGACCGTTAGCGTGGCGCCGTGAGCAGCCTGCGACCGGTCAGCGGCACCGCCGCGGAGATCCTCGGGCTGCTGCGCGAGTGGGATGCGGCGACCGACTCCGAGCCGCTCGTCATCGCAACCTCGGGCTCCACCGGTACGCCGAAGCGGGTGCTGCTCTCCCGCGACGCCATGCGCGCCTCCGCCCTCGCGACGCACGAGCGGCTCGGCGGGCCGGGGCAGTGGGTGCTGAACCTGCCGCCGACGTACGTCGCGGGGGTGCAGGTGCTCTACCGGTCGATCGTTGCCGGGACGGAGCCGATGTTCGAGGACCAGGTCGACAGCTCGTCCTCTGGTCGCACGTACATCTCGCTGGTGCCGACTCAGCTGTACCGCGCGCTCGAGGACGGTGTCGACGCCCAGGCGCTGACCGGCTTCGACGCGGTCCTCGTCGGTGGAGGGCCGCTCTCGCCGGACGTCAGGGCCGATGCTGAGCGCGCGGGGATCCGGATCGTCCAGAGCTACGGGATGAGCGAGACCTGCGGAGGCTGCGTGTACGACGGAAGACCGCTGGCCGGTGTCGAGATCCGGATCGGCGAGGACGACGAGGTCCTGCTGCGAGGGCCGATGCTGTTCGACGGTTACGAGAGTGACCCGGAGCGGACCGAGCAGGTGCTGCGCGACGGCTGGTTCCACACCTCCGACGTCGGTCGTCTCGACCCCGACGGACGGCTGTGGGTGACCGGTCGCCTCGACGACGTCATCATCAGTGGCGGGGTGAAGGTGCCGGCTCGCGCCGTCGAGCAGATGCTGGAGCAACACCCTGACCTCGCCGGAGCGTTCGTCTTCGGCATTCCCGACGAGGAATGGGGCCAGCGAGTCGTCGCTCTGGTGGTGATCGACGACTGGCTTCCGCCACTGGAGGAGCTGCGCGACCTCGTGACGCCGCGCGAGTGGGCGCCGCGCCAGAGCCTCGGGATCCGGGATGTCCCGCTGCTCGAGAACGCGAAGCCGGACCGGCTCGCTCTTCGCAGGATGGCCCTCGATGCCTGAGCTGAAGGTGTTCTCGATCCCGCTCCGCACCCGGTTCCGCGGCATCACCGTCCGCGAGGGCGTGCTGGTCCAGGGCGTGGCCGGGTGGGGTGAGTTCAGCCCGTTCCTCGAGTACGACGCGGCCACGTCTGCTCCCTGGCTGGACTGCGCCCGCGAAGCCGCCGACCTCGGCTGGCCCGACCCCGTCCGCGACCGGATCCCCGTCAACGTCACGGTGCCTGCGTGCGACCCGGCGCGGGCACGCGAGATCGTGTTCGCCTCTTCGGGCTGCCGGACAGCCAAGGTCAAGGTCGCCGAGGCCGGGCAGGATCCGGGCGAGGACGAGGCCAGGTTGGAGGCGGTGCGCGACGCCCTCGGAGCCGACGGGCTGATCCGTATCGACGCCAACGGCGGCTGGTCAGTCGACGACGCGGTGCGGCGCATCGGCGTACTGGCAAGGGCAGCCGGTGGGCTTGAGTACGTCGAGCAGCCGGTCGCCTCGGTCGAGGACCTGGCCGTCGTACGACGTCGGGTGGCTGTCCCGATCGCCGCCGACGAGTCGATCCGCCGCGCGGCCGACCCCTACCGCGTGCGAGACCTGGAGGCAGCCGACATCGCCGTACTCAAGGTGCAGCCGCTCGGAGGCGTCCGCGCCTGCCTGCGGATCGCCGAGGACATCGGCCTGCCCGTCGTCGTCTCGAGCGCGGTGGAGTCCAGCATCGGCATCGCCGCAGGGGTCGCCCTGGCGGCTGCGCTGCCCGACCTGCCGCATGCCTGCGGGCTCGCGACCGTGCAGCTGCTGACCGACGACGTGGTGGCCGAACCGCTGCTCCCGGTCGACGGCGCGATCGCCGTACGCCGCCCAGAGGTCGATGCCGGCAAGCTCGAGGCGCTGGCCGCTTCCCCCGACCGGGTGGAGTTCTGGCGACACCGGATGGCCGAGGTCGAGGCCGTGCGGCAGGATCGTCGTCCGTGACTCCGTCTTCCGCGCAGGGCTCCACCGCGCCTGCCACGCGGCTGGCGACGTGGCTGGTCGACGAGCTCGTCGCGCGTGGCGTCACCGACGCAGTGCTCTGCCCGGGGTCGCGCAACGCGCCGCTCTCCTTCGCGCTCGCGGCGGAGAAGGGGATCACGCTGCACACTCGGATCGACGAGCGGACGGCCGCGTTCGTCGCACTGGGCATCGCGAAGGGCTCTCGCCGTCCCGCGGCGGTGGTGACGACATCCGGGACCGCGGCCGCCAACCTGCACCCGGCCGTCCTCGAGGCGGCGCATGCCGGCGTACCCCTCGTCGCCCTGACCGCCGACCGCCCCGCCCGACACCGCGGGACCGGCGCCAACCAGACGACAGACCAGGTACGGCTGTTCGGTGACGCCGCCAGCTTCGTCGACCTGACCGAGCCGGACGACGACGCCCTCGCCGCCGTCTGGCTCCCCGACGGTCCGATCCACCTCAACTGCCAGTTCGACGACCCCCTGATCCCCGAACCCCGCCCCGTAACCCCCTCTCCGACCCGCCCGAACCCAACAAATGTTGGATCGGAGCGTCGAGATCCCCGCTCAGGACGTCACAATCCAACATTTGTGGAGTCCGGCGACCAGTCCGGGGAGCCGAGCCCGACACCCCACCCCCTTCCACCCGGCCCGCGCACGGTCGTGGTCGCCGGCGACGACTCCGGCCCACCGGCGCGCGTCCTGGCCGAGCAGGGCGGGTGGCCGCTGCTCGCCGAGCCCAGCAGCGGCTCGCGCACCGGCGCGAACCCGATCCGCACCTATCGGCTCCTCCTCGGCACCGAGCTCGGCGCTCGCATCGAGCGCGCGGTCGTGTTCGGCCACCCGACGCTGTCCCGGCCGGTGAACCAGCTGTTGTCGCGCGCCGAGGTCGAGGTCATCTCCGTGCGTACCAAGGGACGCTGGCCGGACCGGCCGTTCCCGGTCTCCGCTGAGCACGACCAGGTCAGCGCCGAAGCGCCCCCGCCCGGCGGCGGCTGGCTGGACGAGTGGCGGCAGGCAGACCGCTCGCTGGGGACTCGACTCGACGCCTTCGTGGCCGAGCAGACCGGCCTGACGCCGTACGACGTCGCCTCGGCCGTCAACGCCGCCAACCCGCCCGGCGGCCTGCTCTTCGTGGGCGCCAGCAACCCGATCCGCGACCTCGACCTGATGGCCACGGCCCACCCGGTCGGCGAGCGCCGGATGGTGCTGGCCAACCGGGGCCTGGCCGGGATCGACGGAACCCTCTCGAGCGCCATCGGCGCCGCACTCGGGCGGCCGCACAGCCCACGCGTGATCGTGTACGTCGGCGACGTCACCTTCCTCCACGACTCCAACGCCCTCGTCATCGGCCCGGGCGAGGCGCGGCCCGACCTCACCATCGTGGTGGCCAACGACGACGGCGGCTCGATCTTCGCGACGCTGGAGCAGGGGGACCCGGCGTACGCGGGCTCCTACGAGAAGCTGTTCGGCTCACCCCACGGCGTGGACCTGGCGAGCCTGTGCGCCGCCACCCGTACGCCGCACTGGCGCGTCACCGACCGTGCCGAGCTCGCGCACGCGCTGGCCAGCCCCAACGGGGGGATCGAGGTCATCGAGGCCGTGATCCGGCGCGACAACCGGCGCGAGCTGGACGAGCAGATCCGCGGGCTGGTCATCTCGAACAAGCGGTAGGGCCGCTGGGCATGATGTGTGCATGCATCTCGTGCTCACGCTGGTCGGGATCGTCGCGGTGGTCATCGCGGTTGCCGGCCTGTGCGCGAGGTTCGACCTTCCGTCCCCGCTCGTCCTGATCGCTGTAGGGGTGATCGGCTCGTACCTGCCGTTCATCCCCGAGGTGCGGCTGGAGCCCGAGGTGGTGCTCTTCGGACTGCTCCCGCCGCTGCTCTACGCGGCGGCCCTGCAGACCAGTCTGGTCGACTTCAACGCCAACCGGCGCGCGATCCTGCTCCTGTCCGTCGGGCTCGTCGCCTTCACGACGGGCGGGGTGGCGGTACTTGTCCACTACTTGCTCCCCGACCTCGGATGGGCGCCGTGCTTCGCCATCGGCGCCGTCGTCGCGCCTCCGGACGCGGTGGCCGCAACCGCGATCGGCCGCCGGATCGGCCTGCCTCGGCGCATCGTCACGATCCTCGAGGGCGAGTCGCTGCTCAACGACGCGACCGCCCTGGTCGCCCTCCGTACGGCGCTCGGAGCCACCGTCGCCTGGCAGGTGGTGGCCGGTGACTTCCTGCTCGCAGCGGGTGGCGGCCTCGCGGTCGGACTCGCATTCTTCTTCGTCGTCGGCGTGGTGCGCAAGCACATCACCGACCCGGTCATCGACAGCGGCCTGAGCTTCCTGACCCCGTTCGCGGCGTACGTCGCAGCCGAGGAGATCCACGCCTCCGGGGTGATCAGCGTCGTGGTCGCCGGGCTGTTGCTCGGGCACAAGGCGCCGATCCTGCAGACCGCCCAGTCCCGGATCGCGGAGCGGATGAACTGGAGCAGCATCGGCTTCCTGCTGGAGAGCAGCGTCTTCCTGCTGATCGGCCTGCAGGCACGCACGATCATCGGCGACGCCGTGGGCGGTGAGGTGACGATCGCCAGGGTGACCGCGGTGTGCGGTGCGACCCTGGTCGCCGTCATCGTGCTGCGACTGGTGTGGGTGTTCTTCGCGCGCTACCTGCTCGTTCGCCCCGGTCCCGACCGAGTGACCGGGCGGAAGCCGCCATGGACCTACTCGTTCCTGCTCGGCTGGGCAGGGATGCGAGGGGTGGTCACCCTGGCGGCCGCTTTCGTGATCCCGCGGGACACGCCCCACCGCGACGTACTCCTCCTCATCGCCTTCACCGTCACCGCCGGCACGCTGTTCCTGCAGGGGCTCTCGCTGCCCTGGGTGGCCCGGCGACTCAAGGTGCCCTCCCCGGACCCGGGGGCCGACGCGCTGTCGCGGGCGAACCTGCTGCACCAGGCCTCGCTGGCCGGTCTCGCCGAGCTCGACCGGCTCGAGGAGGAGGACCCCCACTCGGTGAGCGAGACCATCCGCGACAAGGTGCAGCGTCGTGACTTCGCCGCGTGGGAGCGGGTCGGCGGTGGAGCGGACGAGACTCCCAGCGAGACCTACGCCCGGCGTCGCAAGCTGATGATCGACGCCGAGCGCAGGCGCGTCCTGGACATCCGGAGCACCGGGACGGTCGCGCACGAGGTGGTCGACGAGGTGCTCGCCATGCTCGACGTCGAGGAGTCGATGCTCGACTACTCCGGGCAACAGCTCGATCGCGTCCGGTCGACCGGGGTGGCCGGCACCCTCGAGGGCGACTGCGATCACCTGCGGGAGGTGCGTCCACTCGTGGAGCCGGACACCCCCGGCGAGTGCGGCGACTGCCTGCGCGAGGGTACGGCGTGGGTGCACCTGCGCATGTGCACGAGCTGTGGTCACATCGCCTGCTGCGACTCCTCACCCCAACGGCACGCCAGCGCGCACTACGCGGCGGAGGATCACCCGGTGGCGCGCTCGGCGGAGCCCGGCGAGGACTGGCGATGGTGCTTCGTGGACCAGGTCACCGGGTAACCAGGTGACCCGCCGTACCGGATAGTCCCGAACGAACGGCACCCCGAACCGCGTGCCGGAGGTGCCGAGCGTTCGGGACTATCCGCTCGTCGTCACCAGGACGGTACGACGATCTGCTGCAGCGCCCACCGGTTGCCATCCGGGTCCTCGAACCTGACGAACCGGCCCCACGCCTGCTCGTCGACGTCGGTGCACTCGACTCCGCGCTCACGCAGGTAGTCGCGTGCCTCATCGGCATCCTCGACCACGACCTGGATCATCTGGGTGAACCCGTCGGGCATCATCTCCAGCCCGGTCCCGAAGCAGAACGAGCAGGCCGACCCGGGGGGCGTGACCTGTACGAACCGCAGCCCCTCGTGCACCTTCTGGTCATGATCGACGTTCCAGCCGACCTTGTCGCCGTAGAACTCGATCGAACGGTCGACGTCCTTGACGGCCAGCGGGATGAGCTCGATCTTCCAGTCCATGTAGGTGCCCTTCCGAATGGGGCTCCCGCCTCTCGGAAGCCGCTGACCCAAACCCTAGGACCCACTGCGGTCAGATCCGGACCTCTTTTTCCAGCGATCGCGCATCCTGCCTGCGTGGTGCTCCCCGGTCGTACCGCACAGTCCGGAGCGAACGGACCCTGGTTTGGTGCGGAGCAGGGCCGAACGCTCCGGATCATGCGGAACGGGGTGGGTCGGGCGAACTCGTAGTCGCTGATCGGGAAGCGCTCGACGGCCTTCCGGGCCGCCCCCATACTGTGGATCCATGCGCATTACGAAGTTCGGGCACGCGTGCGTGAGACTCGAGACCGGTGACCACACGATCGTGCTGGACCCGGGCGGCTTCACCGAGCCGGAGGCGGTGGACGGCGCGACCGCGGTGCTGATCACGCACGAGCACGCCGATCACTACTCGCCCGACAACCTGCGACGTACCGACGCTCCCATCCACACCATCGGCGCCGTGGCCGCGAAGATCCGCGAAGAGGCACCTGATGTGGCCGAGCGGGTCACCGTGGTCGAGCGCGAGTTCGACTCCGGCGTACCAACCCGCGTGGTGGGCGAGAAGCACGCTGTCATCCACCCCGAGATGCACCGCTTCGACAACAGCGGTTATCTCCTCGAGGTCGAGGACATCCGGGTCTTCCACCCCGGGGACTCGCTGACGGTGCCCGAGGAGGACGTCGACCTGCTCCTGCTCCCGGTCAGCGCTCCCTGGTTGAAGGTCGGCGAATGCATCGACTTCGCCCGAGACGTCGGGGCCCAGCGCTCGCTGGCGATCCACGACAAGGTGTACAGCGAGACCGGGCTGAAGATGGTCGATGCCCACCTCTCGCGGATGCTGGGCGAGCGCGCGCAGACCTACGTCCGGCTGCAGCCCGGACAAGACCTGTAACAGCTTCCCGTAGGAAACCACGAGCTCAGTCGGTCAGCGCGTCCCGCACAGGCATGAACTTCGCCTGCGCCTCGGCGAGCTCGGCCTCGGGGTCGGAGTCGGCGACGATGCCGCAGCCGGCGAAGAGCCGTACCTGGTCGGCGTCGATCTCCGCGGAGCGCAGGGCGATGCCGAACTCGCCGTCGCCACCCGCGTCCATCCAGCCCACGGGTCCGGCGTACCGACCGCGGTCCATGCCCTCGATCTCGGCGATCATCTCCACCGCCACCTTCGTGGGCGTGCCGCCGACGGCTGCCGAGGGGTGCAGCGCCGCGGCGAGCTCGAGGACGTTCGCGCCGTCGGAGTCGTGTACGACGCCGGCCACGTCGGTGGCGAGGTGCATCACGTTGGGCAGGTGCAGCACGAAGGGCACCTCGGGCACGTTCATCGAGGAGCAGTACGGCGCCAGCGACTCGGCGACCGAGCGGACGGCGTACTCGTGCTCCTCGAGGTCCTTCGAGGAACGGGCCAGCTGCCCGGCCAGGGCGAGGTCGTGCTCGTCGTCGCCCGTACGCCGGATCGTGCCGGCCAGCACCCTGGACATGACCAGCCCGCGCTCACGCCTGACGAGCATCTCGGGCGTCGCGCCGAACAGCCCGTCGACGTGGAAGGTCCAGCACATTGCGTAGTCGTCGGCGAGCTTGCGCAGCGGCCACCGCACGTCGATGGGGGCGTCGACGGTCGCGACCAGGTCCCGGGCAAGCACGACCTTCTCCAGCTCACCTTCCCCGATCCGCGTGACCGCCTCGGCGACCACCGACTCCCAGGCGGCGCCGCTCATGGCGCCGTCGGCGAAGGTGACGTTGCGCGGTGCCGGGACCTCCTCCTGGACTACCAGCTCCGGAAACGGAGCAAGCTCGTCGTCCCCGATGACGGTGACCCAGGTGCGGTCACCGCGGGTGCCGACGATCACGCGCGGCACCACGAGCACGCTGGAGCCGGAGTCGTCGGCGAAGCCGAAGCTGCCCATGCAAACGAGGCCGGTTCCGGGCACCATCACCTCGTCGCGTACGACGGCCGCCGCCGAGGTCGCGCGCCACCAGTCGACGGCGTCCGCGAACCGATCGGGGCCAGCGGTGTGGCACCGCGCGGCCACGCCCCAGGCGACCATCCCCTTGCCGCGGCGCAGCCACGCCATCGGGTTGTCATCTGGGAGCAGGTCAAGAAGGTTCTCGGGGAGCCCCTCTGCGAACGCCACCTCTACGGTGCGGGAGATGAGCCTGTGGACGGGCACGTCGCTCGTCGGGCTCGGGCTGCTCACGCGAAGAAGGGTACGCGGTGACGAATTCCTCTCAGGAGGCCGGATGCCCGATGGCTGGTCGAGCCGTCGGGCGGGCCGTTCGGCAAGCTCAGGACCAGTAGATGACGACCTTGTCACCGATCGCCACCTGGTCGTAGAGCCACTCGATGCCTGCACGGTCGCGGACGTTCACGCATCCGTGCGAGGCACCGGAGTATCCCTGCGCCGCGAAGTCCGAGGAGTAGTGCACCGCCTGGCCGCCGGAGAAGAACATCGCGAACGGCATCTCTGAGTCGTAGAGTTTGGAGACGTGGTCGCGCGACTTCCAGCCCACGTGGAACAGGCCCTCACGCGTGGGGGTGTACGACGACCCGAACCGCACCGCCATCGTGCGCTGGACCCGGCCGTCCACGACCCAGCGGACCGTGCTGCTGGACTTGTCGACACACATCGCCCGCCCCGTCGTACACCGTGGGTCAAGAGCCGCCTTGGTGGAGATGTCTCCGGGGAACCGGTTGGCGAGCTCGTCGGCGGTGGGGGCGCGCGTCATGCCCTCTAACCGGTTCAGCGTGCGCTGGTCGACGTACCCCGTGACCGCGATCTCGCGCTTCTTCTGGAACCCCTTGACCGCTGCGGTGGTGCTCGGGCCGTAGTCGTCGGTGACGTTGCCGAAGAACCACGCGATCTGGCGCAGCCGGGACTGCAGGTCGCGCACCTTGGGGCCGTGGTCGCCGGGACCCAGGATCCGCGGACCCGGCTCGGGAATCGCCTGGGGGCGTGCGCGCGGGAGCGGTGCACTGACCTGGCGCCTGACCGGTTCCGGAGTCGTGGTCGCCTTGGCCGTTGGTGAAGGCTTCGGCGTCGTCTGGCTCGACCCGGGAGCAGTGTCCGAGGCGAGGAATCCGTGCCCGGAGCCGGCTCGGGCAACGCCGTACCCCAGCGCCGAGGTGCCCAGGAGCACGCCCGAGATCATGGCCACAGTGGCCACTCTGCTCACTCCTGCACCCATCGGCCCATCCTCGCGTCATCGGGTTCCTTACGGAGTACGACGCACCGCGACCTGATTCGGTTGTGGTCTGGTCAAGATCCCCTGCTGGTCCGTGTCGAGCGCCTGCATAGGGTGACCTCGATGACGCGTGCACACCTGGACAAGAAGCCGGCCGAGGTGCGGGCGATGTTCGACGACGTCGCCCGGCGCTACGACCTCACGAACGACGTGCTGTCCCTGGGTCAGGACCGCCGCTGGCGCCGCGACGTGCTCGCGGCCGTGGATCCCGAGCCGGGGGACTGGGTACTCGACCTGGCGGCCGGCACCGGCACGTCGTCGCAGCCGTTCCGCGACCGCGGCGCCACGGTCGTCCCGTGCGACTTCTCGGTCGGCATGCTGCAGGTCGGCAAACGCAACCTCCCGCACCTGCCTTTCACGGCCGGCGACGGCACGAAGCTGCCCTTCGCCGACGCCACCTTCGACGCGGTGACCATCTCGTTCGGGCTGCGCAACATCGTCGACCCGGACGCGGGCCTGCGCGAGATGCTGCGCGTGACCCGCCCCGGTGGCCGGCTGGTCGTGTGCGAGTTCAGCTCACCGACCTGGACGCCGTTCCGAACGGTCTACCTGGAGTACCTGATGAAGGCGTTGCCGTCCCTCGCCAGAGCGGTCTCCTCCAGCCCCGACGCCTACGTCTACCTCGCCGAGTCGATCCGGGCCTGGCCCGACCAGCAGCGCCTGGCCGCGCGCATCGAAGCCGCCGGTTGGGCCCGCCCGGAGTGGCGCAACCTCACCGGCGGGATCGTGGCGCTGCACCGCGCGGAGCGGCCCGCCTAGTACGCCTTCTGGCGGATGCAGAGCACGGGTCCCAAGGAGGGCACGCGGAACAATCCGACCGGGGTTGCCTGCCGGTCCCGGTCGTTGTCGGCTGATGCTTCGGGGTACAACCACCGGTTTCCCCGGCCGGCCGGGGAAACCTGCAGCGGCCCCATATAGCCAACATCGGCGTGTGCTAAATCCGCTGGTCAGAGGCATGTTCGGTGCCCCGGGGTGGTGTTCGCGCGATGTGACGCAGACCTCTATGCTGAGGCTCGTCGCTAGTTCGTGAAGACATTCACATGTTCACGAACACGTGCTGATTCAGGAGGATGATGGAGCTCTACACGCCGGTACTCGCGCTCATGATCCTCGCGGCCGGCTTCGCGATCTTCTCGGTGGGCGTCAGCGCGCTCACCGGCCCGAAGCGCTACAACCGGGCCAAGCTCGACTCCTACGAATGCGGCATCGAGCCCACCCCGCAGCCGGTCGGTGGCGGCCGGTTCCCGGTGCGCTACTACATCACCGCGATGATGTTCATCGTCTTCGACATCGAGATCGTCTTCCTCTACCCGATCGCTGTCGCGTTCGACCAGATGGAGCTGTTCGGGCTGATCGAGATGGTGCTGTTCATCGTGCCGGTGTTCGTGGCCTACGTGTACGTCTGGCGCCGCGGCGGACTCGAGTGGGACTGAGCGGGACCGAGCATGGGACTGACCGGACACCGTCCGACAAGCGAGGACTGACGTGGGTATAGAAGAGAAGCTGCCGAGCGGCGTACTGCTGACCACCGTCGAAGGTCTCGCCGGCTACATGCGCAAGGCGTCCTTCTGGCCGGCCACCTTCGGACTGGCCTGCTGCGCGATCGAGATGATGACCAGCGGCGGACCGAAGTACGACCTCGCGCGGTTCGGGATGGAGGTCTTCCGGGCCAGCCCCCGCCAGGCCGACCTGATGATCGTGGCCGGTCGGGTGAGCCAGAAGATGGCGCCGGTGCTGCGCCAGATCTACGACCAGATGAGCGAGCCCAAGTGGGTGCTCGCCATGGGCGTGTGCGCGAGCTCAGGAGGCATGTTCAACAACTACGCGATCGTCCAGGGCGTCGACCACATCGTCCCGGTCGACATGTACCTCCCCGGATGTCCACCCAGACCCGAGATGCTGATCGACGCGATCCTCAAGCTGCACGACCAGGTGCGGGCGACCAAGCTCGGTCCCAACCGGCTGGCCGAGATCGAGGCTCACGAGGACGTGGCCCTGAACGCGCTGCCCACCAGCCAGATGAAGGGCCTGATGCGCTGATGGCCCCCGATAACAAGGGCGACAACAAGGGTGACGACACGGGCGACAAGCCGGACCTCACGACCGGTCCGCTGACCCAGCCCGGCACCGACCTCGACGCCACGGACAAGATGCCGGAGAACGTCCCCGAGGGCGACGGCACCGGCGAGCTGATCGGCCGCCGCGAGGGCATGTTCGGGGTCCGCGGGACCGGCGACACCTCCGGGTACGGCGGCCTGACCCGTCCGGTGGAGATGCCCGGAGCCACCCAGCCCCCGTTCGGCGGGTGGATGGATGACGTGGCCGCCGCTCTGGCCGAGGCGACGCGGTCTGCCGGGATCGAGGCGGCCGTCGAGAAGGTAGTCGTCCATCGAGGCGAGATCACGTTCCACATCCGCCGCGAGGACCTCGTCGCGATGGCCAAGCTGCTGCGTGATGACGAGTTGCTCCGCTTCGAGCTCCTCTCCGGAGTCAGTGGCGTGCACTACCCCGACGACAAGGGCCGCGAGCTGCACGCCGTCTACCACCTGCTCTCGATGACCCACAACCGCCGGATCCGGGTCGAGGTCACCGCGCCCGACGCCGACCCGCACATCCCCAGCGTGGTGCCGACCTACCCGACCGCCGACTGGCACGAGCGCGAGACCTTCGACTTCTTCGGCATCGTCTTCGACGGCCACCCCGCCCTGACCCGCATCCAGATGCCAGACGACTGGCCCGGCCACCCGCAGCGCAAGGACTATCCGCTCGGAGGCATCCCGGTCGAGTACAAGGGCGGCAGCATTCCACCGCCCGACCAGCGGAGGTCATACAACTAATGGCTACCACCAACGAGCACGACGCCTACGCACCGCAGGCGGAGACCAGCCAGGGACGGGTGTTCACGGTCACCGGGCAGGACTGGGACTCTGTGGTCTCGGGAATCTCCGACGAGCACGACAACAAGGTCGTCGTGAACATGGGCCCGCAGCACCCGAGCACCCACGGTGTGCTCCGGCTGATCCTCGAGCTCGAGGGCGAGACCGTCACCGAAGCCCGGTGCGGCATCGGCTACCTGCACACCGGCATCGAGAAGAACATGGAGTTCCGTACCTGGGTGCAGGGCGTCACTTTCTGCACCCGGATGGACTACCTGAGCCCCTTCTACAACGAGATGACCTACTCCCTCGGCGTGGAGCGACTGCTCGACATCGAGGCGGACATCCCCGAGAAGGCACAGGTCATGCGGGTGCTCCTGATGGAGCTCAACCGCATCTCCTCCCACCTCGTCGCGATCGCGACCGGCGGCATGGAGATCGGCGCGCTGACCGTGATGACGATCGGTTTCCGCGAGCGCGAGCTGGTGCTCGACCTGTTCGAGCTGATCACCGGCCTGCGGATGAACCACGCATTCATCCGTCCCGGCGGCGTCGCGCAGGACATGCCTCCGGGCGCCCTGGACCAGATCCGCGACTTCATCGCCCTGATGAAGAAGCGCTTGCCTGAGTACGCCGCCCTCTGCAACGCCAACCCGATCTTCAAGGCCCGCCTCGAGGGAGTCGGGCACCTCGACCTCTCCGGCTGCCTGGCCCTCGGCATCACCGGGCCGGTGCTGCGCTCGACCGGGTACCCGTGGGACCTGCGCAAGAGCGAGCCGTACTCCGGCTACGAGGACTACGACTTCGACGTCCAGACGTGGGACACCATGGACGCCTACGGGCGGTTCCGGATCCGCGTCAACGAGATGTGGGAGTCGTTGCGCATCGTCCAGCAGGCGGTCGACCGTCTCGCCGGTCTCGAGGGCGCTCCGGTGATGATCGCCGACAAGAAGATCGCCTGGCCCAGCCAGCTTGCGATCGGCAGCGACGGCATGGGCAACAGCCTGGACCACATCAAGCACATCATGGGCGAGTCGATGGAGGCCCTGATCCACCACTTCAAGCTGGTCACCGAAGGTTTCCGGGTCCCGGCCGGCCAGGCGTACGTGCCGGTGGAGTCGCCCCGCGGCGAGCTCGGCGCGCACGTCGTCTCCGACGGCGGCACCCGTCCGTTCAGGGCCCACTTCCGCGACCCGTCGTTCGTGAACCTCCAAGGCACCTCGGTAATGAGCGAGGGCGGCATGGTGGCCGACGTGATCGTTGCGATCGCCTCCATCGACCCGGTGATGGGAGGTGTCGACAGATGAACACCCCACGCCCTGCTGATTCAACAGCGTGTTCGCGACCGCGTAGTGGTGGGCTGAGGTTGGCGCCGCTCACACTTTCGAGGGGGCCCCGTTCATGAGCGAGTCACGTATCCCCGGCATCGACGACGACACCACAGCCACGGGGGTCTCGACCACCCAGGCCACCCGGGAGGCGCCGATCGACCCGGCGACGTACGCCGAGCTGGAGGAGATCGCCGCCCGCTATCCGCAGGCGCGGTCCGGACTGCTGCCGATGCTGCACCTCGTGCAGAGCGTCGAGGGTCGGGTGACCTCACGCGGCATCGAGGCCTGCGCGTCGATCCTCGGGATCAGCGCGGCCGAGGTGAGCGGTGTGGCGACCTTCTACACGATGTACAAGCGCCGCCCTGTCGGCGACTACCACGTAGGCGTCTGCACCAACACCCTGTGCGCGATCATGGGTGGCGACCTGATCTTCGAGCGCCTCAAGGATCATCTCGACGTGCGCAACGACGAGACCGCGGAGAAGCGGCCGGGGGACGGCGCGACCGTGTCCCTGGAGCACGTCGAGTGCAACGCCGCCTGCGACTTCGCGCCGGTGATGACCGTCAACTGGGAGTTCATGGACAACATGACTCCGGAGTCGGCGGTCAAGCTCGTCGACGACCTGCGTGCGGGCGCCGAGGTGCACTCGACCCGCGGCCCGAGAGTGTGCACCTGGCGTGAGGCCGAGCGGGTACTCGCGGGCTTCCCCGACGGCCTTGCCGACGAGGGACCGGCCGCCGGACCGGCCTCGCTGGTGGGACTGAAGATCGCCCGCGAGCAGGGCTGGACCGCCCCCCCGGTCAAGCGGGCCCGGGAGTCGCAGCGCGAGAGCGTCGATACCCAGGACAAGTCTTCAGCGGGCAGCCACGAGGCCGAGCACACCAAGGCCGCTTCCGAGGTCGAAGCATCCCCTGCCGACGTCAAGCACGAGGACAACCCCGAGAACACCGGTGGTGACGACAAGTGACCGTGTTTTCGAGCTCGCTTGCGCTCGCTCCTCAACAACCGGGAGAGGACACTTCGTGGCTGACCTTTTGACCCCCGTCCTGACGGACAACTGGGACGCCGAGCGCTCCTGGACGCTCGCCTCCTACGAGAACCAGGGTGGGTACGCCGCGTTGCGGAAGGCCCTCGCGATGGCTCCCGCGGACGTCGTCGAGGCGGTCAAGTCCTCCAACCTCCGCGGCCGCGGCGGTGCGGGGTTTCCGACCGGCATGAAGTGGGGGTTCATCCCCCAGGACAACCCCAAGCCGAAGTACCTCGTGGTCAACGCAGACGAGTCCGAACCGGGCACCTGCAAGGACATCCCGCTGATGATGGCGAGTCCGCACACGCTGGTCGAGGGCGTGATCATCAGCTCCTACGCGATCCGTGGAAGCACCGCGTTCATCTACGTGCGCGGCGAGGTGCTCCATGTGGTCCGCAGGCTGCAGCGTGCCGTGCTGGAGGCGTACGACGCCGGTCACCTCGGCAAGGACATCCACGGCTCGGGCTACGACCTCGACCTGGTGGTGCACGCCGGTGCCGGTGCCTACATCTGTGGCGAGGAGACCGCGCTGCTCGACTCGCTCGAGGGACGCCGCGGCCAACCGCGCCTGCGGCCGCCGTTCCCCGCGGTGGCCGGCCTCTACGCCAGCCCGACCGTGATCAACAACGTCGAGTCGATCGCGTCGGTGCCGAGCATCATCGACCGCGGCGCCGACTGGTTCGCCGCGATGGGCACCGAGAAGTCCAAGGGCTACGGCATCTTCTCGCTCTCCGGCCACGTCATGAACCCCGGCCAGTTCGAGGCACCCCTGGGCATCACGCTGCGGGAGCTGATCGACCTGGCCGGTGGCATGCGCGTCGGCCACGAGCTGAAGTTCTGGACGCCCGGCGGATCGAGCACACCGATCCTCACCGACGAGCATCTCGACGTCCCGCTCGACTTCGAAGCCGTCGGTGAAGCGGGTTCGATGCTCGGGACGCGGGCGCTGCAGATCTTCGACGAGACCACCTGCGTGGTGCGCGCCGTACTTCGCTGGACCGAGTTCTACAAGCACGAGTCCTGCGGCAAGTGCACGCCCTGCCGTGAGGGCACCTGGTGGCTGGCGCAGACGCTGGCACGACTGGAACAAGGACGCGGCTCCGAGGACGACCTCGAGCTGCTGCTGGACCAGTGCGACAACATCCTGGGCCGCGCGTTCTGCGCGCTCGGTGACGGCGCGACCAGCCCGATCAGTTCCTCGATCCAGTACTTCAGGGACGAGTACCTCGCCCACCTCACGCACGGCGGTTGCCCGTTCGACCGTACGGCGTCGACGATCTTCCCAAAAGTGGAGGCGCCGGCATGACGACCACCCCCGACAAGTCGGCGTCGACAGGCTCGACCACCGAGATGGAGAAGTCCGACGAGGTCACCTTGACCATCGACGGCGTCGAGGTGTCGGTGCCCAAGCACACGCTGGTGATCCGCGCCGCGGAGCGCATCGGCGTCCAGATCCCGCGCTTCTGCGACCACCCGCTCCTTGCTCCCGTCGGCGCCTGCCGCCAGTGCCTGGTGGACATTCCCGATGCCGGGAACGGCCGGGGGATGCCGAAGCCGCAGGCGTCGTGCACGCTGACCGTCGCCGAAGGCATGGTGGTCAACACCCAGGCCACGTCCCCGGTCGCGGACAAGGCGCAGCAGGGGATCATGGAGTTCCTGCTGATCAACCACCCACTGGACTGCCCGGTCTGCGACAAGGGTGGCGAGTGCCCGCTGCAGAACCAGGCGATGAGCAACGGCCGTGGCGAGACCCGGTTCACCGAGAGCAAGCGGCTGTTCCCCAAGCCGATCAACATCTCTGCGCAGGTGCTGCTGGACCGCGAGCGCTGCGTGCTGTGCGCGCGCTGCACCCGCTTCTCCGAGCAGATCGCCGGTGACCCGTTCATCGCGCTGATCGAACGCGGCGCCCTCCAGCAGGTCGGCATCTACGAGAAGGAGCCCTTCGAGAGCTACTTCTCCGGCAACACGATCCAGATCTGCCCGGTCGGAGCGCTGACGTCCTCGTCGTACCGCTTCCGGTCGCGGCCCTTCGACCTCGTCTCCACTCCGGCAGTCGCCGAGATCGATGCGTGCGGCTCGGCGATCCGGATCGACCACCGTCGCGGCAAGGTGATGCGTCGGCTCTCGGGTGACGACCCGGAGGTCAACGAGGAGTGGATCACCGACAAGGACCGGTTCGCGTTCACCTACGCGATGCAGGACGACCGGCTCAACCACCCGATGGTGCGCGACACTTCGTCCAATGGCGCCTCCGGCGCGGGGTCCGGCGAGCTGCGTCCGGCGAGCTGGCCCGAGGCGTTCATCGTCGCCGCCCGCGGCCTCGCCGCCGCTCGTGACGCCGGAGGTGTCGGCGTACTGACCGGCGGCCGGCTCACCGCCGAGGACTCCTACGCATACGCCAAGTTCGCCCGGGTCGCGCTCGGCACCAACGACATCGACTTCCGTGCCCGCGCGCACTCCGCCGAGGAGGCGGACTTCCTCGCCTCGCAGGTGGTGCTGGGTGGACCCGGCAACGGCGCCGTGACGTACGCCGACCTCGAGAGTGCCCGATCCGTCGTACTCGTCGGACTCGAGCCCGAGGACGAGGCCGGCACGATCTTCCTGCGCCTGCGCAAGGCTGCTCGTGGCCGCCTGCTTCCGATCTACTCGATCGCGCCGTTCACCTCCCGTGGGCTGCACAAGATGTCGGGCACCCTGATCCCGACCCGTCCCGGTGACGAGGCTGCTGCCCTCGACGCGCTCGCGCACGACGGCAGCGTGGCGCTGGACAGCGAGAGCCTGCTCCTCGTGGGCGAGCGGATGGCGTCGGTGCCCGGCGCCCTGACTGCCGTGGCCCGGCTCGCCGCGACCACCGGAGCCCGGCTCGCGTGGATCCCGCGCCGCGCCGGCGACCGCGGCGCTGTCGAGACCGGGGCCCTGCCCAACCTGCTGCCCGGCGGTCGGCCTGTCGCCGATGCATCGGCGCGCGTCGACCTGGCCACTGCCTGGGGCGTCGAGCACCTGCCCGAGACCCCCGGTCGCGCCGGTTCGGCCATCATGGCCGCTGCGGCGGCGGGTGAGCTCGGCGGTCTGATCGTCGGTGGCGTCGACCCGGCTGACCTGGCCGAGCCCGATCTGGCCCGGCAGGCGATCGAGGCTGCCGGCTTCGTGGTGTCGCTGGAGGTACGCGCCTCCGATGTCACGCGCGCTGCCGACGTCGTCTTCCCGGTCGCGCCGGTGACCGACCGCGCTGGAGCCTTCGTCAACTGGGAGGGCAGGGTCCGCGAGTTCGGAAAGGTCCTGCACAACCCCAGCTCGCTGCCGGACCTCCGCGTCCTGGCCGGGATCGCCGAGGAGCTCGGCACGGGGCTGACTCATGGGCTGGGTTGGCGTACCTCCGAGCAGGTCTGGGCCGAGATGGCGCAGGTAGGGCCCTGGGACGGTGAACGGGCCAGCATGAGTGGCTCCAGCGACGGAGCTGGCTTCGAGGCGCTCGCCGGCGTACGGTCCGCGACCACCGAGGGGAACCTCGCCGGCGGGCTCGTCCTGGCGTCGTGGAAGCAGCTGATCGACGACGGCCGGATGCAGGACGGCGCCGACGACATGCGTCGCACTGCGCGCAGGCCCGTCGTACTGGTCGGCCCCGCCACGCTCGCGGACCTCGACGTCGCCGAAGGTGACCTGGTCACGCTGACCGGTCCACTGGGATCCATCGAGCTACCGGTCGGGGTGGCCGACCTTGCCGAGGGCACGGTGTGGGCGCCGGCCAGCGCACCGGGCGCGTCTGTCCGCCACCGCGTCGGGCCGGCGGGCTGCACCGTCACCATCACCGGAGGTGCCCAATGATGATCGGCTCAGTGATCCCTCTCGCCGATCCAGGCCTCAGTGAGTTCGGGCACGACCCGGTCTGGCTGATCATCGTCAAGGCCGTGCTGATCTTCGTGGTGCTGGTGCTGCTGACGCTGTTCAACATCTGGTACGAGCGCCGGGTCGTGGCGCGGATGCAGCACCGCATCGGGCCTAACGTGCACGGGCCGTTCGGCCTGCTGCAGAGCCTCGCCGACGGTGTCAAGCTGGCCCTGAAGGAAGACATCATCCCCAAGGCGGCCGACAAGCTGGTCTTCGTCATCGCGCCCGTGATCGCCACGGTGCCCGCGTTCGTGACCTTCGCGGTGATCCCCTTCGGGCCCGTGGTGGAGGTCCCGTTTACGGACATCAGTACGCCGCTCCAGCTCACCGACATGCCGGTCGCGGTCATCTTCGTGATGGCCATCGCCTCGATCGGCATCTACGGCATCGTGCTCGGCGGCTGGTCGTCCGGATCGACGTACTCACTCCTCGGCGGCCTGCGGTCCAGCGCGCAGATGATCTCCTACGAGGTCGCGATGGGCCTTGCCCTGGTCGCCGTCTTCCTGCACGCCGGCTCGATGTCCACCTCGGAGATCGTGGACTCACAGAAGGACGTTTGGTTCGCGTTCACGCTCATCCCCTCGTTCGTGATCTACGTGATCGCGATGATCGGGGAGACCAACAGGGCGCCGTTCGACCTGCCGGAGGCCGAGGGCGAGCTGGTCGGTGGATTCCACACCGAGTATTCCTCGCTGAAGTTCGCGCTGTTCTTCCTCGCCGAGTACATCAACATGGCCACGGTCTCGGCGCTCGCGACCACGCTGTTCCTCGGCGGCTGGCGGGCCCCCTGGCCAATCTCGATCTGGGACGGCGCCAACGACGGCTACTGGCCGTTCGTCTGGTTCATGGCCAAGGTGATGCTCTTCATCTTCGTGTTCGTCTGGCTGCGCGGGACACTGCCGCGGTTGCGCTACGACCAGTTCATGGCGTTCGGCTGGAAGTGGCTCATCCCCGGCTCGGTGGTCTGGATCGTTGCCGTGGCGACGATCCGGGTCGTGGACCTGCGTGGCGGGTTCGACCGACGCGTGCTGATCGGGCTGGGGGTCGCCGCGCTCCTGCTCGCCCTGGTGTCGTGGTTCATCCCGGAGACCGAGCCCGATGAGGCGGCCGAGCCGGAGGAGTTCGACGCCTTCGCGGGTGGCTACCCGGTGCCGCCCATGCCCGTTGCGGGGCCTGTTGCGGGGCCAGTTGCGGGGCTTGTTCCGGGGTCGGCGACACCTTCGGGCCCGCCCGACCTCGACCACTCTGGAGGAGAACGCTGATGGCGTCCCTGAAAGAACAGCTCTGGGACCCGGTCGCCGGGTTCGGGGTCACCTTCCGGACGATGTTCCGCAAGGTGGTCACCGAGCAGTACCCCTTCGAGAAGAACCCGACTGCCCCGCGGTTCCACGGGCGGCACCAGCTCAACCGCTGGCCCGACGGGCTGGAGAAGTGCATCGGCTGCGAGCTGTGTGCGTGGGCCTGCCCGGCGGACGCGATCTACGTCGAGGGCGCCTCCAACACCGACCTGGCCGATGGGTCCGGCAGGTTCAGCCCGGGTGAGCGCTACGGCCGCGTCTACCAGATCAACTACCTGCGCTGCATCCTGTGCGGGTTGTGCATCGAGGCCTGCCCGACCCGGGCGCTGACCATGACGAATGAGTACGAGCTCGCTGACAACAACCGCGCCGACCTGATCTTCGAGAAGTCCGACCTGCTGGCTCCACTCCTGCCGGGTATGGAGCAGCCGCCGCACCCGATGCGGCTCGGCGAGGACGAGGGCGACTACTACCGGGGGACGCTTCGTCGCCGCGATGACGAGGGCCCAGAAAGAGAACCGGAGAGAGATGACGCCGGGAACAAGGGGGGATTTGTGTGATCGCCTTCTGGCTCCTTGCCCCGGTGATGGTGGTCAGCGCCCTGGGTCTGCTCTTCGCACGTAAGGCGGTGCACTGCGCGCTGCTGCTCGCGGTCGTGATGATCAGTGTCGCCGTGCTGTACGCCGTACTCGACGCGCCATTCCTGTTCGCGGTGCAGATCATCGTCTACACGGGCGCGATCCTGATGCTCTTCTTGTTCGTGCTGATGCTGGTCGGCGTCGACGCGTCCGACTCGGTCGTGGAGACGATCCGTGGCCACCGCCTGTTCGCAGTGCTGGTCGGGCTCGCGTTCGGTGTCACCCTCGTGCTGGGCGTCGCGCAGGTGTCGGTGGGCGCGATGGCCGGGCTCGAACAGGCCAACGCGGACGGCAATGTTCCCGCCATCGCGCAGCTGCTGTTCACCAAGTACGTGTTCGCCTTCGAGGTGACCTCCGCGCTGCTGATCACCGCCGCCCTCGGTGCGATGGTGCTGGCCCACCGTGAGCGGCTCACGCCGAAGGTGGGACAAGCCGAGATGGCGGCACAGCGGATGCGCGACTACGCCGAGCACGGCAAGCACGTGGGTCCGTTGCCCCCACCCGGTGTCTTCGCCCGGCACAACGCGGTCGACACCCCGGCGCTGCTCCCCGACGGGACGCCCTCCCAGGCGTCGATCTCCCGGGTGCTCCTCGCCCGCGGGTCGGTCAAGGATGCCCCCGGCAGCGCCAAGCAGGTCGAGGCCATCGGCGGCGACGACGAGTCGATCCCCCCGCGTGACGACCTCGGAGGTGCCGGGCGATGAACGCCACCCCCTTCATAGTCCTCTCCGCGATCCTGTTCACGATCGGTGCGGTCGGTGTCCTCACCCGGCGCAACGCGATCGTGGTGTTCATGTGTGTGGAGCTGATGCTCAACGCCAGCAACCTCGCGCTGATCACCTTTTCCCGGGTCAACGGCAACCTCGAGGGCCAGATCGCGGCGTTCTTCGTCATGGTCGTCGCCGCCGCCGAGGTCGTGGTCGGGCTCGCGATCATCATGACGATCTTCCGCACCCGCCGGTCGGCCTCGGTCGACGACGCCAGCTTGCTGAAGTACTAAGGGGAAAGCCTGTGATCCTCCCTGCCATCACCCGCCTCGCTGAGGAGGGCGGCCACGTCCCCGTGGTCGACCCGGGCTCGGCGGGGTCGCTGGCACTCCCGCTGGTGCTCGTTGTCGCACTGCCGGCATTCGGCGCCGCGGTGCTGCTGCTCGGCGGGCGACGTACTGACCGCTTCGGCCACCTGCTCGGTACGGCGACCGTGCTCGGCTCGTTCGTCTGCTCCCTGTGGCTGTTCATCGCGATCCTGGGCCGCGGGGCCGAGGACCGACAGATCGGCGTGAACCTGTGGACCTGGTTCGGCACCGGTGACTGGCAGGTCCAGCTCGGGCTGCTCTACGACCCGCTCTCGGCCCTCTTCCTGCTGTTGATCACCGGGGTGGGCGGGCTGATCCACGTCTACTCGATCGGCTACATGGAACACGACGAGCGGAGGCGCCGGTTCTTCGGTTACCTGAACTTCTTCGTCGTCTCGATGCTGGTCCTGGTGCTCGCCGACGACTACGTCGGCGTCTTCCTCGGCTGGGAGGGCGTGGGCCTGGCGTCGTACCTGCTGATCGGGTTCTGGCAGTACAAGCCGACCGCAGCGGCCGCGGCCAAGAAGGCGTTCGTGATCAACCGCGTCGGTGACATCGGGCTCTCGCTCGGCATCGGCCTGATCTTCGTCACCTTCGGCACCACGTCCTTCGACAAGGTCTCCGAGCTCACCGCCGGTGGCTCCCACCTGGTGATGACCGCGATCGGCCTGCTGTTGCTGCTGGCCGCCTGCGGAAAGTCGGCGCAGTTCCCGCTGCAGACGTGGCTTCTCGACGCGATGGAAGGCCCGACCCCGGTGTCGGCGCTGATCCACGCGGCGACCATGGTGACGGCCGGCGTCTACCTGATCGTCCGCTCGCAGTTCATCTTCGAGTACAGCGCGGACGCGCGGCTGGGCGTCGCGATCGTAGGCACCATCACGCTGCTGATCGGCGCCTGGATCGGGTGCGCCAAGGACGACATCAAGAAGGTGCTGGCCGGTTCGACCATGAGCCAGATCGGCTACATGGTCCTCGCGGCCGGGCTGGGAGTGGCCGGCTACGCGTTCGCGATCTTCCACCTGCTCACCCACGGCTTCTTCAAGGCGAACATGTTCCTCGGCGCCGGCTCGGTGATGCACGGGACCAACGACGACGTCGACATGCGCCACTACGGCGCGCTGCGCAAGCTGATGCCGGTGACGTTCCTGACCTTCGCGATGGGCTACCTCGCGATCATCGGGTTCCCCGGGTTCGCCGGCTTCTGGTCCAAAGACAAGATCATCGAGACCGCGCTGTCGCAGAACCTGGCACTCGGTATCTGCGCCCTCCTGGGCGCCGGAGTCACGGGTTTCTACATGACCCGGCTGATGCTGCTGACCTTCTTCACGAAGGAACGCTGGGAGCCTGACGTACACCCGCACGAGTCGCCGAAGGTGATGACCATCCCGCTCGTCGTGCTTGCCGCGCTCTCCGTGCTCGGCGGTCTGCTGCTGCTCAACGACTGGATCGTCTCGTTCCTGGCTCCGGTCGTGGGTGAGCACGCGCACGAGGAGCCGCCGATCCCGGCCCTCGCCGTCACCGCGCTCGCGGTGCTGGTCGTGGCGATCGGGGTCGCCCTGGCGTGGTTCCTGATCGGCAGGCATGACGTGCCGCGGACGGCACCGACGAAGGTCTCGGTGTTCACCGCGGCCGGTCGCAACGACGTCTACGCCGATGCGTTCAACGACGCGGTCATCGTCGATCCGGGCAAGAGCTTCATCGGTGGCCTGGCCACCTTCGACCGAAGCACCGTCGATGGAGGTTTCGTCGGCACCGCGTCCGCCCTCGGTGGGCTGTCCAGCAGGCTGCGACTGGCGCAGAACGGTTTCGTCCGCTCGTACGCCCTGTCGCTGCTCGCCGGTGCCGTCCTGGTCCTGCTCGCGCTCGTGGTGGTGAACCTCGCATGAACCTCCCCTGGTTGACAGTCCTGCTGGGCCTCCCGATCCTCGGGTCGCTCGTGGTGGCGTTCCTGCCCGCACGCGCCCACGCAGCGGCGCCGAAGCAGATCGCCCTCGGCTTCTCGCTGCTGACGCTCGCCCTCGCCGCGACGATCGCCCTTGGGTACGACGCCGGTGGTGGCATGCAGTACACCGAGGACAAGGTCTGGATCCGCCTGTTCGGCGCCCACTACGCGCTCGGCGTCGACGGCATCGGCCTGACCCTGGTCCTGCTCACGGTCATCCTGACCCCCGTCGTGATGCTCGCGTCCTGGAATGACGGCGAGGGTGGCAGGTGGGGCGCCAAGGGGTTCTTCGCGTGGATCCTCGCGCTCGAGGGCCTCTCGGTCGGTGTCTTCGCGGCCACCGACGTGTTCCTTTTCTACGTGTTCTTCGAGGCGACCCTGATCCCGGTCTACTTCCTGGTCGCGGGGTACGGCGGACCGGCACGCGTGCGCGCCGCGGTGAAGTTCCTGCTGTTCTCGCTGGCCGGCGGGCTGGTGATGCTCGCTTCCGTGATCGGGCTCTACGTCGAGTCCGCGAAGACGTCCGACGGTCCGACGTACCTCATCTCCGAGCTTGCCGACATCGACTTCGGCACCTCCGTCGGCCGCTGGATGTTCCTCGGCTTCTTCATCGCCTTCGCCATCAAGGCGCCGATGTTCCCGGTGCACACCTGGCTCCCGGACACGACCGAGAGCGCGACCCCGGGCACCTCGGTGATGCTCGTCAGCGTGCTGGACAAGATCGGCACGTTCGGGATGATCCGGTTCTGCCTGGAGCTCTTCCCGGACGCGTCGCGCTGGGCCACGCCGGTTGTGGTGGTCCTCGCGATCATCAGCATCCTGTACGGCGCGTTCATGGCCATCGGGTCGAACAACATCCCGCGCCTGATCGCCTACTCGAGCGTGTCCCACTTCGGCTTCATCGTGCTGGGCATCTTCGTGATGAACAGCCAGGGACTCTCGGGCGCCAACCTCTACATGTTCAACCACGGCCTCTCGACCGCGGCGCTGTTCCTGGTCACCGGCTACCTGATCTCGCGGCGTGGTTCGGCGCTGATCAGCGACTACGGCGGAGTCGAGAAGGTTGCTCCGGTCCTGGCCGGCCTCTTCCTGGTGGCAGGTCTCTCGTCGCTGTCGCTGCCAGGGCTCTCGCCGTTCGTGTCCGAGCTCATGGTGATGGTCGGCGCGTTCGTGCACTCGCCCTGGGCGGCGGCGTTCGCCGTACCCGGAATCGTGCTGGTCGCGATCTACATCCTGTGGATGTACCAACGCACCATGACCGGCCCGGTACGCGAGGGCGTCGCCGGGATGCTCGACCTCAACGTCCGTGAGATAGCCGCGCTCGCGCCGCTGTTCGTGCTCATCATCGTGCTCGGGCTGTTCCCCAAGCCGCTCCTGGACATCATCAACCCGGCGGTCGAGAACACGATGTCCGAGCTAGGCACGACGGATCCGCAGCCGAACGTGACCGAGGGGGAGGCGGCCAAGTGACCAAGTTCGAAGCTCCGACGATCGAGTACTTCACCGTCTCGCCGATCCTGATCGTCCTCGGCGTCGCCGTGCTCGGCGTACTGATCGAGGCATTCGCGCCGCGCCGCAGTCGCTACCTGGTGCAGGTCGTGCTCTCGCTGATCGGGCTGGGAGCGGCGATCGTGACCACGGTCATGGTCTTCAGCCGGCTCAACCCGGGTGCCGACAAGCCCAAGGGCGGCAAGGTCGTGGCCATGGGGGCGCTGGCCGTCGACGGACCCGCGCTCTTCTGCTGGCTGCTCGTGCTCGTACTCGCCGTACTCAGCGTGCTGCTCTTCGCCGAGCGCCACCTCGAGGGCGGCGTCACCTCCTTCGCGGGGCAGGCCGCTGCACTTCCGGGAACAGAGGCGGAGCGCGAGGCGTCCACCCGTGGGCTGGAGCACACCGAGGTCTTCCCGCTGATGATGTTCGCGGTCGGCGGCATGCTGATGTTCCCGGCCTCCAACGACCTGCTCACGATGTTCGTCGCGCTCGAGGTCCTCTCGCTCCCGCTGTACCTGCTCTGCGGCCTGGCGCGACGCCGGCGGCTGCTGAGCCAGGAGGCGGCGCTGAAGTACTTCCTCCTCGGAGCCTTCAGCTCGGGCTTCTTCGTCTACGGGATTGCCCTGGTCTACGGGTACGCCGGGTCGATGGGCTTCGCGGAGATCGCGGAGGCGGTGTCGGCGCAGACCGGCAACGAGGCCCTGCTCCTCGGCGGCATCGCGCTGCTGGCCGTAGGACTGTTGTTCAAGGTGGGCGCGGTGCCTTTCCACGCCTGGACCCCCGACGTCTACCAGGGTGCCCCCACCGCGGTGACGGCGTTCATGGCCGCGAGCACCAAGGTGGCCGCGTTCGGCGCGCTGTTGCGGCTCTTCTACGTCGCGTTCGGCGCCAACCGGACCGAGTGGGTGCCGATGATCTGGGTGGTGGCCATCCTGACGATGGTCGTCGGCTCGGTGCTGGCGCTGACGCAGACCGACATCAAGCGGCTGCTCGCCTACTCCTCGATCGCCCACGCCGGCTTCATCCTGACCGGCTTCCTGGGAATCCGGTCGCTCAACGAGGTGCCCGGCGGCAGCCTGACCGGGGTCTCGGCCGTGCTGTTCTACCTGACGACCTACGCCTTCACCACGCTGGCTGCCTTCGCGCTGGTCACCGTCGTACGAGACGGCAGTGGCGAGGCGACCGCGCTCGCGCGCTGGCAGGGACTGGGCAAGGAGTCGCCGCTGGTGGCCGGCCTGTTCGCCTTCCTCCTGCTTGCGATGGCCGGCATCCCGCTGACCAGCGGGTTCACCGGCAAGTGGGCGGTCTTCGCGGCCGCACTCTCCGCGGACGCGTGGCCAGTGGTCATCGTCGCGGTGCTGGCGTCCGCCGTCGCGGCGTACTTCTACGTCAAGGTGATCGTGCTGATGTTCTTCTCCGAGCCGATCGGCGAAGGCCCCAGCGTCACCAGCCCGAGCGCCCTCACCGGCACCGTGATCGCGGTCGGTGTGGCCGCAACGCTGCTCCTCGGGGTCGTGCCGGGCGAGCTGATCGACCTGCTTGGGCGCGTGGGAGTATTCATCAGATGAGTTCCCCCCTGGCCCTGCCCATCGTGGACCCGGATCTCGAAGCCCGTCTGCGAATCCGGATGGACGAGGTCGAGAAGGCCCTGCTGGAGCACGTGCAGAGCGAGGCCGGGTTCGTCACCGTGGCCGCGCGTCACCTGATGGACGCCGGTGGCAAACGGTTCCGGCCGTTGCTGGTCCTGCTTGCCGCTGAGACCGGTGACTCGACCCGCGACGGCGTACTCACCTCGGCTTGTGTGGTGGAGCTGACCCACCTCGCTTCGCTGTACCACGACGACGTGATGGACGAGGCCGACCTGCGCAGGGGTGCGGCCTCGGCCAACGCCCGCTGGGACAACCACGTCGCGATCCTCACCGGCGACTTCCTGTTCTCCCGATCCTCCGAGCTCACCGCCGACCTCGGGGCCGACGCCGTACGCATCCAGGCGCGGACCTTCACCCGGCTCGTGGAGGGGCAGATCCTGGAGACGCTCGGGCCCGTGGGCGGCGAGGACCCGCTCGAGCACTATTTGCGCGTCGTGGCCGGCAAGACCGGTTCGCTGATCGCGACCTCCGCCCGCTACGGCGCCCGCTTCTCCGGGGCACCCCGCGATGTGGAGGAGGCGCTGACGGAGTACGGCGAGAAGGTCGGCGTGGCCTTCCAGCTCTCCGACGACATCCTCGACGT
This sequence comes from uncultured Actinomycetota bacterium, assembly GCA_963759525.1. Taxonomy (GTDB): domain Bacteria; phylum Actinomycetota; class Actinomycetes; order Propionibacteriales; family Nocardioidaceae; genus Marmoricola. The sequence continues at coordinate 100,366 of CAVWZO010000015.1, read as the reverse complement.
GAGCTCCGAGACCGAGGTCTCCGGCAAGACCCCCGGCACCGACCTGCGCGAGGGCGTGCCGACGTTGCCGGTGCTGATCGCCAAGCGCTCCACCGACCCCGCAGACGCGCGGCTCCTCGAGCTCCTCGACTCCGACCTGGACCACGACGCCCGGCTCACCGAAACCCTCACCCTCCTGCGTGCACACCCCGCAATGGCCGAGGCCCGCGCGTACGTCGTCAGCCTGGCCGGCGAGGCCAAGGCCGTGCTCAAGGTCCTCCCCGAGAGCCCCGTCCGCACCGCCCTCGAGGGGTTCGCGGACGTGGTTGCCACGCGCTCCAGCTGAGGGGCCTTTCAGTCTTGGGCCGTCCGGTCTTCGATCGTGGGCGTCGTTTCGCTCAAGGCCACCGCGATCCACAATTGTTGGACCTGGACGGCGGTCTCGCCGGTCTGGTCGTCAGAACCCAACAAATGTGGGACTGGAGCGTCGATCACGCCGGTCTGGTCGTCAGAACCCAACAAATGTGGGGTTGGGGCGTCGATCACGCCGGCCTGGTCGTCAGGACCCAACAAATGTGGGGTTGGGGCGTCGAACCTGCCGATCTGGACGTCACAACCCAACAAATGTGGGAAACCGCGGCCGCCCTCACCCCTTGTGGACCACCACCACCGCAGGCCGGGGGAAGGCGTCGGTGTGCGGCCAGGTGCTCGACTGGTTCTCGAAGGTTGCTCCGTCGGTCTCACCGGGGTGCTGTACGGCGATGAACACCGACCTCTGGTCCTGACTGATCAACGGACCGCAGGTCTCGGCGCCGACCGGGACGGTCAGGAACTGCTCCACGCGACCGCGGCGCGGACCTGCGACCGGGACTCTGAACAGGCCGTCGTGGGAGCCGAGCACGGCGCCGTCGGTGGCGACCCAGAGGTTCCCGACCTTGTCGAAGGCGACGTTGTCGGGGCAGCTGATCGGGCTGACAAGCTGCTTGGGGTAGCCGGCGAAGTAGGTCTCCGGTGCGTCCGGGTGGCCGCAGACCAGCATCAGGTCCCAGCCGAACGAGGTGGACGAGTGGTCGCCGCCGCGCGGGCTGATCTCGAGGACGTACCCGTTGCGGTTACCGCTCGCGCTGACCAAATCCTCGGTTGCGGAGTCGTAGACCATGCTCGACGCGAGCGGGTTCGCTTCGTTGGTCGGGAAGGTCGTGCCCCGGTTGCTGTTGTTCGTCAGGGCGCAGTACACCTTGCCGTTGACCGGGTTCGGCTCGATGTCCTCGGGACGGTCCATCCGGGTCGGCGCAACCTTGTCAGCCGCCAGCCGGGTGTCGATGAGTACGTCGCTGACCGTCATGCCCGGGACGTACGACGTCGAGTCGGTCGTCAGCCTGATCCACTCGCCGGTGCCGTCGTAGACATCGTCCGCGGTGCCGTCGCCAGTGAAGCGGGCGACGTACAGGGTGCCCTCGGTCAGCAGCGTCATGTTGTGCCGCCGCGCGGACGTCCTGCGCCGCGGGTCGAACGTCCGCTTCGAGACGAACTTGTAGATGTAGTCGCCGCGCTCGTCGTCGCCCATGTACGCGACGGCCTTGCCGTTGCGAGCGATCGCGATGTTGGCGCCCTCGTGCTTGAACCGGCCGAGCATCGTGTGCTTGCGAGGCGTCGAGGTCGGGTCCAGCGGGTCGACCTCGACGATCCACCCGAACCGGAACGGCTCGTGCGGCTCCTTGGCCAGGTCGAAGCGTGGGTCGACTTCGCTCCACCCGCGGCTGCCGACGCCGGTGATCCCGTAGCGCTGGTACGACGCGGTGTACCGCGGGTCGAGCGGTCCGCTGGAGTCGAAGTAGCCGTTGAAGTTCTCCTCGCCGGAGAGGACGGTTCCCCATGGGGTCATACCGCCGGCACAGTTGTTGAACGTGCCCCGCGGTCGCCGGCCGGAGGGGTCCGCGCTCGTCCTCAGCCGGGAGTCACCGGCAGCGGGACCAACCAGCTGGAACGGCGAGTCGGCAGTGAGGCGTCGGTTCCGCCTCGCGTGGCGGTGGTTGACCGTCGTCCAGGCGCCTCGGCGGCTGCCGCGCTTGATCTCGACGACGCTCATGCCGTGTGACGCGATTTCGATCTGCTTGATCGTTGCCGAGTCGTACTGCCCTGTCGGGAACATCAGGTTCTCGTCGGTGTACTCGTGGTTGGTCACGAGCAGCGCGCGCTGGTTGCCGGTGGGGATCACTCCGATGTAGTCGTTGTTGTAGCCGAACTGCGTCGCGGCGGACTCTGGCGTCTGGTTGTTCACGTCGAAGGGCCGCGCACGGCGGGTGACGGGGTCGCCCCACTTGATCAGGACGTCCGCGCGGTAGCCGCTGGGCACCGTCACCCGGTCGTTCACGTTGGGCGCGACGGGGGTGAAGTTGGCGGTACCGATGCCGGATCCCCGCGGGCGGTGCGCGGCAGCAGGCGAGGCGGCCGCCGGCGGGGCCGCGAGTCCGCCGATCACCAGGGCGCCCACGCCGGTGCCGGCAGCCTTGAGCACCGACCGGCGCGCGATGGCCTGGGCGGCGATCTGGTGGAACTCCGGGTGGTCGGTCTCGTTCGGGATCGGCTTGTCGCACGCGTTGCCACACCGGAACTGGCAGGTCATGTGACTACGCGAGCCGTGGGGGGCGTTGTCGAGCAGGGGGAGGAGAGTGCGTTGCGTCATCGTGGCTCCGAGTCATCGTGATGGAAGTCGCTCGACTCTTGCGAGCGGCGGCAAGCAACGGGTTACACCGAAGTGAACGTCCGGGGGTGCGCCGCCGTCAACAGGGGGGATCCGATTCAGGCGCAGGAGCCGGACGTCAGGCACCCGCCCCTGCGATGGTAGAAACGGCGACATGGATTCCGCGCCGGAGGACGGCCGTAGCAGCCCGGCCGGCCCCGTGGTCCTGGCCCGTCTGGGGGAGCTGGTCGAGCGACTCGCCGTCTGCGACTCCCGGATCCGCCGGCACGAACGAGGCGGCGTGCACCAGATGCGGGTGGCCCTGCGCCGCCTGCGCAGCCTGCTGGCCACGTTCCGTCCGCTGTTCGATCCCGACGTGATCGGTTCGCTTCGAGACGAGCTGAAGTGGGTTGCCGGTGAGCTGGGCGCTGCCCGGGACCCCGAGGTCATGCGCCAGCGCCTGGCCGCTCTCGCCACCGGACCCGAACGTCGCTCCGTCGCCGATCGGATCGAGCGGGAGCTCGGCGCTGCCGAGTCTGCCGGCGTGGCGGGCACGCTCGAGGCGCTCGACTCGGAGAGGTACTCACAGCTCCTGCACGACCTGAACAGCCTGGTTGCCGACCCACCGTGGACCGCGGACGCGGAACGGTCGTGCGACGACATCCTCCGGCGTCGCGTAGGCCGAAACTGGAAGCGACTCCGGCGCAGGGTGGACAGCGCGCACAACGAAGCGAGAGGCGCTGACCGCCGGGCGGCGCTGCACGAGGTCCGAAAGGCCGCCAAGCGGCTCCGCTACTCGGCCGAGGTCCTGGTCCCGGCGTACGGCGACGACGCGTCGCGCCTCGTACGTCGTGCCAAACGCGTGCAGACAGACCTCGGCGAGCTCCAGGACAGCGTGGTCTCCCAGAAGGTGCTGTACGAGCTGACGACCGCCGACGACATCGACGAGCACGACGCCTTCATCCTCGGCGACCTGCACGCGCAGGAGCGCCTCCGCGCCGAACAGGCGGAGGACCGCTTCGCCAAGAGCTGGGCGAAGATCTCCCGCAAGAAGAACCGTCGTTGGCTCAAGTGACCGCCCGGCGGTCCAACCGCCGAGTCGACGTCCTGTGGGGCCGCGGCTCCGACGACCCACGGCTGGCGGCCGAGCTGCTGCGCGCCGCGGTCGGCAGGGTTCTCGGGATCCCTGCCGCGGAGGTAGGGCTCTCCCGGTCGTGCAGGCAGTGTGGCGGCTCGGAGCACGGACGACCCGTCGTACTGGGACAAGGCAAGCACCCCCACTTTTCGTGAGTCTGAGCCGGCGGGCGGCCTGGTGGCCGTCGCGGTCGCCAACTGCGGCCCGGTGGGCGTGGACGTCGAGCGGCTGGACGCAACGAGGTTCGCGGGGTCGGCGAAGCGCGGCAGCCAAGCTCTACGAGCCGGACCAGCACCCGAACCGCCGGTTCACCCAACTCTGAGCGATGTGTGTGCAGGGGCTCGGCGCCCCCAGCCCCACATTTGTTGGGTTGTGACGTACGGGTCGGGGTGTTCGACGTTCCATTCCCACATTTGTTGGGTTGTGACGTGTGGATCGGGGTGTTCGACGTTCCATTCCCACATTTGTTGGGTTGTGACGTGTGGATCGGGGTGTTCGATGTTCCGATCCCACATTTGTTGGGTTGTGACGTGTGGATCGGGGTGTTCGACGTTCCGATCCCACATTTGTTGGGTCCCGACGTACAGACCCCGTACGACGTGCGGGTCCCGTCATTCCCACGGGACCGTGGGAAACCGTGGGAAACCACGAACTCCTCACACCGCACTGGCCTCCGCAGCCAGCCGCAGCTGGCGGCTCCGGTGGCGCATGACGTCGGAGGTGAAGATGACCAGGGCTAGCCAGACCAGGGCGAAGCCGGCCCACTTCACCAGGGTCATCGGCTCGTGGAAGACCAGCAGTCCCAGGGCGAAGTGGAGCGTCGGGGCGAGGTACTGCAGCAGCCCGATGGTCGTCATCGAGACCCGGATCGCGGCGGCCCCGAAGCAGATCAGCGGGATCGCCGTGACGAGTCCGGTGGACGCGAGAAGCAGCATGTGCGACACCCCGTGGGAGCTGAAGTTCCCGTTCCCGTTCGCCGAGAGCCACACCAGGTAGCCCAGCGCGATGGGCGCGAGCACAAGCGTCTCGAAGGTCAGGCTCTCGACCGCCTCGACACCTGCCTTCTTCTTGGCCAGGCCGTAGGTCCCGAAGGAGCCAGCCAGCAGGAATGCGATCCATGGCGGACTTCCGTAGTCGACGGTGAGCCCGACCACCGCCAGGGCGGCGATCCCGATCGCCACCCACTGCACCGGTCGTAGTCGTTCCCCGAGCACGATCACGCCCAGCAACACGGTGACCAGTGGGTTGATGAAGTAGCCGAGTGACACCTCGACCACGCGCTCGTTGTTCACACCCCAGATGAAGCCGCCCCAGTTCAGGCCGATCACCACCGATGCCAAGGTGAGCAGCCCAAGGAGCCGCGGGCTGCGAAGGATCCCCCGCAGGTGTCCCGTACGGCGCAGGGCGTAGGTGAGCCCGACCATCACCACCAGTGACCAGCAGACCCGGTGGGCCAGGATCTCGACTGCTCCCGCGGGTTCGAGGAGCGTCCAGTAGATCGGGAAGAGGCCCCAAAGGCCGTACGCTGCGACGCCGAGCAGAAAACCCCGGCGCTCGTCATTCACGCCGTCAACCTACAGCCGTAGTCTCACCCCATGGCTGAGTACACCGTCGAACGAAGCATCACCGTGAACGCCTCGTCACATCTGGTGCACGGGCTGATCAACGACTTCCACAACTGGCCCAAGTGGTCCCCGTGGGAGGACCTCGATCCTGCGCTCCAGCGCTCCTACAGCGGTCCGGAGGAGGGCGTCGGTGCTCGTTACGAGTGGTCGGGCAACCGCAAGGCGGGGCAGGGAGCCATGGAGATCAAGGGGTCGACGCCCGAAGGGGTCGACATCACCGTCTACTTCGAGAAGCCGTTCAAGACCACGAACGAGACCACGTTCAACATCACGCCCAGCGGCCAGGGAACGCAGATCAGATGGGTGATGACGGGCGAGAACAAGGGCGTGATGGCGCTGCTCGGCAAGGTTTACAGCATGGAACGGATGATCGGCCCGGACTTCGAGAAGGGGCTCTCCAGGCTGAAGGCGGTCGCCGAGGAGACCGACGGTTCGCCGAGCGCCTGACCGAAACGTCTCAGGCGGTCAGACCACGGTCCAGGTGTCGCCGCCGCTGATCAGGCCGGCGAGGGCCTGGCGCTGGTCGTCCTGCGAGAGCGAGGCCGTGGCGATCTGTTCACGCGCCTGGTCGTCGTACGTCGGCCGCTCGACCTGGCGGAAGATGCCGATCGGCGACTGGTGCAGCACGCCCGCGTCGGTCAGTCGGGACAGCGCGAAGGCCGTGGTGGGATCGTCGGCGTGGGCGTCGTGGACCAACAGGTCTGACTCGTCCACATCGGCGGTGTCGACCACCTCGACGCCCCCGGTGGCGGAGCGGGCGATCCCCTTGCTGGGCTCTCCGTCCTCACGAGGGTTGCCGAACCGGATGGGCTCGCCCTGGATCAGCGGGATGATCGCGTCGGCCTTGGTGTCGGGGTTCTTGATCGCGTCGAAGGCGCCGTCGTTGAAGATCGGGCAGTTCTGGTAGATCTCCACCAGTGAGGTGCCCCGGTGAGCGGCGGCCGCGGAGAGCACCGCGGTCAGGTGCTTGCGGTCGGAGTCGATCGTGCGGGCCACGAAGGTCGCCTCGGCGCCCAGCGCGAGGGAGACTGGGTTGAACGGGTGGTCGACCGACCCTGCCGGCGTCGACTTGGTGACCTTGCCGGGCTCCGAGGTGGGGGAGTACTGGCCCTTGGTCAGGCCATAGATCCGGTTGTTGAAGAGCAGGATGGTCATGTTCACGTTGCGGCGCATGGCGTGGATCAGGTGGTTGCCGCCGATCGAGAGGGCGTCACCGTCGCCGGTCACCACCCACACGGACAGGTCCTCGCGCGAGGTTGCGATGCCGGTGGCGATCGCGGGGGCACGTCCGTGGATCGAGTGCATGCCGTAGGTCTCGAGGTAGTACGGGAACCGCGAGGAGCAACCGATGCCCGAGACGAACACGATGTTCTCGCGGAGCAGCCCGAGGTCGGGCAGGAACGACTGCACGGCCTTGAGCACTGCGTAGTCACCGCACCCGGGGCACCAGCGCACCTCCTGGTTGGAGGTGTAGTCCTTGCCGGTCTGCTTCTCCTCGGTCGTCGGAACGCCCGCGAGCCCGGGGAAGGGGAGCGGCTCTGTGGTCGTCACTTCACGGTCTCCTTGGCTTCTTCGGTGGCGTCGAGGTGCCCAGAGATGTGCCCAGAGATGTGCTGGGGGCCGACGTCGCCCGTCGTGGTGTGGATCAGGTCGGTGATCGCCTCGGCGAGCTCGGCCGCCTTCAACGGCAGGCCGCGCACGTGGTTGTAGCCAACGACGTCGACGAGGTACTTCGCCCGGATCAGCATCGAGAGCTGACCGAGGTTCATCTCGGGGATCATCACCGCGTCGTACCGCTTCAGGATCGCGCCCAGGTCCTTGGGGAACGGGTTGAGGTGTCGCAGGTGGACCTGCGCGACGTCCATGCCGGCCTTGCGCACGCGTCGGCACGCCGCTCCGATCGGGCCGTACGTCGAACCCCAGCCCAGCACGAGCACCTTGGCCCGACCCCCACCTGCCGGCCCCGAGGGGTCGTCCACCTCGAGCGGCGGCAGGGACTCCGCGATCCGGTCCACCTTGGCCTGACGGATCCGGACCATGTAGTCGTGGTTGCCCGGGTCGTAGGAGATGTTGCCGTGCCCGTCACCCTTCTCCAGGCCACCGATGCGGTGCTCGAGACCGGGAGTGCCAGGGATTGCCCACGGCCGGGCGAGGGTCTCCTCGTCGCGCAGGTAGGGCCAGAAGTCCTGGACGGGGTCGCCGTCGGGGTTCTTGGGGTCTGGCGCCTCGTGGTTCGGGGCGGTGGCGAACGCCGGGTCGATCACCGGCAGGTCGTCGATGTCGGGGATATGCCACGGCTCGGAGCCGTTGGCCAGCATCCCGTCGGAGAGCAGCATCACCGGCGTGCGGTAGGTGACCGCGATCCGGATGGCCTCGACGGCAGCATTGAAGCAGTCGCCGGGGGACTGCGGCGCCACGATCGGCACCGGTGACTCACCGTTGCGGCCGAACATGGCCTGCAACAGGTCGGCCTGCTCGGTCTTGGTCGGAAGGCCGGTCGAGGGGCCGCCGCGCTGGACGTCGATCACGACCAGCGGCAGCTCGGTCATCACGGCGAGACCGATGGTCTCCGACTTCAGTGCGATGCCGGGCCCGGAAGTGCTGGTGACACCGAGCGACCCGACGAACGAGGCTCCGAGGGCGGCGCCGATCCCGGCGATCTCGTCCTCGGCCTGGAACGTGGTGATGCCGAACCGCTTGTGCTTGCTCAGCTCGTGGAGCACGTCCGAGGCCGGGGTGATCGGGTAGGTGCCCAGGAAGATCGGCAGCCCCGACTGCACCGAGCCCGCGACCAGCCCGTAGGCCAGCGCCAGGTTGCCGGTGATGTTGCGGTAGACGCCCGCCGGCATGGGCGCGGGCTTGATCTCGTACTGGACCGCGAACGCCTCGGTCGTCTCCCCGAAGTTCCAGCCGGCCTTGAACGCGGTGATGTTGGCGTCGCGGATGTCGGGTGCCTTGGCGAAACGCTTCTCCAGGAAGGAGGTGGTGGTCTCGGTCGGCCGTCCGTACATCCATGAGAGCAGGCCGAGCGCGAACATGTTCTTGGCGCGGGCAGCGTCCTTGCGGGAGAGACCGAACTCCTTGACCGCCTCGACCGTCATGCCGGTCAGGTCGACGACATTGAGCGCGAAGTCGGCAAGCGAGTCGTCCTCGAGCGGGTTGCCGGCGTACCCGGCCTTGGTCAGGTTGCGCGCGCTGAAGTCGTGGCTGTCGACGATGATCGCGGTGCCCGGCTTCATGTCCGGCAGGTTCGCCTTCAGCGCGGCAGGGTTCATCGCCACCAGGACGTCGGGTGCGTCGCCGGGGGTGAGGATGTCGTGGTCGGCGAAGTGGACCTGGAACGACGAGACCCCCGGGAGGGTGCCTTGCGGGGCACGGATCTCGGCCGGGAAGTTGGGGAGGGTCTGGAGGTCGTTGCCGAAGGCAGCTGACTCCTGGGTGAAGCGGTCACCCGTGAGCTGCATGCCGTCGCCGGAGTCCCCCGCGAAACGGATGATCACGCGGTCGAGCTGCTTGACCTGCTTGGTCACCGTGCTTGTCCTTCTCTCCTCGACAATGGGCGGGTACCCGGATTTCGCATACTCATGGTACGTACCATGCCGCGCCCTGAGTCGGACAGGTCGTGTCCTGCTTGTCCGGGGCACGGTCCAGTGCGAGGTGGGTAACCCACCAAGGAGCCACGATAGTCCGCTGCCCTAGCGGAAACGCGACGTCTCCCCGGCTAAGACGGCCCAGACGCGCTCACCCCGCTAGACCACGTGACGGGACTCACCGGTCTCAATGGCGATCAGATCCCTAAAATGTAGTAACTTACTGAACTAACACCGCGCGTTGCGGTAGCCCACATGACCGAAAGGCCCTCCCCATGACTCGCACGCCCCTGGTGAAGTGGTTCGGCGCCGCCGCCCTCACCTTCTCCCTCCTGGCCAGCACCTCTGCCTGCTCCGACCCGGCCAGCGGAAACACCGGCGGCGGTGGCGAGGAGCAGGTCAGCATCGTCGGTTTCTCGATCCTGAAGACCGCCAACAAGCAGCTCGTGGAGGACTTCCAGAAGACCGACGCCGGCAAGGACGTCGATTTCAAGGAGTCGTACGGCGCGTCCGGCGACCAGGCGCGGGCAGTCATCGCGGGCCTCAAGGCCGATCAGGTCCACCTCTCCCTCGAGCCCGACATGACCAAGCTCACCGACGAGCAGCTCGTCGCTGACGACTGGAAGAGCGGCGCCAACAAGGGCATCATCACGCAGTCCGTGGTGGCGATCGTGGTCCGCAAGGGCAACCCCAAGAACATCCAGAACTGGGACGACCTGGTCAAGCCCGGCGTCAAGATCGTGACGCCGAACCCGGGCTCCTCCGGCTCGGCCAAGTGGAACATCCTTGCGGCGTACGGCCAGATCCTCGCGGGCGGCGGCAACGACGCCGACGCCACGGCCTACATGAAGAAGTTCCTCGGCAATGTCTCTGCCTTCCCGGGCAGTGCCAAGGACGCGACCACTGCCTTCGAGGGCGGCACCGGTGACGTGCTGCTGTCCTACGAGAACGAGGCGATCCAGGCTCGGGCAGCCGGGGCGGACTTCGACTACGTCATCCCCGAGCAGACCCTGCTCATCCAGAACCCGGGCGCGGTCACCGAAGACGCCAGCGACGCGGCCAAGGTGTTCCTGGACTTCCAGCTGAGCAAGGAAGGCCAGACCGACTACGCCAGGCAGGGCTTCCGTCCGCTCGACGACACCGTCAAGGTCGACGTCGAGGGTGCCAACGACCCGGCCAATGCGTTCCCCGCACCCAAGACGCTGCTCACCATCGACGGCGACTTCGGCGGCTGGGGCGAGGCCAACTCGAAGTTCTTCGACGAGGAGAACGGCATCGTCACCAAGCTGATCGCGGCCTCCGGCAAGTCCTGATGGCCTCCGTCGGTATTGCTACGGCTCCGGGTCCGGCGCGCACGCGCCGCGCCCGGAGCCGGCGCTCCCTGACGGGAGGCGCGTCCCTCGCCCTGGGCGCCACCATGATCTGGTTCAGCCTGCTGGTGCTGATCCCCCTGACGGCGGTGCTCATCTCGGCGGCGGGCCTGGGGCCCGGCGAGTTCTGGCAGGTCGTCACGCAACCGCAGACAGCAGCCGCGCTGCGCTTGACCGTCGTGGAGTCTCTCGCGGTCACTGCGCTCAACATTGTGATGGGAACGGCGCTGGCCTGGGTCCTCGTGCGGGACAGGTTCTGGGGCAAGCGGCTGGTCGACATCGTCATCGACGTGCCGTTCGCGCTGCCGACGATCGTTGCGGGCCTCGTGCTGCTGTCCCTCTACGGGCCGTCGTCGCCACTGGGCGTCAACGTCGCGAACAGTCGCATCGCGGTGTTCCTCGCGCTTGCCTTCGTGACGCTGCCGTTCGTCGTCCGGACCGTCCAGCCGGTGCTGGAGTCTCTCGAGCGTGACGTCGAGGAGGCCGCCGCCTCTCTCGGCGCAGGGCGGTTGACCACGTTTCGCCGGGTGATCATGCCGTCGCTGATCCCCGCGATCGCGGCCGGTGCGGCACTGTCCTTCGCTCGTGGGATCAGTGAGTACGGCTCCCTCGTGCTGCTCTCGGGCAACCTGCCCGCCCAGACCGAAGTGGCATCGGTGCGCGTCCTGACCTTCATCGAGAACGGCAACCGCGAGGCTGCCTCGGCGGTCGCCGCGATCATGCTGCTGGTGGCGCTGGTCGTCATCATCGTTCTCGATGTCATCCAGAGGAGGTTGGCCCGCCGTGGCGACTAGCACGTACACGCGCGACCCCGCCCGCGTCCGTTGGGGCCTCCGGTTCGTCACCATCGGCTATGTGGTCCTGCTCGTCGCCTGGCCCACGGCACTGGTGTTCAAGAACGCCCTCGCGGACGGCGTCGGGGCCATGTTCGACTCCTTCCAGGATCCCGAGATCGGCCACGCGCTCTACCTCACCGGCTACATCACGGTCATCGCGGTGATCATCAACCTGGTCTTCGGGCTGACGATCTCGCTCCTGCTGGTCCGCTACGACTTCCCTGGCAAGCGGTTGCTCTCGGCCCTGCTCGACGTACCCCTGTCGGTCTCGCCCGTCGTCGTCGGACTGGCGCTCGTGCTCGTCTACAACGGCCGCGACGGGTGGTTCGGTCCGGGGCTCGAGTCGGCCGGCTTCCAGGTCATCTTCTCCTCGCCGGGCATGATCATGGCGACCGTGTTCGTCGCGTTGCCGCTGATGATCCGCGAGATCGTGCCCGTCCTCGAGGAGCTCGGCGACGACCAGGAGCAGGCAGCCCGTAGCCTGGGCGCCAGTGGCCTCCAGACCCTGCGGCGGATCACGCTGCCCGCCATCAAGTGGGCGATCGTGTACGGCGTCGTACTGAGCCTTGCCCGGTCGCTGGGTGAGTTCGGCGCGGTCAAGATCGTCTCGGGCAACATCGCCGGCCAGTCCCAGACAGCGACCCTCTCCGTCGAGGAGACCTACCAGAACTTCCAGCAGGGGACGTCCTACGCGCTAGCCGCCCTGCTGGCCTTCATCGCGATGGCTTGCCTGGTCGTGGTGTCCCTCCTGCGCCCAAAGGATGACCAATGAGCATCAACATCAAAGGTGTCAACAAGTTGTTCGGTGACTTCGTCGCGCTCGACGACATCAGCGTCGACCTCCCCACCGGCCAGCTGACGGCACTGCTCGGCCCCAGCGGTGGTGGCAAGTCCACCTTGCTGCGGATCATCGCCGGGCTGGAGGACGCCGACTCCGGAACGGTGACCATCGAGGGCAACGAGGCGACCCACCTGCCGCCGCAGAAGCGCAACGTTGGCTTCGTCTTCCAGCACTACGCCGCCTTCAAGCACATGAGCGTCGCCAAGAACGTCGCCTTCGGCCTCGAGATCCGCAAGCGGCCCAAGGCCGAGACCGAGAAGCGGGTTGCCGAGCTGCTCGATCTGGTGCACCTCTCGCAGTTCTCGCACCGGCTGCCGGCTCAGCTCTCGGGCGGACAGCGTCAGCGGATGGCCCTGGCGCGCGCCCTGGCTGTCGAGCCGACTGTGCTGCTGCTCGACGAGCCCTTCGGGGCGCTCGACGCCAAGGTCCGCAAGGAGCTTCGCGAGTGGCTGCGCCGCCTGCATGACGAGGTGCACGTCACGACTGTCTTCGTGACCCACGACCAGGAGGAGGCCCTCGAGGTCGCCGACGAGATCGTGGTCATCAACGAGGGCCGCATCGAGCAGGTCGGCACGCCGGACCAGCTGTACGACGAGCCGGCCAGCGACTTCGTGATGAGCTTCCTCGGCCCGGTCACCAAGCTCAACGGGCGATTGGTGCGGCCGCACGACATCGACGTGCACACCACTCCGGAGGACTCGCAGGGCAAGCCCGGCAAGATTGTCCGGCTGCTCCGCGTGGGCTTCGAGGTCCGCCTGACCGTTGAGCTCGAGGAGGCCGACCACCCGGACGTCGAGGTCACCGTGACCCGTGCGACGCAGCGTTACCTCGAAATCACCGAGGGGCTGCGCGTCTGGATCGCGCCCACAAACGGCGCACGTGGAGTGTCGCCGGTGCGCCTCGTGAACTGATAGGTCACCTCCCTTGGTTCGTCGGGGTCTCCGCGGCCCAGTCCGCCATCGCGGCGCCGCTTTGCGCTGCACGCACCTGGACCACGCATGCCCTCGACGAGCTGTGTTGCAGGGTGTCGAGTGACTGGTCCGACCCGGACGTCATACGCCCTGGTCGCTACTACAGCCAACCCGCATGACGTACGGCGGGAGGTCATACGCAACGGCACCCATGACAACCAGTTCGTATGACGTCCCGGCGCCCCCCGCGTCCGCGCTCAAGAACCCGGCCAGACCGCCGTTGCTCCCCGCGTTCCGGCGACTTACTGTGCTGGAGAGCGTCTGGGGAGACCAGTGCACGAGTTGGCCATTGCAGAGAGTGTGGTGTCGTCGGTCATCGAACGCACCGATGAGCGGCGGGTGAGCCTCGTGCGTCTGCGCATCGGCCGGCTCGCCGGGGTCGTGCCCGATGCGCTGTCCTTCTGCTTCGACCTCGCCACCGCTGGCACTCCGCTGGCCGGGGCCTCGCTCGAGATCGTGGAGGAGCCGGCTCGGGCGCACTGCCGGTCCTGCGCCGCAGACTTCACGCTGGCCGATGCCTTCTTGCTGTGCGACTGCGGCAGCGCCGACGTGCAGCTGCTTTCGGGTCGCGACCTCTGCGTGACGTCTGTCGAGGTCGCCTGATGTGCAGCACGTGCGGGTGCGGCGAGGCCGACGTACGCCTGACCAACTTGGGTACGACGGACCAGACGGGCCACTCGCACACACACGAACACCCCCACGAACACCCCCACGGGCACGAGCACGAGCACGAGCCCGAGCACGTGCACCTCGAGCCCGACGCTGCTGTCCGCACCCACACCCTCGACCTCGAGGTCGCAGTGCTGGCCAGGAACGACGAGCTCGCGGCTCAGAACCGTGCCTGGCTCGCTGAGCGCGGCATCACCGCCCTGAACCTGATGAGCTCACCCGGCGCCGGCAAGACGACGCTCCTCGAGCGCACGATCGCCGAGCTGGACCGCCCCGTCACCGTGATCGAGGGCGACCAGGAGACCGTGTTCGACGCCGAGCGGATCCGCAAGGCCGGCGCCCGGGCGGTGCAGGTGAACACCGGAGCCGGATGTCACCTCGACGCCAACATGGTGGGCTGCGCCCTCGAGGAGCTGCAGCCAGAGGACTCCAGCGTGCTGTTCATCGAGAACGTGGGCAACCTGGTCTGCCCAGCGCTCTTCGACCTCGGTGAGATTCGCAAGGTCGTGGTCGTCTCGGTGACCGAAGGTGACGACAAGCCCCTGAAGTACCCGCACATGTTTGCCGCAGCAGACCTCATCCTGCTGAACAAGACCGACTTGTTGCCCTATGTGGAGTTCGACCTCGAACGGCTGGCGCGTGATGCCGCGAAGCTGAACCCAGGTGTCCAGGTGCTGCCGGTCTCGGCGAAGACCGGGGACCGGTTCCAGGTCTGGCTCGACTGGCTCACCACGATCTGAAAGAGCCGCAGTGTGACCCTTGACACACTGCGACGTAGGGGCGCTAAATAAAAAGCACGTGGCGGACGAGGGCCCGTCGAGGTGGCCTTGGCGCTCAAGCACTGGGCCCATACTCCCGCCCGAGGGAGCGGTGGTCCTGTGCCCACAGCAGAGGCAGTGAAGGCAGAAGAAACCCTGATCCACGTCTTGTGGATCAACGCCGGACTCAGCTGTGACGGGGACTCCGTCGCGCTGACCGCGGCAACCCAACCAACCATCGAGGAAATCGCCCTCGGTGCCCTTCCGGGTCTCCCACAAGTGGCGGTGCACTGGCCGCTGATCGACTTCGAGTGCGGGCCCAACGGTGGGGCCGACGACTTCCTGGAGTGGTTCTTCAAGGCCGACCGCGGTGAGCTGGAGCCGTTCGTCCTGGTGGTGGAGGGATCCATCCCCAACGAGCAGCTCCACGACGAGGGCTACTGGTGCGGGTTCGGCAACAACCCCGACACCAACCAGCCGATGACGACCAGTGAGTGGCTGGACCGGCTGGCGCCGAAGGCCACGGCCATCGTCGCGGTCGGCACCTGTGCGACGTACGGCGGAATCCACGCGATGCAGGGCAACCCGACCGGCGCCATGGGGGTGCCTGACTACCTGGGCTGGGACTGGAAGTCCAAGGCCGGCATCCCGATCGTGTGCGTCCCCGGTTGCCCGGCGCAGCCCGACAACATGGCCGAGACGCTCACCTACCTGCTCTACATGGCCACCGGCCAGGCCCCGATGATCCCGCTCGACGACGCGCTGCGCCCGACCTGGCTCTTCGGCCAGACGGTCCACGAGGGCTGTGACCGGGCCGGCTACTACGAGCAGGGCGACTTCGCGACCGAGTACGGCTCTCCGAAATGCATCGTCAAGCTCGGCTGCTGGGGGCCGACGGTGAAGTGCAACGTGCCCAAGCGCGGGTGGATGAACGGGATGGGGGGCTGCCCCAACGTGGGCGGCATCTGCATCGGCTGCACGATGCCCGGGTTCCCGGACAAGTTCATGCCGTTCATGGACGAACCCCCCGGCGGCAAGCTCTCCACGACCACGGTGGGCCTCTATGGGAACACCATGAGCCGGCTGCGGAAGATCACCACGCGCACCCTGGACAAGGAGCCCAAGTGGCGCAGGAGAGGCAAGGAGCTGACGACCGGCGCCACCCGCACGTGGTGACCCCAAGACGCCCCTGACAAACACCCGACACAGGAAGAAGCGACGAATGACGTCGACCATCCCCTCACCGAGCAAGAACAAGGACGGCTCCGACGGGCTCGTGGAGATGGCATGGGATCCCATCACGCGCATTGTCGGCAGTCTCGGGATCTACACCAAGATCGACTTCAACCAGAAAGTCGTCGCCGAGTGCAAGAGCACCAGCTCGATCTTCCGCGGCTACTCCATCTTCATGAAGGGCAAGGACCCGCGCGACGCGCACTTCATCACCAGCCGCATCTGCGGCATCTGCGGTGACAACCACGCGACCTGTTCCTGCTACTGCCAGAACATGGCGTACGGCGTCCGACCTCCTCACCTCGGGGAGTGGATCGTCAACCTGGGCGAGGCCGCGGAGTACATGTTCGACCACAACATCTTCCAGGAGAACCTGGTCGGGGTGGACTTCTGCGAGAAGATGGTCGCCGAGACGAACCCGGGTGTGCTGGAGAAGGCCAACAACACCGAGGCCCCGCACGCTGCCGAGCACGGCTACCGGACCATCGGCGACATCATGCGCTCGCTGAACCCGTTCACCGGGGAGTTCTACCGCGAGGCCCTGCAGGTCAGCCGCTGGACCCGCGAGATGTTCTGCCTGATGGAAGGTCGCCACGTCCACCCGTCGACGCTCTACCCGGGCGGTGTCGGAACGGTCGCGACGATCCAGCTGATGACCGACTACATCACCCGCCTGATGCGCTACGTCGAGTTCATGAAGGCGGTCGTGCCGATGCACGACGACCTCTTCGACTTCTTCTACGAGGCGCTGCCCGGCTACGAGGAGGTCGGCAACCGCCGCATCCTGCTGGCGTGCTGGGGATCCTTCCAGGACCCCGAGCACTGCAACTTCAAGTACAAGGACATGACCGACTGGGGACGCGCGATGTACGTCACCCCGGGCGTCGTTGTCGACGGAAAGCTGGTCACCACCGACCTGGTCGAGATCAACCTCGGTATCCGGATCCTGCTCGGCTCGTCGTACTACGACGACTGGGAGGGCCAGGAGACGTTCGTGACCCACGACCCGCTCGGCAACCCGGTGGACCGTCGGCACCCGTGGAACCAGCACACGAACCCGAAGCCGCAGAAGCGCGACCTCGACGGCAAGTACAGCTGGGTGATGTCACCTCGCTGGTTCGACGGCAAGGACTACCTCGCCCTCGACACCGGTGGCGGACCGCTCGCGCGCCTTTGGGCGACCGCGCTCGCCGGTCTCGTCGACATCGGCTACGTGCAGTCGACCGGCGAGTCGGTGAAGATCAACCTGCCGAAGTCCGCGCTCAAGGGCCCAGTCGAGTTCGAGTGGAAGATCCCGCGGTGGAGCAACACCATCGAGCGCAACCGGGCCCGCACGTACTTCCAGGCCTACGCCGCTGCGTGTGCGCTGCACTTCGCGGAGAAGGCGCTGGTCGAGATCAGGGCGGGACGCACCAAGACCTGGGAGAAGTTCGAGGTCCCCCAGGAGGGAATCGGCTGTGGGTTCACCGAGGCCGTGCGCGGCGTCCTGTCCCACCACATGGTGATCCGGGACGGCAAGATCGCGAACTACCACCCCTATCCACCCACCCCGTGGAACGCCAACCCACGGGACTCCTTCGGGACGCCGGGCCCCTACGAGGATGCCGTCCAGGGCCAGCCGATCTTCGAGGAGAACGACCGCGAGCACTTCAAGGGCATCGACATCATGCGCACGGTGCGCAGCTTCGACCCTTGCCTGCCCTGCGGCGTGCACATGTACCTCGGTGAGGGCCACGAGCTGGAGCTGATGCATTCCCCGACCCAGTCCGTCAGCAGCTAGCTGAAGATGGTGGATCCCGACGCCCCCGACCGACTTCGGGCCACCGGGGAGAGGATCGACTCCCTGCTCGAGGCCAGCGGGGGCGGCGGCGTAGCAGCACGGGAGCGCGCCGAGGAGCTCGTGCGGCTCACCGCCGACCTCTACGGCGCGGGCATCGAGCGGATCCTCGACATCGTCCACGAGACGGGGCACCTCGACGATGAGGTCGCGGCCGCCTTCGCCGCCGACGACCTGGTCGCCAGCCTCCTGCTGGTCCACGGCCTGCACCCCTACGACGTCGGGATGCGCGTGGAGCAGGCGCTCGAGAGCGTCCGTCCGTACCTCGGCTCGCACGGCGGTGACGTGGAGCTGCTCGAGGTCAACGAGGCCGGCACGGTCCGGTTGCGCCTGCTCGGCAGCTGCGACGGGTGCCCGTCGTCGTCGGTGACACTCAAGCTCGCGGTCGAGGGAGCGATCGAGTCGGCCGCTCCGGAGGTCACCAGCATCGAGGTCGAGGAGGCACCCGGAGACACCCACGCCGACGGGGTCATCCCGGTCTCCTCGCTGCGTTCACGTCTCGATGAACAGGTGGCCGACCCTGCTGTTTCCGACCGGGCTTCGTGGCTGCCTGTGCCGGAACTTGCCGACCTGGCGCCGGGTGCGTCGACCAGGGTCGAGGTCGCGAGTACGGCTGTCCTGGTGTGCCGGATCGGTGCGGAGCTGTTCGCCTACCTCGACGAGTGCGCGCGTTGCCAGGCGTCGATGCGCGGAGCCGCCTTGTCACGCCGCCTGGGTGCGGCCGTGGGTGAGGCCGTGCTGCGCTGTCCCGGCTGCCACGCGCACTACGACGTACGCCGGGCCGGTGCCGGGCTCGACGACGACTCCGGCCTCCACCTGACGCCCGTGCCGTTGCTGACCGAGGGCGGGGTCAGCTCGCTCGCTGTCGCAGTTCCGGTCTCGGCATGAGCCCCAACAGCCGGGCGCCGTTGGCGTCCCTGCGACGAATCACCACCAGCCGGCCAGAGCCGGTGGTCGGGGAGCGGTGCGACATGTGTGCCGAGCCGATCGCCGAGGAGCACCAGCACGTCGTGAACCTGGAGAGCCGGGGGCTGATGTGCACCTGTCGCGGCTGCTACCTGCTGTTCACCGCCGAGAAGGCCACGATGCGATACCGCGCGGTGCCCGACAGGTACCTCTCCTTTCCGGTGTTCTCCTTCGGCAGGGCGGAGTGGGACGACCTGCAGATCCCGGTGGGGCTCGCCTTCCTGTTCTGGAACTCCACGCTGGACCGGATCGTCGCGTTCTACCCCGGGCCGGCCGGCGCCACCGAGTCAGAGCTTCCGCTCGACGCCTGGCAGCGCATCGTCGCGGCCAACCCTGAGCTCGCCCACTTGCGCTCCGATGTCGAGGCGCTGTTGTTGCGGCGGGCGGATCGTGAACATGACGAGTTCAGCTGCCACGTGGTGCCGATCGACCGCTGCTACGAACTGGTCGGGCGACTGCGCTCGCTGTGGCGCGGCTTCGACGGTGGGCAGGAGGCCCACGCGGCCATCGACGAGTTCTTCACGATGGTCGCGGAGCGGAGCCGTCCGGCGCCGCCCGTCGCCGAGGAGGCGACGCCATGAGCAGCTACGAGTTCACCGTTGTCGACGTGTTCGCCGAGCCGTACGCCGCGGCTCCGCAGCTGACTGCCCGGCTGCGCATCCAGGAGTCGAGCGGTCAGACCATCCACGCGATCGCGTTGCGCTGCCAGGTCCGGATCGAGCCTCAGCGGCGTCGCTATGAGGAGGCCGACGAGAGCGGCCTGCGAGCCTTGTTCGGTGAACGCGACCGCTGGGTCGACACCCTCAAGCCCTTCCTGTGGATGCAGTGCAGCGCCATGGTGCAGGGGTTCACGAACATCACCGAGGTCGACCTCGCGCTGCCGTGCACCTACGACTTCGAAGTCACCGGCTCCCGCTACCTGCACGCGGTCGGCGAGGGCACCATCTCGCTGACGTTGCTCTTCTCCGGGACGGTGTTCACCAAGGGGGTCAACGGGTTCGGAGTGCAGCAGGTTCCCTGGGACTGCGAGGCGAGCTACCAGCTGCCGATCTCGGTGTGGCAGCAGATGATTGCGTCGTACTTCCCCAACAGCGGCTGGATCCGGCTCGACCACGACGTGGTCAACTCCCTGGCCGACTTCAAGGCCCGGCACGGCCTGACCACCTGGGACGAGACCGTGCAGACGCTGCTGGCCACTCGGGACGAGGCGACACCGTGAGTCAGGATTCACGCTTGGACGGGGACCGCATCGCCGCGGTGCGCGCGATCGCCGACGCGGTGCTCTACGAGGGCTACCTGCTCTACCCCTACCGCGCGAGCTCCTCGAAGAACCAGTCGCGCTGGCAGTTCGGCGTACTCGGCCCTCCGCGCGCTGCCGACGGGAGCTTCGGCGAGGACCCGGCGATGGAGATGCAGTGTCTCCTCGAGGCGACCGGCCCAGACGCGGTCACAGACGACGGTGAACCGCCGACTGTCCGGGTACGACTGAGGTTCCTGCAGCTGCAGAGCCGCGGGGTCGAACGGGTGGCTGACGGGGGACACGTCCCCGTGGGCGAGCTGGTCGTCGACGGCGCCACATTCCTGAGCTGGGAGGAAGCCGTCGAGTGCGAGGTGCCGGTTCCGGCGTACGACCTGCAGCCGGTGTTCGCGGACATCGCCTCCCAGGCCGTCGAGACAACGGTCGAGGTCGCCGGCGGCGAGGACATCGAGGAGGTCGCGGACAAGGACGGCTCGGTGGTGGGCCGGATCGTGCGGCGCCGTACGCCGTTGAGGGCCGTGGTCACCATCGGCGCCGCGACCGACGGTCGCTACGTCCGGCTCTCGGTCGCCGTACGGAACACGCACCCCGACCCGGCGGCCACCAAGGACGACGCGATCCGCCTGTCCCTGATCGGTGCCCACGTGTTGGTCGAGGCAGCCGGCCCGACCCGGTTCGTGTCCCTGCTCGAACCTCCCGAGGCTGCAGCCGATGCCGTCGCACGGTGCCGGCAGACGCGCTGCTTCCCCGTGCTGGTCGGTGCCGCAGGCGACACCGACGTGGTGCTGGGCTCGCCGATCATCCTCTACGACTACCCCGAGATCGCGGCGGAGAGCGCGGGTGCACTCTTCGACTCCACCGAGATCGACGAGATCCTCACCCTGCGCGTGATGACGATGACGGACCAGGAGAAGGCCGAGGCTCGCGCCACCGACCCTCGGGCCGCGGAGATCATCGACCGCTGCGACGGCATGTCCGCGGCCACGCTGCAGCAGCTGCACGGCGTACTGCGGGATCCGCACAGCCCGCTTGCCGCCCTCCCCGACCTGGGCAGGAACGACGTCCCTGTCTTCGAGACCGGAGAGGTCCCGTGGTGGGACCCCGCCAGCGACGAGAGCGTGCGGCCTGAGCTGGACAGCGTGCTCATCGACGGTGTGCGTGTCTCCAAGGGCAGCCTCGTCAGGGTGCACCCGTCGCGGCGTGCCGACGCGCAGGACCTCTTCTTCGCCGACCAGGTCGCTCGGGTGACCGCCGTGCTCTCCGACGTCGACGGCGGCACGCACGTCGCACTCGTCCTCGTCGACGACCCGGCTGCAGACCTGCACGACTGGTACGGCCGCTACCTGTACTTCGCCCCGGATGAGCTCGAACCACTGGATCAAGCACGAGAGGAGAGCCGCTCATGAGAGTTGTCGGACTGGTGACGGCGGGCTTCGGCGCCATCGTGGCTGCCGTCGCCGTCGCCGTCGGGATTCGCTCGGTCCCCGACATCAAGAGATACCTGAAGATGCGCAAGATGTGAGGGAGCCGGTGACAGACGGACGCGTGCTGCTGGCCGGCATCGGCAACCTCTTCTGCAGCGACGACGGGTTCGGCCCCGAGGTCGTGCGGCGGTTGATCGCGTCCGGAAGCCTGCCGCCGCAGGTGCGCGCGGTCGACTACGGCATCCGCGGCATGCACCTCGCCTACGACCTGCTCGACGGTTACGAGGCGCTCCTCATCGTCGACACGGTCCCCGGTGCTGGGCCCGGTGACGGGAAACCAGGCGACATCTCGGTGCTCGAGGTTGGCGAGGAGGACCTCGGTGCCGGTGACTTCGACCCGCACGGGATGGCGCCGGTGGGCGTGCTCGGCAGCGTCGCCAGTCTCGGTGGTCGGCTCCCTCCGACGTACGTCATCGGATGCCGCCCGGCCGACACCGGTGAGGGCATCGGTCTCTCCCGGCCGGTCGAGGACGCCGTGCCGGTGGCGATGGAGACCGTTCGTGCCGTGCTGAGGGAGCGCGTCCTCGATCTGGCGGCGGCTGAGAAGGGAGGGGGCTGACATGTGTCTTGGAATCCCCGGGCAGGTGGTTGAGGTGCTGGAGGGCAACGCCGGGCTGCTCGCACTCGTCGACGTGCTCGGCGCCCAGCGGCCGATCAACCTCGGCATGCTCGAGGACCCGGTGGTCGAGCCTGGCCAGTGGGTGCTGATCCACATGGGCTTCGCGGTCGAGCTCATCGACGAGGCGCAGGCGCGCGAGGCCCGTTCGGGCCTCGAGCTGATGGGCAACACCTTCGAGCAACCGTCCGAGACGGCGGCCTCGACCCGTAGGTGGTCGAGCAGCGAGCGAAGCGAGCGATCAGTCGAGACCACAACCCGTACCGGGGTCCCGGGTGCCTGAAGCGGGCGTCGACGCCCACCCTCGGGATCGGACCGTCCCGGGCCCGGTCCTGTTCGCGCGCTATGCGTTCCCGCCGAACTCGCACGGCTACTGCGGGCCGGCCGACCACACCGCCTTCTTCGAGTACGGCGTCGCCGGTGCTGACGATCGTGGCCTGCGACAGCTGTCCCAGCAGTTCGCCGGAGCATGGCCCTACCTCGAGCTGATCGCGTCGGCCACCGGTCTCGACGACCCCCTGGACCGTCGGGTGGTCGAGGCGTACTGGGTGGGCAGCCCCCGCCTCGACCACGTGGACACGCGCTCGGTCGGGAACTCGATGGAGGAACGGTTCCGGGCGATGACCGGCTCCCGGTTCTCGACGCTCACCGAGAGCGTGCTCGCCGGGGGAGTGCCGCACCACAGCTTCGCGGTGTTCTGCATCTACCCGTGGACCGGACTGCTCAGCGACGGCCGCAAGTCCACGCACGCGCTGACCGTGCTGGATCGGTGCCGGATCCGCTGGGGCAAGGTGCTCTCCGTCCAGGGCGACCAGGTCGTCGTCGAGTCGCGGCCGCTGACCTGGGACGGTCGTCGGCTGGGCATCGGGGAGCCGGAGACGGAGACTGCCGTCCGCTCGCTGGACGGGGTCGGAATGCTTGCGGCCCTCCAGATGGGTGACTGGGTCTCACTCCACTGGGAGTGGGTCTGCGACCGACTGACCGAGCGACAGGTGCAGCTGCTGTCCTCCTACACGAGACGACATCTGGACATCGTCAACGAGGGCAACCTGCACCAGGGACTGGCCGCATTGCTCGACGGGTGAACCGGCAAGGGCTCGCACAGCCGCCATCGCTCCGAACCGCCCACATCTAAACTCGGCGCGTGCTCGGACTACGGATCCTGCTGGCGCTGCTCGGTGCCGCATTCCTGGTCTCGGTCGTCCACTACACCGACAACTACGTCAACTACGCCGACTACCCGCATTCGGGCCCGGGAGGTGTTCCGGAGCCGTCGCGCGCTGTGGTCGGTGCGAGCTGGTTCCTGTTCACGACGTTCGGTGTCGCCGGGCTCGCTTTGTTCGTACGCCGTCGCGTCGTTCCCGCCGCGATCTGCCTCACGGCGTACTCGGTGAGCGGACTGGTCGGGGTGGGGCACTACACCGTGTCCGGGGCGACTGGCATGGTGTGGTGGCGACAGACGCACGTCGTCGCCGACATCGTGTTGGGCGTGCTCGTCCTGGCGTTCGCACTGTGGTCGGTGACGGCCCGGAGAACAGGAGCAACAACATGAGTGTCGAGGAGAACGGCGTGCACGAGAGCTTGGAGAACAAGGCCGCGGAACTGCTGCGGCTGCACCGGGACCCGACGCTGCTGACTGTGGTCAACGTCTGGGACGCCATCACCGCGAAGGTCGTCGCCGAGACGCCCGGCACGGCCGCGCTGGCGACGGCCAGCCATTCGATTGCTGCGTCGCTGGGTTGGCCGGACGGTGAGAACATCCCGGTGGACACGATGATCGAGGCCGTGGGCCGGATCGTCGCGGCGACGACGCTGCCGGTGACCGCCGACCTCGAGGCGGGGTACGGCGACCCGGCCGGGACCGTGCGAAAGGCGATCGGCGTCGGCGTGGTCGGCGCCAACGTCGAGGACCAGATGAAGCCTCTCGACGAGGCGGTCGCCGACGTGACGGCGATCATGGACGCAGCCATCAGCGAAGGCGTCCCCGACTTCGTGCTGAACGCTCGCACCGACGCCTTCGTCCTCGGACGCAAGCGCGACCAGGCCGAGGTGCTGGCCGACGCGATCGAACGCGGCAAGGCATACCTCGATGCCGGAGCCCCCACTGTGTTCGTGCCCGGGATTCTCGGGCAGAAGCAGATCGCGGCCCTCGTCGAGGCCTTCGGGCCGCAGCGCCTCACCGTCATCGGGTTCCCGGGAAGCACTCCCCAGGAGCGACTCGCCGAGCTCGGGGTCGCCCGGGTCTCCTACGGACCCCAGCCGATGCGCGTGGCGCTCACCGCGCTCCAGGAGCTGGTGGAGGAGATCCACGCTGGTGGTGGCATCCCCGCGAGCACCCGCCAGCACCTCGTCTAGTGGTCGTGCGGCTCACTGCCCCAGCCGACAGGGTCGGGGGAAACGGACGAAACCCCCGCGTACATCGGAGGGGTCACCTTTAGTTGGTGAAGGGCACCCGCGTGGGTAGGAGTCGTTGACCAGGATCGACTGTGCGGGTCTGACCTGCGGTTACCCGTCTGGTGACGTTGGCAAGCATTGCGGCTGTCGGGAATCTTGCGGACTTTTTGCGGACTCTCGCACCTCGGTTGACAAGCACGATGGGCCGCGGTGGTCCGTCCAACTGCATAGTTCGGAGGCGTCGAAACGCATAGTTAGATGGCGTCTATCTGCTAAGTTCGAGACATGTCCTACCGGCCTCGCGTTGTCGACCGACTTCTGGACGACCTGTTCCCGGACCTCGCAGCGATCGCACTCGAAGGTGCCAAGGGGGTCGGCAAGACGGCGACGGCCCTCCAGCGGGCCGCGACCGTGATCTCGCTGGACGTGCCTGCCCAGCGCGAGATTGTCGCAGCAGATCTCGACTACGTCGCGCGGGTGGACTCGCCCGCCTTCATCGATGAGTGGCAGCTCTATCCGGCGGTGTGGGATCGGGTCCGCCGCGCTGTGGACGCGGACTCCCGTGGCGGCCAGTTCCTACTCGCGGGCTCCGCTGGAGTCGCGCCGGAGGCGCGCATTCATTCGGGAGCTGGGCGGATCGTCAGCCTTGCCATGCGCCCGCTCTCGATCGCGGAGCGCGCCGTAGTCGAGCCGACGGTGTCGTTGTCGGAGCTCTTGACCGGTTCGCGGCCGGCGATCGGCGGCAGGTCGGACGTCGGCCTGAGTGGTTACGTCGACGAGATCCTCGCGTCGGGCTTCCCAGGCATCCGCGACCTGCCGGAGCGGGCCAGGAGCATCCAGTTGGACAGTTACATCACGCGCATCGTCGAACGCGACCTGCCGGAGAACGGGTTCAACGTGCGACGGCCCGCCGCAGTCCGCGCCTGGCTTGCCGCGTACGCCGCCGCAACCTCCACCGATGCGGCCTACACCAAGATCCTCGATGCCGCGACTGCCGGAGTCGTCGACAAGCCTTCGCGGGTGACGGCCGACAACTACCGCGAGCACCTCCGACGGATCTTCGTGCTGGATCCGGTCGAGGCCTGGGTGCCCATTTTCAATCCGCTCAAGCGACTCACCCAGTCTCCCAAACACCATCTCGTGGATCCGGCCCTGGCTGCTCGGCTGGTCGGCGTCGGCAAGACCGGCCTGCTGCAAGGGGCGGGTGACCGCGTCGCGGCGTCGACGGGCACTTGGCTGGGCGCTCTGTTCGAATCCCTCGTCGCTCAGAGCATTCGGGTGTATGCGGCGGCCGCGTCGGCTCGGGTCGGACACCTCCGGACCAAGCAGACCGACCGAGAGATCGACTTGATCGTCGAAGGTGAGGACCGCCGAGTCGTTGCGATCGAGATCAAGCTCAGCCAGACGGTCGAGGACAAGGATGTGCGTCACCTCAACTGGTTGCACGAGCAGATCAGCGGCAGGGTGGCCGACCGCGTCATCATCACCACAGGCGAGCACGCATTCCGGCGCCCCGACGGCGTTGCCGTGGTGCCGCTCGCGTTGCTCGGTCCGTAGATCGCGTCAATAGCGCTGTGCGCGATCGGTCTGTTCGGTGAGCCAAAGGACGAGATCGGTGCGCCAGTAGCGGACGTGGTGACCGACGTTGAAGCTGCGGGGTCCGCAGCCGAGGTCGCGCCAGTAGCGCAGGGTGCCTTCGGGGACGCGGAGGAACGAGCAGGCTTCTTGGAGGGTGAGCATCTCGTCCCCGGGCTGGCGGCGCGGGTTCGGGTTGGTGGGTTGCGCGGTCATGAGGTGACTCCTATTGGTGGTTGCGGCGGTGCGGTGCTCATGTGCTTCTCCTCGCTGGTTATGGGCGAACCTTCAAGCGCGGCATCGGTGGCGAATGGACAGCGCCTGGTGTTCTCCTAGGTGCGCAGCGGCTCCCGGAGCGATCACCGACGTCCACCAAGCTGCGCCGGCGGTGCGGTTGTCCGTGACGTGAAAGGCAACAGCTTGCGGACCGGATCGGACATCGCTTGCGGGCGCTGGTCGGTGAGGGGAGTTTCAGCGGCCGATGCCCCACCCGTGGTCGGGAGTACTCCGACTCGCAGGGGGCGGTTCGATCCGCCGTCGCTGCTCCTGTTGGCGCTGTCTGCGGTCGTTGGCTTCCCGGGTGGGGCGGGCCTGGTCGGCCATCGCCAATTGCCGTCGGGCAAGGCGGTCGACGGCCCACCGGTCGTGTTCGCCGTCTACAACCGCAACAGTGCTGGCAATCAATGGCGCCGGGTTCGCAAGCAGGTCGGCATGGACGAGTTCACCCTGCATGATTACGGCACTTCTATGCGTCGGGACTGATCGCTGCTGGCTGCGACGTCGTCACGGTCCAGCACGCTCTCGGGCACTCGTCGCCGTCGATCACGCTGAACACCTACAGCCATCTCTGGCCCAAGGCCGAGGACCGCACTCGCAACGCGGCCGCCGGCCTGATGTCGGCCGTCTTCACTGAGAAAACCGAATGATCCTGCGGACTCTGTGCGGACTCTCCGCCCCCGTTAGGCCTCTGACCTGGGCAAACGCAGCGATTCAGCGGTAGTTGGTGAACTGCACCGCGAAGTCGTAGTCCTGCGACTTCACCAGCGCCTGGACCGCCTGGAGGTCGTCGCGCTTCTTGCTGCTCACCCTGAGCTCGTCACCCTGGACCTGGACCTTGACGCCCTTGGGCCCGTCGTCGCGGATCAGCTTGCCGACCTTCTTGGCGTCCTCCGAGGTGATCCCCTCCTTGAGGGCGATGCTGATCTTGGTGTCGCGACCGGACTGGCGGGGCTCGCCGGCGTCGAGGATCTTCAGCGACTGCTGGCGCTTGATCAGCTTCTCCTTGAAGACGTCGAGTACGGCGTTCGCCCGGTCCTCGGCGTTGGCGGTGATCTCGATCCCCTGCTCACCGGACCACTTGATCTCCGCGCCGGTGTTCTTGAAGTCGTACCGCTGCGACACCTCGCGGGCCGCCTGGGAGAGGGCGTTGTCGACCTCTTGCCGGTCGATCTTGCTCACGATGTCGAACGACGAGTCGGCCATCGATGGGGACCTCCATCCGATTTAAGTCTTGGGACACTGCTGCGCTATCCTCGGCTGCGCCGCTGGCCCACCCTAGTAGGTCAGTGCGCATGGCAGGTTGTCCGAGCGGCCAATGGAAACGGACTGTAAATCCGTCGGCGTATGCCTACGCAGGTTCGAATCCTGCACCTGCCACCAGCGTGAACCAGGCTCCGGCCCCGCTCACCGGCCCGCAAAGGGTTCCAGGGCAGATGGTGTGGACTTTGGGTCACCTGGTGACCCAAAGTCCACATCATCTCTGGTCCACCCGACGAGGTCGCTGCGCCAGGCGGTGCGTCGAGCGGATCACTTCGGCGACCTCGGCGGGGCGGGTGACGGTCGGGGCGTGGCATGCACCCGGCAGTTCGACGAACTGCGCTCCAGGGATGGCGAGAGAGATCGCCCGGCCGGCCTCGACAGGCACCACGAGGTCGGCATCACCGTGGACGACGACGGTCGGAACCCGGATGGCGGCCAGATCAGGATCGAGCCCGTAGCAGCACTCGAACAGACGTGCCGCGACCTCCGGATCGGCATCCAGGAACAGGCTTTCGCCCCACCTGTACAAGTGTTCCGATCCGGCTTCTGTGAGGCAGTGCCGGGCAAATGCCCGGATCGTTTCGGGGTAGTCCTCGCGCGCACCGGCGGCGAGTGCGCCAACCGACTCGGGTCGTATCGATGGTGGCGCGGCGACGAGGACAAGCGCTCGGAACCGTGAGGGATCACGGAGGGCAGCATGCATCCCCACGAAACCGCCGAGTGACTCGCCGGCGAGGACACAGGCCTCGACGTCGTTCGCGTCGAGTACCCGAAACACGTCGTCGATGAGTGCGTCGAGGGTGATGCTGGTCGAGTCTGCAGTGGAGGCCCCCGTTCCACGCGTGTCGTAGGACATGCACCGCCAGTCGGTCGAGAGTTCGCGGAAGGTCGGCTCCCAGGCTTCCCAGGATGCACTCCAACCGTTGAGTGCGAGCAGCGTGTCCGGGCCGGGGCCGAAGGAGACGGTGCGCAAGGTGGCGTTGGTCAGGTGAAGGAACATGTGTCGACAGTGCGCCACACCGCCGCAACAGCGCTGCAACGGCGTTCCGTTGGCGCTGCAACAGGTGTGCGTAGGCCATGGAAGGTGGGTGCGATGATGCCTGCGTGGGGCGCCTGCAGGTAGATGTGCTGGGATCGCTGAGGGTGAGGCGCGACGGCGAGACCATTGCTCTGGACGGCGACCGCAGGCGAACCCTGATGGCGGCATTGGTCCTGCGCAGAGGTGTCAACTGCAGCGCAGCGTGGTTGTCGGACGTGGTCTGGCGGGGTGCTCCACCGGCGGGAGCTTCGGCGACGCTGCAGAGTCACGTCTCGCTCGTACGACGTCTCCTCGAGCCGAATCCTGAGGCCGGCAAGCAGGGCATGATCCGCACGGTGAACGAGGGGTATCTGCTCGTCGCCGACGAGCTGGACGTCGATGCCGATCGGTTCGTCGCGGCGCTGCTCAGCGCCCGTCGTACAACCGACCCGGCGTCGGTGCTCGAGCAGGTGGAAGCAGCGTTGGGGCTCTGGAGAGGAACTCCGTTCGCGGAGCATGCAGACATGGAACCGTTCTGCGGCGATGTGGCACGGCTCGAGAGCCTTGCCGCTGAAGCGGTGACGTTGCGGATGACCACGCTGGCACTTCTCGGCCGCGATGCCGACGTGATCGCCTATGGCGAGCTCGCCATCGCCGAGCACCCACTCCGCGAGCGGCCATGGGCGATCCTTGCCGAGGCGTTGTACCGCAGCGGTCGCCAGGCCGACGCGCTGCTGAGCCTGGACCGCTTGCGCGCTGTCCTTGCCGAGGACCTGGGCATCCTTCCATCGGCAGAGGTCCAGGACCTGAGGGACCGGATGCTGCGACAGGACCCGAGCCTGCGTCGCCGGCCGGTCATCGTGGCGGCCGGGCCGATCGACCGTCCGCCGACTCGCTATGCGTCCATCGACGGGGTGCACATCGCCTACCAGGTGGTCGGCGATGAAGGACCGTGGTTGGTTGCCGTGCCACCGTTTGCCCAGAACGTCGAAATCTGTTGGGACGACCACCATCACCGCCGGCTGATCGAACGCGCCGCCCAGTCCTGTCGTTTCGTGCACTTCGACAAACGGGGAACGGGCATGTCAGACCGTGCCGCGGGACTCACGATGGGCGAACGCGTCCAGGACTTCACGGCTGTCCTCGACGACGCGGGGATCGACCGGGCCGTGTTGTGTGGCGTCAGCGAGGGAGGTCCGGTGGCCATCGCGTTCGCCGCCGAGCATCCCCACCGAGTCGACGGCCTGCACCTCGTCAACACCTACGCCCGGCTGATCGCCGGACCCGATCATCCGATCGGCGTGCCAAGGGACAGGTACAACGCCCTCATGGCCTCCTGGGAGTCGACGTGGGGAGGTGATTCATCGGATCTCGTCGACTGGTTCGCTCCATCGCTCAGCGATGATCCTTCCTACCGGGCCTGGCTGGCGCACTACATGCGGCAGTCGTGCAGTCCAGGGACACTCGCCTCGATCAACCGGGCCAATGCCTTGATCGACGTCCGATCGCTGCTGGGTGAGATCGCGGTACCCACGGTGGTGGCGCACCGTGTTGGCGATCGGGTCGCACCCGTCGAGTGGGGCCGGCACCTCGCCGCACACATCCCCGGGGCAAGGTATGTCGAGCTCGAAGGTCGCGATCACCTGCCCTGGGTCGGCGACAACTGGGCAGACATCGTGGATCTCGGTGTCAAGCTGGCACACAGCACCTGACCGAAGCGGTGGACGCATGTCCGCATGTTGTCCGATCGACCCGCTTGAAGGTCTGGGCTGCTCTTCGGCTTGCGGAGTGGTCTCGTCTGGCCGCTCGCTGGCGCTCGCTGCTCGACCACCTACGGGTCGAGGTACCTGGTGGTCTCGTCTGGCCGCTCGCTGGCGCTCGCTGCTCGACCACCTACGGGTCGAGGTACCTGGTGGTCTCGTCTGGCCGCTCGCTGGCGCTCGCTGCTCGACCACCTACGGGTCGAGGTACCTGGTGGTCTCGTCTGGCCGCTCGCTGGCGCTCGCTGCTCGACCACCTACGGGTCGAGGTACCTGGTGGTCTCGTCTGGCCGCTCGCTGGCGCTCGCTGCTCGACCACCTACGACGGTCAGTTGACGCGTTCGATCCACGCGCTAGCGACGGCCCCGTTGAACTGGTCAGTCGAGCCGGAGACGACAGCTCCGGTGGACGTGAGCTTGCCACCGATGGACGCTCGCACAGTTGACGCAAAGGTCAAGGTCCCCGCTGAGCCGGTGACGGACTTGCTGGTGGCGGTCCCTCCGTATGGCGCGACCTGGACGGTGAGCCGGGAGCCGACCCGTGAGCACGTGGTGCGGTACCACCTGTCCGCTGCGAGCTTGGTGCTCGACTTCACGTAGACCTGCCCAGAGGAGCCCTTCACCAGACAGGACGGGTAGCCACTGTCCACCTGGAGCTTGAGCTGGGAGGAGTTGGAGTACAGACCTCGCTGGAAGAGGTTGTCCCCGTTGTCGGCCGTTCGCCCGGAAGACTTGGCGTCCAGGCGGAACACTGCGCCGTACACGAAGTTGGATGATCCCGGAGAGAGCGCGGCACCGGACGTCGGCGTCAGGCTGACGACCGCGCGCGGGTAGGTCCCGGAGCTTACGTACGCCGGGAACTTCACCGCCCTGGGCAGAGCGCTGCCGGGACCGGCGACGATCGTGGTGTTGCCGCCGCTGAGGCGGGCGACCGAGATGTTCACCGTCGTGTCGCCGTCGACGGCGAACTGACCAGCTCCCGTCACGACGGGCCCTGTCGTGCCGGTGGCTCGCAGCAGCAGACTGCCGCTGGTCGCGGCCTGCGCGGCGTCGGCAGTTACAAAGGTGAAGCACGCAACGGCGATCGACACCAGAGAACCGGCACCCGCGCCTGGCCAACTCTGGCCAGCAATGGTTCTGGACATTTCAAGACCTTTCCAGGACCCCCGGTGTTACTTACCCCCAGAAGCACGCGGCTAACCTCGTCGTCGCGACCTGGTTACTCGGGCAGGCTGGGGGCATGAGTCTCTCTGCCGTCTTCTTCGAGACACCTCGCCTGCTCGTGCGCCCCTTCGCAGCAGCAGACCTCGAGGCTTTCGTGGCCTATCGCGCACACCCTGACGTCGAGCGCTACCAGAGCTGGAGCGGCTACACCCTCGACCAGGGCCGGGAGCTGATCGAGTCGATGCAGGGTGTGACGCCGGGCGTGCCGGGGCAGTGGTACCAGTTCGCCCTGGAGGAGCGCACCGGCAGCACGCTTGTGGGCGACCTTGCCCTCAAGGTGGACGAAAGCGAACCGCGCGCGGCGGAGGTCGGCTTTTCACTCGCGCCAGCGCACCAGGGCAAGGGCTACGGAACCGAGGCGCTGCAAGCCTTGCTCGGCTACGCCTTCGGGACTCTCAAGCTGTATCGCGTGATTGCTGTGACCGATGCGTTGAACACGCCTGCGGCCGCGCTGCTGGAGCGGGTGGGGATGCGTCGCGAGGCGCACTTCCACGAAAACGTCTTCTTCAAGGGCGCGTGGGGCAGCGAGTTCCTCTTTGCGATGCTCGAGCGCGAGTGGGGTGTAGCGGCGTCTCGCCGTACAGCCTCAGACGCCGCCCCGGCCTCCCCGGACGCGGCTGAAGATGAACAGCGCGAGCGCGATGATGGCCAGGATGACGAGAATGGTCCACAACATGGTGAGACTCCGTCCGGTTGATGGTGCGACAGGTACGGGTAGAAGCCCGAGCAGCAACCCGCACCAGAAGTTCCCCGTCGAGGCAGCTTGAAACGCCAGCGGGTGCCGAGTGCCCGGTCCCTTGGCGCGTTCGGGAGTCCTACTCGGAGATCGTGGCCCGGCGCGTCAGCAACTCCGTCGCCCTGAAGTGGGCCGCGTTGCTCTGAAAGTTCCCCCAGGTGAGCACGGCCGAGCCGTCCGCGGCGAGAGCCGCGGCGGGGGAGTCGAAGCAGGTGGGTCCGGAGCCGTCGGGTACGGCATCGTCCTGCTTTGCCCAGTCCTCGGCGCCATGGATGCGGTAGGCCACGTCCAGGCCGCTGGAGTCGGCGCCGCTCCAGGCGATGATGGTGTCGCCGCGGTCGTTTCGGTTCAGCGCCACTGGCATCGTCGCTTCCGGAGCGCACGGACCGGCCGGCCCGATGACCTCGAGCTCGCTGAGCTTCCCGGTGGCGGACTGGTGGATGCTGTACACGTCCTTGGCAGGCTCGGCGGTTGGTACAGCGTCCTCGTAGCCGGGAGTTTCGTCCTGCAGTCTCCACACGAACCTCGCCGATCCATCTGGCGAGGCGTCCACGGTGATCTCGACGGATTGCTCACCCTTCTCTGTCAGGGGGCGTTCGTCGGTCATCTTCTTGTCGCGGACGCGTCCAGTGACGAACCGGTGGTCGCTCTCCTGCCAGACCACCACCGTCTCTCCGGCTCCGGCCGCATCGATGTCATACGGCCTCTCTTCGACGGGCGTCTCCAGCTTCAGGGGTTCCTCCCATCCCGCGGCGGATCCCTGCACCAGGGTGAGAAGACGCGGGTTGTCGCGCCCGTAGGCCACCGTGGCGAGACCGTCAGGACCGATGGTCACCATGGGTGACGCCGGCCACGACGCGCCAGGCAGTGATGTCGGTGCCGACCACTCGCCGTCCGTCGTGCGGTAGAACGCGTGCAACCGCCCGTCCTCATCGCTCCAGGCGAACACGGCCGCACCTGAGGGGCTTACAGCGAGGTCCCAGCCCTGCCAGCCGGTGTCCCCCTCCGGCCCGCCGCCGAGCTCGACCGGGTCAGACCAGCTCCCATCAGCGCGACGGTGGGCGCTCCGCATCGCGTAGCGGCCGTTTCCGTCAGCGTGGGTGGCCCACGCCACGGTGAGGGCTCCATCCTTGTCCACGCCGGCTATGACGTGGGATGCCAGACTCGCGTGAGCTACCGCCTCAACCGGCTTCCATGGCTTTCCCGGAGGTGCCTCGCGCATGACGGCACCGTGCTCGCCGACCCACACGACTGTGGCAGTGCCCTTGGGAGACATCACGGTCACCGGGCTGTTGACCCAGACGCCAGCGATTGGCTCCACGGGCCCCCACTCGAGGTGACCCTTTCCCGCGTCCTCGGTCCCGTTCCCGGTCCGCTCACCGGACCGGCATGAGCAGAGCAAGCAGGCCACAGTGAGAGCAAGCGCCATGCCGATCAGGCCGCGGGAAGGCTGCATGACCTCAGAGTCCCACCACTGACGCCCGGTCGCCTGCCGCGTCTAGCGGCCATTCCCTTAAGTTCGTCGGGGTCCCCGCGGCCCAGGCACGCACATCGCTGCGTTGGAGTCGGTCGAAGGAGGTCAACTACGACTTCCCTCCTCCGCCTTGCGCTGCACGCACCCTGACCACGGTTACCCTCGACGAACTTGCGGTCATGACCACCAGTCCATAGTCGACGTCGGTCGCGAAGCAACTTGTTCTGGGCCTCGAGACCGGGCGCACACGACACTAGGATCTAACCGCCTCCCACTCCTTTGGAGCACTCATGAGTGACCCGTTTCTCGGCGAGATCAGGTTGTTTCCCTACACCTTTGAGCCGCGAGGATGGGCCTTCTGCAACGGGCAGGTCCTTCGCATCTCCCAGAACACGGCCCTGTTCGCGCTGCTCGGCACGATCTACGGCGGGGATGGTCGAACCACGTTCGCACTGCCCGACCTCCGTGGTCGCGTGGCCGTCTCCTCAGGCGAGGGCCCCGGCCTCAGCTCGTACGAGCCCGGCCAGATGGGCGGTGCGGAGTCGGTTGGACTGACCGAGAGTGAGATGCCGGCGCACAACCACCAGATGTCGGTGAACGGCCCCTCGAGCGGCTCCGACAGACCCAACAACAGGTTCCTCGGCCGTGTCTCCAACGGGACGGCGTACGCCGGGACGACCAACGGCAGGAGGCTGAACCCCGGGGCCATCGAGAATGCCGGCGGTAGCCAGCCGCACGAGAACAGGCCGCCACATCTCGCGCTCAACTACTGCATCGCGCTCCAGGGCATCTTCCCTGCGCGCGACTGAGCAGGATGAGAGCAAGGCCCTCGCCTGAAGGTCAGGCGCTGCCGCTCCACGGCGCCGGGACAAGCACCCAGATCACCTCGGCAGAACGGGTCTTGCTGGCGTTCACCCAGGAGTGCGGCTCGTTGCCGGCGAAGGTCATGGCGTCCCCGGCACTGAGCCTCTGGCTGCCGTCGCTGAGGGCCAGCTCCACGGAACCCTTGAGCACGTAGAGGACCTCCACCTGGCAGTTGATCGTGTAGAGGTCCTTGCCGCCGGTGCCGCCGGGCTCGATGGCGGAGTGCACCAGCTGCAGCTTGGCCTGGCCGCGCGGCGTCATCAGCTGCTCGGTCACGCCGGTTCCGCCCAGGTTGATGGCTGGCGCCTCGCCCCGGCGTACGAGCGCGACGTCCGGTGCCGAGAACAGGCTCCCGACCTCGATGCTCATCACCTCGCAGAGCGTGATCAGCGAGGCCACGCTGGGTGAGGTCTCGTCTCGTTCGATCCGGCTGAGGAACCCCTTGGTCAGGCCGGAGGCGATCGCCAGCTGGTCCAGGGTGTAGCCGTGTGCTCTGCGGGCGGCGCGGAGCTTCGACCCGATACGGACATCGTTGGTGGGGGACACCGGTAGTGGTCGCACGGCTTGTACCTCCTCAGGCAACTTTTGTTGCAAACAATCTAGCCCAGACCCTTGACAACACATCATGCATCCCCGATTGTTGCTTGACAACCTTTGTTGTCCTACAAGCAACTCCCTGGAGAAATCATGAGGCTTCGTCGCACTACAACCGCCAATCCCAGTCGCCTGGCCGCAGGCCTCGCCAGTCTGGCCATCCTCGTCACCGCGGGCTGTGGAACTGCAGCGCCCGAGGACGACACTGCCGCTGGCGGGGGCGAAGAGCCCAAGGCCGACGTGACCAAGCTCGAGAAGGACGCCAAGGCCGCCGGCCTGCTGCCCGACGACATCAAGAGCGCTGGCGTGGTCCGGGTCGCATCCGGCGTCAGCTTCCCGCCGATGGAGTTCTTCGCCGCGGACGGCAAGACGGTCCTCGGCTTCGACGCCGATCTCGGCAAGGCTCTCGGCGAGGTGCTCGGGGTCAAGTTCGAGTTCCACAACACGAACTTCGACGGGATCATCGGCGGGCTCGAGGCCGATCGCTACGACCTCGGCATCACCGCGATGATCGACAAGAAGGAGCGTCAGGTGAAGGTCGACTTCGTCGACTACATGAGCTCCGGCATCGCCTTCATGGTCGCCAAGGGCAACCCCAAGGGCCTGAAGGAGCAGATGGACCTCTGCGGAAAGACCGTCGCCGTCGAGAAGAGCGCCACAGGTGACCTCGTCGCTGACGACCTCTCCGCCGCGTGTGTGAAGGCCGGCAAGGCCAAGATCAACAAGCTGGCGCTCCCCGAGCAGGTCGCGACACTCCAGGCGCTGTCGTCGAACCGCGCGGACGCCGTGCTCGCCCTCGACCTCACGCTCGCCTACAACGTGAAGCAGCAGCCGGATGCGTTCGAGCTCCCTGCCGAGCCGTTCGACAAGCTGCCCGTCGGGATCCCCGTCCCCAAGACCAACCCGGAGTTGCGAGACGCCGTCCAGGCCGCGCTGCTCAAGGTCCAGGAGTCGGGCGCGTACGACGAGATGCTGGAGAAGTGGAACGTGACCGACCAGGCGCTCGACGGTGCGCCGCTCAACCAGGGGAAGTGACACCTTGAGTACCGAAACGGCAGTCGACAGCTCAGTGGCACACGCGGACGAACCAGTCGTCCGACTGCGGCACCCGTGGCGATGGGTGGCGGTGGTAGTCATCGCCCTCTTCGCCGCCCAGGCGATCGTCTTCATGGTGACCAACGACAAGCTTCGATGGGACCTGGTCTGGGGCTACATGTTCGAGACCTCGATCCTGCGAGGCCTCTGGATGACCATCAAGCTGACAGTTGTCTCGATGGTTGTGGGCGTGGTGCTCGGCACCGTGCTCGCGGTGATGCGGCTCTCCGACAACCCGGTGTTCCGGGCCGTCGCCGGCGCTTACATCTGGGTCTTCCGTGGGACACCGATCCTGGTCCAGCTGCTGTTCTGGTTCTTCCTCGGAACGGTCCTGCCCACGATCTCGATCGGCATCCCGTTCGGTCCCGACTTCGGCTCATGGGCCACCAACACCGTCATCAGCCAGTTCACGGCCGCGATCCTCGGCCTCGGTCTTAACGAGGCGGCGTACATGGCGGAGATCGTGCGGGCCGGCATCGGATCGGTCGACAATGGACAGAAGGAGGCCGCGGAGGCCCTCGGTATGGGGCCGACGACGACGTACCGCCGGGTGATCCTGCCTCAGGCAGCGCGACTCATCGTGCCGCCGACCGCCAACCAGACGATCTCGATGCTCAAGCTCACCTCGCTGGTCCTGGTGATCGGGCTTCCTGAGCTCACCACCACCGTCCAGCTGATCTACGGCCGCAACCTGCAGCAGATCCCGATGCTGCTCGTGGCCAGCATCTGGTACCTCACCCTGACCACGGTGCTCACCATCATCCAGTCCCGGCTCGAGAAGCGGATGAGCCGCGGAGTGGGCCGATCTGGCACCGAACGCCCGAAGTTCTTCAGTCGCATAGGAGGCCGAGGATGACCACGTCCACAGAAACCACCGATCGCACGACCACCGGTGTCCCCATGGTCGAAGCCATCGGGGTACGCAAGGTGTACGGCAAGAACGAGGTGCTCAAGAGCATCGACATGACCGTGCAGAGGGGTGAGGTCGTCTCGCTCCTGGGCCCGTCGGGCTCCGGCAAGAGCACGTTCCTGCGCTGCATCAACCACCTCGAGCGCGTCGACGGCGGTGAGATCAGCGTCAACGGGCACCTCGTCGGATACCGCCGCGCCCACGGCAAGAAGTACGAGCTGCGACGCAAGGAGATCGCCGCCGCCCGTCGCGACGTCGGGATGGTCTTCCAGCGGTTCAACCTGTTCCCGCACCGCACCGCGATCGAGAACGTCATGGAGGCGCCGCTGTTCGTCAAGCGTCGTGACCGGGACGGGGTGCGCAAGCAGGCCAAGACACTGCTCGACAGGGTCGGCCTCGCTGACCACGCCGACGCCTACCCGTCGACGCTCTCCGGTGGCCAGCAGCAGCGGGTCGCCATCGCCCGGGCCCTGGCCATGGAGCCGACTCTGATGCTCTTCGACGAGCCGACTTCTGCACTTGACCCCGAACTGGTCGGCGAGGTGCTCGACGTGATGAAGGGCCTTGCGCAGGAGGGGATGACGATGATCGTCGTCACCCACGAGATCGGCTTCGCCCGCGAGGTCTGCAACCGTGTCGTCTTCATGGACGGCGGTGTGATCGTCGAGCAGGGCCCGCCCAGCGAGGTCTTCGGCAACCCCCAGCACAAACGAACCCAGTCGTTCCTCTCGAAGGTGTTGTGACTTGATGACCATGACAGACGTTTCCCCTACAGAGTTCCGCGGACCGGTCGACGCGACCGTATTTCCCCGGTACGGCGGACCGACCACGTTCGCCCGGCTGCCCCGGCTCGACGAGGTCGAGCGGGCCGATGTCGCGATCGTCGGTGTGCCCTTCGACTCCGGTGTCAGCTATCGGCCCGGTGCGCGGTTCGGTCCCGGACACATCCGGGCCTCGAGCAAGCTGCTGCGCACGTTCAACCCCGTTCAGGACGTCGAGCCCTTCGCCGTACAGCAGGTGGCCGACGCCGGCGACATCGCCTGCAACCCGTTCGACATCTTGGACGCGGTCAAGCAGATCGACCAGGGAGTCCGCGAGGTCCTCGACGTCAGCGACAAGCTGGTCACCCTGGGTGGCGACCACACGATCGCCCTTCCACTGTTGCGGGTGCTGCACGAGGCGCATGGTCCGATCGCGGTCGTGCACTTCGATGCCCACCTCGACACGTGGGACACGTACTTCGGTGCGCCCCTCACCCACGGAACACCGTTCCGTCGGGCCAGTGAGGAGGGCCTGATCGACAAGACGGGCAGCATGCACGTCGGCATCCGTGGTCCGCTCTACTCCCGTGAGGACCTCACCGACGACCAGGTGCTCGGCTTCCAGATCATCGGTGCCCACGACATGGACGACCTTGGCTGGCACGGTGCCGTCGAGCAGATCAAGG
Organism: uncultured Actinomycetota bacterium; assembly: GCA_963759525.1. Taxonomy (GTDB): domain Bacteria; phylum Actinomycetota; class Actinomycetes; order Propionibacteriales; family Nocardioidaceae; genus Marmoricola. The sequence continues at coordinate 61,886 of CAVWZO010000015.1, read as the reverse complement.
CGCGCGTCGGCGATCGGCCGACCTACGTGTCGCTCGACATCGACGTGCTCGACCCGGCCTTCGCGCCGGGGACGGGTACCCCCGAGGCGGGTGGGCTGACCAGCCGCGAGCTGCTCAGCATCCTCCGCGCGTTCAGTGGTCTCAACCTGGTCGGCGCCGACATCGTCGAGGTGGCACCGGCGTACGACCACGCAGAGGTCACCGGCGTTGCGGCCGCGCATGCGGCGTACGAACTGGTGAGCGCGATGGCTCCGCGGTCCGCGAAGGCGGTGTCCCGTGGCTGAGCTCAACGAAGCGAACGAGGGCGCGCCGGTCACCGGTGGCGCAGCGGTCATCGACTCGCTGGTCGCCCACGGCGTCCGCGACGTGTTCGGGATTCCGGGGACCCACAACCTCGAGATCTACCGCTACATTCCGGAGTCGGGGATCCGCCACGTCGTGACCCGGCACGAGCAGGGCGCCGGGTACGCCGCTGACGGGTATGCCCGGGTGAGTGGCCGGCCGGGCGTGCTGATCACGACCTCGGGACCGGGGATCACCAACGCGATCACCGCGCTCGCCACGGCGTACGCCGACTCCGTGCCGATCCTGGCCATCTCGCCTGGTCCTCCGCGCGGCCAGGTCGGCGCCGATGTGGGCTGGCTGCACGAGGTCAAGGACCAGCAGGCCGCACTCGAAGCAGTCTGTGGGCGGAGCATCCGGGTCGAGTCCGCGGACGAGATCCCCGAGGTCCTCGCGTCGGTGTTCGAGCTGTTCGCGACCTCTCGACCACGGCCGGTCCACCTCGAGGTGCCGGTCGACGTACTCGAAGGGCCGTGGGACCGCCGCCCGGTGCCGGTGAACAACATCCCGGCGCCGGTCGGCCCACCCCGGACCACGGTCGAGGAGATCGCGGCGGCCCTGGACGGCTCGCGGAACCCGTTGCTGGTTGCCGGTGGCGGCGCGCGGGGTGCTGCAGAGCATGTTCTGGCGCTGGCCGAGTACGGCGTGCCCGTGCTAACCACGGTCAACGGCAAGGGGATTCTCGACGAGTCCCACCCGGCTGCTCTCAGCGCCGGGATCCGGCTGGGTGCTGCTCATCGAGCGCTGAACGACGCCGACCTGCTCATCGTGGTCGGCAGCGAGCTCGGTGACTCCGACCTCTGGGGAGGCGTGGTGGCCCCCGGCGAGCCGGGTCGTCGTACGGTCGTGCGCATCGACATCGACCCCGCCCAGATGCACAAGAACGTCAGTTCGGACCTGCCTGTGGTCGGAGACGCATCGGTCGTCCTGGGCGGCCTGCTCGACGTACTGCGGGAGAAGGGGTTCGCAGCCCGCGAGCTCACGACCACTGCTCGTGACGAGATCGCGGCCGATGCGGCAGCCGACGCGGGACCCTGGCAGAACATCCAGCAGGTGCTCGTGGACGCGCTCCCAGCGAACACGGTCGTTGCAGGCGACAGCTCTCAGGTGACCTACTACGGGACGGTGCACTACTGGCCGTTCACGACCGCCAACCGGCTGCTGTACCCGACCGGCTACGCCACCCTCGGCTACGGTCTTCCGGCAGCGATCGGCGCCAAGGTTGCCGAGCCCGAGCGGTCGGTGATCGCGTTGGTCGGTGACGGTGCCGCGATGTTCAGCATCCAGGAGCTCATCACGGCCGCCGAGCAGCGTCTGCCCATCCCGGTGGTGGTCGTCGACAACGGCGGCTACGCGGAGATCCGCGAGCAGATGGTCGACCGAGGTATCGAGCCGCAGGGCGTCGACCTCCATCGTCCGGACATTGCGGCGCTGGCACGGGCCATCGGCGCTCACGGCGTCGTAGCCGAGAGCGCTGACGAGATCGGCCCGTTGGCGGCAGCAGCCCTCGCCGCGGACGGTCCGACCGTGATCTACCACCACGTCGGCTGAGGGGTCGAGCAGCAATCTCGACTGATCCCTCGCTGCGCTCGCTGCTCGACCACCTAGCGTCGAGGCCTGCTGTCGTCGTACGGGTTGTGGCTCGACTGATTGTGAGGCCACCTACGGGCGGCCGAAGTTGTTGCTTGTGGTCGTGGCCCAGGTGCGTGCCTGGGCCACGACCATTTCAACGTCCTGAGAGTGCGCGGCACTAGTGTCCCTCGCGCGAAGTTCGCAAGATAAGTCGTGCTCCCAGTGCGTGCATCGCAAGGCGGCGGCGCGAAGACAGACTGGACGTCTCTCGAGCGTTGCCAACGCAGCGAGGTGCGTGCTGGGGGCGCGAATTATGCCGCGAACTTCGCGTGTGGGGCACTAGCCCTCAGTGAGCGGCGACCACCTCGTCGGCGTGCTCAGCGACCCAGGCGACGAGTGGGTTGAGCAGTGCCGCGAGCTCGTGGCCTCGGTCGGTCAGGCTGTAGTCGACCCGTGGCGGGATGACCGGGTGGGCATCTCGGTGGACGAAGCCGTCGGCTTCCAGGGTCTTCAGGGTCTGGGCGAGCATCTTCTCGCTCACTCCCTGTGCTCGTCGGCGTAGTTCGCTCCATCGGTGCGGGCCGTCAGACAGCGAGATGAGAATCAGCACCCCCCATTTGCTCGTGACGTGGTCGAGCAGGACCCGGCTCGGACATCCCGCGGGGAAGACCCCGTCGGGGAAGCGGCGGTTGAGCGATTCGGGTCTGGCACTTACTTCCATGTGCGTACCTTACTCCAAAGTGCGTACTCTCCATCGGGAAGTTGCTTGCCTGCGAAGGGGTTGGCACAGGCGGAACCCACCCCTGTGAAAGGACCAACACCATGAACTTCGTGATCACCGGCGCCACCGGTCAGCTCGGCCGCCTCGTCGTCGAGGCGCTGCTGCGACGCAACGTGGCGGCTGACCAGATCATCGCAACCGGCCGCGAAACCTCGCGAATCCTAGACCTCGCCGACCGGGGCGTCCTCGTTCGCCGAGTCGACTACGACGACCCCGGCTCCTTGCGCGACGTCTTCGCCAGCGGGAGCAGGGTGCTCCTCGTCTCGGCCAGTGAGTTCGGTAGTCGGGTCGATCAGCACCGCAACGTCATCCATGCCGCGAAGGCTTCGGAGGTCGGTCTCCTCGCCTACACCAGCATCGCGAATGCCGGCAGGTCCGGCATCGGGCTCGCGGCAGACCACCAGGCGACCGAACGGGCCCTCGAGGAGTCCGGCCTGCCCTTCACGTTCCTGCGTAACAGCTGGTACCTGGAGAACTACACCGGCCAGGTCGCCACCTACCTCGAGCATGGCGCAGTGCTCGGCAGCGCGGGGGATGGCAAGGTCAGCGCCGCCACGCGGGCCGACTACGCAGACGCCGCGGCTGCCGTCCTCGTCAGCGGCGATCACGCCGGCAAGATCTACGAGCTCGGCGGTGACGAGGCTTTCGGCTACGCCGACCTGGCGCATGCGGTATCCAAAGCAGCCGCACGTCCCGTGACGTATGAGGACCTCCTGTTTGACCAGTACGTCGGGGCTCTGGTCGGCGCCGGCCTACCCGACGCGTACGCCGCGGCTCTCGCCGACTCCGACCTCGGCATCGCGCGCGGCGAACTGCTCGTGCCGACGGGAGACCTCAGCCGTCTCATCGGCAGGCCGACCACGTCGATGCCCGACGCGATTGGATCAGCGGTCAAAGCACTGAGTGATGACCACAGTTCGGAGGGTGGACTGCGCGCCTCGTGACGCGGAGTCGCCCTGGGTGGCCGTCCCTGGGGTCGGACGTTTGTGGTCGGTTGAGGATCGACCACCCGCTGGTTTCGGCTGCTGCTCGGCTCGCGGAGCGTGGTCTCGACTGATCGCTCGCTTCGCTCGCTGCTCGACCACCTATGGGTGGCCGACCGTGGTCGACCACCTGTGGTCCGAGCACCTCGAGGCCTGTTCACGAGGCGTTGCCGGACCTAGGATCCGTCAGACGGCTTGATCGATCTCGGGAGGCTCGTATGCGCCGGCTGTTGTTGCTCGTCCTGACCCTGTCCCTGTCGTCCTGGGGGCTCGCGCTCTCCGGACCGGCAGGCGCCGTACCGGCGGCCGAGCGCGCGGCACCGGCCGCCCAGATTTCGGGCAAGCCCTCCGACCGACCCACGCCACCACCGTGGCTGAAGGTCGAGAACGGGGTCACGCAGCCTCAGTTCGCCCTCACCGACGCGATAGAGGAGACGTTGTTCGTCGAGACCACGGTCGACTCCGACCTCGACGGCAAGCGCGACCGGGTGCGGCTGAAGCTTTCCCGTCCCGGCGAGACCGAGACCGCAGGCATCAAGGTGCCTGTGGTCTTCGAGCACAGCCCCTACCGGTACAACACCGGCGGTGGGGTGAACCACAACGTCGACTTCGACGTGATGCCCCAGGAGGGCCTCACGCCGAACCAGCTTCGCGCGCTGGCCAAAGGCCAGCCTGTTTCGAAGGCCAACCCGGACCTCCCTGGCTCCCTCGACAACTTCTGGGTGCCGCGTGGGTACGCCGTGGTGCTGGGCGAGAGCATCGGCACCGGCTTCTCCGACGGCTGCCCGACAGTCGGTGACCTGAAGGAGACGCTGGGCACCAGGGCGATCATCGATTGGCTCAACGGCCGGGCGCCAGCCTGGAACGAGGCGGGCGAGCCGGTCAGCGCCGACTGGACCACCGGCGACGTCGGCATGACCGGGGTCTCCTACAACGGCACGCTGCCCAACCAGGTCGCCACGACGGGCGTGGAGGGCCTGCGCACGATTGTCCCGGTCTCGGCGATCTCGAGCTGGTACGACTACTACCGCGCCAACGGGCTCGTCCGGGCGCCGCACTCCATCAAGTCCGGGGTCGGCGAGAACGGCTACCTGGGCGAGGACCTCGATGTCCTGGCCGAGTACGTCGAGGGGCCGACACGCACGCAGAAGTGCCTCCACATCGTCGAGGAGATGCTGGCCCGACAGGACAGGGTCACCGGTGACGAGAGTGCGTACTGGCGGGCCCGTGACTACCTCCACCTCGCCGGCCGGGTGAAGGCGAGCGTGTTCGTGGTGCACGGCCTCGAGGACTACAACGTGATGCCCAAGGCGTTCGCGTCGTGGTGGGAGCGGCTGGCGTCGTACGGCGTGAAGCGGAAGATCTGGCTGCACAACGGCGGACACGGTGGACCCTCGTCCACCTCCGGCTACCAGGCGACGCTGAACAAGTGGATGGACTACTGGCTGTTCGGCGTCCAGAACGGGGTGACCTCCGAGCCGCGGGCCGACGTACAGCGCCCGGACGGGACGTATGAGAAGTACGCCAACTGGCCGGTGCCGGGTTCCCGCGATGCCACGCTGCACCTGGGCGCGACCAACGCCACCCAGCCCGGCAAGCTGGGCCACCGGCCGCAGACCAGTGGCCCGCGGCCGCGCCAGTCGTTCGTCGACCGGGGTCGCGAGCTCAACACCGATGACTCGCTGCTGCCGGCCCCGGACGTCGCCAACCCGAACCGGCTGGCCTACCTGTCGCCGCCGCTGCGTCGGGCGGCCCATCTGTCCGGCACCCCGTCGGTGTCGTTGCGGGCTTCGGTGGACAACCGCTACTGCGGCCAACCTGACCGCGGTCCTCGTCGACTACGGGCCCGTGGGCAGCGCGGCCGCGCCGGTGATGGTCACTCGGGGCTGGACCGATGTGCAGAACCGCAAGCGCTCCGACCGGAGTACGCCGATCCAGCAGGGCCAGGAGTACACCTTCGGCTGGAACCTCGAACCGGACGACTACGTGTTCCCGGCCGGTCACCGGATCGGGCTGGTGGTGGTCTCGACAGACCAGCAGTACACCGTCCGCCCGAACCCGGGCACGCAGCTCACTGTGAACCCGGCGAAGAGCAGTGTGGACCTGCCGGTGGTCAACGGCGCGGGTGGGCTGCGCTTCTGAGAGACAAAGAACCGCCGAGACGGCTCATCTGAAAGACAAAGAGCCGCCGAGACGGCGCATCTGAAATTTCAGATGCGTCGTCTCGGCATAGTCAGAGCGCGGTCGCCTGGTCCACGGAGTCGGCGATCTTCCGCAAGGTACGCCGCACCTGATCCATCGCCTTGCTGCCGACCAGTTCGGCGTACCTGTTCTCGATCTCGTCCATCAGGCTCAGCGCGTCAAGCAGCAGGGCGCGACCGGCAGGGGTGTGCCGTACGAGGACGGCCCGGCCGTCCTCCGGATCCTCGGTCCTTTCAAGGAAGCCCCGCCTCTCGATCTGCTGCACCATCTGGCTGGCCGCCTGACGGGTGACGCCCAGCCGCCGGGCGAGCTCGACGAGGCGGGTGCCCTCGGTGTGGATGTTGCCGAGGACCGCGATGTGGGCGCGCTGGACCGCCCCATGGCCGCGGGCGTGCAACCGCTCCACGAGGTCCATCGTCTCCACCTGGGAGACGCGGACGAGCAGCCTCAGCAGCACGGTCTCGCGGTGTTCGCGGATCTCGTCGGTGGTCATCGACTTGAAGTCGGGCATGGAGTCAGTCTGCCAGATTAGGCAAGGGTCTTGACAAAATAGGCAAGGCGGTTGACTATCTCTGCATGGACACCACAGCCCCCCAGGTTCACGAAACAATGCGCGCCGGATTCCCGACGCTCGAGGCGACACCCGCCCGTACCGGCAAGCCACCCGTGGTTCTCCTCCACGGCGCATTTGCCGACCACGACTCGTTCCGAGGCTGGGTCGAGCGGCTCGCGGCGTCCGGTCATCAAGCGCTCTCCCCGGCGAGGCGCGGTCGGGTCGGTGTAGGCCCGGACAAGGCAGCAGGGCTCACCTTCGAGGACTATGTCCAGGACACCATCGAGGTGCTGGACACGCTCGACGAGCCGGCCGTGCTGGTGGGCCACAGCCTCGGGGCGCTGCTCGCCCAACGGCTGGCCGAGCAGGGCAGGGCACGCGCGATCGTGCTCATAGCGCCGGCGCCACCGGCGATGCTCAGCGCCCAGGCGGTCGCACTGCCGCACTTCCTGCCGAAGATGCCCCTGATCATGGCCGGCCGCCCGTTCGTGATTGCTCCTGCGGCCTGTTCCGCCCTGGCGCTCAACGAGCTGCCGCAGGCCCAGCGGCCAGCCGTCCACTCACACCTCACCCACGAGTCCGGCAAGGTCTACCGGAGCCTCATGCTCGGCACCGTGCGGATCGATGCGCGCAAGGTGCGGGTTCCCGTGTACGTCGCCGGCGGGACCGAGGACCGGATCATCTCGGCTGCACTGACGAAGAAGACCGCGCGGCACTACGGGGTCGAGCCGCGCATACACGAGGGTCGCGGCCACTGGATCATCGGCGAGCCCGGCTGGGAGGCACTGGTGGACGACGTTTCCAGCTGGCTCGACGAGAGCCTGTAATGACCGCCTGATGGCATCGGGCTAGACCGCTCCCGCGCGTACGACGTCACGGGGCGCGTGGCGCAATACGCAACTGTTGACATGTGACGCAACTCAGAGAATCGTCCCCGACGAGTGCGGGGGTCGACCTCCGCACCGGGAGGGGACCCCGCATGCGCACCAGCAGAATCCTGAGCTTGGCCGTGACCGCAACCGTGGCTTCGGCGATGTCTGTGGTCGGCGTGAGCACAACCGGTGCCACCGCGGCGCCTTCGGGCAGTCAGCCCGCGAGCCGCGTGGTGATCGTGCTGTTCGACCAGATGCTTCCGCAGTACGCCGACCAGTTCCACATGCCCAACTACCGCAAGATCCGGGACCGCGGCACGAACTACAAGCAGGCCTACCTCGGGTACATGGCCTCCGAGACGGTGATCGCCCACAACGTGATCGTCTCCGGTCTGCTCCCCAAGAACATGGGCTGGGTCGACGAGGCCTACCGGGACCACGCCAATGTCTTCGGAAAGGGCGCCGACGAGATGCACATCACCGGTGACCTGAGCCTGGCCGACTTCGCGACGATCTCGAAGAACCACGGCGAGGCCTACCCCAAGCTGGCGGACTACCTGCACACGGCGCGACCGGGCACCAAGTTCATCACCGTCGGCGAGAAGGCCTACGCCGTGGAGTCGGTCACCGCACCGAGCGGTGACATCGCCGTGCGGATGTCCAGCCGTCGCTCGGACCTCGCTCGGGTGACCGGCGACTACCCGGACGGCTGTCGCAACCTGGACATCCCGTCAGCCCCGGGCATCAACAAGGCCTGGCGCTCACCGGCCGGCAAGAACGTACCGGCGTACCTCACCGAGCCCGATCCGGACGACCCGACGCTGTGCGGCCGGTTCTTCATCAACTCCGACTCGAACAACCACTACGGGACCAAGGACGCCTTCCCGTCGTGGTTGTACCCGTCCGACGGCAACCGGTTCTGGCCTGGCGACGACCCCGATCACCTGGGTGGGGACACCTGGGTCGCCGATGCAGCGATCGAGATGATGCAGCAGGAGAACTGGTCGGGCATGTTCGTCACGCTGGGGGCCATCGACAAGGCAGCCCACATGTGGGGCGCGCAGGTCGACACCGCGCCGCAGGACTGTACGACGCTCGCGGGGATGACCCACACGCGCTGTGCGGCCGAGAACGCCGACGTACAGCTGGGCAAGATCCTCGAGCAGATCAAGCAGACCGACGCCCAGAAGGGCGGCAAGACGCTGGTTGTGCTCACCGCCGACCACGGTGCGACGTACGGCAAGAACTTCTACGGGAAGACGACCGCGGGCGCTGGCGACAGCAACTGGTACTACGCGCCACCGGAGCTTGGTGTGTGGGACGCCGGGTCGGCCGCTACCGCCCCGGACAAAGTCACCTACTCCAACCCGTCTCCCGCGGTCGCGCAGCTGAACGCCGACGGGAACGTGCAGTTCTCCTACCAGTCATCGGCCATCGAGTCCTGGCTGATCGACGACTCGCCGGCCAGGAAGTTGGTGGGCGCGCGGAACATGCTCGCCATGCCCGGGGTCATTGCGTCGTACTGGCGACATGACGATCACTTCCATCTGTACGGCACCAACGCGATGAGCAAGTCGGAGCGGTCCTGGTGGAAGGCGCACGGCCAGGAGCTCGTCGACACGATGGCAGCCGACAACGGTCCTGACGTCATCGGGCTGGAGCACGACCGCACCAGCTACGGCGTGTACGGCGACCACGGTGGCGCCCAGGAAAGTGTGCAGCGCGTGCCGATGGTGTTCTGGACTCCGGGGATGAAGGGACACCGGACCGGCGAGACCTTCCGTACGCCCGATGTGATGCCCACGATCCTGAAGGCGATGGGGATCGCACCCACCACCCCGGTGGACGGGCGGGCGCACTCCCTGCGCCACTGAGCCGTCTCGGCGTCAGGGGTGGTGGATCCTCTCGCCCTTCGGGTCGAAGGGTGGCCGCAGTGAGACCGAGACCGGCTCGCGTACGCCGTTGACGTCGAGCTCGTAGGCGCCGCGCTGGATCCAGTCCCGGTCGATCACGCCACCGGCCGGGTCCCACAGATAGGCCAGGCCCACGCAGGCGCCGAGGCTCTCGCCCCAGGCTGCCGACATGGCCTGCCCGGCAGCAACGCCGTCGCGCAGCACAAGCTCGCCGCCCCAGACCATCGGGTCACCGCTCTCGAGAACGAACGAGACCAGCCGGCGTCGCACGCCGTCGCGCTTTGCCTGCTCCACGGCCTCGCGGCCCAGGAACGGGACCTCGCTCTTCAGCTTGCAGGCGAACAGCAACCCGGCCTCGACGGGGTTGTAGTCAGGGGTGAGCTCACGACCGAAGGCGCGGTAGCCCTTCTCGAGCCGCATCGACTCGATCGCGTAGTAGCCGCCGTTGACGACGCCGAGATCGCCACCTGCCGAGAGCAGGTCCTCGTAGACACCCACGGCGAACTCGGTCGGTATGTACAGCTCCCAGCCCAGCTCGCCGACGTAGGTGATGCGGGTGGCGCGGACCGTCGAGTAGCCGAGCGAGATCTCGCGGCTGGTGCCGAAGGGGAATCCGTCGTCGCTCAGGTCGGCGCCGGTCAGTCCCGCCAGCAGCTCGCGCGACTTCGGCCCCATCACCCCGAGCACGGCGTACGCCGACGTCACGTCGACCAGGGTGGCGCGACGGTCGCCGATCCGGCGACCGATGTGGTCCTTGTCGCGCTCGGTGGTCGCCGAGCTGCTGACGATCAGGTACTCGTCGTGCGCGACGCGGGTCAGGGTCAGGTCGGACTCGTAGGTGCCGCGCTCGTTGAGCAGGCCGGTGTAGACGGTCTTCCCGACCGGCACAGCGGCGTCCGCCGTACAAAGCCACTGCAGGGCGGCCTCGGCGTCCGCACCGATCAACCGGAACTTGGAGAACGAGGTCTGGTCGAAGACGGTCACGTTGTCGCGGGTGTTCGCATGCTCGGCCGCGGACCAGGGCAGCCAGTTCGGTTTCTCCCACGAGTATTCGATGACCGGCGCCTCACCGACGGGAGCGAAGAAGTTGGCGCGCTCCCAGCCCATCCTGCTACCGAAGTTGGCGTTGGCTTCCGCTAGCTGGGCGTAGACGGGGGAGCGGCGGAACGGCCGGGCGGTCCGCATCTCGCGGTTGGGCCAGGGGATCTCGTAGTGCAGCCCGAGCACCTCGGCCACGCGGTCGTGCAGCCAGCGGTTGTTGCCGTTGAACGCAGCGAACCGGCGGATGTCGACGCTGGTGAGGTCCATGCTGGGCACACCCTCGACGATCCATTCCGCGAGCGCCCGGCCCGCCCCGCCTGCGGTTGCGATGCCGACCGAGTTGAACCCCGCGCCGACGAAGAAGCCACGCACCTCGGGTGCCTCGCCGAGGATGAACTGGTTGTCGGGCGTGAAGCTCTCCGGACCGTTGTAGAACTTGCGGATGCCGGTCTCCTCGAGCGCGGGGACGCGCAGCACCGCGTTCTCCATGAGGATGGAGAAGTGGTCCCAGTCCTCCTCGAGCAACGAGAACTCGAAGGGGTGGGGGATGTCGTCCGGGGACACCCACGGCTTCGCCTCGGGCTCGAACCCGCCGACCACCAGACCACCGACCTCCTCCTTGAAGTACGTGTAGCCGTCGGGGTCGCGCAGCACCGGGAAGTCGGGATCCACGCCCTCGAACGGGTCGGTGACCACGTAGAAGTGCTCGGCGGAGTGCAGCGGCACGTTGACCCCGGCCAGGGCGCCGACTGCCTTCGCCCACTGGCCGGCGCAGTTGACCACGACCTCCGCCTCGATCTCGCCCGCGTCTGTGCGCACGCCGGTGAGGCGCCCTTCCGTCACGAGTACGTCGAGCACGCGCGTGTGCTCGAGGATCCGGGCGCCGCCCTGCCGTGCCCCCTTCGCCAGGGCGGAAGTCAGGTCGGTCGGGTTCGCCTTGCCGTCCCCGGGGAGCCAGATCGCCCCGACGAGGTCGTCAACGTTCATGAGCGGGAACCGCGCGAGCGCAGCCTGCGGTGAGAGAAGCTCGCAGTCGAGGTCGAACGCCTCCGCGGTCGCTGCCGTACGACGGAGCTGGACCATCCGGTCCTCGGTGCGCGCCACGGTCACGCCCCCGCACTGCTTGAAACCGGTCGACAGCCCGACCTCCTCCTCGAGCTCGGAGTAGAGCTGCGTCGAGTACTGCACCAGCCGCGTGCCGCTCTGGTTGGCCCGCAGCTGGCCGACCAGTCCGGCGGCGTGCCAGGTGGTCCCGCACGAGAGCTCGCCCTGCTCGAGGAGTACGACGTCGGCCTGGCCGAGCCTGGTCAGGTGGTAGGCGACGCTGGTCCCGATGATGCCGCCGCCGATGATGACGATCTGCGCTCTCGTCGGGATCTCGTTGTCCATCGCTGGCTCCCTCAGTCGTCCCGAGCTGCCTGGTCCAGCAAGCGCTCGAACGCCGGGCCTTCGAACTCCGCGACCGCGCGGTCGTACTTCTCCATTGCCCAGGACCAGAAGTCATAGTCGATCGTGCTCACCGAGTCCTGGATCGAGCCCCAGAGGGTCCAGCCGTACTTCGCCATCAGTCCCCAGAGCCGGGCGCGTGCCACCCGGTGGCGCAAGAGGCGTCCGTCGTACGCCTCCATCAGCGCCTCGAGCTGTTCCACCGGCAGGTTGGGTTCGCTCCACAGGTTGCCGAGCTCGAAGCAGGCGTCGTTGTTGCCGGAGTACTCGTAGTCGATCAGCCACAGCTTCGTGCCGTCGTCGATGAAGTTGCCGGCCAGGAGGTCGTTGTTGCACGGCACCGTGTCGGTCGGCCTGCTCGCGAAGGCGCGGTGGATCTGCTCCACCTTGTGCTCGAAGTCCAGGTAGCGAGGTGGGAGGCGAAAGCCGCGCTCGTGCACGCTGCGCAGGTAGGTGTGCTGGACCTCGAACATGTCGAAGTCACTGACGAAACGAGGCCCTGCATGGAGCTGCCGGCAAGCCGCCGCCACTCGTCGGACGTTCTCGCTGCTCCGCAGGTCCTCGTCGGTGAAGGTCTTGCCTTCGACGAACCCCACGACCAGGAGGCCCGGATCCTCGACGTACTGGACGACGGGCGCTCCGACGCCGGCGGTGGCGGCCGCCCGTGAGTTGAGGTGCTCCGCCCGCCGGTCGATCAGCAGCAGTTCGCTGCCCGGCTGGGGGATCCGGACAACCACGGTGTCCTCGGCAGTGGTCACCTTGAGGTTGACGTTGGTCAGCCCGCCTGGGAGCTTCTCGACCCGGCGTTCGCGGCCTCGCAGGCAGTCGACGGCGTCCAGCGCCCAGTCGACGTCGACGGTCGTCAAGGAACCCTCCTCCCGCGGTTACTCACCAGCACGGTCTGGCGCGATCGCGGCTGCAACGAGAGTAGGCGAGGGCAGGGTCGGCGCCGAGGATGTGTAGTGCGCAGCCGGTGGTGGTGGACGTTTGCACAAACCGGATATAAACCCCCTTTCGAGGGCCTACCTTGGGGCTGAGGGCCGACCCGCTCTAAGGAGCGGTGATGGACGACCAGCAGAGGGGCTACCGCGTCTGGTGGGACGAAGCAGGGGGCGTCGTACGCACGGACTGGTTCAAGGGCGCCGTGTGCGGGATCTCTGAAGCGCGCGCGATCGACGCGGAGATCACCTCGATGGGACGGGGGCAGGTCCTGTCCCTGGTGGACCTGAGGGACGTCGAATCGATCGACCGGCCTGCGCGTGAGTTCTTCATGGCCACCAACCCCGACTACCGCGCAATCGCACTCGTGGCCAGTTCGGCCTCGACGCGGATGCTGGCGAACTTCTTCCTCAGACTCACCCGTGGCGACAACCCGGTCAAGATGTTCACCGTGGAGGCCGATGCTCTCGCGTGGCTGCAAGCGCAACCATGAGCGAGGGTGAGGCCCGGATCGACCCCGTCATCGAGCTGCTCACCCTGCTCGCGGCAGGTCACCTCGATGCACGCGGTGCCCGATCACCTGCTGACGGAGACCTGGATGCCGTCATGGTGGGGATCAACATGCTCGCCGAGGAGCTGGGTGCCCACCGCGCCGAGCTCGAGGAGCGCGTCGCGATGCGCACCTTCGAGCTGGATGCGGCCCGGGTTCAGGCCTTGGAGTCTTCGCGGGTGAAGTCCGAGTTCCTCGCGACCATGAGTCACGAGATCCGGACGCCAATGAACGGCGTCATCGGACTTGCCGGCCTGCTGCTGGAGACTCCGCTGGACGCGATCCAGAGACAGTACGCCGAAGGCGTCCAGGACGCCGGTGAGGAACTGCTGCAGGTCATAAACGACATCCTCGACTTCTCCAAGCTGGAGGCCGGGATGGTCGACCTCACCCCGGCCGACTTCGAGCCTGAGTTGATGGTGGAGGGCGTCGCCGCATTGCTGGCGTTGCCAGCGGCGCGAAAGCAGTTGGAGCTCATCGCCTACTGCCTGCCAAATACGCCGAACCGGCTGGTCGGGGACAAAGGGCGGCTGCGGCAGATCCTGCTCAACCTGGCGTCGAACGCCGTGAAGTTCACCGATCAGGGCCAGGTGGTGATCACTGCCCGCGTCGTGGGTGGCGTCGCAGATGAGGTGCGGCTTCGCATTCAGGTGACCGACACAGGAATCGGCATCCCTGGCGAGGCCCAGGCTCGCCTGTTCGACTCGTTCACCCAGGCGGATGCATCAACGACGCGCCGGTTCGGAGGCACCGGCCTGGGGCTGGCGATCTCGCGACGGCTCACCGAAGCCATGGGAGGCGAGATCGGCGTGGAGAGCGAGGAAGGGGTCGGCAGCACCTTCTGGTTCGAGGTGCCGCTGTCCGTCGCGGCGACCGCGCCCATGGCAGGGGAGGTTTCTGGCCACCACGTGCTCAGGGACCTGCGTGTGCTCGTCGTGGACGACAACGCCACCAGCCGTCGGATCCTGGAGTCCCAGCTCAAGTCCTGGGGTCTGCGCCCCGATGTCATCGAGCATGCGGGGGTGGCGGTCTCGATCATGAGGGAGGCGGTGGCGATGGGCGATCACTACGCGATCGCGGTGCTGGACACGTGCATGCCAGACATCGGTGGCGTCGAGCTGGCGGGTCTCATCTCGAGCGACGTGAGCCTGAGCAGGACACGGCTCATCATGTTGTCGTCCGCCATTGGTGTCGACCAGGAGGAGCTGCAGCAAGCCGGAGTGCAGGAGTGGCTGAGCAAGCCGGTTCGCAGCTCCGAGCTCTTCGACCGGCTGATGCGCATGATGTCGACCACGCCGGTGGTGCCCTATTCGCCGGCGCCTCCACGGCGCGCCCTGCCCACCAAGGCTAGGGGACGTGTGCTGGTCGTCGAGGACAACTCCCTGAACCAGCTGGTTGCAGAGGGCGTGGTCTCAAGACTCGGGTACACGGTGGACATCGTCGCCAATGGCGTCGACGCCCTCGCGGCCATCGAGGCCCGCTACTACTCGGCCGTTCTGATGGACTGCCACATGCCGGTGATGGACGGGTTCACCGCGACCGAACGGATCCGCGAGCGCGAGGGCGACGGTGACCGACTCCCCGTCATCGCTATGACTGCTGGTGTCCTGTCCGAGGATCGCGAGCATTGCATCTCCGTCGGGATGGACGCATTTGTGCCCAAGCCGGTGGATGTAGGAACCCTCAACGATGCCCTGGGCACCTGGGCCCGCCCGGATCGCCCCCAGGCGGAGGAGCCCCCCAGCCGGACAGAGACCCAATCGGACAGCAACAGTCCGGTCATCGACGTTGAGCGCCTGACACTCTTGCGTCAGCTGGGGCCGGACGACGGATGGGGCCTGCTTCCCTCGCTGACGAACGCGTTCCTCGAGGACTGCCCCGTCATCATCGCCGCGATCCGGGATGCAGTCGCAACCAGCGACGCTCGGGGCATTGAGTGAGGCCGCACATCAGCTCAAGGGCGCGGCCGTCAGCATCGGTGCTGTCGTGGTCGCGGCAGTTTGTGAGCAGCTTGAAGGTCAGGCGGGGAATGCGCCGGCGGAGGAACTACTCCTGACCCAACTCGAGTCGGAACTTGCGCGGGCGAGCGACGCCATGCGCGACGTGCTGGCCACTCAGCTCGACTCAGCGATGGACGTGCTGCATCCAGTCCCGCGGCACCCTGTCGCGCGGCCCGGGTGAGGTCTGCATGTCCGGCCGCGAGTCCGGAGCTGCCAGGACCGGACCGTCGAAGGCCTGGCCGGTCGCGTAGTCGTAGAACCAGTCCTCGCCCGGCTCGAAGCTCTGGATGACGGGGTGTCCGGTCGCCTCTGCATGGGCGCTGGCGTGCTGGGCGGGGGAGGTGTCACAGCAGGCGACGTGACCGCACTGCGCGCACCGCCGGAGGTGCACCCACCAGCCCGGGGGAGTGGCAGAGTCGCAGTCGGCACAGCCCGTGCCCGTGGGAGGGACGCCGACGTCGATGCCGTCCGGCGCTGTGCTGGGGGCCATGTGTTTCGTCTCCGATCCGCGGTTCTGCCCTCAGTGTCCACCCAGGTGGAAACGGAGTCCTCGGCACCGTCCGCACCCGGCCTCGTCGTACCCCCACCCCGGGCTCGTCGTACCCCCACTTCTGACCTAGGTTGTCCTCATGAATGAGAAGGAACTGCTTGACAAGGTCCCCACTGGCCTCTTCATCGGCGGCGAGTGGCGCGACTCGTCCGACGGGTCGACCATCGACGTGGAAGACCCAGCCACCGGAGCGACCCTCACCAGCGTCGCCTCGGCTAACGCGGCCGACGGGGTGGCCGCGCTCGATGCCGCGGCGGCGGCACAGCACGACTGGGCAGCCACCGCCCCCCGCGCACGGGGCGAGATCCTCCGTTCGGCGTTCGAGCTGCTCACCGAGCGAGCCGACGACTTCGCCCTGCTGATGACCCTCGAGATGGGCAAGCCCATCGCCCAGTCGAAGGGCGAGGTGACGTACGGCGCGGAGTTCTTCCGGTGGTTCTCGGAGGAGGTCGTGCGGATCTCGGGCCGATGGGCGACGTCCCCGGACGGCAACACCCGGCTGATGACCATGAAGCAGCCGGTCGGTCCGACCTTGATGATCACCCCCTGGAACTTCCCGCTCGCCATGGGCACCCGCAAGATTGGGCCGGCCCTCGCCGCGGGCTGCACGATGGTGGTCAAGCCGGCCTCCCAGACCCCGTTGACGATGCTGGCCCTTGCCGACCTGCTGACCGAGGTCGGCGTGCCACCGGGCGTGCTCAACGTCATCTCCACCGCCAACACCTCCGAGGTGATGGGAAGGCTGATCGGCGACGAGCGGCTGCGGAAGCTGACCTTCACCGGCTCCACTCCCATCGGCAAGCAGCTGGTGAAGCAGTCGGCCGACCAGCTGCTGCGGGTCTCCATGGAGCTCGGCGGGAACGCGCCGTTCCTGGTGTTCGCCGACGCCGACCTGGACGCGGCCGTGGACGGCGCGATGATCGCGAAGATGCGCAACATGGGCGAGGCCTGCACCGCTGCGA
Organism: uncultured Actinomycetota bacterium; assembly: GCA_963759525.1. GTDB lineage: Bacteria > Actinomycetota > Actinomycetes > Propionibacteriales > Nocardioidaceae > Marmoricola. Next base: position 45,180 of record CAVWZO010000015.1, on the reverse strand, counting down.
ACCGCTTCCTCGTGCACGAGTCGGTGGCCGACGAGTTCGCGTCGAAGTTCTCGGAGCGGATGGCGGCGGAGATCGTCGGGCGCGGTACCGAGGACGGCGTCACCGTTGGTCCGCTAATCGACAGCAAGCAGCGCGACAAGGTTGCCGAGCTCGTCGCCGACGCCACCTCGCGCGGCGCGTCCGTGGTGACCGGCGGATCCACGACTGGTGACAAGGGCTACTTCTTCGAGCCGACGGTGCTGACCGAGGTCTCGCCGGACGCCGACCTCTTCCGAGAGGAGATCTTCGGTCCCGTGGCGCCGATCACCACGTTCTCCGACGACGAGAAGGCCGTGCAGATGGCCAACGACACCGAGTACGGCCTGGTTGCCTACGCCTTCACCGCCGACCTGAGCCGGACTATCAGGGTCAGCGAGGGCCTGGAGTTCGGCATGGTCGGGATCAACCAGGGCATCGTGTCGAACCCGGCAGCACCCTTCGGTGGCGTCAAGCAGTCTGGCTTCGGTCGCGAGGGCGGCCCGGAGGGAATCGAGGAGTACCTCTCGGTCAAGTACGTCGGCATCGCCCCCTGATCTCACAAGCACATGTTCGACGTGCGTGACCTCGCGTGTCCGGTCATCGGCGCGCCGATGGCGGGCGGCGCGTCCACAGCGGCGCTCGCCGCCGCGGTTTCCGAGGCGGGTGGGCTCGGCTTCCTGGCTGCTGGCTACAAGACAGCGGAGGCAGTGGCAGCCGAGGTCGAGGGCGCTCGCTCGACCACCTCGGCGCCGTACGGGCTGAACCTGTTCGTCGTCGAGCCGTACGAACCCGACCCGGACGCGCTTCGCAGCTACCGCCGCTCACTGGAGCCCGAGGCATCCCGGCTGGGTGCGACCCTCGGCGAAGCACGGTGGGACGACGATCACTGGCAGGCCAAGGTCGAGGTCGTGATGGATCTGCGACCTGACGTGGCGTCGTTCACCTTCGGCTGCCCGGCACCGGAGCTGCTGGGCCGGCTCAGGGATGTCGGGGTCCTCTCGATGGTTACAGTCACGTCGGTCGCCGAGGCCCGGGAGGCGGTGGCACGGGGCGCGGCTTCACTCTCCGTGCAGGGCCCTGGCGCCGGTGGACATCGCGGCACGTGGGACCAGGATGCTGCTCCCGACTCGACGGCGCTCCCCGACCTCGTCGAGGCGATCGTTGTCGCCGTCGACGTCCCGGTGGTCGCAGGAGGTGGCGTAACCGATGCGCGCGATGTGTCCTCGGTCCTGGGGCGAGGCGCTGCCGCCGCTCAGGTTGGTACGGCGTACCTGCTGGCCGACGAGGCCGGTACCAACCCGGTCTACCGGGCAGCGTTGTCCGACCCGACGTTCGATGGCACCAGCCTGACCCGCGCGTACACGGGGCGCTGGGCACGCGGACTGGCCAACCGGTTCATGGCCGATCACACCGACGCCCCGGCGGGCTACCCGCACCTGCATCACCTCACCGCACCTCTCCGGGCCGCGGCCGTGGCGGCGGGCGATGCGCAGGTGGCGCACCTGTGGGCCGGGACGGGTCACGCCGCGGCACGCCCGCTTCCCGCCGCCGAGATCACCAGGTCGCTGGTTCCCTGAGGGCACCTGTCGTCCTACGGCTCACCTCATCATGAGGATCGACGCAGCCACGCCCACGACCACGATCAGGGTCCGGAACACCGATGAAGGCAGCCGGCGACCGATGTGTGCACCGACGTACCCGCCCACCACGGAGCCCCCCGCGAGCAGGCCGATCGCCAGCCAGTCGAGCTCCGCGAGGAACAGGAAGATCACGGTGGCCACGACGTTGGCGGCCATCACGGCCAGGGTCTTCAACGCGTTCACGATGCGCAGGTCGAGGTCGAGCCCGAACCCCAGCACGGCCACCATCATCACTCCAGAGCCGGCGCCGAAGTAGCCGCCGTACACGCCCGTCAGGGTCGCCCAGACGGCTGTGGCCGGCGACATGGTCTCGCGATCGGGGGCGTCCGCGCCTCGTCGCTTGCGCAGCTCCTTCGTCACCAGCGGCTGGACGCCGACCAGGATGCTGGTGACCAGGATCAGCCACGGGACGACGGCCTCGAAGACCCCCGGGGGCAACGCCAGCAGGAGTGCCGCGCCAGCGACCGATCCGGCGGCACAGAGGCCCAGCACCAGGAACGAGATGCGTGGGTGCTCGCGCAGTTCCCGTCGGTAGCCGAAGGACCCGCTGAGACCGGCGGGGGTCATCCCGATCGTGTTCGACGCGTTCGCCACCACGGGCGGAAGCCCGACCGCGACCAGCACCGGGAAGCTCAACAGCGACGCGACGCCGACGGTCGAGGTCAGGATGCCGGCGCCGAAGCCGGCTGCGAGTACGGCGAGCTGTTCGGCACCGGTCACTGGGACTCGCGCAGGAGCGCCACGTCACTGACCAGGGCCACGTGGGCGTGCATCGCGTCAGCGGCGGAGTCGGGGTCACCGGCCCGGATGGCCTCGGCGATCGCGCGGTGCCCGGCGAGGGATGCGCGCGGTCGTTCTGGCTCGGAGAGCGACTCGATCCGGGTCTCCTTGATCAGGTCCCCGATCTCGTCCATCAGCCGAGCCAGCAGCAGTGAGTGGGCAGCCCCCGTCACCGCTGCGTGAAACCGTTCGTCACCCTCGTCGCCACGTCCGCCGGCGTCGATGTCGGCCTCCATCGAGTCCAGGGCCTCGTCCATACGCTTCAGGTCCTCGTCCGTACGACGAGCGGCGGCCAGCGCGGCGAGCTTGGTCTCGAGCGCATCCCGGGTGTCGATGACCTCCGGAAGCCGGTCGGCATGGGCGCGGATCGCCTCGACGATGCGCCGGGTCCGCGACTTGGTGACGACTGTCCCGTCCCCGTGCCTGACGGCCACCACGCCGATCACCTCGAGCGCGACCAGTGCCTGGCTCAAGGTCGCGCGGCTGACCCCGAGGCGCGCAGCCAGCTCTCGCTCCGCCGGGAGCCGGTCGCCCGGGCTGAGCTTGTTCTCGGCGATCCAGGAGGTGATCTGCTCGGCCACCTGCTCGTAGAGCCGAGTGCGCACGAGCTTGCCCGGGAAGGGGGAGCCCGGATCGGGTGATTTCGCATCCATGGGACGCATCCTATTGACAGATGGCTCATTGGGCTATTGGCTAGGCCACTGAACCAGTGGGGCGATCGGTGTCATGTGGCCCGACTCACTGGCTCTGCCTAGATTGATGGGCGGAGATTGGGAGGACTGTCATGGGACCGGAATGGGTCGCAATCATCGCGCTGGTAGCACTGTTCGTGGTCGGCACCGTGCTGCCGATCAACATGGGGGCGCTGGCCTACGTCGCCGCCTGGCTGGTCGGCATGTACGCCCTCGACCTCGATGAGAAGGAGATCCTCGCCGGAGTGAGCGGCGATCTCGTGCTGACCCTGATCGGGGTCACCTATCTCTTCGCGATAGCGAAGAACAACGGAACGGTCGATCTGATCGTCCAGAGTGCCGTGAAGGCGGTCGGCGGTCGGGTGGCGCTCATCCCGTGGGTGATGTTCTTCGTCACGGCACTTCTGACGGCGATCGGTGCCGCCAGCCCGGCGGCCTGCGCCATCATCGGTCCGATCGCGCTGGGCTTCGCCGGGCGTTACCAGATCAACCCGCTGATGATGGGCATGATGGTGGTCCACGGGGCGCAGGCGGGCGGGTTCTCGCCGATCAGCATCTACGGCACGATCACCAACTCGGTGATGGAGGTCGCCGGTCTGCCCTCCAGTGAGATCGCCGTGTTCCTCGCCAGCCTGATCGTCAACATCTTGTTGGGCGTTGCGCTGTTCGTCGTACTCGGTGGCCGGAAGCTGATGAGCCGGCGACTCGACCCCGACGACCCGGAAACGCTCTCTGGGGACCGGGACAGCGGCGGCGCAGCCGTTCCGGCAGGTGGCGGCGGCACCGTTACGGAGACCGGCACCGCGACCGAGACCAAGCCGGGCGTACGGCGTCAGCAGGTGCTCACCCTGGTGGCCTTCGTCGCTGTCGCTCTGATCGCCCTGGTCTTCGACAAGAACATCGGCTTCGTCGCCATCACGGCGGCCGTCATCCTGGCGGCGCTCAACGCGAACGAGCACAAGGACGCGATCAAGCAAATAGCGTGGCCGACCGTGCTCCTGGTCGCGGGAGTCACCACCTACGCGACGGTCCTCACGACTGCGAAGGCGCCCGAGTTCGTCGGCAACTGGGCCGCCGGGCTGGGTGCAGCCGCGATCGGCGCCCTGATCCTCTGCTACGTCGGGGGAGTGGTGTCGGCGTTCGCGTCCTCGACCGCGTTGCTGCCGGTGATCATCCCGATCGCGGTACCGCTGATCGCCGACGGCGGCATCAGCGCCGCCATGTTCGTGGCGGCCCTCGCGGTCTCCTCGACCATCGTGGATGTCAGTCCCTTCTCGACCAACGGAGCGCTGATGCTGGCCAACAAGCCCGACACGATCGAGGAACCGGTCTACTACAAGCAGATCCTCGGGTACGCCGTGATCGTGACCCTCGTCGGACCGCTCCTCGTCTGGGCAGCCCTCGTGCTGCCGGGCTGGTGAGCGGCGTGACCGCAGCGGCTGGGAAGGGATCCCTCGAGGGCATACTCGTCGTCGACCTCACCCGGGCGCTCGCCGGCCCGCACGCCACCATGATGCTGGGCGACCTCGGGGCCCGCGTGATCAAAGTCGAGGCAAAGGGCCACGGCGACGACACCCGTGGCTGGGGTCCGCCGTTCGTCGGGCCCGAGGACGACCGGCAGTCGACGTACTTCCTCTCGACCAACCGCAACAAGGAGTCGATTGCGCTCGACCTCAAGGACGAGGCGGATCGCGAAGTACTCGTGCAGCTGGTCGACCGCGCTGACGTGCTCGTCGAGAACTTCCGGACCGGCGTACTCGACCGTCTCGGGCTGGGCTTCGAGCTCCTGCAGCAGCGCAACCCACGTCTGGTGGTGCTGTCCGTGACCGGGTTCGGTCACGACGGCCCCGAAGGTGGACGCGCGGGCTATGACCAGATCGCGCAGGGCGAGGCCGGACTGATGTCGCTGACCGGCTCCGGTCCCGAGGATCCGCAGCGGGTGGGGGTTCCGATCGCCGATCTGCTGGCCGGGATGTACGGCGCCTATGGCGTGCTCGCGGCCCTGCACGAACGTGCCCGCACAGGCGTCGGCACCATCGTGCGGACCTCGCTGCTTGCGGCCACAGTTGGAGTGCATGCCTTCCAGGGCACCCGCTGGACCGTCGCCGGCGAGGTCGGGCAGGCACAGGGCAACCACCACCCCTCGATCAGTCCGTACGGCCTGTTCCACTGCCGCGACAGCGCGGTGCAGATCGCGGTGGGCAGCGAGGGACTGTGGCGCCGGTTCTGCGAGGGGTTCGCCGTCGACCCGCTCACCGAGGGGCTGGCGACGAACGCCGACCGCGTCGCCAACCGCGAGCGAGTCATCGCGATCGTGGAGCAGGTCTTCGCGGACTGGGACGCCGAGCCGCTGCTCGCACGACTGGCCGAGGTGGGCATCCCCGCCGGCAAGGTGCGCGAGATCGACGAGGTCTACGGCTGGGACCAGACCGCGAGCCAGGGCCTGCTGGTGGACGTGGAGCACTCGGTGCTCGGGCAGGTCACCCTGCCCGGCCCACCACTCCGGTTCTTCGACGCCGATGGCACCGAGGTGACTCGCAAGGAGCACCGCGCACCGCCGCTCCTCGACGAGCACGGGTCGTCCGTGCGTGCCTGGCTGCAGGGCGACGAAGAGCCCGGCCAGCCCGGATGAGTCCCGGATGAGCAGGCGCTGGTCCGCTGCAGGAGTCATCGACCTCGTGCTCGATGACCACTCCTTCGAGTCGTGGGACCAGCCGGTCGACATCGGCTCGCACTCGGAGGGCTACCAGGCCGAGCTGCACAGGGCGGCCGATCGTGCGGGGACCGACGAGTCGGTGCTCACCGGCCGCGGACTCGTGCGGGGCCGGCCGGTCGCGGTCGTGGTGAACGAGTTCGCCTTCCTCGGCGGGTCGATCGGGTGCGCTGCGGCAGAGCGGATCGTGTCCGCCGTACGACGTGCCACCGCCGAGGGGCTGCCACTGCTCGCAACCACCGCGTCCGGCGGCACCCGGATGCAGGAGGGCACTCCCGCGTTCTTCGAGATGGTGGCGATCTCCCGCGCGGTGATGGCCCACCGCGCGGCTGGGCTTCCCTACCTGGTCCACCTGCGCCACCCGACGACCGGTGGCGTCTATGCGTCGTGGGGATCGCTGGGCCAGGTGACTGTTGCCGAACCCGCTGCGCTCGTCGGGTTCCTGGGACCGAAGGTCTTCGCGGCGCTCGAGGGACATCCGTTCCCGGCCGGCGTGCAGCAGGCCGAGAACCTCGCCGGGAAGGGAGTCATCGACGCGGTGGTGGCCACGGAGGACCTCCCGGACCTGATCGACCGGACCCTTGCCGTGCTCGCCGACCGGGCCGAACCACCTGCGTTGCCGCTTCGAGGTTCCGGTGGCGGCGTACAGCTGCCGGTCTGGGAGGCGGTCGAAGAGACGAGACGCGAGGACCGCTTCGGCGTACGGGATCTGCTGCGGCACGGCGCTCAGGGCACCGTCGAGCTGAACGGCACCGAAGAGGGGGAGCGTGGCGCCGCTGTGCTGGTGACCCTGACCCGGCTCGACGGCCAGCCCTGCGTGCTGGTCGGGCAGGATCGCCATGAGCAGAGGCGCGGGACGCCACTGGGCGCGGCAGCGCTTCGGCAGGCACGGCGCGGGATGCGGCTGGCCGAGGAACTGGGCCTGCCGCTGGTCACGGTCATCGACACCCCGGGCGCAGAGCTCTCGGTGGCCGCCGAGGAAGATGCCATCGCGGGGGAGATCGCACACTGCATCGCCGCGCTGACCACGATGACCGTCCCGACCGTCTCGGTGATCCTCGGCCAGGGCTGCGGCGGTGGCGCGCTCGCGCTGCTCCCGGCGCAAGTCGTGGTCGCCACCGAGAACGCCTGGCTCTCACCCCTACCGCCGGAAGGGGCCAGCATCATCCGCCACGGCGACCTCGACCATGCCGCGGAGATGGCCGAGTCACAGGGCATCGGTTCTGCCGCTCTGGTGAAGTCCGGCATCGTGCACCGCGTCGTACCCGAGCTGCCCGGGGACGACGCCGAGACTCTCGCCACCGCCGTCGCCGCGACCGTGGCCAACGAGCTGGCCCGGCTGGCCGCCCTCCCCCTCCCCGCCGCAACCAGATAGTCCCTGACGTTCTGGCCCCTTGATGTCCGATATGGGCGGCCAATTCGTCAGGGACTATCGGCAAGTGGCAGCGGTGTCAGTGCACGAGAGGGCGAGGTAGCGGCGGGCGTAGTCGCGTACGGCGGCCTCGGATGCACCCGATCGCTTGGGGGCTTATCGACGCGAGCGGTACAAGGCCTAGATTGGCGGCATGGCCGACATCTCACCCTTGGGACTGCTCGACACCGACTCGCTGGTCAACGAGGAGGACCGCGCGATCCAGCAGACCGTGCGTCGCTTCGTCGACGATCGCATCCGACCGAACATCGCCGAGTGGTACGAGAAGGGCAACACCCCCGTGCGCGAGATCGCCCGGGAGCTGGGCGCGATCGGCGCCCTGGGGATGCACCTCGAGGGATACGGCTGCGCCGGCACGAGTACGACGGCCTACGGGCTGGCCTGCATGGAAGTCGAAGCCGGCGACTCGGGCATCCGCTCGCTGATGTCGGTCCAGGGCAGCCTGGCCATGTTCGCGATCCATGCCCACGGATCCGCAGCGCAGAAGGAGCAGTGGCTGCCGGAGATGGCGAAGGGCGAGAAGATCGGCTGCTTCGGCCTGACCGAGCCCGACTTCGGCTCCAACCCGGCCGACATGCGCACGCGCGCCCGGCGGGACGGCTCGGGGGAGGACGCCGACTGGGTGCTGGACGGCACCAAGATGTGGATCACGAACGGCTCGGTCGCGGACGTGGCCGTCGTATGGGCCCAGACGGATGAGGGCGGCATCCGCGGGTTCGTCGTACCCACCGACACGGCTGGGTTCTCCGCCCCCGACATCAAGCAGAAGATGTCGATGCGGGCCTCGGTGACCAGCGAGCTGGTGCTGGAGGGCGTACGGCTGCCGGCGGACGCTGTCCTGCCCGAGGTGAGGGGTCTGCGCGGCCCGCTGAGCTGTCTGACCGAAGCCCGCTTCGGCATCATCTTCGGCTCGGTCGGCGCCGCGCGTGACTGCCTGGACGCGACGCTGCGGTACGCCGCCGAACGCGAGATCTTCGACAAGCCGCTCGGCGGCTTCCAGCTCACCCAGGCCAAGCTCGCCGACATGACCGTCGAGCTTGGCAAGTCGATGCTGCTCGCGCTGCATCTCGGGCGGCTCAAGGACGAGGGCCGGATCACTGCGGAGCAGGTCAGCTTCGGCAAGCTGAACAACATCCGGGAGGCGATCAAGATCGCCCGTGAGTGCCGCACGATCATGGGTGCCGCGGGCATCACCCTGGAGTGGCCGATGATGCGGCACGCCAACAACCTCGAGTCGGTGCTGACCTACGAAGGCACCTCCGAGGTCCACCAGCTGGTGCTCGGCAAGGCGCTCACCGGGCAGGACGCCTTCCGCTGACCCCCAATCGGGGCCCGCGCGCAGGAGTCGCAGGTCACAGCCGCGAACTGTCCGAGGATTCGGACCAAACGGTCCCGGTGCCCTAGAGTGGAGTCACAAGGATCGTCCAGTCTCACCTCGATCCTGATGCGTGTTGCAGCATCAGCGCCCGCTCGCGGGCCCAGTGCTCCACGACGCCTGCGTTTGTTCGACGAACACAACGCCATCGCTGGTGAGACACCCGTCATTAGTTAGCGAATCCCCTTGTCCACATCTTTCATCGAGCTCGGCGTGCCCGCAGAGCTCTCCGACGTGCTGGCTGCTGCCGGCATCACCGAGCCCACTCCCATCCAGGCCGCGACGCTGCCCGACTCGCTCGCGGGTCGTGACGTCCTCGGCCGCGGCCGTACCGGCTCCGGCAAGACCATCGCCTTCGCGCTGCCGCTCATCGCGCGGCTGGAAGCGTCCCGCGGTCGTCGTACGCCGAAGCGCCCTCGTGCCCTGATCCTCGCCCCGACCCGTGAGCTGGTCAGCCAGATCGCCGCCGCGCTCGAGCCATTGGCCCGAGTGCACGGTCTCAAGACGCGCACCGTCTTCGGTGGCGTCGGCCAGAACCCGCAGGTGCAGGCGCTGCGCGCCGGTGTCGACATCCTGATCGCCTGCCCAGGCCGCCTCGAGGACCTGATCAACCAAGGTGTCTGCGACCTGAGCTCGGTCGAGGTGACCGTGCTCGACGAGGCCGACCACATGGCCGACCTCGGCTTCCTGCCTGCCGTCCGTCGACTGCTCGACCAGACCCCCAAGAGCGGCCAGCGGATGCTGTTCTCGGCCACCCTCGACTCGGGCGTCAACGTCCTCGTCAAGCGCTACCTGGACAACCCGGCCACCCACGAGGCCGACTCGGCCCAGTCGCCGGTTTCGTCGATGGACCACCACGTGCTGCACGTGCACCGCGACCAGCGGGTGCCGGTACTGGTCGACCTGACCAGCGCCCCGGGCCGCACCATGGTCTTCACCCGCACCAAGCACGGCGCCAAGGCGCTCGCCCGCCAGCTGAACGCACGCGGCGTACCCACGGTGGAGCTGCACGGCAACCTCGCCCAGAACGCGCGGACCCGCAACATGGAGGCGTTCCACACCGGCAAGGCAACGACGCTGGTGGCCACCGACATCGCCGCGCGAGGCATCCACGTGGACGACGTCGCGCTGGTCGTCCACGCCGATCCGCCCGCAGAGCACAAGGCGTACCTGCACCGCTCGGGCCGTACCGCCCGTGCCGGTGCCGCCGGGACCGTCATCACGCTGATGACCGACCAGCAGGTCAAGGACGTCAGGTCCCTGACCCGCGCAGCCGGCATCAACCCGACCACGACCCGGGTATCCGGGCCCGAGCACGCGCTGCTGCGCAAGCTCGCGCCGGGCGAGCGCGTCCTGGTTGCGGGTGGTCTTCCTGACGACCGTCCCGCCTCGTCGGGCAACCAGTCCAATGGCCGAGGCGGAGGTCGTCGTGGCGGTGGTCGCTCACAAGGCGGTCGTCCCCAGGGTGGCCGCTCGCAGGGGCAGTCGCGCTCCGGCGGACGTCGCAGCGGCTCGGGTGCAGCTTCGGCCTCATCGTCGGGCGGCAACCACAGCGCGGCTGACTTCAGCCGCCGCCGCGGCCGCTGACCCACCGCCGAACGGCTCGACCGAACAGCACATCTCTGCTGGGACGTCATACGTTGTGGCGGCAGTCGCGACAGCTCGTATGACGTCCTGCGGGCGTTCGGCGGTCAGCCTGGGGACGTCATACGGTCTGGCTGCGATTGCGACCAGTTCGTATGACCTCCTGCGGGACGTCATGCGTTGTGGCGGCAGTAGCGACCACCTCGCATGACGTCCTGCGGTCCCTGGTCAACTCAGGGACGTCATACGTTGTGGCGGCAGTCGCGACCAGTTCGTATGACCTCCGCGGAGGCCCGGAGTTCGCGGCGCGTGGCACGCTTGGGTCATGGAAGTACTGACCCCGCGTGACGTCCCGCTGGGCGGCCTGCGCGCGATGACCGTACGCCGGACCCTCCCGCAGCGGCAGCGTTCCCTCATCGGCGCGTGGTGCTTCCTGGACCACTACGGACCCGACGACGTCGAGGGGTCCGGCGGCATGCTCGTCCCGCCCCACCCGCACACTGGACTGCAGACCGTCAGCTGGCTGTTCACCGGCGAGATCGAGCACCGAGACTCCGCCGGGCACCACGCGACGGTCCGCCCCGGCGAGCTCAACCTGATGACGGCCGGGCGCGGCATCAGCCACAGCGAGTACTCCACCCCCGAGACCACCACCCTGCACGGCGCGCAGCTGTGGCTGGCGTTGCCCGACGGCGACCGACAGGTGGACCCCACCTTCGAGCACTTCGCACCCGACCCGGTCTCCGGTGAGGGCTGGCAGGCGCGGGTGTTCATGGGTTCGTTGCTGGGCTCGACCTCGCCGGTCACGACGTACAGCCCACTCCTCGGGGCCGAGCTCACGCTGGCGGCCGGTACGACGCTCCGGGTGCCCCTCGACCCCACGTACGAGCTCGGCCTGCTCGTCGACTTCGGCAGCCTCACCGTCGACGGGAAACCGGTGGATGCCCACGAGCTCGGCTTCCTGGAAGCCGGCTCCGATTCCGTCGAGCTGACCGCCCTGGAGGAGACCCGGCTGCTGCTCCTCGGCGGCCCGCCGTTCGGGGAGAAGATCGTCATGTGGTGGAACTACATCGGCCGCGAGCACGACGAGGTCGTCGCCTACCGTGCCGAGTGGGAGGCGCTGCTGGAGACCGGGACGAGCGACCGGTTCCAGCTGCCGGAGGGCGATCCCCTCGAAGCGCTGCACTCCCCGCCGCTGCCCAACGTCCGGATGGTCAAGCGCGGCCCCTGAACAGGTCTGGCCCACCACGGCCAACCGGATATCCCGATCCCTGGATTGGCACACCAACGGCCCTAGGCCGTGTCTGCCAACCCCATGTCCTGCTGCGCGCCGCCCCACGGGCACCTCGCGGCGTTGTCGTCAGTCGTCGATGCTGGCGCATCGCCTCCCTCCTCCGCCTTGCGAGGCACTCCGTGGGACGACGCTCGCGACGGACGAGGATTGGCAGGCACGGCCTAGGCTCTCCGAGTGACTGACGAACAGCAGACCCTGACCCACAGCTTGCTCACCGACCTCACCGACCTCACCGACCTAGCCGCGCGTGGGCCGGTCGTGGTCGACGGGGGCATGGGCACACTGCTTCAGGACAAGGGCCTTGACGACGGTGGCTCCGGTGAGCTCTGGAACGTCGACCGTCCCGACGCGATCCGCGAGGTTCATCGCGCCTACTGCGAGGCCGGTGCGCGGATCCTCACCACGAACACGTTCGGCGGCACCCGCCCTCGGCTGGACATGCACGGCCTCGGTGACCGTGTCCACGAGCTGAACGAGGCAGGCGCGCGCCTCGCTCGCGAGGTGGCTGAGCAGTACGGCGCCCTCGTGGCCGGTGACCTCGGCCCCACCGGTGAGCTGATGGCTCCACTCGGCACCATGGATGCCGCCGCGGCACAGGCCATCTTCGCGGAGCAGCTCGTCGGCCTGCGAGACGGCGGCATCGACCTGGTGCTCATCGAGACGATGAGCGATCTGGCCGAGGTCGAGGCTGCCATCGCGGCTGCACGCGACGTCGTACCCGGCCTTCCGATCGTGGCCTCTCTGAGCTTCGACACCAACCTGCGCTCCATGATGGGTGTCCGGCCTGCCGACGCCGTCGCGGCGTTGGCAGCCGCAGGAGTCGACGCCGTCGGGGCGAACTGCGGCCGAGGTCCAGATGAGATGGCCGCCATCGCGGCGCAGATGGTCGCCGCGCGGCCCGAGGGCCTGCTGATCGTGGCGCAGTCCAACGCCGGCCTCCCTCAGGTGGTCGGCGACCACTTCGAGTACGACGCGACACCGGCCGACATGGCCCGGCACGCCGTCGAGCTGCGTGACCTGGGCGTCGACCTGATCGGTGCGTGCTGCGGCTCCACGCCGGAGCACGTCAGGGCCATCAGCAGGGCTTTGGCGTGACGGATGGCGCCGTCACGGGTGAGGACGGTGTGGCCCGTTGTCCCTGGGCGAGCCGGCCCGGGACCATGCGCGACTATCACGACGCGGAGTGGGGCGTGCCCGTGCGCGACGAGCGTGGCCTCTTCGAGCGGCTCAGCCTCGAGGCGTTCCAGGCGGGGCTGTCCTGGTCGACGATCCTGAACAAGCGGGAGCGGTTCCGCGAGGTGTTCCACGGATTCGACGTCGACCTGGTGGCGGCGATGACCGACGACGAGCTCGATCACCTGATGACTGACACCGGCATCGTGCGCAACCGCGCCAAGATCCAGGTGACGAGGCGCAACGCGCAGGCCACCGTGGCGATGCGTGAGGACGGCGGTCTGGACGCCTTCATCGGCGGCTTCCGGCCCGAGCGGGATCCGGAGCCACGCGTCGCTTCCGATGTACCGGCCGTCTCCCCGGAGTCCACCGCGCTGTCGAAGGCTCTGCGCAAGCGAGGCTTCGGCTTCGTCGGCCCGACGACGATGCACGCGCTGTTGGAGGCGACCGGACTGGTCGACACCCACCTCGTCGGCTGCCACCGGCGCGGCATTGCCCGACGCTGACCAACAGGATCAGACCGGCTGCTGCACCTTCCACCGGTCGCAGAACGCGGCCGCACTCAGCTTCTCGAGATCCGAACGCACGCGATGGAGAAGATCCTCGGCCCCCAGCTGCGAGTCGGCGCTCTGACGCAGCAGCTCACGAGAGTCAGCCCGCCGGCGTACGACGACGTCGGGGACCGGGGCCGAGAGCCGGCCCATCGTCAGGGCGCTCAGTGCCACCCAGAGGCCGACGGACACGACTTGAAGAACTCGCGCCCTGGACGCAACGTCGAGCCGACCTTGGTAGACCGATACTGCTGGGTTCTCGTCCATGTGTTCGAGAGAACGCCGGACCACCCAGCTGGGCGGACCGTTACGGTTCAGGTGATGCCTCACGACAACCCCGCACCCCGGATCCGCGTGCACGCGTTCTGCGACGACGCCCTCGGTGACCACGACGCCGTGGGCCTCGCAAAGGAGATCCGGGAGGGTCGGGTCTCGCGCCTCGAAGCGGTCGAGGCGGCAGTCGCCCGCACCCGGGTACTGGACGAAATTCTCTCGGGACTGGCCGCAGAACGGTTCGCCGACGCGAAGTCAGATGCGGGCGCACCGCACGACGGCTTCTTCGCCGGGCAGCCGAGCTTCGTCAAGGACAACAGCGACGTCGCCGGCCTGCCGACACAGCTGGGTACTCGCGCCTTCGTTGCCGAACCAGCCGCCACGGACGGCAACTTCGCGCGCATGTTCGGCATGGTCGGGATGACCACCCTGGGCAAGACCCGGCTCTCCGAGTACGGCTTCAATGCGAGTGCCGAGTACAAGGAGGACCCCCCGGTTCGCAACCCCTGGCACACCGGCCACACCACCGGAGCTTCCTCAGCTGGTGCCGGGGCATTCGTCGCGGCGGGCGCGGTGCCGATGGCACACGCCAACGACGGTGGCGGGTCGATCCGCATCCCGGCCGCGTGCAACGGCCTGGTGGGGCTGAAGCCCACAGGCGGTCGCATCCCCTGCGACAAGCTCAACTGGGAGATGCCCGTCAAGATCGTCCACGACGGCGTCGTGTCGAGATCCGTACGCGACACCGCCGCATTCCTCCGGGAGTCCGAACGCGTCTACCGCGAGCTCAAGCTCCCCCCAGTGGGTGACGTGACCGGTCCGGGCAAGAAGCGGCTGCGGATCGCTCTCGTCGAGAACTCGATCGGTGGCCGCAAGACCGACGACGAGACCGCTCAGGCCGTGCTGCACACCGCGGGCCTGCTCGAGGAGCTCGGGCACACCATCGAGGTCGCCGAAGCACCGGTGACCGACACCTTCGAGGACGACTTCCTGACCTACTGGAGCACGCTCGCGCTCGCCGTGAGTACGGCGGGCAGGTACACCTTCAACCGCACCTACGACCGCAGCCGCAACGACGACCTGACCAAGGGGCTGGCCAGGCACGCGGCGAAGAACGCATGGCGGCTGCCGCTGGCGATCGCGCGTCTCAACCTCGCCCATCGCACGAGCACCCGCTTCTTCGCCGACCACGACCTCGTGCTGACCCCCACGCTGTCGCTGGTGACGCCGGAGCTGGGCTGGCTCGACCCGTTGCAGGGCTACGAGACGGTGATCGCGCGGTTGCGGGAGTGGGTGGCCTTCACCCCGCTCCAGAACGCCAGCGGCGATCCCGCGATCTCGCTGCCCATGGGGACCAGCTCGAAGGGGCTGCCGATCGGCGTACACCTGGCCGCCGGCCGGGGCTTCGACCGGCGGCTGGTGGAAGTGGCCTACGAGCTCGAGGCAGCCCAGCCATTCGCGAGGATCCAGGACCAGTAGTGAACGCGGCCCCGCGGCGACCGTCTCGGCGGGCTCTGCTGCTGGGCGCTGCCGGGGCAGGAGCGGTCGGGGTCGCCGGTGTGGGTGTCGGTGTGCAGCAGGGAGTCCTTCCCGGGCGTCCCGAGCTCCAGGAAGCGTTGGGTCTGAACGGCGACCCGGGCCGGGTACCCGCAGCGGTTCCCGGGCAGGTCCTGACGGGATCCTTCTTCTCGGCGGCTCGCGGTGACCGGACCGGCTGGACGGTGGCTCGACCACCGGAGGCCTCCGGAGTGCTGCCGGTCCTGGTGGCCCTGCACGGCCTCGGCGGGGATCACCGCACCGCCATGGGCCCCCATCTCGGGCTCGACCACTTCCTTGCCGCCGGAGTCCGTGCCGGCCTGCCGCCGTTCGCGATCGCGTCAGTCGACGGGGGCACGAGCTACTGGCACCGGCGCGCCGACGGGGAGGACGCGAGCCGCATGGTGCTCGAGGAGTTCCTGCCACTCCTGGCGGACTTGGGGTTGGCCACCGCCCGGATCGGCCTGATGGGCTGGTCGATGGGCGGCTACGCGGCGCTTCGTCTCGGCGCGATCCTCGGACCGGATGGTTGCGCCGTCGTGGTCGCCGAGAGCCCGGCGCTGTGGACCGACGGCTCGGAGGCGTCGCGATCCGGGTTCCGCGACGCCAAGGAGTACGCCGAGTTCAGTGTCTTCGGCCACCAGGACGAGCTCACCGGGATCCCGGTAAGGATCGACTGCGGCACCGGTGATCCCTTCTACCGAGCCACGCAGAGCTATGTCGACGGTTTCCCGCACGGGCACCGGCCCCGCGTCCACTACCAACCCGGAGCCCACAACCTTGCGTACTGGCGACGGATGGCCCCTGCCCAGCTGCGCTTCGTCGGTCGTCACCTCGTCGACTGACGACTGGGTTTTCGCTCAACCCCGCCGCGTCACCAGCAGGGCCTGGGCCGACCGGGCGACCAGACCGTTCGCGTCGTACACCTCGGACGCGGCCAACCCCACCGCACCGGGGCCGATCGTGGTCTCGGCGCGCAGGCACACCCATTCGCCCACCGGCGGCCGCACAACGTGCACCGTCAGCTCGGTGTTCATGAAGCTCCACTCGGCCAGGTCCAGGACAGCCGATACGCCGGAGGCCGAGTCGACGCAGGTGAGCAGCCGCTGCAACGGCGTCATCTCCTCGCCCGGCAGCAACGGCACCAGCGGCCGCATCCAGACGACGGCAGGACCGGGCCTGCGCAACGAGCCCTCGACCCAGCGCCACTCGACCGAGTCGAGGTAGCCACGCGACCACGACGCGGGTGGATCCTCGCGGTGGCCGTCTTCCGGCCCGTGCTCCGGTGGTACGCCGGGCAGACCCGGACCAGAGTGTGCTTCCCATCGTGTGTCCGGAAAGGTCCACCCCTGGGCGCGCGCCACGACGCGCCCGGTTGTGGCGCTGAGCTCCGCCTGACGCAGCGAGACGGTCCGCCCGGGCCGGATCACCGACGCCGTCATCGTGAGCTCCTCGACGGGGACTGGTCCCAGCAGGTCCATCGTGAACCGGCCGATCACCGCGGCCCTGCCATCGGCGGGGCCATCTTCGGGGCCATCGTCGGGGCCCGCATCGAGGCCTTCGAGGGCTCGGGCGAGCAGGGCCGCGGGCGGCCCGCCGTGCTGGGCCTGAGGACCCCAGGGTCCCGAAGTGGCCGCCGTGGAGCGGAACCGACCGCCCGCCAGGGGCTCGTAGTACGACTCGGCTTGTGGTTCCATCCGTCGATCATCGCGAGTTGGTCAAGTCCGGGTCCGGCCGATTTCAGGTATGCCGTCGAGGCTGTGTATTCTGCTCGCTGGCCCTCGGAGCTTGACGGGGTCGCGCCCCTTTAGCTCAGTCGGCAGAGCGTCTCCATGGTAAGGAGAAGGTCTACGGTTCGATTCCGTAAAGGGGCTCTGGGAAGTCTCCTCCAAGCCTGCCGGACCGAGTCGTGGAATGGGCGGGTGCTCAGGAGTGTTCTCAACGGCGGGGTAGCTCAGGTGGTTAGAGCACACGGCTCATAATCGTGGTGTCGCGGGTTCGAGTCCCGCCCCCGCTACGAAAATCGTCACACGCAGCACCCAAAGCCAGGAAGAAGGCACGAACGTGGCCAGCAAGAGCTCTGACGTCCGCCCCAAGATCACCTTGGCGTGCGTGGACTGCAAGGAACGCAACTACATCACCAAGAAGAACCGCCGCAACGACCCGGACCGCATGGAGCTGAAGAAGTTCTGCCCCCGTTGCCGCAAGCACACCGACCACCGCGAGACCCGCTGATCCGAGCGTTCACAAGTTGCGGCTCCGGCAGTGCCGGGGCCGCTTCTGTGTCTCCAGAGCTCCTGAACGGATAGCGTCATGACCGTGCCGGACCCCGCTCCATCGACGACCCTGGCCGCACTGACCACGCTTCGCCTCGGCGGACCGGCCGCGGAGCTGGTCGAGGCCGACGACGAGGCGACCCTCGTCGACGCCGTGCGTTCCGCGGACTCCGAAGGGACGCCGGTGCTCCTGGTCGGCGGCGGCAGCAACCTTGTCGTCGCAGACGAGGGGTACGCCGGTCGCGTGGTCGTCGTACGCAACGTGGGCATGCGCGTCGAGGCGGACCTGTGCGGCGGCGCGTACGTCGAGGTCGGTGCCGGGCACAACTGGGACGACCTGGTGGCCGACGCCGTGGCGAACGGCTGGGTCGGTGTCGAGGCGCTCTCCGGCATCCCGGGTACCACCGGCGCGACCCCCATCCAGAACGTCGGCGCCTATGGCCAGGAGATCAGCCAGACCCTCGCTCGCGTGCGCACCTGGGACCGCAAGCTGCAAGGCTTCCGCACCTTCGCGGCGGCTGACTGTGACTTCGGCTACCGCACCAGCCGGTTCAAGCGCGACCCCGGGCGCTTCGTCGTACTGAGCGTCACCTTCCAGTTCGGGCTCGGTGACCTCGGCGCTCCCGTGCAGTACGCCGAGCTGGCCCGCACCCTCGGCATCGAGACGGGTGATCGGGCTCCGGCCCACGAGGTACGCGACGCTGTCTTGTCCCTGCGCCGCCGCAAGGCGATGGTGCTCGACGCCGAGGACCACGACACCTGGAGCACCGGTTCGTTCTTCACCAACCCGGTCGTGCCGGCGGACGTCGTCCCTGACAGCGCGCCGACCTGGCCGCAGCCGGACGGGCTCGTCAAGACCAGCGCCGCCTGGCTCATCGAGCAGGCGGGCTTCACCAAGGGCTACGGCACCGACCGGGTCCGGCTGTCCTCACGACACACCCTCGCCATCACCAACCGCGGGGGAGGCACCACCGCCGAGCTGCTGGACCTCGCGCGCGAGCTGCAGACGGGCGTCGAGCAGCGTTTCGGGATCACCCTGGTCAACGAGCCGGTTCTGGTCGGCTGCCGGCTCTGAGCGCTGGCCACTAGATCGAGCTGCCGTTGGTGGTCGACTCCGCGCCGATCACGACGGCGATGATGACGACAACGACCAGGACCAGGAGGATCGCCAGGATCACAGTGCCGATGATCCCCATGATCATGCCGGCCCTGGCGTTGCTCGCGCCGCCGAGTCGTCCGCGCGACTCCTCGATCTCCTTCAGGGCGCTGCGACCCACTGCCCAGGCGAACGGCGAGACCACGAGGGGCAGGAAGCAGAAGATGAGGGAGCCGACCAACCCGACCAGACCGAGGATGAGTGACAACGTCGCCTGCGGGTGGTCGGGAACAGGCGGCGCGAAGGCGCTGTAGGGCTGAGGTTGGTAGGGCCCCGGCTGAGGCTGGTACGGCCCGGGCTGAGGCTGGTACTGACCGGGCTGCGGTGGGTACCCGGCGGGCTGCCCGGCGTACGGCTGCTGCCCGTAGGGCGGCTGGCCCTGCGGGTACGGGGTGGTCGCATCCGGGCGACCCGCTGCCTGCTCCCAGGCGCGCTCCGCGGCCTGCCGCTCCCAGTAGCCCACAGGCTGGGTGGGCTCGGTTCCGGGCGTGTCCGAGGGCTGGTCATCCTGCGGCTGGTCATCCGGGGTCTGGTCATCCGGGGTCTGGTCATCCGGGGTCTGGGGGCCGTCGCCCGGGTAGCTGCTCATGCGCCCATTGTCCCCAACCACTCGTTGATCTCACTCATCCAGGTCGACTTGTGCTCCTCAGCCGCGCGCGAGGCCCGGATGGAGGAGCGCGCCAGCTCGGCGAGCTGTACGTCGGTCAGCTCGTGGGCCGCCCTCATCGTGGCGTACTGGCCAGAGAGCTGGGAGCCGAAGAGCAGCGGGTCGTCGGCGCCGAGGGCGATCGTGGCGCCGGCTGCCATCAGCTCCGGTAGAGGCACCGAGGACAGGTCGGTGTACACGCCCAGAGCGACGTTGGAGACCGGGCACACCTCCAGGGCGATGCCGCGCGAGACGATCAGGTCGAGCAGGTCAGGATCTTCCACGGAGCGAATCCCGTGGCCGAGCCGATCGGCATGCAGCTCCTCCACGCAGATCCTGGCCGAGTCCGCACCGAGCAGCTCGCCACCATGCGGCGTGAGCAACAGCCCCGCACGCTCGGCGATGCGGAAGGCCGGCGCGAAGTCCCGGGTGTTGCCGCGTCGCTCATCGTTGGACAGCCCGAAGCCCACGACCCCCCTCCCGGCGTACTGGCTGGCGAGCCGGGCCAGGGTCCGGGCATCGAGTGGGTGGCGCGTGCGGTTGGCAGCGACCACCACCGCCATGCCGATGCCCACCTCTCGGCTGCTTGTCCGGACGGCATCGAGGACCAGGTCGGTGAAGGCGGTGACTCCACCGAACTTGGCGGCGTACCCGCTCGGGTCGACCTGTATCTCCAGCCACCGCGAACCGTCGCGCTTGTCGTCCTCGGCGGCCTCGCGCACCAGGCGGCGTACGTCGTCCTCCGTGCGCAGCACCGACCGGGCCACGTCGTAGAGCCGCTGGAAGCGGAACCAGCCCTTCTCGTCGGCCGCCGAGAGCTGCGGCGGCCAGTCATCCACGAGTGCGTCCGGAAGGGGGTGCCCGTCGCGCTCGGCGAGCTCCAGCAGCGTTGCGTGCCGCATGGACCCGGTGAAGTGGAGATGGAGGTGGGCCTTGGGGAGGGCGCGCAGGTCGCGGTTCAAGCTGGGCACTTGTGGTCGACGTTCAGGCTGACCCCTTGTGGTTGCGGTTCAAGCAGACCCCCTGTGGTTCCGGTTCGCTGGCCGCTCGTTGTCCGCGCGTGGGGTCGCCGAGGCGTCGCAGATGAAACTTCCCCCGCTTCGCTCCTCCGTTTCATTTGCGACGCCTCGGCTCTTCCTTCGCTGCGCTCAGTGCTCAGTTGGTCAGTCTGTTTTGCTCAGTTCTTCTGCGGCGGCGAGTCGTGCGCAGGTGGCTACTGCCTCCATGGCTTCGCTCACCTCCGGGAGCGGCGGGAAGCTGGGGGCCAGGCGGATGTTGCGGTTGCGGGGGTCGTCCCCGTTGGGGAAGGACGCTCCCGCAGGCGTCAGTGCGATTCCGGCCTCCTTCGCGAGCTCCACGACGCGTGAGGCGGTGCCGTCGAGCACGTCCAGGTTCACGAAGTAACCGCCGGACGGCCGGGTCCAGGTCGCGATGCCGAGCCCGCCGAGGCGCTCGGACAGGATCCGTTCCACCGCCTCGAACTTCGGCGCGAGGATCGCGCGGTGCTTGAGCATGTGGTCGCGCACTCCCTGCGGGGAGCCGAAGAACTCCGCGTGCCGCAGTTGGTTGATCTTGTCCGGGCCGATCGCGCCCTTGCCAAGGTGACCGGTGTACCACTTCACGGTCTCGACCGAGCCGGCGAGGAAGGCCACCCCGGCACCGGCATGGGTGATCTTGGAGGTTGAGGCGAACATGACCGGCCGGTGCGGGTGTCCCGCCGCAGCCGCGAGGGACAAGATGTCCGCGCTCTTGGCCTCGTCCTCGGTGAGGTGGTGGAGGGCGTAGGCGTTGTCCCAGAGGATCTTGAAGTCCGCAGCTGCTGTGTCCATCGAGGCGAGCCGCGCCGCAACCTCCTGGGAGACGGTCGAGCCGGTCGGGTTGGCGTACGTCGGCACCACCCACATGCCCTTGATGCTGGGGTCCTTCGCGGCGAGCTCGGCCACGGCCTCCGCGTCCGGGCCGTCCTCGTTCATCGGCACGGTGACGGTGTCGATCCCGAACCAGTGGAGCAGCGTGAAGTGCCGGTCGTAGCCCGGGACAGGGCAGATGAAAGTGACCTTCTCCTCCGCCCCCCACGGGCGGACGCTGTCGACCCCGCCCTTGAGCCAAAGGTCGGTGAGCACCTCGCGCATCAGCACCAGGCTGGAGTTGCCGCCGGCCACGACCTGCTCGGGCTCGACCCAGAGGAGGTCGGCGAACATCGCGCGGATCGACCGGATGCCTTCGAGCCCCCCGTAGTTGCGGACGTCCACCCCGTCGGGATCCTTCACGTCGCGGGGCAGGGCGAGCAGCGCGTCGGACAGGTCGAGCTGTGCCGAGGAGGGCTTGCCCCGGGTGAGGTCCAGCTTGAGTCCGCGGCCGCGGAGGGCGTCGTACGCCGCCCGCTGATCACTCAGGAAAGCCTCGATCTCCTCGGGGCTACGGTCGGTCAGGGGACGGGTCTGCTGGCTCTGCTCGGTCACGCACTACATGTTCGCAGAGGCAGGGCGCGCACGGGGACCCGCGTCCACGTGAGGCTCGCCGTCGGTTCGACTTTGCGCGGACCGGCCCCGTAGACTCACGGTTTGGTGATTCTGGCCAATGCTTCTGCATGCCCGGAATGCGCCATAGGGCACTAGCTCAACTGGCAGAGCATCGGTCTCCAAAACCGAAGGTTGGGGGTTCAAGTCCCTCGTGCCCTGCGAGAAGTCAGGGAGCATGATGTAGGCAAGCAGGTAGCCCCAAGCAGGTAGTCAGGCAATCGGAAGAAGGAAGAACGTGTCAGACAGGTCCCCGGTCCGCTCGGAGAAGGCTCGCGAGCGCACCAACCCGGTCACGTTCTACCGCCAGGTCGTTGCCGAGCTGCGCAAGGTGGTGTGGCCGTCCCAGCAGCAGCTGGTCACCTATCTGATCGTGGTGCTCTTCTTCGTGCTCGTGATGATCGGGTACGTCACGTTGCTCGACCTCGGCTTCGGTAAGGCCGTGTTCGCGATCTTCGGCGGCTAGCGCGCCGCAGGGCAAGTAGCCCGTGTTCGGCCCGCCCGGGCCACCGGGGTTATCAAAGTTTGATGAGATGACGGAGTAATCGTGTCTGAGCAGTACGACGAGAAGTCGGCCGACCAGCCGGTCGAGGAGACCGAGCAGGTCCTCACCGACCCGGCCACCGGCGAGACAGTGACCCTGCAGCAGTCGGTGGAGATCACCGAAGAGTTCGACCCCGCCGCGGATGCCACCGAGGTGGCTCTCGATGCTCCTGACGATGCGTCTGGCGAGCTCACTGAGGAGCCCGCCGATGCCGACCCCGACGTCGTCGCCAGCGACACCCCTGCCGTTGACCCCCTCGAGGAGTTCCGCACCGCCCTCCGCGAGAAGGAGGGTGACTGGTTCGTCGTGCACACCTACTCCGGCATGGAGAACCGGGTGAAGGCCAACCTCGAGAACCGCATCACCTCGCTGAACATGGAGCACTACATCCACGAGGTGGTCGTGCCGACCGAAGAGGTCGCGGAGATCAAGAACGGCCAGCGCAAGCTGGTCCGCCGCACGGTGCTTCCCGGCTACGTCCTGGTCCGGATGGACCTGACCGACGAGTCCTGGTCCGCCGTACGACACACGCCGTCGGTGACCGGGTTCGTGGGCCACAGCCACCAGCCGGTGCCGTTGAGCCTCGACGAGGTCGAGAACATGCTCGCCCCCGCCGTCCAGGCGCAGGCCGAGGCGGATGCCGCCGCTGCCGCCGGCGAGTCCGGCGGACGCACCGCCACCAAGACGGCCAGCCGGTCGCAGGTCGCGGTCGCCGACTTCGACGTGTCCGACTCGGTGATGGTGGTCGACGGACCGTTCGCCACGCTCCACGCCACGATCACCGAGATCAACGCGGAGAGCCAGAGGGTCAAGGCCCTCGTCGAGATCTTCGGCCGGGAGACTCCGGTCGAGCTCAGCTTCACGCAAATTCAGAAGGTTTGAGCGCACGACCGCAGGAAGTAACACCAGTGGCAGAGGGCACATGGCCCTCGTCCTGACCACGAGAACAGAAAGAAGAAGAAATGCCCCCCAAGAAGAAGATCGCTGCCCTGGTCAAGGTGCAGCTGCAGGCCGGTGCGGCCACCCCCGCCCCGCCCGTCGGTACCGCCCTCGGTCCGCACGGCGTCAACATCATGGACTTCTGCAAGGCGTACAACGCCCAGACCGAGGCCATGCGCGGGAACGTGATTCCGGTCGAGATCACGATCTACGAGGACCGGTCGTTCACCTTCATCACGAAGACGCCGCCGGCCGCTGAGCTGATCAAGAAGGCCGCGGGCGTGGCCAAGGGTTCCGGTGTCCCGCAGAAGGACAAGGTCGGCAAGCTGACCAAGGAGCAGGTGCGCGAGATCGCCACCACGAAGCTGCCCGACCTCAACGCCAACGACATCGACGCGGCGATGAAGATCGTCGAGGGCACTGCCCGCTCGATGGGCATCACCACCGACTGACCCGGCGCCTGACCGGCGTCTGACCCGGTGACCAACCCGGGCGAACCAGCACCATCAAGCAAGAGTGGTAGGGCCGCGCTGGCCCACGTAGACCACACCTGGAAAGCAAAGGAACCAGACATGCAGCGCAGCAAGACATACCGCGCGGTCGCGGAGACGTTCGACCAGGACGAGCTCCACGCCCCGCTGGCCGCCATCAAGATCGCCAGGAGCGGCGCGAAGAGGAAGTTCGACGAGACCGTCGACGTGGCCATGCGCCTGGGCGTCGACCCTCGCAAGGCCGACCAGATGGTGCGCGGCACCGTCAACCTCCCGCACGGCACCGGCAAGACCGCCAAGGTCCTGGTCTTCGCCGTCGGCGACAAGGCTGAGGCAGCACGCGAGGCCGGCGCCGACGTCGTCGGTGGCGACGAGCTCATCGAGAAGGTCAACGGCGGCTGGCTCGACTTCGACGCCGTCGTCGCCACGCCCGACATGATGGGCAAGGTCGGCCGGCTCGGCCGCGTCCTCGGTCCTCGTGGCCTGATGCCGAACCCGAAGACGGGCACGGTGACTCCCGACGTCGCGAAGGCCGTCACGGACATCAAGGGCGGCAAGATCGAGTTCCGCGTCGACCGCCACGCCAACCTGCACTTCATCATCGGCAAGGCGTCCTTCAGCGAGCTGCAGCTCGCCGAGAACTACGCGGCTGCCCTCGAGGAGGTGCTGCGGCTCAAGCCGGCCAGCTCCAAGGGCCGCTACATCCGCAAGGTCACCGTCTCGACGACCATGGGCCCCGGTGTCCAGGTCGACCCCAACCGCATCAAGAACGTCACGGGCGAGGACGACGCGTGACGTCTTGACCAGAGCCAGCGAGGGCCCGGTGCCGGGGGGTGCCTGGCCCTCGCTTTTGTTTCTGCGTCCTGCGCGATTTGGTCGGTCCGTCCGTCGCCGGTTAGAGTCATGCCCGTAACCAAGGACCGCCGGTTCATCACCAACAGGTGATGTAAAGGTTCGCGAGAAGCGGACGGCCTGCGCAGGTGACACCGAGTGAAGGCGACACAGCTGTCGCCCTCCGCCCCGTGTGCCTTGCGCCGGGGCGTTTTTAGTTCCTCCGGTCCGAGGTGCACCAGGCGTCGTGCAAACCCGCGCGCCGTCCGCGCACACTCTGTGCACCAGCTGGAAGGAGA
This sequence comes from uncultured Actinomycetota bacterium, assembly GCA_963759525.1. Taxonomy (GTDB): domain Bacteria; phylum Actinomycetota; class Actinomycetes; order Propionibacteriales; family Nocardioidaceae; genus Marmoricola. The sequence continues at coordinate 20,418 of CAVWZO010000015.1, read as the reverse complement.
CCCATGGCGCGGCCAGACAAGGCAGCAGCCGTCGCGGAGATCGTCGACTCGTTCAACGACTCCACGGGCGCTGTGCTGACCGAGTACCGCGGTCTCACCGTGAAGCAGCTGCAGGAACTGCGGCGAACTCTCGGCGAGAACGCCAACTACGCCGTGGTCAAGAACACGCTGACCAAGATCGCTGCCAAGCAGGCGGGCGTCGATGGTTTCGACGACCTCCTCAACGGCCCGACCGCCATCGCCTTCATCAACGGCGACCTGGTCGAGGCGGCCAAGGGTCTGCGTGACTTTGCCAAGGCCCATCCCGCCCTTGTGATCAAGGGTGGTTATGTCGACGGTGCCCCGATGGACGCTGCAGAGATCGCCAAGCTGGCCGATCTCGAGTCCCGCGAGGTTCTCCTGGGCAAGCTGGCGGGCGCGATGCTCGCCTCGCTCAGCCAGGCCGTCTACCTGCTCAACGCCCCGCTTGCACAGGCCGCCCGACTTGTCGGCGCCCTGGAAGACAAGGCAGCGCAGGACCCATCAATCCTCAAGGGCGGTGCCGGCGAGCCGGCAGCCCCGGCAGCAGACGCCACCGAGGACTCCGCAGCAGACGAGGCCCCCGACAACGGAGCCGAGTCGACCGAGGCTCCTGCCGAGGACGCTGCTCCCGAGGACGCACCCGCGGCCGAGGACACCACCACCGAGGCCGCTGAAGACAGCCCATCACAGGGCTCCGAGAGCACCCAGGCCTGACACCCCGTCCGGGCGGCGCCCGCCAGACTCCGCTGATCGCGGCCGTCACCGGACATCACTGAAAGGAACGCCACCATGGCGAAGCTCAGCACCGACGAGCTGCTCGACGCTTTCAAGGAGATGACCCTCCTGGAGCTCAGCGAGTTCGTGAAGCAGTTCGAGGACACCTTCGGCGTGACCGCAGCCGCTCCGGTTGCCGTGGCCGCGGCCCCCACGGCCGGCGGCGACGCCGGCGAGGAAGCCGCCGAGCAGGACGAGTTCGACGTCATCCTCGAGGCCGCCGGCGAGAAGAAGATCAACGTCATCAAGGAGGTCCGTGCCCTGACGAGCCTCGGCCTGAAGGAGGCCAAGGACCTCGTCGAGGCGGCTCCCAAGGCTGTTCTCGAGAAGGTCACCAAGGAGGCCGCGCAGAAGGCCAAGGAGTCCCTCGAGGGCGCCGGCGCCTCCGTCACCCTGAAGTGACGCGTCTCCTGCACTGATTGTCCGGTCGCCCGCCGTTCCCACGGCGCGAGACCATCGACGGCCGCTTCGGACCCCCACGGGTCCGGGGCGGCCTTCGCGCGTCGTACTGCCTGTTTACGGGACGCGCCGCGCTCACGTGGCCAAGGGTGAGACAGCCCACAGTGGGTGACGCTCCCACCCCGGCCGCGTAACTTGACGGTCCTGTACTCGTTGGTACGTCGTGGGTGGGGAGGTCCCTGCGTGCCGCCATTGTCCAGTTCCAGATCGTCGAGTCCGCAAGCCGAGGGAGGCCCTGATGGGTGTTGAGATCGAGATCACGGACCTGACGAAGAGCTTCGGCAAGCAGCTCATCTGGGGCGATGTTTCACTGACCATCCCTGCAGGCGAGATCTGCGTAATGCTCGGCCCGTCCGGCACCGGCAAGTCGGTTCTGCTGAAGACCATCATCGGACTGCTCAAGCCCGACAGCGGCAGCGTGATGATCGAGGGCGTCGACATCGCGACGTGCCCCGAGAAGGAGCTGTACGAGATCCGCAAGCTCTTCGGTGTGCTGTTCCAGGACGGCGCCATGTTCGGCTCGATGAACCTCTACGACAACGTGGCCTTTCCCCTGCGTGAGCACACCAGGAAGTCCGAGTCCGAGGTCAAGGCCGTCGTCATGGAGAAGATGGACCTCGTCGGGTTGCTCGGCGCCGAGGACAAGCTCCCCGGCGAGATCTCCGGCGGTATGCGCAAGCGCGCCGGCCTGGCCCGCGCCCTGGTGCTCGACCCCGAGATCGTGCTGTTCGACGAGCCCGACTCCGGCCTCGACCCGGTCCGTACGTCGTTCCTGAACCAGCTCATCGTCGACCTGAACGCGCAGATCGACGCGACGTTCCTGATCGTCACCCACGACGTCAACACGGCCCGCAAGGTGCCGGACAACATCGGCCTGCTCTACCACAAGCACCTGGCGATGTTCGGTCCCCGGGAGATGCTGCTCTCCTCCGAGGAGCCGGTCGTGCGCCAGTTCCTGAACGCCCAGGTGGTTGGTCCAATCGGCATGTCCGAGGAGAAGGACGCCGACGAGCTCGAGTCCGAGAAAGACATGGAGCTGCCGCCGCTGCCCCCGATCCCGCTCCAGCTCGAACCATCGAACGGCCAGCCCCGGCGCAGCCAGCGTGAGCCCGGCTCCTGGTGCAAGGAGAACGGCGTCGAGCCTCCTCCCGGCTCGTTCGAGGAAAACATGTCCATGACGATCGGCGGTTGATCGACTGATGTCCTCCCTCGTGGCCAACCGGGTTCTCGCTCCGATCGGGACCGCCGGGAAGCTCTTCGCGTTCGCGCTCGATGTGGCGCGCAACCTGTTCAAGCGTCCGTTCCAGACGCGAGAGTTCATCCAGCAGGCGTGGTTCATCGCGTCCGTGACGATCATCCCCACCGCGCTCGTCGCCATCCCCTTCGGCGCCGTGATCGCGCTCCAGGTCGGCAGCCTGATCAAGCAGTTCGGAGCCCAGTCGTTCACCGGGTCCGCCTCGGTGCTCGCGGTGGTTCAGCAGGCAGCCCCGATCGCCACCGCCCTGCTGATCGCTGGTGCCGGTGGCTCGGCGATCGCGGCGGACCTGGGTGCCCGCAAGATCCGCGAAGAGCTGGACGCGATGATGGTGCTCGGCATCGACCCGATCCAGCGGCTCGTCGTACCCCGCGTCCTGGCCTGCATGATGGTCGCGGTCTTCCTCAACGGCCTCGTGACCGTGGTGGGTGTGGGCGGCGGCTACGTCTTCAACGTCATCCTCCAGGACGGCACCCCCGGTGCCTACCTGGCCAGCTTCACCGCCTTGGCACAGCTGCCCGACCTCTGGGTCGGTCTGCTCAAGGCGCTCATCTTCGGCCTCATCGCCGCGATCGTGGCTGCCTACAAGGGCATGTCCGCGGGCGGTGGCCCCAAGGGCGTCGGCGACGCGGTCAACGAGTCCGTCGTCATCACATTCCTGCTGCTGTTCGTCGTCAACCTGGTGATCAGCGCCCTGTACTTGCAGATCATCCCTCCGAAGACGGGCTGATCGGCGATGGCGAACCTGAAGCGGGCCTACGAGAAGCCGCTGTCCTCCCTGGACAAGATGGGCGAGGAGCTCGCGTTCTACCTGCGCGCGATCCGGGTGACTCCACGCTCGGTGACGCGCTACCCGAAGGAGATCCTGCGTCTCCTCGCCGAGGTCACCCTCGGCTCGGGGGCGTTGGCTGTCATCGGTGGCACCGTCGGCGTCATCACGGCGATGACCTTCTTCACTGGCGCGCAGGTCGGGCTCTCCGGGTACGCCGCCCTCAACCAGATCGGCACCGCCGCGTTCTCCGGCTTCGTCTCGGCGTACTTCAACACGCGTGAGATCGCACCACTCGTGGCCGGCATCGCGCTCGCCGCCACCGTGGGGTGCGGTTTCACCGCCCAGCTCGGCGCCATGCGCATCTCCGAGGAGGTCGACGCCCTCGAGGTGATGGCGATCCCCTCGATGCCGTTCCTGGTGACCACGCGCATCGTCGCCGGCCTGGTGGCGATCGTCCCGCTCTACGTTGTCGGGCTGCTCTCCTCCTACTTCGCCACCCGGCTGACCGTGACGCAGTACTACGGGCAGAGTTCGGGCACCTATGACCACTACTTCAACCAGTTCCTGCCACCTGGTGATGTCCTCTGGTCCTTCGGCAAGGTGCTTGTGTTCGCCGTCGTGGTGATCCTGATCCACTGCTACCACGGCTACAACGCCAGTGGCGGTCCCGCAGGCGTGGGTGTGGCCGTGGGCCACGCGGTGCGGACCTCGATCGTGGCGATCAACGTCATCGACCTGTTCCTGTCCATGGCCATCTGGGGCTCCTCCACCACGGTCAGGTTGGCGGGCTGAGACATGGAGAGAATTCTTGACCACCACCGCATCCTGGGTGTGGTGTTCATCGGCCTGCTGGCCCTCAGCGTCTGGCTGGTCAGCGCCGTCTTCACCCAGAAGTTCACGGCGTTCGACCCGGTCACGCTAACGACCAGCACGGCCGGCATGAACCTGCCGTCCAGGGCCGACGTGAAGGTGCGCGGCGCCATCGTCGGGCAGGTCAACAAGGCCGAGTCAGACGGAAAGGGCGCCACGCTCACGCTCGGCATCAACCCTGACAAGATCAAGTCGATCCCGGCGAATGTGACCGCGGCGCTCGTGCCCAAGACCCTGTTCGGCGAGAAGTACGTGGACCTGACCATCCCCGCGGACCCGTCCTCGAGGTCGCTCCAGTCCGGCGACACGATCGAGCAGACCGAGCTGCCGGTCGAGGTCGAGCGCGTACTCAACGACCTCTACCCGCTGCTTCGCACCGTGCAGCCGGCCGAGCTCAGCTACACCCTGAACGCCCTGGCCGACGCGCTGGAAGGACGCGGCGAAAAGCTGGGCGAGAGCATGGTGACCCTGAACAGCTACCTCAAGCGGTTCAACCCGCAGGTCCCGGCTCTGATCGACGACCTCAAGCTGCTGGCTACGGTCACCGGCACCTACGCCGACGTCATGCCCGCGCTCGCGGCGACGCTGCGCAACACCGTGAAGACCGGCCACACCCTGGTCTCGAAGGAGCAGAAGCTGAACGCCTTCCTCACCGACCTGACCGCGTTCTCCAACACCACCAAGGCGTTCCTTGACGAGAACGGGGACAACATCATCAGGCTGGGCCAGCTCAGTGAGCCGATCCTGGCCCTGCTGCGGCGGTACTCCAGCGAGTTCCCGTGCCTGCTCGAGGGCCTCGTGCGACAGGCCCCGCGTCTAGGTGAAACGTTCCGCGACTTCGTGTTCCACATCAACCTCAAGGTCCTGCCGCACCAGCCCCGTGGTTACAACGGAGCCGACCGCCAGGTGTACGGCGCCGACAACGGCCCGAACTGCGGCGGCCTGCCGAACCCGCCAATCCCCTACCCCTCGTTTCCTGACGTCAACGACGGGGTGAACGACGCGAGCCTGGGCAAGAACGGGCGCACCCCCCCCGGCTTCACGGGTTCGCAGCAGCGCACCGGTCTCAAGGTCGGTGTCGCCGGCACCTCGTCGCAGAACGCGCTGCTCAACTCGCTGACGGCGCCGCTGCTCGATGTTCCGGTGGACGAGCTGTCCGACGTCGCCGCCCTCCTCTACGGCCCGGTCATGGCCGGCACGGAGGTGAGCGTCGGATGAACCACCCCACGCCCTGCCTGATCAACAGCGTGCTGACTCTGTCGCGGCTGCTTCCCGAGTGCCGGGGCAGCGTGTCGCTCACACTTCCGCGGGGGCCCCGATGAGCATCCTCGACAAGAAGACCAGCGGCGACCTGGTCAAGCTGGTCATCTTCATCGTGGTGACCACGCTCGCGACCGGCGTGCTCGTCGTCCTGATCGGCAACCTCAGCTTCATGACGACTCGCGACTACAAGGCCGTCTTCTCCGATGCGACCGGCGTGGTCAAGGGTGACGACATCCGGATCGCGGGCGTGAAGGTGGGCAGCGTCAAGGACATCAAGGTCGTGGACCGCGACCGTGCACTGGTCTCCTTCAACGTGGCAGAGAGCTCGATCGTCACCAAGAGCTCGACCGCCACCATCCGCTTCCGCAACCTGGTCGGCCAGCGCTACATCTCGCTGACCCAGGGGGTCGGCGACCTCCACCGGCTGCCCAAGGACGCCACGATCCCGATGGACCGCACCCAGCCGGCCCTCGACCTCACCGTGCTGTTCAACGGGTTCAAGCCGCTGTTCAAGGCGCTGTCCCCAGCGGACGTCAACAAGCTCTCCGCCGAGGTGATCTCGGTGTTCCAGGGTGAGGGCGGCAACCTCAACGCGCTGCTGCAGAGCACTGCGTCGCTGACCAACACCCTGGCCGACCGCGACCAGGTGATCGGCGACATGATCACCAACCTCAACGACGTGCTGGCGACCCTTGCCGGGCGGGACAAGCAGCTGAGCGAGCTGATCATCGAGTTCAAGAACTTCATGGCCGGGCTGGTCAAGGACAAGGACGCCATCCTGGGTTCCCTCGAGTCAGTGTCCGCGCTGGCCAACGAGACCTCCGAGCTGGTCGTCGGCATCCGGCCTTCGTTCGTTCGCGACGTCAAGGGTCTGCGGCAGGCGGCGACCAACCTGAACAGGGGGAGGAACGAGGTCGACCGTGCCCTTCAGGTCATGCCGGTCAAGCTCAAGAAGATCGGCCGGACAGCGATCAACGGCTCGTTCTTCAACTTCTACCTCTGCCAGTTCCAGGGCAACGTCCTCGTGGGCGGGCAGACCCTCCCCATCAAGTACGACACCAGTACCGTCGGCAACGATGCGAGGTGCCACCTCTGATGAGTGTTCCGTTCCGTGAACGCAACCCAGTCCCCATCGGCGCGATCAGCATCGCCGTGATCGTCGCGCTCCTCGCCATCGCCTTCAAGGCCGGCGACCTGCCCCTCATCGGCGGCGGCGACACCTACCATGCCGCCTTCGCCGAGTCAGGGGGTCTCAAGCCGAACGACGAGGTCCGCATCGCCGGCGTCAGGGTCGGCAAGGTCACCGCTGTCGAGCTCGACGACGGCTTGGTGATCGCGACCTTCAAAGTCGACACGCCCTCGAAGTTCGGCACCGAGACCGGCGCTGCCATCAAGGTCAAGACACTCCTCGGCGCGATGTTCGTCGCCCTGGAGCCCGCGGGACCTGGCCAGCTCAAGGAGGAATCGACGATCCCGGTCGCCCGGACCAGGTCGCCGTACAACATCGTCCAGGCGTTCTCGGGCCTCGCCGACCGCGCCGAGAAGATCGACACCGACCGGCTGGCAGACTCGATCGACACCATCGCTGCGCTCACCAAGGACACCCCGGCTGCCTTCCAGAGCACCCTGCGTGGACTCTCCCGGCTGTCCGAGACCGTCGCCAGCCGCAACGACCAGATCGGCGAGCTCCTGCAGAACCTGCACACCGTCTCCGGCGTGCTGGCCGAGCGGGACCAGGACATCGTCGCCCTGATGAGGGACAGCGACGTGCTGATGCGCGCCCTGGTCGCACGGCGCGAAGCCGTACATCAGCTGCTGGTCTCCACGAGCAGGTTCTCCACCGAGCTCGCCCTGCTCGTCAGGCAGTCGCGGGCCGACCTGAAGCCTGCCCTGGACAACCTCCAGGGCGTGGTCAACCTGTTGATCAAGAACCAGGCCAACCTCGACGAGAGCCTGCGGCTGATGGCCCCGTTCTACCGAGTCTTCGCCAACACCCTCGGCTCCGGACCGTGGTTCGACACCTGGATCTCCAACTTCCCGCCGGTCCCCGCGCTCAATCCGGCAGGTGGATGATGAAGATGTTCAGCAGGATCAATCCGCTCATCGCAGCGCTCGCCGCGGTCGCGCTGGTGGTTGCGCTACTCGTCGCCTTCTGGCCCGGCTCGGACACGAAGACCGTCACGGCGGACTTCCCGCGAACCGTGTCACTCTACGAGGGCTCGGACGTCAAGATCCTCGGGGTGGCGGTCGGCAAGGTCGACACCGTCGTGCCGTCCGGCACCAAGGTCCGGGTCAAGTTCACCTACGACGCGAAGTACAAGGTCCCAGAGGACGCGAAGGCTGTCGTGGTATCGCCCTCGGTCGTGGGCGACCGGTTCGTCCAGCTCACCCCGGCGTACAAGAGCGGCGAGGTGCTGCCCGACAACGCGAAGCTCGGCATCGAACGGGCGGCCACACCGCTGGAGCTCGACGAGATCTTCGGCAGCATCAACGACCTCAACATCGCCCTGGGTCCCGACGGGGCCAACAAGGCCGACGCCGGGGGCGTGGGACCGCTGACCCGGATGCTCGACTCGACCGCACGCAACTTCGGTGGCCAGGGAGTGGAGTTCAACAAGACCCTGAAGAACTTTGCGGCTCTGAGCAAGACGCTGGCCGACAACAAGGACGAGCTGTTCGGCACGCTCGCACAGGTCGAGGACTTCACCAAGACCCTGAAGGAGAACGACGGAACGGTGCGCCGATTCAACGACTCCCTCGCCGGCGGCGCCGACCTGCTCGCCGATGAGCGTCAGGAGCTCGCCGCAGTGCTGAAGAACCTGAGCATCGCGATGCAGCAGGTGCGCGGATTCGTGAAGGAGAACCGCGGCGCGTTGACCAGGAACATCGCTGGGCTGAACCAGATCTCCAAGGTCCTCGTCAAGCGACGTGACGCCCTTGACGAGACGATGCGCTACGCCCCGGCAGCGTTGAACAACCTGTTCCTGGCCAACAATGCAAAGAGCGGCACCCTGGACACCCGCAACAACGCCAACCAGGCCTTGAGCGGGCTGGAAGAGGACCCCCTGACGGCGTTGTGCACCCTCATCGGGAAGGTTCCCGCCTGTGACGACTTCAACGCGATAGGTCTTCCGCGACCGATGCCGTTCCCGGGGGACCCCTCGGCACAGCCGCGCGTTCCGGAGCCGATCGACCGATCACTCGGCGGGCTCGTGGAGGTGAAGCGATGAGGCCATCTCCTGCGTCCCCGAGCCTGCGTCGTCGTACGGCGGGTCTGCTGGCCGGTCTCCTCTCGACGGTGCTGGTCCTCTCCGGCTGCTCGGTCTACGACGTCCCGCTGCCCGGCGGCGCGGACGCCGGCGAGAACCCCATGAAGATCAAGGTGCTGTTCCGCGACGTCCTGGACCTGGTGCCGCAGTCGACCGTGAAGGTCAACGACGTCACGGTGGGCAAGGTCAAGTCGATCAAGCTCAAGGGATACGTCGCAGAGGTCGCGCTCGAGGTGCCGAAGGATCTCGACCTGCCGGACAATGCCCGCGCCGAGATCCGACAGACCAGCCTGCTCGGGGAGAAGTTCGTCCAGCTCGCGGCGCCAACGGAACCCGGCACCGGGAAGCTGTCGAACAACGACGTCATCGGACTCGACCGCAGCGGCCGCAACCCTGAAGTCGAAGAGGTGCTCGGAGCGCTCTCGCTCCTGCTCAACGGCGGCGGCGTGGGTCAGCTCAAGACCATCTTCGCCGAGCTCAACAACGCCTTCGAGGGCCGCGAGTCCGAGTTCCGCTCGGCGCTCACCCAGATCCGCACGTTCATGAGCCAGCTGGACCAGAACAAGGGGTCGGTCGTGGCGGCGATCGAGAACACCAACCGGCTGGCCGGCGAGATCCGCAAGCAGGACGGCACGATCAAGAGCGCTCTGGACGACATCCCGGACACGTTGCGGTCGGTGAACCGCCAGCGCGACGACCTGGTCAAGCTGCTCGAGGCACTGGAGCGGCTCAGCGGCGTCGGCGTGCGAGTGATCCAGGCGTCGAAGGAGTCGACGATCAACAGCCTGCGCGACCTCGCCCCCGTGCTCGAGGGCTTCGCGAAGGCGGGGGAGAACTTCCCCAAGTCCTTCCAGGTGTTCCTCACCTACCCGTTCGTCGACGAGGTCATCGGCCGCAACCCCCGGGTGGCCCGCAACCTGCACATGGGCGACTACACCAACCTGTCGGTGAACCTCGACATCAACGCTGCCACCGTGCCCATCCCCACCGGGGGCGGGCTGCCGGGCCCGGTCTGTGACGCGCTGGCAGTGCTACAGGCGCGTGCGAACGAGGCCGCCGACCACGTTGTCACGCGGGAGACATTCCCGACGCCACCGTTCACGGAGGCGCAGAGAGAAGACATCCGCGAAGAGATCGCCAAGCGATTGGTCGCCGAGTTCAAGGATCAGTGCAAGGCACCGAACGTGAACGGGCTGGTCGGGGCGGTCACCCAGGGCATGCTCGATGCCGCGCTGGACTTCCTGGGCCTCGGCGACCTCCCCACCCCCGACGTCGGCGACATCGTCGACGATGTTCTCGGCAATACTCTCGGTGGTGTCACCGGAGCGCTGCCGCGAGCCGACCTCGGCAAGGGATACCAGCGGCCGCAGCCGATCGACCCGTTCGGCCTGGCCGCGCATGGCCTCGACCCCGGCCTCGGCACCCTGCTTCTCCAGGGGGTGGCTGAAGTCCGATGATCACCGCACGCACCAAGAAACAGCTGATCATCTTCGTGATCATCACGCTCCTGGGAGTCACGTTCGTCGGAGCCCGCTACGCGCGGCTCGACCGCCTGTTCTACGACTCGGCGTACACCGTGAACGCGCACTTCGCACAGTCCGGCGGCATCTTCACCGGGGCCGAGGTCACCTACCGCGGTGTCGGCATCGGACAGGTCTCGAACATGACGCTCACCGACGAGGGCGTTGACGTCATGCTGACCATCGACAAGAGCAGCGAGAAGATCCCCAAGGACAGCGTCGCGCTGGTCGGCAACAAGTCGGCTGTCGGTGAGCAGTACGTCGAGCTCCAGCCGCAGTCGGACGACGGGCCCTACCTCGAGGACGGGTCGGAGATCGACACCCCGCAGACGCAGATACCGGTGTCAACCACGGAGATCCTCACCAACACCAGCAACCTGGTCCGCTCGCTCCCACAGGCCGACCTGCGCACCGTGGTTGCGGAGTCCGGAGCGGCGTTCCACGACGCCGGTCCGAGCCTGGGCCAGATCATCGACACCCAGAGCTCGTTCATCGAGACCGCCCAGGACAACTTCGATGTCACCACGGCGCTGATCCGCGACTCGCGCGTCGTGCTGCAGACGCAGGTCGACAAGGGCTCGGCGATCCGCAGCTTCACTCGCAACCTGGCGCTGTTCAGCGCGACGGTGGCCGACAACGACAAGTACCTCAGGTCGATGATCGACAACGGCTCGGCCACCGCCAACGAGCTACGTACGTTCCTGGAACAGAACCAGGTCAACCTCGGGCAGCTGATCAACAACCTGGTGACCACCAACGAGGTTGTGGTCAAGCACCTCAAGGGCATCCGCCAGGTCCTGGTGGTCTACCCCTACGTGGTGGCCGGCGGCTTCACGGTCGCAAAGAAGAACGCCCAGGGACGCTACGACGCCCAGTTCGGTCTGATCCTCGCCACGGACCCCCATGTCTGCGAGGACGGCTACGTCGACAGGCGCAGTCCGCATGAGACGTCCGACCAGCCGATGCCAACCGGCGCCGGCTGCAAGGACGGGGGCAAGAACCTGCGTGGTGCGGAGAAGGCTCCCAGCGGGCGCACCGGAGCGGCTTACCGCTCGCCGGTGGCGACGTACGATCAAACGACCGGCCAGGTGACCTGGTCCGACCAGGACACGAGCCCCAAGATCGCCTACGACGGTGGTGCAGCCGAGCTCTTCGGCAACGACTCCTGGAAATGGATGCTGCTGCAGCCGTCGATGGCAGAGAGCAACCAGGAGTAGAACTTGCCAGAGCCCACAAGCGCCGGGATCGAAGCTCCCGGCGGACAGCAGCGCCCTGCCCTCCGTGTCCGTGCGCGGACGGTGCGGGTGCTCTCTGCCGTGCTGGCAGTCGTCCTCGTCGCGGCAACGGCCACAGCCGTCTGGTTGTGGCTCAAGACCGACGCCGAGCAGGACCGCGAACGGGACCGCGCCGCCGCAGCGAACGTGGCCTCCCAGTTCGCGCTCCGGATGGACAAGTTCGACGGCGCCGACTTCGACCGCTACATCAAGGACGTGAACGAGCTGCTGACCACCAAGGCGAAGACCGAGAACGACAAGGTCTTCGACGTGATGAAGCAGACCTACGAGGCCGCCAAGGTGAAGGGCACCGGCAAGATCCTGCTCACCGCCGTCGGTGACGCAGACCCGGACTCCGCGACGGTGCTGGTCGTCCACGACGCGGCGGTGACCACGACGCAGGGCAAGATCGACCACCACTACCGGTGGACCGTGAACATGGTCAAGGTCAAGGGATCCTGGCTCGTCGACGACTTCAACCCGGTGAACTGACATGACCTCACCCACGAACCCGACCTGGTACGACGTCCTCGGCGTCTCCCACGACGCGACCCCCGCGGAGATCAAGGCCGCTTGGCGCAACGCCACCGACAAGTTCGAGCCGGGCTCCGGCTCCGGCCAGTTCCGGATGTTCAACGAGGCCGCCGACGTGCTGCTCGACCCGGACCGGCGTGCGGCCTACGACCGCTCCTTGGGCGCCGATCGGGCCAGGGCAGCGGACGTCCAGGACAGCCCCATCGCCGCGAAGCCGCCTGGCGACGCAGCGGGCACCGCAGCCCCCGCCTCCTGGCCGGCCCTGATCATTGCGCTGGTCCTGACGCTGCTGACAGTTGGCGCACTGGTGGCGGTTGTCCTTCTCGCGAAGGAGGTTCGCAGCAACGCCGCGACCGCGGAGGCCCGCGACGAGGCGCCCGGCGCTGCAGAGAGGGCCGCCAAGTCCGTGTTCGAGTACGACTACCGACACCTCGCGGCAGACCGGAAGCGCGCGGAAGGCTTCCTCACGGGCAGCTACAAGGCGGACTACGCCAAGGCTGCGAAGGCCCTCGAGAAGCAGAAGGACGGTGGGCCGGGACTGGCCGTCCAGACCAAGGCCGTGGTCACCGCCACGGCGCTGGCCTCAGGGGTGGTGGACGCCGACGAGGACTCGGTCCGGGTCCTGGTCTACGTCAACCAGGTCTCGCAGAAGGCCGGCGGAGAACCGCAGATCTTCCAGAACCGGGTCGCGATGACCATGGAGAAAGAGGGCAAAGAATGGTTGCTCTCCAAGGTTGATAGTTACTGAGGCCGCAAAGGGGTACTCTGTCGGCTCAGAGGCGCCAGGAACGGCCCGAGACTTATGAACCCGGGTTGTCCCTGGCTTGGGCCGTGCTGTAATCTGATTCTTTGCGCCCTCCCTCAAATACTTCCTGCCTGCCCGGTGGCCTGGTTTGTGGTGGGACGGCGCCGCACACATGTGAGCCTCGGAAGGACCACTCTTGGCCGCCAAGCGCCCCAAGTTCAGCAACGCCGACAACCCCCGCCGCATCTCCTTCGCCAAGATCGCCGAACCACTCGAGGTTCCGCAGCTGCTTGCCCTCCAGACCGACAGCTTTGACTGGCTGATCGGCAGCGAGAAGTGGGAGCAGAAGGTCGTAGAGCGCCGCAGCGCAGGCGAGGAGCTCTCGCAGAAGTCGGGGCTCCACGAGATCTTCGAGGAGATCTCCCCGATCGAGGACTTCTCCGAGACGATGTCGCTCTCGTTCGAGAACCCGGTCTTCCTCGACCCGAAGTACACCGAGGAGGAGTGCAAGGAGAAGGACTTCACCTACTCCCGCCCTCTCTACGTCTCCGCTGAGTTCACCAACGGTGAGACCGGCGAGATCAAGGGCCAGACGGTCTTCATGGGTGACTTCCCGATGATGACCCGCAAGGGCACCTTCATCATCAACGGCACCGAGCGTGTCGTGGTCTCCCAGCTCGTCCGCTCGCCCGGTGTCTACTTCGAGCGTTCGGCTGACAAGACCTCCGACAAGGACATCTTCACCGCGAAGGTGATCCCGTCGCGCGGTGCTTGGCTGGAGTTCGAGATCGACAAGCGCGACATGGTCGGCGTACGCCTCGACCGCAAGCGCAAGCAGAACGTCACGGTGCTGCTCAAGGCCCTCGGCTGGACCAACGAGCAGATCCGCGAAGAGTTCGGCGAGTACGAGTCGATGATGCTGACCCTCGAGAAGGACCACACCGAGGCCCAGGACGACGCGCTGCTCGACATCTACCGCAAGCTGCGCCCGGGCGAGCCGCCCACGCGTGAGGCTGCGCAGACGTTGCTGCAGAACTACTACTTCAACCCCAAGCGCTACGACCTGGCCAAGGTCGGTCGCTACAAGATCAACAAGAAGCTCGGCACCCACGAGCCGTTCGACCAGCAGACGCTGACCATCGACGACATCGTGGCGACCATCCGCTACATCGTCCAGCTGCACGCCGAGAAGGAAAACCTCGTCGACGCGCGCGGCAACGAGGTCAAGAACGCCAACGGCGACTCGATCGACGTCCGCAAGGACGACATCGACCACTTCGGCAACCGTCGCATGCGCACGGTCGGCGAGCTGATCCAGAACCAGCTCCGCACCGGCCTCGCCCGCATGGAGCGGGTGGTCCGCGAGCGGATGACGACCCAGGACGTCGAGGCGATCACGCCGCAGTCACTGATCAACATCCGGCCGGTCGTGGCTGCGCTGAAGGAGTTCTTCGGGACCTCCCAGCTCTCGCAGTTCATGGACCAGACCAACCCGATCGCCGGCCTGACGCACAAGCGTCGTCTGTCCGCGCTGGGCCCGGGCGGTATCTCCCGTGACCGTGCGCAGATGGACGTCCGTGACGTGCACCCCTCGCACTACGGCCGCATGTGCCCGATCGAGACCCCTGAGGGCCCGAACATCGGCCTGATCGGCTCGCTCGCGTCGTACGGACGGATCAACCCGTTCGGCTTCGTCGAGACGCCGTACCGCGTGGTGAAGAACGGTCACGTCACCAACGAGATCCACCACCTGACGGCCGACGAGGAGGACTCGCGGGTCATCGCGCAGGCCAACGCCGTGCTCGACGACGACGACAACTTCACCGACGAGCGCGTGCTGGTCCGCACCCGTGGTGGTGAGACCGTCGACATCCCGCGTGACGAGGTCGAGTACATGGACGTCTCGCCGCGCCAGATGGTGTCGGTGGCGACCGCGCTCATCCCGTTCCTCGAGCACGACGACGCCAACCGCGCACTCATGGGTGCCAACATGCAGCGCCAGGCGGTGCCGCTCATCAGGAGCGACGCACCGCTGGTCGGCACCGGCATGGAGTACCGCGCCGCCGTCGACGCGGGCGACGTGGTCACCTCCGACGTGGCCGGCGTGGTCAAGGAGGTCTCGGCCGACGAGGTCGTGATCATGACCGACGAGGGTGGGGACAAGTCCTACCGCCTGCTGAAGTTCACCCGCTCCAACCAGGGCACCTGCATCAACCAGCGCCCGCTGGTCACCGAGGGTGACCGGGTCGAGATCGGTTCGCCGATCGCCGACGGGCCGTGCACCGACGAGGGCGAGATGGCGCTGGGCACCAACCTGCTCGTCGCCTTCATGCCCTGGCAGGGTCACAACTACGAGGACGCGATCATCCTGAGCCAGCGCCTGGTGCAGGAGGACGTGCTCACCTCGATCCACATCGAGGAGCACGAGGTCGACGCCCGCGACACCAAGCTCGGTCCTGAGGAGATCACCCGCGACATCCCGAACGTCAGCGACGACCTGCTCGCCGACCTCGACGAGCGCGGCATCATCCGGGTCGGCGCGGAGGTCACCACCGGTGACATCCTCGTCGGCAAGGTGACCCCCAAGGGTGAGACCGAGCTGACCCCCGAGGAGCGCCTGCTCCGCGCGATCTTCGGTGAGAAGGCGCGCGAGGTGCGCGACACCTCGATGAAGGTGCCGCACGGCGAGTCCGGCACGGTCATCGGCGTCCGTGAGTTCAACCGCGAGGACGGCGACGAGCTGCCCCCGGGTGTGAACCAGCTGGTGCGCGTGTACGTCGCCCAGAAGCGCAAGATCTCGGTGGGTGACAAACTCGCCGGTCGTCACGGCAACAAGGGCGTGATCGCGAAGATCCTGCCGATCGAGGACATGCCGTTCACTGAGGACGGCACCCCGGTCGACGTGATCCTGAACCCCCTGGGCGTCCCGCGACGGATGAACATCGGCCAGATCCTTGAGCTCCACCTCGGATGGATCGCCAAGCAGGGTTGGGACCTCAACCTGCACGACGACCCGGCCAAGTCCGACTGGAAGAAGCGCCTGATCAAGATCCACGCCGACAAGGGCGAGCCGGACACCAACGTCGCGACCCCGGTCTTCGACGGTGCCCGCGAGGACGAGATCGTCGGCCTGCTCGGCTCCAGCCTTCCCAACCGTGACGGAAACCGCATGGTGGGGGAGAACGGCAAGGCCAAGCTGTTCGACGGTCGCTCCGGCGAGCCGTTCCCGGAGCCGGTGGCAATGGGTTACATGTACATCCTCAAGCTCCACCACCTGGTCGACGACAAGATCCACGCGCGTTCGACCGGTCCGTACTCCATGATCACCCAGCAGCCGCTCGGCGGTAAGGCCCAGTTCGGTGGCCAGCGCTTCGGTGAGATGGAGGTCTGGGCCATGGAGGCGTACGGCGCCGCCTACGCCCTGCAGGAGCTGCTCACCATCAAGTCCGACGACGTGCCCGGTCGCGTCAAGGTCTACGAGGCCATCGTGAAGGGCGAGAACATTCCCGACTCCGGTATCCCCGAGTCGTTCAAGGTTCTCGTCAAGGAGATGCAGTCGCTCTGCCTCAACGTCGAGGTGCTGTCCCAGGACGGTTCCGCGATCGAGATGCGCGATGCGGAAGAGGACGTCTTCCGCGCCGCCGAGGAGCTCGGCATCGACCTGTCCCGTCGCGAGCCCAGCAGCGTCGAAGAAGTCTGAGACTGCCGGGCGGCCCACCAGCTGAACTGTGGCCGCCCGGCACCTCGGTCCCAAACATTGAAGTTCCAAAAAAAGTAGAACGAGGGAAGCAGCCAACGTGCTCGACGTGAATTTCTTCGACCAGCTCAAGATCGGCCTGGCGACCGCGGATGAGATCCGCGCCTGGAGCCATGGCGAGGTCAAGAAGCCGGAAACCATCAACTACCGCACGCTCAAGCCCGAGCGCGACGGTCTCTTCTGCGAGAAGATCTTCGGTCCCACCCGGGACTGGGAGTGCTACTGCGGCAAGTACAAGCGGGTGCGCTTCAAGGGCATCATCTGCGAGCGCTGTGGCGTCGAGGTGACCCGCTCCAAGGTCCGCCGTGAGCGCATGGGCCACATCGAGCTCGCCGCGCCCGTGACGCACATCTGGTACTTCAAGGGTGTCCCGAGCCGGCTCGGCTACCTGCTCGACCTCGCTCCGAAGGACCTCGAGAAGGTCATCTACTTCGCGGCGTACATGATCACCAGCGTGGACGAGGACGCCCGTCACAAGGACCTCTCCGACCTCGAGGGCAAGATCGGCCTCCAGCGCAAGAGCCTGGAGAACCGCCGGGACGTCACCATCGAGGAGCGCACCAAGAAGCTCGAGGGCGACCTGGCCGAGCTCGAGGAAGCCGGTTCCAAGGCCGACGCGAAGCGCAAGGTCCGCGACGGCGCCGAGCGCGAGATGGCCGCAGTGCGCAAGCGCTCAGACGCCGAGCTCGCGCGTCTCGAGGAGGTCTGGACCACCTTCAAGACCCTGAAGGTCCAGGACCTCATGGGTGACGAGCTGCTGTACCGCGAGATGAAGAACTGGTTCGGCAAGTACTTCGAGGGCCACATGGGCGCCACGGCGATCCAGAAGCGCCTCGAGACCTTCGACATCGCTGCCGAGGTCGAGTCGCTGCGCGACACGATCGCCAACGGCAAGGGACAGAAGAAGGTCCGTGCGCTCAAGCGCCTCAAGGTTGTCGACGCGTTCCGCAAGACGCAGAACAGCCCCCTGGGCATGGTGCTCGACGCCGTCCCCGTGATCCCGCCGGACCTGCGTCCGATGGTGCAGCTCGACGGTGGCCGCTTCGCGACCTCCGACCTCAACGACCTGTACCGCCGCGTGATCAACCGGAACAACCGGCTCAAGCGCCTGCTCGACCTCGGTGCACCCGAGATCATCGTGAACAACGAGAAGCGGATGCTCCAGGAGGCCGTCGACTCGCTGTTCGACAACGGCCGGCGTGGTCGTCCGGTCACCGGCCCGGGCAACCGGCCGCTGAAGTCGCTGTCCGACATGCTCAAGGGCAAGCAGGGTCGCTTCCGTCAGAACCTGCTGGGCAAGCGCGTGGACTACTCGGGCCGTTCGGTCATCGTGTCGGGTCCGCAGCTCAAGCTGCACCAGTGCGGTCTGCCGAAGTACATGGCGATCGAGCTGTTCAAGCCGTTCGTGATGAAGCGTCTCGTCGACCTCTCGCACGCGCAGAACATCAAGTCCGCCAAGCGGATGGTGGAGCGCGCCGTACGCCCCGAGGTCTGGGACGTGCTCGAAGAGGTCATCGCCGAGCACCCGGTGCTGCTGAACCGTGCGCCGACGCTGCACCGCCTCGGCATCCAGGCCTTCGAGCCGCAGCTGATCGAGGGCAAGGCCATCCAGATCCACCCGCTCGTCTGCTCGGCCTTCAACGCCGACTTCGACGGTGACCAGATGGCCGTGCACCTGCCGCTCTCCGCGGAGGCGCAGGCCGAGGCCCGGATCCTGATGCTGTCGACGAACAACATCTTGAAGCCGTCGGACGGTCGCCCCGTGACCATGCCGACCCAGGACATGATCATCGGCATCTTCTTCCTGACCCGCGCAGACAAGGGCGCGCTGGGTGAAGGCCGGGCGTTCTCCTCGGTGGGCGAGGCGATCATGGCCCTCGACAAGGGTGAGATCACGATCCAGTCGAAGGTCCGCATCCGCCTCGAGGGCGTCGTACCTCCCGCCGGCACCGAGCTGCCCGAGGGCTGGGAGGAGGGTGACCCCGTCACTCTCGACACCACCCTGGGTCGCGCGCTGTTCAACCAGACGCTGCCGGCGAACTACGAGTACGCCGAGATCAACGTCGGCAAGCGTGAGCTGGGCCGGATCGTGAACAACCTCGCCGAGCGCTACACCAAGGTCGAGGTGGCCCACAGCCTGGACGCACTCAAGGACACCGGGTTCGCCTGGGCCACGTTCTCGGGTGTGACCGTGTCGATCGAGGACGTCGTGACGCCCGCGAACAAGCCGGAGATCCTGGCCAGGTACGACGCCAAGGCCGCCAAGGTGCAGTCGCAGGCCGAGCTTGGCCTGATCACCGACGACGAGCGTCGCCAGGAGCTCATCGAGATCTGGACCCAGGCCTCGAACGAGGTCGCCAAGGCGATGGAGTCCAACTTCGACAAGAACAACCCGATCTACATGATGGTCGACTCCGGCGCGTCCGGAAACATGATGCAGATGCGTCAGGTCGCCGCCATGCGTGGTCTGGTGGCGAACCCGAAGGGCGACATCATCCCGCGTCCGATCAAGGCGAACTTCCGTGAGGGCCTCTCGGTCCTGGAGTACTTCATCTCCACTCACGGTGCTCGTAAGGGTCTGGCCGACACCGCGCTCCGCACCGCTGACTCGGGTTACCTGACCCGTCGTCTGGTGGACGTCTCGCAGGACGTGATCATCCGTGAGGACGACTGCGGTACCGAGCGGGGCATGCCCAAGGTCATCGGTGTGCGCGGCCAGGACGGCGTGGTCCGCAAGGACGAGAACGCCGAGACCTCGGCGTACGCCCGCACCGCGGCGGTCGACATCACCCACCCCGACACCGGGGAGGTGCTCGCCGGCGCCGGGTCCGACCTGGGCGACGTCCAGATCGAGGGTCTCGTCGCCGCCGGCATCGAGGAGGTCAAGGTCCGCTCCGTGCTGACCTGTGACGCCAAGACCGGCACCTGCGCCAAGTGCTACGGCCGCTCGCTGGCCACCGGCAAGCTGGTCGACATCGGTGAGGCAGTCGGCATCATTGCCGCGCAGTCCATCGGCGAGCCCGGCACGCAGCTGACGATGCGTACCTTCCACACCGGCGGTGTGGCTTCGGCCGACGACATCACGCAGGGTCTGCCCCGTGTGGTCGAGCTGTTCGAGGCCCGCTCGCCCAAGGGTCGTGCTCCGATCTCGGAGGCGGCCGGTCGGATCGAGATCGAGGACACTGACAAGGCCCGCAAGGTCCTGGTCACCCCCGACGACGGTTCCGAGGTGCAGGAGTACCCGGTCAGCAAGCGGTCGCGCCTCTCGGTCGCCGATGGCGACCACATCGAGGTCGGACAGCAGCTGACCCAGGGAACTCCCGACCCGCAGGACGTGCTGCGCATCCTCGGCGTACGCAAGGCGCAGGAGCACCTGGTGGCCGAGGTCCAGCAGGTCTACCGCAGCCAGGGCGTGTCGATCCACGACAAGCACATCGAGATCATCGTGCGGCAGATGCTGCGCCGGGTCACGGTGATCGAGTCTGGTGACACCAAGCTGCTGCCGAGCGACCTCGTCGACCGCGTGCGCTACGAGGAGGAGAACCGCCGTGCGGTCTCCGAGGGCACCAAGCCCGCCTCGGGTCGTCCCGTGCTGATGGGCATCACCAAGGCCTCACTGGCGACCGAGTCGTGGCTCTCGGCGGCCTCCTTCCAGGAGACCACCCGGGTGCTCACCGACGCTGCCATCAACGGCAAGTCGGACTCGCTGCTGGGTCTGAAGGAGAACGTGATCATCGGCAAGCTGATCCCGGCTGGTACCGGCCTCGAGCGGTACCGCAACATCCGGGTGGAGCCCACCGAGGAGGCCCGCGCCGCGGCGTACGCCGTCACCGGGTACGACAACTACGGAGACGACTACTTCGGCTCCGGCACCGGTCAGACGGTGGCCCTGGACGACTTCGACT
>CAVWZO010000014.1:0-305678 GCA_963759525.1 uncultured Actinomycetota bacterium | reverse complement strand
ATCGCGCCCTGCACGACGCGTGGACCAGGCTCGGACTGGACATTATCCAGGCGCGATAATTCGGTAATTTGTGATATTTTGTTGTCACAAACTATCAGTTTGGCGTTATACGCGTCTTCATGTCGAACGAACTCCCCACCAGCGCACGCGTGGTCATCATCGGCGGCGGCGTGATCGGCTGCTCGGTCGCCTACCACCTCACCAGGCTCGGCTGGCGCGACGTCGTGCTGCTGGAGCAGGGCCAGCTGTCCTGCGGCACCACCTGGCACGCGGCCGGGCTGGTCGGGCAATTGCGCGCGCATCAGAACATGACGCGGCTGGTGCACTACTCGGCCGAGCTCTATCACCACGCTCGAAGCCGAGACCGGACAGGCCACCGGCTGGAAGCAATGCGGCTCGGTCCTGGTCGCCCGCACGCCCGAGCGCATGACGCTGTTCAAGCGCATCGCCTCGGCGGCAACGCGCACAGGGCGTCGCCTGCGAGCTCCTCTCGCCCGCGGAAGCCGCGGCCGCGAAATATCCGATCATGCGCACCGACGATCTGCTCGGCGCGCTGTGGCTGCCGCAGGACGCGCAAGGTCAATCCGGCCGACGTCACGCAGGCGCTCGCCAAGGGCGCGCGCATGGGCGGCGCCCGTATCTTCGAGCGCGACCCGCGTCACCGCGGTCCACACCCAGCACGGCGCGGTGACGCGGCGTCGCGACGCCGGACGGCACGATCGCGGCCGAGATCGTGGTGAACTGCGCCGGCCAATGGGCCGCGCAGGTCGGCCGCATGTGCGGGCGTCACCGTGCCGCTGCATTCGGCCGAGCACATGTACATCGTCACCGGCCGCATGGAGGGCGTGCATCCGAACCTGCCGGTGCTGCGCGATCCGGACGGCTACATCTACGTGAAGGAGGAGGTCGGCGGGCTTGCTGATGGGCGGCTTCGAGCCGGTCGCCAAGCCTTGGGGCATGGACGGCATCCCGGAGAATTTCGAATTCGGCATGCTGCCGGACGACTGGGACCAGTTCGAGATGCTGATGGAGAATGCGCTGATCCGTCTGCCGCGCGCTGGAGAAGGCCGAGATCAAGACCTTCATGAACGGCCCGGAGAGCTTCACGCCCGATAACAACTTCATCATGGGCGAAGCGCCCGAGGTGAAGAACTTCTTCGTCGCGGCGGGCTTCAACTCGATCGGCATCGCGTCGGCGGGCGGCGCCGGTAGGGCGCTGGCGGAATGGATCGTCGAGGGATAGCCGACGCTCGACCTCTGGCCGGTCGACATCCGCCGCTTCGGCCGCTCCACGACAACAAGACCTTCCTGAAGGAGCGCGTCAGCGAGGTGCTCGGCCTGCACTACGCGATGCCGTGGCCGAACCGCGAGCTGCGAGTCCGCGCGGCCGCAGCGCAAGTCGCCGCTCTACGACCGGCTCGCGGCCAAGCACGCGTTGTTCGGTCCAAGATGGGCTGGGAGCGGCCGAACTTCTTCGCGCCGAGCAAGGACGAAGCGCGGCTCGACTATTCGTGGGAGCGGCAGAACTGGTTTCCCCATGCGGCGGCCGAGCACGCGGCCGCGCGCGAGGCGGCCGCGATCTTCGACCTGTCGTCGATCGCGAAATTCTTCGTCGAAGGCGCCGGCGCCGAGGCCGCGCTGCAGCGCCTCTGCGCCAACGACGTGGCGGTACCGGTCGGTAGCACCGTCTATACCGGCATGCTGAACGCGCGCGCGACCTACGAGAGCGACCTCACGGTGGCGCGGCTCGGCGCCGAACCGTTTCTGCTGGTCGCCGGCACCGCGCAGGCGACCCGCGACGCCGACTGGATCCGCCATCATCTCGACGACCGCGCGTCGCTCACCGACATGACCGCCAACTACGCCGTCATCGCCGTGGTTGGGCCGCGTTCGCGCGACCTGCTGGCGCGGCTCACGCGCGCGCCGCTCGACAACGTGGCGTTTCCGTTCGGCGCGGTACGCAGCATCGGCATCGGGCGTGCGACGCTGCACGCCATGCGCCGCACTTATGTCGGCGAGCTCGGTTGGGAGTTGTACGTGCCGGCGGACTACGCCGCCGGCGTCTACGACACGCTGATGGAAGCGGCCGGCGAGTTCGCCGCGCGGGATGCCGGCTACTACGCGCTGGAATCGCTGCGGCTCGAGAAGGGCTATCGAGCGTGGGGCCGCGAGCTGACCCCCGACTACAATCCATACGAGGCCGGGCTCGGCTTCGCGGTGAAGCTCGACAAGGGCGATTTCATCGGGCGCGACGCGCTTCTCGCCGCAAAGGGAAAGCCGCCCGCGCGGCGCTTGCTCGGTTTCGTGGCGTCGTCGTCGGAGACCCCGCTCGCGCATGGCGGCGAACTGATCCTGCGCAACGGCGAGCCCGCCGGCGAGATCACGTCGGCAGCCTACGGCCACACGCGTCGGCGGCATCGTGGCGCTCGGCTACGTGACGACCAACGGCCTGCCGATCGACGCGACGATCTACTCCACGCCGTTCGAGATCGACATCGCGGGCGAGCGCGTGCCGGTGCGTCCGGTTCTCAAAGCGCCGTACGACCCGGCCGGCGCGAAGGCGCGGGGATGAGCGCTTTCTGATGCAGTGGTACGTCTTCTGCGCCGTGCTGGTTGGCGCCGCGTGCCATGCCGGCTGGAACGCGTTGCTCAAGATCAAGCTCGAGCCGTTCACCGCGATGGCGCTCATCGCCGTCATGTCGGCGATCGTCGTGCTGCCCGTCCTCCCATTCGTCGGTATTCCGCGCGCCGAGGCGTGGCCGTGGATCGCCGCCTCGATGGTCTTCCATCTCGGCTACTTCACCAGCCTGACCGAAGCCTACCGCACCGGCGACATGGGGCAGGTCTATCCGATCGCGCGTGGCTCGGCGCCTCTGATGACCGCGATCGTCAGCACGCTGTTCGTCGGCGAGGCGATCGGGCTGCGCGGGTGGCTCGGAATTCTGATCCTCGTCAGCGGTGTGTTCCTGCTGTCGATGCGCGGTGGACGCGGCCTGCATTTCGACAAGCGCGCGGTCGCCTTTGCGCTGGCCACCGCGGTGACGATCTGTGGCTACTCGGTCATCGGACGGGCTCGGCGCGCGTGCCGCGCGGCATGCGCACGCCTATACGGTGTGGCTGTTCCTGCTGGACGGTCTGATGATGCTGCTGTTTGTGCTGCTGCGGCGCGGCCGGCCGGTGCTCGGCGAGTTCGCCGGCTTCTGGAAGGCCGGCTTGGTCGGTGGCGCGCTGTCGCTTGCCGCATACTGGATCGCGATCTGGGCCATGACGGTCGCGCCGATCGCATTGGTGGCGGCACTGCGCGAGACCAGCGTGCTGTTCGCGGCCGCGATCGCGGTATTGATCCTGAAGGAGCCGCTGCAGCGCCCGCGCATCATCGCGGCGTTCATGATCGTGACGGGGCTGGTGCTGATCCGGTTGCAGTAAGGCCTATCTCACCGCATCGCCGCGAGCCGAAACGCGAGCGTACAGGCGCGCTCGTATTCGTCGAGATTGACCCACTCGTCGATCGTGTGCGGTTCGTTCTGTCCAGCGCCGAACGTGACAGTCGGGATGCCGTGACGGACCATCCAGTTGGCGTCGAGGCCGCCGTTCGCGGCGCGGATGTTGGGTGTGCCGCCATTCGCCGTGACCGCCGCGATGGCACGCTTCACGACCGGCAATGTGTCCTTCTGGCGGAAGGGGTAATAGTCGGTCTGCGCGGTGAACTTCACGCGACCGACCTTGCCTTCGCTGTTTTTCACCTTCTTGGCCGCTTTCTCGAACGCCGCCTTATAGGCTGCGGTGATCTGCTTGAAGAATTTGCCGTCATGGCTGCGGCTTTCGCCGCGCACGTGCACGTAGTCGGTGACGACGTTGGTGGCATCGCCGGCCGGACGGCCTTCGCCGCCGGTCACGGGGCCGACATTGCTCGTGCCGACCTTTTTGCCCTTCACGACCTTGCCGAACCATCCGCCGGCCTTCACGTCGGCGAGCGCCAGCGCGAGGATCATCGTCGCGCTGATGCCGCGCTCCGGCGCGACGCCGGCATGTGACGCGCGGCCGAAGATCTCCACCTGCCACCGATCTGCGCCGACCGCGCCGACCACCACGTTGGAGGCCGAGCCGCCGTCGTAATTGAACGCCATCACGGGTGCGCCGAGCATCGCCTTGTCGACGTGGCGCGCGCCCCACAATCCGCTTTCCTCCCGCACGCAGAACAGCATTGTGATAGGCGGATGGTCGGGCTTCTGCCTGGCGAGCTCTGCGGCGAGCGTGACCAGGACACCGCATCCGGTGCGATTGTCGCCGCCGAGCGCGGTCTTCACGGTGTTCACGATTTTGCGGCCCTGCACCTTCGGCTTCGCGCCGGCGCACAGCGGCACCGTGTCCATGTGCGTCATGAACATCACGCGTGGCCGATTGTGCGCAGCGCCACGGCCGGGCAGATCGACGATCAGGTTTCCGGTCTGCGTCGGCACCGGGATGCGCGCGTTGGCGTCATCGAGACGGATCGCGCTCTCCGGCACGCCGATTTCCTTTAGCGATGCCGCGATCTCGCGCCCGATCGCGGCTTCTTGACCCGTGATGCCTTCGATCGCGAGAAAGCGCATGAGGCGATCGAGCGCAGCTTTGTGGTCGACGGTCGACATGCTCGGTGATCCTCGATGGGTCTCAGAAGGTCTTGTGCCCGTTCACGGTGAGCAGCACGCCGTAGAGCGAGTTGGTGGCGCAGATGTAAGATAATTGCGCTTCGGCCCGCCGAAACAGACGTTCGAGCAGATCTCCGGGATCTTGATCTTGCCGATCAGAGTGCCGTCCTTGTCGATGCAATGCACGCCGTCGTCTGTCGCGGCCCACAGGCGGCCCGCGTCGTCGAAGCGCATACCGTCGAAGCGGCCCGCCGTGCAGTCGGCGAACTCTTTGCCCTTCGAGAGCGTGCCGTCGTCGCTGACATTGAATACTTGGATGTTCTTTGGCTGGCCTTTGGTGCGGCCACCCGCCGAATCCACGATATAGATCTGCTTCTCGTCGAGCCCGAACGCGATCCCGTTCGGCCGGATGAAGCTGTCGGCGACGACCGTCATGTCGCCGCTGTGGCCGTCGACGCGGTAGACGAAGTTGCCGTTTTCCGGCTCGGCCTTGTGACCCTCGAAGTCCGACAGGATGCCGTAGGGCGGATCGGTGAACCAGATCGAGCCGTCCGACTTCACCACGACATCGTTCGGCGAATTGAGTTTCTTGCCCTGGTAGCTGTCGGCGATGACGGTGACGCGGCCGTCGTGCTCGGTGCGCGTCACGCGGCGCCCGCCGTGCTCGCACGACACGAGCCGCCCCTGCCGGTCGACGGTGTGGCCGTTGGCATAGTCGGCGGGGTGACGGAAGACGCTGACGGAGCCGTCGGTCTCGTCGTAGCGCATGATCCGGTCGTTCGGGATGTCGGAGAACAGGAGGTAGCGGCCGGCCGGAAAATAGGCCGGACCTTCCGTCCAGCGCGCGCCGGTCCACAGCCGCTCGACATGCGAGATGCGATTGAAGCAGGCGCGGAAGCGCTCGTCCAAGACCTCGTAATCGCTGCCAGCCATTCTGTTTCCTCCGCGGACGCTTTTTTCGGCGCGCACCATAGCGACTTTTCGCCGTGCGTGGCGCCTACGACCCCGGCTTTTCGCAGCGTGTTGGACATGATATATTTGACTGAATTTGTGATTATTTGTGGGATAACTTGAGGCTTTATGGCAACACGCGCACCCCAACCCGCGACATCCGAAACCGGCGACCCGCTGCTGCTGACGCCGGGGCCTCTCACCACAAGCCGCAGCGTCAAGCAGGTCATGGTCCATGACTGGGGCTCGCGCGATGCTGAATTCCTCCGCATCAACCGAGAGGTTCTGGAGAAGCTGCCCGAGGTCGTGAACGGCGGCGCCGACTACGTCACGGTCCCGATGCAGGGCTCGGGGACGTTCGCCGTCGAGGCGATGCTGACCACGTTCGTGCCGCCCACCGCCAAGGTCCTCATGCTGATCAACGGCGCTTACGGTCATCGCGCCAAGAAGATCCTCGACATCGCGCGCCGTGCCACGGTGGTGCACGAGACGCCCGAGGACACGCCGCCTGATCTTGGTGTTGTCGAGCAGCTGCTGAAAGCAGACGCCGCGATTACGCACATCTTCACGGTCCATTGCGAGACCACGTCCGGCGTTCTCAATCCGATTTCGGCGATCGGTGAATTGGCGCAGAAATACCGCAAGAGCTTCCTGCTCGACTCGATGAGCGCGTTCGGCGCGCTGCCGCTCGACGCGAGCACCATCAAGCCCGATGCGATCGCGGCCTCGTCGAACAAGTGCATCGAGGGCGTGCCGGGGCTCGGCTTCGTGATCGCCCGCCGCGACGCGCTGGAGAAGACCGCCGGCAATGCCACCACGCTGGTGCTCGACCTGCACGACCAGTGGCGCAATTTCGAGAAGACCGGGCAGTACCGCTTCACGCCGCCGATCCACGTGATCGTCTCGTTCCACCAGGCGCTGACCGAGTTCTTCGCCGAAGGCGGCCAGCCGGGTAGGGGGAAGCGCTACAGCGAGAATTGCCGGGTGCTGATCGACGGGATGCGCGCGCTCGGCTTTGAGCCGCTGCTCGGCGACAACCTGCAGGCGCCGATCATCGTCACGTTCCGCATGCCGGCCGATCCGAACTTCAAATTCCAGGTCTTCTATGACGCATTGAAGGATCGCGGCTACGTGATCTATCCCGGCAAGCTGACGGTCGCGGACTCATTCCGCATCGGCTGCATCGGGCGGCTTTATCCCGAGCACATGCGTGGCGCGCTGGCGGCGATCCGCGATATCCTCGACGAGATGGGCGTGAAGTCATTGAAGGCGGCGGCATGAACATCCAGCGCACCCCGACGGTTTCGGTCAACGGACGCGACTATCGCTTTCCGAAAGTCCCGACCGTGGTCGTGTGCATCGACGGCTCGGAGCCCGGCTACATCGAGCGCGCGATCGAGGCCGGCCTTGCGCCGAACTTCGCGCGGCTGATGACCGAGGGTGCAAACCTCACCGCGCTCTCCGCGATGCCGAGCTTCACCAATCCGAACAACATGTCGATCATCACCGGCCGCCCGCCGGCGGTGCATGGGATCGCGGGCAATTACTTCTACGATCCGGCGACCGGAAAGGAAGTGATGATGAACGACGCGAGCTTCCTGCGCGCGCCGACCATCATGAAGGCGTTCCACGACGCGGGCGCCAAGGTCGCGGTGGTGACCGCGAAGGACAAGCTGCGCGCGATGCTCGGCAAGGGCCTCGACATGACGAGCGGCCGCGCGACCGCGTTCTCCTCCGAGAAGGCCGACAAGGCGACGCTCGCCGAGAACGGCATTGACGACGTGCTGGCGCGGATTGGAAAGCCGCTCCCGGAGGTCTACTCGTCCGATCTGTCCGAATTCGTGATGGCCGCCGGCGTCTCGATCCTGAAGAAGGAGCGCCCGGACCTGATATATCTCTCGACCACCGACTACGTGCAGCACAAGGCCGCGCCCGGAACCGAGGTGGCGAACGCTTTCTACGCCATGATGGACCGCTATATCGGTGAGTTGGACGCTGCGGGCGCCGTGGTAGTGGCGACAGCCGACCACGGCATGAACAACAAGCACCTGGAGAACGGCGAGCCGGACGTCATCTATCTCCAGACGTTGCTCGACGAGTGGCTGGGTGCGTCAAAAGCGCGCGTCATTCTGCCCATAACCGACCCTTACGTCGTGCATCACGGCGCGCTAGGCTCCTTCGCGACGGTTTATCTGCCGGCGGGGGCCGACGGCGTCGACGCGCTTCTCGGCCGGCTGCGGTCGGTCGAGGGCGTCGATGTCGCTCTTGGCAAGGCCGAGGCCTGCGAGCGCCTCGAGCTTCCGCCCGATCGCATCGGCGATATCGTCGTCATCTCCAAGATCCACAAGGTGCTCGGCACCAGCCGTGAGCGGCACGATCTTTCGGGCCTCACCGAGCCGCTGCGCTCGCATGGCGGGCTCACCGAGCAGGTCGTTCCAATGATCGCGAACCGGACGGTGACCCTGCCGGAGGGGCACCAGCTGCGGAATTTCGACGTGTTTGATGTGGCGCTGAATTGGGTTGCGGTATGAACATCCAGACGAAGCCTGTCGCGGCGGTCCGCCACGAGGCGATGCGCATCGCCGGCAAGCGCGTCGAGACCGACCAGCGCATCGACGTGCTCAATCCGTATGACGGCACGGTGGTGGGCACGATTCCCGCGGCGCGGCCGGAGCACGTGCGCGAGGCGTTCGCGAAGGCGAAGGCGTTCAAGCCGAAACTCACGCGCTACGAACGCCAGCAGATCCTGCTGCGCACCGCGGACCTGCTCGCCGCGCGCAAGGAAGAATTCGCCCGCATCATCACGGCCGAGTCGGGGCTGTGCTGGAAGGACTCGCTCTACGAGGCCGGCCGCGCCTACGACGTCTATTCGTTCGCCGGGCAGCTTTGTATCAAGGACGACGGCGAGACCTACGCCTGCGACATCTCTCCCCAGGGTAAGCAGCGTAAGATATTCACCACGCGCTATCCGCTCGGCGGTGTGATTTCGGCGATCACGCCGTTCAACCACCCGCTCAACATGGTGTCGCACAAGCTCGCGCCCGCGATCGCCACCAACAACCGTGTCGTGCTGAAGCCGACGGAACTGACGCCGCTGACGGCGCTGGCATTGGCGGACGTGCTGTACGAGGCGGGCCTGCCGCCGGAAATGCTCTCCGTGGTGACGGGCAATCCGTCCACGATGGGCGATGCCATGATCACCGATCCAGACTGCGATCTCGTGACCTTCACGGGCTCGGTGCGCGTCGGCAAGCACATCGCGGCGACCGCGGGCTACAAGCGCATCGTGCTGGAGCTCGGCGGCAACGATCCGCTGATCGTCATGGAGGACGCCGACCTCGACAAGGCGGCCGAGCTCGCGGTGACCGGCGCCACGAAGAATTCCGGCCAGCGCTGCACCGCGGTGAAACGCATTCTCGTGGTGAACAGCGTCGCGGACGAGTTCTCGAAGCTGGTGCTCGCCAAGGCGAAGAAGCTGAAAGCCGGCGACCCGATGGACCCCGCGACCGACGTCGGCACCGTGATCCACGAGGGCGCGGCGAAGACCTTCGAGCGCCGCGTCACCGATGCGGTCGCGAAGGGGGCCGTACTGCTCCACGGCAACAACCGGCAGGGCGCGCTCTATCCGCCGACGGTGGTGGATCATGTGCCGCCGGACGCCGAGTTGGTTCATGAGGAGACGTTCGGCCCGGTGATCCCGATCATCCGCTGCCCGGACGACATCGCCCAGGTGATCCGCATCTCGAATTCGACCGCCTACGGGCTGTCGTCCGGCGTCTGCACCAACCGGCTCGACTACATCACCCGTTTCATCAACGAGCTCGACGTCGGGACCGTCAACGTCTGGGAGGTGCCGGGATATCGGATCGAGATGTCTCCGTTCGGCGGCATCAAGGATTCCGGGCTCGGCTACAAGGAAGGCGTGGTCGAGGCCATGAAGAGCTTCACCAACGTGAAGACCTATTCGCTGCCCTGGCCGGCCTGACCAGGGCCACTTGATCTCGACCCCCTAAGCAGCCTTCAATCCGGGTACGTCATCTACCTTTCACCGCGCCGTGGCACGGGAACGGCCAATAACCGGAGGGGCTTCACATGAGACGATTGGGATTGGCGGCCGCGCTGGGCCTTGCGCTCACGGCGGCTCTCGCCGCGCCGGCGCTCGCGCAGAAGACCAAGGTCACGATCTACACCTCGCTTGAGAACGATCAGCTCGGACCATTCAAGCAGGCGATCGAGGCGGCGGTGCCCGAGGCCGAGGTCGTGTGGGTGCGCGACTCCACCGGCGTCATCACGGCGCGCTTCCTGGCCGAGAAGGACAATCCGCGCGCCGACATGGTGATGGGCCATGCGGCGACTGCGCTGCTCCTGTTCGAGAAGATGGGCCTGCTCGAGACCTATAAACCGGCGGGCGTGGATGCGCTCAAGCCCGTGTTCAAGGATTCGAGCGATCCGTACACCTGGACCGGCATGGACGCCTACCTCGGCGTCATTTGCTACAACACCGCCGAGGCCGGCAAGCTCTCCGGCGTCAAGGCGCCGACCGCCTGGAAGGACCTGCTCAACCCCGCCTACAAGGGCAAGCTGGTGATGCCGCATCCGGCGTCCTCCGGCACCGGCTACCTGATGGTCGGCGCGTGGATCCAGATGTGGGGCGAGGCCGAAGCCTGGAAGTTCATGGACGCGCTGCACGAGAACATCGCGGTCTATACGCATTCCGGCTCGGCGCCTTGCGTGCAGGCCGCGCGCGGCGAACGCGTCGCCGGCATCGCGCTCGACATGCGCGGCGCTTCCGAGAAGACCAAGGGCGCGCCGCTCGAGGTCATCATCCCGGCGGAAGGCACCGGCTGGGAGATGGAAGCGACCGGCATCGTGAAGGGCACGAAGAACCTCGCCGTCGCCAAGAAGATCGCCGACTGGGGCGCCACCAAAGCCGCGAACGAACTCTACTCCAAGACTTACGCGGTGGTCGCGATGCCCGGCGTCGTGAACTATCCGCCGAACTATCCGGCGACCGCCGAGAAGCTGATGATCAAGAACGACTTCGTGTGGATGGCGGAGAACCGCGAGAAGATCCTTGCCGAATGGACCAAGCGCTACGAGTCCAAGGCCGCGCCGAAGTAGTTGACGACACGAACCGCCGGGCCGCCTCGGCGGCCCGGCATCCCGGATTGATCGGCACCAAAGTGCCGCTTCAATCCGGATGTCAGGGGGCCGACCAGCGGGGCGTGGCGTATGAGCTCTCCAGCAAAAAACGGATCGGCCGCGCCCTTCCTGCGCATCCGCGGCGTGTCGAAGCGGTTCGGTCAATTCACCGCACTGAAGGACGTTTCGCTCGACGTTCAGCCGGGCGACTTCGTCTGTTTCCTCGGGCCATCCGGTTGCGGCAAGACGACGCTGCTGCGTGCGATTGCCGGCCTCGATCCGCAGGACGAGGGGACGATCGAGATCGCGGGCCGCGACGTGTCGAACCTGCCGCCGGCGGCGCGCGATTTCGGCATTGTGTTCCAGAGCTATGCGCTGTTCCCGAACCTCACGGTGGCGGCGAACGTCGGCTACGGGCTCGTCAACCAGCGCACCGCGCGAGCCGCGATCACCGCGCGCGTCGCGGAGCTGCTCGCGCTGGTCGGCATGCCGGAGCAGGGGACCAAATACCCGGTGCAGCTCTCCGGCGGACAGCAGCAGCGCGTCGCGCTCGCGCGCGCGCTCGCGACATCGCCGGGATTGCTCCTGCTCGACGAGCCGCTTTCGGCGCTCGACGCGCGTGTGCGATTGCGCCTGCGCGACGAGATCAAGATGCTGCAGCGCCGGCTCGGCGTCACCACCATCATGGTGACGCACGACCAGGAGGAAGCGCTCGCGATGGCCGACGTCATCGTGGTGATGAACCAGGGCGTGATCGAGCAGGTCGGCGCGCCGATCGACATCTACCGCAAGCCGAGGACCGCGTTCGTGGCGGACTTCGTCGGGACGATGACGTTCCTCGATGCCGAGGTCACGGGACCGGCTGCGCTGCGTGTCGGCACGCTCGAATTGGCTTGCCCGGATGCCGGCCGTTTCAAGAGCGGCTCATCGGTGCGCATCGGATTGCGTCCCGAGGAGATCCGCGTGCGCAATCTCGATGGCGCCACGCCGAACAAGATCGCCACCAAGGTGACGATGCTCGATTTTCTCGGCTCGTTCTGCCGCGCGCAACTCGAGCCGGAGGCCGCGCCCGCTGCCACGATCCTGGCGGACTTCTCGCTCAACCTGATGCGTGACCTGTCAGTCGCGCAGGGGCAATCGCTCACCGTCGCGCTGCCGCCGGAGTCGCTGCGCGTGTTCGCCAAGCCATGACCGTCACTGTCATTCCGGCGCCCGCGCGCGCCACGGTCGCGGCGAGCATCTCGCGCGATGCGTGGATCGCACGCGCCGGCATTGTGCTGCTGGTCGGCGTGCTGATCATCATCATCGCGCTGCCGCTGTGGGCGTTGCTCTCGAAAAGCTTCCAGAATGCCGGCGGTCAGTTCGTCGGCCTGGCAAATTACGTGCGCTACTTTTCGACGCCGAGCCTTTTCGGGTCGATCTTCAACAGTGTCGGTGTTGCGGTCGCCACGACCGTCCTGGTGATCCCGCTCGCCTTCACATACGCGTATGCGCTGACCCGCAGCCGCATTCCCTTCAAGGGGCTGCTCTATGCGGGCGCGCTGCTGCCGCTGTTTGCGCCGTCACTTCTGTCGGCGATCTCGCTGATCTACCTGTTCGGCAACCAGGGCCTGCTCAAGGCCGTGCTCGGCGGCGGCACGATCTACGGCGCGGGCGGCATCATCCTGGCGCAGGTGTTCTACTGCTTCCCGCATGCGCTGATCATCGCCGTGACGGCGCTCGCGCTCGCGGATGCGCGGCTCTACGAGGTCGCGGCCGCGCTCGGCACGAAAAGCTCGCGCGTCTTCCGCACCGTGACGCTCCCCGGCGCGAAGTTCGGCCTGATCAACGCGGCGTTCGTGGTGTTCACGCTGGTGGTGACCGACTTCGGCATCGCCAAGGTGATCGGCGGGCAGTTCAACGTGCTGGCGACCGACGCCTACAAGCAGGTCGTCGGCCAGCAGAATTTCGAGATGGGCGCGGTGGTCGGCATGGTGTTGCTGATCCCGGCGGTGCTCGCCTTCGCGATCGACCGCTTCGTGCAACGCCGGCAGGTCGCGCTGCTCTCCGCGCGAGCCGTGCCGTACGAGCCGAAGGTGAGCCGCGTGCGCGATCTCGCGCTGCTCGCCTATTGCCTCGTCGTCGTCGGCATCCTGATCGGCGTCTACGGCACCGCGGTCTGGGCCTCGTTCATTCAATACTGGCCGTACAATCTCTCGCTCACGCTGCGCAATTACGACTTTTCGGCCTTCGATCAGAGCGGTTGGGCCTCGTACGGCAACTCGGTCGCGATGGCGGCGCTCGCCGCCGTGCTCGGCACCGCGGTCGTGTTCTCCGGCGCGTACCTGGTCGAGAAGACCAAGGTCGCGCCGGGCGGCCGCGCCATCGCGCACCTGCTCGCGATGCTGCCGATGGCGGTGCCGGGCCTCGTGCTGGGACTGGGCTACGTGTTCTTCATCAATGCGAGTTGGAACCCGCTCAACATCCTCTACGGCACGCTGCTGGTGCTGGTGATCAACTGCGTCGCGCACTTCTACACGGTGGCGCACATCACCTCGCTGACCGCGCTGAAGCAGATCGACCCGGAGTTCGAATCCGTCTCGGCGTCGCTGAAGGTCCCGTTCTGGCGCACCTTCGGACGCGTCACGGTCCCGATCTGCATGCCGGCGATCCTCGACATCGCGGTGTATTTCTTCGTCAACGCGCTCACCACGGTCTCGGCCGTGATCTTCCTTTACGGGCCCGGCACCAAGCTCGCCGCGATTGCGATCGTCCACATGGACGAGGCGGGGGCGACCGCCGGCGCTGCCGCGATGGCGACGGTGATCGTCGCCACCGCGCTCGGCGCGAAGCTTTTGCACATCGTGCTCGACCGCGTCATATTCATCCGCCTGCAGGCGTGGCGGAAGCGGTGACAGCGTAAACATGAGAGCTCCGAGCGAAGTCCGAGAGCGACACCAACCTGTCGCCGCGCCGCAGCGCATGGGCGGAGAAGAGCCTCGACGCCGAGGCGCGCACGCTGCTCGCCGACGACGAGCAGTATTTCCTGCGCCAGTCCGTCTCGACGCCGTGCCTCAATGCCGTGGTGAAAGCCGAAGGCCTTTATCTCGAGGATCCGGCCGGTCGACGTTACATGGATTTCCACGGCAACAATGTGCACCACATCGGCTACGGCCATCCGCGTTTGAAGCGCGCGATTGCGGACCAGATGGACGCGCTGCCGTTCGCGCCGCGCCGCTACACCAATGGCCCCGCGGTGGCGCTCGCCAGTAAGCTCGCCGAGATCGCGCCGGGCAATCTCTCGAAGGTGCTGTTCACCACCGGCGGCTCGGATGCGGTCGAGGTCG
The DNA here is from genome assembly GCA_963759525.1 of uncultured Actinomycetota bacterium. Classification (GTDB taxonomy): domain Bacteria; phylum Actinomycetota; class Actinomycetes; order Propionibacteriales; family Nocardioidaceae; genus Marmoricola. The sequence goes on along the minus strand of CAVWZO010000014.1, from coordinate 291,628 downwards.
CGATCAAGCTCGCGCGTGCCGCGACCGGCCGCTACAAGACGCTGTCGTTCTGGGACGCTTTCCATGGCGCGGGTTTCGGTGCGGCGGCGGTCGGCGGCGAGGCGCTGTTCCGCCAAGGCGTCGGCCCGCTGATGCCGGGCGCTGAGCACGTCGCACCCTATGCGTCGTATCGCTGCCCCTATGGCACGAAGACCATCGGGGAGAGCGGCGAGGCCTGCGCCCGCATGATCGACTACGTGCTCGGCAAGGAGGGCGACATCGCGGCCTTTATCGCCGAGCCGATGCGCGCGGTGCCGCACATCCCGCCGCCCGGATTCTGGCGCAAGGTGCGCGAAGCCTGCGACCGCCACGGCACGCTGCTGATCTTCGACGAGATCCCGTGCGGGCTTGGCAAGACCGGCGAGATGTTCGCCTCACAGCACTATGGAGTCGTGCCGGACATCATGGTGCTCGGCAAGGCGCTCGGCGGCGGCATCCTGCCGATCGCGGCCGTGGTCGCGCGGCCGGAACTGGACGTCGGCGGGGCTTACGCGTTCGGCCACTATACGCACGAGAAGAACCCGGTGACGGCGCGCGCCGCGCTGACCACCATCGAGATCATCGAGGAGGGGCTGGTCGAGAATGCCGCCAAGGTCGGCACCTTTGCGCTCGCCCGGATGAAAGAAATGGCTGCGCGCCATGCGCTGATCGGCGACGTGCGCGGCTGCGGCCTGCTGCTCGGCCTGGAACTGGTCGCCGACCGTGCGACGCGCGAGCCCGCGAACGACGCCGCCGACGCGGTGATGTACGGTGCGCTCGAGCGCGGCCTGTCGTTCAAGACCACGTTCGGCAACACGCTGACGCTGACGCCGCCGCTCACCGTGACGGAGAGCGAGATGGCGAAGGCGCTGGATATCATCGAAGAATGTATTGAATTAGAAACTCGTCATGCGCGGGCTTGACCCGCGCATTCATCCCGCAAAGAAAGCTGGATTGCCGGGTCAAGCCCGGCAATGACGACCCGAGGGAGTGACGCATGCCGGGCAATCTATCCTTCGCCGACCTGAAGAAGGCCGTCGCGGTCGCCACGATCGACACGGTGATCGTCGCGATGGTCGACATGCAGGGCCGGCTCGTCGGCAAGCGCTTCCAGGCCGAGTTCTTCGTCGATGGGGCGCACGAGGAAACCCACGGCTGCGACTACCTGCTCGCCGACGACATCGACATGGAGCCGGTGCCGGGCTACGCGGCCGCAAGCTGGGACAAGGGTTACGGCGATTTCGTCATGAAGCCCGATATGGCGACGTTGCGGAACCTGCCGTGGCTTCCGGGCACCGCGCTGGTGCTCGCCGACGTGCTCGACCACACCCACGAGGACGTGCCGCATTCGCCGCGCGCGATGCTGAAGCGCCAAGTCGCCCGAATGAAGAAGCAGAAGATGCGCGCGTACTGCGCCTCCGAACTCGAATTCTACCTGTTCGACGAAAGCTACGAGGCGATCCACGCCAAGCGCTATCACGAGCCGAAAACGGCCGGCTATTACATCGAGGACTATCACATCCTGCAGACCACCAAGGAGGAGGGCGTGATGCGCGCCATCCGTCGAGGCCTGCAGGGTGCCGGCATTCCGGTCGAGAACTCGAAAGGCGAATGGGGCCCTGGGCAGGAAGAGATCAATGTCCGCTATTCCGATGCGCTCGACATGGCGGACAACCACACGATCCTGAAGAACGGCGTGAAGGAGATCGCGCATCTGCAGGGCAAGGCCGTCACCTTCATGTCGAAATGGAATTACGGCCTCGCGGGCTCGTCGTCGCACGTGCACACGTCGCTGTGGGACGCGGCCGGCAAGACGCCGCTGTTCTACGACGCGAAGGCCGAGTTCACGATGTCGCCGCTGATGCGCTCGTTCGTTGCGGGTCAACTGAAATACGCGCGCGACATCACGTACTTCCTCGCGCCTTATATCAACTCCTACAAGCGCTTCCAGGTCGGCACCTTCGCGCCGACCAAGGCGGTGTGGAGCCGCGACAACCGCACGGCGGGCTTTCGGCTGTGCGGCGAGGGGAGCAAGGCGATCCGCATCGAATGCCGCATCGGCGGGGCGGACCTCAATCCGTATCTGGCGTTCGCCGCGCTGATCGCCGCCGGGCTCGCCGGCATCGACGAGAAGCTGACGCTCGACGCGCCGTTCTCGGGCGATGCCTATTTTGGCAAGGCGCTGCCCGAGGTGCCGAAGACGCTGCGCGAGGCGACCGAAAGCCTCGATGGATCGAAGATGCTGCGCGGAGCGCTGGGCGACGCGGTGGTGGATCACTATGTGCACACCGCGAAGTGGGAGCAGTTCGAATACGACCGGCGCGTCACGGACTGGGAGCTGATGCGTGGATTTGAAAGATACTGATGGCTGACATCGTCTGCATCTCTCCGGTCGATGGCCGCGAGATCGTGCGCCGCCCGGTATCATCGGCAGCCCAGATAGCGGACGCTGCCGCGTCCGCCCGCAAGGCGCAGGCCGAGTGGAAGCGCGTGTCCGTCGCGGAGCGCGGCCGGATTTTGTCGGGCGCCGTGGACGCCATGCTGGCGATGCGCGACGAGATCGCGCCGGAGCTGGCGTGGCAGATGGGCCGTCCAATCCGTTACGGCGGCGGCGAGCTGAACGGCTTCGAGGAGCGTGCACGCGCCATGATCGCGCTGGCCGAGGGCGCGCTTGCCGACATCGTTCCAGAGCCGAAGGCGGGCTTCAAGCGCTACATCGCGCGCGAACCGGTCGGCGTCGTGCTCACGGTCGCGCCTTGGAATTACCCATATCTGACGGCCGTCAACTCCGTGGTGCCGGCGCTGATGGCCGGCAATGCCGTGCTGCTCAAGCATGCCGCGCAGACGCTGCTGGTGGGTGATCGCTTTCAGAGCGCGATGGACAGAGCGGGCCTGCCGAAAGGGCTATTCCGCACGCTGACGCTCTCGCATGACGACACCGGCAAATTGATCGCATCCGGCGCGATCGACCAGATCTGCTTCACCGGTTCGGTCGCGGCCGGCAGGACGATCGAGCAAGCGGCGGCCGGCACCTTCGCGGGCGTGGGCTTGGAGCTTGGCGGCAAGGACCCGGCTTACGTGCGGCCCGATGTCGACCTCGGGCACGCGATCGAGAACATCGTCGACGGCGCGTACTTCAATTCCGGGCAATGCTGCTGCGGCATCGAGCGCGTCTATGTGCACGCCGACGTCTACGACCAATTCGTCGACCGCTTCGCGGACCTGACGCGGCAATACGTGCTCGGCGATCCGCTCGACCCGAAGACCACGCTCGGGCCCATGGCGCAGCCGCGTCTCGCCGCGACCGTGCGCGATCATATCGGCGAGGCGCTGCACAAAGGGGCGAAGGCGCTGATCGACACGAAGACGTTCGCGCACGACAAGGATGGCTCGACCTATGTGGCGCCGCAGGCTTTGGTGAACGTCGATCACGCGATGAAGGTCATGATGGACGAGACCTTCGGCCCCGTCGTCGGCATCATGAGGGTTGCGGACGATGCCGAGGCGATCCGCCTGATGAACGATTCGCCTTACGGGCTCACGGCCTCGATCTGGACCCGCGACATGGATGCTGCAGAGCGCATCGGCCGCGAGATCGAGACCGGCACCGTCTACATGAACCGCGCCGACTATCTCGATCCGGGTCTCGCGTGGACCGGGGTGAAGGATACCGGGCGGGGCGCGACACTCAGCCAGGTCGGCTACGAGTCGCTGACCCGGCCGAAGAGCTTTCATTTGAGGGCGTAGCCCGCATGGAGCGGAGCGCAATGCGGGGGCGAACCTCGCATGGGTCACGACCATCCCGGATTTCGCTTCGCTCCATCCGGGCTACTGGAAGGGACGTTTGATGGACCTGCGCGGCAATTGGAATTACCCGACGACGGTGCGCTTCGGCGCCGGGCGCATCAGGGAGCTCGGCGATGCCGCGAAGGCTGCGGGCATGCGCAACCCGCTGTTCGTCACCGATCCCGTCGTCGCGAAGATGCCGATGACGGCATCCGCCATGACGATTCTGGCGGATGCGGGCACGCCGGCCAAGCTCTTCTCCGATGTGCAGCCCAATCCGGTCGAGTCGAACGTCACCGCCGGCGTCGCGGCGTTCAAGGCGGGTCAGCATGACGGCGTGGTGGCGTTCGGCGGCGGCTCGGCGCTCGATGCCGGCAAGCTGATCGCCTTCATGCACGGGCAGACGCGCAGCGTGTTCGATTTCGAGGATGTCGGCGACTGGTGGACGCGCGCGGACGCGAGCGCGATCTCACCGGTGGTCGCTGTGCCGACGACGGCAGGCACCGGCTCGGAGGTCGGCCGCGCCGCGGTGGTGACGAACGAAGAGACCCACACCAAGAAGATCATCTTCCATCCCGGCATGCTGCCGAAGATGACGATCTGCGACCCGGAACTGACGGTCGGCGTGCCGCCGATCATCACGGCGGGTACCGGCATGGATGCGTTCAGCCACGCGCTCGAAGCCTATTGCGTGCCGAGCTATCATCCGCTCGCCGACGGCATCGCGGTCGAGGGTGTGCGGCTGGTGAAGGAGAACCTCGTCACGGCGGTGAAGGACGGCACGAACATCGAGGCGCGCGCCCACATGATGGCGGCGGCCGCGGCCGGCGCGACCGCGTTCCAGAAGGGGCTCGGCGCGATCCACGCGCTCTCGCATCCGGTGGGTGCGCTCTACAACACGCACCATGGGCTGACCAACGCGGTGTTCGTTCCTTACGTGCTGGCGTTCAACCGCAAGGCCATCGACGAGAAGATCAAGCGGCTCGCCGCTTACATTGGCCTGCGGCCGAACTTCCGCGCCTTCATGGATTTCGTGCTCGAGCTGCGCGAGCAGACCGGCGTGCCGCACACGCTGCAAGGCCTGAAGGTCGACGACGGCAAGGTCGATCAGATCGTCAAGATGGCGCCGGAGGATCCGACCGCCGGCGGCAACCCGGTGAAACTCGATCGCCGCGCCGCGCGCACCATCTTCATGCGCGCGCTGGCGGGGCGGCTCTAGCCGTAGCGCCGCGCGAGCGTGTCCGGCGAAGCACCGAAGAAATACACCAGGCGCAATCGCCACATCAGCAGGATCGTCCGCACGACGCCGCGCTTCTCCCAGCGGCGGCCCGATGTCGTCACGCGTTCGCGCAGGGGGAGCGGCGGCGACACGCGCTTGAGAGTGCGGGCGAGCGTGATGTCCTCCATCAAGGCGATCGGCGGGAAGCCGGAGACGGCCATGAAGGCTTCGCGCGTGACGAACATCGCCTGATCGCCAGTGGCAATTCGGGTGAGGCGCGAACGCGTATTCATGAACCACGGCGATCACCGGAAACAACGGATGCGTCCCTTCGATCGCCGCGTCGAAGCGGCCCCATGCGCGACGCGACTGCGCGAGACCGTCGAGGATCAATCTGTCGGCATCTGCGGGAAGCCGTGTGTCGGCATGCAGGAACAGCAACACGTTGCCACGCGCAATCGCGGCGCCGGCATTCATCTGCATGGCGCGGCCGCTCGGCGCGGTGATGACTTGGTTCGCGAGCGGCGTCGCCAGCGCAACCGTGTCGTCGCGACTGCCGCCGTCGACGACGATGACCTCCACGCCGCGCGCGCGCAGCGTCGCTAATGCGGATGAGCGCGTCCGTGATGCCGGCGGCTTCATCGAGAACTGGATATGATCGATGAGACAGCGTCATCGGCCGCGCCGAACGTCACTCCGCGGCTTCCTTCAACGCGCCGCCGCAGCTCGATCCTTGGCCGGCGGTGCAGCCGAAGCAGTGGCCGGCGACGCGGATCGGATTGCCGGCGATGTCGGCGTCGAGCAGGTCGGACAGATGCATGCGCTCGGCCGCCATGCGCCGAGCGGCAGGTCGAGCATCTGGTTGAAGTCGCAGTCGTAGACGTAGCCGCGCCAGTCGACCGAGATCAGGTTGCGGCACATCACGCCCGTCGAGCTTGGCGTCGAGATGGGCGTGCTGCAGCAGTGTCGAGATAATCGTCGAACTTGCCCTTGGCGAGCAGGATCGCGCCGAAGCGCTGGATCGGCATGTTGGCGAGCGTGAACAGGCTGTTGAACACGATGCCGTAATCGCTCGCCGAGCTCGCGCTTGTAGTCGGCTTCGAGCGCGTCCTGCGGCGGCGGCAGCGACGGCCCTTGCGGGTTGTAGACGAGATTGAGGACGAGGCCGGTGCCCGTCGCGTCCGTAGCCGAGCGCGTTGAGCCGCTTGCAGGCCGCGGATCGAGCCGTCGAAGACGCCCTTGCCGCGCTGCTGGTCGACGTTGTCTTCGCAGATAGCACGGCATCGAGGCGACGATCTCGACCTGCTGCGCGGCGAGGAATTCCGCGAGGTCCTCCTGTCCGGGCTCTTCCAGGACGGTGAGATTGCAGCGGTCCATCACGCGCACGCCCAGTGCCGCGCGCGGTCGTCGACGAGGCGGCGGAAATGCGGGTTGAGTTCCGGCGCGCCGCCGGTGATGTCGATCGTGGCGATGCGCTTGCGCTCGAGAAACGCCAGCACGAGGTCGGCGATCGTCGCCGTCCATCTCCTCGGTGCGGTTCGGCCCGGCATTGACGTGGCAATGCACGCAGGACTGGTTGCAGCGATAGCCGACGTTGACCTGCAGCGTATCGAGCCGCCGCGGCGGATCGCCGGGAACGAATCCGGTCGAGCAGCGGCCAGGTGTCGCGCATGACGTGCGCGTCGCTCATCGGCGTGGAGAATCGCACGGCGCGCCGCGCGCGTCAGCCCTACGGCAGCGGCAAATCGCTGTGAGGTCGCGATCAGCTCCGCCGCGGTCGCGGTCGTGACCGCGCCGTCGAGGCCGATGCGTCCGAAGCCCGGAATCTTCATCGCCGGGATGGCGCAGGTCGAGGCCGGCGACCAGGCCCGAGGAAAGTTGATCTCGATGCCCTCGACCCAGCCGAGCTTGACGCCGAGCACGCCCCAGAGGCTCGCCTCGACGCCGGTCCGGCTGTCGGTCAGGCCCGCATAGGGCCGCGGGCGGAAGTCCCGGCCGACCGCATTCGGCGGCAGCGTGGCGCGAGCTCCGGCACCGCGCGCAACACCGCGGCGACGAAGGTGTTGCTGTTGGGGCCGGGCCAGATCCGGTAATCGCCGGCCTGCGCGTACGGTAGTCCCGGACCGCCGCCTCGATCTTCGGAATCAACGTCTCGGCCTGCGCGCCCTTGATGTCGACGATGACATCGGCGCTCGCCGTACCAGCGGCTGTCCGGCGCCCAGCCGTTCATGCCGCACCGGGTTGCCCCAGCCGACGACGTCGTAGCGGTCCAATTCGTGGTCGTTCTGGCGCTTGATCACGATCCAGCTATGGACCGCGACCGCGCCCTTCCAGCCGCCGGTCTGCCGGACATCACCAGGATGCGGGCCTCCGGATGCGCGGCGGCCGCCGGCAGGCTGCCGCATGCTCGACCATCGGCGTCCCGCCAGCTTCGCGGCCGGTCCTCGAAGGCGAACGCGCCGCGCGCGCGGCGACCGGCAGGAAAGGAAAAGGAACCGCGAGAAGGGCTAACATGCAGGGATTTTCGGCGCGGAGACGCCTGAGGATCGTGGTGGGCGGCGCATGGCAGTGAGTATAAATGGTTCTCGGTCGAATTGTGGCAAGGGCGTCGCGCAAGGTGCGACAAGATGACAAATGAGTAATCCGGTCCTGGTCGAGGTCACGCGCGGCACCCTGGTCGAGAGCCGCCATCGCGGCTCCGTCGCGGTGGTGGATGCCGATGGGCGCGCCGTTTTGGCGCTCGGGGACGTCTCGAACCCGGTTTTTCCGCGCTCGGCCGTGAAGATCATGCAGGCGCTGGCCCTGATCGAATCGGCGCCGCGGACCGTTTCGGCTTCGGCGACGAGGAACTGGCGCTCGCCTGTGCGTCGCATGGCGGTGAGCCCGGCCATGTGGCGATCGCGGACAGCATGCTCGCGGCGGCCGGGCTCGACGCCACCGCGCTGGAATGCGGGACGCATTGGCCGAGCACGCGGCGCGGCGCACGCGCTCGCCCGGCGGGCGGGGCACCGTCGGCGCTGCACAACAATTGCTCGGGCAAGCACGCGGGGTTTCTCTGCGTGGCGTGCCGAGCGGCGTCGATCATCGCGGCTATGTCGGCCCGGCGCATCCGATCCAGCGCGAGGTAAAGCCGCGTTCGAGGACGTGGCGGGCGCGGGCTCTCGGACGCGGCCTGCGGCACCGACGGCTGCTCGGTGCCGACCTGGGCGATGCCGCTGACAGCGCTCGCACGCGCTTCGCGCGGTTCGCCACGGGCCAAGGCCTCGCGCCGGAACGGGCGCACGCCGCGGCGCGGCTGCGCGCCGCGATTCGCCGCGAAGCCATGTTCGTGGCCGGCACGGGCCGCTTCTGCACCGACGTCATGGCGCATTTCGGCGCGCGGGTTTTCGTGAAGACGGGCGCGGAGGGCGTGTTCTGCGGCGCGCTGCCGGAGATGGGTCTCGGCATCGCGATCAAATGCGACGATGGCGGCAAGCGCGCCGCCGAGACCATGATGGCGGCGCAATCGCGCGCTTTCTGCCTTTGTCGGAGAATGATCGTGCCAGGCTCGAGCCGTTCGTGCGGCCGGCATTGCATAACTGGAATGGCGTTGAGGTCGGACGTGTGAGGACGACGGCAGCGCTCGGGTAATCCGCCGTTCGTCCCCGCGAAAGCGGGGACCCAGCGCTTGGCCGAGAACTGGATTCCCGCTTTCGCGGGAATGAGCGGGAGAGAGACTACGCCGGCCACGCCGGCGCGTGCGTGCCGAGCGGAACGGACGGCCGTGCCCAGCGCGGCGGCGTCTCGGACATGACGGCGGCGTGGCGCACGGTGGTGAGCCGGCCAAAGCCGGAGTCGCTCTCCTCCAGCCGGTCGCGCACGTCGTCGAAGCGGGGATCGGGGCAGCCGAGACCGCCTCGATGCGGCCGAGGTTGCGGAACCAGTGCCCGGTCTGCGCCAGCGAGCACGCGCACGTGCCAGCTTCCGCCTTCGGTGGCGCGCCGCGTGAGCGCGATCATCGCGCCGAACGCCATCAGGTAGCCGGTGCGCGTGATCGAGCGCCTGGCAGGGCAGGGCTTCGGTTGCGCTCGCGCCGGCCGCCTCCGCCTCGGCATCGTTGATGCCGTTGGCGTTCTGCACCAGCGAGTCGAAGCCGCGCCGGCCGGCCCACGGACCCTCGTGGCCGTAGGCGCAGAGCGACACATAGACGATGCCCGGCCGCGCGGCCGCGCGCCTCCTCCGGGCCGAAGCCGGTCTTTCGCACCGCGCCCGGCCGATAGCCCTGCACGAAGATGTCGGCCTCGCGCAGCAGCCCGCTGAGCGTCTCGCGCCCCGCTGCATCGCGCAGGTCGATGAAGGTCGAGAGCTTGCCGCGCCCTGAATCGATCACCAGCGGGCCCATCTGCGGCAAGTGCGCGGCTGTCACCAGCAACACGTCAGCGCCGTGCACAGCGAGCGTGCGCCCGCAAACCGGCCCGGCGATGACGCGCGTGAGGTCGAGCACGCGCACGCCGGAGAGCGGCCGCTCGCCCGGCGGCAGCGGCTGCGGCGGCGCATCGCCGATGCGCTCGATCGAGAATAGCGGAAGGCTTGCGACCGCGCCGCCCTGCGGGTCGCGTCCCATTCGCCGAATGACCGCGTCATCGTGACGACGAGACCAGCCTGTGCCGCCGCGTCTTCGAGGTCCTCGCCCTTCCACCCGTCGAGCGCACGCTGCACGGCGGCGCGGTCGTGCTCGCAGCCGAGCAGCTTGAGCACGCCGTCGCGGTGATGCGGGAAATTGGTGTGCAGGCGCACCCACCGCCCGTCGCCGCAGCGGTAAAGCCCTGCGATCTTGTCCCACAACTCGGCAGGAGACTTGCCGTCGACGCGCAGATAGCGCTCGCTGCGGAATTCGATCGCTGCGTCGCGCATCGCCACGCCGACGCGCTGCCGCTTGCCGGTGCGCAGCCGGTGGACCTCGGCGGCGGCGAGCGCCGCGGCCGCGATGCTCGTCTGCGCGGCCGTGCCGACCGCGAAACTCGAGGGGAGAACCGGTTCGCTCCGGTCAGATCGACCGCGTCGAGCGCATCGGCCGGCCGGCCGCCGAGGCGCCAAATCCCGGCCAGCGCGTCTCTTGGGTTCATTCCGCACCCCTCCCCGACCTTGCCATTCACAGGAAATTACTATATATAGATATTTCTATTGAAAGAACTGCTCGGTGAAGAAACCCAACCCCGCGGCATCACCCCAGGCCGGTCCGACCGTCACCAAGGCGTTGCTGCGGGCCGCCGACCGGCTCGGCCTTTCGAACAAGGTCATCGGTGCGATCCTCGGGCTTTCCGAAGCGACAGTATCGCGCATGGGGAGCGGCGCCTACACGCTCGACAACAAGCCGTTCGAGCTGGCCGTCCTGTTCGTGCGGCTCTATCGCGCGCTCGACGTGATCACCGGCGGCGACGATGACGTGGCGCGCGCGTGGCTGCGCAACGACAACACGGCGCTCGGCGCGGCGCCGCTGACGCTGGTGCAGTCGATCCCGGGGCTCGTCAATGTCATCGCCTACTTGGACGCCCGCCGCGCTCTCGTCTGAACGGCGCGCGCTGTCGGGCACCTGCTGGCGGGTCGTCGAAGCGCAGCACAAGGTCTCGACGCTCAAGCTGGTCGATTTGCTCGCCGAGCAGGTGCTGCTGGAAAGCCTGATCGAGCAGAGCAAGCCGCCTGTGCCGCCCGAATGCCGGCGTCTGCACTATCTGCTGGTGACGCCGTTCCGCTACGGCGCGGCCTATCCGGGCGGTTCGCGTTTCCGCCGCGCCGGCGTGACGGCCGGCGTCTTCTACGCCTCAGCGCAGGTCGGCACGGCGATTGCCGAGACGGCGTTCTGGCGCCTGCTGTTCTTTGCCGAGTTACCCGCGACACCGTGGCCCGCCAACGCAGGCGAGTTCACGGCGTTCTCGACGAAATTCGCATCCCGCCGCGGCCTCGACCTGACGCGTGCACCTTTGGCCGACAAGGCGTGGATGCATCCAACGGACTATGGGCCCTGTCAGGCCTTGGCCGATAACGCACGCGCCGTGGACGTCAACGCGATCCGTTATGTCTCGGTGCGCGATCCCGACCGGGGCGCGAATGTCGCGATCCTCGCCTGCGCGGCATTCGCGTCGCGGGAGCCGGTCGAGCGCCAGACCTGGCGCATCCAGATCAGCGCGCATGGCGTGCGCGCGCTGTGCGAATTTCCGGAGAGCCGGCTCGAATTCTCGCGCGAGGCCTTCGCGGCCGATCCGCGTATCGCCGCGCTCACGTGGGATCGGTAGGCGCTCAGCGCACCCGGTTGCCGCTGATCGCGAGCTGCGCGAAGCGCGTTGCGTCGCGAGCAAGGTCGCCGGTCATGGCGCGCTTCTGATCCATGCCGACAATGGCGCCGGTCTTGGCCGACGCGATCAGATTGTCGGCGATCACCGCCGAGCCCGCGCCCGGCGTCACCGAGACCGCGATGCCGACCGGCGCGCCGCGCACGACATTGCCGGTCACCGTCACGTCGCGCAGGTACTGTCCCCAGCCGACCGTGATGCCGGCGGTCGCGGCGTTCTCGATCACGTTGCCGGTCACCGCCGAGTCGGCCTCGACGCCGACGCCGATGCCGTAGCCGTCGTTCGGATCGGTGCCGATGGGACGCTGCGCCGTGATGTTGCGGATGACGTTGCCCTGCACGACCGCGAGCCGGCCGCCTTCCTTGAAGTTCGTGACCGCCACGCCGAGTGCCGCGCCGTCGATCGTGTTGTTGGAGATCACCGCGCCCTCGAAGCCGAACTCCGCGTAGATCGCGACCTCGCCGAGATTGCCGGCGTTGTTGCCGATGATCTGCAGGTTCGAGGCGGCGTTGCCGCGCACCGCCGAGAACGCGGTGTTGCGGATGCGGTTGCCCTGCACGGTGACGTTGCCGGCGCGGAACACGTTGACGGCGTTGCCGTTCTGCCCCGAGCCACCGAGCCGCGCCGCGATGTCCTCGATGCGGTTCTCGATCACCATGGTGCCGTCGTCGCCGGCCTCGGTGCGCCACACGAGAATGCCGTTGTTGCCGGCGTTGCGGATCGTATTGCGCGCGATCGTCAGGCCGCGCGCGTCGAGTGAGAAGATCGCGGCCGAGACAGCGCCGGTGATGATGTTGTTCGCGATCTCGCCCTCGATCGCTTCGAGGACCAGTCCGTTCTGGCCCGCGCCAACGATTTCGCAATCGCGGACGGCGATGTTGCGGCCCGCGGCAAGCTGCACGAGGCCGCTGTTGCCGGGCAGGGCCTTGCCGTTGCCGTCGAATGTCAAGCCGGTGAGGGAGATATAGTCCGCACCGCGGCTGGTGATGAGCGGCACGTTATCGGTCGCGACCAGGCGCGTCGCGCCGGGCACGCCCATGAGCCGCGTGCCGGTCGGCAGCGTCAGGCCGCGCACGCGATAGATGCCGGGCGTGAGGATCAGCGGCAGCCGCGCGCCCGCGGTGCGGTCGATCGCACGCTGCAGCGCTTCGGTCTGGTCGGTGTCGGCCGAGCTGCGCACGCCGAGATGAAAGGCGTCGACGCCGAGACCGGAGATCGGCACGGCGTTCGTTGCCGCGGGCGCCGCGACGGCTTCGGTCGCGGTCCACGCGCCGGTCGCGGTGGTGGCGGCGAGAAAGTGGCGGCGGTCGATGGTCATGGCGCTCCTCGAATTCGAGGATGCCAGGTTCAAGAAGCGCGCCGCGCGCGCTGTGCCGCGACGGGACAGCGCGTCAAGGTTAACGGCGGCGCGCGGCGAGCAATGCCCGCAGGATCGCCTCGCCGGCACGCCGGATGTTGCCGCCCTGCGGGCTCAACGGAATGTGGATGAACTGCACCAGCGTGCCGGAACGGGACGCGTCCAGCGCACGCCAGTAGGTGTAGTTGCAGAGGTAGTCGCCGGCGTCGCGCGAGAGCCGGACGTTCGCACGGGTCGATCGCGCGGCCGCGAGCAGGCGGGCGAACGGCGCACGGCCGCGCAGCGAAGCCGGCGCTCCCGGCGCGATGGCGTGATCGTGACGCACCTTGCCGTCGACGTCGGGGAACAGCATCGAGGCGGCGTTGCGGGTGCGCGTCTCGATGCGCACGAACGGCGTGCGCGCCGCGAGCCCGAACAGCAGCACGATGTCAGGCCGGTGCTGCGCCAAAAGCCGCAGCAGGTCGCGGTCGACCGCCGCGTAGCTTGTCTCGAACACGTGCGCGATACGCCGTACGCCCGCAAACTCCGGCCGTCGTTTCCTGGCGAGCGCCAGCGCGAGGCCGCCGCTCGGATTGACCGGCGCGCCGGGGAACGGGCCGAAGCCGGTGATGAGGACCGTCGTCATGCGGGCCGGGCCAACGGCGGAACGCGTTGATCGCGCGTGCTGCTCGACTGCGGCTTGACGAAGATCGAGACGACCTCGGGGTGCTGCTTGCAGATGCGCCGTTCAATGGTCGCGACCGCGTTCTCGATCTCGGGCGTCGTGAGCTGGTCCTGGAATTCGAGGCTGAGTGCCGCGACGATCTGGTCGGGCGCAAGGTGCACGGTTACGAGACTGTTGACGCTCTCGACGCCGGGCTGCTCGGCGGCGATCTTGCGGATGGACCGCATGGTGGCGCCGCGTGCGCCTTCCCCGATCAGCAGGCCCTTGCTCTCGCGCGCGAGAAATGTCGCCGTGATGGCAAGCAAAATGGCGATGCCGATCGATGCAACGCCGTCGAGGACCGGCATCGCAAGCTTCTCGGCCGCGAAGGTGCCGACGAACGCGATGACGATGCCGATCAGCGCCGCGGAATCCTCGAACAGCACGAGGAACGAGGGCGGGTCCTTGCTCAGATGCACGGCCTCGATGTAGCCGAGCGAGCCGCGCAGCTTGTTGAATTCCTTGAGCGCGATCAGGAATGTCGCGCCTTCGAACAGGAACGAGACGCCGAGCACGATGTAGTTCACCACCGGATCGACGATCGCGGTCGGGGCGCGAACATGCGCGACGCCCTGATAGAGCGAGACGCCGGCGCCGAGCGAGAAGATCAGCAGCGCGACGATGAAACTCCAGAAGTAGAGCTCGCGCCCGTAGCCAAGCGGGTGGTCATCGTCGGGCGGTTTGCTGGCGCGGCTGATGCCGTAGAGCAGCAGGAGCTGATTGGCGGTGTCGACGACCGAGTGCACGCCTTCGCTCAGCATCGCGGAGGAACCCGTCCACGCAGCGGCGATGAACTTGACGAGCGCGATCATCAGATTTCCGGCGAGCGCCGCGTAGATGACCTTGCGCGATGCGGAGCCTGTTGCCATTGGCTAGACCCCGAGCGCGCGCGCGATATCGTCGACCGCAAGTGCCGCCGAGAGCGTGCCGTCGGCGACGGATTTCTCGATCACGGGCAGTCGCGTGCGCAGTTTGGCGTCGGTCTTCAGGCGCAGGTGGAAGCGGTCCTCCAGCATGGCCCACATCCATTTGACCTGCTGCTCGCGGCGGCGCGCCGCGAACTCGCCCGATGCCGTCAGCTTTGCGCGATGCGCCAGCACCTCGCGCCACAGCTCGGCGATGCCGGTGCCGGTCAGCCCGGAATAGGTGGTCACCGGCGGCGTCCACGTCGGCGAGCGCGGCGTGAGGATATGCAACGCTGCGCGATACTCGCCGGCTGCGAGCTTTGCGCGCCTCATGTTGTCGCCGTCGGCTTTGTTGACGGCGATCATGTCGGCGAGCTCGACCACGCCCTTCTTGATGCCCTGCAGTTCGTCGCCGCCGCCCGGCAGCATCAGCACCAGGAAGAAGTCCGTCATGTCCGAGACGGCGGTTTCCGATTGCCCGACGCCGACGGTCTCGACCAAAATCACGTCGAAGCCCGCGGCCTCGCAGATCAGCATGGTCTCGCGCGTCTTCGCCGCGACACCGCCGAGGCTGCCGGCGGCCGGAGAAGGGCGGATGAACGCGCTCGCGTCATTCGACAGCCGCGCCATACGGGTCTTGTCGCCGAGGATTGAGCCGCCGGTACGGGTGGAGGAAGGGTCGACCGCGAGCACCGCGACCTTGTGGCCCTTGCCGGTGAGATAGGTGCCGAGCGCGTCGATCGTGGTCGACTTGCCGACGCCGGGCGAGCCGGTGATCCCGACGCGCACCGCCTTGCCGGTGTGCGGGAGCAGTTCCTGCACGAGCTGGTGCGCCTGGCCCTGGTGGTCGGCGCGCTTGCTCTCCACCAGCGTGATCGCGCGCGCGAGCGTCGCGCGGTCGCCGGCGCGCAGCTTCCGCGCGAGGGTGGGGATGTCGTAAGTCGAGGCGGCGGACATTTGCCGCAATCAAGCAGGAAACGCCGCCGCGATCAAAGCGGCGCCGCTACTCCGCCGCCTGCGGCATCGCCTCGTTGCGCCCGGCGCGCACGAGCTTGCCGGGCAGCGCCCCGGTGTGCTCGCCGCGCTCGAAGATCGGCTGGCCCGCGACCAGCGTTGCCTCGTAGCCGGTGACGCGCTGCACGAAGCGGCGGCCGTTCGCCGGCATGTCGTGGATGAGTTCGGGCTTCTGCATGCGCATGCCCTGAAAGTCGATCAGGTTCACGTCGGCGCGCAGTCCGGGCGCGAGGCGGCCGCGATCGGTCAGGCCGAAGAAATCCGCGGTCTCGCTGGTCTGGCGCTTCACCAGCATTTCCAGCGGCAGCTTCGGTCCGCGTGTGCGATCGCGCCCCCAATGCGTGAGCATGTAGCTCGGCATGCCCGCATCGATGATCGAGGTGCAGTGCGCGCCGCCGTCCGAGAGACCGAGCAGGAAGGCGGGATCGGTCAGCATCTCGCGGATCGGCTCGTGGTCGCCGGTGACGTAGTGCACCACCGGGAAATAGAGATACTGGCCGTCCTCAAGGATGTAGTCGTAGGCGACCTCCTCCGGGCTGCGGCCCTCGCGTTGCGCGATGGCGGCGATGCTCTTCTCCGGGCCTGGCTCATAGTCCGGCGGATTGCCCATGACGAAGAACTTGTCGAAGCGCTTCGCCACGACCTGGCGGAATTGCGCGAGCTTGGCGATCTCGGCATCCGAGGGCGCCTCGGACAGGATCTTCCGCCGCATCTCGGGATCGCGCAGCCGGCGCCGCTGCTCCTCGATCGGCAGGCTTTCGAGCGCCTTGTAGGTCGGCCGCACCGTGAACGGGTTGAGCGCGGTGCCGATCCCCATCATCACGCCGATCGGCCGGCCCGCCGTCTGCGCGGTCAGCGAGAGGCCCTCGGCGCGCGCCTCGTGCACGGCCTTGCGCAGGCGGCGCCAGCGCTGCGGATCGGAATAGCGGTCGGTGAGCAGAAACCAGACCGGACGCCCGGTCTCCTTCGCGAGCTTGCGCATCCAGCGCAGCTCATACTCTTCGTCGTCGAAATCGCTGTTCATTCCGAACGCGCCGGTGCCGGTGACGCTCATCGCCGAGCCGATGCCGAGCAATTCATGGTCGTCGGCGTCGCGTGACGGGACGAGATCGCCGTCCGGCGTCTTGTGCGAGTCGGTGCGCGATGTGGTGAAGCCGAACGCGCCGCATTGCAGCGCCTCGACGGTGAGGCGGCGCATCTCGGCGATGTCGTCGGCGGTTGGCGCCTCGCGCCGGATCGCGCGGTCGCCCATGACGTAGACGCGCAGCGGCAGGTGCGCGATCTGCGCGCAGATGTCGATCGCGCGCTCGCGCCGGTCGAGTTCGTCCATGTATTGCGGAAAGGTCTCCCATTCCCAGTTGAGCCCGGCGGCGAGCACCGGATTGGGGATTTCCTCGACGCCTTCCATCAGGTCCATCAGGGCACCATGATGCTCCTTCTTCACCGGCGCGAAGCCGACGCCGCAATTTCCGAACATCACCGTGGTGACACCGTGCCAGCACGACGGCGCGAGCAGCGGGTCCCACATCGCCTGGCCGTCGTAGTGCGTGTGCACATCGACCCAGCCGGGGGTAACAAGCAGTCCGTCGGCATCGATATCGCGCCTCGCCGGGCCCTGCTTGCCGCCGACCGCGGCAATGCGGCCACCGTCGATCGCCACATCGCCGGCGAATGACGGCTTGCCGGTCCCATCGATGATGGTGCCGCCGCGAATGACGATGTCGTGCATGGAAGCGCTCCCGGGCTGGAGAGGACGCGATGATGCGCCCGGCCCCGGAGTGCCGCAATGGGGGGTCCCGCTACCTCGGCGTCGCCCGCGTTGCCGGTGTTTTGTTGCGCCGGGCATGGTGTCCAAGAAGCGCCTTTGCAGCCTGCGCGGCCGCCGCCGCATAGCTGCGGTCCCGGTGCACCAGGATTAACGAAATCGCGCCTTCGGATAGCAACCAGACCTCACGCGCGCGATCGCGCGGCGCGTTGACGCCGGTTTTAGCGAAGAGTGCCGCGAGATGCGCTTCAAGCATCGCCTTGTGCCGGCGGGCAATGACGCGGGCAGGATGCCCGGGAAGATCGGCAAGCTCGATCGACGAGGCGGGTAAAGCCCGAACCGGCCCAGCGCGGTTTGTCCGACCACACCGCAAGGTCGTTGAACAGCGTGTCGATGATCTCCTCGGGCGACCCGGATAGGCTGTCGCCGAAAGTGCGGAATGCGGCCAGAGCCAGACGATGCTGCGCTTCGAGCACAGCCGCGAGCAGCGAGTCCTTGCTCGTGAAATGATAGTACAGCGTGCGCTTGGTGACGGTCGTCGCGGCTGCGATCTCGTCCATGCTGACGCGGGTATAGCCCCTGCGCCGGAACAGCAGATACGCCGCGTCGAGGATGCGTTGCCGGGTGCGTTCCGAGGAGCGCGGCATGGTTCTGATCCGCGAATGTATACTGCCTAGTGTATTTACATCGGCGCACGACGGGCCGAAATGGTTTCTCACAGCATGGCCGAGGGGAGCGGCGGCGACGATGATATTGGAGCGGTTGACGTTCCGATCGGTGAGCGTGCGCCCTGTTGTAGTGCCGTTGCGCCGTCCGGTCGTCTCCAAGGTCGGCTTGTTCGACCAGTGGCCGATCATCCTGATCGATATCGAGACTGAGGAAGGCATCACCGGCCGAAGCTATCTGGAGCCGTATCTCAAGACGTCCATGCGCTCCATCGTGCCGGTCATCCATGATCTTGCGGCCGCGCGTGCCGGCCAGCCGATCCGTCCGCTGGACGATTTTCAGAAGGGTTTGAAATCGCTGAACCTTGTCGGGAACGAAGGCATCTCGATGATTGCGGTGTCTGGTTTCGACATGGCGGCCTGGGATGCGCTCGCCAAGGCCGCCAACATGCCGCTCGCGGTGTTTCTCGGCGGGTCGCTCGGCGCCGTGCCCGCCTATAACAGCAACGGGCTCTGGCTGACCGACGTGGCGTCGCTCGGCGAGGAGGCTCGCGAGCTCGTTGCCGAGGGTGGCTTCAAGGGCCTCAAATTGCGACTCGGGCGTGACAAGCTGGCCGACGATCTCGCCGCGATCGAGACGGTCCGCGCGGCGGCCGGCGACGACATCAAGCTGATGGTCGACTTCAACCAGGGCCTCAGCCTTGGCGACGCGCTGCACCGCTGCCACGCCCTCGACGATCAGGGTCTTTATTGGCTTGAGGAGCCGATCGCTTACAACAACCTTGCCGGATTTGCCCAGCTTGCACGCGAGCTCAAGACACCCGTCCAGCTCGGCGAGAATTTCTACGGGCCGCGCGCCCTGTTCCAGGCTTTGGCCATGGGCTGCGGCGACTATGTCATGCCGGATTTGATGCGAATCGGCGGCGTCACCGGCTGGCTGCGCAGTGCGGCGATTGCCGGGGCCGCGGGCATCGAGATGTCGACGCACCTCTATCCGGAATTCGCCGCTCATCTGATGCGCGCGACCGAAACGGCGCATTGGCTCGAATGGCAGGACTGGGCTGACCCGATCCTCGCCGAGACGTTCGGGATCGCCGATAGCAGCCTGACCGTTCCAAATCGCCCCGGGGCAGGCATCGCGTGGAACGAAGACGCCGTGAAGCGATACCGATATGACGCGTGAGATAAGCGCGAATACTTGCCGGTGAGTATTATTCGGCCGGCGCAGCCCGCTCCGCCGGCGTCATCTTCCGTCGCACCCACACGAACAGCGGCCAGGCGAAGGCCGCGATCGTCGAGGCGGCGAGCACGGCCGACACGGGCCGCTCGAAGAACGGCAGGATCGAGCCGTCGGACTTGATCAGCGAGGTCACGAAGGCCTGCTCCACCATCGTGCCCATCACGATACCGAGCACCATGGCGGCGACCGGATAGCCGTTCGCCTCCATCACGTAGCCGATGATGCCGAACGTCGCGACGGTCACGACGCCGAACATGTTGTTGCCGATCGCGAACGAGCCGACCGCGCAGCACAGCATGATGATCGGCATGATCGAGGCGCGCGGTGCGCGCAGCACCAGGGAGGCCATCCGGATCATCGCGATGCCGAGCGGGATCATCAGGAGGTTCGCGATGATGAACATGATGTAGATCGCGTACATGCTCGACGCTTTCTCGGTGAACAGCGTCGGGCCGGGATTGAGCCCCTTCATGTAGAGGACGCCGATCGCGATCGCCGCGATGGTGTCTCCGGGAATGCCGAACAGGAGCGAGGGCACCCAGCCGGACGCGATCGATGCGTTGTTGCTGGCGCCGGCCTCCACCAGGCCCTCGACGTGGCCGGTGCCGAATTTCTCCGGCGTCTTGGAGAAGCGCTTCGACATCGCGTAAGAAACCCAGGCCGCCATGTCGGCGCCGGCGCCCGGCAGCACGCCGATGATGATGCCGACGATGTTCCCGCGCGTCATCTGCCAGTGATAGATCTTGGTCAGGCGCCACTGACCCGCCATGATGCTTCCGAATTTCCGTTTCGGCAGCGGCGGCGGCTCAGGCGTGAGCATTGCGCGCATCACCTGCGCGACCGCGAACACGCCGACCAGCGCCGGGATCGGCTCGATGCCGCCGAACAGGTCCGTCATCCCGAAGGTGAAGCGCGGCACGCCGCCCGGATTCTCGATGCCGACGCACGAGACCAGGAGCCCGATGAACATGCCGGCGATCGCCTTCACGGGCGAGGAGCGCGCCACCAGCGTCGCGCACATCAAGCCGAGGAAGGCGAGCCAGAAATACTCGAACGTCGAGAACGACAGCGCGATCTCGGCGAGCGGCGGCGCCAGGATCATCAGCGAGAGCGTGCCGGCGATGCCGCCGACGGCCGAGAACCACACGCCGGCGCCGAGCGCGAGTTCGGCCTCGCCCTTGCGGGTCATCGCATAGGCTTCGTCTGCGTAAGCCGCCGAAGCAGGCGTTCCCGGAATGCGCAGCAGCGCGCCCGGAATGTCGCCGGAGAAGATCGCCATCGAGGAGGCGGCGACGATCGTGGCGATCGCCGCGATCGGCGAGAGATAGAAGGTGACCGGCACCAGCAGTGCGGTCGCCATCGTGGCCGAGAGCCCGGGCAGCGAGCCGATGACGAGGCCGTAGACCGAGGCCGCCAGCATCGCGATGATGACTTCCGGCGCGGAGACGAGCTTGATCGCTTCGATCAGGGTTTGCAGCATCGCGTCACCACGGCATCGGAATGAGGCCGATCGGGAGCGGCACGCGCAACAGCTTTGCGAAGATCAGGTGGATACCGATCGGCGCGAGGATCGCGAGCGGGATCGAGAGCTTGAGCTTCGCGCCGAGCGCGGTCGATGTCGCGAGCACGATCAGCCCGGCGGTCAGGATGAAGCCGAGCCGGTCGGCGGCAAGGACATAGAAGAAGAGCAGCGCCGGCGGCAGCAGTGCGCGCAGTCCGTAGAGCCGGCCCTGCGGTGGAGGTGGCGCGGCCTCCTGGCCGGGCTCGGCCGCGACGAGCGCTTCTTCCTCCTCGAACGTATGGCCGATGCCGAACGCGATCATCAGTCCGCACGCCGCGAGCCCGATACCGATGACCAGCGGGAAAACGTTCGGGCCGACCGGTTGCCCCGGCACCGGCGGCAGCAGCCAGCCGCCGTAGGCGCGATGCCGAGCCAAGGCCTACGAGGAAGAGCCCGGTGACACGATCAGGAAGGCGCATGAAAATCCCTAACTCGACGTGTCCCGGGCGCAGCGCAGCGTGAAACGGTGCGCTGCGCCGGGACCCGGTTGTGTGCCGGGGAGAAACGCGGTCCCGCTCGCAATGCACCGCGACGCGCTGCTCGCGTGCGGGACACGACGCTAGGCCTTGGCGAGCCCCGCGGCCTTCATGGCGTCGCCCATCTGGGCGTCGCCCTTGTCCATGAATGTCGCGAACTCGGCGGCGTCGCCCCACACCGTGCCGAAGCCGCGGTTCGCCATGAACTCCTTGAATTCCTTGGAGTCGTAGACCTTCTTCAGCGTCGCGGTGAGCTTGGTGGCGACGTCCTGCGGCAGGCCCTTCGGGCCCGCGATGCCGCGCCAGGCGCCGGTCGAATAGTCGATGCCCATCGCTTCCTTCAGCGTCGGCACGTCCGGGAAGACCGGGTTGCGCGCGGGCGCCATGATGGCGAGCGCGCGCGCCTTGCCGGCCTCGATGATGGCGCGCGCCTCGGGCACCGAGCACGTGACGAGGTCGAGCCCGCCTGCCGCGAGGTCCTGCATCGCGGGCGCGGCGCCGTTCGACGGCACCCAGGCCGACGTGATCGGCGCGTCAGGCCCATCGCCTTCAGCCAGCCGACCAGCGCGAGATGCCAGATGCCGCCCTGGCCGGTGCCGGAGGCTTTCATCTTGCCGGCGGGCGCCGCCTTGATCGCGTCGGCGAGCTCCTTGACGGTCTTGTAGGGCGAGGTCGCGCTCACCTGGATGCCGGGCGGATCCTCGTTCATGAGCGCGAGCGGCGTATAGCTCGTCGGAGCCAGCTCGGTCAGCCCCTGCCAGTGCATCATCGAGATTTCGACCGTGATCATGCCGATCGTGTAGCCGTCGGGCGCGGCGCTCGCGATCGCCGAGTGGCCGACCACGCCCGAGCCGCCGGTGCGGTTCACGACGTTGAACGGCTGGCCGAGCTCCTTCTCGAGCAGCGCCGCGACGATGCGCGCGGTCGCGTCGGTGCCGCCGCCCGCGCCCCACGGCACAACCACGGTCACCGGACGATTCGGATAGGCCTGCGCGAAGCCGGGCTTGATGCCGAGGCCGAGACTTGCCGCCGCAGCGGCCGATGTCGCCGCGAACGCGCGGCGCGTCAGTTTGGTCATGTGCGTCTCCCCCGAGGCATGCGGCGCGTTGGCCGCTGCGTAACATGCTAGCGCTCGGAGCGAGCAGGAGGCAAGGTGAGGCAGTTTCCGCACGGGACGTTGCCGGATCGTGGCAATGCAATCGGGAGATACAAACGTTCGAAGTCGGCGTCGGCGCGAATCGCCGGAACCAATTCGGGCGCGCGGAATTCCAGTTTGAATCAAGGATCGCGATGAGTTTTTTGCTCGGAGCGCTTCGCGGAACTGTTGCGCGGGTTGGGTGCCCGGCTGGGCACTGGCCGGCGCGCATCCGTGCGTCTGCCCGACCTCGCCACCCAGGAAGCGCTGCGCGATTCGGAAGAGCGGTTGCGCCTCGTGCGCCGCGCGACCGGTCTCGGCATGTACGAGATCGATTGGGCCGCGCGACGGCGCTACTGGTCGCCCGGAGCTGCGCGCGATCCTGCGCGTGCCGGACGATCTCGACATCAACACCGACACCGACCTGCTCGAGCGCATCATTCCGGACGAGATGCGCGGCACTTTCCGCGACAAGCTCTCCGCCTCGCTCGATCCCGAAAGCGGCGGCGACTATGACGACGAGCACCGCATCACGCGTTTCGACGGGACGACCGGCTGGATCCTGCTGCGCGGCAAGACCTTCTTCGCCGAAGGGCCGCACGGGCGCTTGCCACGCGCTCGATCGGCCTGATCGTTGATATCTCGGACCGCAAGCGCGGCGAGGAGGCAAACGCGCTGCATGCCTCTACCGTGTTGTCGTCGAACGATGCGATCTTCTCGATCGATCCGCAGCGGACCATCCGGACCTGGAATCCGGGTGCCGAGCGGCTCTACGGCTATTCGGCGCGCCGAAGCGATCGGCCAGCCACGCTCTCCATCTGCCCGGATCAGGACCATGCTGCGACGAGCAATTCGGCGCTCTATCGGGCAGCACGATGAGCGGCGAAGCCGGCTGCTGGAAACCGTGCGCCGTCACAAGGACGGGCGCATGATTCCGGTCGGCATCAGCGCGGCTCACCGATTTTCGATGCCGACGGCCGCGTCGCCGGCGTCGCCGCGGTGCATCGCGACATGACCGAGAACCGCCAGCCAAGGAGCATCTCGCCTTCACGCTGCGCGAGCTCTCGCACCGGACCAAGAACCTGCTCGCGGTGGTGCAGGGCCTCGCGCACATGATCGCGCGCCGCTCCGAGGGCATCGAGGACTTCGAGGCGCGCTTTTCCGGCTGCATCCAGGCCCTCGCCTACAGCCACGACCTGCTGGTGCAGCACGAGTGGCAGGGCGCGACGCTGGAGGAATTGCTGCGCGTCCAGCTTGCGCCGTTCGGCGGGATCGACGGTGGACAGGTTCGTGGCGCAGGGCCCGCGCGTCTATTTGCGGCCGCCGGCCATGCAGTCGCTCGGCCTGATCCTGCACGAACTTGCCACCAACGCCACCAAGCATGGCGCGCTGTCGGCCCCGGCCGGCTCGTCGCGATCGACTGGACGCGCGACGCGGACCGCAATGGCGCGCCGGCTCACCTGGCGCGAGCGCGGCGGGCCGCTGGTCGTGCCGCCGCGCGCAAGGGATTCGGCCGGGTGGTGTTCGAGCGCATCGGCGCCTCGCTCGACGGCGACATCGCGATCGATTTCCCGCCCGAAGGGATTCGTCTGCACCGTCAGCGATCGGCCCGAGAACCTGTTTCCCGCCGGCAGCGCCGCCCCAGGTTGCCGCAAGCCGATCGGGCGTCCATTGAAGTCCGGACACGATAGTTCCGTTTCAGTTTCAAAGCTTGGAATAATGCCCGGACAATCGGTCGTGCAGTTAACTTTAGTTAACAGCAGATGAATATTTCTTCCCCCTGCGGCCAGAAATCGGCTATGATCCGCTCGGGTGGAAGGGTGCGGGAGAGATATTCCATGCGTCAGCGCTCGCGGCAACCACTTGGCTTTGTCCATTTCCTTTGCCATGCCTTCGCGCCATCTGGCTCGGCCTTCGCTTCCGACATCGTGTGGGAAGTGCAGAGCCCGTTCCGCTTCTTCAAGAAGCCCTCGGCCTTTGCGCTGCACGAGAAGGCGTTCGAGGCGGCGCGCGGCAAGGCCGATGCGCCGCTGCCCGGCAATATCGTGTGGCGCACCGAGCGCCGCGCTGAACGATCCGGACTGCGCCGACAAATCGAGCCCGGCGCGTTGCCCGCGACCGCCCGCAAGGGCTATCGAGCGCTCGCGCCTCGGCTGGGCCGCGCAGACGCTCGATCAGGTCTGCTACGAGCGCAATTCGCGTCCGTTCCGCTATCCGCAGGTGTGCGACCGGCAGTATTCCTGGGGCACGGCGAAGGAAGACTACGTCCTCCCCGACGCCCACACGGTGGACGTCGACGCTTTCGGCCGAGCGTCTCGCCGACGCCGGCACCGGCGAGTGCACCTTCGCGTGGACGCCGCGCGCCGGCGGCGCCAAGGGCGAGAGCGCCGAAGCAGTCCTGCAAGAACAAGCTTCGTGATCAAGCGCGTGCCCTATTCGCGGACGCCGCGTCTCCGGCGGCACCGTCAAGGTCACGCTGCCCGACGGGCGCGAGCTCGACCGAGAACGTGGCGGTCGAGGACGTGCTCGTCGTCGCGATGGGCGACTCGTTCATGTCGGGCGAGAGCAATCCGGACCGCCCGGTCACGTTCAGCCCTCGCGCGAGATGGTCTACGACCCGACGGTGGCCAATGCGCGCGAAGACCGCACCGCGTCGCGCAACCTCAAGGCAGCCACGCGCAAACAATTTCGGCCTCGCCTCGACCGACGCGCAGTTCGATCCGAAGAGCCTGCCGCGCCGCAAGATGGAGGACGAGGAGAGGGCCTGATCTTCGCGTCCGTCCTCGCGCGAATTCCAGGCGGCGTTCGACAAGCGCGGCGCGCAATGGCTCTCGGCCGACTGCCATCGCTCGCAATACGGCTATCCGTTCCGCGTCGGCCTCGCGATGGCGCTGGAAAACCGCCATCGCGCCGTGACGCTCGTCAGCCTCGCCTGCTCGGGCGCCGAGGTCGATCGGCCTGTTCCTGCCGACACGATGCGCGCGAGCGCGCCGAGCGAGCCGGGCGGCGCGCAAGGTCGCCGCCGCAGCTCGACCAGCTCGCCGACCTGATCTGCCGCGGCGGCGCGCAGGGCCGCACCCAGGGCGCGAGCTACACGCTGCCGATGTACAAGATACGGCAGCACCGGCGATCTCGGCGCAGACGGTCAGCAAGCAGCTGGTGCCCGCCGGACGAGCGCAAGCGCCCGATCGACCTCGTGCTGCTCTCGATCGGCGGCAACGACGTCGGCTTCGGCGCGCTCGCGCTTATGCCTGACCGAGAGCGCGCGCGACATCGCGCCGATCGCGAGCCTGGTCGGCAGCGAGATCCGCTTCGGGCCGGAGGTGTCGCGCACCTATCTCGGCGTGCTCGACAAGCGCATCAAGGCGGTGCGCGATGCGCTGGTCGACGGCTTCGGCGTCGAGCCCGGCGCGCGTGCTGCAGAATGCCTATGAGCCGATCCAGTACGACGAGACCGGCAGCTACTGCGGCGCGCAGCCGACGCTCGGGCATGGACGTGCATCCGTCCCTGAAGGTCAGCAAGGCGCGGCTGCAGGAGGTCGTCCGACTTCGCGAGCGAGCTACAGAAGCGGCTCGAATGCATGTCGTCGACCAAGGGCCGCCGACTGCCCGGCCGGCCTCGCGACCGGCGCCGGCACCGGCTTCCGCTTCATCACCGACCACGTCGCGGACTTCACCAAGCGCGGCATCTGCGCGCGCGATCCGACGCGGACGCTGCTCGACCAGGTCGCCATGAAGATGCCGCGCCGCTCGCAGGCGACGCGACGACTTCGAGCCCTATTCGCCGGCCGACGCGCTGCCCTACGCGCACCGCTGGCGGCTGATCCACAATCCGAACGACGCGTTCCTTACCGCCAACACCCATCGTGAAGGCATCTCGCCGTTCGACATCCTGCAGCCGGCCTATGCGGCGCTCTACCTCGGGCGCGTTCCATCCGACCGCCGAAGGCCACGCGATCGTCGCCGATCACGTGATGCGCCACGTCCGCGCGTGCTCGACAAGGAGAAGAAGCCGGTCGTGGAAGGGCGGCTGCAGTAGGGCTTCGCGAGCGCGGGACGACGCGGCAACGCATCGTCCCGCGGCGCAGAGCTGCTATTGCTTGACCATCTTTGAAGCTGGCTTGCCGTAGGTTAGCCCAGCGAAGAACGCTGCCGGGTCGGCCACCTTGTCGATGAAGCATTCGTACTGGCTGCGTATCTCGACCCCGGCCGCCGTCATCTTCGCCTTGTCCTGCTTCTCGCAATCCGGCGTGTTGACGAGCAGTTCGTTCCCGCTCCGGCGGAAGACGACGTAGCCGTAGCCCTTCTTGTTCTCGAGCTGCACCTGGGCGACGTAGGCTGCGCCCGGAAGCGCATGGAACGTGACGGGAGTCGTTCGTCCCTTTTCGTCGACGAACTCGTACACCCCATCGGGACGCTTGCGGACGACGTATTTGTCGCTCGCGATGTCCTTGCCGTCGACGATCTCGAAGGTCGTGTAGTGGCCTTCCTCGAGCGCCGGCACGGCGCTCGACTGTGGAAACTTGGGCTGCTGCGAGGCGAAGCAGCCCGCGAGCAGAAAACCCGCGGCAAGCGCGAGGATCGTCGCAAGGCGGCGCATGGCGTTCTCCCGGCCTGACCTGATTATTCGAACTGGCTCTCGTCACCGGCGAGGCGCGCGCCGCCGAACAGCGCCGCGCCTTCGGGCGAGAGGAAATCCTTGAAGTCGGTCCACGCGACGAATGCGGTCAACGGACCTTCAGCGTAGGGCCCGACCGCATAGGGCGAGAAGTGGAAGGTGAGGCCCGAGCTCTTGCCGCTCTCGGTCGAGGGCGCGAGCGTCACCGGGCCGAGCGCGAGCAGGCTCGGCGTGATGTCCTTGAGCCACTCATTGTCGTCGGGCGTGCCCTCGATGGTTTCGAGCTTGCGCCGCTTCTTCTCCTCGAACACGGCGACACGCACGAGTTTCGCCATCGCCGTCATCGTCCGCCCCTTGTCGGCGGTCTCCTTGAAGAACGGCCGGATGCTGATGCGCTTCTTGCCGTCGCGATCCCACAGGATGGTGTCGATCGACGTGTTCGGATGCGCGCCGCCCGTGAAGGTGCCGTCGATGCGCAGCACGCTGATGTAGCGTCCGATCGCCGAGCGTTGTGTGTAGCTGCGCGAATAGTCGTAGCGGCGGCCGTCCTTGAAGGTCATCGGGTCGGCGCCCTTGCGCAGGATGTCGTCGGCCTCGGCGCGCCATTTCGCCGCCTCGCGCCGCCCCTCGGCGAGCAGATTGTCGTAGAGGCCCGGATAGGCCTTGAACGCGTCGTCGACCGAGACGGTGATCTCGGCGGACTTCGACTTGGTGGAGATGACGGGCTTCGGGTCGGCCGCCGCGGCGGGAGCGGCAACGGCGGTGAGGACAAAGCAAGCCGAGAGAACGACGCTGAGGCGCATCGCGATGATATGGCGGGTCGGCATGGGGGTAGGACCTTCGGGTCGGGGCGAAAGACGGCGTGTCGCGCGGAATAGATACGTATGGTAGGATTGTGCTCGATCAATGACGGCAAATTCATGAACGTTGCTTGGACCCAAGCTGCCGAGGGGCTGCGCCGCCGGGCGTTCACCGTCGCTGACGTGCGGCGGATGATCGATGCTGGCGTGATCGGACCGGAGGAACGCTTCGAGTTGATCGACGGGGAGATCGTACCCTTGTCGCCCAGTCATGATCCACATGAACGAATAAAGTCAGCGCTCATCCTCGCGATCGCACCCCAATTGCCCGAAGACCTCTGGTTCGGCGTGGAGAGCAGCATTTATCTTTCGGAGAGGACGTTCGTCGAGCCTGATTTCTGTATCTTCCGCCGAGAGCTCAAATCGCACGAGCTAAAGGGGTCCGACCTCCAACTCGTCGTCGAGGTCGCGGATTCGAGCCTGACTTACGACCGCGGAACCAAGGCGCTGCTCTACGCCAGCCACGGGGTAAACGAGCTTTGGGTGGTCGACGTGGCGACGCGGATCACGTCGGTGCACACTGGACCAACGGCTGCTGCAGGATGGAGGAACGTCCGGCAGGTCGCGCCCGACGAATTCTTGAAAACGACTGCCGTCCCCGCGCTAAAGTTGCGGGTCGCCGACTTGGCGCGCCGCTAGCCGTCTCGGCGCGGGCGCCCGTTGCTTCGGCAGGGCGCGTCGGCGAACTACTCCGCCGCCGCGCGCTCGTGGCCGAGCCGGCGGTTGAGCGACTGCACCAACTCGACGGCGGCCTCCGCGATCACGGTGCCGGGCGGGAAGATCGCCTCGGCGCCGGCTTTGCGCAGCGCATCGTAGTCCTGCGGCGGCACGACGCCGCCGACCACGATCATGATGTCGCCGCGGCCCTGCTTCTCAAGCTCGGCCTTCAGCTCGGGCACCAGCGTGAGGTGGCCGGCCGCGAGCGACGACACGCCGATCATGTGCACGTCGTTCTCGACCGCCTGCCGCGCGGCTTCGGCCGGCGTCGCGAACAGCGGGCCGATGTCGACGTCGAAGCCGAGATCGGCGAACGCCGACGCGATCACCTTCTGGCCGCGGTCGTGGCCGTCCTGGCCGATCTTGGCGACGAGGATGCGCGGCCGGCGCCCTTCGTCCTGCTCGAACTGCGTGACGAGCTTGTTGCACGCGCCCGACCGCACTCGGTCATGCCGACCTCCCGCTTGTAAACGCCCGACAGCGCCTTGATCTCGGCGCGATGGCGTCCGAAGACCTGCTCCAGCGCGGCCGAAATCTCGCCGACGGTCGCCTTGGCGCGCGCCGCATCGACCGCAAGCGCCAGCAGATTTCCGTTGCCGCGGTCGGCCGCGCGCGTGAGCGCGGCAAGCGCTTCCGCCACCGCGCTTGGGATCGCGCTCTTGCCGCAGCCGCGCCAGCTTGTCGAGCTGCAGCGTGCGCACCGCCGAATTGTCGACCTTCAGCACGTCGATCGGCTTCTCGTCGGTCGGCTTGTACTTGTTGACGCCGATGACCGACTGCGCGCCGCGAGTCGATGCGCGCCTGAGCCTTGGCGGCGGCCTCCTCGATGCGCAGCTTCGGAATGCCGGCCTCGATCGCCTTGGCCATGCCGCCGAGCTCTTCGACCTCCTGGATATGACCCCAGGCCTTCCTGGCGAGGTCCGCGGTCAGCCGCTCGACGTAGAACGAGCCGCCCCACGGATCGACGATGCGCGTGGTGCCGCTTTCCTGCTGCAGGAAGAGCTGCGTGTTGCGCGCGATGCGGGCGGAGAAATCCGTCGGCAGCGCGAGCGCTTCGTCGAGCGCGTTGGTGTGCAGCGATTGCGTATGGCCTTGCGTCGCCGCCATCGCCTCGATCGCGGTGCGCACCACGTTGTTGTAGACGTCCTGCGCGGTGAGCGACCAGCCAGACGTCTGGGAATGCGTGCGCAGCGAGAGCGAGCGCGCGTCCTTCGCGCCTTCCTGCTTCATCAGCTTCGCCCAGATCATGCGCGCGGCGCGCAGCTTGGCGACCTCCATGAAGAAGTTCATGCCGATCGCCCAGAAGAACGAGAGGCGCGGCGCGAAACGATCGATGCCGAGGCCGGCCTTCTGTCCGGCGCGCACGTATTCGACGCCGTCGGCGAGCGTGTAGGCGAGTTCGAGGTCCTGCGTCGCGCCCGCCTCCTGCATGTGATAGCCGGAGATCGAGATCGAGTTGAACTTCGGCATGTGCTCGCGACGCGTACGCGAAGATGTCTGAGATGATGCGCATCGAGGGCGTGGGCGGGTAGATGTAGGTGTTGCGCACCATGAACTCTTTGAGGATGTCGTTCTGGATCGTGCCGGAGAGCTTTTCCGGCGGCACGCCCTGTTCCTCCGCCGCCACGATGTAGAGCGCGAGGATCGGCAGCACCGCGCCGTTCATCGTCATCGACACGCTCATCTGGTCGAGCGGGATGCCGGAGAACAGCGTGCGCATGTCGTAGATCGAGTCGATCGCGACGCCCGCCATGCCGACGTCGCCCGAGACGCGCGGGTGATCGGAGTCGTAGCCGCGGTGGGTCGCGAGATCGAACGCGACCGAGAGGCCCTTCTGCCCGGCCGCGAGGTTGCGGCGGTAGAAGGCGTTGGAGTCCTCCGCGGTCGAGAAGCCGGCGTATTGGCGCACGGTCCACGGCTGCGTGACGTACATCGTCGGGTAGGGGCCGCGCAGGTAGGGCGCGATGCCCGGATAGGTGTCGAGGAAGTCGAGGCCCTTCGAGATCGTCCGGGCCGTAGGCCGGCTTCACCGGAATGCCTTCGGGCGTGAGCCAGGGCTCGGCGCCGCCCGCGACGGCCGGTGCGGCGGCGTCGGCGAAATCGACCTGGGCAAAATCCGGGATCTTGGTCATCGATCTTCGAGTCCATACGCCGCAGCGGCGTGTGCGCCGCAGCATACCACTCGCCAGCGCAAAGCGCGACTGGCCGGTCGAGTTTCAGGTTGGCGGCGCGGCCGGAGCCGGGCGGGCCATGATCACGTCGATCCGCCACAGCGCGAAGCCGAAGATCGCGCCGACGGCGAGGCAGCCGACCGCTCCACCCACAAGTAGCCTGTGATCTCCGCCTGCAATGGCTTGAGGCCCGATGCGATCCAGCCGTAGGCCGTCGCCGCACCTGCAACGGCGCCGATCGCGGCGAACAGCCGACGGCGTGCGCGCGCTGCCGCGGACGAACAGCGCCACGAGCGGAAAGACCACGCAGGTCACCGGCCAAGCCCAGGTCGCGCCGAAGACGCCGGGCAGCGCCAGCATGACGAGGACGCCCTTCGCGCCTCCCACGAAGGCGCCGAACAGCGTCGCCACGAACCAGATCACGCAGCTCCTTGCCGAACGCGAGGCCGGCGAATATCCGCTCAGCGGCGCGAGCGCGGCGCCGATCATCAGCAGGACGATCGACAGCAGGAGCCGACCGGGTTCATGGCGCGATCAGAGCCCGAGTTTTTCGTGCGCGGCTTTCAACGTCGCCACCACATCGCAGCCAGCATAGATGAAGTCCTGCACGCCGGCGGCCTTGAGTTCCACCTCGATCTCGCCCGGCCGGCCCGCCAGGTAGATGCACGATGCGCCGGCCGCGCGCAGCGCCTTCGCGGCGTCGGCGGCTTCCGCCGCGTAGACCTTGTCGGACGAGCACAGGCACGCGAGCTGCGCGCCCGACGCCTTGAACGCCGCGACCATGTCGTCGCGGCTCGCGAAGCCGTCGTTCGAGACCGCCTCGATGCCGCCGGCCTCGAAGAAGTTCTTCGCGAACAGCGTGCGCGCCGTGAAATCCGAGAGCTTGCCGAGGTTGGCGAGAAAGACCTTCGGCCGCGCGCCGGTTGCCGCGAGCGCGCGGTCGGAGGCATCGCGCAGGCGCTCGAACGGCTTGGCGAGGCGGATGCGCGGCAGCGCGCGAAGGTGGATCCTCACCGTGTCGCCGGCCGGGGCAGGCGCGACATCGAGCACATGCACCGCGCCCTCGTGGATATTCGGGAAACTCGCTCGTCCCGGTGAGCGCGTCGCTGCCGCCGCGCGATGTTCTTCTCGCGCTCGGCGCGCGTCGCCGCGACCTTCCTCTGGATCAGGCCCTGCTCCAGCGCGGCATCCGACGCCGCCGGCCTTCTCGATCTCCTGAAACAACGGCCATGCCGCCGCGCAAAGCTGGTCGGTCAGATCCTCGATGCCGCCGGAGCCGGCCGCCGGGATCGGCGACCTTCGCGAGGTTCGACTCCTCCAGCAGGATGAGCTGCGTGTTGCGCGCGATGCGGCGCGCGAAGCGATCCGGCAAGCCGATCGCCGCGGTGAACGGCAGCACCGTGATCGCGTCAGCGCCGCCGAACCCGGCCGCGACACACCGCGATGGTCGACGCGCAGCATGTTCACCGCGGGTCGCGCCGCGTCATCATCCGCCACGCGGTTTCGGCCGACACGTAAGCCGGCACCGGCGCGAGGCCGCAGGCCTGCTCCACGCGCGCCCAGAGCTTTCGCATTGCGCGGAATTTCGCGATGGAGAGGAACTGATCCGCGTCGCCGCCATGCGGAAATAGATCATCCGCCGCGCCGCATCGAGCGCCACGCCGTTGGCTTCGAGCGCGCGCAGATAGGTGACGGCGCTAGCCAGCGCGAACGCCAGTTCCTGCGCCTCCGAGCCGCCCGCGTTGTGGATGACGCGTCCGTCCGCGACCGCGAAAGGGCCGCGAAAGCCTGCGTCCGCAAGCTCGCTTCACGAGGGCGGCGAAATAGGGCGCGAGCTCCTTCCACGGCCGCACGCTGTGCCGGTCGCGGCATTGTGGCCGAGCGGGTTGAGGCTGCCGCGCAACTCGACCGTCTCGGGTCGAGCCCGCGCTTCTTCACCAGCGCGGCGAAATTCTTCGCGGCGTCGCGCGTCGCGGCCGCACTTGAAGTCGATGACGACGCCGGCATCGAGGTAGACGCCGTCGAAAACGCGCTCCAGCGTGTCGAGCGATGAAGTCGAGGCCGAACCCGTTGGCATTGACCGACTTTACAGACGATTGTCAGCCCGGTCGCGCCGTTCTCGAGGTCGTGCAGCGCTTCCTTGTTCGCAGCCGCCGGATCTGGATGGTCGACCCGCTGCATCAACGTCCAGGGCGCGGCGGGCGCGCGCGCCGCGATCGGGCGCGCATCGGCAGCGCGCGGATAGAGCGGCTGGATCGCGAGCCCGTCATAGGTGCGGGCGATCAGCCGTTTCTCGAATGGCGCACCTTTCAGCACGCCATCGACCAGCTTCAGCCACGCCTCGCGCGTACCGGCGGGAAATTCGGCAGCCAGCGCAAGATCTTCGGAGTGATCACTCATGTCCCTAAGATGCCATGCGAGGTCTGTGGGGCAACCTCTCAATCGCGCTGCAAATGTCGTGCCCTCAACGCGCGGGCAGCCGCACGACACCGGTCACGTCGATGGCGGAAACCTTGATCCGCGCCCTACGTGACCCGGCTCGCCCGGTCCGCCCGCTGATCGGTCTGGGGGTGCTGTCCGCCGTTACTGCTCTTCCGGCATTCCTGGTCGACGGAGTGCCCGCCGGCGCCCAGGTCGTCGCGGCCGCGGTTGTGGTCCTGACGGCTGTGGGCGTCGTACTCACCAGTGGGGTTGCGCGTCAGGTGGTGACGTCATGACGACAGTTGCTGCGGCGCCGTCGGCGCGGATGCGGATGCCGGTCAGCACGGCTGCCAGCTGGGGGCTGGCTCTGATGCTGCCGCTCGGACCGGCAGCCGTTGCCGTACTCCGTTTCATCCTGCCCTACTACACAGCGGGGTCCTCTGCCGCCGTGGTCGCCGCCGCGGAACGCCAGCCCGGACGCGAGTCTGCTGTCCTCTGGCTAGGCTTCATCGCCGTGCTGACGCTGGTGCCCGGGGTGTACGGCGCCGCCCTCTTGTGTCGCTCGGCCGCACCCCGGCTGACCGCGTGGGCAGTCGGGCTCAGCGTCACGGGCTACCTCTGCCTCGGCGTGTTCCTGGCCACTGACCACGTGCTGTGGAGCGCGTCCCAAGCCGGACTGTCGCCTCGCGAGAGCGCCGCGCTCCTCGACGCCGCGCACCCCACCATTGGGATCTCCATTGGGATCTTCGTCGTCGGCCATGTCATCGGCACGGTTCTCCTTGGACTGGCACTCCTGCGCTCGGGACGCATCCCTGCCTGGGCAGGCTGGGCGATTGCCGTCTCACAACCGCTGCACTTCGTGGCCACGGTGATCCTGGGCAGCCCGCAGGTGGACCTGTTCGCATGGTCCCTGACGGCAGTCGGCATGGCGATGGTGG
Organism: uncultured Actinomycetota bacterium; assembly: GCA_963759525.1. GTDB lineage: Bacteria > Actinomycetota > Actinomycetes > Propionibacteriales > Nocardioidaceae > Marmoricola. The sequence continues at coordinate 257,730 of CAVWZO010000014.1, read as the reverse complement.
CCCGGGCCCTGCTGCGCGACTGAACGCGTTCGGCGGATGCCACCGGCTGCACAGCCCCGGGACGTCATACGGTCTGGCTGCGATAGCGACCTGCTCGTATGACGCTCCGCGGGACGTCATACGTTGCGGCGGCCATAGCACCCATCTCGTATGACGTCCTGCGGGTGAGCGGTGGACAGCCCCGGGACGTCATACGGTCAGGCTGCTATTGCGACCGGTTCGTATGACCTACCGCGGGACGTCATGCGTTGCGGCGGCAGTAGCAACCATCTCGTATGACGTCCTGCGGGCGAGCGGTCAGGCGGCGCGGGTCCGGTACCCCGGGATCAGTTCGTCGACCAGTGCGTCGGTCTGGGGCGAGGCCCCGACTGGTGAACCGTGCTCCGCGATCGCGGCGTACATGCGGTCGGCCACGCGACGCAGGGCCCTGCGCTCCCCCACACCTGCCTCGAGCTGAAGGCGCGAGCGCCACAGGTCCTCGTTGGCAGGCAGCAGTTCCAGGCTGCGGTCGAGGCACGCACGGGCGGCAGGTACGTCGTCACGAGCTGCCGTCAGCTCGGACAGCGCCTGCGTCGTCATGGCGAAGGCGAGGGTGGTGTCCGCCTCCAGGGTGGTGCCGGCCACCCAGGCATAACGGTTGGGCGAAACGCCGTCCAGGAGCGTGCCGCGCACCTGGTCGAAAGCGGCGCGCAGGTTCCGCTCGCGCTGACGCCCGTCGTGGGCCGCACGGTTGAGTGCATCGCGGAAGACGTCCCAGTCCAGGCGCACGGCTCCCGGCGTCACCGCCCACACGCCCGAGCTGTGGGCGAGCACTGGCTTGTCGTCGGAGGTGGTCCCCCACCAGGTGACCAGCTGGTCGAGGGCGGCGTCGCGGACCTCAGGCTCGACGCCCCGCGGCCACATGGCGGCGCTGATTCGGTTGGCGTGCACGCCTGTGGGGTGCAGGGCGATGAAGCAGCCCAGCTCGGTGAGGAAGTCGCGGCGGTCGGCCTCAACGGTGCCCGGAGCATCGACGGTCACAGGCCCGAGGATGCCGAGGTTGACCACTGCTTCGCTCGCCGTCGACCCGGTGCTTTCGAGAGCGTCGACCAGGTCGTCCAGGGTCAGATTCGCGGCGGCGGCCGGGACCTCGTACAGGGCGGCAAGCTCGCGGCCCGCGTCTACGTCGAGCACCTGGGCGGTGACGTCGATGCCCAGCAGCGGCGAGACCAGCCTGCCGTCGCCGCGAGCAGTGAGCCGCACGGCCGCGCTGGGCAGAGAGCCGACTACGACTACGCCCAGGGCAACCTGCGGGTCGGCCGCCAGCGCTGTCAGCTCCGAGACCTCGTCCGGTGACGGCATGCCCGAGCACAGGATGAGGTGGTAGGTCCAGTCCAGCTCAGGGCGCAGGACGCGCGCATCGCGCACGCTGGCGGCCCCGGCGTCGCGGCAGGCGCGCCGCTGGAACGTGGCAAGGTTCTGCAGCCGCTCCAGGACGCGACCCAGGTCAGAGGTACGCCGGATGGACCCCTGGCCCACCGCAGTGACGTCATCTGCGAACCCCACGAGGGTCACCAGCCGGTCGTCCGCCCATGGATGGGTCCCGGTGTCCACCGCCATACTCAGCGCCACTCCACGCGCCTGGCGATCGGCGCCATCGAGCGCCACGATGCCGCCTGCCGACTCGGGATCCACGAAGACCGCTGCGCCGCGATCGTCACGACCGACCGTGACCAGCCCGGGCAGCGGGGCGGGCCCGGTGCCCTCGAGCTTTGCGTCGCGGGTCACGGTCCACACCTTGTCGCTGTGGGCCGACCACCCCCGGGGAACCGCACACCGCGGCTTGTCCTCGAAGTGGACCGCGAGGCCGGGCGCACCGAGCGAGACCGCTGTTGGCGCGGGCAACGGAGTGCTGCCGTTCCACGAGCGCAGCGCTCGGTCCATCCACGCCGCCGCGGAGACTTCCGATTCCTGCCCCAGTCTCGAACCGGCTCCGCCGCCGTCGGGTGTGGGGTTCGTGGGGTCGGGCTGAGACTGGCCAGCGGTCCTGGCGCCCCACAGCTCGCCCAGGGAGTACGACGCCTTCCGGCGGCGCAGGCCCAGGACGGCTCCGGCCAGGGCGAGTCCTCCGGTGACCCCGAAGAACGGCGACCAGGCTCCCCCAGGCAGGGCGAATCCGTGCTCCACGGTCGCGGCACCTGCGCTCGCCTGCTCGGCGGCCTGCTCGGTGGTGAAGGCGCCTGCGGTCTCGTCGGGCGACGGCGAGGTCGGCGTCAGGCCGCTGGCGTGGTCGACCACCTTGAGTCCCGCACCCGTGGCGTCGTTGGGGAGCTTCATCACCCAGCCGGGGTAGATCAGGTCGGCGTTCTTGAGCTGGCGTCCGTCGGGCTGGGTGACGTCCTTGTTCATCTCCCAGATCTCCTTGTAGCGAAGCCCGTCGCCGAGGTACCGCTCGGCGATGTCCCACAAGGTGTCGTAGCGCCGGCCGTTGGGCGGCTTGACGTCGTAGTAGGTGGTCAGCCCGTGAGCGACGTCGGCCTTGGTGGCACGGTCCAGCTGGGCGAGAGTCGGAAGCGCCGTGGCGTGACCCGCTCTCACCCCCGTCGGCTGGCCGGCCTCGTGGACAGTCCCCGGGACTGCGGGGCCGGAGGTGACGGCGGGGGCCGCGCTGGACCCTTCGTGCACCGGAGCCGCCACGGCGCTCGCGGTGCTCATGCCCACCGCCGACGTGCTGGCGATGAGGAGGATCGTGGCGACCGCGCGTCGCGCGAGCGTCTGGGTCCCGATGCCACCGCCCGGCACGTGCGGCGCGAGGCCGCGGTGACGGCGCTCAGCGACGGCCTCGACGACCAGACAGACGACGAAGTGTGCCCAGGCGAGCCACACGACGCCGGCGAGTACGCCGAGTACGACCTCGCTGGTGGTCGGCTCGGTCAGCCAGTCCAGCCTGGGGGCCTCGTCGGGCCACGGAGTGCCGAACGCGGAGAGCAGCAGGTACGGCAGACCGACGACCACCAGCACGGTGCCGAGGAACGCAATGATCCCCTTGGCCACCTCCACCCGACGGTCGGGCAGCTTGACCGGCGCCGGCAACCGGCCGCGGACGCTCCTTTGTGTGGTGGTCGACAAGTGACTCATCCCATTTTCTTCTCGCGTGCTCAGTAGATGACGGTCGGGGGCTGGTTCGGAACCTGGATCTCCTGCACCGGCAGGACCTGGTGGATGCGCATCGTGAACCCGTTGCCGAGGGCTTCCATGTCGCCGGCACCGCTGCCATAGGTCACCCGCCACTCAACCTCGACGGAGACGTTGAACGCGTCCTTGACGTTCCCGGGGATGGGCTCGGTCGCGTACTTGCGCGCCGAGGCCGAGGAGCGCGGGAAGTTGATGTCGCAGGCCTCGGCGGGCTGGTTGGCAGGGCTGGCGCCTTCGCGGTACGGAGTGGCCGGGCTGCAGTTGACCGACGGGATTCCCTGCTGGTTGGGATCAACGGTGATCCCAGTCGCCTCGGCCCGCATCAGCAGGCCACGGCTGCGAACCTCACGGAAGGGACCACCGTCAGCCTCACCCGCGTAAGGGCCCTCGGCCACGACGTCGTTCGTGGCCGGGTCCAGCCAGCGGAAGGTGAAGAAGGTGGGCACACCGACCACCGGGATGATGTTGGGCCGGGTGCGCATGAACGGCACCGGCAGCTGGGCACCGTCCTCGAACTGGTCCCAGAGGTAGTCGCTGATGCCGTTGTGGACGTCTGAGGTGTCAGTGCCGTTCGGGACCCACACTGGCGACATGTCCAGAGTGCGGTCGGGGCCACCGGTGATGGTGTCGAAGTCGATGTTGCCCAGGCAGGTCAGCATCATGTAGCGCCCGTCGCCTCGACGGCTGTTGAACGGGATCTCAATCCCCGCGGGAATCGGGCTGTAGCGGCAGCGCTGCAGAGTCTGCCCGGGGAACCGCTCCCGCAGGCTCTTGACCTCACCGGTGCCACCAACCGTGACGCAGACCGAACCCATTCCGCCGCCGTTGGCGTAGACGGAGCAGCTGACGGCGGGCTGGGACGCGCTGGAGGGAGTCGAGCCGTAGTGCTCGTACTGCGTCGCCGAGCTCGATGAGCCGGACGAGCCACTTGCTCCTGTACCGCCCGAGCTCCCACACCCGTCCCAAGTGCAAACGTCCGCGGCGGCAGGCGCGGCCAGCATGAGGGGCATGCCGAGCAGGCCGAGCAGACCCAGCCCGACGCCCAGCACGCGAGCGAATATGACGTGATGCTGCTTCATGGTCGTGGAACTCCCTTGCAGGCCTGACCTTTGACGCTGACGTTCGAGACGCGCCAACGGTTTCCGGACTTGTTCACGGTCGCGATGTGGCGGTCCCAATTCTGGTCGACCTTGTCAGCACCAACCGGCGTGCCGTCTTTCTCGAAGAGGCTCGTAGTGGGGCTCCACAGGCACAGCCGCAGCGTGGCCTTGTTGCCCTTGGTCTTCGAGGACTCGACGTGGACCTGCGCGACACGCTTGACCGTCCAGCCGTCGTCGAGAGCGTTCTCCACCTGAGAGGCGGAGCTCCGGAACATCTCGTCGGTCGTGTACTTGCGCACGTCGGGCTGGAGCTTGCCGCGGAGCAGCGATCCGGACATCGCCTCGATCCGCTTCTTCCAGGCAAAGACTGCCGGGTCGTCGGCGTACTCCGACCAGTTGAGAATGTCGTAGGTCGCGCCACTGGAACCGCGCGGCTGCGGCTTCGCCGTCGGAGACGCGCTAGCGGTCGCGGAGGCGGTCGCAGAAGAAGACGGCGCGCTCGGCTCAGGGTCGGCCGAAGCCTTCTTCTCGCCCCCACAGCCGGTCGCCACCAACGCCAGGCCGGCGACAGCCGCGGCGCAGCGCATCCACGCCATCCTCATTCAGGTCCCCCCAAAGCCACTCGAATCGGTTTGTGCAACCAAGAACATAACCACTTTGTCCGGTGCTTAAACCGGTCCCCCGGTCCCTAGGCGTAGACCGAGCAGCCAACGGTGGGCTGGGCCGGGCTTGAGTGGACCGAGGAGTAGTGGATCACAGCCGCGGGTCTCCCTTGCAATTGCCTGGTGGCTCGAGACTGGAGACGCGCCACCGAGTCCCTGGAGGGTCATACCCACGATTTGCCGCGTCCACGCCTCCTTCACGGCTTCGTCTGCAGAGCCATCCTTTGGTAGCAAACGGTTCCAGTCATGGTCGTGGTCATGGGCGCGCTAGCCCTTGCACACACCGGCCACGTACTTGAGGTCGGAAATGCGCCAGCGGTCACCAGCGCCCTGGGCATTGACCATCTGTCGCGACCACTCTGGTTTCACGGGCTTCAGGGGGGTGCCGTCCTTGTGGAAGAGGCTGGCGGTCGGCCCCCAGGTGCAGATCTGCACCGGGCGCTTGCTTGTCGTGCCCCGGGAGGACTCGACGTGGACCTGCGCGACGCGCTTGATCTTCCAACCCTCGTCGAGTCCCGTTTCAAGCTGTGCTGTGTAGAGCCGGAACATCTTGTCGTTCGTGTACTTGCGCACGTAGGGCAGAAGTTTGCCCCGGAGCAACGATCCGGACAGCGACTCGAGCGTCTTCTTCCACGCAAGGACGGCGGGGTCGTCGGCGTACTCATCCCAGTTGAGGATGTCGTAGGTCGCGCCCGTGGTACTGCGCGGCTGCGGCTTGGCCGTCGGGGACGCGCTGGCGGACGCGGAGGCGGTCGCTGTGGCGGTCGCAGAGGAAGACGGCGCGCTCCGCTCTGGATCGGCCGCTGCCTTCTTCTCGCCCCCACAGCCGGTCGTCGCCAACGCCAGAACGGCGACAGTCGCGGCACAGCGCATCCATGGCATCCTCAGGCCCCCGCTGTTCCTCACAGCGTGGGGTCCTTGCACACCGGCGGTTGCGGAGGCGGCGGCTTCGGTGGCTTCGGTGGCTTCGGTGGTTTCGGCTGTCCCGGTTTCCGGGGTTTCGGCTTCGGAGGCTTGGGGGTCGGCCTGACGCTCTCCTTGGGCGTGCACGGGGCGATCGTCACGCCCGGGATCGTCGGAGGCGCCGTGGACGGGTCACCCCCGTCGGGGGGTGCCACGCTGGGCGGACCGACCTCGGAGACCTTGCCGCTGTCGGCCTCGCTGATGCCGCTGACCGGACGAGCGACTGCCTGGCCCGTCGACCGCAGCTCGGAGCGACCGATGATGCCGAGCAGGATCGCCTCGACCTGGATCCTGGTGGTCACCCTCACCGCCTTGAACGTGCCGGCCGCGTCAGTGACAGAGGTGATGCTCGGGTCGCAGGAGACCAGCTGCGCGTCCTTGGCCATGGCCTGGCCGCAATAGGTGCTGGCCGCCTTCAAGGCGTCACCGGAATCGAGGTCCAGCCTCGGGTCGGCCACGTCGACGGCCTGGGACCCGGCGCGCGCCGCTTCCTGGGCGTACGCCGTGGCCCGTCCACGCGCGTTGAGCTGACGTCCTCCGTCGAGGACCAGGGCAGCAAGCATCAAGATGGCCAAGGAGATGATCACCACGAACGGGGTGATCGACCCTCGCTCGTCGCGCGCGCGGCTCACAGGTAGCCCCGGTAGCGGTCCAGCGGGCTGGTGAACGTGCGGCTGATCTCCACCGAGCTCAACGGCAGGCCGGCGAGGTCGCTCATGTCGAGCGTGCAACGGACGGTCACCGTCACCGAGTCGATGGCCAACGGGTTCTCGGGGTCCGGCAGGCCGAACGCCGTAGGTGTCATCGACGTCGTCTGGCTAGCAGAGGAACTGCACGAGGACGGTGCGTCGTCCATGGACTCCTTGACCACCTTGGCCACGAGACCGGGCACCTCTCCCCGCGTGTTCTGAGCAGTGGCAGCGCGAGCGGCGTCGCGGGACGCCTGGTCGACGATGTTCTCGGTCTGCGCGTAGCGGCCGAAGGCCATGATCATCATCAGCAGCAGGAGCACGAACGGCGCCACGATCACCACTTCGAGGCTGGCCGTGCCCTGCTCCCCAGTACGCCGGGTCATGACCCGTCCCGCGTGTCGCCCCGGAACTGCTCCAGGGTGGCTTCGGCGGTCTGCTGCACCTGGACGGAACCACCCAGTGGCAACACCACCTCGCCGACGACCAGCATGTCGACGCGGCCGGTCTTGGTGTCAATGCGACCGACCGCAGTGACGTTCTGGAGACGTCCCACGTCGGAGGCGAACCCCTCGGTGACCTGCTCGGCGCCGGCAATGAACGCGCCGGGGTCGGAGTTGTTGCCCGCCAGCCGCAGGTACGAGACGCCCTCGCGAGCGGCGGACTGCGCGGTGTTGCGCGCCTGGAAGTAGAGACCGCCCTCAATGACGGTGAAGATCAGCAGCAGGAAGATCGGCGCGACGATGGCGAACTCGACGGCGCTGGTGCCGCGCTCCCCAGGACGGCGGGATCGAGTGCGGCGGGCCTCAACCGGGATCCGCGAGGGGTTAGTTCGAACCCTGCTCGATCTTCTTCGCGTTGGTCTCGACCACGTTCTGGATGACCCGGGCGACGAGCAGGGCAAGCAGGACCACGACAGCCGAGATGATCGCCCACTCGATGGCGGAGGCACCGAGCTCGTTGTGTCCTTCGCGTCGGGCTCGGGCCGCCCGGCCGCGCACGACCGTGATGACGGCCCAGGCGTGGAAGAACACTTCTGGCACGGTGGATCTCCTTGGTTGAGTGGGGACATTTTTAGCCAAGACGACTAACGGCCGGAAACGCCAAGAATACCAAGAACGCAATGCACATGAGCAATTGCGCCATGAGCATGGATTGCGAGTTCTCACCCGCAGCGCCCTCGATGTCGACCATCTCGCGACGGCGCATGCTTTCGGCGCGGGCCATCAGCGACAACCTGATCCGGGCGCCCTCGTCACCGGCCAGGGCAAGCGCCGAGGCAAGGTCGCGCAGCTCGTCGACGCCCAGCTCGCGGCCAAGACGGGCGATCCCCTCCCAGGGCGTCCAGCCCATGATGCGGGCGTTCGACAGCGCCTGACGAAGGCGCACCATGGCCCAGTGGTCGCCGAACGACGAGGCCGCCACGAGGGCCTCGGGAAGGCCGCGCCCACCGGCCAGGTTCATCGCCACCAGGTCGAGGAAGCTGCCCGTGACGTGCCGGAAGTCCCGGCGGCGTCTCTCAGCCTCACGGTGCAGCTGCAGGTCGGGCAGGACGAAGCCGAACAGACCCGCGATGACAGCCGCGATGATGGGTACGCCGAACCCGCCCCCGAAGCCGGTGACCCACACCATGGCGGGAAGCCAGATGAATGCACCCAGTCCCAGCAGCACCTTGGTGCCCATGTGCGTCGTCAGCTGGCGGCTCATCACCGCGAGATCCTCGCGAGTGCGGGTCATCTGCCATCCGCGAGTGGATGCCTCCATGACCACGCGGTCGCCCACCCCGTCGCGGAGCCGACCGAGGCGGCTGTCGGCCCTCTCGGCGGCCGCGCTCGAGGTGGCTGAGCGCTGAGCCAGCCGTGAGTCGTCGATGCGCTGCAGTGTCGCCGCGATCCCCGGAACCGGACGGCGGAGTACGACGACCAGGAGCAGGAAGCCCGCACCGACGCTCGCCCCGGCCAGCAGTTGCGCGATCACGTCTCGCTCCTCGCCGGCCCACGGGTGACCAGGAAGCGCTCCGGCTCAACCACCCCGGAGAGCTGACGCAACCAGAAGACACCCACTCCGAAGACCGCGAGGACACAGGCGAGCACCACCTGCCCGAGCAACGTTGCGTACGGCTCGACGTACTCCTGGTTGAAGACCACCAGCAGTCCGGCCACCAGGACGATCACGCCGACCACGATCTGGACGCTGCGTCGGGTACTGCGCCGGCTGCTCTCCACACGACGACGTACGTCGAGCTCGTCTCGGGCGGAGACGGCCAGCGCGGAGAGGACGTCACGCAGGCCCGGGCCACGCAGGCGGGCGTTCAGGATGAGCGCAGCGACGACGAGGTCAGCCGAGGGGTCGTCGAGGTCGTCGCTGAACTTCATCAGGGCATCCGGGAGTGGCTCGCGCACACGCAGTCGGTCGACCAGCAGGTTCAGCGCCGGGCGTACGGACGGGGCGGCGTTGGTCGCCGTCGCGGGGATGGCCTGCTCCAGCCCGACCGCGCCGGCGATCGTGTCGCGGAGCGCCTCGATCCAGGCTGCCAGGCCCTCGACCCGAACGATTGCCTCGCGCTCGTTCCGCGCTCCCCCGAAGGCGCGGTCCCAGAAGGCGACCACGAGGGCCACGACGATGGCCAGGACCACCCACTTCGTGAGGGCAAGGGTGAGGAGACCGAGGAAAATCCCCGCGACGAGGAACTTCGAGCGTCGTCGCGCCGCGGCCGCGGTGACTCGACGACGGCCTGGGGCCGTGGCGTTCTTGCGCGCTGGCCGCTTGCGGATGGCGACCAGCAGCACGGTGAGCCCGACTCCGAAGAGGGCACCGGCCGTCACGGCGAGGGGCAGGCGGAAATCCTCGAGCATCAGGTCCACTCACCATGCACGAGAGGCCGGTAGCCGTGCTCCTCGAGCTCGGCGAAGCAGGAGATCGGCGCGTCGGCGGCGGCACGCCCGTCCGGGCCGGGCGCGAAGACCTCACTGGAGAGCACATGGCCGTCATGTCCGTTGACTTCGCGGACGCTCTCCACGACGCGCCTCTGGCCGCCGCCCTGGAGGTAGTCGTTGCGCTTGCGCAGGAAGACGACGAAGTCGAGGGCACCGGCGATCAGCAGGTTCGTGGCCTCCAGCGGCAGCCGCTCGCGGCTCTGCATCGCGTAGGTACCGATGCGGTTGAACACCTCCACCGAGGAGTTCGCGTGGATCGTCGACAGCGAGCCGTCGTTGCCCTGGCTCATCGCGTTGAGCATCGTCACGATCTCGTCGCCGAGCACCTCACCGACGATCACGCGCGAGGGGTTCATCCGCAGCGAGCGTCGGACCAGCTCCGCCATCGAGACCCCGCCCAGCCCCTCGGAGTTGGGCAGCCGTTCCTCGAAGGAGACGACGTTGGGGTGCAGGTCGGCGTACTCGCCGAGGCCGAGCTCGAGAGCTCGCTCGACCGTGACGAGCCGCTCCTCCTCCGGGATCTCGTTGGCGAGCGCTCGCAGCATGGTGGTCTTGCCGGCGTTCGTGGCTCCGGCGATCATGATGTTCTTGCGCGCCCCGATGGCCGCCTTGAGGAAGTCACCGACATCGGCCGACATGGTGTCGTTCTCGATCAGCTCGTCGATGAAGACCCGGCCCATGCGCGCCTTGCGGACCGAGATCGCCGGACGTGAACACACGTTCATCACGGCCGAGAGCCGGGACCCGTCAGGCAGACGCAGGTCGAGCTGTGGGTTCGCGGAGTCGAACGGTCGGCTGGAGAGTCCGCTGTGGGCAGCCAGCACCTGGATCAGCTCCACGAGCTCCTCGTCGGACTCGGCAACCGGAGGGTGCCTCTCCTCGCGGCCGTCGTGGTACTGCACGAAGACGGCGTCACACCCGTTGATGTCCACGTTCTCGACGTCGGGGTCCTCCAGCAGCGGCTGCAGCCGGCCAACACCGAACAGCGCCGAGTGGACCGCGGTGGCCACCTCGGCCTCCTGCTCGGGGTCCGTCGGTGTCCTGCCCTCCGCCACCTCCTGCCGGGCGTGGTCCTCCAGCACCTGGACAATGAGGGAGCGGGCGTACTCGCGTTCGTCCTCGACGCTCATCGCGGTCACACCGCTGAGCTGGTCGCGACGACGCTGCTCGGTGAGCCGGTCGGCCACCTGCACTCGTAGTCGACGTACGAGGTCGTGGTCGATCATGTGGTCTCGTGCCTCGTCTCGGACGGTGTCGTCTGGGGTTCAGCGGGGCCTCGGGTGGGGACGAACGCCGTGGCCGTGCGTTCGTCCAGCTGCGCGACGAGCGGCCTCGCCGAGCGCACCAGCTGCGTGCGGGTGGGATTGCCCCGCACCTGGCCGAGGAAGAACGCCGCGCCTGCCCGGTCCTTCGCAATGTGGTGTACGCCGGCCACGGGTGTGGACGACCGTTCGATCGCCTCGCGCACCTCGCGGACAGCTCGGCCGCGCTTGGGCTCAGCGACCACGGCGACGTAGATCGGTGGAGCAAGAGGGCCACCGGACTGGTGCACCCGGGCCAGGCGCTCACGGAGGTGCACGACGTTGCTGGGGACCGTGTCCACGACGAAGAGGACTGCAGCCGCCGACCGCAGCAGGGCGTTCTGGGGCGTGGTCGCACCGATCCGACCCAGGTCCGCGACGACGTCCATGCCCGGGATCTCGGCGAAGAGCAGGGCAAGCTGGTCCCACTGGCGTACGCCGGCCGCCTGCTCGGGCGAGGAGACGCCGACCACCACCTCCAGCCCGCCGACGATCTTCTGGCTGGAGGCCATCACCAGTCCCGGGTGGAACGACTTGCGACCGGCCGCGAGCAGGTTGAGCAGCCCACCCTGCGGGTCCAGCGTGGCACCGCCAGGCGACGGCATCCGCCAGGCGATGTCACCGCCCGCTGGGTCGCACTCGACGAGCACGCTGGGGCGCGACCACAGACCCGCGACGATCATCGCCGTCGTGGTGACTCCCGGAGACCCCTTTGCGGAGGCAACGGCCAGCAGACCCATGTCTCAGCTCTCGCAGGTTGCGAGGGTCGAGCCGCGGTTATCGCCAATGAGCGCCGGCGTCACGGACTTGTCCTGGATGCCCTGTGAGACCGCCGACAAGCAGGAGTCGTCGATCGACACCACGATCGGGAGCGTGGAGCTCCCGGAGCCACTGAGGCCTCCGTCGTCCGCCGCACGCCCGACCGAGACGAGCTCGGCCGCGATCGATAGTCGCGACTCCCCGTCGACGCTCCCGACGCTGAGGGCGAGCTGGGCTCCCGGCTGGAGGCCGCGAACGAACGGGCTGTCGTCGACGGGCATCGTGAGCCGCGTCTGTCCTTCCTCCACACCTTCGGTCTTGGAGACCATCCCTCGCATCAGGATCGTGCCGGGCAGCAGCCTCGTGGTCGCAGACAGGCCCACGACCGAGTCGACGTCGTCGGAGGGGATGGCGTTCTCGAAGCCCTCGGGGAGGCTGACCCGGGTGAGGTCGTTCTCGGTGATCTGGGCTCCCTGGACGATCTCCTGCTCGACCTCGATGTAGTAGGCGCGGTGGCCCGACTGGATCGCCAGCCACGCCGAGGCAAGCGCACCACCGACGATCAGCAGCACAGCCAGCCCGATCAGGGCTGGCCGCGACTCACGGGTCGAGGGAAGGCGCGAAGCCGCCTGCGGCTTCGTAGCGGTCTGGGTCATTCAGCACAATCTTTCGCGACATGTAGCACACCACGTCGAGGCACCCCCCGCGCAGACCTGGCAGCAGAACGGTACCCCGGCCGTGGTGACCACTTTGGGGCGTAACTTTCAGTAGGAACGGGCACAGCCTTCCCACTACCGGCCAGGTCTATTCCTCTTCGGGGTCGTGCGATGCCTGAGCAACAAACGGGGCACTGGAAGGGGCCTTGTTCTGCTGCTGCTCCTGCTCCTTCTCGTTCTGCTCGGTCTTCTGGAAGGCCTGCGTCACGGCGAGCGCCGCGACGATCACTGCGACCACGATCAGGCCAACCACCACCGCCGGCCAGGCGCGTGCGTGCTCGCGCCAGGTTCGGCGGCTGCCGTGCAGGAGGGCCGAGCGCAGCTGCCGTCTCCGCATAGCGTCCGCCTCGAGCACGTAGCGCTCGGCGTTGGGGGTGTTCTGGTACGCCAGCGTCGGCGGCGGGGCCGGCGCGGCCGGGGGTTCTTCGCGTTCGCTCATCCGCGCACGCCTCCGAGGGCCACCGCCGCGGCCACGCGCAGCACAGCCTCCCGCGTGGCGGCGGAGACGCCGTGGGCGTCGTAGACGTTGCCGGCCAGCAGGTAGGGATCAGGGGGTACGACGACCACCCCGGACCCCGCCGGGTGCTGCCGGTTCATCTCGCGGAAGGAATCCTCGTGCGGGCAGACGATCACCTGCACGATCCGCGCAACCAGGCTGGGGTTCACGGTGCGTACGCGCAGCCGGGCCTCGGCCAGGGCTGCAGCACCGGCGGGTCCGGGTCCGGTGACCACCACGGCCTGGTCGGCACGGGCCAGGGCGGCGTGGCCACCCTCGCCGGCGTCGTCCCCCACGTCGAGGAGGTTGAACGTGTGATCGGTGCCGAGCCGGTCCAGCACGCCTGCGACATCGCCACGGGTGACGGTCTCGTCCCAGGTTCCGCCGTTGACCATCGCCAGCCCGGAGGGCGCCGTCGGCGGGACCAACGGCTGACCGTCGCTCGGCAGGGAGGTGAGCGTCATCGGACTGCCCGCGCCGTACAGCTCGGTGAGCGTTGGGGCCCCGGCCTGGACGTCCACGACGACGGAGCGGTCCTCGCGCAGCGCCATGAACGTGGTGCCGACGCCGACTGCGAGCGTCGTACACCCCACACCGCCTTTGCCTGCGACGAACGCGACGACGCGGCGGTCGGTCTGGCGGTGCCGGGCCGCCTCCACGATCGTGCGCTCGTTCTGGGCCGCCACGGCCGCATCGGGCGTCGCCAGACCACGCGCGACCAGGCGGAGGAACCGCGAGGTCTCCCGTGCCGGTGGCGGGGCGGTTCGCGCGAGAAAGTCCTGGGTGGGGCTCTGGGGCGGCGCGGTCTCGGGCGGTGCTGCCGACGCCTCCGGCTGGGGAGTCGAGACCAACGACTGCTCTGGCCGGAGCTGTACGACGGAGGCGCCGGCGTCGGGACCCTCGGGAGCGGACCCGCGGGCCGGCCTCTCCCCCAGCCCGAGGCTGCGGGGGTCGATGCCCATCCGCTCCAGGTCGCCTGCCGCGTTCTGGGCCTGTCGACGCCGTAGGACGGACGGCTCGGGCTGTTCCTCGTCCGGTCGCCCTTCTGGGCGCTCGCCGTCGGCCATCAGAAGATCCCCCCGAGCGACCCGTAGACCCCCAGCGACCCGGCCAGGACCACCAACAGGTCGACGATCACCAGGAACTCGATGATGTTCAGGGTGCGCTTGATACGGGCCCGGGTGATCTCCGAGATCGGGATGCCCGCCACGCTGACGCCCGCCACGAGGGCGAGGGCACCTATCGGCGCCAACCAGGCGATCAGGTCGGTGTGCTCGACGGCGTACCGAGTCAGTGCGAACCCGAGGACGCCGAGACCTGCGATGCGCAGTGGCAGCATGTGCTGGCTTCGTGAGAACAGCCGTGAACGCAGCAGCGCCGCGACGGCGAGGCTCAATGCGAGCGTCCGGTCCCACTCGTCGCCGCGCACGTCGAGGATGACACTCCCCCACACAACCAGCAGCGCGACGCCGATCAGAGACCCCACGAGCAAGGCGTTGCTCGCTCGGTAGCGGGCGCGGAGCACCGTCAGGCCGAGGCGGCCGACGTGCCGGACCCGGTAGTCGGCGCTCGCCAGGCCGCCGACGGAGAGCGACACACGCGGGATGATCCCGACCGACAGCAGCGCCAGGACGGGCAGCACGCGCACTGCCTGCCCGACCGGCAGGTCGAGCCAACCCACAGCCGCATGGATCAGCGCGGCCGCGCCCAGCACTGCCGCCGCAGCGGCATGCCCGATTGCGGCTCGGGTGATAAGCACCGCTGCGCCGGCCACGACCGCGAGGCCGAGCAGCGCGCAGGCGAGCTCGGTCCAGGGCTGCACGTCCAGCCCGGTGACGGCGGCTCGACCCAGCAGGGCGCCCCAGAGCATGGCCGAGAGGGCAGCCGCTGCGGCGTCCACCGGGCGCGCGAAGCGTTCGGCCCACCACGTCGCGAACAGCAGCCCCACGACGGCGCCGGTTGCCGCACCGGGCGGGTCGACCTGGCCGATCCAGGAGGGTGATCCGAACAGCTGCGACGTGAGGCTGGCGAGGGCGAGCACCCCGAGCAACGTCGCGCCCGCCTGAACCGCGAACGAACCGGTGGTGCGCGTCGTCCACACGCCACCGGCGTCGTCAACACTGTCCTCGACGGCGTCCCGGACGTCCTCGACCAGGGCCGGCCGCACGTCCTCCTGCTGCCCGCGCAGCTCGAGCACGTCGCCGTCGAGCACACCGGCCTCGGCCAAGGACTGGGTGAGCGAGAGCGACGCGGAGCCCAGCCTCGCGAGGGTCCAGCTCGTCGGGGCGCCTTCCTTGTGCTCGGGCGAGGCGAACCGCATCACCTGCGGGAGGACCTCCGAGAGGGGCAAGCCGCTGGGGAGAGCCAGGTCGATCGTGCGTTCCGCGGTCACCACCGTCACCCGGCTGTACGCCGTCAGCACCTGCTACCTCCCCCACGTTCCTCTGTGCGAGGGCCCTTGATACGCGCTCTTCGCGGTGGCGAGCATATCGTTGCGTAACCCTCCAGTACGGGACGAAGGCAAAGATGACGACGACACTGGTCAAGCGGCCGGCCCGGATCGAACCACCCACGGTGGCCAGGCAGTCGTTGCAGATCTCGCCTCCTCCGGGGCGAGGTCAGGCGGCGCCGGCGATGGCCGGTGCGAGCATGATGATGATGCCGATCATGAGCGGCACCGGGTCCGTCACCGTGGCGATCACCCAGCGCGACCGGCCGATCGTCGCGGTGGCAGCCTTCCTGGCGCTGATCGGCTCCATCGCCATCGGCGCGATGATGATGATCAGTCAGCGCAGCGGCACCAAGCGCCAGGTGCGGGAGTCGCGTGAGCGCTACCTGGACTACATCGAGGCGCTTCGTCACGCCGTACGAGACCAGATCGCGGGGCAACGTGCCGAGCAGGCGTGGCGTCATCCGCGGACCGACCAGCTGCTGGACATCTGTCAGGACCCGACCCGGCGCTGGGAGCGTCGTACGACCCATGTCGACTTCCTGGCCACGCGGGTGGGCACCGGCACCGTGCCGCTCGCCGCGGGCTTGACCCTCGAGGCCGACACCGGCCCCCTCAACGAGTTCGACCCGGTGTGTCTGCAGACGGCCCAGGAGCTGCAGCAGCGGTACGCCGAGCTCCGGGACCAGCCGATCGTGCTTGGTCTCCGGGAGCTGGGGCAGGTCAGTGTGCTCGGCACTCCTGCCAACCGTCGGTTGCTCGCCACCAACCTGCTGCTGCAGGCGGTCGCCCTGCACAGCCCCAACGACGTTGACATCGCCGTGGTCCGCTCGGAGGACACCGCGGCGCACTGGGACTGGGTCAAGTGGCTCCCTCACGCGCAGGACGGCCAGCTACTCGACGGCGACGTCCCGTCGCGACGCGTGACCTCCACAGTCCCGGCCATGACGGAGCTGCTGGCCGCTGACATGGAAACGCGTCTCGACCGGTTGCAACGCACGCGTGGCAGCCAGGCCGCGATGCGGCACCTCGTGGTGATCGTCGACGGGGAGGGCCTCCCGGCCGGGCAGCACCTCGTCCCGCCGGACGCGCAGGCCGCGTTCGCCGACCTCGGCATCCACGTCGTCTCCCTGCTCGACACGGCGCGCCAGGAGCCCGAGCGCGTCGACTGCCGCATCGAGGTCGCCGACGACGGGTCGACGACGATGACCGGGCGAGAGGCGCCGTACACCATCGACGTGCCGCCGATGGGAGCCCAGCAGTCGGTCGCGCGGACGCTCTCTCCACTGCGGCTGACCGTCGAGAACCTCTCCGAGGACGGGCTCACCGACACGGTGGGGCTCGCCGACATCCTCGGCGTGGCCGACCCCGCGAAGCTCGACCTCCGCCGCACCTGGCGTCCGCGGGCGCAACGCGACCTGCTGCGAGTGCCCATCGGCGTCGGCGCGACCGGCAACACGGTGATGCTCGACCTGAAGGAGTCCGCCCACGGTGGCATGGGACCGCACGGCATGGTGGTCGGCGCGACCGGCTCGGGAAAGTCCGAGATGCTGCGCACGCTGGTCAGCTCCCTGTTGATCGGCCACGGACCCGACCGGCTCGCGCTGATGCTGGTCGACTTCAAGGGTGGTGCGACGTTCGCGCCAATGGAGGGCGTTCCGCACATCGCCGGCATGATCACGAACCTGCAGGACGACCTCTCCCTGGTCGACCGCATGCGGGACGCGCTGTACGGCGAGATGCAGCGCCGCCAGGAGATCCTCAAGCGGGTCGGCAACCTGCCGAACGTCAGCGCCTACCAGGCGCGCATCGACGCCGGGGAGGATCTCGAGCCGCTCCCCCACCTGCTCGTGATCGTGGACGAGTTCTCCGAGCTGCTCACGGCCAAGCCCGACTTCGCCGAGCTCTTCGTCGCGATCGGCCGGATCGGCCGGTCGATCGGCGTCCACCTGCTGCTGGCGACGCAGAAGCTCGAGATGGGCAAGATCCGGGGGCTGGAGTCGCACCTGTCCTACCGGATCAGCCTGCGCACGTTCTCCGAGGGCGAGAGCCGCGACGCCATCGGCGTACCCGACGCGTTCCACCTCCCACCCGAGCCGGGCTCCGGTTACCTGAAGGTCGACACCTCCGTCTTCGACCGGTTCAAGGCGGCGTTGGTGTCCTCGCCGTACACCCCGCCGTCCGAGGGACCCAAGACCACGGTGCCCGTCGTGCCGTACCTCGCCGTCAACGGTCTCGGTGCGTGGGTCGCACAGCAGGCCGCCGCCACGGAGAAGGCGGGCGAGGCCCCCGAAGCACCGGGGCTGCGGGCGGCCACGAGTGTCCTCGACGTGCTCTGCAACCAGATCGTCGCAGCGGGTGCCACGGCGGTCAGGCCGGTCTGGCTCGATCCTCTCCCGAGTCAGCTCGCCCTCGGGTCTCTGGTCTCGGTGCCGGAGACGGGCAGGGCCGGCACCTGCGAGGCCGTCATCGGCAGTGTGGACGACCCCGCGAGCCAGGAGCAGTACCCACTGAACTGGGACTTCACCGGTGGCGGAGCCAACCTGGTCATCACCGGCTCCCCGCAGACCGGCAAGTCGACGCTGATCCGCACACTGGTCCTCTCGATGGCGGCCCGCTACGCCCCCGGGGACGTCGCCTTCTACTGCATCGACTACGGCGGCGGCTCCCTCGCCCCGTTGCAGCGGCTGCCCCACGTCGCGGCGGTGGCCACCCGCATCGACGGCGAGCGGATCAGCCGGACCGTGAACGACGTCCGGAGCGCGTTGAACAACCGTGAAGCGCTGTTCCGCGAGCACGGTCTGGACTCGATGGGTGCCTACCGCCGGGCCCGCGCGGCCGGCACCGTCCCGGAGGAGGAGACCGGTGACCTGTTCCTGATCGTGGACGGCTGGGGAACCTTCCGGGACGAGTTCGACGACCTCGACTACACCATCGCCGACATCGCGGCACGAGGCACCAACTTCGGGATCCACGTGGTCGTCACCGTGACGCAGGCGATGCAGGTGCGCATGCGGATGCAGGGATCGATGGGTGGCCGCCTCGAGCTCCGCCTCAACGACGTCTACGACTCGGAGTTCGAGCGCGCGGTGATGGAGCAGGTCCCCCGGGAGACCCCCGGACGAGGTGTCACCGGCACGCGTCAGAGGGCGTTGATCTTCCAGACGGCCCTCCCGGTGCTCGAGACGGTCGAGGACGACGAAGACGGCTCTGCGCAGCGCGAGCTCATCGACGCGGTCGTGGCCAAGTGGGGCGACCGAGCCGTCACCAAGGTCGAGGTGTTGCCCACCCTGGTCCGGCCGAGCGACCTGCCTCCCGTCAAGCAGGGAGACGCCGGCCTGCTCGTCGGCGTCTCCGAGCTCAACCTCGGCCCCGCCGAGATCGACGTCTTCGGGGCGGACCCGCACCTGCAGGTGTACGGCGACGGCGAGACCGGCAAGTCGAACCTGCTCAAGCTGCTCATCCGCAACCTGGTGGCCAGCCGAACCTCCGAGGAGGTCGGAATCGTCGTGGTCGACTACCGGCGCTCCCTGCTCGACGTGGTCCCCGAGGAGTACCTGCTCGCCTACGTGACGGGGCAGGACCAGGCCGTGCAAATGGCCGGCGAGATCAGCGCCGCTATCGCCCAGAGGGTGCCCGGACCTGATGTCACCTCCGAACAGCTGCGCAACCGCACCTGGTGGGCGGGGCTCGAGGTGTTCGTGATCATCGACGACTACGACCTCGTCTCGACCTCACAGGGCAACCCGTTGATGCCGCTTGTCGACCTGCTCCCGCAGGGCCGCGATCTCGGCTTCCACCTGGTCCTGTCGCGGCGTACCGGCGGTATGTCGCGTGCGGTGTTCGAGCCGATGGTCCAGCGTCTGATCGACCTCAGCGCTCCAGGATTCATGTTCTCCGGCGACCGGATGGAGGGACGACTGATCGGTGGTCATCCCTCCCAGCGGCTCCCCCGGGGCCGGGCGATGTTCGTCACGCGCGACGGGTCCACGTCACTGGTGCAGACGGCTCTGGTCGACGACGAACCGCCGGAGAGCTGAGCGGATCGAACCGGTCTGGGCTAGTCCCCGCTTTGGGGTGTGGTGGTTTAGGCGGGGTAGGTTGCGGGCATCAAGTGACGGAACGCACAGTATGTCCGGTGTCGAGCGTTGGGTTCGGCCGGGCCAGAAGACCACACCACAGGGGATGGAGTAGCGATGCCTGCAGACCGCGTATCACTGACCGAGGGCTATGGCGGAGCCCAGCAGAAGAACAGCGCCGTCAATGATGAGGCCGGCAACGTCACGGGTATGTCGAAGAAGCAGCATGGGCACACCGAGGCGTTCCTGGGTTCGAACAAGGGCGCGTTGGCCACCCAGGGTGGTAATGGTTCGACTGCGACCGCGAACAGTCTTTCGGCAGGTGGGAACCTGCATGGTGCCAATGCCGAGAACAGCCAGCAGTTCCTGCGCCAGACTGCTGGTCACGAGGAGTCCGGTGCCCATGTCCAGGCTGGTGAGTCTCGTTCGGTGGAGACTGCGGCGATGGACCTGAACAGCAAGATCAACCGCGCCTGAGTGCGCGGCCACGAGAGCGAGGGGAACTGAAGATGGCTAGCAACGGAGACTCACTGCGTGTGGACCGGGCTGCGTACCAGACGCATGCTGATGACACGCACAGCAACATGGGCAGCTTCCGCGGTTCGGCGGACAACGTGGACCGGCAGCAGGGTTACCTGCAGGCGATGACCGAGGAGGGTGTCGGTAGCGAGGAGATCGGCCAGGTTCGTAGTGGGACCAGGCACGCCACCGAGGAGATCCACACCAACGCCACGAAGCTGGCTGGTCGGACTTCTGAGACTGCGGATGAGTTCATCGGCAACGTGCGCAACGCGGCGTCGAAGAACATCCGTCCGATCGGGTAGGGACCCGGTGGGATCAGATTCGGGGGCCATCGGTGTCGAGGTCGACGCGTTGTACCTCACCGGGAAGACCATCTCCGAGCGTGCTGCTGGGGGCAGGGCTGCTGCCGACGGGCTCCAGCATGGTCTGGACACGGCTGGCAAAGGGGTGGGTCACGACGCGGTGAAGAAAGCGTTGTCCAGGTTCGTCGATGACCACGTGGAGGAGCCTGCGCGGAACCTGCCCAGGCAGGTGGAGGAAGGTGGGCACCGGACGTCCGACGTCGCGGCCACTGCCCGCGACTCCGACAACGCGGGGGCCGCAGCGCTGACGGCGCCGATCGCGGGGACCTCTGAGATGGCGAGCCGGATCAACCGGCAGATCTGAGCCGCACTATCACCAACACGCACACCAGGGCCGGTTCGACACCACGTCGGGCCGGCTCCTGATGCGTCTCGACACCTCAGCGGCCCTGCAGGGCAGCAGGTGTTGAGCAGCACCAGGGCGGGTAGGTTCTCGCCGATCGAAAACTCACCAAAGGGAAGCAGATGGCCCGCACAGATGGACCTTTCGAGCACTACGGGGAGAGGTTCAAGGGTGCGTCGGCGAACGCGCAGACGATTCGCACCGATGCCGAGAACCCTGGGCTCCACGCCAAGGACCTCAACGCGCTGGCCGGCGAGCTCGAGGGCGACGCCCAGCAGGTGGCGGCACAGATCGAAGGGGACATCACTGCCGATGTCCAGACCAACCCCCGGGTTGCCTCGACAACAGCCACGACGTTGGCGGCGAAGGGCACCTACGCCGTCGCGGTGATCAACAGCTACGCCGACATGGTCGAGGCCTTCGACACCACCGTCGACTCCCTCAACGAACGCTTCCACACCGGCTTCGCCAACAAGAAAGCCGATGCGGCCGAGTCAGTCGAGCACTCGAATCCAGGTGCCCCCCCGCGGGCCACCGCGGGCACAATGCGTAAGGCCGTCATCGCAGAGCTGCAACCGGAGTACAACGCAGCGCTCCTCAAGCTGGACGGCGAGGCCGAGTCCGTCGCCGCCAACTTCAACCAGGGCGCGACCGACGAGAACGTCCGCGAACTGATCAGAGCCGGCCTGATCCCCCTCTCCGCCGCCGCCCTCTACCCCGGGCTGAAGCTCGAGACCGCCGATTACGTCGGAGCGCTGGGACAAATGACCGCTCAGCAGCAGATCGACTGGATCAACCAGAACAAGGACAACCTGCCAGCAGAGGCCGCGGCCGCGATCAAGCCCGAAGTCCAAGAGCAGTACGCCAACCAGATCGCCGAGGACATCAAGGACCCCGACGACATCGACGAGGAAACCGTCAAGCTCCTCAAGTTCTTCCAGGGACAGGAGGCCTTCGCCGCCCAGCTCTACACGACGGTCTCGCCTGCAGAGATGGCCGACGCCGTCAAGAACATGAACGACCGCGCGTTCCCCATGGACCCGAACAACGGCCAGTACTCGACCAAGGTGTCCGACGAGGACGAGGCCCGTATCGATCTCTACCGCGACTTCCTCAACGCCAGCGGCGTCGCGCTTGCCACGTACTCCAAGGCGGACGGCGCCTACGCACCTCCTGGTGGACCCGCAGCACTGGCCGACACCTGGTACAAGGCAATCACCAACGAGGACAACGACCCCAATGACGCAGCAGCCCTGACGCTGCTGATCAAGTCCGGGGGTCACCAGGCCGAGTACGACACGACCTTTATGTCCGACCTGACGGGCAAGGTCTACGAGTGGGAGCGCGACCAGGACGGCGCCGTCTGGGCACCGCGCGCGGACGCCGCGAGCCCCCTGTTCGACCCCAACCAGGACTATGGGATCACCGTCGACTCCTCGAGCACCGACTCGAGCATCGAGTGGAAGTGGTCAGGCGTCGAGGCCAACGACGGCCTGGCGAACCTGCTGGGCGGCATGGAGAAGTCGCCGGACGCCGCAAACGAATTCTTCCACGGTCGCTACGACGGCTCCGAGCAGACGCTCCAGGAGCGCATGGACTACCTGGTCGGCGGCGGCGACGGACGGACCTGGGACGGCGCGGACGGCAGCGACGACGGCGACGGGCTCGGCAAGGCGCTGCAGGCAGCGACCGTTGGCGGCGACTACCGCACGGTGGACGGCACCGAGGTCGCCAACGCTCTGTTCGGCAACATCGCCGAGCACGGCGGCGAGGGCGACGGGACCTTCGACAACAGGTGGCACGTCGGGCCCAACATGACCGACAGCCTCGGCACCATCGCCTCCGGCTACTCCGAAGACATCTACGAGATGCTGCGCAACTCCGACCCGGACAACGGTGCCCTCAGCCTGGACATCTCCAACAAGGAGCTCGTGGACGTCCTGGGCGAGATCGGCGGGTCCGACGACAAGACCGGGCTGGAGACATTGACCACCTCGATGCTGCTGCAGTGCCGCAACGAGAACATCGAGTACCTCCACGACCTCCAGGGCCCCCACAACCTCAGCACGATGGATGCCTCGGGTTACCTCGGGCTGCAGGAGGTGAACGGTGACGTCATGGGCAACCTGACCCACTACGGCACCGAGCTCGCCGCGGACAACGACAAGACCGCCGAGGCGCGCGCCGCCCTGGTTTCCAAGGCCCTCACCGTTGCCGGAGGCTTCATTCCCGGCGGCGGAAGCGTGCTCGGCGAGGGCGCGTCCGAGCTGGCGAAGATGACCTACGACACTGTGAAGAGCACGGCGCTTTCCGAGATCTCAGAAGCAGTGAAGGACGCAGGACCGTCATCGGCGGCCGAGTACCGCCAAGATGCCGAAGCAACTCTGCCGCGCCAGATGGCCTACAACTCCTTGTCCGACCTGTATCGGACTGACTTCCTGGACAAGCAGGAGATGCCCACCGGCACCTACGACGGGATCGATCCCATCCTCTTCCAGGGTGACCCGCCCACCCTTCGCCCGGAGCTCTTCGACGCTGACGGCAACGATCTTCCCGCGGATCTCCCCGATCGCGAGAAGATCAAGCAGGCATGGAACGACTTCACTGACAGCGACGCCTACTACCCGGTCTTCGAGAACACCTACACGCGCAACTTCTCCGACAGGATGCAGAACCCGACTCCGCTCGAGGGGGTGTAGAGGTGTCGCCCGCCCAACGCTGCTCACGGTTCGCCGCGGCCATAGCGGCCGTGGTCCTGATTGCCCTCAGCAGCGGGTGTTCGTCGGACGATGAGGCGAGCAAGCTCACCTGCGGCGCACTTCCCGACGAGCTGGTCGACCGGCTTACCGGAGGCGTTGAGTATTCGGCGGGCGGCATCCTTCCCGTGGGCAAGGGGTGGGGGACCTGCGAGATCATCAGCAAGGGTGACCGCTTTCTCGTCGCAACGGTCAACGACCTCCCCACCAAGGCCAGGGTCGAAGAGGTGCGCGGCAAGCTGAGTAAGGAGCGGGCTGCCGTCAAGCAGCGCTGCGACGAGGCGACCATTGTGGACGAGCCGGGATACGGGTATACCTGCACCAATGACGGAGAGATCCTCGTCGGCATCGTCACCAAGCGCCAGCTCATCCGGTTCAGCCTTCTCAGCAAGCGCAACCCTCCCACCGTGGAGATGGCGCTCGACGTCGCTCGCGTCATCGCTGGGAAGACGGCGACGGGTTGATGCTCAAGGGATCGGGAGCGGACGCCCTCACATGAAGCGTGCAGCGATCGCCATCGCCGTCACCACTGCTCCGCTTGCAGGTTTGCGACCAGGCGAGCGGAGGTGACACCTCCGGGTCTCCGCCTGCTGCCAAAGGTCTTTGCGGACTCTCCCGAGGCGTGATCTCCCAAGGCGTCGGGACCGACAACTTCAGCAGCATTCGGTCCGATGGCAGCTTCCCCGTGGGACCGCACGACGACAACGGGCACGTCGTGTGTACCGCAGACGTGGACGATGCCGTCATGCACTTCAATCACTGGCAACCTCGTGGACACCGGCCTGGTGAATGAACGGGCCGAACAGATCGCCAACGCTCCACGCACTATGAAGGTCGACGGCATCCCGGTCGCCTACACGGAGAGCGAGTTGGACTTCGAGGGCCTCGGGACCTGCGGGATGGTGATCACTTTCGTCCGCGGACCGCAGAGCAAGAACGCCACCGACGGGGACCGCATGGCCCTGATCCGCGCAGGAATCAAGAAGGCCGGCTGTCGCCGCATCGAGGGCGTGCCGCGAGTACCTCCGCCCCTACAAGGCAACTGATGTCCACCTCTCAAACGCAGGCCGACCGCACCGTTCCCGGCTCTATCCGGCATTCGGAGTTCATGAAGTTCATCGTCCCGACCCCTGTACGGCAAGTAGGACCGACATGGCGATCCGTCGCAGGTGCCGTCGAGCTTCGGGAGTCGGAGTGGCGCTGCTGATGGGCGTCTGCCTGCTGGCGGCCGGCTGTTCCAAGGACTCCGAAGATCCGACCGAACGCACACCGGCATGCGGGCTGGTGAGCAGCGGCACCCTGCGAGAGATCACCGACGGCACCAAGGTCAGCACCCTCGGAGCCATGGTCCCTCCCGACGAACGGCAGCACAGCGGCGAGCATTGCCAGGTCTACGACGCCGCGGACGTCATCCTCCAGATCACCGTGGTCGACAACGGCTCTGACGCGGACGCTCGATCCACGGCACAGATGGTCAACAACGAGAGGCGCACCGTCAAGAGCTGTCTGACCCTGTCTGAGCACCCCCACCACGGTTACCTGTGCGTTTGGGAGGAAGAGACGATCGCCGTCGCCGCCATGCCCAAGCGGCTCATCCGTCTGAGGATGAAGGGGCCTGCGCAGCGGTGGGTCACCCCGGCCCGTGCGAAAAGCTGTTCGATGAGATCAACGCCCGCGTCGAAGCTACGACCAGGCCCACAATGAAGGGTGACCACGTTTCGAAAAGTAGGCGTTCCGCGGTCGCGGCAACGCTGCTCCTCGGAGTGGCGGGGTGCGGGTTCGGGTCGGGCGCCGAGCCCGCCGGAGGCGACAAGGGTGGTGCCGCCGGGTCGTCAGTGCCGATCCCAGGGGGATCCGACCTGGACGCTTGTCGGGTGCTGTCCGCCGGTGAAGTGACGAAAGCACTGGGCGCGGCGCCACGGCGAATCGCTGACGGGTCTCGTGAGCGGCCGAACTACCGCCAGAACAGGATCTCTTGCGTCTACGATGCGACGTCAGGTTCGCTGACGTTCGTTGCCAGTCGGACCGAGAACGTGGCCGAAGCGCGGGCCGCGCTCGCCACCAAGATGCGAACTTGCTCAGCGGCGACACCGTTGCGTGGGGCAGAGTTCCCGATAACCAGTGCCACCGGATTCCTTTGTTCCGAGGACCACGGAGTCGACGGGTACCTGGAATGGCAATCGATCTCGCTCAAGGCACGACTCACCCCTGACGATGGTGCGACTGCACTCGAGACAAGCACCCGGACCGAGGACTTGCTGAAGGCCCTGCAGTCCAAGATCCTCCTCGACAGCTTCATCCCCTAGGGCACAGGGGGCATGAGATCGCGAGAAGATCGAGCAGGGGACACCTTCGCTGCCGCGGTGCTCACCCTCCTGGCGATGCTGCTTGTGACCGGTTGCGCCGACGCGGAGGACGACGTTCCCAAGTCCGTGATCAGTGCCAAGACTGTGGGCGGCACCCCGGTCGACGAATTGGGAGCCCTGGTGGCCAGCGCGGGTCCCGACGACATCTCGCTTGTGGGGGGCGCGCGGGCCACGAACACGGCGGGCTATCGACGCACCAGTGGCGGCGGCGACGAGCTCGTCCTCATCGGCGCACAGGAGCGCTCTGCCTCCCTGGTGCGCGATGGGATGGAGTACTTGAGTCGCTGCCTGGACGCCAAGAAGTGCCACAGCGAACCCGTGCGCTTCGAGGCTGCGCGACTCAGTGGGCAACCCGAGGGCACAGTCGCCTTCTCGTCCGTCTTCACCAACCAGGACGATGAGCGCGTCAGCATCAAGCGGTCCTACACCTACCTGCAGCCCGAGCCGGACTTTGACGGCACGTTGGTGATGGTGTCGATTGAGCGAGCCGGTGATTCCGACCCGTCTGACAGGGAACTCCTGCGACTGACCGAGGCCCAGGTGGCAAAGACCAAGGCCCGGCTGACCAAGGCCAAGGCACTGTCGGGGTGACGTCTTGGATCCGGTGGAAGCGAACCACGGCCGCGGCGATCGTGTTGCTCATGCTCCAGCTGGTGGCGACCGCGTGCGGGAAGAGTGAGGACGAAGCCCCGAAGGCGGCGTGCGGCCTGATCGACCGAGACCTCGTGTCGAAGTTGGCTGATGGGCGGGAGTGGCACGATGTCGGCAAGCTCTACCACGATGGAAAGTTCAGTGACGGCTGCGAAGTGACGTCCGGGGGTGAACAACTCCTCGTGGTGACCTGGATCGACTTCAGGGGGTCGGTGGACGCCATGCCGGCAAGGCGCACAGTGCTCGAGGAGCGCCGTGCGTTGCGTCGGACCTGCCCGAGAACCACGCCCGCACCGGTCACCGAGGACAGCGTGACGGCCGTATGCCTCAGCGAGAGAAAGCTTGACTACAACGAATGGAACCCTCGTCGACTGGTCCGGTTGACGATCTTCCGCCTGCCCGGGGTTTCCGTGTCTGTGGACGACGCCGCCCGCATGAGTGACGACCTCAACAGCAGAGCAGACAAGCTCGAGAAGTAGGTCAGAGAGCCCAGTCGAGACTCGCCGGGAGCACCAAGAAGGGGCCTCTGAACCGCGTTGCCGCAGGTCAGAGGCCCTTTGTCTGGTGTCCGAGGGGGGACTTGAACCCCCACCCCCTAATACGGGGACTAGCACCTCAAGCTAGCGCGTCTGCCTATTCCGCCACCCGGACGAGCGCGGTAACCCTAGCAAGTCCGCCGCTGGTTCGAGTAATCGGGCGCCCGCGGCGGCGGGGCTCACCAGCCGCCGGGAAGGGGTCTCCCCTCGGCGAAACCGGCCGCCGACTGGACGCCGAGGACGGCTCGGTCGTAGAACTCCGCCAGGTCGTGGGCGCCGGCGTAGGTGCACGCAGATCGGACCCCTGAGCAGATCTCGTCGACGAGGTCCTCGACGCCCGGGCGGTCGGGGTCGAGGAACATCCGTGAGGAGGAGATGCCTTCCTCGTAGAGCGACTTGCGGGCCCGGTCGAAGAGGCTGTCGCTCGACGTACGGTTGGCCACCGCGCGAGCCGAGGCCATCCCGAAGCTCTCCTTGTAGGGGCGACCGTCGGTGCCGACCTGCAGGTCCCCCGGCGACTCGTGGGTGCCCGCGAACCACGAGCCGATCATCACCTGGGAGGCACCCGCGGCCAAAGCCAGGGCGACGTCGCGAGGGTGCCGCACTCCCCCGTCGGCCCATACGTGCTTCCCGTGACGACGGGCAGCCTCGACGCACTCGACGACCGCGCTGAACTGCGGCCTGCCGACGCCCGTCATCATCCGGGTGGTACACATCGCCCCCGGCCCAACGCCCACCTTGATGATGTCCGCGCCCGCCTCGGCGAGGTCGTGCACGCCCTCGGCGGATACGACATTGCCCGCAACGATCGGGACTCCGGGGTCGACGGAGCGAACCGCTGCCAGCGCCTCGAGCATCCGTTCCTGGTGACCGTGTGCGGTGTCGACCACCAGGCAGTCGATCCCCATGGCGATGAGACGCCGAGCATTGTCGGCCACGTCGCCGTTGACCCCGATCGCCGCGGCTATTCGGAGGCGGCCCAGCTTGTCCAGCGCGGGCTTGTAGATGGTGGAACGCAGGGCGCCGATGCGAGTCAGGATCCCGACGAGTGCGCCGTCGTCGTCCACCGCGGGTGCGAGGCGGTGCCGGGATGTGGACAGTACATCGAACGCCTCGCGGGGCTCCATCGACGCCTTGAGGGTGACCATGTCGGTGGTCATCGCATCGCCGAGCTGGGTGAACCGGTCGACACCAGTGCAGTCCGCCTCGGTGACGATGCCGACCGGCCGCCCGTCCTCGACCACGACAGCGGCCCGATGGGCACGCTTGGGCAGCAGCCCGAGGGCGTCGCTGACGGTGTCCTGGGGGCTGAGCGTGATCGGTGTCTCGAAGACGGGGTGGCGCTCCTTGACCCACGCCACGACCTCCTCGACGACGTCGAGCGGGATGTCCTGCGGGATCACGCTGAGGCCCCCGCGCCGGGCGATCGTCTCGGCCATCCGGCGTCCGGAGACAGCCGTCATGTTGGCGACGACCAGCGGGATCGTCGTACCGGTGCCGTCGCCGGAGGCAAGGTCGACGTCGTAGCGCGATGCCACGGCGGAGCGACGCGGCACCATGAAAACGTCGTCGTAGGTCAGGTCATATGGTGGCGGCGTGTCGGAGAGGAATCGCACAGCAGACGAATCTACCGGCCCGGGTGCGGCGAGCGTGGTGGTCACTGGTATTGCCCCCGGGCGGGTGAACCTCATCGGTGAGCACGTCGACTACAACGGCGGGCGCTGCCTGCCGATCGCGCTGACCCGGTGCACCTCGGCTCGGGTGACCCTGCGCGATGACGACAAGCTCGCGGTGACGAGTGGTCCGCGAACCTGGCAAGGACGGGTCGATGCCCTCGAGGATGCCGACAGCTGGGTGCTGTACGTCGCCGGGGTGCTCGTCGCGCTCGACGTGGACCAGGGCATGGACATCGTCATCACCAGCGACGTACCCGTCGGCGCGGGGCTGTCCAGCTCCGCTGCCCTGGAGTGCAGTGTGGCCGTGGCCGTGAACGAGGCGCTCGGGCTCGCTCGTACCCCCGAGCAGCTGGTCGAGGCCTGCGTGCGCGCCGAGAGCGTGACCGTCGGCGCGCCGACCGGCGGGCTGGACCAGGCGATCGCGGTGTACGCCGAAGCCGCGCACGCCCTCCTCATCGACTTCGCCGAGGACACGCGGGAGCAGGTCCCGTTCGACCCGGGCGCCCATGGCCTCGCCGTACTCGTGGTGGACACGAAGGTCAGCCACGAGCTCACCGACGGCGGCTACGGCTCCCGACGCGACGACGCATGGGCCGCCGCGGAGCAGCTCGGCCTGGACAAGCGCGCCCTGGCGCAGGCGACCTCGATCGACGGCCTGCCCGAGCCTCTGGCGCGACGGGCGCGGCACGTCGTCACCGAGGTCGCACGCGTCGACGAGTTCGTCGCGGCACTCCGCGCGGACGACTGGGCAGCCCTGGGACCGTTGATGCATGCCTCACACGCATCCCTGCGCGACGACTACGAGGTCTCGTGCGAGGAGCTGGACGTCACCGTCGAGACCGCACGCCAGGCAGGCGCTCTGGGAGCCCGGATGACCGGCGGAGGTTTCGGCGGGTCAGCCATCGCCCTCGTGCCCGTCGAGCGGGCCAGCGCAGTCCAGGCCGCCGTGGCGGTGGCGTTCGCTGCGCGGGGCTGGGGCGAGCCGGACTTCTTTGTCGCCGAGCCCGGCGGCGGTGCGCGGGTTTCCACTGACCCGGCGGACTAGGATGCCGCGACCCCGATGCGCCCGCTTCGGAAGGCGTCCACGAAGAGCGCGTGGTCGCGACGCGCCCTGTCGGCATAGGTGAGGCCGAAGTCGACGATGTGGTCGGTGAAGGCACGACGACGGCCCTTGAGCGAGGCGACGATCGCGGCCTCCACCTGGAAGTTCACCAGGTCCTGGTCACTGTCCTCGTCCGAGGCGCAGTGCACCTTGGCCGTCGCGCGGCCAAGAAGGTCCACCACGGCCGCCATGTCATCGGGCTCGGTGATGTTTCCCCAGTCGAGGTCCACCTCGTACGGCGAGACCTCTGCGATCACGTAGCCGACGCCGTCCATCTCGGCGTACCCAAGTAGCGGGTCGGTGTGGACCTGCAGCGCCCGCTGGCTGACGACGGTGCGGTGGCCCTCGTGCTCGAAGTACTGGTCGACGGAGGCGCTGTCCGCGAACCTGCTGACTGCCGGGATGTTGGCCTGCTTCATCGACAGCACCACGTCGTTGTCCAGGGCCTGGCTGTACCCCTCCACAAGCAGGTTGTACGCCGGAAGGCCGGCGCTGCCGATGCCGAACCCGGACTTGCCCACCACGTCGCGCAGCTCGTAGAACAGCTTGCGATCGAAGCGCTTGGACGGCGGAATCGTGTCCAGGTAGGACCTGAACGCCTTCTCCACAGTGGCTCTCTCGCGCTTGGCCAGGTGCCTGACCGTGGGGTCCTCGGTGAAGACCCGAATGTGGTCCTCGATGTGGGTCATCTCATCCAGCAGGTCAGCGCGTCGGACGAGCCGCGCGCCGACCAGGGCCTCGAGCACCGGCCCGTGGGTGTTCTCGAGGTGCAGCGCGAAGTCCTCGTCCTCGTCCTCGCCCGCGTAGTGGTCGATCTGGCCGAGGTAGGCGCGCACGTAGCGCCGGATCAGCTTGACGATCTCCTCCTCGGGCAGCGCCTTCTGCCAGCCGAGCAGGGCCAGGCTGGCGGCGAACCGCTGCAGGTCCCAGGTGAAGTGCCCGATGTAGGCCTCGTCGAAGTCGTTGATGTCGAAGACCAGCCGGCCGTCGGAGTTCAGGTAGGTGCCGAAGTTCTCCACGTGCAGGTCGCCGTGGATCCAGATGGCGCCACTCTGGTCGTCGACCCACGGGTCCTTCGAGCGGGTCACGTCCGCGTAGTACAGGCAGGCGGACCCGCGGAAGAAGGCGTGCGGGTCGGCGGCCATCTTGCGGTACTTGTTGCGGAAGGCCTTTGGGTCCGCCCGCATCAGCGGGTCGAACGCCTCCTTGAACACCTCGATGATCCGATCGGTCCGCCGCGCCTTGGTCACGTGGCCACCTTGCCACCCGGAAGCCAGCGCCTCCTACTTCAGCTCCGCCGAGCCCAGGTTCAGCAACCGCCGGGCCACGATCAGCTGCTGGATCTGCTGGGTGCCCTCGAAGATGTCGAGGATCTTGGAGTCCCGGCCCCACTTCTCGAGCAGCTCGACCTCGGAGTACCCGAAGGTGCCGGCGAGCTCGACGCAGCGCAGGGTGACGTCCGAGCCCATCCGGCCGGCCTTGGCCTTCGCCATCGAGGCCTCCATCGAGTTGGGCTTGCGGTTGTCGGCCATCCAGGCCGACTGCAGGGTAAGCAGGTACGCCGCCTCCCAGTCCGCCTCCAGCTGCAGGAAGGTCGCCGCCGCGGCTGACTGGTTCAGGGCCGGACGGTCGTAGTCGATGTCCACGCCGGCCTCGGTCAGGATCTCGCGGGTCAGGTCGAGCGAGGCTCGCGCGCAGCCGACGGCCATCGCGGCCACCAGCGGTCGGGTGTTGTCGAAGGTCGACATGGCTCCGGCAAAGCCCTGCTTGTCGTCGACGTCGGCCGAACCCAGTAGGTCCTCAGCCGGCACCCGACAGTTGCCGAAGACGATCACTGCGGTGTCGGAGGCACGGATGCCGAGCTTGTGCTCCAGTCGCTCCACGCGCATTCCCGGGTTGTCCTTCTTGACCACGAACGACTTGATGGCGGCGCGTCCCAGGCTCTTGTCCAGGGTCGCCCAGACGACGACGCTGTCGGCGCGCTCGCCGGAGGTGACGAAGATCTTCTCGCCGTTGAGGACGTACTCGTCGCCGTCCCTGGTGGCCGTGGTCGAGATGCTGGCTGAGTCCGAGCCGGTGCCGGCCTCGGTGATCGCCATCGCTGCCCAGGTGCCGGCAAGACGCTCGAGCTGCTCGTCGTTGGCGACCGAGGCGATCGCGGAGTTGCCCAGGCCCTGTCGTGGCATTGAAAGCAGCAGGCCGACGTCGCCCCAGCACATCTCCATGACCGAGAGGACCGAGGCGAGGTTGGCCCCGTTCCTGTTTCTGGATTGACCAGCACCCGGCTTCTCCTCGGGCGGCTCGTCGCGACGGACACCCGTGGCTCCGGCGCCACCCGTTGCCCCCGACTGGGAGACGCCGTCGATCATCGCGGCCAGCATGTCGAGCTCTTTGGGGTACTCGTGCTCGGCCTCGTCGTACTTGCGCGAGATGGGTCGCAGCATGTTCATCGCGACCTGGTGCGCCTGCTCGATGAGCGGGCGGATCTTCCTGGGCGTTTCGAGATTGATCATGTCTGTCTCCTCGGACGGGACGTGCCTGGTTTCGAGCCGGCAGGTCAGACCAGGACCGCTCCTTCCATCAGGCCGATGGCACGGAGGTCGCGGTACCAGCGCTCGACGGGATGCTCCTTGACGAATCCGTGCCCGCCCAGCAGCTGTACGCCGTCCAGGCCGATGCGCATGCCGTGCTCGGCACACAGGCGACGGGCAAGGGCGATCTCACGCTCGGCCGACTTCCCCTGCGCCACCCGGCTGGCCGCCCGGTAGGTGACCAGACGCATCCCCTGCAGCTCGATCGCGATGTTGGCGACCATGAACGCCACCGACTGACGGTGGGCGATCGGCTCACCGAACGCCTCGCGCTCCTTCACGTACGGCGTCACGTAGTCAAGGACAGCCTGGCCCGTGCCCACTGCCATGGCGCACCACGCGAGGCGTGAGAACCGCACACACTCCCGGTAGTCCGACGCGTCGCCGAGCAGGGCGACCTGCTCCACGACGACGTCCTTGAGGATCAGCCTCGACAGGCTCGCTGCGCGCAGGCCCATGGACGGGTCGGACTCGATGGTGATGCCCTCGGCCGCGGACTCCACGATGAACAGCTGCGGAGAGCCGTCGAGCTCGGCGCCGACGACGAAGAGCTCGGCGTCTGCACCACGTACGACGCCGGACTTCACGCCGTTCAGGACGTAGACGTCGCCCCGCTTCTCGGCCCTCGTGGCCGGGGTGAGCGGGTCGAAGAGGGCGGCCGGCTCACTGAGCGCGAGGGCCGCCGCCGGAACCTCCTCGCCGGTGAATGCAGGGAGATAGGTGGCCTGCTGCTCGTCGGTCCCCCACAGGGACAGGGTGGTCGCAACGGCGCCCGGAGAGAGCGCTGCCACGGCCAGACCCATGTCGCCGTAGGCAAGCGCCTCGTGGACGAGGGTGCCCGCCATGGCCGAGCGCTCGGTGGCGATTCCCCCGAGGTTCTCCGGAACACCGAGGATCGGTAGCCCGATCTCCAACGAGGCCTTGAGCAGCTCGTCCGGGGGCGCGCATGCCTCGTTCGCCTCGCCGGCTGCCGGGCGCACCATCTCCCGGGCGAACTCGCTCACCAGGTCGACGAGCTGCTGCTCGTCCTCCCCAGGGGTGAGGTCGAAGAGTCCGGTGTTCTTCGCTGCGGGAACCCGGTTGCCCCTGGTCGCCCTGCCTGCACGGGCGAAGGTGCGGCCGACGTTGCCGGCGGTGCGGAAGCCGGCACTCGTGACGCGGTACACCGTCTGCTCACTCGCCTTGCGGATGCCGAGGCGGTCGATCAGACCGCTGGAGGCGAGCTTGTTCAGGGCGGCGACCGCCAACCCGATCGGGTCGCGCTTCTCGCTGTCGGAGAGCCCGTGACGGCCTCCGGCCCGGATCAGGCTCCAGGGCAGCTTCTGCGGCTCGCTGGCGGAATTCGGGGACATGCCTCGAAATGTAACTCCGAGTTACACTTCGCGCCACACCTGGCGAGCGTGTCGAGGGTCACGGAGGGCGTGCTTGGAGGTCACGCCCTAAGATCCGGGCATGGTTGCTGGTCCTGCCCATCGCTCCCCCGGCTCGGTCGAACTGCCCGCGGGAGGGTCCGTGCGCACCATCGTCCGGTGGGGCGCCGAAGTGATGCACCGCAAAGCGCAGCCGGTCACGTCGTACGACGAAGACCTGCAAGCCCTCGTGGCAGACATGGTCGCCACCATGCACGCCGCCCAGGGTGTGGGCCTGGCGGCCTGCCAGATCGGCGTGGATCTCGCCGTGTTCGTCTACGAGTGCCCCGACGAGTCCGGGAGTGTGCACCGGGGCGTCGTGTGCAACCCGGTGATCGAGCTCCCGGAAGGACGCGAGCGACGCCTCGACGAGGCCGAGGAGGGCTGCCTGTCCTATCCGGGGGCGTTCGTCGAGTGTGCCCGCCCTGACTGGGCACGCGTCATCGGCCAGGGGCTCGACGGCGCAGACGTCTCCTACGAGGGAGACGGCTTGCTCGCCCGTTGCCTCCAGCACGAGACGGACCACACCTACGGGACCGTCTTCGGGGACCGGCTCAGCGACCGGGCACGCAAGAAGCTGCGCAAGGAGATGGTGTCGGCCGCGGAGGACTACCCGGCGGCCTGGCCACTCGGCGAGGACACAGGGGCCGAGGCTGACTCGGACCCCGACGAGCGCTGACTGGGCGTGACCGGCTGCACCGCGCGGGTCGTCGCCGGCAGCTCGACGGTGACGGTCGTGCCGGCCCCCACGCGCGAGTCGATGGTGACCCGCCCATGCTGCTGCTCGACCAGCTCCCGCACGCTGGCCAGGCCGAGTCCCGTACCGCCGTCGGGCTCGGCGAGGCGCCCACGGGTGAACTCGTCGAAGATGGAGTCGATGTCGTCCGGGTGGATGCCTCGTCCACGGTCCGTGATCGAGAGCCGGACCCGCCCCGGAAGCCCGTGACCCAGCGTCAAGTCCACGCGCGATCCCGCCGCGGAGTACCGCAACGCGTTCACCACCAGGTTGGTCACCACGCGGTGCATCGCGACGCCGTTTGCCTGCGCCAGGGCGACGGCGTCAGCGGAGACGTGGACCCGGTCGGGGCCGAGGACCGGAGCCAGGTCCCGTACGGCGTCCCGCGCCACCTGTGCGACGTCGATGTCGGCCAAGAGCAGTGAGGCATTCCCGGCACGCTGGCTGGCGAACAGCACCAGCTCCTCCACCATGGTCAGCAAGCGGTCCGCGTTGGCCTCCACCCGGTCGATCATCGCGTCGCGGAGGTCTTCGTCGGCGTCGCGGATTGCGTCCACGAACCCTTTGATCGCCGTGATTGGCGTGCGGAAGTCGTGGTTGAAGGTGGAGTAGAAGGCGTCCTGCGCCTCCTCGAGTGCCTTGAGGTCCGTCCGGTCGCGGGTGACCTTGGCGTAGCCGGTGAGGTTTCCGTCGTCGTCATGCACCGCGGTGAGGATCACGTCGCCCCAGAACTTCGAGCCGTCCTTTCGCACCCGCCAGCCGGTGTGTTCGACCCGCCCCCGCTCGCGGGCGTCGGCAAGCAGCCGGCGCGGCAGCCCAGCGCGTCGGTCTTCTGGTGGGTAGAACATCGCGAAGCTGCAGCCGATGGCCTCCTCCGCCGTGTAGCCCTTGACGCGTTCCGCGCCGAGGTTCCAGGTCAAGATGTTGCCTTCGGGGTCGAGCCCGATGATGGCGTAGTCCTCCACCTGGCCGACAAGGTCCTCGAGGAACCCCGCTCGCCGCTCTGCGCCCCATTCCACCGGGAAAGAATAAGGGTCAACTACCAATAAGTAGTCAACTATCCCCGAGCAATCTCATAACAGGCGACCGCAGTGGCTGCCGCGACGTTCAGCGAGTCGATCCCGGCGCGCATGGGAATGACCGCAGAACGCTCGGCGGTGCGCTCCCAGTGCGCCGAGAGCCCGTGTCCCTCCGAGCCGAGCACGAGGGCGACCTTGTCCAGTCCGGCAACCGCGTCCGCGAGCGGCACAGCGCCCTCGGCCAGGGTCAGCGCGACGGTGGTGAAGCCATGATCGGAGAGGAGAGGCAGCGCGCCGTACCAGTCGGGCAGGCGGGTCCAGGGCAGGGCGAAGACCGCACCCATGGCGACCTTGACGGATCGGCGGTAGAGCGGGTCGGCACATCGAGGTGCGAGTAGCACCCCGTCGACTCCGAGGGCGGCCGCCGAGCGGAAGATCGCCCCGACGTTCGTGTGGTCGACGACGTCCTCGCAGACCACGACGGTGCGCGCTCCCTCGAGCACGTCCTCCACCGTCGGCAGGGGCGTCCGGGCCAGGGAGGCCAGTGCACCGCGGTGGACGTGGAAGCCGGTGACCTGTTCGGCAAGGGCCTCCGAGAGCACGTAGCACGGTGCGTCGGTCGCATCCATCACGTCGGCCAGCCCTTCGAGCCAGCGGGGCGCCATCAGGAAGGACCGCACGGGGAAGCCGGCGTCGGCGGCCCGGCGTACGACCTTCTCGCCCTCGGCGAGGAACAGGCCGTGCTCTGCCTCGAGCGACTGGCGCAGCTGTACGTCGCGGAGATCCCTGTAGTCGGCGAGCCGATGGTCCTGGGGGTCGGAGATCTCGACGTACGTCGCCATCCTCACTCGTCTCCCGGTTCGGCTTCCGGGGAGTCTCCACCTGGGTAGCGCTGCGGGTACGCCACCGCCACCACGTCGCCTATGACGATGATCGCCGGTGGCTGGACCCGCTCGCTCGAGATCGTGTCGGCCAGCTCTCCGAGCGTGGTCAGGACTGTGCGCTCGGTGGGCATGGTGCCGTCACACACGATGCCCACCGGTGTGGCGGCGTCCCGGCCATCCCGGAGCAGCGCCTCGGCGATCGCGGGGGCGTTCTCCACGGCCATCATTAGCACGATGGTGCCGCGCAACCCGGCCAGGGCCTCCCACGCCACCAGCGAGTCGGGGTGGCCGGGGGGCAGGTGCCCCGAGACGATGGTCAGGTCGTGCGTCACGCCGCGGTGCGTGACCGGGATGCCGGCCACGGCAGGCACCGCCAGCGGGCTGCTGATGCCCGGGATCACCGTGACCGGGACGCCGGCCTCCCGGCAGGCGAGCACCTCCTCGTAGCCGCGACCGAAGACGAAGTTGTCGCCACCCTTGAAGCGCGCGACCCGGCGACCTGCCTGGGCAGCCTCGACGATGATCTTGTTGATCTGGTCCTGGGTGGTGGAGCGTCCGCGCGGCAGCTTGGCGACGTCGATGATCTCGGTGTCGGAGGGCAGCTCGGCGAGCAGCTCGCGCGGTGCGAGCCGGTCGGCCACGACCACGTCGGCATCCATCAGTGCCTTGCGGCCGGCGACCGAGATCAGCTCGGGGTCACCCGGGCCGCCGCCGACCAGCCAGACCCCGGCCACGCCTTCACGGTGGTGCCGCGCGGCTACCGAGCCCTCGCGCAGGGCGGCGACGATGTCGTCGCGTACGCCGGCCGAACGACGCGGGTTCCGGTCCGCGGCCGTGGTGCCCATCACGGCCACGGTCACACCGTCGTGGTGGCCGACCGCCGGCGTGAACGCGGTCGCCGCGTCGGCGTCGTCGGCGCGCACACAGAAGATGCGCCGCTGTTCGGCCAGCAGGCTGATCCGCTCGTTGACCTCGGTGTCGTCGGTGGCGGCCATGACGTACCACGCATCGTCGAGGTCCCTGTCGGCGAACCCGCGCTGCTCCCAGCCCACCTCGCCCGAGCCGACCAGTCCCTCGATCGCGGGCGTCACATGGGGCGACACGAGATGTACGTCGGCCCCCGCAGCGATGAGGGTCGGCACCCGGCGTTGGGCGACGGTGCCACCGCCGACGACCAGCACCTTTCGCCCGGACAGGCGAAGACCGGCGGGATAGGTCGGGAAGTCATCGGGTCGGTGCTGATGGGGTGCCACCGGACCATTGTGCTGACTCGCGATGACCGGGAGGTTTCCCCCGCCCAACCTGCGGACTATCTTCGGGCCCATGAGTCTCGACCGCCCGGCACCCACCGCTCCCGAGCAGCTGCTCAGGGACGCCGGGCTACGCGTGACGAAGCCGCGGCTGGCTGTGCTGGGAGCGCTGGCCGCCCATCCGCACTCAGGCGCCGACGCCGTCCTGGGTGTCGTACGCCGGCAGCTGGGCGGTGTCTCCACCCAGGCGGTCTACGACGTACTCAACATGCTTGCCGACCGTGGCCTCGCGCGCCGGATCCAGCCTGCGGGATCGGTTGCCCGCTACGAGCTGCGCTACGGCGACAACCACCATCACGTCGTGTGCCGGCAATGCGGTGTGGTCGGCGACGTCGACTGCGCGACGGGGGAAGCACCCTGCCTGGACGCCTCCGACACCCAGGGCTTCGTCATCGACGAGGCAGAGGTGACGTACTGGGGTCTCTGCCCCGACTGCCAGAACCGCGAGTCTGGCCGTGAATCTGGCCGTGAATCTGGCCGTGAATCTGGACGGCCTTCGCGGCGGCGTACGACGTGACAGGATCGCGCCATGGCCGAGCTGCAGACCGACTTGCTTGGACCGCCGTACACCTTTGAGACCTGGCAGCTGCGGCCCGACGACGAGGGTGAGGTGGTCGCGACCCTGGTCCACCGCCCGGCAGGACAGCCGACGCGCAAGGCGGTGCTGCACGTGCACGGCTTCTGCGACTACTTCTTCCAGACCGGGGCAGCCGACTTCTGGGTGGCCAACGGGTACGACTTCTATGCCCTCGACCTGCGCAAGTACGGGCGTTCGTTGCGGCCGCACCAGACACCCAACTACGTCGCAGACCTGAGCACGTACTACGAAGAGCTCGACCTGGCCTTCCGGCGCATCTCGGCGGAGCACGACCACCTCGTGTTCTCCGCGCACTCGACCGGTGGTCTGACGCTGCCCTTGTGGCTGCACGATCGCGCGCACTCGGCAGCAGGTGTCTTCCTGAACGCGCCCTGGATCGACATGCACGGAGACGCCTTCACCCGCCTGCTGGCGATGCCGGGTATCCACCACCTCGGGGCGCTGGTGCCCATGCGGCAGATCCCGCGCAACGTCAGTGGTGGCTACGTCCGCAGCCTGCACCGCGACTTCGACGGCGAGTGGGACTTCGACCTCCAGTGGAAGCCGGAGGCCTCCTGGCCCATCTACGCGGGCTGGATCCGGGCGGTCCGCACCGGGCAGGCCCGGATCGAGCGCGGTCTGGATGTCGACGGGCCGGTGCTGCTGGTCAGCTCGACGAGGTCGGGACACCCGAGCTCGGTGGCCGACCTCAGGGAGACCGACGTGGTCCTCGACGTCGAAAGGATGCGGCGACGCGCAGCACGCCTGTCGCGCCACGTGACGATTGCGCAGGTGCCGGGCGCGCTGCACGACGTCACCCTCTCCCCCGAGCCGGCCCGCAGCCAGGCCTTCGACGAGCTGCAGCGCTTCCTCGCGGCCTACGTCGACTGACTCTTCCCGGCCAGGGTGGCGCTCGCCGTACGCGCGAGGTCGAGCAGGTCCTCCACGGACCAGTGGTCGTCCACGAACCTCCCGTAGTGCGCGGCCAGGAGCCGACCGTCGTTGTCGATCAGGAAGTCGGCCGGGAGCATGCGGTGCTCCTCACCCTTCCCAGTGGCACCGCGCAGGCTTGGCGCGCTCGTGAGTGCGCGAGCGGCCGCCTTGAAGGTTCGCGGCAGCAGGGCGGCCGCCGCGGAGATCTTGCGAACAACTCCGAAGGCGACATAGAGCTTCCTCTCGGGGTCTGCGATCAGCGCGAACGGGAACTCGGCCTGGAAGTCGCGCATAGTCTCGGCGGAGGAATGGAAGACGACCGCCTCGAGGATCCCGGCCGCCAGAACCACGTCATGCCGACCTGCGATCGTCCGCAGGTGCAGGTTGCACACCGGGCACCCCGAGTAACGACGGAACTGTAGATGCACCAGCCTGTGGGGATCCGGGATCTCGAGCGGTTCGCCATGGATCGTCACCAGCTCCCGGTGGTTGAGCACGGTTCCCGCGGTGAGCTGGTTCATGACACGCCTTCGTCTCCTGGATGTGTGGGGTACGCTTCGTTTGTAACGCATATTCTATGAGGAGCATATCATATGACTTCCGAAGGAGATCGTCGAACCACGGCTCGGCGGCGCCGCCGGCTCGCCACCGAGATCAAGGAGTCGCTACGTGACCTGAGCATCGAGCTGTCCCTCCTCAACCGCCAGGTCGTCACCCGGATCGACCTCAAGGACGGTGACCTCCCCTGCATGGAGCTCATCGCCCGCCAAGGCCCGCTGAGCCCCGGTGCGCTGGCCAGGCGCGCAGGGCTGCACCCGGCCACCGTCACCGGCATCCTCGATCGGCTGGAACGTGGTGGCTGGGTCGTCCGTGAACGCGACCCCTCCGACCGTCGCGCGGTCGTCGTACGGGCACGCCGGGACCGCGCCCACGAGCTGATCGGCATCTTCTCCGGCATGAACAGCTCGATGGACAAGCTCTGCGCCGGCTACTCGGAGGAGGAGCTCAAGGTAGTCGCCGATTTCCTGCGGCGTACGACGGAGGCCGGCTCGCAGGCCACTGAGCTGCTTGCCGGAGGCTGAGTCAGAGGGGGAACACGAACGTCGTGACCGCGATGATGCCCACCACCACGATCACGGCACGCAACACGTTGGGCGGGAGCCTGCGACCCACCGTCGCGCCGATCTGTCCGCCGACCACCGATCCGATGGCGATCAGGCCTGCGGCTCCCCAGTTCACGGTGCCCGTGCCCCCGTTGGGCACGTAGGGCACGTCGACGTAGGCCAGGAACACGAACACGATTGCGGCAATCAGGTTGACGACCAGGGCCAGCACGTTCTTCGTGGCGTTGTGCCGCTGCATCGAGTCGGCGACACCAATGCCGAGAACGGCCATCAGCAGCACCCCTTGCGCGGCCCCGAAGTAGCCGCCGTACACGCCGGTCAGGCAGATGGCCGGCCACACCCACGAAGCGCCGTGCTCGGCCAGGCCACCGCGGGACTCGGCACGGGCGGCCACCCGCTTGGAGATCCGCGGGCCGAGGATGACCAGGACGCAGCCGAGCACGATGAGCACCGGCACGATCGCGTCGAAGGCTGCGGAAGGCAGCCACAGCAGCAGGAGCGCTCCTGCGATTGCGCCCAGGAACGAGGCACTGCCCAGCTTGACCAGACGTGAGCGCTGCCCGGCGAGCTCCTTGCGGTAGCCGATCGCACCCGACAACGAGCCGGGCACCAGGCCGATCGTGTTGGAGACGTTCGCCGTCACCGGAGGGATGCCGAACGCGAGAAGGGTCGGGAACGTCACCAACGTCCCCGACCCGACCACGGTGTTGATGGTGCCCGCCGCCACACCCGCGAGGAGGATGGCGACGATCTCCAGAAAACTCACTGACCGGTGGGGGCCTCTCCTGTCGGGTCACCCGGGTCGGTCATCGGCGGAACAGGCGAGTCCGTCGGCGTCTGCGGCGCAGCCGGCGCCGCGGGCGCGCCGGTCGCAACGCGCGCAGACTCCTCGGCGGCCCGGATGGCCTTCTGCACCTCTGCGTGGGCACTGGACAACGACGACGCGGGATCGGTGCTCGGCTCGATGATCGGTGCCTCGACCCGCTTGCGGGGACCATCCACCCTGTGCGGAATGCCCGCGACCTCGTGAACGGCGGAGCCCAGGCCCTCGAGCGCCCTGGTGATCTCCGAGGGAACCACCCAGACCTTGTTCGCGGAGCCCTCGGCGATCTTCGGCATCATCTGGAGGTACTGGTAGGCCAGCAGGGCCTGGTCGGGCTGTCCGTCGTGGATGGCCTGGAAGACCGTCTGGATGGCCTGCCCCTCACCCTGCGCCTTGAGGATCGCGGCCTCGCGGTTGGCCTGTGCCCGCAGGATGAGCGCCTCGCGGTCACCCTCGGCGGTGAGGATCGCGGCCTGCTTGTTTCCCTCGGCGG
Organism: uncultured Actinomycetota bacterium; assembly: GCA_963759525.1. Taxonomy (GTDB): domain Bacteria; phylum Actinomycetota; class Actinomycetes; order Propionibacteriales; family Nocardioidaceae; genus Marmoricola. Next base: position 216,193 of record CAVWZO010000014.1, on the reverse strand, counting down.
TAAGGATCGAGGACTGCCGCTGGCCTTCGGCCGTGAGGATCACGGCACGCTTGTCGCGGTCGGCACGCATCTGCTTCTCCATCGAGTCCTTGATGGAGGGCGGCGGGTCGATGCCCTTGATCTCCACGCGGCCGACCCGGATGCCCCAGCGACCCGTGGCCTCGTCGAGTACGAGGGAGAGACCGCGGTTGATGTCCTCGCGGGAGGTCAGAGTCTGCTCGAGGGTCATGCCACCGACGATGTTTCGCAGCGTGGTCATGGTGAGCTGCTCGACAGCGGAGATGTAGTTGGCGATCTCGTAGGTCGCCGAGACCGGGTCGGTCACCTGGAAGTAGATGACCGTGTCGATGGAGACGACCAGGTTGTCTTCGGTGATCACGGGCTGCGGCGGGAAGGAGACGACCTGTTCGCGCATGTCGATGACGTACCGCACCCGGTCCACGAACGGCGTGACGACGTTCAGGCCTGGTTGGAGGGTGTTCTTGTACTTGCCGAACCGTTCCACGATGCCGGCCCGCGCCTGCGGCACTATCCGGATGGTCTTCGCCAGCACGAGGACGACGAAGATCAGGAACAGCGCGAACAGGATGAGGATTGCTCCACCCATCGGGATCCCCTCTTTCTCTCAGTGGTGCCGGGCCGTCAGGACCCGAGCCTGTGGACACGCAGCACGTACGCCGTCGCGCCTTTGATCTGTACCACGTCGACGAGCTCGCCCGCCTCGATGCGGTCGTCCTCGTCGTACGGCTCGGCCGTCCACTCCTCGCCGCCGATCTTCACGCGACCGGGGTCTCCGTGCCCCAGCTCACGCACCACCGTCGCGCGCTTGCCGATCAGCGCCTCGGCCCCGGTCTTGAGGTCGGGACCACTGTGCATGCGGCGTACGAAGTTGGGGCGGATCAGGCCGAGGAGGCCAACCGCCGAGATAAGAGCCAGGATGATCTGGAGGGCGACGGGTCCGCCCATGAGGGCGGTGACTGCGCCGATGAGCGCGCCACCAGCAAGCATCGCAAGGAAGAGGTCGAGGCTGACCAGCTCGAGAGCACCCAGCACGACCGCGAGACCGAGCCAGCTCTCCCACATGTGGTCGCTCAGCCAGTCCATGCGGGGAGCCTATCCAACTGCTCGCAACGCTCAGGCGCGCCGACGCGCGGAGTAGCGGCCCTCGTCCTCGCGCAGGGAGAGGGACATCGCGAAAGTCTCGCTGAGAACTTCCTCGGTCATCACCTCGGGCAGTGGGCCCGATGCGACTGCGCGGCCCTCCCGCAGCAGCAGCGCATGGGTGAAGCCCGGTGGGATCTCCTCGACGTGGTGGGAGACCAGGATGGTGGCGGGTGCGTACTCGTCCAGCGCCAGCCGCGACAGCGTCGCCACGAGGTCCTCGCGCCCGCCGAGGTCGAGCCCGGCCGCGGGTTCGTCGAGGATCAGGATCTCCGGGTCTGTCATCAGCGCCCGCGCGATCTGGACACGCTTGCGCTCGCCCTCGCTGAGCGTGCCGAACGTACGCTCGAGCAGGGCACCGGCACCCACCTCGACCAGCAGCGCGCTCGCTCGGTCGTGGTCGAGCTCGTCGTAGTGCTCGCGCCAGCGCCCGACCACGCCGTACGACGCGGAGACCACCACGTCGCGGACCATCTCTTGCCTCGGGATCCGGTCGCCGACAGCGGCACTTGTCCAGCCGATCCGCGGCCGCAGCTCGAACACGTCGACCGTGCCGACGACCTCACCGAGGATGCCGACCACCCCGGCGGTCGGGTGGATCTGGGCCGAGCACAGCTGCATCAAGGTGGTCTTGCCGGCGCCGTTGGGACCGAGGATCACCCAGCGCTCGTCGTCCTCGACCATCCAGTCGACGCCGTCAAGCAACTTCGAGCCGCCGCGGGTGACGGACACGTCGGCGAGCTCAACGACGGCGGTCATGAGCGCCAACCTAACTGGCGATCCCTCCAGTTCGTCGGAGGCCCCCCGCGGCACGTTGGGTCGGGGCCGCCACCCCGGTGGTTGAGGAGCGTGGTCTCGACTGATCACTCGCTTCGCTCGCTGCTCGACCACCTACCTGGTTGCCCGCTCCGCAACCCCGGGGCCAGCGTCACACAGGGATCAACTCATAGGTGGTCGAGCAGCGAGCGCCAGCGAGCGGCCAGTCGAGACCACCGCCAAGCAGGATCGACCGCCGGCCTCTCGGTGGTTGAGGAGCGAGCGTCAGCGAGCGTCTCGAAACCACATCACGACGAACGACACCGTTCATCGGTGGTTGAGGAACTATCCCTTGGTCCCGGTTGCTCCTCGGCTTACGGAGTGTGGTCTCGGCTGATCACTCGCTTCGCTGTGAGTGTCTGGGGTGGCCGACCTGAGGTTGGCTGGCAGGGTGGCTGTTGGTCTGCTGCGACGGTTGTGACTCTTCGCTTCGCTGGCCCATCGCAAGGGGTGCCTTCTGCGAGACCTGTCCGATCGTGGTGGTGGGCCGGTGGCCGCCCTGCCCACCGCCTGGCCTGATCAGAAGCATGTCCATCCCGAAGCCGGGATGTGGCTCATCACAGTGGTGCCGTGCAGTGACTACCTCAGGGACGACCACCGGTCCGACGAGTTGCCCCAGCTAGAGGAAGGAACGCATCGCCATGCTCATGCTCGCAGAAGGTTCACCAGGTACCCAGGTGCCCACGGTGGCCGAGGTCTACCGGTTCGTGGTGGGGGTCGACACCCACGCCAAGGTCCATCAGTACGCCATCGTCGAGGCCGGCACCGGCCGGGTCCTCGACGAGGGCGGCTTCCCCACCAGCGGGCCCGGGCTGGCCCGGGCGGCGGCGTGGATCGCTCGCCGCACCGGCGGCGATCTGGAGTCCGTGCTGGTCTCGTGTGAGGGCACCGGCAGCTACGGCGCGCGCAGCGAGCAGGTGCTCACGCGGACCCGGCAGTGGTTCCACGACCCGCTGAGTGCGGCAACGCGAGCCCAGCAGGTGGCGGTGCCGCGTCGTCCGAACAAGTACCCCGGACCTCTGCGGCACACGACCGAGACGGCCCGCTCGTACGACGGCTCCGTTGCGATGCCCGCCACGAGCCTCTACAGCCGGAAGCTGCAGTCGGGACAGGCTGCCAGCTTCGGCTTCGGACCCCTGTTCGCCTACAACAGCACCGTCCTCTCGGCCGGAGGACGGATCCAGGTCCAGTCCCTGGTGCGGAGCCTGACCTACGTCACGGCCGTCACCTGCGAGGGGTTCGCCGACTACGGCGGCCGCAAGAAGTGGGGAAGGCCCAGCTCGCCAAGCGGCGTGCGGCCGTCGTCTGCCAGGCACTGCGTGCCTACGGCGCGAACGTCGCGACTGCCGTGCGCGGTTATGGGAGCGCAGAGCCTGTCACCATCGGTGGCACGCGTGCCGGCCGTGCCGCGAACCGACGTGCGGTCGTGCGCATCACCCGGGGCTAGTGTCCCGCCCTAGGCTGCCCGGATGAGCGCCTTGCCGGTGTCTGCCGTCCTGGTCGTGTGGCTGCACGCCGTACGCGCGGGGCGTGCGGCACCGGACGACCTCGCGGACGCGGTCCGCGGGGACGATGCCTGGCATCTCGTCACGGGACTCCCGGAGCGTGAGGTCCTGGAGCTGCTCGACCTGCCGGCCGCGCTGTCCGGGACCATCTCGCTCGCGCTGCCGGTTCCTGGCGACCCCGTGGGCCTGGGCGGCCCGCCGTCGTTCAACCTCGCCGCCATCGAAGCCGGTGAGGCCGTGGTCGCAGGTGGTGTCGGGCTGGTGCCCGCGACGGACGCGCGCACCGTCGTCTGGCGCGCTCACCCCGCCGATCCGGTCCCCTGGGTCGACGAGCGGGAGACAGCCTCGGAGCTCCGGGTCGTGCTTGCCGAGGTCACCCGCCGGCTGGTCGACCTCGAGGTCGCCAGCTGGCAGCCCGAGATCCCCGACCTGCTGCTCAACCTGCGTCATCGAGCGCCGCTCCCGCTCCCTCCCGGGTACGACGCCCGCCGGGCCGAGACGATGGAGCGAGCCGTGCTCTGCCTCGACATCCTGGAGCTGGCCCGTGCCGGCGAAGGCGGCGCCGTGTCGGCGTACGAGATGGAGCGGAGGCGTACCGCTCTCGCCGACCTCGGCCGCGCTGCCCGCCGGGCGCTCGTGGGAGCATGCTTCTCGGCGTAGACGAGGAAGTCCGACTGAGCCGATCGAGGGCGGCCCGGTTAACCTCGTCCCGTGCTGGAGGAGAAGAAGAAGGATCTGCCGCGGACGCTGCTGATCACGCTGACCGGCAAGGACCGACCCGGCATCACCTCGCTGGTCTTCGACACGTTGGCGCAGTTCGGCGTCGAGGTGATCGACATCGAGCAGATCGTCCTGCGACGAAGGCTGATCCTCGGCCTGCTGGTCACCACACCCCGCGACTGGAAGCCGCTGCAGCGGGCCATGGAGAAGGTCGCGGCCGACCTCGCCATGACGCTCGACCTCGACCGGGGAACCGGTGACAACAAGCCCCGTCCCGAGGGTCGCAGCCACGTCACGGTGCTGGGCACCCCGCTGAGGTCACCCGCTGTTGCAGCCATCGCCGGGAGGATCGCCGACACCGGCGCCAACATCGACCGGATCGAACGGATGGCGCGCTACCCGATCACCGCGATCGACCTCCACGTCTCCGGGGTCGATCCCGACAAGCTGCGTGACATCCTCGCCCGCGAGGCGGCCCGTCAGAACGTCGACATCGCCGTACAGCCTGCGAACCTGATGCGCCGCGGCATGCGGCTGATCGTGATGGACGTCGACTCCACCCTGATCCAGGGCGAGGTCATCGAGATGCTGGCCTCGCACGCCGGCTGCGAGGGGGAGGTCGCCCGCATCACCGAGCAGGCGATGCGCGGCGACGTCGACTTCGCCCAGAGCCTGCGCGACCGCGTGGCCCTGCTGGAGGGACTCGATGCCGGCGCCCTCGACAAGGTGTACGACGCACTGGAGCTCGCGCCCGGCGCCCGGACGACGGTGCGGGTGCTCAAGCGACTCGGCTACCGCTTCGCGATCGTCAGCGGCGGGTTCAGCCAGCTGACCGACCGGCTCGCGGAGGATCTCGGCATCGACTTCTCGGTGGCCAACGAGCTCGAGGTGGTCGACGGCAGGCTCACCGGACGCCTGGTCGGGGACATCCTGGACCGGGCCGGCAAGGCCGACGCACTGCGCCGCTTCGCCGCGGACTCCGGGGTACCGGTCAGCGCGACCATCGCCATCGGTGACGGGGCAAACGACCTCGACATGCTCAACGCCGCCGGGCTCGGCATCGCGTTCAACGCCAAGCCGGTGGTCCAGGAGGCTGCACACGCAGCCGTGAACGTGCCCTACATGGATGCCGTGCTCTACCTGCTCGGGATCAGCCGCGAGGAGATCGTCGCGGCCGACGCCGAGGAAGGGTTCACGACCCCCGAGCCCACTGTGTGACGGGTCAGCCCTGGCCGGCGTGGAACGCCATCAGGTGACCGGTGCCGACGTCGAGCTCGGCCCACGGGACCGAGATGTCCAGGACGGCGACGGCGGAAGTCGAAAAGCCGGCGCTCATGGTGCGGAAGGCGACAGGATCCGGGTCACCGTCGTCGAGCAGGTACGCCAATGAGGCAGCGGTCGGGTTGTGGCCGACATACAACACGATCTCGGCGTCCACCGGCGCCTCGCGCAGTACGTCGAGCGCGCTGTCCGCGTCCGCGGAGTAGACGGCGTCGTCGACACGGGCATCGGCCGGCGTGCCGTTTCCTTCCACGAGGGCCTTCCAGGTCTGTCGTGTCCGCGTCGCGGAGGACACGAAGGCATAGGTGGGCACGATTCCCTGGTCGGCGAGCCATTCACCCGCAGCGGTGGCGTCGCGGTGGCCGCGGTCGGTCAGGCGGCGCCGGTGGTCCTCGGGCGCGAAGGCCTCGGCCTTGCCATGCCGCATGATCACCAGAAGGCGTCGGTTCGACGCGGACGAATCGGGCGAAGACGGGCTCACTTACGCACTGTATGACCCCTTAGGCTTCCTGTCATGACAATGGGTCCCAAGGACGGCTCCACGGATGGCCGGGGCGACCTGCTCGTCATCGGAGGGGCCGAGGACAAGCTCGGCAAACGCACGGTCCTCAAGGAGTTCGTCGAGCGTGCAGGTGGGGTCGGGGCCCACATCGCGGTCGTGCCGACGGCTTCCTCACTGGGTCCCGAGATCATCGACGTCTACGCCGCACTGTTCACCCGGCTCGGGGCGAGCGAGGTGTACGGCGTACGGCCCGAGGACCGTACTCAGGCCTCCGACCCCACCGTTGTGCACGAGCTCGACCGGGCCACCGGCATCTTCATGACCGGCGGCAACCAGCTGAAGCTGTCCACCGTGATCGCCGGCACTCCGTTCGGGCGGGCGATCGTCGAGGCGCGCGAGCGCGGCGCGGCCATCGCCGGCACCTCCGCCGGGGCGAGCATCCAGTCCTCCCACATGGTCGCCTTCGGACCGGGCGGGTCCACTCCCAAGCAGCGGATGACCCAGGTGGCCGCGGGGCTCGGACTCGTGGAGAACTGTGTGATCGACCAGCACTTCGCTCAGCGCAACCGCTACGGGCGGCTGCTGATGATCGTGTCGCAGAGCCCGCAGCTGCTGGGCATGGGTGTCGACGAGGACACGGTGGCCGTCATCAGCCGTACCGACGAGGGTGACATCCTGCGGGTGGCGGGCCGGGGCTCGGTCACGTTGATGGACGGCACGCACATGGTGACCAACTCCCACGAGGCCCGCGAGCATCGCCCGATCCTCGCCTCGGGAGTGGTCCTGCACGTGCTTCCGGCGGGGTCCGAGTTCAACCTGACGACGCGACTGCTCCTGCCGGCCAGACCGCGCGTAGACCCGTTCGAAGCAGATGAATTAACCTCAGCCAACCGTGATCTAAGCAAGATGGCCCGGGACATCGCTGCCGGGGACATCGGACCCTCGGTGCTACGTCGTCGCATCGCCCGCCGAACAAGAGGAGCCATCCAGTGACCGACAGCGCCAGGGACGAAATGACCAGCGACCGGGTGTCAGCGCCGACCTCGGACGGTCGTCCGACCGCCGACCTGGCCATCGTCGAAACCCGCGTCTACCGCGGGGCGAACGTCTGGTCCTACGAGAAGGCGATCCATCTCGTCGTCGATCTCGGGTCGCTCGAGGAGTACCCGACAAACACCCTGTCCGGCTTCACCGACGACCTGCTCGAGGCCCTACCCGGGTTGCGCGACCACTCCTGCTCCCGCGGTCGGCGGGGCGGCTTCGTGGAGCGGCTCAACGAGGGCACCTGGCTCGGGCACGTCGCCGAGCACACGGCGCTGGCCCTTCAGCAGGTCGTCGGCCACGACACCCGGCGCGGCAAGACCCGCCAGGTCAAGGGCGAGAAGGGCCGCTACAACGTCATCTTCGGCTACATCGACGAGCAGGTCGGGCTGGAGGCTGCCCGGCTCGCCGTACGGCTGGTCAACCACCTCGTCGAGCCCGACCCTGACTTCGACTTCGCCGACGAGCTCGACACCTTCATCCTGCGTGCCCAGCGCACCGCGTTCGGACCTTCGACCCAGGCCATCCTCGACGAGGCCGTCTCGCGTGACATTCCCTGGATCCGGCTCAACAAGCACTCGCTGGTCCAGCTCGGCCAGGGCGTGCACGCCAAGCGCATCCGGGCGACGATGACCTCGGAGACCAGCTCGATCGCGGTCGACATCGCCTCCGACAAGGACCTCACCACCCGGCTTCTCGGTGCCGCCGGACTGCCCGTCCCCAAGCAGGACTCCGTGCGTACGGCGGAACAGGCCGCGACCGTGGCCAGGCGCATCGGCTTCCCGGTCGTCGTCAAGCCACTCGACGGCAACCACGGGCGCGGGGTCTGCCTGAACCTGATGGACGAGGACGCTGTCCGCGAGGCCTTCCCGATCGCGAAGGAGGAGTCGCGACGCGGCTGGGTGATCGTCGAGTCGTTCGTGACCGGCAAGGACTACCGCTGCCTGATCATCGACGGCAAGGTCGCCGCGATCGCAGAGCGGGTGCCCGCGCACGTCGTGGGTGACGGCACCAGCACCGTGCAGCAGCTCGTCGACGACACCAACGCCGACCCGCGACGCGGTGTCGGCCACGAGAAGATCCTGACGCGGATCAAGATCGACCCTGCGGCCGAGGAGGTGCTCGCCGGGCAGGGGCACACGCTGGCCTCGGTGCCCGAGGAGGGCGAGATGGTCAGGCTGGCGCTGACCGGCAACATGTCCACCGGAGGCATCTCGATCGACCGCACCTTCGAGGCACACCCCGAGAACGCAGAGATCGCCGAGGAGGCGGCCCGGATGATCGGGCTGGACATCGCCGGCATCGACTTCATCTGCCCCGACATCACCCAGCCGGTGCGCGAGACCGGCGGCGCGATCTGCGAGGTGAACGCAGCACCTGGCTTCCGGATGCACACCCACCCGACGATCGGCGAGCCGCAGTTCATCTCCAAGCCGGTCGTCGACATGCTCTTCCCGCCAGGTGCTCCCAGCCGCATTCCGATCGTGGCGGTCACCGGCACCAACGGCAAGACGACGACCAGCCGGATGATCAGCCACATCTTCAAGGGCATGGGGCGCAAGGTCGGCATGACCTCGACCGACGGCGTCGTCATCGACGAGCGACTGCTGATCCGCTCCGACGCGTCGGGTCCGCGCAGCGCGCGGATGGTCCTGCAGAACCCCCGCGTCGACTTCGCCGTCTTCGAGGTCGCACGCGGCGGGATCCTGCGTGAGGGCCTCGGCTACGAGCGCAACGACGTGGCGGTCGTGCTGAACGTGCAGCCGGACCACCTCGGGCTGCGCGGCATCGACACCGTCGAGCAGCTGGCCGACGTCAAGGCCGTCCTCGTGGAGGCCGTCCCACGTCATGGGCACGCCGTTCTCAACGCCGACGACCCGCTCGTGCGCGACATGCGGCGTCGCTGCTCGGGACAGGTCGTGTGGTTCTCCATGGCCGAGCCGGGCTCGGACGAGCGCGACATGATCGACGCACACTGCCGCCGCGGTGGGAAGGCGCTCGTGCTGCAGCCGACCGAGCGCGGCGAGATGATCGTCGTGCGCCATGGTGGGCGGGACATGCAGCTGGCCTTCACCCACCTGTTGCCCTCGACGTTCTCGGGCCGGGCGCGGATGAACGTCCAGAACGCACTGGCCGCTGCCGCTGCGGCCTTTGCGGCCGGCGCACCGTTGCACGACATCCGTCAGGGGCTGCGCACCTTCTCGACGAACTACTACCTCTCCCCCGGTCGCCTCAACGAGGTCGAGGTCAACGGCGTGAACGTGATCGTCGACTACTGCCACAACGCGCCGGGCATGCGAATGCTCGGCGACTTCGTCGACCGGGTCGGTGACAGCCTCGACTCCGGCAGCGAGCTCGGGAAGCCCTCCCGCATCGGGGTGATCGCCACTGCCGGTGACCGCCGCGACGAGGACATGGTCGAGCTCGGGGAGATCGCAGCGCAGCACTTCGATGTCGTGATAGTCCGCGAGGACGTCAATCTGCGTCGTCGTCCGGCCGGCGAGACCGCTGGCTTCGTCGCTGACGGAGTCCGCAAGGCCATCGAGGAGGGCTCCAGGTGCAAGCAGCTGGAGGTGATCCTCGACGAGATCGAGGCCGTACGGCACGCGATGAGCCGCGCCAACTACGGCGACCTGGTGATCCTCTGTGTCGACCAGCACCCGGCCGTGATGTCGGAGCTGGAGAACTGGTCACCGCACGCCCAGGCCGGCGCCACCTCCGGTGGCGACGACACCCACGTCGCGGACCCGGACTACACGCCTCCGCCGGAGGCCTGACCGACCTTCCTCGTCGTACGGCGACGCGCGGGGGCCTTCTTGGCGGGCTCGACCACAGGCTCCTCGACGGGCTCGGCGGGCTCGACGGGCTCGGCTGTCTTGGCTGCCGACTTGCGCGCCGGCTTCTTGGCCGACTTCTGGGCGGCGGCCCGGCGCTTGAGCCGTACCCACAGCTGGCCCTGCCCGGACGGGGCGCTGACCGTCTTGGTCTCGAGGAAGGGCTGTTCCTTGACGAGGTCGCTGAGCTTGGCGAACCCGTAGGTGCGTGGGTCGAAGGACGGGTCAGTGCGGTTCAGGTGGCTGCCCAGCGACCCGAGTGCCGACCAGTCGTCGTCCGTGGCGGTCTTGTTGAGTGCCTTGGTGAGCATGCTCTGCAGGTTGCCAGGACTGGCTTCACGGGCCGGCTCGGCGGTGGCGGCCTCGGCTACGGCGGCCGCCGGTGCCTGCGCCTGCGGCTCGGCCTCGGCCCGCAGGACCTCGAGGAAGGTGAACTTGTCGCAGGCGTCGCGGAAGGCGCGCGGGGTCTTCTTCGCGCCCACTCCGTAGACCGTCTTGCCGGACTCGCGCAGCCGGGTGGCCAACCGGGTGAAGTCGCTGTCGCTCGACACGATCACGAAGCCGTCGAGGTGACCCGCGTAGAGCAGGTCCATGGCGTCGATGATCAGGGCGGAGTCGGTCGAGTTCTTGCCCACGGTGTACCCAAACTGCTGCATGGGGGCGATCGCGTAGGCGTGCAGCTGCTCCTTCCACCCGTGCAGCTGTGAGGTGGTCCAGTCGCCGTACGCCCGCTTGACGGTGAGCGTGCCGTAGCCGGCCAGCTCCTCGAAGACGTCCTTGGCGACCTTGGCCGAGATGTTGTCGGCATCGATCAGTACGGCGAGCCGACGGGTGTCGTCGCTCATGCAGCGTCCCTCTCCTTCTTGGGTGCGGGTGGCGTCTCACTGAGCCGCCCGGCCTCGTGCAGGCCGAGCCAGGAAGTCACGCCCCCGAGTGCCAGCATGCCTGACGAGAGCAGGAGCGCGCTCTCATACCCCGCCGTGAGCGCGGTCGGGTCGCGGTACTCCGCCCCCGCGAGGCCCACGACCGCCGGTAGTGCAGCCACCGCGATCAGCGTCCCGGCGCGCGCGATCGCGTTGTTGATGCCGCTGGCAACTCCGGCGTGCCGGTCCGGGGCGGCAGCGAGCACAGCAACGGTCAGCGGCGATACGAGCTCGGCCAGTCCGAGGGCGAACAGCATGACGCCGGGGAACACGCCGAGCCAGTACGACGCCCCGTCGTCCACCCGGCTGAGCAGCAGGGCGCCCGCGGCGCACACGAGTGGCCCGACCGTCATCGGCACCCGTGGGCCGGTGCGCGCCGCCAGCACCGAGGACTTCGAGGAGAGGAACAGCATCACCACGGCGATGGGGACGGTGGCCGCGCCAGCCTCGATCGCGCCGTACCCCACGGTGACCTGGAGCTGCAGCACGAGGAAGAACAGCACGGCGCCGAGGGCGCCGTACACCAGGAAGGTCATCAGGTTCGCGGCCGAGAACACCCGCGACCGGAACATCGACAGTGGTGCCATCGCGCCGGGCCGGCGCTCGAGAACGACGAACGCGCCCCAAGCCGCGAAGGCGACGAGCATCCCAGTGACGAGCACGGCGCCGCTCAGCTCCCGCCACGAGGTGAGCAGGTAGGTGGTGACCCCGAGGCCGACCACGCCGACCAGCGCCCCCGGTACGTCGAAGTGCCCCGTGTGCCTGTTGGCGTCCGAGATCACCGGCGAGTCGTCCTTCGACTCCGGCATGTGCCGCCCCATCAGGATCACCAGTGCGCACAGCGGCAGGTTGATCGCGAAGATCCAGCGCCACCCGGCCTCTTCGACCAGGAAGCCCCCGAGGAACGGACCGATGGCGGTCGCCACACCAGAGACACCGGCCCAGGTGCCGATCGCTGCCGCCCGGTCCTCGTGCCGGAACGACCCCTGGATCAGGGCCAGCGCACCCGGCGTGAGCAGCGCCGCCGCCACACCCTGCAGCACCCGGAAGAGCGCCAGCTGGACCGGTGACTGGGCGAACGCGCAGAGCGCGCTGCCGAGGGCGAAACCCGCGACGCCGAGGAGGTACATGCGACGGCGTCCGAGCCGGTCACCGAGCGCTCCCCCGACGAGGATCAGGGAAGCGAGGCTGAGCAGGTACCCGTTGGAGATCCACTGCAGCTCTGCGAGCGAGGCGTCGAGGTCGGTGCCGATCTTGCGCAGCGCGATGTTGACGACGGTGCCGTCCAGCATCGCGATACCGGAGCCCAGGGTGACCGTGGCCAGGGTGAGCCGGCCGCTCGCGGAGTGCAGCTTGAGGAGCCGGTCACCCGGCTCTTGGGACTGGCCCGTCTCAGCTCCACCCTGAGGCACGGTAGACCTTCGTCTTCAGCTCGACGGGCGTGTCCGGGGTCGCGCCCTGTTCCTCCAGCCAGGCGTAGACCTCCGGGCGCTGGGCATGGCACATCAGGCCGACGACATCACCGGGCTCGGCGATCGCCACCAGCGCCTGCAGCGACTCGAGCTCGGTCGGGTACGCCGCGATGTCGGTCATCCCGACGCGCTCTGCCCCGGCACCCAGGAGCGACTCGAGCTCCTCCATGGTGCGACCACGCAGGTACTCCTGCTTGTGGCCGATCATCACGACGTCGGCGTCGCGCGCGGCGATCTCGCCGAGCATCTCGAGAATGTCGTCCTGTCGGTCGCCCACGGCCCCCAGGCCCAGGAGCAGCCTCCGTTCGGGGACGCAGACACCGCGCATGATCTCGATCATCGCCTCGAGCCCCGCTTCGTTGTGGGCCAGGTCGATGACCACCGAGATCTCGCCCGAGGACATGGCCAAGGAAATAGGGAGGCTGAAGATGTTCATCCGGCCCGGGTTGTGCTCGGGATCGGGAAGGAACGTGCGCAGGCCGGTGACGACGTGCGGGCGCAGGATGCCTGCCGCCAGGGCCGCGGACGCTGCAGCCAGGGCGTTCTCGACGTTGAACCGGGAGAGACCGCTCAGGGTCATCGGCACCTCTCCGACCTCGACGAGCGGGTCGGCCCGGTTGCCCTCGAGCATCGTGATCCACCCGTCGATGACGGTGGTGGCACGGCCGCCGTGGGCCAGGATCTCGCGAAGCGCCGGCGAGTCGGGGTGGCGCGAGAAGACCCACGGGCGGGCCGGGGTCGTCGTACGCATCGCGAACACCCGCGGGTCGTCTGCATTGAGCACCGCCCAGCCTGACTTCTTGGTGATCCGCGCGACGACGCCCTTCACCTCGGCGAGCTGGTCGACGGTGTCGATGCCTTGCATCCCGAGATGGTCGGCGGTCACGTTGGTGACCACGGAGACGTCGTTGCTGCTCAGGCCGATGCCCTTGAGCAGGATGCCGCCTCGCGCGGTCTCGGTGACGGCGAAGTCGACCTCCTCGTGCGCGAGCACCCGGCCTGCACCGGACGGTCCGGAGTAGTCGCCCGCCTCGACGAGCTTGCCGTCGACGTAGATGCCGTCGGTGTTGGACCAGCCCACCAGGTGGCCCGCCTCCCGGGCGATGTGCGCGATCATCCGTGACGTCGTGGTCTTGCCGTTGGTGCCCGTCACCGCCACCACAGGTACCCGCGGCTTGATCGTGGTGGGCGCCGGACCGCGCTCGACCGACGAGACCCGCAGGGCAGCGTCCTCGACGAGGGTCGCCACGTCTCCGGAGCCGAGGCCGTCGATCACCGAGGCCACCGCCTCCCCCAGGGCACAGGCGCGGTTGCGGTCACGCCAGGGATAGGCCACCACGATCCGCTCGGGCTGCGCTGTCGGTCGGACGCGGATGCCGAGCCGGGTGGTGCCCGCCTCGGCCGCGATGCGTCGTACGAGCTTCGTGACCAGCCGGGTCAGCGACCGCTGACGGAAACCGCTCAGCGGGACGCCGGCGCGGATCGTCGAGACCCCCAGCCGTTCGGCCAGCCGGCGCAGGTCAGCCTCCGGGGCCTGGGCCAGTGCCGTCACATCGAGGGTGAGCTTGATGGCGGCGCGCGGGAAATAGAGGTTGGGTCCCTCGAGGACTCTCAGCTCAACCAGTGCGGACATGTCTGGTGCGGTGCTCAGTCGTCCTCGAGGCGGAATCCGACCTTGATGCCGACCTGGAAGTGCTCGACGGCGCCGTCCATGACCGCTCCGCGGATCTGGGTGACCTCGAACCAGTCGACGTGGCGCAGGGTGCGGGAGGCCCGGATGACGCCGTTGCGGACGGCCTGGTCGATCCCGTCGGGCGAGGTGCCGACGATCTCGGTGACGCGGTAGGTGCGGTTGGACATCGGCGATCACTCCTGGGTTGCGGTTGGCAGACCTGCCAAGAATGCCACGTCCCCCGGAGTGGCCCGCATCCGCGACGTACGCTGACAGGTGTGGCAGCACCAGGCAGGGCACGACGCGGTGCCGGGCCGATCCGGATCACCACCGCCCCGACCAGCCATCGAGAAGATCTCGACCGGCGTCGGCGCCGCTACGCCATCTCCATGGGCATCCGGACGCTGTGCTTCATCGGCGCCGTCGTGGTTGGCGACGGCTTGCTGAGGTGGATCCTGATCGCGGGCGCGTTCATCCTGCCGTACATCGCGGTGGTGATGGCCAACAGCGCCAGCCCGCAGATCGAGGGGGCCGACATGGATCCGATGGACCACGGCTACAAGGAGATCGGCCCGTCGGAGTCCGGCGACCCGGAGTCCGGCGACCCGGAGTCCGGCGATCGGGAGTCCGGCGATCGGGAGTCCGGCAACCCGGAGCAGGGCCGGTGAGCGAGGAGCCCGCCCGCCCGGACACCTGCTCGGCCAAGGGGTGCACCCGGCCCGCCGTACACGAGCTGCGTTGGAACAACCCCAAGCTGCACACCCCCGATCGGCGCAAGGTCTGGCTGGCCTGCGACGAGCACCGCCAGAGCCTCTCCGACTTCCTGGCCGCCCGGAAGTTCCTGCGCGAGGTCGCCCCGCACTAGCCCTGTCCCCCTAATTCGCCGAGACGGCGCTTGTGTCCCGGAATAGCACCGCGAGACGGCGCGTATGTCCCAGATTGGTGCGGCGAGGCGGCGCGTGTGTCCCGGATTGGTGCGCCGAGACGGCGCGTGTGCACAGACCTGTCAGGCGATCCCGCACTTCGTCGTGCTCGCGCTGCTGTGGCTGGTCTTCATGGTGCTCACCGTGGTGGCGTTCTTCGCGATCCTGGTCACCGACCGATACCCGCGTGGCCTCTTCGATCTCAACGTCGGCATCCTGCGGTGGACCTGGCGGGTGCAGTTCTACGCGACCGCTGCGATCGGCACCGACCGCTACCCACCGTTCACCCTCGACCACACCGACTACCCGGCCGACCTCGACATCGCCTACCCCGAGCGGCTCTCGCGCGGGCTGGTGCTGGTCAAGTCGTGGCTGCTGGCGCTGCCGCACCTGATCGTGCTGGGCCTGCTCGCGGGCACGTGGCAGTTCGGTGACGCGGACGGCTTCCAGTTCGCCGTCGGCGGTCTGATCGGCGCGCTGACGTTGGCTGCCGGACTGCTGTTGCTGTTCACCGGCCGCTACCCGGCGCCGTTGTTCGACCTGCTGGTCGGCCTGAACCGGTGGGTCTACCGGGTGACCGCGTACGTCGCCCTGATGACCGACACCTACCCGCCGTTCCGGCTGGACCAGGGCCCGGCGGACCCCGGTGGCGTCGCGCCCACGCCGAGCACCCCCGACGCGCCGGCCACGACCGGTCTCGGCTGGCCGGCCGAGGAGCGTCGTCCTGACCGTGAGGTGGAGGTGTGACGATGCCTGTCGTCTCCGCGATCCGCGCAGTCCGCCTGGAGGTCGGGACATTGCCAACCGACAACCTGGGCGACCCCCTGACCTCACTTTCGCAACGCGCAGACGGGGATCAGGCACACCAAATCTTCACAGACCAAGAGCGCAAACCCCGTCCCGGCAGCGCGCGCAGGTGGAGAGATCCCGGACATGGAGGAAGCACTTTCACTGATGTGGCGTGATCGCGACGGAAGCGCCACTACTCATGGCTCTGATCGTTCTCCCGACCCTTGTCGCGCTGCCTCGCCTGCCTGACGGGTCATGGCTGCCTCTGGTCGGATCAAGCGGGCAGTTTGGGACTTCTCCTAGTACGCGGCTAACGGCAATAGCTGCGGGCGGTTTAGAGTCGGCCTGTCCCCGGCCAGCGGAGTGCGCACTGATGGAAAAAGACGTAGCCGTCTACATCGACGCCATCGACGCAGACCATCGTCCCTTGTTCGACCGCGTGCACCGTCTCGTCATGGAGGTGCAGCCGGAAGCTCGAGTGGTTCTGTCTTACAAGATGCCGACCTACGTGGCAGGCACCCGCCAGCTGCATGTGGGCGTCTGGAAGCACGGTCTTTCGTTCTATGGCTGGGAGCACGCCGCACACGGGGGTCTCGTGACCCGTCATCCGCACCTCGACAACGGCAAGGGCACACTGAGGCTGCCGCTGACTGAGGCGGTCCACATAAGTGATGACGAGTTGCGGGACTTTCTGGCTGCTGCTCTGATCGAGTGAGCCCTCCTCAGTTCCGGCGTCGCCGCCATCGGCCCTAACGGTCCGAGGCTATTCGCCGACAGGCCTCCTCCGTGAGCCTGTGCAAGGAGGCCATCCGAGCTTCCCGTACAGACTAGGAATATTGCCCGTCTGGAAGCCGCGTTCCAGTTGCCTCGAGTAGTGCGTCTGGTAGCTGCGAATGCATCATCCCGTGAACGTCCGGATGTCTGCCGCGATCCGCGCTCATAGCCGATGTGCGGAAGACGTGGAACGCGATCGGGACAACCGATCTGGTTCAGGCGGGTATCACGGGGCCGAAGTACTCGCCCGTCACCGGGAAGCGAGCTCGTCGTATTTCCGAGTGCAGGCACCCGGTTCTCCAGCGTCCCGACAGCCCGCTGGGCCCTCCCGCAGCAACCTTCTCAATGCCCCTCCAGGGACCTGCGGCCGTGACACGGTCAAGCATCGATTCCTGGGGACGCGATGGGCACGACCAACGACGACGCAGCAGCGACTCCTACTCAGAGCGTCCACAGTCGACGGCGGTGGAGGCTTGCCCTGGGGGCCGGCGTTGCACTCATCGCCCTTGGTGTCGGCGTCTGGTGGTGGTCGCACCCCTCCCTGTTCAACGACGGCTACGGCACCTTCGAGGCCAACCCGCTACCTGTCGACCAGGCCACGCAGCACTGGGGTCTTTCGGGTTTGGCCAAGAACAGCCTGGAGACCATCAAGCTGACGGGATTCCGGGTGCACTTCTCGCCCAACTCTGCCGCGGCCACCGCCTCGCTAGCCGTGTGCGTTCCACGGTCACGGACCAGCGGGACTTATTTCGGGGCAGATCCCAAGCCGCCCAGCGATTATTGTCGTGAACTGCGTCCGGTCCGGGTCGGCGCCACCACCCCCATGTACCTCGACGGCCCCCGCAGCGACTATTTGATCCTGAAGATCAGCCCAACCCGAGCTGGCATCGCCACCGCCGCTGGCCTTGATCTGACTTACCGCCGAAGCGGGTCCCACCTGTTCCAGCAGGGCACCCAGCACATCGACGATGACGACATCTTCACGGTGAACGCGGAGTAATCCGCATTGACCTCCACGCACCGGTGGCGCACAGGGCCGTTTTGCCATGGAGAAGAGGTCCGCAGCCGCGATCCGCGCCGTTGTGCCGATGAGGCTGCCTGTGCAAGCGGACGGCGTGCTTGACTCGACGCGTGACTCGTGGCGATGGGCGGTCCCGCCGCTCTGGGGACAACCCGAGGGGCCTCCGCTGGTCTGCGGCCCGTCCCACCGACGCCGCCGACGACAACGACACGTCCTTCGAGGTCACAGGCACGACAATCAGGTTCGCGCCGACGACAGTGTCACCGTGCCCCTTGGGACGAAGCAGGGCTGCTCCCAGACGATCCGGAGTTGCTGTGCCAGGCACGCCGATGCGCCTAGCCTGCGAGCGCCAAGGTCTTCAAATGCGCTTCCAGTCGTGACCCGTTGGACCTGGTCGCTGCCAGGCGGCGGGTGCCGGCGTGGTCGACGAGGTAGGTGGCGCCGTAGGGGTCGCGCCAGAGGTAGATGCCGGGGAAGGGCTGTCTCACCTGCCAGTTGCCGTGGGTCTTGATGCGGTGGTGCAGGCCGATCATGGGGCCGTAGTTCCCGACCCGGGACTGCTTCTCACCCGCCTCGGCGCGTTGCTTCGTCCAGGGGAATGGTGTGGTCGATCTGCATGGCGCGGGTGGTGTTGCCCGCATACGGGAAGGTGTCGGCCGGCGTCAGCAGATGCACGGCCTGTCGATGTCGATCCGGGATCTCTTGTCTCGGGTTTTCGAGATTTGTGGCTGGGCGGGGAGTGTCGGTGGCTGCGTGAACACTCGGCGAAGGAGGTGAACCATGGAGCAGACAGGGATTCCGGTTGAGTTGGTCGAGGACTTCCTCGATCATCTGGAGCGGCGCGGGCGCGGCACCTATACGGCCCGTTCCTATCGGCTGGGGCTGTCGGACTTCTCGCGTTGGCTGCAGCGGGCTGGGCGCGAGTTCGACGTGGTGTCGCGTCGTGACGTCGAGGCGTACGTTGGCGAGTTCGCGGCTGGTCCAGGACAAGCCGGTCGAGGAGGTGGGGTGGTCGACCTGGCGACGGGTGAGCCGGTTCGAGTGCGACGCGCGGCGCGGACGGTCAACCATCGCCTGAGCGTGCTGGCGTCGTTCTTCGCGTTCCTCATCGACCGCGCCACCTGTGACCGTGGTACCTGGGCCAGCCGAATCAATCCGGTACCGGCGAGGGCCGCGGAGCTGACGCACTCGATGGGTGGGGGAGGGGGCGCTCCACCACGCCGAAAGCGGGCTGAGCTGCGACGTCGTGAGCCTCGCGATCTGCCCGCGGTCCTGGACCCGGCCGAGGTCGACCGGCTCGTCGCTGCGGCGAGGTCGTGGCGAGACAAGGCTCTGCTGGTGTTGCTGTCTCGGTCGGGGCAACGCATCGGGGACTGGAGCCTCGAGCATGGCCGTCACGGGGTGCTCGGGATGAGCCTGGCCGATCTGGACCTGCGCGCCTCGTCGATCGTGGTGCGGCTCAAGGGCGCTCGCGACGAGCATCGGGTTCCGGTCACCGAGGAGTTCTTGCGGCTGTTCGACCTGTACGTGGAGCACGAGCGGCGCGACGCTCCGGGCGAGGCCGCGTGGTCGGTTTGCGTCGTGCGTGGCCCAACCCGTTGACCTACAGCGCCTTCGAAGCAGGGCTGCGCCAGCTCGCTAGCCGCACCGGGATCGAGGTCACTGCTCACGTGTTCCGCCACACCGTGGCTTCGGGCGTGGTGGCCACATCGGGGGTGGCCGCCGCTCAGCAGTTGCTCGGGCATCGGCACATTGCAACCACTGTGGACACCTACGCCCACGTCGACCACCAAGCGTTGGTCGAGGCAGTCGGCGAGATCGAGCGGCTGGCCGAGCCGCAGCCGAGAACGCACGTCGGATGCAGGGCTCCGGGCAGCTTGGACGGATCGATGGTGAGCGGTATGTGTTCCATTACGACTCCCAGACGTTGGCCGAGTTGGAAGCGGTGGCCACGCCCCGGCCCACCCCGGGCTCGGCGTTCGACGCGGCCGAGGGACCTCAGGCATGACCGGCGCGGTCACGCAACGGGCCCGCCAGCTCGGTATGGCTTCCTATGACAGTCAGGTGCTCATCGAGAACCTGGCTGAGCAGATGCGCGACTGGCGGTTCAAGAAGCGCTACGACGATTCCCGGATGCTGCTTGCGGTCGACGCCACCTTCGGCGTGCTCGACGGGTTGGAGGGCGTCAGCCTGGCTGAGAGATGGGCGAGGTTCGAGGAGCAGGTCTGGCCGCGATGGCAAGCCGGGATCGATCGACCCGACCGAGGCACTCGTTGGGGTTTCGGAGTTTGGGCGCTGGTGATCGCCCGGCTGGTGCGACCACAGTGGGCGACGATCGCGACCGTAAGGATCGGGGACTGGACTCGACTGCTCCCCGCCGACGATCCGGTCATCGAGGCCCGCCGGCGATTGGCCGACGCTGCAGGATCGTGTTCGATCGGGTCTCCGAAGTCGTACGAGATCGCGATCAACATGGCCACCCGGCTGATGCTGACCCGCGGAGCCGACCGGCTCGACGATCTGTCCGAGAACGACCTGCTCATCCCGCCCTCGGGCATGAAAGGCGGCGACGTCCTGGACGTGCTGCTGTGTCAGCTCGAAGTCTTCGACCGTACGCCACGATCGGGCACCGCGCGCCGCCGTACTGCACCGCGGCACAGTGAGCGAGAACTCGCCGTTGTGGCCGGGGTGCCGGAGCCGTTCGTCGAGGTCGTCGGGCTCTACCTGGAGACGTACGCGCGCAGGCTCTCGGAATTCCTACACGACGTTGCGGGCCAAGGCCGTCGCGCTGAGCCACTTCTTCCGCTACGTACACGACGCCCATCCCGAGGTTACTTCGTGTTCGCAGGTCACACCGGCTCATGCGCGGGCGTTCGTGCCGCAGGCGAGGGTGGTGGCCCGCGCGATGCAGCGCAGTCATCCTCGCAAGGGTGATGAGGACCGCACCACGCCGCACACCTGGCTGGTCGACATCCGGGTGTTCTTCGCCGACATCTCCACCTGGGCCACCGAGCCAGATTCCCCGTTCGCAGGCCACGCCCCATCCAGCGTGGTGCTGACCCGCCATGACCTGGCTGACACCGGCTTCGCCAAGGCCCGCAAACGTGCGGAGGCCAGGTTGACATCGACGGTGCTGGACCTGCAACGCGAGATCCCCAACATCCGTGCCTTCGCGTTGCGCCGCTGGCACGACGCCGAACACGAGCTGCGTGAGCATCCCGACGACAAGACCCTGATCGCCGCCGAGCGGGCAGCGTTCTGGGACTGGGGCCTGCTGGAGCTGCTGCTGACCAGCGGGCTGCGGATCGAGGAGGCCTGCGAGCTGACCACCTTCGACGTGCTACGGCGGTCCCTGCCCGACGGCAGGCTCTACTACCTACTGCACATCAAGCCCAGCAAGTTCGGCCGCGCCCGCGTCATCCCGATCGGCGACCAACTCGGCCGGGCCATCGCCGAGATCATCCGCCACATCCGCGGCTTCTACGGCACCGACCACGTTCCGCTGGTCGACCGTCGCGACGAGCACGAGAAACGACCATTGCCGCGAGCGCCCTACCTGCTGAAGGCATCCGACACCCCAGCGCGGTCAACACCAACACCATCCGCGGCCGACTACGCTGGCTGTCCGAGCAGTCCGGCGCCCGCCACGCCGACGGAGACCCGCTGGTCCTGACCCCGCACGACTGCCGCCGCGTGTTCGCCTCCGAACACCTCAACGCCCACACCCCGGTCCACGTGATCCAGGCGCTGCTCGGGCACGCCACCATCGACACCGTGATGATCTACGCCAAGCTCTACCCCGACCAGTTCATCACCGACTACCGCAAGGCCATGCGCGGTCTCTACACCGACGTCTACGGCCCGGTCGCGAGCCAGACACCAAGCGAGGCCGAGTGGGCCGAGTTCACCACCAACTGCTCCATGCGGGACATGGGCACCCACGTCAGCGCCCTGCCCACCGGGGAGCACTGCCCCCGCGGGCTGGTCTGCCTGGGCTGCGGTCACGCCCAACCCAAGAAGAGCGCCCTGCCCGTGTTCCGCCGGATGCTCAGCAGCCACACCCGCGCACTCGACAAGGCCCGTGAGCACGGCGAGCCCGCCGGCCAGCTCGCCGCCCGAGAACTCAAGGTCGAGCGCATCCGCTCCGCGATGCAACGCGCGGAAGAACTCACTGTCGACGCCGCCGAAGCACTAGAAGCCGCCGCCGCCGGCTGAGCACCAACGCCCCGCTGAGGGAGCAATGATCAGAACCTGTGGATGGTCGGCGACGTGGCGATTCATAGGCATCAGCCACATGGCTCGCGCGATGGCGGCCGGGGCTTCAGGTGCGCCCCTTCCCCAACGCCGCAGCCAACGCGCAACACTTGGGCCATGATCGTGGTTCGATTCAAGATGCAGAGCCGTCCTGAGAAGGTTGACGAGGTGCGCTCGTTGCTCACCGACGTCGCCGTGGCCAGCCAGTTCGTCGAGGGCGTCGTGTCCTTCGACATCGGTCAGGATGTCACCGACTCGACCTCCTTCATCGCCACCGAGGTCTTCGATGACAAAGACGCCCTCGACCGTCAGGAGTCCTTGCCCGAGGTGGCTGCCGCGATGGCGGCCTTTGAGGCGGCGTTGGCCGCGGAGCCTGAGGCCACGATCTTCAACGTCGACTCGGCCGAACCCTACGAGTAAAGAGCGCGAGTAAAGAAGCATTCGCCTGGCTCCGTCAAACGACCCCGAGGAGTGGCGAAGGGTCAGCGTGCTCATGACACGCCACGCCGATCCACAGGTCTTGACCATTCCTCCCGCTGAGGATGTCACCGACTCAAACTCCTCTGTCGCCGCAGAGGTCTTCGATGACAGGGAAGCCCTCGACCGGCAGGAGTCCTTGCCGGACATCCGCAGCCGCGATGGCTGCATCGAGGAGGGTATGGGCCAACCGCGAGAACCGGCGGACGTCAGGGCTGCCGACCGAGGAAGGCGACCACCTTGGATAGTTGGGGCGCGTCGTCCTCGATGTCCACTGGAGGGGCGAAGTCGTCGCCGCGCATCGCGGGGTCGGCCATCGACGTTGTCACGAACTCGTAGTTGTCGGCGACGAGCTCGGGGTTGAAATCGACCTGCACGCCGGTCGCCCGAACCAGATCCCAGCTGTGTACCAGCATGTCCATGGCCGGGAGCTGCAACGCGAACGCAGCAGGCATCTCCCCCCAGGGCATGTTCGCCGGGCCTTCCAGCTTGCCGGGAGCCCCCCAGCCAGCAACTGCCGCGTCGCCAGCCTGGCGAAGGGAACGAGCGGCGTCGTCGCCGATCAGGTCGGACGGGTAGCTCGACGGATCGGCAGACCCTTGCATCGCAACATCACGGAACATCACCAAAGCACCGATCATGTGGTTCATCAGCTGTTCGACGTTCCAGTCGGGGCACGGGGTCGGGGAGGAGTACTGGTCCCGACGGATCTGCCCGAAGACCACGTCGGCCTGATCAATCCCCGCCTTCAATCGCACGAGTGGGTCCATGGCACTGCTCCTCGTTTTCGGACCACCCCGACTACCCCGGGTTGGCGTCAGGTTTCAGGCTCTTGCGGTTCACGCCCGCGGTCAATAGCCCTCAGCACCCCCCAGCGGGCGGGACGAGGTTGCGCTAGCCGGAGGCGAGGCCATGTGATGCCTCAAGTCACGACGCCCGCGAAACCCTGAAGGACTCACCCAACCCACGCGCGGCCGCGCGAAGGATCGAGGCTAATATGGCGTCGTTTTAAGTAGGCAGGTCGAAGGCGCCCGACCGCGTCCTGGGCGCCGCACCAGCTACCGGCCATGGCCTGGATGACGAGCGTATCTGGGTCGAAGCGCGGTCACTCTAATATTCGCGGGTTGGCTACCGCAGGACGGTGTTCCGGCTGGAGTGCGTCGCTGGTCTAGATGTCGAGCGTGATCCTCAAGCAGGCTTGAGGATTGCTCATAGCCTCATCGCTGGTCACTCCTGGCGCTGCCGTCGCCTCGTTGCTCACTGGCCGGACCTCTGGGGCCCCGGCCGGGGCTACTCGGGATCGTCGAGGACAGCCAGTGACCAGCACCAGCCGTCGAGCTCACGAGCGTGGCGGCGTTGGCGACGACGCTGCGTTTCTTGCGGGCGTTGAACCGCTCCCAGCGAGCGTTCAGACGCAGGTTCCCGGCATGACCCCGGGACACGGCGGCGGGCGCCGCGGCTTCCCAGTGCCTGCGGATCGTGGCGCCGGGCATGCGGTAGGGCGCTCGGTGGTGCCAGGCAGCCTCGACCAGTAGCCGACGGGCGTGACCGTTGCCGGTCTTGGTGACCCCACCTTGGGACCGGGAGGCACCCGAGGAGTACTCGGTGGGCACCAGCCCCAGGTAGGCACCGATGCTGCGCCCAGAGAGCCGGTGCCAGTCGCCGATCTCGACTGCGAGCCCGAACGCGGTCAACGTGGAGACACCACGCAGGCAACCGAGCCGGGCCACGACCGGGGTGAACGCACTGTCCGCGGCCATCGCGCTAATCGCCTCGTCGAGGCGGTCACGGCGCTGCGCGGTCAGCAGCATCGACTCGAACGAGGTGTCATAGGCCAGCTGCAACGCGGGCTGCTCGAACCGGTGGGACCTCAGCCAGGTCTCGTGCTTGGCGGTCCAGGCCTTGCCGCCGTAGTAGACGATGCCCTTGCGCAGCAGCAGTTTGGAGACCCGGTGCCGCGCCGACATCAGCTCCCCTCGACGTCCTCACGAGCCCGGACCAGGTCCCTGGCCGCCTCGGTCTCCACGTCGGGAACGGTGACCGCGACGATCTCCCCCAAGTGCAACAACCGCGCCAGGTGCAGAGCATCGGACTCGTCCGTCTTCGCCCGGTCACCCGCATAGACGCTGCAGCCTTCCAGGCCGCTGAGACCGCACCCCATTTCGTCAGTATCGCCGCATGCACCTCCCTTTCGGAAGCAACACTGGAATCCCCATGCCGATCAGCCGGAATCTCGGGATAACATGTCCCACGCGTCGACCGCGACCTGGTCCAACGGTCGAGGACCGGGGTGATCTTGAACCGGCACCGGCCACCGAGATGCTCGCGTACCCACTGGGCGGTGACCGGGTCGCATCCCTCGATCCGGGCCACCTCGCCGGCGCCCCCATCTGTGAGGCCGGCGAGGTGTACGAACAGCCACACCGCAGGTAGCAGCTTGGTCTCATCGAACAGCTCGGCTGCCTGGGTGGGGTCGAAACGCTGCGGCACCGTGTCCACGGGTTCTTCGCGTGAGGGCTCCGGTGAGTCAGCATCCTGGTGTTGCCAGGTGGTGTAGGCGTGCAGGATCTGCACTGCCTGGGCGGGGTTGGCCAGGATCAGCACCGCCTTGACCCGCCGCTGGTCCAAGGTCGAGGTGTCGCCCATCGCCAAGAGCACTTGGGCGAGGTAGGCGACGGTGGCGTCGAGGCGGGCGATGGTGGCGAAGTCGGCGCGGATGTAGAACCCGCGCATCCCGTGTTCGGTGGAGCGGGTGGCCTTGGCGAAGGTGTCCCGGGCGGCGGCTTGTTCGCGGGCGGCGGCGGTCTCGGGGTCGGCGGCGATGATGGCTGCCTCAAACCAGGGTCTCGAACCGGGTCCAGGAGACCCGCCCGTCTGCTGAGGGGGCGACCCGGGCGTCGACGTAGGCGGCTTCCTCAACCGAGAGGTGGCGGGTTTTGCGGGCCACGTAGCGGGCGTGGCCTTCGGCGATCTCGTGGGCTTGGACCCGGGCCCAGTGCGGGGAGGCGGTGGGTCAGGTCGAGCACGTCGGCGACGAGTCGTCCTCCGGCGTGGGTGGAGAGCCCGATGCGGGCGGCGAGCACCGCGGGGGCGAACTCGGCGACCAGCGGTGTGCCGTCGCCGCCGAGCCGGACGACATGTTCGCGGCCGGGGCGTGTGGCCTGTTCGGGGTCGACGGTGCCTTGGCCGTGCTGGTGGGCGAACTCCGCGACCAGTCGCAGGAGCCGTACCCCGGTCTCGAGTTGGCGTTGGTGCAGCGCGTCGACCTGATCGAGGAGCCCGTGCTCCGTGAGGTCTGCCAGCTGCACCGTCATGGACCAATCCAAGCATCGAGCACTGACAGGTTCGGTCGAGATTCCCCTGTTGTGGAAGGGAATTCTCGACTTTTCTCGTGGTCGGCTGCGGTGGTCTCGACTGGCCGCTCGCTGGCGCTCGCTGCTCGACCACCTAGGGTCGGCGCACGCTCGCTGGTGGTTGAGGAGGGCGAGGAACGAGCCCGTCTCGAAACCACTGGATCAGGTGGTTTCGAGACGCTCGCTGACGCTCGCTCCTCAACCACCGGGGAAGCTGGCGCTCGCTGCTCGACCACCTATCACTCGGCTCGGTCCCAGCCGACGCTCCTCAACCTCCGCCATTGACGGTGCCTTCGCTTCGCTCAGATCGCCGGGTTTCGAGACGCCTCGCTGCGCCCTCGCAGGCTCGGTCCCAGCCGACGCTCCTCAACCTCCGCCATTGACGGTGCCTTCGCTGCGCTCAGATCGCCGGGTTTCGAGACGCCTCGCTGCGCCCTCGCAGGCTCGGTCCCAGCCGACGCTCCTCAACCTCCGCCATTGACGGTGCCGACGCTCCTCAACCTCCGCCATTGACGGTGCCTTCGCTTCGCTCAGCCACCTATGGCGGACATCGGGCGGGTGGGCTGGAGGAAGGACTCGTCGTCGATGCCGTGGCCGGGGCGCTTGGTCATCATGGCCAGCCGCCACTGGTCGGCGATCTCCTGGTCGGTGGACGAGCCACGCAGGGCGGCCCGGAGGTCGGACTCCTCGCGGGCGAACAGGCAGTTGCGCACCTGGCCGTCGGCGGTGAGCCGGACCCGGTCGCAGTCACCGCAGAACGGCCGGGTGACCGACGCGATCACCCCCACCATGCCGGGACCGCCGTCGACGAGGAAGGTCTCGGCCGGCGCGCTCCCCCGGTGCTCGGGATCGGGTGTGAGGGTGAACTCCGGCTCCAGGGACGCGAAGATCTCCGCGGCCGTCACCATGCCTTCGCGGGACCAGTTGTGCTGGGCGTCCAGCGGCATCTGCTCGATGATCCGCAGCTGGTAGTCGCGCTCGAGGCACCAGCGCAGCAGCTCGGGCGCGTGCTGGTCGTTGATCCCGCGCAGCAGCACTGCGTTGACCTTGACCGGGCCCAGTCCGGCTGCCTGCGCGGCAGCAAGTCCGGCGATGACGTCGTCGAGGCGGTCCCGCCGGGTGATCTGCTCGAACAGGTCGCGCCGGATCGTGTCCAGGCTGACGTTGACGCGGTCGAGGCCGGCGGCGGCCAGCGTCTGCGCGGTGCGCGCCAGGCCAAGCGCGTTGGTGGTCAGAGAGACCTCCGGGGACGGGCTCAGTGCCTTGGTCCGGGCCACGATGTCGGGCAGTCCCCGCCGCAGCAGCGGCTCCCCGCCGGTGAACCTCACCTCGCGGATGCCGAGATGCTCGACCCCGATGCGGACCAGGCGGACGACCTCGTCGTCGGTGAGGGTCTCCTCGGTCGGCAACCACTCCAGGCCCTCGGCCGGCATGCAGTAGCTGCAGCGCAGGTTGCAGCGGTCGGTCAGCGAGACGCGCAGGTCCGTGGCGACGCGCCCGTAGCTGTCGGCCAGTCCCGAACTCCGCGCAAACCCACTCACCCGGCCAGTCTAGTTGGGCGCTCCCGAACTAGTCTCACGGCGTGGGATTTCTGCTGAGCCGGCGCTGGGTGCTGTTCGCACTGGTGGTCGCAGTGCTCGCCTGGCTGGCAACCCAGCTGGGCCAGTGGCAGTTCCACAGGCTCGACGAGCGCAAGCAGGACAACCGCATCGTGGCCACCAACCTGGAGCTGGCACCCGCTCCGGTCGACGACGTGCTCTCCACCGAGCGGGGGCCCCGAGCCGAGGACGAGTGGCGCCGGGTCACCGTGCACGGCATCTGGGATGACGAGCACACCATCGTCTTGAAGTACCAGACCCGGGACCAGGGCGCGGGCGTAGACGTGGTCACGCCCCTGGAGACGCAGAGCGGCGCCGCGGTGCTGGTGGACCGGGGATGGATGCCCGCCGAGAACACCGGGGGCAGCCGTCCGGATCTTCCCCCGGCCACTGACGGACAGGTCACGGTCACCGGGTGGGTACGACGGGACGCGACCGGAAACGCCACGAAGGTGAGCGAGCTCTCGACCCGGGCGATCTCCTCACGCACGATCAGCGAAGTCACGCCGTACCCCCTCTATCGCGGCTTCATCGACCTCGCCGAGGAGAGCCCGACACCGGACGAGCAGCTCGAACCCACCGAGCTGCCCGACGACACCAGCAACGGCCCGCACTTCTTCTACGGGCTGCAGTGGTGGTTCTTCGGGGCGCTGGCGATCTTCGGCTTCGGCTACCTGGTCTGGGACGAGTTCCGACAGCGCCGTCAGCGACGCGAGGACCTAGAGCCCCCGCTGCATGCCGCCGTCCACGGGCAGCATCACGCCGGTGACGAAGGATGACGCCGGGCTGAGCAGGAACGCAGCCGCGGCAGCGAACTCCTCCGGCTCGCCATAGCGTCCCAGCGGGATCGTCTGGATCGCCTGGGCTCGCGCGGCCTCGGCGTCTCCGGTGGAGGCGTCCAGCTCGTCGACCCGTTCGGTGCCGACGCGACCGGGCAGCAGGCCGTTGACCCGGATGCCGCGGGGACCCAGCTCGTCGGCGAGGGTCTTGGCCGCCATCGCCAGGCCCGGTCGTAGTCCGTTGGAGATCGCCAGGTTTGCCAGGGGTGCGCGGACGGAGCTGGAAAGCACGAACGCGATCGAGCCGGGACCGTCGATGGCGAGCGCGACAGCGCGGGCGACGCGCAGTCCGCCCACGAACACCGACTGGAAGCTGCTGGTCCACGCGTCGTCTGGGGTGTCCATCACGGTTCCGGTGGGAGGCCCACCGACCGAGATCAGCGCACCGTCCAGCCGACCCCAGTTGTCCTTGGCCGTGTCGACCAGGCGCTGGGCAGTGTCGGGATCGGCGTTGTCGCCCGCGACTGCTACGGCGTTCCCGCCGAGCTCACCTACGGCGGCGTCGAGCGTGTCCTGGCTCCGTCCGGAGAGCACTACGCGTGCGCCCTCGGCGATCAGGAGGTTGGTGACGGCGCGGCCGAGGCCACGGCCCCCGCCGGTGACGACGTAGACGCGCTCAGAGAGTCCTAGGTCCATCGGACCAACCTACGACGCGCTAGCCGAC
This sequence comes from uncultured Actinomycetota bacterium, assembly GCA_963759525.1. Classification (GTDB taxonomy): domain Bacteria; phylum Actinomycetota; class Actinomycetes; order Propionibacteriales; family Nocardioidaceae; genus Marmoricola. Next base: position 187,574 of record CAVWZO010000014.1, on the reverse strand, counting down.
CGGGTCGGGCTGGGGCGCGTCCTCCTCGGCGGTGCCATCCACGACAGCATCCGTCACAACAGCGTCCTCCACAAACTGGGTCCGGTAGAGGTGTGCGTAGAGGCCACCCTCCGCGAGCAGCTCGCTGTGGGTGCCGCGCTGCACGATCCGGCCGGCGTCGACGACCAGGATCAGGTCGGCGTTGCGGACCGTGGAGAGCCGGTGGGCGATGACCAGCGACGTGCGGCCTTCGAGCGCCTCGTCGAGGGCCCGCTGTACGGCGTACTCGGACTCGGAGTCCAGGTGCGCAGTCGCCTCGTCGAGTACGACGATCCCGGGGGCCTTGAGCAGCAACCGGGCGATCGCCAGCCGCTGCCGCTCCCCACCGGACAGTCGGTATCCGCGGTCCCCGACGACGGTCTCCAGCTCGTCGGGCATCGCATGCACCAGGTCGGCGATCCGCGCCGACTCGAGGGCCGCCCAGATCTGCTCGTCGGTCACGTCGGGTGCGGCGTAGCGGAGGTTCTCGCGGATGGTGTCGTGGAACATGTGCGCGTCCTGGGTGACATAGCCGACCGCGTCCTCGAGGGACTGCAGGGTCACGTCACGCACGTCCTGGCCGCCGACGCGGACCGCTCCCCCGTTGACGTCGTAGAGCCGCGCGACGAGGTGGGTGATCGTCGTCTTCCCGGCACCGGACGGTCCGACCAGGGCGATCATCTGCCCGGGCTCGGCGACGAACGCGATGTCGTGGAGGACCTCGCCGCTCTCCCGCTTCTCCACCCGGGCCACGGTCTCCAGGGACGCCAGTGAGACCTCGTCCGCGCGCGGGTAGGTGAACTGCACGTGGTCGAACTCGACGCGAGTGGCCCCGGGCGAGAGGAGCACCGCGTCGGGCTTCTCCTCGACGGTGGAGGGCAGGTCGAGCACCTCGAAGACACGGTCGAAGCTGACCAGCGCGGTCATCACGTCGATGCGCACGTTGGAGAGCCCCTGCAGAGGTCCGAGGAGCCGCAGCAGCAGGGTGGCGAGCGCGGTGAGGGTGCCGATCGTGAGTGCGCCGTCGACCGCGAGGCTGCCGCCGATGCCGTAGACGAGAGCGGTGGCCAACGCCGGGATCAGCATCATGATCCCGATGAAGATCCTGCTGACCAACGAGATCCGGACACCGAGGTCGCGCACCAGGCCGGCCTTCTCGGCGTACTTCTCGTCCTCCTCGTCGCGGCGCCCGAAGAGCTTGAGGAGCAGCGCACCGCCGACGTTGAACCGCTCGGTCATCATGTTGCCGAGGTCGGCGTTTCCATCCATCTGCTGCCGGGTCAGGCCGCTGATCTGGCGGCCCACCCAACGCGACGCGAGGAGCAGCAGCGGGAACAGCGCGAGGCAGGCGAGGGTCACCTGCCAGCTCAGCGCGAACATCGTGATCCCGACGACCACGACGCTGATCGAGTTGGACACCGTGCTCGACAGGGTCGAGGTGAATGCCCGCTGCGCCCCGATGACGTCGTTGTTCAGGCGCGACACCAGGGCACCGGTCTGGGTGCGGGTGAAGAACGCCAGCGACATCCGCTGGACGTGTCCGAAGACCTTGGTGCGGAGGTCGAAGATCAGGCTCTCGCCGATGCGGGAGGAGAGGTAGCCAGACGCCACTCCGAGTATTGCGTCGAGGACCGAGACCAGGGCCATCGCGAGCGCGAGCCAGAGCACGAGGCCGGCGTTCCCGCCCAGGATGCCGTCGTCGAGGATGTGCTTGACGAGCAACGGGTTCGCAACCACCAGGCCCGCGTCAAGGACCACGAAGACGAGGAAGCCCGCGATCAGCGCCTTGTGCGGTACGGCGAAGCCCGCCACCCGGCGTACGGTCTCGCGGGTCAGCTTCTGCTCGATCACCGACGGGTCGCTGCGCAGCGAGCGCATGGCCATCATGGGACTCATCGAGCTCATCTGCGCCCCCTCCTCGCCCGGGTGGGCCGGGTCCTAACTCATGTGAAGCCTGTCAGCCACCACCGACAAGATCGCGGAACCTGCGGAGCTGTGCCTGGCGCTCTGCCAGCCGCTGCTCCTCCAGTTCACGTCGTCCGGCCCCCAACAACAAGGCCTTGGTCTCCCGAACGGCCCCGGCGTTGCTGGCGAGGACTGCCTCGACCAGGTCCGACGTGGTTGCGTCGAGGTCTGCTCGCGGTACGACGGCGGTGGCGATGCCCAGCTGTTGGGCCTCGTCCGCTTCGACGTACCTCGCGGTGGCGCAGATCTCCAACGCTCGTGAGTAGCCAACAAGATCCACGAGGGGTTTTGTTCCCGCGAGGTCCGGCACCAGGCCGAGCGCCGGCTCCTTCATGCAGAACTTCACGTCGTCGGCTACCACCCTCAGGTCGCAGGCCAGCGCCAGCTGGAACCCCGCTCCGATGGCGTAGCCATGCACCGCGGCGACCGAGATGATCCGGGGGTCCGCGAGCCAGACAAAGCCACGCTGGTAGCCGTCGATCGTGTCGAGGACCAGCTGGTCGCTCGCCTGCATCACCTCGAAGACGGAATCCTCGCCGTCGATTCCCTCCGGGCCGAGGAGCCGGGTGTCGATGCCGGCCGAGAAGGACTCACCGGCTCCCCGGAGCACGACCGCCCGCACGTCGTCGGGCAGCCCGGCACCGATCGCGGCGAGCGTGTGCCACAGCCGCGGGGTCTGGCTGTTGCGCCGGTCGGGCTTGTCGAGGGTGATGGTGAGGACCGGGCCCGCGAGCTCGGCGGCCAGGCCCGCTTCACGCAGGTCGGTTTCTGAGGGAAGAGGCATGAGCCGAACTCTAGGCGGGTGTTGACTGGCGCCATGAGGACGCCCGAGCACCGCTCGACAAGACCGGGGCTGCGCCGTCTCCGCCGGTCGCTGTTGGTGGTTCTTCTCGTCGCGCTGGGCCTCTTCGCGGTCGCCTCCTTGTACCTCGCAGGCCGGATCCAGTCCGACGGGCTCGCGGTGAAGCCCTACCCGGTCGAGCGCAACCTGACCCTGTCCCCTTCGGATGGCGACACGGTCAGCATCAGGTCGAGTGACGCGCATGAGTCGCGGATGCTCCGCGCACCGTCGACGTTCGGCCTGGAGTGGGAGGGCGGATACGGCCGTGTGTCCGGCCCGGTCGTCTCGCAGACCGAGGGGCGCGTCGTACGCCGCCTCGAGGTCGTCACCGGGAAGCCTCCAGCCGACGGGACCAGGGCCGAGCTCGACCTGGTGGCCTTTCCGGACGACCCGAAGTTCGCCCTTGGTCCCGACGTCTCCGAGGTGACCTACACGTCACCACGGGGCCGATTCCCCGCATGGTTCGTGCGCGGGAACGGGCCCGACCAGAAGACCTGGGCGATCCTGGTGCACGGCAAGGGCGGGTCCCGGATGGAGATGTTCCGGATGACCCGTGCCACCCGGGCCGCCGGGATGCCGTCGCTGGACATCACCTACCGCAACGACGAAGGGGGCCCGCTGGACCCCTCCGGCTACTACGGGTACGGGCTCACGGAATGGCGCGACCTCGAGGGGGCCGTCGCCTACGCGACCGCCCACGGTGCCGAACGGGTCGTTTTCGGGGCCGACAGCATGGGCGGCGGGATCGTGGCCTCCTACCTGCGGCATCAGGCCGAGGGTGAGACGGGCAGCAAGACAAGGGGCCCAGAGGTCGTCGGGCTGGTGCTGGACGCGCCGATGCTCGACTTCGGCGAGACCGTGACGTTCGGAGCCAGCAAGCTGCACGTCCCCGGGATCGTCACGGCGACCGCCAAGCGGATCGCCGCCGCTCGCTATGACATCGACTGGGACGCACTGGACTACCTCTCCGACAACTCCTGGCTGAAGGTGCCCGCGCTCGTCTTCCACGGGACCGCCGACCTCACGGTTCCGATCGCAACCAGCCGCGAGCTCGCGAAGGAGCAGCCCGACCTGGTCACCTTGGTCGAGACCGAAGGTGTGGAGCATGTGCGCTCGTGGAACGCCGACCCGAAGGCGTACGACGCGGCGATCGAGAGCTTCATCGAGCGCCTGGGTGACTGATCAGGCGAGGGCGACGAGGTCCGCGTAGTCGGGGGTCCAGTGGTCCTCGACGCCGTCGGGAAGGATCAGTACGCGGTCCGGCTCCAGCGCGTGTACGGCGCCTTCGTCGTGGGTCACCAGCACGATCGCCCCGGCGTACGTGCGAATGGCCGCCAGGACCTCCTCGCGCGAAGCGGGGTCGAGGTTGTTGGTCGGCTCGTCGAGCAGCAGCACGTTGGCACTCGACACCACCAGGATCGCCAGCGCCAGGCGGGTCTTCTCGCCGCCGGAGAGCACGCTGGCCGGCTTGTTGGCGTCGTCGCCGGAGAACAGGAAGGAGCCGAGCACCGAACGAGCCTCGGTGTCCTGGAGCTGCGGAGCGGCGGCGTGCAGGTTCTGCAGCACCGTCCGTGAGGTGTCGAGCGTCTCGTGCTCCTGGGCGTAGTAGCCGATCTTGAGTCCGTGCCCCGGCTCCACCTCCCCGGTGTCGGAGCGGTCGACGCCGGCAAGGATCCGCAGCAGCGTGGTCTTGCCCGCACCGTTGAGACCGAGGATGACGACCCGGCTCCCCTTGTCGATGGCGAGGTCGACGTCGGTGAAGACCTCGAGTGACCCGTAGGACTTCGACAGCTCGCTGGCGGTGAGCGGAGTCTTGCCACAGGGCGCGGGCGCCGGGAACTTGATCCGCGCGACGCGATCGGACTTGCGCTCCCCCTCGATGCCCGCCATCAGCTTCTCCGCGCGCTTCAGCATCGACTGGGCAGCCTGCGCCTTCGTCGCCTTCGCTCGCATCTTGTTGGCCTGGTCGGTGAGGGTCTTGGCCTTGCTCTCGGCGTTGATGCGTTCGCGCTTGCGGCGCTTCTCGTCGGTCTCGCGCTGGGCGAGGTAGGCCCGCCAGCCGATGTTGTAGATGTCGATGACGGCCCGGTTGGCGTCGAGGTGCAGCACCCGGTTGACGCACGCCTCGAGCAGGCCGACGTCGTGGGAGATCACCACGAGGCCACCCTTGTGGTTGCGCAGGAACTCGCGCAGCCAGCCGATCGAGTCGGCGTCGAGGTGGTTGGTCGGCTCGTCGAGCAGGAGCGTCTCGGCCCCGGAGAACAGGATCCGGGCGAGCTCCACCCGGCGGCGCTGCCCACCCGAAAGGGTGCGCAGTGGCTGGTCCATCAGCCGGTCGGCGAGGCCGACCGACGAGGCGATCTGGGCGGCCTCCGCCTCGGCGGCGTAGCCACCGGCCGCGTGCAGGGCGGCCTCGGCCTTCTCGTAGCGACCCATCGCGCGGTCGCGGACCATCGAGTCGTCGCTGCCCATCTCCCTCTCGGACTCCCGGAGGCGGCGTACGACGGAGTCGAGGCCTCGCGCCGAGAGGATCCGGTCACGCGAAAGCACCTCCGGGTCACCCGTGCGTGGGTCCTGCGGCAGGTAGCCGACCGAGCCCGACGACGTGACGGTCCCACCCGCGGGAAGGGCCTCCCCGGCGAGGATCTTCGTCAGCGTGGTCTTCCCCGCGCCGTTTCGGCCGACCAGGCCGATGCGGTCGCCGGAGCCGATCCGGAAGGACACGTCGTCCATCAGCAGGCGCGCACCGGCACGCACCTCGAGCTTGGAGACAGTGATCAAGGCAGGGCTTTCGAAGCAGTCGGGCGACGCCGCCTCATGGGGCAGGTCCGGCTGGGTACGTCGAGGGCCGGTTCCCACTAGTCTACGAGGCCTCCGGCGGGTGAAAGGACACACATGCGCTTCAACCCGAAGGCGAAGATCGACCAGAGCCAGATCGAGACGCGCACCGGCGGCAGCCGTGGCGGGGGCGGGATGCGGCTTCCGATCCCGAGCGGGGGCGGCGGGGGCCGCATGAGCATCGGCACGATCCTGCTGATCGTGCTGCTCGTGGTGCTGGCCCAGTGCATGGGCGTCGACATCCTGGGCGGCGGTGGCACTCCATCCGGTGGCGGGAACAAGACCACGGCCAACGAGTGCAAGACCGGCGCGGACGCGGAGAAGTCCGACGCGTGCGCCATCGACCTGTTCACCACCTCGGTGCAGAACTACTGGAAGCAGGCCTACCCCCAGGAGACGGGCCAGCCATACGAGGTCGTCAAGACCATCCGCTTCGAGGGGTCGACCAACTCCGGATGTGGGCCGGCAAGCGCCGAGATGGGGCCCTTCTACTGTCCCAACGACCGCAACGTCTATCTCGACCAGACGTTCTTCGACGACATGCTCGAGGGCCAGCTCGGTGCCGAGGGTGGACCCTTCGCGATCGCGTACGTCGTCGCCCACGAGTACGGCCACCACGTCGAGGACCTGCTCGGCGACCTGGGCCGGATCCGCACCCAGAAGGGGCCAAGGAGCGACGCGGTGCGGGTGGAGCTGAAGGCGGACTGCCTCGCCGGAGTCTGGGCCAAGAGCGCGCAGGAGACCAAGGACGAGGACGGGCGGTCGATCATCGAGGAGCTGAACCAGAACGACATCAAGCGCGCCATCGACGCCGCGCAAGCGGTGGGCGACGACCGGATCCAGAAGCGCAGCGGCGGCCGGGTGGACACCGACTCCTTCACCCACGGATCGGCCGAGCAGCGGGTTCGCTGGTTCAACAAGGGGATGTCCGAGGGCACGATCAAGGGCTGCGACACCTTCGCCACCAACAACCTGTAACCCCCCAGGAAACGCCCGAACTCCACAAATGTTGGATCGGGACGTCCAGATGGCCGGTCCCGACTTCACAACCCAACAAATGTGAGATCCGGCAGCTGATGGTCCTGGCTGCCCCACAGCTTGCGGAGTGTGGTCTTCGACTGATCGCTCGCTTCGCTCGCTGCTCGACCACCTACGGGCTGATGGTCCTGGCTGCCCCACAGCTTGCGGAGTGTGGTCTCGACTGATCGCTCGCTTCGCTCGCTGCTCGACCACCTACGGGCTGATGGTCCTGGCTGCCCCACAGCTTGCGGAGTGTGGTCTCGACTGATCGCTCGCTTCGCTCGCTGCTCGACCACCTACGGGCGGATGGTCCTGGCTGCCCCACAGCTTGCGGAGTGTGGTCTCGACTGATCGCTCGCTTCGCTCGCTGCTCGACCACCTACGGCGTACAGCCCGCGCCCGCCTGTAACACCCCTTGTGACCGTCCAGTAGTGGGCCTCGCGGTGGCAATCGCCGCACCGTGGGCAAGAATGACTGCCATGTCTGTGCACACCGAGGTTTCCCGTCCCGAAGCAGGCCTGCTGGCCGACCTGCGCGAGCAGGTCCTCGAGCGAGGTGTGGCACTCGAGGAGTCGCAGATTCTCGCCGTGCTCCAGTCCTCGGACCAGCTGTTGCCGGAGCTGCTCGAGCTCGCCCACGCCGTACGGATGAAGTGGTGCGGTCCGGAGGTCGAGGTCGAGGGCATCGTGTCGATCAAGACCGGCGGCTGCCCGGAGGACTGTCACTTCTGCAGCCAGAGCGGCCAGTTCACCTCCCCGGTGCGCTCGGTCTGGCTGAACATCCCCGAGCTGGTCAAGGCCGCCGAGCAGACCGCGGCCACCGGCGCCAGCGAGTTCTGCATCGTGGCGGCGGTGCGTGGCCCCGACGAGCGCCTGATGAGCCAGATGCGCGACGGCGTGAAGGCGATCAAGGAGGCCGTCGACATCGAGGTCGCCGCGTCCCTGGGCATGCTGACCCAGGACCAGGTCGACGACCTCGTCGAGATGGGTGTGCACCGCTACAACCACAACCTTGAGTCCGCCCGCTCCTACTTCCCGCAGGTGGTGACCACGCACTCCTGGGAGGAGCGCTGGGACACCTGCCTGATGGTTCGCGCCTCCGGCATGGAGCTGTGCTGCGGGTGCCTGGTCGGGATGGGTGAGTCGGTCGAGCAGCGCGCAGAGCTTGCTGCGCAGCTCGCGGAGCTCGAACCCAACGAGGTTCCCCTGAACTTCCTCAACCCGCGTCCGGGCACGCCCTTCGGTGACCTGCCGCTGATGGACAGCAAGGACGCGCTGCGCACCATCGCCGCGTTCCGGCTGGCCCTCCCCCGCACGATCCTGCGGTACGCCGGCGGCCGCGAGCTCACCCTCGGTGACCTCGGCACGCGCGAGGGCCTGCTCGGTGGGATCAACGCCGTCATCGTGGGCAACTACCTGACCACCCTGGGCCGCGACCCCGCCGAGGACCTCGAGCTGCTCGACGAGCTGAAGATGCCGATCAAGGCGCTGAGTGAGTCCATCTAGTGGAAGCGCCGTGACGGTGCTGGAGCAGTACTGCGGACACTGCGGTCGCGAGCTCGCCGACGGTGGACACGAGACCTGCGAGTCGCGGCTGGAGCTGGAGCCGCCCCGCTACTGCACGAAGTGCCGCCGCCGGATGGTGGTGCAGGTGATCCCGCGGAGCTGGACCGCTACCTGTGTCGAGCACGGGACGTTGCAAAGTGGCTGAGACGTTCGACCCGACCCTTTCCTGGGACAAGGCACACCTGTGGCATCCCTACTCCTCAATGAGTGCGGCAACCCCGGTCCACGAGGTCGAGTCCGCGAGCGGCGTACGTCTCCGGATGCGGCGCAACGGTTCGCTGGTCGAGGTCGTGGACGCGATGTCGTCGTGGTGGTGCGCGGTCAACGGGTACGCCGTACCTGAGCTCGACGCGGCCGCCGCTGACCAGCTCGGCCGGATGGCCCACGTCATGTTCGGAGGCCTCACCCACCGCCCGGCCGTCGAGCTCGGACAACGGCTCGTCGACCTCGTCGGGCTCGAGCACGTCTTCCTCGCCGACTCCGGCTCGGTGTCGGTGGAGGTCGCGATGAAGATGGCCTGGCAGGCGCATGCCGGTGCCGACGGCCTGCGCAGGACCCGCATGTTCACCATCCGGGGTGGTTACCACGGCGACACGTTCTCGCCGATGAGCGTGTGCGACCCGAGCAGCGGGATGCACTCGATGTACGGCGGGCTGGTCCCGGAGCACCTCTTCGCACCGCGACCCCCCGGTGGCCTCGACCGTGCGGCCGACGACCCGGACGTCCTCGCCTGGGAGTCCGAGACACGCGCCCTGTTCGAGCAGCACGCCGATGAGATCGCGGCCGTGATCATCGAGCCCGTCCTGCAGGGCGCCGGCGGAATGTGGGTCTACCCCTCGCGGTGTGCCGACTTCCTGGCGCGGCTGGCGAGGGAGCACGGTGCCCTGGTGATCCACGACGAGATCGCGACCGGCTTCTGGCGCACGGGCCCGACCCTCGGCGGACATCACGGCCAGGAGCGGCCCGACATCGTCTGTGTCGGCAAGGCGCTCACGGGCGGCTACCTCTCGCTGGCCGCGGTGCTGTGCAGTGCAGAGGTGGCGCAGCGGGTGAGCCACTCGCCTGCCGGCGCGATGATGCACGGCCCGACCTTCATGGCGAACCCGCTCGCCTGCGCGATCGCTAGTGCCAACCTGGATCTGCTCGAGCAGCGGGACGCGGGTCGGCTCGTCAAGACGATCAACGCCGAGCTCACGACCGGTCTGGAGCCGGCGGGTCAGCTGGAGTCCGTGGTCGACGTACGCACGATCGGAGCTGTCGGTGTCCTCGAGCTCGACACCCCCGTGGACGTCGTACGCCTGACCGAGGCTGCGCTCGACCGCGGCGTCTGGGTCCGGCCGTTCCGCAACCTCGTCTACACGATGCCGCCCTACGTCTCGACGACCGAGGACATCCGCGCCATCACCGACGCCATGCTGGGCGCGGTCAGGGAGGTGCACGGGTGACCCGCTTCGAGGACTGGCTCGCCGCGCAGGCGCAGGAACGTGAGAAGGCGGGACTGACGCGCCGGCTTGTCTCCAGGCACCCGTCGGAGCCGACGATCGACCTCGCGGGCAACGACTATCTCGGCCTCTCGCGCCACCCGACCGTGGTCGCGGGTGCTGTGAGCGCCGCCGTCGAGTACGGCGCCGGGGCCGGCGCATCGCGCCTGGTCACCGGCACCTTGCAGATCCACGACGAGCTCGAGCGCGCGCTCGCCGACTTCACCGGCTTCCCCGCGGCCCTGACGTTCTCCACCGGCTACCACGCGAACCTCTCGGTCGTCTCCGCGCTGGTCGACTCCGACACCCTGGTCGTCTCCGACGCACACGTGCACGCGTCGATGATCGACGCGTGTCGCCTCGGCCGTGTGCGGGTGCTGGTGGTCCCGCACAACGACGTGGCCGCCGTGGACGCAGCACTGGCTACGCGCACCCAGGAGCGCGCGCTGGTCCTGGTCGAGACGATCTACTCGGTGCTCGGGGACGCGGCGCCGATCTCCCAGCTGGCCGAGGTGTGTGCGGCCAGGGGTGCGGTCCTCGTGGCCGACGAGGCGCACGCGCTCGGCGTCGCGGGCGTCGGTGGTCGTGGGCTCCTGCATGCTGCCGGACTGGGCGAGCGTCCGGACGTCGTGGCGACCCTGACCCTCAGCAAGTCCCTCGGTGCGCAGGGTGGTGCGGTGCTGTCGTCCCCGGCCGTGCGCGAGCACCTCGTGAACCGCGCGCGCCCGTTCATCTACGACACCGGGCTGGCGCCGGCAGCGACGGGTGGGGCACTGGCCGCGCTGGAGGTGGTCAAGGACGAGCCTGATCGCGTCGAACGAGTGAACCGGGTTGCCTCAGTGCTCGCGAGGTCCTGCCGGGTCGACCAGCCCGCCGGTGCGGTGCTCGCCGTACCGATGCCAGGTCCGCTCGAAGCCGTGGCGGCGGTCGAGAAGGCTGCCGGCAACGGCGTACGCATCGGGTGCTTCCGGCCCCCCTCGACCCCCGACGGCATCTCCCGCCTCCGGCTCACCGCTCACGCACATCTCGACGACGTCGCGCTCGCCACGGCCGTCGATGTGCTCGAGGCGCTGTTGTGACAGTCATCGTGGTCACCGGCACGGACACCGAAGTGGGAAAGACAGCCGTCGCGGCGGTGCTCGCTGCACGGCAGCTCTCACAGGGCCACTCGGTGGCGGTTGTGAAGCCCGCGCAGACCGGTGTGCAGCCCGGCCAGGACGGCGATCTCGCAGAGGTACGCCGCCTCGCGGGCGATGTCTCAGTGCACGAGGGCGTACGCCTCCCCGACCCGCTGTCGCCCGAAGCGGCGGCACGGGTTGCGGGCATGGGCCTGCCCAGCCTGGAGGAGCAGCACGACCTCGTCGCCGCTGCCGCCCGCGGCCACGACACCACGCTGGTCGAGGGATCCGGCGGCGTTCTGGTCAACCTGGGTCTGCACTGGAATGTGCTCGACCTCGCCGAGCGCCTTCAGCAGACGGGCCACCAGGTCACCTTCGTCGTCGTCGCCCGTGCCGGGCTCGGCAGCCTCAACCACTCCACCTTGACCGTGCACGCAATCGAGGCGCGCGGGTTGCCGGTCGACGGCGTGGTCATCGGCGCGTGGCCGGATCACCCCGGGCTCGCCGCGGTTCAGAACCTCGTCGACCTTCCGCTCCTGACCGGCGTACCGGTCCTCGGACAGATCCCCGAGGGCGCCAGCCACCTGCCCGTCGAGGACTTCCGCCGCCTGGCTGCGAAGTGGCTGCCGGGAATCTGACGCGCCGCAAGGTCCCGGTGGTTGACGCCTAGTAGCGTCGCTCTCGTGGAATTCCCGATCGATATCTCAGGCGTCGTGAAGACCTTCGGACAGACTCGGGCACTCGACGGGCTCGATCTCCGGGTGCGTGAGGGCGAGATTCACGGCTTCCTCGGCCCCAACGGGGCGGGGAAGTCGACGACCATCCGCGTGCTGCTCGGTCTCCTGCGCACGGACAGCGGCTCGGCGCGCCTCTTCGGCGGTGACCCGTGGCGCGAGGCGGCGGAGCTGCATCGACGCCTGGCCTACGTGCCCGGTGACGTGACCCTGTGGCCGAACCTGAGCGGCGGCGAGATCATCGACCTCCTCGGACGCCTACGTGGCCGGCTGGTCGCGGCACGCCGTGATGAGCTGGTCGACCTGTTCGAGCTCGACCTCACGAAGAAGGGCCGCGCGTACTCCAAGGGCAACCGGCAGAAGGTTGCGCTGGTGGCGGCTCTTGCCTCGGAGGTGGACCTGCTGCTGCTGGACGAGCCCACGTCGGGACTTGATCCGATCATGGAGAGCGTGTTCCAGACCTGCGTCAACCAGTTCCGCCAAGGCGGGGGGACGGTCCTGCTGTCCAGCCACATCCTGGCCGAGGTCGAGCGGCTGTGCGACCGGGTCAGCATCGTGAGAGCGGGCCGCGTGGTCGAGTCGGGCACCCTGGCCGATCTGCGCCACCTCACCCGCACCTCGATCCTTGCGGAGCTGGCCGGTCCGCCGACCGGCCTCGAGGGTGCCGACGGAGTCCACGACCTCGTCGTAGAGGGTTCCCGCGCGAGCTTCGAGGTGGACACCGTCCGCCTGGACGACGTACTGCGGAAGCTGACCCATGTGGGTGTGCTCAGCCTCACCAGCCAGCCACCGACGCTCGAGGAGCTGTTCCTGCGCCACTACGGGGACGAGGTCGAGACCGGGCAGTCGGCATGACCGGAATGGGCGCCTTCCTGCGCGCGTTCGCCCGCCGGGACCGCTGGATGGTGCTGTCCTTCGTGGTCGGTATCACGATCCTCTACTGGTCCCAGGCACCGAGCGTCGACGGGATCTACACCACGCGGAAGGCCTTCGAGGAGGCCGCCGCGATGATGGAGAGCAACCCGGCATTCATCGCGATGACCGGCCCGGCCCGGGCGCTCGACACGACCGGCGGGCAGGTGGCGTGGCAGTCCACCGCCTTCGGCGCAGTCGTCGCGGGCCTGATGAGCATGTTCCTGATCGGCCGGCACACCCGGGCCGAGGAGGAGTCCGGACGCGACGAGCTGCTCCGTGCCGGAGCGGTGTCTCGTCGTACGCCGATGACAGCCGCGCTGGTGGTCACCGCCGTCGCGAACGTCCTTGTGGGGATTGGTGTGGCGGCCAGCCTGGTTGCCTACGGACTCGCGGTACCGGGCGCTCTCTCGCTGGGCATCGGCGTCATCTGGACCGGGCTGGCATTCGGAGCCGTGGCGCTGCTCGCGACCCAGCTCACGAGCAGCACCCGCGCCGCCTATGGGATCACCGGCAGCGTGATCGGGGTGTCCTACGGGTTGCGCGCGGTCGGCGACGTCAGCGGCGGTGGCCTGTCGTGGCTGTCCCCGATCGGCTGGTACCAGGGGATGCACGCCTACTCGGGCGAACGCTGGTGGCCGCTCCTGCTGCTCGTAGCGTTCACGGCACTCGTCACGGTCGCGGCGTACGCCGCCTTCGACCGGCGGGACTTCGGCGACGGCGTGTGGCCGTCGCGGCCAGGCCCCGCCAACGCGGGACCGAACCTGCGCAGTGCTCTGGGCCTCAGCTGGACCTTGCAGCGCGGCAGCCTGGTCGGCTGGGCCTCCGGGATGCTTCTGGGCGGCGTGGCCCTGGGATCGATCGGGGACGACGTGAAGTCACTGCTGGGTGACTCCGAGCTCTCCCAGGACATGTTCATCGGCGGTGCAGGCGCCCTGGTGGATTCCTTCTACGCGACGGCGGCGCTCATGTTGGCGTTGATCGCGTCGGCGTACACCGTCTCCAACGCGCTGCGGCCACGCACGGAGGAGGACGAAGGGCGGCTCGAGGCCCTGGTCGCCACCGCCATGCCGCGCAGCCGGTGGTGGCTGGGCAACACGCTGATCACCGCTTCCGGCAGTGTCGTGATGCTTGCCGCGGCCGGAGCCGGGTTGGGGTTGGGATTCGCCTTCACCACCGGCGAGTGGGACAGGTTCGGGGACCTGTTCGGCTCCACCCTGCTGCTGTTTCCGGGCCTGGTCGTCCTCGGGGGTTTCACCGGGCTTCTGGTCGGCGCTCGTCCGAAGTGGTCCGTCCTGGGCTGGCTCGTCCTCCTGTTCTGCGCCGTGGTCCTGATGTTCGGGCAGGTGCTGCGGTTCCCGTCCTGGGTGATCGACCTCTCCCCGTTCAGTCACCTGGGTCGGTTCCCCGCGGAGCCGGTCTCCTGGGGTCCGCTCGCCGTCGTCCTGCTCGCCGGACTGTCGCTCGGCGCCGCCGGGCTCGTGGCCTTCCAGCGCCGCGACCTGATCAGTCGTTGAGACCGTTCAGGACTTGGGCTTGGGGCTCGCGTTGATGCTCGCCAGGTCCTCGGGCGAGTAGCAGACCTGGGTGATGTCCTGGAACGGCGTGGTGAAGCCCTCCGCAATGCTGTCCACGGTGCGTTGGTAGGCCCTCGTCGCCTTGACCTGTGCCCGTCTGTTGCTGCTGTCGATGCCGGCGAGCAGGGCCTCGACCTGGCCGGCGACGCCGTTGAACGTGTGGGTGCCCTTCTCCAGCTCAGCGACACACGCTGGGGGGAATGTGCCGGCCGCGAGCGAGGTGAACTCGCCGCCGAGGTCGGTCAGACCCTTAGCGAAGGGATCCAGCAGCCGGTGCCAGCACTTGCGCCACGCCGGGTAGGCGTCGATCTTGTTGCATGCCTCGAGGTTCCGGACAGCACGAGCCCTGGTGCCCGCGGCCTGTGCGGTCGCCGCCGCCTGGTTGAGGCCGTCGGTGTCCTCGGTCACGAAGTACGACGCGCTGGGCGTCTTCGAAACGGAGGGTTCCCTCGGCTCCGCGCCCGACGTCGAGCCGGATCCACAGCCGCACAGGAACAGCAACAAGCCCGCGAACACCGCTCGGGGGCCTTGACCCCGGAACGTGGACACGGGGTGGGGATTACGCGGCTGTCGGGAGCGTAGCAGCGTGAAGGGATTCGTAGGTGGACGGTGACTGGTAGCGGCACCAGGAGTGTCGCCGCTTGGTGTTGTACCGGAGGATCCAGCGGAAGACCTGGCGGCGGCAGGTGGCCTCGTCGGACCAGCAGGCGGCGTCTTGGAGGACCTCCCGCTTGAGGGTGGCATTGAACGACTCGGCGAGCGCGTTGTCGGCGCTCGTGCCCACCGCACCCATGGACTGGGTGACGCCGAGGTCGGCACACAGCTTGGCGTAGTCCTTCGAGGTATAGACCGAACCGTGGTCGGAGTGGAACACGGCGCCGGCCAACGCCCGCGAGCTGCCCCGGGTCGCGGCGGCCGCCTTCAGGGCGTCCTCGACGAGGCTGGTGCGCATGTGGTCGGCGACCGACCACCCGACGAGCCGCCGGCTGAAGCAGTCGATCACCGTGGCCAGGTACAGGTTCGTGCCGTCGGCCAGCGGCAGGTACGTGATGTCGCCGACATAGCGCTCGTTGTGTGCCTTCGCGGTGAAGTCCCGCTTCAGCAGGTCGGGGACCTTCTGGTCCGAGGGCTCGGGGACCGTGGTCTTGACCCGTCGCTTCTTCTGGTAGCCGGCGATGCCGTGCTGACGCATCACCCGCGCGACGCGCTTGTGGTTGACCCGCTCCTCGACGGGGACCCCGTCGTTGAGCTCCGCGGTCGCCCGCGGCGCCCCGACGGTGTTGTCGTCGGCGTGGATGGCCCGGATCTTCGCGGCGAGCTCGGCGTCGGCAGCTGCCCGAGCCTCACGCCCCGGGGCAGCTGCCTTCCACGCGTAGTAGGACGAGCGCTCGATCTCGACAAGCTCACACAACCGCTTCACCTCGAAGGCGTCTTGGTGGTCGGCGACGAACTGGAAGCGGTTCACCAGCTCGTCTCCCCGGCGAAATACTTGGCCGCCGATCGGAGGATCTCGCGCTCGGTCGTGAGCTTGGTGGTCTCGGCCTCCAGCTCGGCGACACGGCCCTCAAGGCGTGCGATCCGCTGCTCGGGTGTCTCCTCGACACCCAGCGGGAACGGGGCCGGCTGCTGGGGCTTGAGCGGGCTGCGGGTCATCGTGCCGTCGGCAGCGGTCTTCTTGCCGGTCCCGAACTGGTCGAGCCAGTGGCGCAGAGTGCCCCGCTCGACCCCCAGGTCATCGGCGATGCCACGCACCGTCGCTCCCGGAGTGGACTCGTACAAGTCGACGGCCTGGCGACGGAACTCGTCGGAGTAGTTCTTCCTGGCCATGGTTTCGGATCATCTCGCTCTCACCCGCGAAACTGCGGGATTCAGCGTGTCCAAGTTCTGGGGTCAGGCCCCCGGTACATGTCGGCAACTGTGCCAGCAACCTGACTGGGTTTCTCCCGTTCAGGAGAGAAGGGCCTCGATCTGCGGGAACTGACGCTGGAGTGCCCGCAGGTGCGGTGCCACCGCCGGGTGCCGGAACTTCCCGGCGAGAGCTCCCTCTCCACGTGCCGCCTGTGCCAGCGCCCACTCGGCTCGGTTGAGCACGCTGTAGACGGCGCTCACTCGCGCCGCCAGGGTGATCGCGTCGCGGTCGGCATCGGGACCCACACCCGCCAGGAACGCGTCTACGAGCACGTCGAACTCCTCGCGGCTGGACAGGGCGTAGTAGCCGATGTCTGCCCCCACCGGACCGACGCCGAAGCACTGCCAGTCCACCGTCACGACATCCTCGCCCCTGCTGGTGAGGAAGTTGGCGGGGACAGCGTCGCCATGCAGTCGACCCTCGGGCCCTTCCGAACACACGCGCAGCCAGTGACGGCGACGCTGCCAGAGACGGTCCGCCACGTCCGAGAGCGTCGTACGTCCGAGTGTTCGCCAGCCACCGCGCTCCTCAGCCATCTCCAGCCGGTCCGCAAGCAGTCGGCGCGACGCCCACGGTGGCGTCGCGTGCGCCGCGCCTGCAAAGCGACCCAGGGCCCGGGCGACGAACAGCCCGGTCGGCGGTGACCCCTGCTCCTCCCTGCTCCATACCGTCACGCCCTCGTCGTCCTCCTCCACCTGGCCGAACTCCGGAGCGACGAGCCCGGGGCCGTCGACGATGCCCGGCTCCAACGCGACCTCCGCCTCCCGACGCCAGTAGCCGGCGTACGTCAGGTCGATCAGAGCGCGGCTGCGTTCGTGCGGGGCCGAGAGACGCTTGACCACCCACCGGCGGCCCTCGGCCACGGCCAGCCAGACTCCGACGGTGGCGGGTCCGCCCATGCCGGGCAGCTCGTGCCACGAGGGGTCGGGCTCCCACATGGGGCACATCCTGACAGAGCCAGCGGGTGTGCTTGGTTAGTCCCGTAGGCACCTCGGGTACGGAGGACAACATGACGGGACCCACCCAGCTCCAGAAGGGGCTCAAGCAACGACACCTGACCATGATCGCGATCGGTGGTGTCATCGGCGCCGGTCTGTTCGTGGGATCGGGCGTCGTCATGAACGAGGCCGGACCGGCAGCCTTCCTCAGCTATCTCGTGACCGGCCTCCTCATCATCCTGGTGATGCGGATGCTCGGCGAGATGGCCACCGCCAACCCCTCCACGGGCTCGTTCGCGGACTACTCGCGCAAGGCACTGGGCGGCTGGGCAGGCTTCTCGGTCGCCTGGCTCTACTGGTACTTCTGGGTGATCGTGGTCGGCTTCGAGGCCGTGGCCGGAGCGAAGGCCCTCACCTTCTGGTTCGACGCGCCGCTCTGGTTGCTCTCGCTAGTCCTGATGGTGCTGATGACGGCAACGAACCTCTTCTCTGTCGCGTCCTACGGCGAGTTCGAGTACTGGTTCGCCGGGATCAAGGTCTTCGCCATCATCGCCTTCCTCGTCCTCGGAACTCTCTTCGTCGTCGGGCTGTGGCCCGACCAGGGCTTCGACGTCAGCAACCTCACCGACGAGGGTGGGTTCATGCCCAACGGGGTAGGAGCCGTCTTCTCCAGCATCGTCGTGGTGGTCTTCTCCATGGTCGGTGCCGAGATCGCAACGGTCGCCGCAGCCGAGTCGCACGATCCCGAGAAGGCAATCGCCAAGGCCACCCAGTCGGTCATCATCCGCGTGGGCACCTTCTACGTCGGCTCGATCTTCCTGCTGGTGTGCATCCTGCCGTGGAACGACAGCGAGCTCGGGCTCTCGCCGTACGTCGCTGCCTTCGAGGAGATGGGCATCCCGTACGCCGACCACATCATGAACGCGGTCGTGCTCACCGCGGTGCTGTCCTGCCTCAACTCGGGTCTCTACACCGCCTCGCGCATGCTCTTCGTCCTCGCCGCCCGCCGGGAGGCGCCGATGCGCCTGATCACGGTCAACAGTCGCGGCGTCCCCGTCTGGGCGATCCTGTCGTCGACCGTGATCGGGTTCCTGAGCGTGATCGCGGCGTACGTGTCCCCCGACACCGTCTTCACCTTCCTGCTCAACTCCTCGGGTGCGGTGATCCTGTTCGTCTACCTGCTGATCGCGATCTCGCAGTTCGTCCTGCGCCGGCGAACGCCCGACGCCGACCTCAAGGTCAAGATGTGGCTCTTCCCGGGGCTGACGATCGTGGCCGCAGTCGGCATCCTCGCCGTGCTCGTGCAGATGGGCCTCAAGAGCGCCACCCGCTCGCAGCTCCTGCTGAGCCTCCTGTCGTGGGGCATCGTGCTGGTGCTGTACGCCGTCACCCGCTGGCGTGGCGGCTCGATCGCCGCGGAGGAGCTCGAAGAACCTGACGAGGTGGCCAAGCGGATCGTCGTACTCGCGAACCAGACGATGGGCGAGAGCGAGCTGCACGACGCCCTCGAGCGCATCGAGGGCAGCGACACGGCGTCGTACTTCGTCGTGGTGCCGGCGAACCCGGTCGACACCGGCCAGGCCGAACGCGAGGGTGCCGCGTTCGTGTGGCAGGCGACGACTGTGGCAGCGCAGCACCGGCTGGACCAGACCCTCGATGACCTGCGCTCGCGTGGGCTCACGGTCGAGGGCGAGCTCGGCGACTACCGCCCGATCGTGGCTCTGGACAAGGCGATGCGCGAGTTCGAGCCGGACCACGTGGTCATCGCCACGCAGCCCGAGGAACGTTCGACCTGGCTGCGGCATGGTGTCGTGGCCGACGCCCGGGAGCGGTACGACGTCCGGATCCAGCACGTCGTGGTGCACGCGCCCGTGGCCGGGTAGGCCGCAACCTGATCCTCAGTCCGGATCGGTCACCGTCACCGCGACGGAACCACCGTCCACGGCTGCCTGCTCGAGAGTGGCGCGTCGTGGGTCGGGGACAGCGAGCCACGGGTCGACCCTGACGTCGGCTAGGTGGCGCAGATGCGGGTCCTCCAGCACCTGCTCGACCGCGGTGCGGTCTCCTCCGCAGACAAGGGCCGTCAAGGAGCCGGTAAGGATCCGGTGGGCGTGCCCGGCCGCCGCCTCGAACGCGGCCCGGGCCTGGTTGTCGCGGCGTCGCGCGAACCGCTGCTGGCTCTGGCCGCCGGCCTTGGTACGGCCCTGCACGTGTCGCTGTCCGACCTTCGACTCCACGATCCGCTCCCCCGCCAGTCGAGCGATCGCGAACCCGCCCTTGCGGACGAGCAGCACACCCCAGGCCGCGGGAGGGGTGCACGCCTTCGCGAAGGCGGCCGGGTCGGCCGGCCCGTCGTACGCCGCAACGAACGGCAGCCTGGCCTCGAACCTGGACCCATCCGCCGCGCGACCGGTCAGCCGGCCGTCGGCGACCAGCAGCTCGGTCTCGCCGTGCCTGGCGACGAAGTTGCTGACCCAGCGCTCGACCCGCGCCGGGGGCACGAGCACCTCTCGGGCCGTCATGTCGACGAACGTAGTCGAGAGAGCGCCGAGGTTGCTCGCTCCGCATCCACCGTGGCCAGCGACACCAAGGGGATCAACTCGTAGGTGGTCGAGCAGCGAGCGCCAGCGAGCGGCCAGCCGAGACCACCAACGGCGGACCCCACGTCGTCATGCGGTCGCAGGCCGATCAGCGGAGTCTGTCCTGCACCTGGTGCGTGCTGGGCTCCGATGATCGGGTTTTCCGTGCACGATCGAACCCCGATGGGCTCGGCTGCTCTTCGGCTTACGGAGAGTGGTCTCGACTGATCACTCGCTTCGCTCGCTGCTCGACCACCTACGGCGTACGGCACGTGAATCCCACAACCCGATCGACCCCCTGATGGTCGAGGTTGCTCCGCGGCTTACGGTGAGTGGTCTCGACTGATCACTCGCTTCGCTCGCTGCTCGACCACCTACGGCGTACGGCACGTGAATCCCACAACCCGATCGACCCCCTGATGGTCGAGGTTGCTCCGCGGCTTACGGAGCGTGGTCTCGACTGATCACTCGCTTCGCTGCTCGACCACCCACGGCGTACCGCGCCCGAGCCCGCAAACCGATCGCTGCTCGACCACCTACGGCGTACCGCGCCCGAGCCCGCAAACCGATCGCTGCTCGACCACCTACGGCGTACCGCGCCCGAGCCCGCAAGCCGCTCGCTGCTCGACCACCTACGGCGTACCGCGCAGACGCGGGCCGGTCAGGACCAGTTCACGCGGGCGAGGTCGTGCCAGAGCTCGAGGCCCTCGGCCGTGACCTCGTCGCTGCGGTTCCACAGCGTCAGGTAGAGCGCGACCGCGGTGCCCTCGAGGACCACGTCGGCATCGCCGTCCCGGTCGCGCTCCGTCACGGCCGGCTGTTCGCTCACGGTGACCGACCAGGACTGCTCCGCATCCGTGGGGCGTACGGCGAACCGGGTCGGCCGTTCGCTCCGCAGCTTGGCACGACTGCGAGTCATGAAGCCGGTGAGGAGCTCGTCGATGCCGTCAACGGCAATCTCGCGGGTGATCCAGGTGTCGGCCGCGACGGGGCTACGCCCCAGCGACGCGGAGAGCGCGTCAACCGCGTGGATCGTGGTCTCGTGGCACTGGCGCCGGGCCCAGAACTGACGCGGCGGCGGGGCGTCATGGAGGAACACGAGCACGCTGAGGTCGTCGCTGGCCGACTGGATCGCGTCGATGACGTCGAGCGCGCCGTCATGCAGCCACAGCAGCGGGTCCGCCGACTCCAGTCCCTCGGCCTCGAGGGCCTGCGGGTCGCTCGCGGTTCCGCGAACATGCGCGGCAGCCCAGCGATGCACCATCCCCTGGTGGGCGACGAGGTCGCGCACGCACCAGTCCGGGGCCGTCGGCACCGCTGCGTCCAAGCCGGCACGGCCAGCGTGGTCGACGAAGGCCGCCAGGGCGGCGCGAAGCCCCTCCAGGTGCTCGGAGAGGTCCACGTCGGCGCGCACGGGTTGTCTCAAACGTTGAAGCCGAGGGCGCGGAGCTGCTCGCGACCGTCGTCGGTGATCTTGTCCGGACCCCAAGGCGGCATCCAGACCCAGTTGATCGTGACGTCGCCAACGATCCCCTCGAGTGCGGAGTTCGTCTGGTCCTGGATCACGTCGGTCAACGGGCACGCCGCCGATGTCAGGGTCATGTCGAGCACGGCGTTGGAGTGCTCGTCGAGGTGCACGTCGTACACGAGGCCGAGGTCGACGACGTTGATCCCGAGCTCGGGGTCGACCACGTCCTTCATCGCCTCGAAGACATCGTCCTTCGTCGCGGTGGCGGTTCCGCCGCCCGTGGCTTCAGGGACGTCGGGCAGGTCACTGTCGGGCCCGGTTGTGTGCTGGGTGTCGGTCATGCGTCCTCCTTGGAGACAACCTGTGCGGTGGCGTCCTTGAACGCCATCCATGAAAGCAGTGCGCACTTGATCCGTGCAGGGAACTTCGCGACGCCCGCGAAGGCGATGCCGTCTTCCAGGACCTCCTCGTCTGGCTCGACCTGGCCGCGGCCGTGCATCAGCTCGACGAACGCCTCGTGGGTCGCCATCGCCTTGCTCACCGGCTGGCCGATCACGAGGTCGGCCATCACCGATGCTGCGGCCTGGCTGATCGAGCACCCCTCGGCGTCGTAGGAGACGTCAGTTACGGTCTCGCTGCCAGGTGCACCTTCGAGGTGGACTCGCAGGGTCACCTCGTCGCCGCAGGTCGGGTTGACGTGGTGCACCTCGGCCTCGAAGGGCTCGCGTAGCCCTGCGTGGTGCGGGCTCCGGTAGTGGTCGAGGATGATCTCCTGGTAGAGGCTGTCGAGATCCATCAGGCAACCTTGAAGTACGACTTGGTGTAGTTCAGCCCATCGATCAGCGCGTCGATCTCCGCTGGCGTCGTGTAGAGGTACGACGAGGCGCGCGTCGAGCTCTGCACGCCGTACCTCTTGTGGGCCGGCTTGGCGCAGTGGTGCCCGGCGCGTACGGCGATCCCGCGCGCGTCGAGCGTCTGGGCGACGTCGTGCGGGTGCACGCCCTCGACCTCGAAGGCCACCGCGCCCCCGCGCATCGTGGGGTCGAGCGGACCGAGCACGGTGACGCCACCGATCGTCGAGAGACCCCCGAGCAGGTAGCCGGTGACCGCCTGCTCGTGTCGGTGGATGTTCTCCAGCCCGATCTCGGTGAGGTAGTCGACGGCTGCGCCCAGCCCGACGGCCTCGACGATCGGCGGGGTGCCGGCCTCGAAGCGGTGCGGGATCTCGGCGTACGTCGACCGCTCCATCGACACCGTTGCGATCATCTCGCCACCGCCGAGGAACGGCGGCAGCACGCTGAGGAGCTCGGTCCTGCCCCAGAGAACGCCGATGCCGGTGGGACCGGTGACCTTGTGTCCGGTGAAGGCGAGGAAGTCGGCGTCCACGGCCTGCACGTCAACGGGAAGCTGAGGCGCGGCCTGTGAGGCGTCGACGACCACCACGGCACCGACCTCGTGGGCGCGACGGGCGATCTCGGCGATCGGGTTGATCGTGCCGAGCATGTTCGAGACCCACGTCAGGGCGACGACCTTTGTCTGTGGCGTGATCAGCTCGTCGATGTTCGACAAGTCCAGCTGGCCGTCGTCGGTGAGCCCGAACCAGCGCAGCTCGGCGCCCTTGCGCTCGGTGAGCAGCTGCCAGGGGACGATGTTGGAGTGGTGCTCCATCTCGGTGATCACCACGCGGTCGCCCGCCTTCACCTCGAGGGGCCCGGCCCATGCCATCGTGTTGGCGACGAGGTTCAGCGCCTCCGAGGCGTTCTTGGTGAAGACCACCTCGTCGCGCGACGGTGCGTTGAGGAACGCAGCGACCTTGTCCCTGGCCTGCTCGAACGCTGCCGACGACTCGGCGCCGAGCTGGTGCATCGCCCGGGCCACGTTCGCGTTGTGGCGCTCGAGGTGGTCGACCATGCAGTCGATGACGACCTGCGGCTTCTGCGAGGTGTTCGCGCTGTCGAGGTAGACCAGCGGCAGGTCACCGCTCAGCCGACGTCCCAGGATCGGGAAGTCCTTGCGGATGACCTCGAGCCCAGGAAGGAGACCGACGGGGGTGGCGGACACGGTCAGACCTTCGCCTGGCTGGCTGCCACGTTCTGATATTTGTCGTAGCCCTCGGCTTCCAGCTGATCGGCGAGCTCGGGCCCACCCTCCTCGACCATCCGGCCGTCGACGAAGACGTGCACGAAGTCGGGGGTGATGTAGCGCAGGATCCGGGTGTAGTGCGTGATCAGCACGACGCCCTTGTCGCCGCTCTCCTTGAAGCGGTTCACGCCCTCGGAGACGATCTTCAACGCGTCGATGTCGAGGCCGGAGTCGGTCTCGTCGAGTACGGCGACCTTCGGGTCGAGCAGCTCGAGCTGGACGATCTCGTGGCGCTTCTTCTCACCACCGGAGAAGCCTTCGTTGACGTTGCGGGTGGCGAAGGCCTTGTCCATGTTGACGCGGTCCATCGCGGCGTTGACGTCCTTGACCCACGTGCGCAGCTTGGGGGCCTCTCCGCTGATCGCGGTCTTCGCGGTCCGCAGGAAGTTGGAGACCGAGACGCCGGGGACCTCGACGGGGTACTGCATGGCCAGGAACAGGCCGGCGCGCGCACGCTCGTCAACGCTCATGGAGAGCACGTCGACACCGTCCAGGGTGACGGTGCCCTTCGTGACGGCGTACTTGGGGTGCCCGGCGATCGAGTACGCGAGCGTCGACTTGCCGGACCCGTTGGGGCCCATGATCGCGTGCGTCTCCCCGGCCTTGATGGTCAGGTTGACGCCCTTGAGGATCTCCTTGCGGCCAGTGCCGTCAGGCGCGTCGTCAGCCTCGACCGAAACGTGCAGGTCCTTGATCTCAAGCGTTGCCATGTGTTGCTCCTTCAGCCCGCGAGGGGCGCGTCGATGTCGATGAGTACGTGGTCCCCGTCGATCTGCACGGGGAAGACGGATACGGGTTCGGTGGCGGGCGGGCCGGTCGGCTTGCCAGTGCGGAGGTCGAAGCGGGATCCGTGCATCCAGCACTCGATGGTGCAGTCGTCGACGTCACCCTCGGAGAGCGCGACCGCCGCGTGGCTGCACTCGTCCTCGATGGCGAAGACCTCGTCGCCGTGCAGCACGACAGCCACGTCGAGGCCGTCGACCTCGACGCGCACCGGTGTGCTGTCGGTCAGCTCGTTGAGTGCGCAGGCTCGCACGAAGCTCACGTGTCCTCCCCCCGCGCGGTCGCGCCGGTGATCCGGCCGACGTTCTTCTCCAGCTCCGCCTCCACGGTGCTGACCAGCTGCTCCTCGAGCTCGGGTACGCCGATCTTGCGGATCAGGTCGTTGAAGAACCCGTGCACCACCAGGCGTCGGGCTTCCGCCTCCTCGATGCCGCGGGAGCGCAGGTAGAACAGCTGGTTGTCGTCGAAGCGGCCGGTGGCCGAGGCGTGTCCGGCCCCCAGGATCTCGCCGGTCTCGATCTCGAGGTTGGGCACGGAGTCGGCCTGGCACCCGTCGGTGAGCACCAGGTTGCGGTTCTCCTCGTAGGTGTCGATACCCAACGCCTCCTTGCGGATCAAGACGTTGCCGATCCACACGGCGTGCGCACCCTTGCCCTGCAGCGCGCCCTTGTAGACGACGTTGCTGCGGGTGTGCGGCTGGTTGTGGTCCACGAAGAGGCGGTGCTCGATGTGCTGGCCCGCGTCGGCGAAGTACATGCCGAGCATCTCGACGGAGCCTCCGGGTCCGGAGTACTCCGCGGTGGCGTCATGGCGCACCACATCCCCTCCGATGGAGACGGCGACGTGGCGCAGGGTCGCGTCGCGGCCCACCATGGCGTGCTGGGTGGAGTGGTGCACGGCCTCGTCGTCCCAGTCCTGCACCGTGACGACGGTCAGCTCGGCGCCGTCGCCGACGACGATCTCCACGTTCTCCACGAGGGTGGCGGTGCCCTGGAAGCGGAGCACCACGGTCGACTTCGAGAACGCGCCGGCACGCACCACGAGGTGACCGGCCGAGGCGACCTCGTTGCCGGTGCCGGTCAGGGTGACGGTGGTCGCCGGTTCGGACGGGTCGCTCACCTGCTCCTTGGCGATGTCGACGAGGAAGACCGAGTCCGCGGCCGCCCACGCACGTGCGCTCACCCGGTCGGGCGGGACCAGGCCGGAGGTCCCACGGGACTCGTGGTCGACGGCGACCCTGCCGGCGCTCACGCCGGGGGCAGCGTGCACCTCGACGTCGAAGGCGTTGCCGTCCAGGGCGGCATCGTCGTGGATGCCGCGCAGGCGCTTGAGGGGCGTGAACCGCCAAACCTCTTCGCGGCCCGTGGGGACCACGTGCTCGGCCACGTCGAAGGACCCCACCGGGTGCAGGTGGCTGAGCACCTTCTCGGGGCCCATTTCAAGCGCGTCTCGCACAGATTCAGTGATAGTCACAGTCAACTTTCTACGTTCACGATCGGATCAAGCGGTGAGGCCGGCACTGCAAGCAACCACACGAGGACGAGCCGCCAGGCGAGGACGAGCACGCATCTGTTGGCAAAGCGCGAAGCGCTTAGCCAACAGCCCCCTCCATTTGGAGCTCGATGAGCCGGTTGAGCTCGAGGGCGTACTCCATCGGGAGCTCCTTCGCGATCGGCTCGACGAAGCCGCGCACGATCATCGCCATCGCCTCGTCCTGCTCCATGCCTCGCGACATCAGGTAGAAGAGCTGGTCATCGGAGACCTTGGAGACGCTGGCCTCGTGGCCCATCGACACGTCGTCCTCGCGGATGTCGACGTAGGGATAGGTGTCGGAGCGGCTGATCTGGTCGACCAGGAGCGCGTCACAGAGCACGTTGCTCTTGGAGCCGTGGGCCCCCTCGTTGATCTGGATCAGTCCCCGGTACGACGTACGGCCGCCACCACGGGCCACCGACTTCGACAGGATCGAGCTCGACGTGTTCGGGGCCGCGTGCACCATCTTGGCGCCCGCGTCCTGGTGCTGGCCCTCGCCGGCGAAGGCGATCGACAGCGTCTCGCCCTTGGCGTGCTCGCCCATCAGGTAGATGGCGGGGTACTTCATGGTCACCTTGGAGCCGATGTTGCCGTCGACCCACTCCATGGTCGCGCCGGCCTCGCAGGTCGCACGCTTGGTGACCAGGTTGTAGACGTTGTTCGACCAGTTCTGGATGGTCGTGTAGCGGCAGCGACCACCCTTCTTCACGATGATCTCGACGACCGCGGAGTGCAGCGAGTCCGAGCTGTAGATCGGCGCGGTGCAGCCCTCGACGTAGTGCACGTAGGCACCCTCGTCGACGATGATCAGGGTGCGCTCGAACTGGCCCATGTTCTCGGTGTTGATCCGGAAGTAAGCCTGCAGCGGGATCTCGACGTGGACACCCTTGGGCACGTAGATGAACGAGCCACCCGACCACACCGCGGAGTTCAGCGCGGAGAACTTGTTGTCACCGACCGGGATGATGGTGCCGAAGTACTCCTGGAAGATCTCCGGGTGCTCCTTCAGCGCGGTGTCGGTGTCCAGGAAGATCACGCCCTGGGCCTCGAGCTCCTCGTTGATCTTGTGGTAGACCACCTCGGACTCGTACTGGGCGGCGACGCCGGAGACCAGTCGGGCCTTCTCGGCCTCGGGGATGCCGAGCTTGTCGTAGGTGTTCTTGATGTCCGCGGGCAGGTCGTCCCAGGTCTGGGCCTGCTTCTCGGTGGAGCGGACGAAGTACTTGATGTTGTCGAAGTCGATCGTCGACAGGTCCGAGCCCCACTTGGGCATGGGCTTGCGATCGAAGAGCTTGAGGCCCTTGAGCCGCATGTCGAGCATCCACTGGGGTTCGCTCTTCTTCGAGGAGATGTCGCGTACGACTGCCTCGTTGAGGCCACGGGTCGCCCCCGCGCCGGCGTCGTCACTGTCGGACCAGCCGAACTCGTAGCGGCCGATCTCCTTCAGTGACGGGTTCAGCTCTTCGATGGAAGTCATCGAGTGACCCTTTCCTTGCCTTTGATGGGATTGCCTTTGATGGGATTGCCTTTGGTGGGATTGCCTTTGGTGATGTCTCTGACGTTGGTGCCGGCCGAAGCCGGGTTGTGCGGAATGCAGGTCGTGCACACACCGTCGCCGTGGGCGATGGTGGCGAGTCGCTGCACGTGGCGACCGCCGAGCATCCGGCTGATCGCGGCCGTCTCGGCCTCGCACAGCTCGGGGAACTCGTGTGCCACGTGGGAGACCGGGCAGTGCTGCTGGCACAGCTGCTCCCCGATGGGCAGGTCGCGCACCGAGGCGGCGTACCCCTCCTCGGTGAAGACCTGCGCAAGCGCGTCGACGGGTGCGAGGTCCGGTTGGGCCTCCACCAGGTCGTCGAAGCGCTGCTCGATCTTGTTGGCCCGCTGGTCGGCGAACTGGCGGACCGCCTCCTTGCCGCCGGTCTCGGCGAGGAAGCGGATCGCCTGCACGGCGAGGTCGTCGTAGGCCTGGTCGAGGCTGTCGCGGCCGACGTCGGTCAGGGCGAAGACCTTGGCCGGGCGGCCACGTCCCCGCACGCCGACACTGCGCGGCTCGCGCGCCTCCAGGGTGCCGTCCTCGAGCAGGTGGTCGAGGTGGCGGCGTACGGCGGCCGGGGTGAGCTCGAGACGCTCCGCGAGCGCCGCGGCGGTGGAGGGACCGTTGACCATGACCGACCGCACCACACGCTCGCGCGTGGGCTGGTCGTGCTGGTTCTGGGCACCCTGAGGCACCTGTCCAACGATTTCCACAACAACAGTGTGCCCTTAATACCCGGACCCTTTCAAATAAGGCTGCCCTAACCTGTCGGGATGGAGATCTCAGAGCTGCTCACCGACGCGTTCGGACGCGTCCGTGAGCTGTACGTCGACATCGCGGGAGACCTCGACCTGGAGCGTGCCCACGACCGCCCGGACGGCACCGGAAACCCCATCGCCTGGCTGCTCTGGCACACGGCGCGAGTGCAGGACGACCACGTCGTCGGCCTCTCGGGCGGGCAGCAGGCGTGGCACGACGGGTGGGCCGAGCGGTTCGGCCTCCCCTTCGACGAGGGCGACATCGGCTACGGCCACTCCTCCGACGAGGTGGACGCCGTACGCATCAAGCGGCTGGAGGACCTCGTGGAGTACCACGACGCGGTGCACGCGCTCACCATCGAGTACCTCGGGCGGGTCGACGCCGAGGAGCTGGGCCGCATCGTCGACCGCCGGTGGGATCCCCCGGTCACCGCCGGCGTACGGCTGGTCAGTCTCCTCGGCGACTGTCTGCAGCACCTGGGGCAGGCGGCCTACGTCAAGGGACTGCCTCGGCCGTCCGTAGAATCTGGGCGTGCCCAGCTCCGAGACCTCATCTGAAGCCTCGGAGACGGCTCCCGGGCCGGCGGTCGCCGTGTCCGGCCTGGTCATGCGGTACGCCGAGAAGGTGGCCGTCGACCACCTGGACCTGACGGTCGAGCGGCAGACCATCACCGCCGTGCTCGGCCCCAATGGCGCGGGAAAGACCACGACTCTGGAGACCTGCGAGGGCTACCGCAAGCCGCAGGAGGGCACGGTGTCCGTGCTCGGGCTCGACCCGCAGCGCCAGCGCCGCGACCTGCTGCCCCGCATCGGCGTGATGCTCCAGGACGGCGGCGCGTGGACCGGGGTGCACGCGATGGAGATGCTGCGCCACATCGCGCGCCTGCACGCCCACCCCCTCGACGTGGACGCGCTGGGCGAGCGCCTCGGCCTCGGTGACTGTGGTCGCACCACCTACCGGCGACTCTCCGGGGGACAGCAGCAGCGGCTCAAGCTGGCGATGGCGATCGTCGGGAGGCCGGAGCTGGTCTTCGTCGACGAGCCGACGGCAGGCATGGACCCCGCCGGCCGACGTACGACATGGGAGCTGCTCGAGGAGATGCGCACCGACGGCGTGGCCGTCGTACTGACCACCCATCACATGGACGAGGCCGAGCGGCTCGCGGATCGGATCCACATCATCGACCACGGCCGGATGATCGCCTCCGGCACACCGCTCGAGCTGACCCGTGGCGGGACCTCCACCATTCGGCTGGTCGTCACGAAGCCGTTCCCCGAGGGTTCGCCGGAGTCGCTTCAGGAGGCGTTGGGACACCGGCTCGACGTACGCACGGTCAGTGACGTCAGCTTGCTCATCACCGGGCCTGCCGACAGCACCACCCTGGCGACCGTGTCGGCGTGGTGCGAGCAGCACGGCGTACTCCCGGAGTCCCTGCACCTGGGCCAGCGCAACCTCGAGGACGTCTTCCTCGAGCTGACCGGCCGGGAGCTCGCGACATGAGAGGCACCTACGCCCCCCGCCCCGGCGCCGCTCCCCTTTCCCGGCAGGTGCTCGCGCAGGCCGCGATGGAGTCGCGGCTGATGTTGCGCAACGGGGAGCAGCTGCTGCTGGCCGTCGTGATCCCGGTGATCGTGCTCATCGGTGGGGTGGAGGGAGCCCAGCACCTCGGTCTGGAGTTCTCGCGAAGGCCCGTCGACGTGTTCGTCCCCGGCGTCCTGGCCCTCGCGGTGATGTCGACGGCGTTCACCTCGCTGGCGATCGCGACCGGCTTCGAGCGTCGGTACGGCGTGATCAAGCGGCTCGGTTCCTCGCCGTTGCCACGCTCCGGACTGCTGCTCGGCAAGGTCGGTGCCCTGCTGGTCGTCGAGGCGCTGCAGATAGTGGTGATCTCGTTGGTCGGGCTCGCGCTGGGCTGGAAGCCGCACGCGGCGCCGGTCGCCGCGGTGCTGACCATCGTGGCGGGTACGGCGGCCTTTGCTGCGCTCGGGCTGCTCCTCGCGGGTGTGCTGCGGGCGGAGGCGACGCTGGCCGCCGCGAACCTGGTCTACGTGTTGCTGATGGTGGGTGGGGCCGTCGTACTCCCCTCGTCGGCGTACGGCACCTTCGGCGGCGTCACCAGGTTGCTGCCCTCCGGCGCCCTCGGCGACGGGCTCCGCGAGGCGTTCTGGTCGGGCGACGTCAGGTGGACCTCGCTTCTGGTGCTGGTGGTGTGGGCCGCAGTCGGGGCCGTTCTGACAGCGAGGACGTTCAAGTGGGAGTGAGCTCCGAGGTCACGCAGCGAACCGCCGGGCTGGGTACGCCGACCTGGGTTCGCCGGCTGGGATGGGCGACGCTGGTCGCCAACATCGGCATCGTCCTCACCGGCGGAGCGGTGCGGCTCAGCGGCTCCGGGCTCGGCTGTCCCACGTGGCCGCGCTGCACCGATGAGTCGTTCACCCCGCACGGCGCGCTCGACGTACACTCCGCGATCGAGTTCGGCAACCGCACGTTGACCTTCGTGCTCATCGCGATCGCGGTCGCGACCTTCCTCAGCGCCCTGAGCACCGGCCGGGCGGACCTGCGCCGGCTGGCCCTCCTGCTCGGCCTCAGCGTGCCTGCGCAGGCACTGCTCGGTGGCGTCACCGTGCTCACAGATCTGAACCCGTGGGTGGTCGCCTTCCACCTGCTGTTCTCCATGGGGATCATCAGCCTTGCGGTGCTCTACCTGCACACCATCGGCCACCCGGCAGCGGTGGTTGGAACGCATGGGTCAGCACCAGCGCGCACGCTCGCCTGGGCGACGTACGCCGCGGCCTGGGTGGTCCTCGCGCTGGGCACGGTGGTGACCGGCTCGGGACCGCATGCCGGAGATGTGAAGGCACCGCGCAACGGCCTCGACCCACTCCAGATCTCTCAGCTGCACGCGGACTTCGTGTTCCTGCTCGTCGGCCTCACGGTCGCGCTGGTGATCGTGCACCCCTCCCGGGCCACGCGGACCTTGCTCGGCGTGGAGCTCGCCCAGGGTCTCATCGGCTTCGTCCAGTACTTCACCGACCTGCCGGTCGTGCTCGTCGGCTTCCACCTCCTCGGCGCCTCACTGGTCGCTGCCGTGGTCACCTGGGTGGTCATCGAGGCACGCGACGGTTGACGCCCCCGCGCACGACGCGTCGCTTGGTGGCCTTCGCCGTAGGTGGTCGAGCAGCGAACGAAGTGAGCGACCAGCCGAGACCCACCCACCGCACGCCGAGCAGCAGCCCAGACCCTAGGTGGTCGAGCAGCGAGCGCAGCGAGCGATCAGCCGAGACCACCCTCCGCACGCCGAGCAGCAGCCCAGACCCTAGGTAGTCGAGCAGCGAGCGCAGCGAGCCGAGACCACCCTCCGCACGCCGAGCAGCAGCCCAGACCCTAGGTGGTCGAGCAGCGAGCGCAGCGAGCGATCAGCCGAGACCACCCTCCGCACGCCGAGCAGCAGCCCAGACCCTAGGTGGTCGAGCAGCGAGCGCAGCGAGCGATCAGCCGAGACCACCCTCCGCACGCCGAGCAGCAGCCGAGACCATCAGCGGGGGCGCGTCGATGACCCCGCAGGCAGCTGATGAACATGCCTGCGTCCCCGCCGGGATGGGTTTCGGCGGGGTCCGGGGCGGGGTGGCTAGTGGTCGGGTGGGTCGGCGATGCAGGAGGTGTCGGCTTTTCGGGGTGGGGGCCGCTTGGCGGTGACGTCGCGGGTGCCTTGGTGGTCGGTGAGGAACTGGTAGCCGTAGGGGCTGGACCACAGGAACGACCCGGGTTCCAGGACCGTGTAGCTCCAGGCGGTGTGGGTTTTGAGTCGATGGTGGCGTCGGCACAGGGCGGCGAGGTTGCACGAGCAGGTGGATCCGCCCTGGTCGTATGGAATGACGTGGTCGCAGTCGGCGGTCCGTGCGGGGCGGGTGCACCAGGGGAACACACAGGTCCCGGTGCGCAGGATGGTTTGTTCGCGGAGCCGGTCGGGGATCTCATAGCCCTCGACCCGGTGGTGCTCGTTGAGGTCGATGACTGGTTTCACGACCACCTCGGTGTCGGGGTTGGCGCACCAGGTCCGGACCTGGTCGGCGGTGACGCCTTGGCGGTGGTTCTCCACCCGGGCCAGGTCCACACCACCACCGGTGCCGTTAAGGCCGGTGCTGGTGCTGCCGGTGACGGCGGCTTCGGAGAGGTGCACGTAGAGGACGACCTGGCGAGGCTTCACCGTCTTCTGGGGGGCGTCGTAATGGTGGTTCTCGGGGGTGGTGGTGTTGAGGTCGAGGGCGAGCTGGTGTCGGGCGAGCTCGCCGGCGGCGATCGAGCGGCGTACGTCCAGGGACTCGGTGGACCCGCCGGCTTTGAGGGTTTCGGCTCCGCGGGTCAGGGCGGCGTCGAGGTCCAGGGCATCGGCGAGGTCGAGCTCGCCCTCGATGCGGCTGGTGCCGTCGAAGGAGACCTGCTGGTGGTGGATGGTGAAGTGCCTGCCCTCGGCAGCCTGCTCGGCGTTCTGCACGGCGAGGTCGGGCATGTACCGGGCGATCGCCTCGGCGACCAACCGGTCGAGTGCGGCGAGGCCGATCTTGTGGGCGAACCCGGCGACCTGGGCGTCCACGAACCCTGCGGCCTCCATCGACAGCCCGAGAGTGGCTTGGGCGATCCGGCGGGCCCGCCACACCGGCAGCTCACCGGACCCGACCCGGTCCCAGCAGCCGGGGCAGCCGGTACTTCAGCTCCACCGCGTCCGCGATCAGCGCCCGTCCGGAGTCGGTGGAGCGCCCGAGGGCGGCGGCGAACTCGGCGATACAGAACTCCGCGACCAGTGGTGCGCCCGGTCCGGCGAGGGGGAGACCGGTGTCCCCACCACCACAGACCCAGGTCGCCGCTTCGTCGATCGACTCCGGCGGGTGCTGCTCGGCCCAGGTGACCGCCGCGTACAGCACATCGGCCTCGGCCCGATCAGCAACGGCACGACGGTCACGCGCGAACCCGAGCACCGCCGAGGCGGAGTCGAGGTCGGGCCGGGTCGTCGTCATATGTGAATTCAACCATCGACCACCGACAGTATCGAGGGTGTGTTCGAGAATGTGGATAACTAATCTGAGGGCTCGCCGGCGAATACCGCAACCACGACGGTCGAGCCCGGCAACCGTGAGCGACAGGCAGCGACCAGGGAACACCAGCCCAACCAGCACGGACGCAACCACACCTCCCGATAACCCACCGTGCGAACAGGTGGCCGTGAGGTGGCAACCGGCGATGGGTTGCGGCTGCCTCTCGCCCTACTGCCCGTGGTCTCGACTGATCGCTCGCTTCGCTCGCTGCTCGACCACCTACGTGCACAACCGCAACCACGACGGTCGAGCCCGGCAACCGTGAGCGACAGGCAGCGACCAGGGAACACCAGCCCAACCAGCACGGACGCCAACCACACCTCCCGATAACCACACCGTGCGAACAGGTGGCCGCTGAGGTGGCAACCGGCGATGGGTTGCGGCTGCCTCTCGCGCCTCCTGCCCGTGGTCTCGCTGTTCGCTCGCTTCGCTCGCTGCTCGACCACCTACGTGCACAACCGCAACCACGACGGTCGAGCCCGGCAACCGTGAGCGACAGGCAGCGACCAGGGAACACCAGCCCAACCAGCACGGACGCCAACCACACCTCCCGATAACCACACCGTGCGAACAGGTGGCCGTGAGGTGGCAACCGGCGATGGGTTGCGGCTGCCTCTCGCCCTACTGCCCGTGGTCTCGGCTGATCGCTCGCTTCGCTCGCTGCTGACGGGGCAGACTCCGCTGATCCCGATCACCGGGCTGTGGTGAAATGTGGCCGGTTGAGGAAGTGAGCAGGACAGGCAGCAAGACAGGCAGCAGAACAGGCAGGGTGAGCAGATGCCGGCACGGCGGCGTTCGGCAGGGTTCGGCACCCTGCTGGCCACGCTGCTGCTCGCCAGCGCGTGTGGGACCGAGCCAGCGCCGCTCGTGGCGATGGAGCCCGAGGTCCCGGCGGACCTGTGCGCCACGGTGCCGAAGGCGGCTCGCGAGGGGCTGCTGACCAACGCCAACACCGACGAGTCGAGAAATCCCACTGCCGCATGCTCGCTCCGCTCCCCCGACGCTGCAGCGACCGAGGTACGCGCCGTGGTGACGTGGATGCAGACCAACGACGAGATCTCCGCAGACGAGGTCCTCGCCAGCCAGTGCCGTTCCATCGACCGCATCAAGTTCCGCGAGCAGACCGGCTTCCGGGCTGCCGGAGCCGACGACGCATGCGCCGCGAGTGGGAAGGTCGACGGCGCCGACTCCGCAACGATCGCCGCCGTCAACGGGCTCGAGGTCGTCACCGTCCGGGTGACCTCGCTGCCTCCTGGTGAGGCTCCCGCACTCGGGCGCGCCCAGCAGATGCTCGAAGGCGTGCTCAGCGCCCTGACCGGCGAATCCTGACGAAATGACAGCTGTGCCCTGGCGCCGGCCGATGGGGGGCCGGGACCCCGAGGAAGCGCACCGCTCGGCAACGTCGCTGGAGCTGTTCTTCGACCTCTGCTTCGTAGTGGGCGTCGCTGCGGCCGCGGCGACCCTGCACCACGACCTCGCCCACGGCCACCTCACCGGCCTTGCGGGCTACGCGATGGTCTTCTTCGCGATCTGGTGGGCATGGGTCAACTACGCCTGGTTCGCCAGCGCCTACGACACCGACGACATCATCTTCCGGCTGCTCACCTTCGTAGTGATGAGCGGCGTCCTCGTGGTGGCGGCCGGCACCCCTCAGGCAGCAGGTGCGGAGCACGACTTCCGGCTCGTGGTCGTCGGCTACCTGATCA
The DNA here is from genome assembly GCA_963759525.1 of uncultured Actinomycetota bacterium. Lineage (GTDB taxonomy): Bacteria > Actinomycetota > Actinomycetes > Propionibacteriales > Nocardioidaceae > Marmoricola. The sequence goes on along the minus strand of CAVWZO010000014.1, from coordinate 153,058 downwards.
TGCGTGTCGCGATGATTCCGCTCTGGCTGCGGGTGGCGCGAGAACACCCGGATGCACGCCGTACGGCGCTCCGGCACGCCGGCTCGATCGTGGTCATCCAGACCCTCTGGGTGCTGCGCACGGTGTTCCTCGCAGACGGGACCACCGGATACGTGTCCTTCGCCGCGCTGGTGCTGCTGGAGCTGGCCGGACCGTACTGGGCGGAACACGCCTGGGCGACGCCCTGGCACCGGCACCACATCGCCGAGCGCTACGAGCTGTTCACGATCATCGTGCTGGGCGAGGTCATCCTCGCGACCACCCAGGCCATCGCGGGAACCCTGGACGGCCACGCCCCGAAGATCCAGCTGTTCCCACTGATCCTCGGTGCCCTGCTCCTCGTGTTCTCGATGTGGTGGGTCTACTTCAAGCGACCGATGGTCGACTCGGTGACGGCCGAGACGGCCTTCGTCTTCGGCTACGTGCACTACTTCGTCTTCGCCTCCGCCGCGGGCGTCGGGGCGTGCCTGGCGGTGCTGGTGGACATCGTGGAGGGCGAGGGGCATGTCGAGTCACGAACCGCGGTGCTCCTCCTGGTCGGGTCCACCACCGTGTACCTGCTCGTGGTCTCGCTCGTCCACGGCCTGGCCGGCTCCTCGCTGGCCACGACGCTGCCCGCGATCGCCGTCGTCGCCGTGCTCTGGGTGGTCGGCCTGCTGGGACTGGAGCCCGGTACCAGCGTGCTGCTGATCGGGCTGGCTGTGGCGCTCAGCCTCGTCCATCACGTACGCCGGACCAACCGGGCGGCGTACAGAGACGCCGGGCTCAGAGCTTGAGGAGCGGGTCCAGCGCCACGGCGACGAAGAGCAGCGAGAGGTACATGTTGGACCAGTGGAAGAGCCGCATCGGGCGTACGTCGGCGAGCTCGTTGCTGCGGCGGCCGCGGTGCCACATCAGGTGTGCCTCCACGAGGAAGCCGGCGCCGAGGAGCGCTGCGACCACCGGGTAGAGGATCCCGGTGTCGGCCACCGGCCAGAGCGCGAGCGAGGTCGCCACCATCACCCACGAGTAGGCCACGATCTGGCGGGAGACGGCCGCGGCGTCCTTGACGACCGGCAGCATCGGCACGTCGACGAGGGCGTAGTCCTCGCGGTAGCGCATCGCGAGGGCCCACGTGTGCGGCGGTGTCCAGAAGAACACCACGAGGAACAGCACTACCGGGGGCCACGCCAACTCGTTCGTGACCGCCGTCCAGCCGATCAAGGTCGGGAAGCAGCCCGCGAGCCCGCCCCACACGATGTTCTGGGTGGTACGCCGCTTCAGCACCATCGTGTAGCCGAAGAGGTAGAAGGCGCTCGCAGCCAGGGCCAGGCCTGACGAGAGCCAGTTGACGTAGAAGCCGAGCACCAGCGTCGAGACGATCATCAGCGCCACCCCGAAGACGAACGCGGCTCGCGGGGTGACGATGTGGCGCGGCAGCGCACGTCGACGGGTACGGCGCATCTGCTCGTCGATGTCGCGGTCGTATACGCAGTTGAGAGCGTTGGCGCTACCTGCCGAGAGAGTGCCGCCGACCACGGTGGCGACCACCAGCCACAGCGGCGGGACACCGCGCTGCGCGAAGAACATCACCGGGACGGTCGTCAGCAGCAGGAGCTCGATCACCCGCGGCTTGGTCAGCCCCACGTAGGCGCCCACGACGTCGCGGAGGCTCGCCTGGGCAGAGGAGTGTCCGTTCAGGGACACCTCGGAGTCGAGGGCGGTCATGGGGCGTCCCCGTCGCGCAGCGAGCGGCGTGTTCGGGTGCTCACTCAGCCTCGCCTTCGCGCCCGGAGCCGGGGCGGGATCGTGGAACTGGAACGGGGTAGTAGAACGTGGGGAGTCTATCGCCGCTGGCGCCCGTCCCACGAACCGACCGGCGTGACCTGCACAGCGTCCGCGGACTAGGCTCGAAGGCGAAGCTCGACGCTGAAGAGAGGACACCACCAAACGTGCCCACAGATGCCCGACTGGACTGGACCGAGCTCGACGATCGAGCAGTCGACACCGCACGAGTCCTGGCCATGGATTCAGTACAGAAGGTGGGCAACGGGCACCCCGGCACCGCCATGAGCCTCGCCCCCGCGGCGTACCTCCTCTTCCAGAAGGTGATGCGGCACAACCCCGCAGACCCGCACTGGCCGGGACGGGACCGGTTCGTGCTCTCTTGCGGCCACTCGAGCCTGACCCTCTACATCCAGCTCTACCTCGGCGGCTGGGGCCTGGAGCTCGAGGACCTCAAGGCGCTGCGCACCTGGGACAGCAAGACCCCGGGGCACCCGGAGTACGGCCACACCGCCGGCGTCGAGACCACCACAGGTCCTCTGGGCCAGGGCATCGGCAACGCGGTCGGCATGGCGATGGCTGCGCGCCGCGAGCACGGCCTGCTCGACCCCAACGCCGCGCCCGGTGAGTCCGTCTTCGACCACCAGATCTACGTGATGGCCAGCGACGGGGACATCGAGGAGGGCGTCAGCTCCGAGGCATCCTCCCTCGCGGGCACCCAGCAGCTGGGCAACCTCACCCTGATCTACGACGAGAACAAGATCTCGATCGAGGACAACACCGACGTCGCGCTCTCCGAGGACGTCCCCAAGCGCTACGAGGCCTACGGCTGGCACGTCCAGGTCGTCGACTGGACCAACGACGGCAAGACCTACAAGGAGGACGTCCCGGCACTTCACAAGGCGCTACAGGCTGCCGAGAAGGTCACCGACAAGCCCAGCATCATCGTCCTGCGCACAGTGATCGCCTGGCCGGCGCCCAACGCCCAGAACACCGGCAAGGCCCACGGCTCGGCCCTCGGGGACGACGAGGTCGCGGCCACGAAGCGGATCCTGGGTTTCGCCCCGGACCAGACCTTCGAGATCACAGACGAGGTCATCGCCCACACCCGCAAGGCGGTCGACCGCGGCAAGCTGGCTCAGGCAGCCTGGAACGACGAGTACGCCGCGTGGACCCGCAAGCCCTCGGCCGACCCCGCACTGTTCGAGCGGATGCAGACCCGGGCCCTCCCCGACGGCTGGGACAGCGACCTGCCGAGCTGGCCGGCCGACCCCAAGGGGGTCGCCACCCGGAAGGCGTCCGGAGCGGTGATCAATGCCATCGCCGGCAAGGTGCCCGAGCTGTGGGGTGGCTCCGCGGACCTCGCCGAGTCCAACAACTCGACCATCGAGGGCGCCCAGTCGTTCATCCCCAAGATCCGTTCCACGAAGATGTGGAAGGGCGACCCGTACGCCGGACGCGTGCTCCACTTCGGCATCCGCGAGCACGGCATGGGCTCGATCCTGAACGGAGTCGCCGTCCACGGCGGCACCCGCGTCTTCGGTGCAACGTTCCTGACCTTCTCCGACTACATGCGCCCCGCGGTGCGACTCGCCTCGCTGATGGGGCTGCCGGTGACGTACGTGTGGACACACGACTCCATCGGACTCGGTGAGGACGGGCCGACCCACCAGCCGATCGAGCACCTCGCCGCGCTGCGGGCGATCCCCGGCCTGGACGTCGTACGACCTGCGGACGCGAACGAGACAGCCGCGTGCTGGCAGGCAGTACTCAGCCACGTGGACCGCCCCGCCGGGATCATCCTGACCCGGCAGAACGTGCCGGTCTTCCCGCGCGGCGACGATGCCAACACTGGAGAGCACTGGAGTGACACGAGCAACGTGCACCGCGGCGGCTACGTGCTGCTCGACGCCGACGGCGGCCTGCCCGACGTGGTGCTGATCGGCACGGGCTCGGAGGTGCAGCTGGCTGTCGAGGCCCGCGAGAGGCTGGCCGAGAAGGGCATCCGCGCGCGGGTCGTCTCGATGCCCTGCCGCGAGTGGTTCGACGCGCAGGACGCGTCCTACCGGGAGACCGTGATTCCGCCGACCGTGCGGGCACGCGTCTCTGTCGAGGCCGGCATCGCCCAGGGCTGGCGCGACATCGTGGGTGACCACGGGCGGATCGTCTCGATCGAGCACTATGGCGCCTCGGCCGCCTTCGACCGCATCTATCGCGAGTACGGCGTCACCGCCGAAGCGGTCGCCTCGGCCGCCGAGGACAGCATTCGGGTAGCCACCGGCTGACTCGAACAACCGAAGAAACCGATCCAGCGAATCAGGGAGCAGCAACATGTCTGACCATCTGCAGGAGCTTTCCGGGGCCGGTGTCTCCATCTGGCTCGATGACCTCTCTCGTGAGCGCATCGAGACGGGCAACCTCGCCGACCTTGTCAAGAACGACTACGTCGTCGGGGTCACGACCAACCCGTCGATCTTCGCGGCGGCGCTGGCCGAGGGCGAGCGGTACGACGACCAGCTGCGCCGGCTGGCCGGCGAGGACGCCGACGTCGACAGCTGCGTCTTCGCGCTGACCACCACCGACGTACGCAATGCGTGCGACGTCATGAAGCCAGTGTTCGACGCGACCAACGGGGTCGACGGGCGCGTGTCCATCGAGGTCGCGCCCGATCTCGCCCACGACACCGATGCGACGCTCGCCTCGGCCAAGGAGCTCTGGCGCGAGGTCGACCGACCCAACCTGTTCATCAAGATCCCCGCGACCACAGAGGGCGCGCCCGCCATTACCGGCACCCTAGCGGAGGGAATCAGCGTCAACGTCACGCTGATCTTCGGCCTCGGTCGCTACCAGGGCGTGATGGAGGCGTACGTCGCTGGCCTCGAGAAGGCGAAGGGGGCCGGCCAGGACCTGTCGAAGATCCACTCGGTCGCCTCGTTCTTCGTCAGCCGGGTGGACACCGAGATCGACAACCGGCTGGCCAAGTCGGGCGCCGCAGATGAGCTCAAGGGCAAGGCGGGCGTCGCCAACGCCCGGCTCGCCTACGAGGCCTACGAGAAGTTCTTCTCCGGAGAGCGTTGGGACCGGCTCAGAGCCGCCGGCGCCAACACCCAACGACCACTTTGGGCCTCCACGGGTGTGAAGAACCCTGACTACGACGACACGATGTACGTCACGGAGCTGACCGTCGAGAACACCGTCAACACCATGCCCCAGAAGACCCTCGAGGCTGTCAAGGACCACGGTGAGATCAAGGGCGACCAGGTGCGGCCGCACTACGACGACGCCCGCAAGGTGATGCAGGACCTCAAGAACGCCGGCATCGAGTACGACGACGTCATCGCCACTCTCGAGAAGGAGGGCGTCGAGAAGTTCGTGACGTCGTGGCACGAGCTGCTCGAGACGGTCGAGAAGAACCTCGCCGCTGCCAAGGAAGAGGTCGAGGGGTGACCGACTGGAGCACCGTCAAGGGAGACGGCTTCGAGCTGTCCTTCGGCTACCGCGACACAGCTGCGTTCAGCGAATGCGTCGAGCAGCTGGTCGCCGACGGCGTCGCCTCCGGCATCGCCCGCCGGGATCCCACCCTGTGGGGTCCCGAGGCTGAGGCCGAGGCCGGCAAGCGGCTTGCCTGGGTCGGGCTGCCCCAGGAGTCGAAGGTCCTCGTCGACGAGATCATCGGCCTCCGCGACGTCCTCGCCAACCGGGGTATGGACCGGGTCGTCCTGTGCGGGATGGGCGGCTCCTCACTCGCGCCCGAGGTCATCTGCGCAGCCCACGGTGTCGAGCTGACCGTGCTGGACTCCTCGGACCCCGACTGCGTGCGCCGCGCGCTGGGCGACCGGCTGGAGCGCACCACGGTTGTCGTGTCGAGCAAGTCGGGCGGGACAGTCGAGACAGACAGCCAGAAGCGTGCCTTCGAGCAGGCGTTCCGCGACGCCGACCTCGAGCCGATGGCCCACATCATCGTGGTCACCGACCCGGACTCCCCGCTCGACGATGAGGCGGGGAAGGCGGGCTACCGCATCTTCCACGCCGACCCCGACGTGGGTGGAAGGTACTCCGCGTTCACCGCGTTCGGCCTGGTGCCGAGTGGGCTGGCCGGTGCCAACCTCGCGAAGCTGCTCGATGAGGCATCCAGCATCCAGTCGGCGCTCGAGTCCGACCACGCCGACAACCCGGGCCTGCGCATGGGTGCGCTGCTCGGCGTGGCCAACCTCGAGGGCGTCGACAAGATGGTCGTCGCCGACAACGGGTCGGGGATCCCTGGCTTCGGTGACTGGGCGGAGCAGCTGGTCGCCGAGTCGACCGGGAAGAACGACAAGGGCATCCTGCCGGTCGTCGTACCCTCCCTGGACGCGCCGAACCTCAGCCCCAACACCTCCGACGAGGTGGTGGTGACCCTGGGCCCGGGCGTAGTCGAGAGCGCGCTCCCCACCTCCGGCTGGGGAGTCGCCGTGGACGCCCCGCTCGGTGCCCAGATGCTGCTGTGGGAGTACGCCACGGTGGTCGCGGGCCGGGTCATCGGCATCAACCCGTTCGACCAACCCGATGTTGAGAGCGCCAAGCAGGCCGCTCGGGAGATGCTCGACGGCGGCGGCAAGACCCCGACGCCGACGTTCACCGAGGGCTCGGTCGAGGTCTACTCGACCGAGGGCCTGCTCTCCGACGAGAAGACCGTCGCCGGCGCCGTGCAGACGCTGCTGGACCAGATCGACGACGAGCGCGGCTACCTCGCGGTGATGGCCTACCTCGACCGCGAGACAGACAAGGACCTGGCCGGCGTACGCGAGTCGCTCGCAACCCGCACCGGTCGCCCCACGACCTTCGGCTGGGGTCCGCGGTTCCTGCACTCCACCGGGCAGTACCACAAGGGTGGGCCCCCCGTCGGCGTCTACCTCCAGGTCACCACCGCTCCCCTCCAGGACCTCGACATCCCGGGTCGACCCTTCAGCTTCGGCACGTTCATCGGCGCCCAGGCCGTCGGGGACGCGAACGTCCTGGCGGAGCACGGCCGACCCGTGCTGCGCCTGCACCTGGTCGACCACGACGCCGGACTTGCCGCCGTACGAGACGCGCTCGGTGCCGACGGCCCTGCACTGTGACAACGGGTAACCAGCGGGAGGTGTGGACCAACCCGCTGCGGGACCCGGACGACCGGCGGATGCCGCGGATCGCGGGCCCTGGCGGCATGGTGCTCTTCGGGGTCACCGGCGACCTCGCGCGCAAGAAGGTGATGCCGGCGATCTACGACCTGGCCAACCGCGGACTGCTCCCGCCGGGCTTCAGCCTGGTCGGCTATGCCCGGCGCGACTGGGCCGACCAGGACTTCGCGCAGATCGTGCACGACTCGGTCCGCGCGCACTCCCGCACGGAGTTCCGCGAGGAGGTGTGGCGCCAGCTCGCCGAGGGGCTGCGCTTCGTCCAGGGTGACTTCGCCGACGATGCCGCCTTCGACAAGCTCAGGCGCACCATCGAGGAGCTCGACGAGGTTCGTGGCACCGGCGGCAACCACGCGTTCTACCTCTCGATCCCGCCGAAGTTCTTCGGTGACGTGATCGACCAGCTCGAGGAGCACGGGCTCACTGCAGGGAACGACGGGTCCTGGCGCCGGGTCGTTGTGGAGAAGCCGTTCGGCCATGACCTGGAGTCGGCCCGGGAGCTCAACGCAGTCATCGACCGCGTGTTCCCGCCGGAGTCGGTGTTCCGCATCGACCACTACCTGGGCAAGGAGACGGTGCAGAACATCCTGGCGATGCGGTTCGCCAACAACCTCTTCGAGCCCATCTGGAACGCCAACTACGTCGACCACGTGCAGATCACCATGGCCGAGGACATCGGCATCGGGGGTCGCGCCGGGTACTACGACGGCATCGGTGCGGCCCGCGACGTCATCCAGAACCACCTGATCCAGCTGATGGCGCTGGTGGCGATGGAGGAGCCGGTTTCCTTCGACGCGGAGAGCCTGCGGGTCGAGAAGCAGAAGATCCTCTCCTCCGTCGTACTCCCCCGCAGGCTGGATCTGAACACCGCGCGCGGTCAGTACGCCGCAGGCTGGGCCGGCGGAGAGATGGTCAACGGCTACCTCGAGGAGGAGGACATCGCGAAGTCCTCGACCACCGAGACCTTCGCGGCGATCCGGCTCGACGTCGAGACCCGTCGCTGGGCCGGCGTCCCGTTCTACCTGCGCACGGGAAAGCGACTCGGTCGACGGGTCACCGAGGTGGCTGTCGTGTTCAAGCGGGCGCCGCACCTGCCGTTCACCGAGACTGCCACCGAGGACCTCACCCACAACGCGGTGGTCTTCCGGATCCAGCCCGACGAGGGCATCACGATGCGGTTCGGCTCCAAGGTGCCCGGCACGGCCATGGAGATCCGCGACGTGAACATGGACTTCGCCTACGGCGGGTCCTTCACCGAGGCCAGCCCGGAGGCGTACGAGCGGCTGATCCTCGACGTGCTGCTCGGCGATCCTCCGCTCTTCCCCCAGCAGAAGGAGGTCGAGCTGTCCTGGCAGATCCTGGACCCGATCCTCGAGCACTGGGCGAAGAAGGACGCGGCCGGCAGCTCCGGGGTCGAGCAGTACACGTCCGGCAACTGGGGGCCTGAGTCCGCTCACGCAATGCTGGCCCGCGACGGCCGCGTCTGGAGGCGGCCATGATCGAGCTCACCGAGACCAACTCCGCCGGCATCGCCGCCGAGTTCTTGCGCGCCCGCAAGAAGGCCGGCTCGCCCGCCATGGGGATGGTCATGACGTTGGTCATCGTGGTCGCGGAGGACGACGCACACGACGCCATGGAGGCCGCACGCACTGCCTCGCAGGAGCATCCCGCACGGGTGCTCGGCGTCATCCTGGGCGACGCTCGCGGCCACGCCGTGGTCAACGCGCAGGTCGGCACCGGCTCCGGCTGGAGCGGCGAGACCGCACTGATCCGGCTCAAGGGCGAGGTCGTCAAGCACCCCGACTCCGTCGTACTGCCGCTCCTGCTGCCCGACTCCCCCGTCGCGGTCTGGTGGCCGTCGGATGCCCCGACGGACCCGGCAGCCGACCCCCTGGGCTCGCTCGCGCAACGCCGCATCACCGACGCCGCTGCAGCCACGCGGGCGAAGACGAAGGCGCTGCACCACCAGTGCTCGGCCTATGCGAAGGGCAACACCGACCTCGCCTGGACCCGGCTCACGCCGTGGCGGGCGCTGCTGGCGGCAGCGTTGGACCAGCACCCCCAAAAGGTCTCGAGGGCCTCGGTCACGGCTGAGCGGGTCAGCCCGAGCGCAGACCTGCTGGTGGCCTGGCTCAACGACCGGCTGAAGGTCGACGTCGAGCGGAAGAACTCGGGCGGTCCGGGCATCACCGAGGTGCAGCTCACAACGAAGTCCGGTGCGGTCAGCATCACGCGTCCGGACGGAAAGCTCGCCTCGTTCGTCTCCCCCGGCCAGCCCGACCGACCGGTGGCGCTGAAGCGACGCTCCGTGCCCGAGCTGCTCGCCGAGGAGCTGCGCCGCCTCGACGAGGACGACACGTACGCCGCCACCGCGCGGCGGCTGGTCAAGCTGGAGATGAGGGGCAAGTGACCGAGATCAGGATCCTGCCCAACGCCGACGCGGTCGCGTACGCGGTGGCGGAGGAGCTCGTGGCTCGCCTGGCCGACATCCAGGCCGAGGGGCGGTTGCCTTCGGTGGTGCTCACGGGTGGCACGGTCGCGAACCAGATCTACCGCGCGATCGCCACGCTTCCCTCAGCCCATGTGGACTGGATGCAGGTCGACTTCTTCTGGGGCGACGAGCGCTACGTCCCGGCGGACTCAACCGACCGCAACGACCGGGCCGCGGAGCTCGACCTCCTCGACGTCGTCGCGGTCGACCCGGCGCGCGTGCATGCGATGCCGGCCGCCGACGAGGTACACCTCGACGTGGCCCAGGCCGCTGCGGCGTACGGCAACCTGGTGCACACGCACGGCACCGGACTATTCGACCTCGTGCTCCTCGGCGTGGGGCCCGACGGTCATGTCGCCTCCCTGTTCCCCGGCTCCCCGCAGCTCGACATCGACGACGAGATCGCCGTGGCCGTGACGGACTCCCCGAAGCCACCACCCGAGCGGATCACGCTGACCTTCAGCACGCTCAACCGGGCCCGCGAGGTGTGGTTCCTCGTGACCGGTGAGGGGAAGGCAGAAGCGGTGTCGCGTGCGCTCGCCAGCGACGGGTCCGTGCACGAGACCCCGGCCCGCGGCATCACCTGCGAGAACCGGATCTGGTGGCTCGACCAGCCAGCCGCCTCCGCCGTCTGAGCATCAGGCAGGAGTGGCTGCACGCTTTGTGTCGAGGACCTGCACGAGGCGGTCCACGTCGGCCGCTGGGAGGGTCACCTCCAGCTCGACGAGCAGGTCCCTGAGCTCGCCCTGTCTCAGCGGGCGGTGCTCGGTCCGCTGCCCGGGGCGTCGGACCGTCACGGTTTCGGTGGTGACGGTGACGTGGCGCCCCTCGAGGTGCCGGGTCAGGATCAGGCCGTGCCGGAAGTGCGAGAACGGGAAGGTGCTGGTGAAGTGGTGCCCCATCACCACGTCGACCGGCTGCACAGGTAGCTCGTCGGTGGTGTGCATCAGCTCCCAACCGTCCTCGCGGAGTCGCTGCATCTCCCACACCACGCCGGACTCGGCGGTGTCGACACGGCGCAGGCGATACCGCCAGCCGTCGTCGAGCTCGGCACCGTCCTCCCACGGAATCGGTCGTAGCAGGCTCATCCCGAATCCCGGGTCTCCGAGGTACCGCTGGCCGTCCAGGATCACCTCGACGACGAAGTGCGTCCGGGGAGCCTTGGTGGCGTCACCGACCCGACCGAGGTGGCGTCGTACGTCGTAGCCGAGCCGCTCGAGCACCGCGGAGAAGATCGTCCCGTGCTCGAAGCAGTAGCCGCCGCGCCGCTTGCCCACGAACTTCTCCTGCACCGCAGCCAGGGAGACACCCGGGTGGTTTCCGAGCAGGACGTCGAAGTTCTCGAAGGGGAACGTGCGCACGTGCGCCTCGTGCAGCTCGGAGAGCGCGTCCAGTCCCGGGTCACGCGCACTCACGCCGACGACGCGCAGATACGCCGAGAGGTCGAGCTCGTCGAGGTGCCACGGATGCTCGGTCATGCTGGGTCAGAAGACGACGTCGCCGCTCTTGCGACGCGCACGCAAGGTGGCGATCGCCTCGTTGAGGATGTCCTTGGCCTCGGCGTCGGATCGACGCTCCTTTACGTAGGCCAGGTGCGTCTTGTAGGGCTCGATCTTCGGAGCCGGCGGCGGGTTGTCGCAGTCCAGGCTCGCCGGGAGCCCGCAGCGCGGACAGTCCCAGGTGGCCGGAACCTGCGCCTCGACCGCGAACGCGATCATGGTGCGGTGCTCGTGGGAGCAGAAATACGTGACGTTCTGTCGCGGAGCCGCGTCGCCGCGCTCCGCCTCACCCATGGGTCCGGCACCGACACGGCTGCCCCGGATGGCGTTTCCTCCGCCTGCCACGCTTGGTCTCCTTCGAGGTCGTTGAGGATCAGCTGCCGGTCTTGAGCAGGAGCCCGAGCCCGACCACGCACGCGAACCACACCAGCCCGATGCCGATGGTGATGCGGTCCAGGTTGCGCTCGGCCACCGACGATCCACCAACACCGCTGGAAACGCCGCCACCGAACATGTCAGAGAGCCCACCGCCACGCCCCTTGTGGAGGAGCACCAGCAGGATCAATAGCAAGCTCGAGATGACGAGCAAGACCTCGAAGACGATAACCACGGGGTGGAGCCTAACAACATCAGGCGCGCGGAACGCAGACAGGTCATCCAAGAACCGGCATGTCGTAGAAACGGCAGATGCCGCCGAACTCCTCGACCTGCAGGCTCGCGCCCCCGACCAGGCAGCCGTCGACGTCGGCCTGCTGCATGATCCCGCCGACGTTGGCGGCCTTCACGGAGCCTCCGTAAAGGATCCGGATACCGGCCGCAGCCTCGTCGCCGGCGGTCTCCGCGACCCGGGCGCGGATGGCCGAGCACACCTCCTGGGCGTCGTCCGGCGTGGCAACCTCACCCGTGCCGATGGCCCACACAGGTTCGTAGGCGACCACCAGCCCGGCCAGCTGGTCCGCGGAGAAGCCCGCGAGCGAACCGTCGACCTGCTCGAGCGTGTACTCGACCTGCCGGCCCTCCTTGCGGACCTCGAGACCCTCACCCACACAGACGATCGGGGTCATCCCCGCGGCCAGCGCCTTGTGCGCCTTGGCGTTGACCAGCGCGTCGTCCTCGCCGTGGTGCTCGCGGCGCTCGGAGTGGCCGACGACCACGAAGGAGCAGCCGAGCTTGGCCAGCATGGCGGCGGAGATGTCACCCGTGTAGGCCCCGTCGTCGTGCTCGGAGACGTCCTGGGCGCCGTACTTCAGCAGCAGGCGGTCGCCGTCGACCATCGTCTGCACACTGCGGATGTCGGTGTACGGCGGCACCACGACCACCTCGACACGGGAGTAGTCGTGCTTCTTGTCCGAAAGCGTCCAGGTGAGCTTCTGCACCAGGACGACTGCGTCCTGGTGGTTGAGGTTCATCTTCCAGTTTCCGGCCATCAGCGGCGTGCGTTCACTCATCGTCCTGCTCTCGGTTCGTGGGTCGGTCAGGTCAGTACGTCGATGCCGGGCAGGTCCTTGCCCTCGAGGTACTCCAGGCTCGCTCCTCCACCGGTGGAGATGTGCCCGAAGGCGTCCTCGTCGAAGCCGAGCTGGCGTACGGCGGCCGCCGAGTCGCCACCGCCGACCACCGAGAGCCCGTCGACCTCGGTCAGGGCCTGCGCGACCGCCCGGGTGCCTGCGGAGAAGGCCTCGAACTCGAAGACGCCCATCGGCCCGTTCCAGAAGACCGTGTGGGCTTCCTCGATCGCCGCCGCGAACGCCTTCGCGGACTCGGGTCCGATGTCCAGCCCGATCTGGTCCTCGGGCATGCCGTCGGCTGCCACCGTGGTCGGGGGTGCGTCGGACTTGAACTCGGGTGCGACCAGGATGTCGGTCGGCAGCACGATCTCCACGCCACTCTCGGCGGAGCGCTGCAGGTACTCCTTGCAGGCCTCGACCTGGTCGGCCTCCAGCAGGCTGTTGCCGACCTCCAGGCCCTCGGCCGCCAGGAACGTGAACACCATCCCGCCGCCGATGAGCAGCTTGTCGGCCTTGCCGAGCAGGTTGTCGATCACGGCCAGCTTGTCGCTCACCTTGGAGCCGCCGAGCACCACCACGAAGGGGCGCTCCGGGTCCTCGGTGAGCTTGCGAAGCACCTCGATCTCGGCGCGGACGAGCCCGCCCATCGTGTGCGGCAGGCGCTGCGCCACGTCGTACACGCTGGCCTGCTTGCGGTGGACCACACCGAAGCCGTCACTCACGAAGGCGTCGCCGAGCTCAGCGAGCTGGTCGGCGAACGCGCCGCGCTCGGCGTCGTCCTTGCTGGTCTCGCCCGCGTTGAACCGCACGTTCTCCAGCAGCGCGACCTCGCCGTCATCGAGGGCACCGACGACCTCCCGCGCCGACTCCCCCACAGTGTCCGCGGCGAAGAAGACCTCGGTGCCGAGCAGCTCACCGAGCCGCGTGCTCACCGGCTGCAGGGAGTACGACGGGTCGGGCGCTCCCTTGGGACGGCCCAGGTGCGCCATCACGACCACCCTCGCCCCAGCCTCGGAGAGCTCCTTGATGGTGGGCACACTGGCCCGGATCCGGCCGTCGTCGCTGATCTTGTCGCCGTCCAGCGGAACGTTCAGGTCTGACCGGACCAGCACACGCTTTCCGGAGACGCTTCCCCCGATCACCTGGCCGAGGGAGTCAACCGTGCTAGTGCTCATCGACGCCGACGTTCAGAGCGTGGCGCCGACGTGGGTGATCAGGTCGGCGAGGCGGTTGGAGTAGCCCCACTCGTTGTCGTACCAGCCGATGACCTTCACCTGGTTGCCGATCACCTTGGTGAGCGGTGCGTCGAAGATGCACGACGCCGGGTCGGTCACGATGTCGGAGGAGACCAGCGGGTCGGTCGAGTAACGCAGGAAGCGCCCGTCAGCAGCCTTCTCGACCGCAGCGTTGACCTCCTCGACCGAGGTCTCGCGGCCGGCCTCGAAGGTGAGGTCCGTCGCGGAGCCGGTCGGTACCGGCACCCGGATGGCGAAGCCGTCGAGTTTGCCCTTGAGTTCGGGCAGCACGAGGCCGATCGCCTTGGCCGCGCCTGTCGAGGTCGGCACCAGGTTGATCGCCGCGGCCCGCGCACGACGCGGGTCCTTGTGGATGTTGTCCTGGAGGTTCTGGTCGGCCGTGTAGGCGTGGATGGTGGTCATCAGGCCCTTGACGATGCCGAACTCGTCGTTGAGCGCCTTGGCCATCGGGGCGAGGCAGTTCGTGGTGCACGAGGCGTTCGAGATGACGTGATGCTTCTCGGGGTCGTAGTCCTCGTGGTTCACGCCCATCACGACCGTGAAGTCGTCGTTGGTGGCGGGCGCGGAGATGATCACCTTCTTCGCACCACCCTCGATGTGCGCCTTGGCCTTGGTGGCGTCGGTGAAGAAGCCCGTGGACTCGACGACGACGTCGGCTCCGAGCTCCCCCCACTTGAGGGCGGAGGGGTCGCGTTCAGCGAAGGCGGCGATGTCCTGGTCACCGACCCTGATCGAGGTGTCGGTCGAGGACACGTCGGCGTCGAGGCGACCGAGGATCGAGTCGAACTTGAGCAGGTGGGCGAGGGACGCGTTGTCGGTGAGGTCGTTGACCCCGACGATCTCGATGTCGGCACCTGAGGCACGCACGGCACGGAAGAAGTTGCGGCCGATGCGGCCGAAGCCATTGATTCCTACGCGGACAGTCACAGCAGTTCTCCTGGTCAGCGAAATTAAGTCTGAGCGGCGACCCTATCGCGCGGTGCCAGCCCCCAACGAAGCCGAGTCCGTCGTACGTGCCGGTAACCAGAAGCGGACGGGCTCAGGCTTCCTCGGCGAGCATGTCCGGCGTGAGCGACGACTCGGTGTCCGGTATGCCGAGCTCTTCGGCCCGCTTGTCGGCCATGGCAAGCAGCCGGCGGATCCGCCCGGCGATCGCATCCTTGGTCAACACCGGTTGGCTCAGCTGGCCGAGCTCCTCGAGGGAGGCCTGCTTGTGCTCCAGCCGAAGTCGGCCGGCCTGGCGAAGGTGGTCGGGGATCTCCTCGCCGAGGATCTCCAGGGCGCGGTCCACGCGAGCTCCGGCGGCCACGGCAGCGCGGGCGGAACGGCGGAGGTTGGCGTCATCGAAGTTCGCGAGCCGGTTGGCGGTCGCACGTACCTCGCGACGCATCCGGCGTTCCTCCCAGGCCAGCAGGGACTCGTGGGCCCCCAGGCGGGTGAGCAGCTGGCCGATCGCGTCACCGTCGCGGATGACGACCCGGTCGACGCCGCGAACCTCGCGGGCCTTGGCCGAGATGCCGAGACGGCGGGCGGAGCCGACGAGCGCCAGCGCTGCCTCGGGTCCCGGGCAGGTGACCTCAAGGGAGCTCGAGCGGCCGGGCTCGGTGAGCGAGCCGTGGGCGAGGAACGCCCCGCGCCAGGCGGCCACTGCGTCGCAGCCGGAGCCGTTGACGACCACGGGAGGGAGGCCGCGCACCGGACGGTTGCGCTGGTCGATGAGCCCGGTCTGCCGGGCGAGCGACTCCCCTTCGCGCGTGACCCGGACGATGTAGCGGGTGCCGCGACGGATGCCGCTTCCCTTCAGGAGCACGACCTCGGGCTGGTGACCGAAGACCTCCGCGATGTCCTTGCGCATCCGGCGCGCAGCCGCGCCGGTGTCGAGCTCGGCCTCCACGACGATGCCGCCGTTGACCAGGTGGAGAGCGTCGGCGAAGCGGAGCATGGCCGACACCTCGGCCTTGCGGCAACAGGTCTTTGTCACTGTCGTGCTGGCCAGTTCTGCCTTCACCTGTGCCGTCATCGCCATGGACCCACCCTAAGTCCGTGTCAACAACCGCGCATACGCAGCGGCAAGTTTTCGCGCATCGTGAACGCCCGGTCTTGCCGACGCCAGATCGGCGAGGTCGAGATTGGCACCGGCGGCGGACACGGTGTCCCGCAGACGGTCACTGTCGTCCACCGCTGTGGGATCGGCCAGCACGGTGTGCACCCGCAGGTCAGGGGCGTGCGCGAGCAGTACGTCGAGATGGTCTGCGAGGTCGTACCCCCGGGTCTCGTCGAGGTGTGGCTCGAGATTCATGGAGACGACGACCTTGCCCGGCGTACTGCACAACGCGTCGCGAAGCCCTGGAACCAACAGGTGCGGGATGACACTGGAGTACCAGGAGCCCGGACCGATCACCACCCAGTCGGCTTCTCCGATCGCCTCCACCGCCTCCGGACAGGCCCCGGCGTCATTCGGGACCAGGCTGACCGAGAGCACCTCGCCGGCTGTCGTGGCGACCTCGACCTGGCCGCGAACCGTCGAGACCTTGGCGGGGTCGGCACCCGCCCCCCTGACCTCGGCGGTGATGTCCAGCGGCGTCAGCGCCATCGGCAGGACCCGGCCGCGCGCGCCGAGCAGGCCGGCCACCCAGTCCAGGCCGTCGACGTGGTCGTGCAGGAGCTCCCAGAGCGTGACGATCAGCAGGTTGCCCATCGAGTGCCCGTGCATCTCCCCCTCGGACTCGAACCGGTGCTGGAGCACCCGTGCCCAGGTCTGTCCCCAGCGGTCGTCACCGCAGAGGGCGGCGAGCGCCATCCGCAGGTCACCGGGCGGGAGTACGCCGAACTCGTCGCGAAGCCGTCCCGACGAGCCGCCGTTGTCAGCCACGGTCACCACGGCGGTGAGGTCGGTGGTGACCCCGCGCAGGGCTGTCAGCGAGGCGGCCAGCCCGTGCCCGCCCCCGAGGGCGACGATCGAGGGCTCGGTCGACCAGCGCATCGTCGTCTACTCCCGGCCCATGTCCCGGTGGGTGGCGTCGGCCTCGAGCCCCATGGCACGCAGCCGGGCCACGATCTCCTCCGACATCGCCACGCTGCGGTGCTTGCCACCGGTGCAGCCGATGGCCACCGTCATGAACCGCTTGCCCTCACGCAGGTAGCCGTCACCGACCGTCTCGATGACGGGCAGGTAGCGCTCGAGGAACTCCGCGGCGTCCGGCCGGTCCTTGACGTACGCCGCGACGTCGGGGTCCTGACCCGTCCGGGGACGCAGCTCGGGCACCCAGTGCGGGTTCGGCAGGAAGCGCATGTCCGCCATCAGGTCCGCATCGACCGGCACGCCGTACTTGAAGCCGAAGCTGACCACGGTGATCCGCAGCCTGACCGCCTCAGGCGTCCCGAACGCCCTCGCTACCTCGCCCCTGAGCTGGTTGACGTTCAGAGAGGTGGTGTCGATGACCAGGTCCGCGTCCCCGCGCAGGTCCGCCATCACCTCTCGCTCGCGGTGGATGCCCAGGAGCAGCCGGCCGGAGCCCTGCAGTGGATGGGGTCGCCGGGCCGCCTCCTGACGCCTGACGAGGATGTCGTCGGAAGCCTCGAGGAACAGCAGCGTCGTGCGACGAGTCGGGAACTCCACCGCGAGCTGCTCGCGCAGCGTCTCGAAGAAAACACCGGCGCGCACGTCGACCACGGCGGCCACGGGTTGGGCGATGCCCTGCTTGCCGTCCACCAGGCGCACCACGTCAGCCACCAGCTCAGGTGGCAGGTTGTCGACGACGAAGAAGCCGAGGTCCTCCAGCTCCTTGGCCGCGGTGCTCCTGCCGGCACCGGTCATCCCGGTGACCACGACGAGCTCACCCAGGTTGTTCTCCGGGTCGTTCGCTGGGTCGTTCTCTGGGTCGTTCTCTGGGTCGTTCTCCGGTGTCCCCATCAGTGCTCCTCGATCTCTCCGGTTGCCGTGTTGACCGAGGCCCGTCTCGGCGAAGCCGCCACGGCCTCCGAGATCGCCGTCGCGGTCCGGGTGCCGATCCCGGGGACCTCAGCGATCTCCTCGATGGTGGCAGCCCGGAGCTTGCGGAGTGACCCGAAATGCTTGATCAACGTCTTGCGGCGTACCTCCCCGAGCCCCGGGACGTCGTCGAGCAGGCTCTCCACCATCGTCTTGGATCGCCGTGAACGGTGGTGTGTGATCGCGAAGCGGTGCGCCTCGTCACGGATGCGCTGCAGTAGGTAGAGGCCCTCGCTCGAGCGCGGGAGGATCACCGGGTCCTGTTCGGTCGGCACCCAGACCTCCTCGAGCCGCTTGGCAAGCCCGCACAGGGGTACGTCGTCGATGCCCAGCTCGTCGAGCGCCCGTTGCGCCGCGGCCACCTGGGGTGGTCCACCGTCGACCACGACGAGGCCGGGGACGTAGGAGAACTTCCTGGGACGCCCGGTCTCGGGGTCCACGAGCATCGGGCCCCCATTCCTCAAGGGGTCATCCGGGTCGACCTCACCCCCGGGCAGATCAGGGGCGTCCAGCCGCTCGTCGAGCAGTCGACGGAAGCGGCGGGTGATCACCTCGTGCATCGAGGCCACGTCGTTCTGGCCGTCGACTCCACGGATCACGAACCGGCGGTACTCGCTCTTGCGCGGGAGGCCGTCCTCGAAGACCACCATCGAGGCCACCACCTCGGTTCCCTGGAGGTTGGAGACGTCGTAGCACTCGATCCGCAGGGGTGCGGCCGGCAGGTCGAGCGCCTCCTGGATCTCCTCGAGTGCCTGGTTGCGGACGGTCAGGTCGCTGGCGCGTCTGGTCTTGTGCAGGACCAGCGACTGCGCGGCGTTCTTGGCCACCGTCTCCTGCAGAGCTCGCTTGTCCCCACGCTGCGGCACCCGGATGGCGACCTTGCTCCCCCGCGTCTCGCCCAGCAGCTGCTCGAAGGTGGAGGCGTCCTCGGGCATCGCCGGCACCAGGATCTCGCGCGGGATCGCGTCCGCCTCCTCGCCCGCGTAGAGCTGGAGCAGGAACTCACTGACCAGGCCGGCCGTGTCGATGTCCTCGACCCGGTCGGCGACCCAGCCGCGCTGGCCGCGGATGCGGCCGGAACGTACGTGGAAGATCTGCACCGCCACCTCGAGGGGATCCTCAGCGAGGGCGATCACGTCCGCGTCAGTCCCGTCCCCGAAGACCACGGCTTGCTTCTCGAGGGCCTTGTTCAATGCTCCCAGGTCGTCGCGGAGGCGGGCTGCACGTTCGTAGTCCTGGGCCTTGGAGGCGGCGTACATCTCGCGCTGGATGCGCTTGACGAACGCATCGGTGCGACCTCCCATGAAGTCGGCGAAGTCCTCGGCGATCCGGAGGTGCTCATCTGCGTCGATGCGGCCGACGCACGGCGCCGAGCACTTCTCGATGTAACCGAGCAGGCACGGTCTCCCGATCTGGGAGGACCGCTTGAACACCCCGTTGCTGCACGAACGCATCGGGAAGACCCGCAGTAGCAGGTCGACAGTCTCCCGGATGGCCCAGGCGTGGCTGTAGGGGCCGAAGTACTTCACGCCCTTCTTCTTCGCGCCGCGGCCGACCATCACCCGCGGGAACTCCTCGTTCATGGTGATCGCTAGCCAGGGGTAGGACTTGTCGTCGCGGTACTTCACGTTGAAGCGGGGGTCGTACTCCTTGATCCAGGAGTACTCCAGCTGCAGCGCCTCGACCTCGGTGCCGACCACGGTCCACTCCACCGAGGCGGCGGTGGTGACCATGCTGGCGGTTCGCGGGTGCAGGTTGGCGACGTCCTGGAAGTACGACGAGAGCCGCGCCCTCAGGCTCTTGGCCTTGCCGACGTAGACGACGCGGCCGTCCTTGTCACGGAACCGGTAGACGCCGGGCTGGGTAGGGATCGACCCCGTCTTCGGACGGTATGTCGAAGGGTCGGCCACGCTCCAACCCTACGAGGGACGGGTGACAGCGACTTGGTGGGCCGACGGTCAGGATGCTCGGTCGCGACGCCAGTTGCGCAGAGCGGCTCGCAGCCGTGGTCCCCGCGTGGCGCGACGTCGCAGCTGTCGCTCGGTCAGGAAGTCGGACACCAGCACAGCGTAGCTACGACACGAACAGCTCGTCGCCTCGAACCTCGACCTTCAAGGACGCGAGGTCCTTCACACTCCCCGCTGGAGTCTTGTTCGGCCCTTCGATGTTGGAACCGTCCTTGACGGCGAACCGGCTGTGGTGACAGCCGCACTCGATCTCGTCACCGGTGAGCTTTGTGATCGCGCACTTCTGGTGCGTGCAGATCGTGCTGAAGGCCTTGAACTCACCCTCGGTGGGCTGGCTGATCATGACCTTCTCGGCCGTGAAGATCTTGCCCCCGCCGACGGGAACCTCGGAGGTCTTTCCGATCGGTCCAGTCGACGGTGTTCCGCCGCCGCCGTTTCCCTCGTCCTCCTCGGAGCCGCACGCCGCGAGGAGTGGCACCCCGAGACCCAACCCGACCAGACCGCCCATGACGGCTCGACGCGAGGCGTCCCCGCTCCCCCTGGGATCGATTTTGACGCCGATGTTGTCCCTCACCAGGTCCTCCAGATTGCTGGTCTGCTCGGAGAGGGCAACGCTAGTGGCTCTTCGCTCGGGCCCTCTGCTGTCCATTGGTCTTACGACTTCGGGTGGCACGAGGTTCAACCGTTCGCGAAATTCCTTCGAGCAGAGGGCGCAGGAACTCCCCGGTGAAGCTCTCCTCGTGGACGGCGACCTGCTCGGGCGTGCCCGTCGCGACGACGGTGCCGCCCTTGTTGCCGCCGGCTGGACCCATGTCGACGATCCAGTCGGAGGTCTTGATCACGTCCAGGTTGTGCTCGATGACCAGGACGGTGTTGCCCTTGTCGACGAGGCTGGACAGTACGTCGAGGAGCTTGCGGATGTCCTCGAAGTGCAGGCCGGTCGTGGGCTCGTCGAGCACGTAGACAGTGCGGCCGGTTGACCGCTTCTGCAGCTCGCTGGCCAGCTTGACCCGCTGGGCCTCGCCGCCGGAGAGCGTGGTGGCCGGCTGGCCGAGCCGCACGTAGCCTAGACCGACCTCCATCAGCGTGATCAGGTGGCGCGCGATCCCGGGAATCGCCGCGAAGAACTCCACGGCCTCCTCGATCGGCATGTTCAACACGTCGGCGATCGTCTTGCCCTTGTAGTGGACCTCGAGCGTCTCGCGGTTGTAGCGCGCTCCGTGGCAGACCTCGCACGGCACGTAGACGTCGGGCAGGAAGTTCATCTCGATCTTGATCGTGCCGTCGCCCGAGCATGCCTCGCAGCGCCCGCCCTTGACGTTGAAGGAGAACCTGCCCTGCAGGTAGCCGCGCATCTTGGCCTCCTGCGTGGAGGCGAACAGCTTGCGCACGTGGTCGAAGACGCCGGTGTAGGTCGCCGGGTTGGACCGCGGCGTACGCCCGATCGGCGACTGGTCGACATGGATCACCTTGTCGACGTGCTCGACCCCGCTGATCTTGCGGTGCCTCCCAGGGACCGTGCGGGCGTTGTAGATCTGCTTGGCGAGCGCGGTGTAGAGGATGTCGTTGACCAGGGTCGACTTGCCGGAGCCGGAGACCCCTGTGACGGCGACGAAGCAACCCAGCGGGAAGGTGACGTCGATGTCCTTGAGGTTGTTCTCGCGAGCGCCGTGGACGGTCAGCTCACGACCGGGCGTCGGCGGTCGGCGTACTTCGGGGACCGGGATGGACTTGCGGCCCGAGAGGTAGAGCCCGGTCATCGAGTCGCGGTGCTTGAGCAGCCCCTTGACCGACCCGGAGTGGACGACCTGACCACCGTGTTCCCCGGCGCCCGGACCGATGTCGACGACCCAGTCGGCGGTCCTGATCGTCTCCTCGTCGTGCTCCACCACGATCAGGGTGTTGCCGAGGTCCTTGAGCCGCACGAGCGTCTCGATCAGCCGCTTGTTGTCGCGCTGGTGCAGCCCGATGCTGGGCTCGTCGAGCACGTACAGCACTCCGACCAGTCCCGCACCGATCTGGGTGGCCAGGCGGATGCGCTGTGCTTCGCCGCCGGAAAGAGTGCCCGAGGGCCGGTCCAGCGAGAGATAGTCCAGCCCGACGTCGAGCAGGAACCGGAGCCGCTCCTGGATCTCCTTGAGCACCCGCTCGGCGATCTGGCGCTCGCGGTCGGAGAGCTCGAGGTCGGCGAGGTAGTCGGCGGTCTCGTTGATGGGCAGCGCACAGACCTCGGCGATGTTCCGGCCTCCGGCGTCCTTGTCCCCCAGGGTCACCGCCCTGGACACCGGCTTGAGACGCGTGCCCTGGCAGCCCGGGCACGGCACCTCGCGCATGAAGCCCTCGTAGCGGTCGCGGCTGGTGTCTGTCTCGGCCTCGTTGTGGCGTCGCTCGATGTAGGGGACGACGCCCTCGAAGTTCGTGTAGTAGGACCGCTCACGCCCGTAGCGGTTGGTGTGCCGCACGTGGACCTTGGTCGGATGACCCTCGAGGATCGCCTTGCGGCCCTTGGCCGGCAGGTCCTCCCAGGGCGTGTCCAGGTCGAAGCCCAGCTCGTCACCCAGCGCGCCGAGCAGCCGGGTGAAGTAGTCACTGACGTGGGCACCGGACCACGGGCCGATCACGCCGTCACCCAGCGTGCCGCCCGGGTCGGAGACGACCAGCTCGGCGTCGACCTCCATCCGGGTGCCGATGCCGTGGCACGTCACGCAGGCACCGAAGGGCGAGTTGAAGGAGAACGATCGGGGCTCGAGCTCGTCGGTCTCGATGTCGTGCTCGTTGGGACAGGCCATCCGCTCGGAGAAGCGCATCTCCTTGTGAGGGTCCTTGGCGTCCAGGTCGACCAGGTCGAGCACGACCAGTCCGGAGGCGAGGTTGAGCGCGGTCTCGATCGAGTCGGTGAGCCGGCGCTTCGAGCTCGGCTTCGCAGCCAGCCGGTCGATGACGACCTCGATGGTCTGCTTCCGCTGCTTGTCCAGCTTGGGCGGCTCTGCCAGCTTGATGGTCTCGCCGTTGACGCGGGCACGGCTGAACCCCTGCGACTGCAGGCTGCGGAACAACTCGATGTACTCCCCCTTGCGACCACGGATGACCGGGGCGAGCACCTGGAACCGCGTGCCCTCGTCGAGCTGCAGCACGCGGTCGACGATCTGCTGCGGCGTCTGCCGCTCGATCGGGGAACCGCACTCGGGGCAGTGCGGTCGGCCGGCACGCGCGTACAGCAGCCGCAGGTAGTCGTAGACCTCGGTAATCGTGCCGACGGTCGAACGTGGGTTCTTCGACGTGGACTTCTGGTCGATGGAGACCGCGGGGCTGAGGCCCTCGATGAAGTCGACATCTGGCTTGTCCATCTGACCGAGGAACTGGCGGGCGTACGCCGACAGCGACTCGACGTAGCGGCGTTGCCCCTCGGCGAAGATCGTGTCGAAGGCGAGACTCGACTTGCCGGAGCCGGAGAGCCCCGTGAAGACGATCAGGGAGTCTCGGGGGAGGTCGAGCGAGATGTCCTTGAGGTTGTGCTCGCGCGCGCCCCGGATGATCAGTTGATCAGCCACGGATGAGACCCCTGCAGTGTCTGAGGATGGTTCGAACAAGTGTTCGCCATCCTAACGGATCCGACAAGACGCCACGCAGGCGGTCGGCTCATGAAACATACTCATCACTAGTGTCTTCCTCCGTGCCTCTCATCTCCCGAGCGATCGACCGGGCCGCCGCTCCTGCGATCGCGGTCAGCGCCGTGCCAGCGGTTGTCGCTGCGCTCAGCGGACGTCGGCGAACAGCCGTCGCGCTGGCCTCGATCCCGCTCGGTGTGACCGCCTTCTTCCGCGATCCAGACCGTACGCCAGACCACCGACAGGTTGATCCCGACCTTGTCCTCGCACCAGCCGACGGCGTCGTGATGTACGCCGGGCCGGGCCAGGTCGGAGTCGCCCCCGCGGGCCACTGGCAGCAGATCAGCATCTTCTTGTCGCTCTTCGACGTGCACATCAACCGCACGCCGTACTCCGGCCTCGTGGAGGAGGTCACCTACCGCCCCGGCAAGTGGCACGCGGCGTTCCGGTTCGAGAGCGCGACGGAGAACGAGCGCAGCGAGATCACCCTGAGGGACACGGTCGACGGGGAGGAGCGCCGCGTGGTCTTCCGCCAGATCGTTGGCCTGCTCGCGCGGCGGGTAGTGACGCGGGTGCGGCCGGGTGACGTGCTGCACACCGGCCAGCGCATGGGGTTGATGAAGTTCGGCTCGCGCATGGACGTGTTCGTGCCTCCCCATGTCGAGCTGGTCGCCATCGAGGGCGATCGTGCCGTCGCCGGTGAGACCGTCATCGCGCGGTGGCCCAATTCTGCGAGGACGCCCTGAGTCCCGGGGGCGAGAAGGGAAACCGACGCCTGCTCGACCGCTGGCGCCTGCAGTCACCCTCGGGGGCCGAGGTCATCTCGCTGCGCCAGCTGAACCCCAAGGATCGGCTCCGGGTCACCGCCCCGAGCATGTTCACGACCGGCAACATGGCCTGCGGCTTCTCGGCGATCCTGCTCGCCTTCAGCGACGAGTTCACCTGGGCAGCGGTGTTGCTCTTCGGCGCGATCGTGCTCGACATCGCGGACGGCGCCGTGGCGCGCCTCGTCGGGGCCACCTCCCCGTTCGGCATCCAGCTGGACTCGCTGGCCGACCTCGTCTCGTTCGGGGTGGCGCCGGCAGTGCTGGTGCACACCTGGGCGCTGCCCGAGAACCCGGTCCTGGCCTGGGTGTCGGCGTTCTTCTGGCTGGCCTGCGCAGCGTTCCGGCTTGCTCGCTTCAACGTGACCGTGGACCCGCTGGCGGACAAGAAGTACTTCGTCGGGCTGCCCAGTCCGGGCGCCACGATGGTGGTGATCGCGACGATCTTCGCGCTCGGCACTCCGGACGCGGGGCCGTGGATGCTGCTGCCAGTCGGTGTCAGCCTCATCCCCGCCATGCTGATGATCACCACGGTGCGGTTCCGTTCGTTCCGCGGGTTGCTGGCACCCCGGACAACGCAGGCTCGCACCATCACCGCGGTCCTGTCGCTGGCGCTCGGCGTCGGGCTCGCCGTCGACCCCGCGGCCACGCTGCTCTTCATGGCTTGCTCCTACCTGCTGACGGCGCCGATGGGAGTCGTGACAGCTACGCCGCGCGCCCGGATCTTCGGGGCACAAGCCGTGGCACCTCCTCGGCACCGGACCCAGTCGGTGTTCCTGCCGATCACCGACGAACACGACTAGGTACTGGTGCCTGCTCCCCGGGGCAGATTTAGTGGACCCATGAGCTCTGAAACAACCCGTGGCCCCGACCGGGACCCCGGTGACCTCACCGGTCTCGACATCTCCTCACATGCGTTCACCCGCACCGTCGACGAGCTGACGGATGACGAGCTCGCCGAACCGTCGCTCCTGCCCGGGTGGACGCGCGCCCACGTCGTTGCGCACGTCGCGTTGAACGGACTCAGCCTGGCGGCAGTGCTCAACGGGCTCGCTCACGACAACCGCGTCGCGATGTACGAGTCCAACCAGCAGCGTGACGCCGACATCGAGGAGCTCTCGGGGGCTGAGTCGAGTGAGCTCCGCGAGCGCTATCTCATTGCGACGACTGAGTTCGTCGACGCAGTCGCCCGGATGCACGAGAGCCACTGGGACGGTCAGATCGACCGGCTCCCGGGTGGACCATCGTGGCCGGTGGCGACCGTCGTACCGACTCGCCGGCGGGAGCTGGAGATCCACCACGCCGACCTTGGTACGTCGTACACCCGGACCGACTGGCCCAAGGACTTCGTGGCCGAGCTGCTCGACGTGGTCACGGTCGACCAGGCAGCATCCGGGCCGTTCCACGCGCGCGCGACCGACCTCGGGCACAGCTGGCACGTCGGCGGTGAGGGCGGTCCCACCGTGCTGGGCAGCGGTGCTGACCTCGGCTGGTGGCTCAGCGGGCGCGGTGAGGGCGAGGGACTCTCCTGCGACGCGGACGCGCTGCCTCACCTGGGACCCTGGCACCGGGCCTCGGGCACCACCGGGTCCCGCCGGTCGTCCTAGGCTGGCGATATGGCAGCGAGCATCGGCGACAGCGGTCCCTACTCAGGCGAGGTGACCCCCGGTGGCCCTCCTGACACCCGGGAGCTCGCGGGTCTGATCGTCACGAAGCTGGCCGTGGACCCGCAGATGTCGAACAACTGCTACCTCCTGCGTTGCCGGGCCACCGACGAGCAGGTGCTCATCGACGCGGCCGCCGACCCCGACCGCCTGCGCACCCTCATCGGCGAGTCGGGCGTCACCAAGGTGATCACCACCCACCAGCACTGGGACCATCACCGCGCCCTCGCCGACGTGGTCTCCGCAACCGGGGCCGTGGTCATCGCGGGTGCCGACGACGCGGCAGCCATCACCGAGCAGACCGGGGTCGACGTTGACGACGCCGTCCAGCACGGTGACACGGTGGAGTTCGGCCGATGCCGGCTCGAGGTGATCCACCTCGTCGGCCACACGCCGGGCTCGATCGCGCTGCTGTACGACGACCCGGAGGGCACACCGCATCTCTGGACCGGCGACAGCCTCTTCCCCGGCGGCGTCGGGAACACCTTCGGTGACAAGTCGGCGTTCCAGACGCTGATCGCCGACGTCAGCACCAAGCTGTTCGACCGGCTCCCCGACGAGACGTGGTTCTACCCCGGTCACGGCAACGACTCGGTGCTCGGCAAGGAGCGGCCGCACCTCGAGGAGTGGCGCGAACGGGGCTGGTGAGGCTCAGGCCTGCTCGGACTGCTTCCTGGCTCGGTCGGGCGAGTAGCGCAGGTGAAGCACCCCGCTCTTCAGGGTCGAGCTGCTCTCGAGCTTGAGCGGCACGGTGCCGGTGTCCTCGAAGAGGCGCTGTCCCTTGCCCACGGCGATGGGGTGCACCAGGAGAGACAGCTCATCGAGCAGGTCGTTGGCAATCAGCCAGCGCACGGTCGTCGCGCAGCCGGACATGCCGATGTTGCCTTCCTCGGCGACCTTGGCGGCCTGCACCGCCGCGACGTGGTCCTCGATGATCACCTTCGTGTTGTTCCAGACCTCGCCCTCGATCGGGCGGTGGGTGACGACGTACTTCGGCAGGTTGTTGAAGTACTTGCCGAAGTCGTCCTCCCCGTGGGCCGGCCAGTACTCCGACCACTCGTCGTAGAGGTTGCGGCCGAGCAGGAACGCGCTCTGGTCCTCCATGCCGGAGCCGACCACCGCCCCCATCTCGTCGTCGAAGTACGGAAAGTGCCACTGGTCGGGGGCTTCCACGACCCCGTCGAGTGAGATGAAGAAGTACGAGATGATCCGGCCCATGCCTGCTCCTGACGCTAGAAGGGTTTTCATCACACCAGACCGGGCTGTCGAGCGGAATTCCTTTTCTTGCTGCCACTTGCGGCCCGGAGAACACTGAGCGGATGGGCAGGTCGTGCCGTCTGACAGCGCTCGCGGGAGCAGTACTCCTGGCGCTCGCTACCGTTGCGGCGTGCTCGGAGCCCCGCGAGCCGGGACCTGACGTCCCCGAGCAGGAAGCCGCCCTGATCGGAGCGGTGCACGAGCAACTGGGGCTCGACCCGGACCACGACAACCTGCGCGCGGTGCTCGTGTACGTCGACGGCGATCCAGTGCTGGAGAAGTACTACGACTGGTCGGCCGACACCTACTGGGACGTCGTGTCGGTGACGAACTGCATCCTGTCCACCTTGGTCGGCATCGCCATCGATGAGGGCGCCATCGCCGGCCTCGACAGCACACTCGCCGAGCTGCTGCCCGACCGGGCGGCCGACATGCGTCGAGAGATCGGTTCGACCAGGCTTCGCGAGGTGCTCACGATGACCGCCGGCTTCGCCGGTGTCGATCGCGACCGGACCCTCGAGTACATGACCGACCCCGACCCGGTGGGGCGCATTCTGGGTGCTGCGCCGGACCCGCTCGGTGGAGGCTTCGCGTACTCGAACCAGGGCGCGCACCTCCTGTCCGCCGTACTGGCCCAGGCAACCGGGGAGTCCGTCCTCGAGTACGCCAGATCCCGGCTCTTCGACCCCCTCGGCATCGACACGCGCCCGGCAGCCGAACCCGTGGTGCACGATCCGGACGCAACCGGGAACCACGGCGACGACGGCTTCTCGTGGCCCGTGGACCGGTCGGGGCTGCACCTGGGCTGGGGCCGGCTCAAGCTTCGCCCGGGAGACCTGGCGCGCCTCGGTGAGCTCTTCCTGGCGGGCGGTAGGTGGCACGACGAGCAGATCGTTCCCGCGACGTGGGTCCGTGAGGCCACGACAGAGCAGATCCACACGGTCGGTCGGACGAACCAGCAGAACCCCGGGACCGGATACGGCTACGGATGGTGGCTCACGGAGGCAGACGAGGAGACGGCGTACGTCGCGTGGGGTGCAGGTGGACAGCTGCTCGAGGTGGTACCGAGCCGGTCGCTGGTGGTGGTCGTCGCGACCGAGATCGAGAACGACGGCGCCCAGGGTGGGTTCTCCTCCAACAACCTCACCTTCCTCGTCGACGACGTGATCGCGCCGGCCGTGGCTCCGTGAGGGCTCAGGCCCGTAGGTCAGCCCTGGTGTCGGGGTTCCCGGAACCCGGCGACGACTTCAGCGACCATCCACACGAGGCCTGAGAGCACTGCAAGGGGGATGCAGGTCGCCACGAGGTAGCCGGCGATCTGTTCCACCGCCCCTTGTCGCTGGATCGATTCCTGGAACAGGGACACGACCGCACCCAACAACCACAGTGCGCCGAAGACGAACAGCGAGTACTCCATGACCAACCGCGCCCAGCGGCCGAAGGCTGGTAGCTGAGGATTGTGCGCACGACTCACAACCCAACGATCCCACGCTGCCGGTGATGATGTGGATTCTGAGTCACCAGGTGACTCAGAATCCACATCATCTCTTCTTGGGTGCGCGCGTGGCTCGAGGTTCGTGGGTGGCTCGCCGAGACGTCCGTGGGTGGCTCGCCGAGACGGCGCTAGCCGTCCTCCTCCGCTTCGCTCCCCCGGTCCGTTACCTCCGTCTCAGCTCAAACGGCTTCGCTTCGCTCGGCCGTTGCGTGGGTGGCTCGCCGAGACGTCCGTGGGTGGCTCGCCGAGACGGCGCTAGCCGTCCTCCTCCGCTTCGCTCCCCCGGTCCGTTACCTCCGTCTCAGCTCAAACGGCTTCGCTTCGCTCAGCCGTTGGTGGCAGGATCTCGCGTTCGGCGGCATTACCCTCGGGATCGTGCTAGATCTTCAGCAGTCCGTTGCGCTCGGCGGTCTCGTACTTCTGGGTCGAGGCCCGCAAGTCGAACCGCGGTCAGGAGCCCCATGCACATCGCCTTGACACCCGACCAGCGGGCGCTGCGCGCCGAGCTGCGTGAGTACTTCGATGCGCTGGTGACGCCCGAGCAACGCATGGGCCTCGCGTCCGCCACCAGCGCCTTCGAGTCCAGCAAGTCCAACGAGTCCGGCGAGGGCGAGTTCGGCGACGCCCACGTCTACCGCGATGTCATCCGCCAGATCGGGCGCGACGGCTGGCTCGGCATCGGTTGGCCCGAGGAGTGGGGCGGTCAGAACCGGTCGATGATGGACCAGCTGATCTTCACCGACGAGGCGGCGATCGCCGGCGTACCGATCCCCTACCTGACGCTGAACACCGTCGCCCCCACGATCATGCGCTTCGGCACCGAGGGCCAGAAGAAGTACCTGCTGCCCAAGATCCTCAGCGGCGAGCTGCACTTCTCGATCGGCTACTCCGAGCCCGAGTCCGGCACCGACCTCGCCAGCCTGAATACGCGGGCCCGACTCGAGGGTGACGAGTGGGTCATCAACGGGCACAAGATGTGGACGTCCTTGATCCAGTACGCCGACTACGTCTGGCTCGCGTGTCGCACCGATCCCGACCTGCCCCATCACGAGGGCCTCTCGATGATCCTGGTGCCGGCCGACAGTCCGGGGTTCTCCTACACCCCCGTACACACCGTCGCGGGCGTGGGCACGAGCGCGACGTACTACGAAGACGTCCGCGTGCCACGCGAGAACCTCATCGGTGAGCTCAACGGCGGCTGGGCCCTGATGACCAACCAGCTCAACCACGAACGGGTTGCGCTCACGTCCGCTGCGCCGGTCATGCACTCGATCAGACTGGTGACCGAGTGGGCACAGCACACGCGCAACCCTGACGGCGGAAGGGTGATCGACGCCGAGTGGGTGCAGATCCTCCTGGGCCACGCCAAGGGGCGCGCCGACATGCTGAAGCTGCTCAACTGGCAGCTCGCGTCCGCGACCAAGGAGCTCTCCCCCGCCGATGCCTCCGCCACCAAGGTCTACGGCTCCGAGATGGCGACCGAGGTCTACCGCTGGCTGATGGAGGTCATCGGCCCCAAGGCGCTGGTCGCCGCAGGCTCGCCCGGCGCCGTGCTGCGGGGCCGGGTTGAGCGCTACTACCGATCCGCACTCGTGATGACCTTCGGTGGCGGCACCAACGAGATCCAGCGCGACATCATCGGGAACGTCGGGCTCGGCCTGCCGGCTGCGAATCGATAGGAGCCGACATGGACTTCGAACCCACACCCGAGGGCGCCGAGGCGGCAAACCTCGCAGAGACCATCCTCGCGGATCACTGCACCCCCGATCGGCTGCGCGTGATCGACTCCGGGGACGAGCGGTTCGACCCCACTCTGTGGGGTGCGCTCGCGGAGTCGGGGCTGGTTGCGCTCACGGTGCCCGAGGAGCACGGTGGCAGCGCCCTTGGCCTGGTCGAGCTGTGCAGCGTCCTGGTCGAGATGGGGCGCACAGTCGCTCCGGTTCCCTTCGGCACGCACGCGGTCACGGCAATGGCCCTCGCGCAGTTCGGCAGCAGGACGCAGCGCGCGCGGTGGCTTCCTCAGGCTGCGTCGGGTGAGTCGATCCTCACGACTGCCTTGTCGGAGGAGCGGCAGTACGTGCCCGCCGAACCGGTCACCCATGCCGAGAACGACGGCAGCCGCTGGCTGCTGACCGGCAACAAGGCCGTGGTTCCCGCCGGAACGCAGGCTGGCCTGTTCGTCGTACCGGCCGGGACCGCGGAGGGTGTGACGGTGTTCCTCGTGCACGCCGACGACCCCGGTGTCAGCGCCGCACCCCAGAAGCTGAGTGACGGCGACGTCGTTGCCCGCCTCGAGCTCGACCGCGCCTCGATCCCGATGGACCGAGTGCTCGGCGGCATCGGCAACGGAGCCAAGGTCTGTGAGTGGCTCGCACCCCGGCTGACCGTCGCCGTGTGCGCGCAACAGCTGGGAACCGTCGACGGTGCGCTGACCCTGACGGCTGACTACGCGAAGTCCCGCGAGCAGTTCGAACGGTCGAACGGCACCTTCCAGGCCGTCTCACAACGCCTCGCTGACGGATACATCGATGTGCTGGGCGCCCGCCTGACGATGTGGCAGGCCGCCTGGAAGCTCGGCGAGGGACTGCCCGCGGCCGCCGACGTGGCAATCGCCAAGCTCTGGGCGGCCGATGCCGGACACCGGATCGCGCACACCACCGTCCACGTGCATGGCGGGGTCGGAATCGACCTCGACGGCGAGGCCCATCGCTACTTCACCGCAGCGAAGCGACACGAGTTCACCCTGGGCGGCAGCACGCTCCAGGCCCGCGCTCTGGGCGCGTTGCTGGCGCGCGAGTCCGCCTGACCTGACGACGGGCTCAGGCAGCGGCATCGGTCCCGACCAGGTCGGCGCTCAACCGCCACAACCGCGCCGCGGTGTCCTCGTCGTAGCTGCGGCGCGAGGATCGCTTCGGCGCGCTGTTGACGAAGAACCGGCCCGTCACTTCGTCGAGTCCAGGGTCGGAACCGAGGTGGATCGAGGTGGCAGCACCTTGGGCCGGAGACTTCATCAGCGGCCGCAGCAAGGGCACCAGCAGGCGCTGCACGGGCGCCGGGTCCGCGGCGCCGAACGAGGTGCTGACAACCCCTGGGTGGAGGGCGTTCGCGGTAACTCCGGTGCCTCGCGTACGGCGTGCGAGCTCGTAGGTGAACAGCACGTTGGCGAGCTTGGACTGGTTGTACGCGCGGGCACCGGAGTAGGACCGTTCGCCCTGGCAGTCCTCGAAGTCGATGCGTCCAAGGGCCTGCGCGTTCGAGGAGACTGTGACCACCCTGGCAACCCGCCTCTGGCTCAGCCGATCCAGGAGCAGGCTGGTGAGCAGGAACGGCGCCAGGTGGTTGAGGGCCAGGGTGTGCTCGATCCCGTCGGCGGTGAGGTGCCGGCTGTTCCAGTACCCCCCGACGTTGTTCACTAGGACGTCGAGGCGGGGCAGGCGCTGCAGCACGTCGGCGGCCATCCGTCGTACCTCCGACTGGGAGGACAGGTCTGCGACGAACACGTCAACCTCGGCGCCGGTGGCGGCCCGGATCTCGCGGGCGACGCCCTCCGTGCGGTCGGCATCGCGGCCGGTGATCGCCACGCGTGCCCCCTTGGAAGCCAGGCCCAGGGCCGTGGCCCTGCCGATGCCCGACGTCCCACCGGTGACCAGGACGGTCTTGCCGGCCATCTGGGCACTCGTGGCGATCACCTTCTTCATGGCTACTTGACCTCGGCGCGCAACACGCGGACCAGGCCGACACTCAGCGGCAGCACGACCCAGATCAGCGTACTGGTGGTGATCTGCATCCACTGGTCGCTGGAGATGTTCCCGCCCATGAACAGTGGGGTTTGCGAGGTCCACAGGTCGATCCAGGGCTGGATCTCCTTCAGGTCCTTCCAGAGCATCCCGACGATGTTGAGCGCAGTCGGCAGCACGAAGTACGCGACGATCGCGGCCGAGGAGTTCAGGAGCAGGACACCGAAGGCGAGACCCTGGATGACGCCGGTGGCCTGCAGCAGCACGAACTTGCCGGCGTCGTCGAAGCCCACGTCGGCCCAGGCGTGGTCGGCCCCTCCCGCCAGCGTTGCGACAGCGGCCAGTACGGCGGCGATCACGATGGCGACGAGTCCTGCGATCAGGGCCGCAAGCGTCTTGGCCAGCAGCACTCGTCCGCGCACCGGCATCAGTGTGAAGGACACCAGCGCCGTGCGCTGTGACCATTCGCTGGTGATCAGCAGGATCCCGAGCACGGGGAGCAGCAGCCCCTGCGGGCCGTTGGCGGCGGCCATGAAGTTGAAGAAGGTCCGCTCGGACGGGTCGGCGGCGAAGAAGTAGGCACCGATCACAACCAGGGTGAGCACCCCGATACCGATCAGCAACCACTTGCCGGACCGGGTGTTCGCGAGCTTGCGTACCTCGACCTTGGTCAGCCTCGTGAGCGGGATGTGCGGGGTGGTGGACAGGTCGATCGGTGCGGTGGGCAGGGCGATCTGTGCGGCTGGGACGGGATTCGGGCTGGGGTGGATGGTCGCGGTGGTCATGCCGCTGCTCCTTCGCGTTGTGTTTCGGCAGTGAGCTGGAGGAAGAGATCCTCGAGGCCTGCGCCGTCTGCGGGTCGCAGCTCGACGAGGGTGAGACCTTCGGCGGCTGCCACGTTGCCGACCTGGCGGGGCTCGGCGTCGCTGCGTAGTCCGTCTCCGGAAGGGATGGCGTGTATCCCGTGGCGGCGCAGCGCGTCGGCCATCGACGCGTGCTCGACTGCCTTGACGTAGGCACCACGGGTCTGGAGGAGCTCCTGCTTGGTGCCCTGGGCCACGATCCGGCCCTGCCCGATCAGGACGAGGTCGTCGGCGATCTTCTCCACCTCGTGCAGCAGGTGTGACGAGAGGAGCACGGTGCCGCCTCCTGCGGCGTACTCACCCAGCAGGCCTCGCATCCAGTGGATACCGGCCGGATCGAGCCCGTTGGCGGGCTCGTCGAGGATCAGGATGCGCGGGTCGCCGAGCAGCGCGTGGGCGAGCCCGAGTCGCTGGCGCATGCCGAGGGAGTAGTCCCTCAGCCGGCGCTTGGCTTCGGTGGGCGACAGCGACACCAGCTCGAGCATCTCGTCGACCCGAGCCCGGGGAAGCCCCATGGTCTCGGCGCCGATGGTGAGAATCTCTCGGCCGGTGCGTCCGTTGTGCTGCGCGGAGGCGTCGAGCAGGACTCCGACCAGCAGGCCCGGGTTCGGCAGGTCGCCGTACCTGTGCCCGCCGATGGTGACGCGCCCCTTGCTGGCCGGCGTGAGGCCGACCATGATGCGCATCGTGGTTGACTTCCCGGCGCCGTTCGGCCCCAGGAAGCCAGTGACGCGACCAGGTTGGGCGACGAACGAAACGTCGTCGACCGCCGTGTGGCCGCCGTAGCTCTTGGTTACTCCGTCAACAGTGATCATGACCCGAGTCTCATCGCCACGCCGGCCGCACACATCGGTCCGAGGGATCGGACGTCGCTACCAAAGAAGGGGGTTGTCGAGACTTCGGCATCTGCCTGCCGGTGCGGGGGGCTCGTAGTGTGAGAAGCGTGCAAGAACGACCGAGCCCGGACCAGTACAACCCGCCGCTGACGTGGTGGGCGCACACGTGGCGCACGGCGTGCGTGCTGGTGTTCTGCGGGGTGTTCTGGGGGATGTCGGCCGAGCTGCAGTGGGAACAGGCCCGCTGGCTACTCTGGCTGGACGGTTCGTTGGGACTCGTGGCGCTGGCGCTGTCGTTCTACCGGCGACGCTGGCCGTTCGCCGTCGCACTGCTGACCACCTTCATGGGTTCGGTCTCCGTGACTGCCAACGGGCCCAGCTTGCTGGCAAACGTCTCGCTCGCCACCCGCAGGGTCTTCTGGCAGATCGCGATCCTTTTCGTGCTGGGCCTGGGGACGTCGGTCTCGATCCCCCTGGTCCAGCCGGGCGCGGGAGAGGACCCGGTGTGGATCGACTTCGTCCTGGGACTGCTGGCCGGCTTCGCCATGCTGATGTGGGGCATGTACGTCGGCTCACGACGCGAGCTGCTGTGGACCCTCCGCGAGCGGGCGCAGCGTGCCGAGGACGAGCAGGCCATGCGCGTCGAACAGGGCCGGCTCAACGAGCGCACCCGGATCGCCCGCGAGATGCACGACGTGCTGGCCCACCGGATCAGCCTGATCGCCATGCACGCGGGCGCCCTGGCCTACCGGACCGACCTCACAGCGGACGAGACGCGCCTGACCGCGGAGCTGATCCAGGCCACGTCGCACGAGGCACTCACCGACCTGCGCGAGGTCCTAGGCGTGCTGCGTGACGGCGAGGCGGGGGCCGTCGGCGAGCGACCGCAGCCGACGTTCGCGGACCTCTCCGCCCTGGTGCTGGAGGCGGAGGGT
The DNA here is from genome assembly GCA_963759525.1 of uncultured Actinomycetota bacterium. GTDB lineage: Bacteria > Actinomycetota > Actinomycetes > Propionibacteriales > Nocardioidaceae > Marmoricola. The sequence continues at coordinate 118,168 of CAVWZO010000014.1, read as the reverse complement.
GCCGGCATGAGCATCCAGTACGACGACCGCGTGCTCGCCTCGACCGAGATGCCGGACCAGGTCGGCCGGACGGCGTACCGGATCGTCCAGGAAGGGCTGACCAACGTGCGCAAGCACGCGCCCGGAGTGACCGTCGTGGTGCAGATGACCGGCTCCCCCACTGAAGGAGTCAGTATCCGGATCCGCAACCCGGCGCGAAGCCCGCATGCACTCGGGGCTGTGCAGACGCCGGGAGCCGGTCTGGGACTGGTCGGTCTCGGCGAGCGCGCCAAGCTGGCCGGCGGCCACCTGACCACGCGTCGTGACGGCGGGTCGTTCGAGCTCAATGGATGGCTGCCGTGGAGGGCGTGAACGCGGCCCCCATCAGGGTGCTGGTCGTCGATGACGACGCCCTGGTGAGGTCGGGCCTGGTGATGATCCTCGGCGGCGCTCCCGACGTGGAGCTGGTCGGCCAGGCGGTCAATGGCCGGGACGGCGTCGAGGCCGCACGCCGTCACCGTCCCGACGTCGTGCTGATGGACATCCGGATGCCCGTGATGGACGGCCTGGAGGCCACCGAGGCCCTCGGCTCGTGGGACGACCCGCCCAAGGTCATCGTGCTGACGACGTTCGACGCGGACGACTACGTGGCCCGTGCCCTGGGCGCCGGGGCCAGCGGCTTCCTGCTCAAGGACACCCCACCGGTGGACATCATCGACGCGATCCGCCGCGTCGCTGACGGTGACCCGATGCTGTCCCCCAGCGTCACAAGCAAGCTGATCGCGCAGCTGACCACCGGTTCGGCACCGGATCGCGCACGGACGGCGAAGGGGAAGCTGTCCCTGCTCACCGAGCGGGAGCACGAGGTCGCAGTCGCCGTCGGCGCCGGGCTCAGCAACGCGGAGATCGCTGCCCGGCTCTACCTGTCCGTGCCCACCGTGAAGGCACACGTCGGCCACTTGTTCACCAAGCTGGAGGTCACCAACCGGGTACAGATCGCCATCTGCGTGCACGACGCAGGGCTGGTCTGAGACCCGGTCTGACTCTTGGGTCTGATTCTGGGGTTCAGACCGCGATGGCGACCTTGCCTCGCACCTTGCCCGCGGCCAGCTGACGCATCGCCTCCGGCGCCTGGTCCAGCGGGTAGGTCCGGTCAATGCTCGGCGTGAACTTCCCTGCCTCGATCAGCTCGGTGAGGTGCTCGAGGTCGGTGTGGCGAGTTGACGCCACGAACATCTTGAGTCGCTGGCGCAGGAACATCGACATCACGGACGCGCGGAGTGGACGGTTCATCCCTCCGGAGAAGTCGCCACCCCCCTCGCCGCCGACGATGACCAGCGTCCCCCTGGGCATGAGTGCCCGTCGCAGGCGGGTGATGGTGGGGTTCCCGCCGATGTCGAGGACCAGGTCGTAGCGGCGTCCGCCCTCGGCGAAATCCTCGTGTGCGTAGTCGATGACGCGGTCAGCGCCGAGCGAGCGCACCAGGTCGACCTTGGCGGTGCTGCAGACGCCGGTGACCTCCGCACCGAACGCCTTGGCCAGCTGTACGGCGTAGCTGCCCACGCCACCCGAGGCACCGATCACCAGCACCGACTGGCCGGCCTCGACGCGGCCCTGGTCGCGTAGCGCCTGAAGAGCTGTCGTTGCCGACACCGGCACCACAGCCGCCTGCTCGAACGACAGGTTCCGGGGCTTGTGCGCCAACTGCCGCTCCCGCGCCACGGTGTACTCGGCGAAGCTCCCGTTGCCGACACCGAAGACTTCGTCCCCGACCGCGAATCGCGTGACAGCCGAGCCGACGCCGGCCACGGTGCCGGCCACGTCGAGACCGGGCACGGGGTTCCTCGGCGCCCGGAACCCGAAGGCGAGGCGGGCCAAGTAGGGCTTGCCGGTCATCAGGTGCCAGGTGCCGCGGTCGAGCCCAGCAGCGTGGACCTTGATGAGCACCTGCTTGTCGCCCGGCTCGGGGCGCGCGACCTCGCCCGGGTGCAGGACGGAAGCGTCGCCGTACTCCTTCTGGACGATTGCCCGCATCATGCCTCCAGGTTTTCCGAACTGGCCAGCGAGACGCGGCGACCGCGGATCACGAGCCAGCAGGCCAGCACGAACTCACCCAGGAAGGTGACCGTGGAGACGATGAGGGGCGAGCCCTGGGAGAGCACCGTGCTGAAGCTGTCGAAGACGTAGCCCGCTCCGGCGATGACGAGCAGGACCCCGATCAGCTTCGGCACGTAACCCGACTTGAACGCGAGGTAGCCGATCAGGAAGAGGTGGACGCCGAAGAGGATGAGCGCGGCGATCCAGACATTGTTGAAGGAGTCGACCTTGAGCATGGCCTGGGCCTGGACCTGCTCATTGCCGAACGCAGCCGTGTAGTCGTCGCTACGCAGCAGTGCGGGGATGCCGGCGAGCTGGGCGATGGCTACGGTCAGCACGGCGGCGTAGGCGAGCCTGGACCAGGCGGCGAGTCTCGCGATGCCGCGGTTGACCGGGGTGAACACCTGGAGCAGCGCCCACGCGACCACCACGTCGAGGATCGCGACGACGTACCAGGACGCAACGCCGAGGCGGAACATCCCCTCCGAGGCCAGGATGTCCTCGGCTGTCTTCGCGGCGTTGCCTTCGGTGATCAGACCTTCGATGACCACGAGCTGGCCGACACCCGCGAGCACGGCCATCAGCAAGATGCCCGTTCCCGCGATGGTGCTGCCCTTGCGTACCGAGCGAACCGCAGCCACCTCCGAGTGACCCGAGCTGGTCACATCGCGAGGGGCCAGGGGTGGTTCCTGGAGGTGGTTCGTCATCGTTGTCCCCTTCCGGGGGCTCGGTACTGCTAGGGTTTTCGTACTTAGTACGGCTACGCTACCTTACTAAGTACGAAAACGCCACACACACCCCGGGAGAGAGATGCCGAGAGCAGATCGTGCCCGCCTCAGCCGCGAGCGGGTGCTGGCCGGCGCCGTCGCGGTGGCCGACGCTGAGGGCATCGCGGGCCTGACCATCCGCTCGCTCGCCCAGGAGCTCGGCGTCAAGCCGATGTCGGTCTACCACCACGTTGCCAACAAGGACGAGATCCTCGACGGCATCGTCGACATCGTGTTCAGCGAGATCGAGCTGCCGTCGTACGACGGCGAGTGGCGTGCGGAGATAAGCAGGCGTGCATCGTCGGCTCGCGCCGTCCTCCGGCGCCATCCATGGGCAATCACGCTGCTCGACTCGCGCACCTCCCCCGCGCCGGCGACCCTGCGACACCACGATGCCAACATCGGCGTCCTCCGCGCGGCCGGGTTCTCGGTCGAGATGACCGCGCACGCCTATGCCCTGATCGACGCCTATGTCTACGGGTTCGCCATGCAGGAGGCTGCGCTGCCGTTCGAGACCGACACCGTCGCGGACGTCGCTGAACCGATGATGGACCTGTTCACGACTGGCGAGTACCCCCACCTCGTCGAGCTGACCACGGAGTTCGTCCTGCAGCCCGGGTACGACTTCGGCAACGAGTTCGCGTTCGGGCTCAACCTGATCCTCGACGGCCTCGCGAGGGAACTCGTAATGTCTCCGAGGTGACCACGATCCGACTCGTCACGCTGTCCGAGAGCCACATCCCGGCCCTGCGCGAGACGATGCGCGACCCCGAGCTGCTGCGCTTCACCCGCACGCCCGATCCGATGCCGGACGGATGGATCGAGAACTGGCTGGGCAACTTCAAGGGACAAGACCGTGAGGCCTTCGCGATCCTCGACTCCGACGGGCAGTTCGTGGGGTACGCCGTCACCGGGCCCATAGACCGGGAGGGCCTCGAGGTGGAGCTCGGCTATGCGGTCTCCTCGTGGGCGCGCGGCCGTGGGGTGGCCACCGAGACCTTGCGTGAGCTCACCCGGTGGGCCTTCGCACAGGGCATGCAGCGGGTGAGCGCACTGATCTCGGTCGACAACGCGGCCTCCTCGCGGGTGGCGGAAAAGGCCGGCTACACCTTCGAGGGGGTGCTTCGCTCGATGCACCACATCGACGTACGCCGGGTCGATCTGCAGAGCTGGTCCATCCTCCCCGGGGAGCTGATCGAGCCCTAGGCTCGCGACAAACCCCGCGGTCATAGGCTTCGTCCATGGCGGGGAGCATCTGGGAGCGGTTCACGCACGACCCGAGGAATGAGGAGAATGCGCGCCTGCGCGCTGCCGACAGCGATCGCGACGTCGTGAACGACCTGCTGGGCACGGCGTACTCCGAGGGACGCCTGACGCCGGAGGAGCTCGACGAGCGCAGTGACCAGGTGGTGCAGGCCAAGATGCTTCGTGAGCTGCCACCGATCATCGACGACCTGGTGACCCGGAGCTCGACAACGCCGGTTCCGCGCGACAAGCGGACCGAGGCCGAGCAGCGCTACCGGCACCAACGACAGCAGGCGCTGTTCTCGTTCCTCACACCAACGTTGATCTGTTGGTTCATCTGGACCTATCTGGTGGCGGCCGGCGGCGGCACGTACTTCCCGTGGCCGGTGTTCGTGACGATCGGAACCGGCATGCGCTACTTCCAGCTCGCGACCGGCAAGGAGAATGCCATCTTGTCGATCGAGCGTGAACTGGAGAAGAAGGAGCGCAGGCGGCTCCACGTCCAGCAGCGCAGGGAGCTCGAGCGCGGTACCAAGAGGAACGACGAGAGCGACATCTGAGCTCGCGCGGTCAGTGGCGCATGATGCGGAACGTCTTGGTGGCGGTGCGGCCCCGGAACTCGCCGGTCACCGTGATGTGCTTGGTCCCCTGGAGCCGCCCGACCCGGAGGATGGCTTGGTAGTTGCCCTCGGCGTTGGCGCGCGCAGTATGGGGCGAGATCCGAACGCCGCGGTCGGCGACGGTCACACGCTCGCCGGCAGCGAGGCCCCTGACCCCGACCCACTGGCGGTGACGCGGCCGAACGACGGCCTTCGCCAGGCGCACTTCCAGGGTCTTGTTCACCACGACACGGGTGGTGGTGGATCCGTTGCGGTCGGCCTCGGACCCGGTGACGCTGATGGCAACCGTGCCCTCCCCGATGCTGGCCGGGATCCGGACAGCGCGGGAGAGACTGCCAGTGATCGGCGCGTCGCCCTTTGCCACCAGGGTTCCCGCGATGCTGATCGCGTACTGCTCGCCGCCCTCGAGGCCCACGGTGGTGACCCGGAGTGCGGTGCCGGCCAGGTGCAGACCGCCAGGTGCGCTCACACGGAGGCCCTGGTCCGGACGGCCGACGGTAACGGTCACCTCTCCGGTCGTCGTGCCGTTCGCGTTGGTAGCGGCGAGGCCGTAGGTGGTCTGACCGAGGTTGGCCGGGCTGACCGAAGCCGTCCCGGAGGTCGGCTTCGAACCGGCCCATGCACCGGCGGCCTCGACCGTGTCGGCGTCGACCGTTGCCCAGTTCAGTGTGGAGTCCTGGCCGAGGCGGATCGTGGTGTCTGTGGCGTCGAACGACAGGTCAGGTGCGAGCTCGGTCGCGACGTCCCCCGTGGGGTCGGAGGTGGCGGCCGAGTCGTCGTACCCACTCCTCGACGCTGTCACCCGAACCGTCATCGTGGTGTGTCGCTGCCCGTCGCTCAGGTCGAGCGTCTGGTGGATGGCGCCGCCGATCGGGTTCTCATTGGAGTACCACTGGTAGGCGAGCAGGTCTGGGGCCGGCGAGACGGTGCCCGCTCCGGCGGTAAGTGTCTCTCCGACCTTGGCGACTCCGTCGATGGTCGCGACAGGAGGGCTGCTGAACGTTGCCTTCGCTACCTGGGCGGTATCCGCTGACGTCGTGACGTCGTCGAACGAGGCCTTGGTCGCCTTGGCCTTGACAGTCAGTACCTGTCCGGCATCGTCGGCGCCCGGGCTGTAGGTGTTGCTGTCGCCGACCGGGGTCACTCCGCGGTACCACTGCCAGGCGACGGCTGCATCGGCCGGGTCGAGCCCGTCCGGCAGGGATGCGCTCAAGATGCCGTCGACGACGGGGGTGCCGTCGATTGCCGGGGTCGGGAGCGTGATCTGTCCGCCGTCGATCGGGCCAACGGCCGCCGACGTCACTGGGGAAGCGTCCGGGTAGCCGTCCACGGCGGCGCCCACCTGGAAGGAGATGCTGTGCCCGGCGTCGTCGTTGGTCAGCGCATGGGTGGTGCCGGTGGCCCCTTGGATCGGAACCCCGTCGCGCAGCCACTGATGCGACTTGGTCGCGTCCTGGGGAGTCGCGGTGACGCCGGAGTCGTCGCCGGTCAGCGTCTGGCCAACCTTCGGGGTCCCCGTGATGGTCGGTGTGCCGGTCACTGCCGGCGGCGCGGTGCTTGGTCCCGCGATGATCGATCCCCCCGTCACGCAGCGGTACGGGGAGCACATCATGCACTCGTAGCTCCGGTTGAGGCCCAGCGGAACGACTTCTCCATCCACGGCACCCGACAGGTCACCCACGTACAGCTGGACGTATCGGCTCCAGTCGGGGAACGGGATGAAGTAGTCGCCCCCGCCATGCGGATAGATATCACTAGTGGCGTCGTCGTACGTCGTGGATGCTCCGTAGGCGGCGTATTGCCGCCGCTCGTCGTGATGTGCAGGGCGCTCAAGACCCCGGTGTCACTCATGTCGAAGGTGCCCGTCATCTGGCCACCGTCCGCGAGGGTGACTCCTGAAAAGGTCCAGGTTCGCGAGTCGGCCGCCGACGCGGCGCCGCTCATGCCGATCAGGAGCGAGATGGCGAGCGCGAGGACAGTGCTGGCAGCCAGGACTCGGTGGCGGCGCGACGGGAGCGTGGGTGCGTTGGGGGTCATGGAAAGCGGTCCTCTCAGACGCGGCAGGGTGATTCCATGACGCAAACGGCCGCCCGATATAACCCTAACGTTGTGCTACGCGCCATAAGTGGCTATTGGCGAACGAATGGTCCAGCGTGCCCACCCCCGGTCGCGCGGCTGCAGCCCAGGCTCGTCACCATGGCCTTGGTGCGAGCCCGGGTCGGCGCTTCGCCGTACCCGGGGCGCGCGGCGGCCGACCGCATCCCTGCAGATCGCGCACCAAGACACCACGCGACCTGCCACCGGTCGTTGCAGATCCCGCACCAAGACACCACGCGTCGTGCCACCGGATACGTGAGCGTCTGCCCGGCTCCCGACACCATGAGCTACCTGATCGGCTTCCTGCCGGTCGCCTCTGGTTGGGTTGCTCCCATGACCAGGTACGTCATCGGTCCCGACGTCGCCTTTCGCCTGGCGAGCGACCAGGCCGTCATTGGCGACGGACACCAGCTCGTGGCTCCGACGCTTCTGCGCTCGCAACTGCTGACCCTGCTCTACGAGGCCGTACGACGGGGTGAGCTGACCCGCAAGGATGCAGAGCGCCGGCTCGACTACGTGCGCGGGCTGCGGATCCGACTGCTCGGGGACCGTGTCCTGCAAGCGTTGCCTGGAAGATCGCCGAACAGCTCGGGTGGCCCGACACGTATGCAGCCGAGTACGTCGCCCTGACCCAGCTCCAAGCAGACGCCTTCATCACCTTCGATGACCGGCTTGCCCGTGCGGTGAGGGACCTGGTCGCGGTCGCGACCATCGACGACTTGTCCTGACCGACGCCAGCCTCAGGGCTCGGCCAGGTAGGGATCGGCCCAGGCACTGGTGATCCGGGCCGCGCGCTTGGCCTGGTTGCGACCGGTGAGCAGGTGGTCGGCGCCTTCCAGCGAGACGAAGCTGCGCGGGTGCCGCGCCGCGCGGAAGATCTCGCTCGCGTTCGCGATGCCGACCGTGTTGTCCGTCGGCGAGTGCATCACCAGCAGCGCCCGACGCAGCGTTCGGATCTGCTCGTGCAGGTCGACCGCGCGCACGTCCTCGATGAAGTGCCGACGCAGGGTGAGTGCCTTGCCGCCGATCAGGAAGGGCGCCTCGCCGTCGGCGAGGATCCGATCCGCGAGGGCGTCGTAGTTGTGTTCGACGTGCGCAGGGTCGTACGGCGCGCCGATGCTCGCCACAGCGCGCACCGACTCGAGCTGGTGCGCCGCCGCGATGACTGCCGCCCCGCCGAAGGAGTGCCCCACCAGGAGCCGCACGTCGCGTCCTGACTCGATCATGAAACGCACCGCCTGGACGGTGTCCGCGACCTTGTGCGAGAACGAACCGTCGCCCCAGTCGCCCTCGGAGTCACCGAGGCCGAGGTTGTCGAAGCGCAGCATCCCCACGCCCTCGCTGGCCAGCTGTTTGCAGATCCGGCTCGCAGCAGGGCTGTCCTTGCCCAGGGTGAAGCCGTGGGAGAACACGCCCCAGCCCCGGATCGGGCCCTCGGGCTGGTCGATCAGACCAGCCAGCCGAGGTCCGCTCGTGCTGGAGAACCACACCCGCTCGGCCACGTGGCCCATCCAACCAAAATCGGGGACTCGGCGCGCGGACCCAACCGATCGGGCCGCCCAACGCATCTACTGTGTGTCCAGGCCGACCAAGCAGGGGAAGCCAAGTGCGCCGAGCCGACGAAGCCGAGTACGCGGAGTTCTATGCCGCCGTGTGGTCACGCCTGTTCCGGCTGACCTACGCGATCAGCGGGGATGTCGGGCAGGCCGAGGACGCCGTGCAGTCCGCGATGGCGAAGGCGTACTCGTCGTGGCCTCGGGTCCGCTCCACCCGGCAACCTGAGTCGTACGTCCGGCGGATGGCGGTCAACGAGCTCCTCGCCGTGCGGCGGCGAAGCTGGTGGAGGTCCGAGCGCTCTGGTCACGTTCCCGACGTCGGGGTCGCCAGCTCCGCGGAACAGGACGTCGTGGACCGCGCCGACCTGTGGGAGGGGCTAATGTCCCTGGCGCCGCGGCAGCGCGCCGTACTCGTGCTGCGCTACTACGAGGACCTCAGCGAGCAGCAGATTGCCGAGACCCTTGGCTGCAGCCGGGGCACTGTGAAGTCGCAGGCCTCAAACGCGCTCGCGAAGCTCCGCCGCCGGTACGCCACTGCCCCCGGCCTCGTCGCAGAGGGAGAAGTGTCATGAAGTTCCAGGACCAGTTGACCCTCGCAATCAGCGAACGCGTGGCGACCGTGACCGAGCCGATCCCTGATCACCCCGCTGCGGTTCGACGTGGCCGAGGCATGCGCAGACGCCGGAGGATCGTCGCGGTCGCTGCGACGGCGGTGATGGTCGTCGGAGGAGCGATGGCGGTGAACCAGCTGTCAGGTCTCGGCGCACCTGCGCCCGAGGCGGACGCCCATGACCCCGAGACGTTCGTCTCGATCGGACGGCTGGACTACTCCCACGGCCTCCGCGCCTTCGCGAGCCCGGACGAGGACGGCGAGGTGTCGATCGGCGGGAGGTCCTTCCCCATCAAGGACATGGGCTACCTCGACACCGACGCCACGGCGACGCCGTACGGCATGGTCTTCTTCGACAGGGCCATGCAGGCCCACCTGCTCTCCCAGAAGGGCAGTGTGGTGAACCTCGCGCCTGCCCCGACGAAGCGGGACCAGAACGTACGGTCGTCGGCCAAGTCGGACGCGCGGCTACCGCTGGTCGCCTTCACGCAGCCGGGCCCGGACGGGGTCAGGGTGCTGCTCCACAACCTCGAGACGGGTCACACCGTCGCCGAGATCGATGTGCCGTGCTCAGGGTCAGGCTGCAATGACGTCCGCGTCGATGGTCTCGACCGAGGCCTGGCCTTCGTGCGCACCGGGGATGGCACGTTCGTCTGGGATCCAGAGGCGCAGACGAAGGAGGGCTGGACGCTGCTCGGCACGGGCGAGTTCCGCGTCGCAGACACCCGCAACGGCCGCGTGCTGTGGTCCGGTGCCCCACCCACACCCGCTGCGGACAGCCCGGTGACGGACTGGGCGTTCACCCGGGGCGAGATCGACGCGGAGCTTTCGCACGACGGGGACCACGTCCTCTACTGGTCCACGACGCTCAAGCCGACGGAGCCCGGCGGCCGGGCCATCCGTCTGGACGTGAAGGATGCGACGCACTACACCTTCGATACCGATGGCTCTGTGCTGGTGGCTGCCACCAGCACAGACCATCGCAGTCCGGTCTACGACTGCGAGCTGCCCTCGGGCACCTGTGAGCGAATCGGTTCGATGAGCACGAAGAGCGGCGACCCGATGTTCATCGGGAACGACATGTGATCAGCACCGAGCTCAGCCCGGCGCGTCGAGCCAAGGACCCTTGAGGTCGTAGAACGAGGGCTCGCCGACGGACAGTGCGTTCATCTCCTCCATCATCTTCTGCATCTCCGGCGGTGGCTCCTTCGCCTCCCCCTCGCGGGCGGCCTCCTCGGAGGTGAAGTAGATCGCCATCGTCCAGGCATCTTCCTCGTGACCGATGTTGACGGTGCCGAGGATCTCGGGTCGGAAGTCCGACCAGTCGGTGGGGTCGTTCGCCATCAGCTCCCGCGCGCGCTCCGGGTCGCTGGTCCGTCCCTGCATGACCTGGACGAAGCCGGCCTGCGACGGGTCACCGGGAGTGTCGACCTCGACCGAGGTGCTGTTGTGGAACGTGGGCTCGTCCGTGAAGAGCTTTGCCGTCTCCGCCCACCACTCACCCTGCTCCGGGCGGTCACTGTTCTGCTGCGCCGCCTCCTCCGACTCGAACCGTGCGAGTGCCACCAACGTTCCGTCGTCGGTCACTCCCGAAGTGCTGCCAAGCCATCCGGTGGCTCCTGGTGCCACCTCAGCCTTCCATTTCTCGAGCTGTGCTCGCACTCCCGCAGCATCCGACACATGACCCTGGATCACCTGCACAAACATGTGGACCTCCCGTAGCGCTACTCGTGTGGTGTCGTCTGGTGCCAGCCACGCTACTCCCGAGGTGCGTCGAGGGGTCAGGCCAGCGTCTCGGCGACCTGCCGGACTTCCTCGGGCGAGCGGCAGCTGACCAGCAGGGTCGTCACGCCCGTCTCCTCCCACTGCGAGACGCGCTCCTTCACGTAGCCCGCATCCCCGACGATGTGCATCTCCTCGACCAGGTCGTCCGGGATCAGCGCAGTGGCCTGGTCGCGCTGGCCGGCGAGGAACAGCTCCTGGACCTCGTCGCTGATCGCGGCGTCCCCCATGCGGTCGAAGACGTTCTTGTGGAAGTTCTGGTCCTTGGCCCCCATGCCGCCCATGTAGAGCGCGATCGAGGGCTTCAGCGCTTCGATCACCCCCCGACGCTCCTCGTCGCCGTTGGTGATCTGCAGGTGGCACCGTAGCCGCGATCTCGAACTCCTCGCGCGTACGACGGGCGCCCGGCCGCGCGAAGCCCTCGTCCAGCCACGGCTGGTACATGCCCGCCGTCTTGGGCGTGTAGAAGATCGGGATCCAGCCGTCGGCGATCTCGGCCGTCTGGGCCACGTTCTTCGGACCCTCAGCGCCCAGCCAGATCGGGATGTCTGCGCGCAGCGGGTGCACGATCGGCTTCAGCGGCTTGCCCAGGCCGACCGACCCTTCACCGGCGTACGGCAGCGGGTAGTGCGGCCCGTCGTTGGTGACCGGCGCCTCGCGGGCCAGCACCTTGCGCACGATGTCGACGACCTCGCGGGTGCGGGCCAGTGGCTTGGCGAACGGCTGGCCGTACCAGCCTTCGACGACCTGCGGACCGCTCACCCCATGCCCAGCACCACCCGGCCACCGCTGAGGTGGTCCAGGGTCAGCGCGTGCATGGCGATCGACGCCGGCGACCTCCCCGACATCTGCACGATCGAGGTACCAAGACGCACCCGGCTTGTCTCGCGACCCCACCAGGCCAGCGGCGTGAACGCGTCGGAGCCCCACGCCTCGGCCGTGAAGACCGCATCGAATCCGGCCTCCTCGGCGGCGGCGACGAGCTCGCCCACCCCGGTCGGTGGTTGTGCTCCCCAGTAGCCGAGCTGCAGTCCGAGCTTCATGTGTCTCCTGTCGCCGACGCTCTTGAGCCATGACCAGTGCCCCAGCATCTCGTACCCTTGTACGCCCCGATGAAGGTGCTTCGAACCCGTGCCGGACTCCACAAATGTTGGATCGGGACGTCCAGATCCCGGATCTGAACGTCACAACCCAACAAATGTGGGGTCCGGGGCAGCGGGGCAGCGGGGACGTCAGACCAGCAGGTCGTAGGTCACCCATTCGGTGCGCTCTGCCATGTCGTCGTACAGCCGCTGGGCGGTGGCGTTGCCCGCGGCAGTGATCCAGCGGACCTTGGCAGCCCCGTGCTCCCGCGCCAGCTCGGCGAGCCGGTTGATCAGGGCCCGGCCCACGCCACGGCCGCGCACGTGTGAAGCCGTGAACAGGTCGTCGAGGAACAGGCCCGAACCGCCTTCCGACGGCCGCGCATACAGCCGGTGGTGGGCGAACCCGACCACCTCGTCGTCGACGAGGGCGACCAGCGCGTTCACCTCGTGCTGCTCGTCCTGGATCCAGCCCCAGACGAGGTCGACGACGCCGGGATCCTCGTCGAGCTCGTAGAACTTCCGGTACCCCGCGAACAGGGACGCCCACACATGGTGGTCGGCAGGCTCGATGGGTCGTACGACGACGGCGCTGGTCATCTGCTCATCATGCCGGTCCAGCACTCGTTAAGCCGAGGGCGAACGACGCTCCCCTGACCTGCCACGCGCGCCTAGTGTCGGTCCATGGGAGATGTGATCGCCTTCCCGCCCCAGCAGCGGCCGGAAGAGGCACCAGCCGAACCTCTGTGGCGCGAGGCGGTCGGCAAGGAGCTGCGCAAAGAGCGTCACCGCCAAGAACGCACGCTCACAGATGTGGCCGAGCGTGCCGGCGTCTCGACGCAGTACCTCTCCGAGGTGGAGCGAGGCCGCAAGGAACCCAGCTCGGAGATCCTGGGCGCTGTCAGCGGCGCACTGGGCCTGCGGCTCGTCGACCTCACGCGCAGGGTGAGCCGCTCGCTCTCGTCGCGTCCGAGCGGACCGCTCGCGCTCGCTGCCTAGACCGCCTAGACATCACAGCTAGGCAGCCGACACCTTACGGCTGTCCAGCACACCGTCGACCAGGCCGTACGCCACCGCCTCCTGCGCGTTCAGCACCAGGTCGCGTCCGGTGTCCTCACGCAGGCGCTCGACCGTCTGCCCGCTGTGCCGCGACAGGATCGTCTCCATCTCGGCCCGCAGCCGGACGATCTCCTTCGCCTGCAGCGCCAGGTCGGGAAGCGCCCCCTGCCCACCTCCCGATGGCTGGTGCAGGATGACGCGCGCGTGCGGCAGCACCATCCGAAGCCCCGCCTCGCCACCCGCCAGCAGCACCGCCGCCGTCGAGCCGGCCTGGCCGACGCACGTCGTACCGACCGGGGAGCCGATGAACTGCATGGTGTCGTAGATCGCGAGCATCGCGGTCACCGAGCCACCGGGCGAGTTCAGGTAGATGTTGATCGGTGACTCCCGCTCCTCGGACTCGAGGTGCAGCAGCTGGGCGATCACCACGTTGGCGACACCGTCGTCGATCTCGGTACCGACGTAGATGATCCGGTCGGTGAGCAGCCGGCTGTAGATGTCCACCGCCCGCTCCCCCCGGATCGTCTTCTCCACGACGCTGGGAATCGTGTAGCTGCTCACGACAGTGCTCCCAGCCCGACCCGGCGGGTGAGGCGTGCCGGCGTCACGGCTGCCACGTCGCTGAGAATCTCGTCCACGAAGCCGTACGCGCGGGCCTCCTCCGCGGTGAACCAGCGGTCCCGCGCCGAGTCCTGCTCGACCTTCTCCACGGGCTGGCCGGTGTGCTCGGAGATGAGCTGCATCATCACGTTCTTGGTGTGCTCGAGGTTCTCGGCCTGGATCTCTATGTCCACCGCCGTCCCGCCGATGCCGGCGGACCCCTGGTGCATCAGGACCCGCGAGTGCGGCAGTGCGTAGCGCTTGCCCCGTGTCCCGGCAGAGAGCAGGAACTGGCCCATGCTCGCCGCCAGCCCCATGGCCAGGGTGCTGACGTCGTTGGGGATCAGCCGCATCGTGTCGTATATGGCCAGTCCTGCGGAGACCGAACCTCCCGGCGAGTTGATGTAGAGGCTGATGTCGCGGTGCGAGTCCTCGGCAGAGAGCAACAGCAGCTCGGCGCACAGCCGGTTGGCGATGGCGTCGTCCACCTCCTGGCCGAGGACGATGATCCGCTGGTGCAGCAGGCGTGTTGTGAGCTGGTCGTCGAGCGAGCCGGCGACTGGATCGCGCGGGCTTTGGTTCACGGGTACCTCCCGGGTCGATGGGACTCCAGCGTGCGCAGCCGCGTCCGGCGTACTCCAGCGAATCCGCCGTGGGCGGTTCTGCCGTGAGCAGAACGCCTTGTCAACGAACTCGAGGCGTTACATAATTACTTCATTACACGCTTTCAGGAGGACGACATGACCAGGCACAGGAACGAGAGCAAGAACGAGATCGCCGGGTGGCTCCGCGGCCGGCTGCCCGATGAGTGGTTCACCGGCCCGGCCGAGGTGACGATCGACCGCGAGGAGATCCTCGTGCTCGGCACCCTGGCCGCCCCGGAGGGCATCGAGGGTGAGCCGGACGGACCGGAGATCACCGAGGCAGCGCACGGCCGCATCTCCCGGTTCCGGGAGGACAGCCGTGACGAACGCATCGCGATCGCGCGCGAGGCGGAGCACCGCTTCGGGCGCAAGGTGGCCTGGGGAGCCGAGTGCGGCCCGGTGCGCGGTGTCTTCACCAACCTGTCCGTGCCGGTGATGACCCGGCTCCGACAGCGCGATCGCGTCGTCCTCGACACCTTGGTCGAGGCCGGGGTGGCGCGCAGCCGCGCTGATGCACTCGCGTGGTGCGTGCGGCTCGTCGGCGAGCACACCGAGGACTGGCTCGCTGAGCTGCGCGAAGCCATGACCAGCGTCCAGCGGCTGCGTGAACAGGGACCTGGCGAACAGGGACCAGACGCCAGCTCAGAGAGCTCCCCGAAGGACTGAGCGCATCGCGTCCCTCGCATCGTCGAGCGCCTCGGCTGAACCGCCGGCGGTGAGCTCGACGATCGCACCCTCGTGGATCAGTGCGAGCTGCCTCGCCAGCGGGCGCGGAGACGTGGCTCCCGCCTCGGCAAGCAACGTGCTGTAAAGCCTGCGGACCCCTTCCTTCTCGTTGTGTACGACGCGGGTCGCCGCTGCCGACTGCGTGGACAGCTCGGCGTAGGCGTTGACGAAGCCACATCCTCGGGTTCCCGAGGCCATCCACGACTCGAGGGCGTCGAGTACGGCCACGGCGCGGTCGACCCCTTCGGCTGGTGCGGACGCCAGCCAGGACTCCACGTGTTCCTGCCAGCGTCGTGCCCGGGCCTCGAGGTAGGCCACGACCAAACCGTCCTTCGAGCCGAAGCGGTCGTAGATGGTCTTCTTGGTGGTTCCGGCGTGCTCGGCCACGAGATCCATCCCCACGGTGTTGATGCCGCGGTCGTAGTACAGCTCGCTCGCGGCGGACAGGATCCGCCGGGCGGCCGGCGTCAGCGTCGGCTCGTCAGTCGCGGTGGTCGCAGTGGTCGCAGTGGTCGCAGTGGTCATCGGGGGCCTCCTGGAGGGGTGTACTGCGAGTATACCGACCGGTGTGGTTACCTTCAGGGCATGACGTTCCCACGGTTCCTCCGCGAGCGGGCGAGGATCATCTCCTCGGTGGCGCTCGTCGTGACGTGGAGCTCCGGCTTCGTCGGTGCCGAGCTCGGTAGCCGAGCGCACGCCGCGCCGCTCACGCTGCTCGGGTGGCGCTTCATGCTGCTCGCGGCGTTGCTCGTCCTGCTGACCCGGCTGAGGCGTACGCCCTGGCCGTCGTGGCGTGCCTGGCGACGCCAGGCGGTGCTCGGCATGCTGTGCCAGGCGGCGTACCTGGTGTTCGTGTTCGAGGGGGTCACCCGCGGTGTGCCTGGAGGTACGGCGGCCCTGATCGCGGCGCTGCAGCCCCTCCTGGTCGCCACGGTCGCCGGCCCCCTCCTCGGCGAGCACAGCAACCCAAGGAACTGGCTGGGGATGTTCCTGGGTCTTGCGGGCGTTGCGGTCGTCGTCTCCGGCGACCTCGGCGTCACGAACGCACCGGTGTGGGTCTACTTCCTGCCCATTGCCGGGATGCTGTGCCTGGCCAGCGGGACTGTCCTCGAGCGCCGCGTCCGGCCACGCGAGAGCCTGCTGGAGACGATCATGATGCAGTCCGTGGTGACGGCGGCCCTGCTGATGGTCCTGGCGCTGGCCTTCGGCCAGGCAACGCCTCCGGCATCGCTGGAGTTCTGGCGAGCGGTCCTGTGGCTGATCGTGCTGGCAAGCCTTGGCGGCTACGTGATCTACGTCTTCGTCGCGCGGACCCAAGGAGCCACCACGGTCAGCACGCTGCTGTTCCTCACTCCGCCGACCACGATGTTCTGGGTCTTCGTGATGTTCGGAACGCACGTCACTGTCGCGGGGATGGTCGGGCTGGCCATCAGCGGGATCGGTGTCTGGTTGGCCCTCGGCGGGCGTCGCGACCCGAAGCGCTCGCTGCAGCCGGTTGGCGACGTCAGGAGTACTTGACCGGGAGGTGCTTGATTCCGTTGATCCAGGCGTGGCGCAGCCGGACCGCTTCACCGGCCTGCGCGATGGCGGGCATCCGGTCGGCGATGGCGTTGAACATCACCTCGACCTCGAGGCGCGCGAGGTTGGCGCCGATGCAGTAGTGCGCGCCGTGTCCGCCGAAAGCCAGATGCGGGTTGGGGTCCCGCATGATGTCGAAGGTCAGGGGGTTCTCGAAGACGTCCTCGTCATGGTTGCCGCTGGCGTAGAAGATCCCGACCCGGTCACCCTTCTTCACCGGCTGTCCGCCCACCTCGATGTCCCTGAGGGCAGTGCGCTGGAACACCGTCACCGGTGTGGCCCAGCGGATGATCTCGTCGACGGCGCTCTTGGGGCGCTCCCGCTTGTACAGCTCCCACTGGTCGGGGTGCTGGAAGAAGGCGTTCATGCCATGGGTGATGGCGTTGCGCGTGGTCTCGTTGCCAGCGACGGCCAGCATGATCACGAAGTAGCCGAACTCGTCCTCGCCCAGCTTCTGGCCGTCCATGTCGGCGTGCACGAGCTTGGTGATGATGTCTTCCTTGGGGTTCTTCAGACGATCGTCGGCCATCTCCATCGCGTAGCCGAGGATCTCGGCCGCGGCCACTTCCGGCTGGCCGCCGTACTCGGGGTCGTCCGCGGCGAGCATCTGGTTGGACCAGTCGAGGAGCTTGCGGCGGTCCTCCTTGGGTACGCCGAGAAGGTCGGCGATCGCCTGCAGCGGCAGCTCCGCGGCGACCTCGGAGACGAAGTCCCCCTCACCGGCGGCCAGCGCATCATCGATGATCCGGCTCGCCCGACCGACCAGGACCTCGTGGAGCGCGTTGATCGCCCTGGGCATGAACCCCTTGCTGATCAGCCGTCGAGTCCTGGTGTGCGCGGGCGCGTCCTGGTTGATCATCATGACCTGCTGGAACTCGACCTGGTCACGAGTGATGTCCGGGCTGAACCGGATGATGGCACCGTTCTCGAGGCTCGAGAAGTCCTTGGAGTTCCTTGAGACCGCAGCGATGTCGTCGTGCCTGGTCACCGCCCAGTAGCCGGCGTCGTTGAAGCCCGTGCTCGCTCCGGCGTCCTGGGCCACCCACCACACGGGCGCGGTCTTGCGCAGTTCCATGAAGGCCTCGAGCGGGATGGCGCCCTCGCACAGGAGCGGGTCTGTGGGGTCGAACCCCGGCGGTACGGCGGGCGATGCGCTCACTGCAGAGAACCTCCGGGGATCTGAAACATGTTCTAGTTTGAAGATCCTGACATGCTCCCGATGGTCGGAAGGCAAACGCCCGGAAAGTCAGGAACCCCGCGAGAGCAGCGCCCGCACCCGTCGCAGGGCGAGGCTGGCGCCGGCGCGCACGGTGGCCGGGGCGTGCAGCTCGTCGAGGATGGGGGCTCGCATCCGGGTCCAGTCGGGGTCGCTGGGCAGGGCCGCCTCGGGAGCGCTCCCCGCGGGGCCCAGCGCGTACGCGATCGCCTCTCGCGCACCGAGCAACGGCGGACCGGTCTGAGGTGTCCAGGTGTGTCCGGGCCGGCACACCATGTCGTGACGGAGACTTGCGACCAGGGCAGTGACCGTCCAGAAGGGCGCGGCAGAGAGGAATGCCGTGCCCAGGCCCACGAGCGGAGCCGGCACCGGGACGGTCGGCACCCGGACCCGAAGCAGGCCTGCGGCCCGCGAGCACTCGGCGAGAAGGCCGGAGTACGGCAGCACATTGGGTCCACCGATGTCGAGGGCGCCGGTCAGCCGCTCGTCCTCGAACGCCTCGACGATGGCGCGCAGTACGTCGCTGATCGCGATCGGCTGGACCTTGTGCTCCAGCCAGCTCGGCACCGGCTGCACCACCAGCAGCGTCGCCAGCTGCCGGATGACCTCGAACGACGTGGAACCTGCGCCGAGCACAACCCCCGCGCGGAGGGAGAGCACCGAACGGTCGGCCGTCCGGGCCTCGGCCAGCACCTGCTCGACCTCGAGACGCGAGGAGATGTGCCGGGATCGCTCTTCGGCGGGAGCATCCGGGACGAGCCCGGAGAGGTAGACGATGCGCCGTACGCCACTCTCCGCGACCGCGTCCCGGACCACCTCGGCTCCGCGCCGGTCGCGGCCCTCGAAGGTGCGGGTGTTCAGCGAGTGGACGAGGTAGCAGACCGCATCGACGTCGGTGAGCGCGAGACGGACGGCGGCCTGGTCGGTGACGTCGCACCGGACCCAGTCGACCTGGTCACCCCACGAGAACCGCCGGGGGTTCGGCTCCGAGGACGACGCGGCGACGACCTGGTGACCAGCCTCCAGCAGCTCCGGCACCAGACGGGAGCCTACGTAGCCGGTGGCTCCGAGGACGAGGATCTGCACGGGTCACTCCCCCAGGTGCCGCAGCAGGTTGGAGGCGAACCGCCGACCCATCAGGGCCATCACGGCGTGCATGCCACCTTCCACGGCCGGGCGGGTCATCCGCGCGAACGGCAGGTCGAAAGTCACCCGGAGGTCGATGGAGACACACGTGCCCTGACCAGCCTCCTCGAGGAGGTACTCGCCATCGACGGCAGTGTGCTCGTCGGTGCGCGCCGGGTCGTGGACGAAGCTGATCAGACGCGGCTCCTCGAACGTCATCACCTCGGTGAACGTGGTGCCGATGGACCTGCCCAACAACGGGATCCTGGCGACGTTCCACGTCCAGCGGTCTTCGTCGACATCGATCCGGTGCAGGTACGGCGTGAGCTTCGGCAACAGCACAGGGTCGGTCAGTGCGTCCCAGATGTCCCGGCGTGACGACTTCAGGGTCGCGGCGGAACGGTTCTTCGCTGTGAACCGGGTCATGGGTCTCCAGTCGTGCTGCGTTGGGCCAACCTACCGACCGGACAACCTCGCGTTACGGCCCCCTCCCGAGGGGCGGCCCGTACGCTTGCCAGACATCGAGGGAAGAGCTCACCATGCCGCCGTTCGTCTGGCTCCTGATCTGGGCCCTGGTCATCCTTGTCCTCGCCGCGTTGTACATCCGCGAACGGCGCTCCGGCCGCAAGGAGGTCGCGTCCTTCGACCGGCATCAGCATGAGGCCGTTCGCCAGGCTGGCGTGAACCTCGATGTCCGGGGTCCGAACGGGCCGCAGTCGACGTTCATGGGCTGAGTCGCCCGGCTGGCCTGCGCTAGAGCTTGCGCTGGAACGCGAGTCCGCGTCCGAGGGGGCGGTACCCGAGGCGTTCGTTCACCCGGATCATGTGCTCGTTGGACTCGGCGTTCCAGGTCGCGATCGAGTCGATCTGCGGCTCCGCGTCTGCCAGCCAGCGCATCATGTCGGCCTTGAGCAGCTGCCCCAGTGAGTGCCCACGGTGCGCCCGCACGACGGTGGTGTCGTGCTGGTCCGCGAGCTCCGGCCGCTCGGTGTCGACCGCGACCACGGTGTGACCGGCGAGCTCTCCGGTCCCCAGGTGCCGGGCCACGACGCGGTAGAGGCGGTGTCCCGACTCGATGGTGGCGTTCTCGTAGCACTGGATGCGTTCCACCGGGAACACCTCGTCCTCGATGTCGAGACCGTCGATCGGGGCGTCGTTGATGTACGCAGTGAGGTCGGACAGGGCAGGGAGCAGGTCTGCGGGGGCGTGTCCCTCGATCCGGATCAGCTCGTAGGCGCCCGTGTGTGGAGCCGCCTCGGCGTACGCCGCCTCAGCGAAACCCGCGGGGAGCTCGGGCGGGGTCACGACGCGGTAGATCTCCTGGGATGCGCGCTCGTAACCATGGCGCTTGGCGAACGGCTCGCTCGCGGAGGAATCCCATCCACTGCCACAGATCTTGGTGCATCCCGCCTCGCCCGCGATCCGCTCGACCTCGGCGAGGAACGTGGAACCGTGCCCCCGACGGCGGTGCGCGGGGTCCACGAACAGGTTGACCCAGGCGAGGTCCTCGTTGTCCCACTCGCCGAGCTCGAGCTCCGCGACGCCTACCGCGACACCGTCCTCCCAGGCCAGGAGGTGGCGTACCGGACTCGAGTCCCAGCCGTGCCGCACATACATCTCCCGCCGGTAGGGAGTGTCCTCCGGCATCCACGGGCTGTCGACCTCGTTGGCGGCGTTGATGATCAGCCGTCCGGCCTCCACCTGGGCCGCGTCGTCGGCGTCGTACTCCGTGAACCGCATGTCCCTCAGGGTGACCCCGCGTCAGTGACCTGTCGAACGAATATTCAGTTGCCCCGGCGCGTGATCAGGGCGACCATCGAAGCAGCCTGAACGAGAGGAGGCGCGACATGTCCACGACTGTCACTGGCCTGTCCGCAGACCACCTCTCAAACTCACGGAGCACCGTTGTCCACTCCGCAGGAACCTCTCATCCCAGGCACGATCACTGACTCACTCGATCCCTCCTTCGTCTTCGACTTCCGGTCCTACGACGATCCCGACGACACTCACCAGCGCTGGTCCACCTGGTACGACGTCGAGCCGCTCTGTCGCGGCCCCGAACCTCGACCCGGCTGGGTGATCAACGACCGGGCTGCGGTCGACACCGAGCTCGGCGTCCTCAAGACGGGCAAGGAGGCCGACGTCCACCTGCTCGAACGGGCCGTGGACGGTGGCCCATCGGTCGTGATGGCGGCCAAGCGCTACCGCAGCACCGACCACCGCAACTTCCACCGCAACGCCGCCTACACCGAGGGTCGACGCGGGCGTGACAGCCGCGAGGCTCGTGCTGCCGCCAAGGGCACGGCGTTCGGTCGCGCTGTCGCAGCGGGCCATTGGGCCAATGCCGAGTGGACCTCGCTCAAGCTGTGCTGGACGCTCGGGCTACCGGTGCCCTACCCGGTGCAGATCGATGGCACCGAGCTGCTGATGGAGTGGATCACCGTCGGGCCGCCCGAGGATCTGCAGACCGCCCCGCGGCTGGCACAGTCCCGACCTTCGCCGGCCCTGCTCGCGTCGTACTTCGACCAGCTGCGCGAGGCAATCGCCACGATGGCGCAGCACGGGATCGTGCACGGCGACCTGTCGGCGTACAACCTGCTGGCAGCGGGTGACCGCCTCGTCATCATCGACCTGCCCCAGGTCGTGGACCTCGTCGGCAACCCGCAAGGCATGGATTTCCTGCTGCGCGACTGCGCCAACGTCTGCGGCTGGTTCCGCAGCAAGGGTCTCGACCCGGAGGTGGCGGATGAGCACGCGTTGTTCAGCGACGTGCTGGCGACGGCGTTCTGACCTAGAGGGTGAAGGCAGGCAGCAGCCCGCACCGCGCGAGCGCCTTGTTGCTCGCGTCCAGCGCGTCCATGGCAGTCCTGGCCAGGTCCATGAACCCGAACACCTCCGGCTGGCTGAACTGCGCCCGCAGGGCGTCGCTCACCACGCGGTACGACTTGTCGCTCGCGGTGAGCAGCCGGTTTTCGAACGGGTCATCCGTGTCGCGTCTGGCCACTCGCAGGAAGTCCGGAGGTGGCGGGTCACCGAGCGAATTGCGCAAGGTCGAGGTGCCCCCCGCATGCCCGGCGCCCACCTCGACGACGCCGCGCAGCCGCTCGAGCAGGCCTTCCTCGAAGAGCGCAGGGGTGAGGGCGGGTGCCAGCCGCGCGTAGGCGTCGTCCACTGCGCTGGTGATCGCGTGCTCACGCCGGAGCAGGTCGCGGAGCTGGTCCACCGTGGGTGGGTCGAGTGGAACCTGGTCACCGGCAGCGCTCGTGATGCTGGACGCCCGCCCCAACGTGGGTGTTCGCTCCGCCTCCACGAGCGCATTGCAGATGTTCTTGAGATGGCGCATCTCCGTCTCGGCAAGACGCGCGGCCGCCTTTGACGCCTCCCGTCCTTGCGACGAGGTACCGCCTCCCTCGACCGCCTCCAGCTCACAGCCGAGGGCGCAGGACACCGACAGGTACTCCACGATCAGGGCATGTTCGACTTCCGCGAGGAACGCGAGCTGGTCGAGGACCTGGTCGCGCGTCAGCGGCTCAATCGCTGGTGTCTCGTTCATCGTCGCCTCCGCAGCCAATCCTGTCAGGCCAGGGTGCGCGCGAGTACGGCTGTCAGCGGCCGGGGCACGCTTTCGAGGTCAAGCGCCTCGACCAGCAGCTCTGCGTAGGCGCTCTTGCGTCCGGACCGGGTGCCGAGGAAGCGGTGCAGGTGTTGCTCAGTCGTCCTCGTGCGCTGTGCCGGTTGGTGCTGCAGGATCCGCAGCGACGCGAGCTCGCCCTGCTCCTCGATGACCGACTCCACGGACGGCACGCCCAGCGCCCGGATCAGCTCGTCCTCCAGATCGTCCACGCAGGCGAAGAAGCCAAGGTCTTCCAGCCGGTCCCGGTCCGGCACGACGCCATGACCGGCCCGCTCGAGACCCCGGCGGAAGTAGCGCTCCTCCTTGGCGTCGTACAACCCGGCCAGGCGTACGCCGGACCCCGCCGCAGCGGTCTCCGCCAGGAAGCGGCCCACGTTGGTGGCCCCGCCCAGGGCGACCACCCGCACACGCTCGCGGTCCAGGTCTCGTCCGAGCCGCCGGGCGAGCGTCTCGACTGCGGCCTGATCGCTCTCGCCCTCGACGAGTACCAGTGACCGAGCAGGAGCTGACACCCCACCAACCCTAATAGCGCGATCCGGCGTGGGATTGGTCATAACGCCGGGTCAGGCAGCGCTGCTAGCGTCCGGCACATGCGCTCTGCCAAGGACTTCTTCGCCCCCCTCGCTGTCGGAGCCCCAGATCCCGTGCGGGAGATACCGGCCCGCCCTTCGCGGGCGATCCACTTCTTCGACCCCGGCAACCCGAAGATGGCAGCCAAGGTCCCCGACATGGTCGGCAGTACCGATGTCCTGCTCGGCAACCTCGAGGACGCCATCAAGGCCGAGAACAAGGAAGCCGCTCGCGATGGCCTCGTACGGATCGGGCAGGCCGTCGACTTCGGGCCCACCCAGTTCTGGACCCGGATCAACTCGCTGGACTCCCCCTGGGCGCTCGACGACCTGACCACTCTCGTTCCCGCGATCGGCAACCAGCTCGACGTGATCATGGTGCCCAAGGTGCAGGGCGCCGAGGACATCCACTACGTCGACCGGATCCTGGCCCAGCTCGAGGCCAAGGCCGGCATCCAGGAACCCCTGCTGATCCACGCCATTCTCGAGACGGCTCGGGGAGTGACCAACGTGGAGGAGATCTGCGGCGCGAGCCCACGGATGCAGGGACTCTCGCTCGGCCCGGCCGACCTGGCCGCCGACCGGCGGATGAAGACGACCCGCGTCGGTGGCGGCCACCCCGGCTACCTGGTGCGGCAGGACCCGACCGACGGCGACATCGCCGGTGAGCGGGCGACGTACCAGCAGGACCTGTGGCACTACACGATCGCCCGGATGGTCGACGCCTGCGCGATGCACGGCATCTACCCGTACTACGGGCCCTTCGGCGACATCACCGACACCGTCGCGTGCGAGGACCAGTTCCGCAACGCGTTCCTGCTGGGCTGCGTCGGAGCGTGGTCGCTGCAC
This sequence comes from uncultured Actinomycetota bacterium, assembly GCA_963759525.1. GTDB lineage: Bacteria > Actinomycetota > Actinomycetes > Propionibacteriales > Nocardioidaceae > Marmoricola. Next base: position 94,333 of record CAVWZO010000014.1, on the reverse strand, counting down.
CCGAAGCAGATCGCCATCGCCAACAAGGTGTTCAGCCCGTCGGTCGAGGACGTCAAGCACGCGCGAACGGTGATCGCCGCCATGGGCGACGGCACTGGTGCGGTGATGATCGAGGGCAAGATGGAGGACGACGCGTCGGTCAAGCAGTGTCGCGTCATGGTCGCCCTCGCCGACGAGCTCGCCGCGATCGATCCCGAGCTGAAGAAGAAGTACGACGCGATCGACCTCTCCGAAGACACGGAGGCCTGAACAGATGAACGACGACGCGTTCCGTCCCCGCCGGTCGGTGCTCTACATGCCGTCCTCCAACGAACGCGCTCTGGAGAAGGCCAAGTCGATCGCGTGCGACGGACTGATCCTCGACCTCGAGGACGCCGTCGCCCCGGACGCGAAGCGGGCAGCGCGCGAGGCGGCCTGCGCCGCCGCTACTTCGGGCGAGTACGGCAAGCGCGAGCTGACCATCCGCATCAACGGTGCCGACACCGAGTGGCATGTCGAGGACATGGCCGCGGCCTGCGCAGCCGGCCCGGACGCCATCGTCGTACCAAAGGTCAACTCGACCGACGCCGTGCTGCAGCTCGTCGAGGCGATGGCCGGGAACGACGCGCCGGCGCACACCAAGCTGTGGGCGATGGTCGAGACGCCGTACGCCATGTTGCACGCGGAGGACATCGCGTCCGCCTCTGACCGCCTGACCGTCCTGGTGATGGGCACCAACGACCTCGCGAAGGAGCTGTACGCCGAGCACGTGCCCGGCCGCCAGCCGCTGCTGACCGGTCTCTCGCTCGCGCTGCTCGCTGCCCGTGCCACCGGCAAGGCGATCATCGACGGTGTCTACAACGACGTGAAGAACACCGATGGCTTCCTGGCCGAGTGCCGGCAGGGCCGCGAGATGGGCTTCGACGGCAAGACGCTGATCCACCCCGGCCAGGTCGACGGGGCGAACGAGGCCTTCGCGCCTTCGGAGAGCGCAATCGAGGACGCGCGGGGCATCCTGCAGGCCTGGGAGGACGGCCGCGGAACCGGCGTCGTCACCTACAACGGCCGGATGATCGAGAACCTCCACGTCGAGTCCGCCCAGCGCACTCTGACCATGCACGAGGCGATCCGGGCTCTCCAGACCACATAAGGCCAACCCCAATACCGGATAGTCCCGATCAAACGGCATGTCCACGGGGCCATTTCGGGTGCGGATCGTTCGGGACTATCCGAGTGCTGGCGAGTCAGCGCACCGTCAGCGCCCCTCCCGCTAGGTGCGCACCAGCTCGGCGGCCTCACCGGTGCGGACTAGATGCATGTCGAGGCTTTCCGGGACGGTCCACCAAGGTGGCGGCTCAAGGGTCCACAGCCGTTGCTCAGGGGTCTCGAAGCGTGCCCGCCGTCGCGTGCTGTGCATCCGGTCCACCACCATCGCTCGCCGGCACAGGTCCCCGCCGACGACCGTGAAGTACTCCAGGCCGTGGTTTCGGTAGCGCGCCTCCCTGGCAACATCAGCCCGATGCCGTACGCCGTCCTTGTGATCCTCACCGTCGTACTCTCCAACCACTCCAGCGACCGGATCGAACAGGTCTGGATAGCCGAGTAGCTTCCCCGCTCGAGAGAACACTGGAACGTTGCACAGCGGGGTCTCGAGCCCCGCGTCGACGACCCAAACGATGCGCATGCCTGTTTCCGGCGGCGAAAGGCTGTGGTCACTGGCCAGCAACAGGGAATCCCGAACCAGCTCAACGCCGGTCCACGCTGGCCTCAGGGCGACGTACCTCGTCATCAGAGCAACAGAGATGAGCCGAGCCGCCGCGGCCATGTCCATGCAGACGACCGCCGATCGCACGTCGGGCGCCCACCGCATGGCGTCGAACAACGCACGTTGGACGGTGGCGCACCAGATCCCGCCCACCTTCGTCCGCTCGGACGGTGCGATCTGGGCTTCGCTGATCACGATTCGCGGGTCGGGGCGCAGCTTTGAACGACCTACGACCAGCGGAACAGGCAGCTCGCGCGTCCCGCCGTCCGTCGTACCGTCGAAGAACCTTGCCCCGCGCCAGCGCAGTGCTGCCCAGCCAGTGACCGCCCCGTAGGTACGAAGACGCAATGCTTGCTCGAGGATTCGTTGCTCAACCACGGTCGCGTCAACATCTGACGGTACGTAGTGACCCGTGGAGGTCTGACGGAAACGGGGCCCGGCCGCCTGTCCGCGCGTCGGACCGAGCTCGCCCGCGGGATCGATTCTGGAGGGCACCACCAGGCCATTCGGACGGGTGCAGCTTGGGTTCCACTTGTGTTCCTTCATGGCACGAGACTTGCTGCGAGGCGATTCGCGTGCTGGTGCCCGGGGAGCTCCTGTGGATCGCGGCCCGTTGCGCCAGGGGTGTGCGCAGGAACTGGCCGTCAAAACCGGATAGTCCCGAACGAATGGCAGGTTCTCGGGCGCCCACGGCCTGCCGTTCGTTCGGGACTATCCGGTTCTGAGATCTGGCATTGACCTCAGCCGGCGTCAGCCGGCTTCGGCCTCGGCCTGGGCCAGGAGGTGCTGGTGGAACTCCCGCTCGAGGTGGTGCATCCAGACGGCGGGGTCGCCGCTCAGTACCCGCTCCTCATGCAGTACGACGACCCGCCAGCCGGCGCCTTGCAGGGCGACGAGGTCATCGGCCGACACCTGACCGGCAAGTACCGCCCCGAACTGCCGACGCTCGACGCCGAGGCTCAGCCGGACCAGCCGGCCGCCCGCGCACACCGGCATCCCCGGGACTGCGGTGGGCAGCCTCGCCTGGTGCCAGCGCAGACGCAGAGCCGACTCGGCGAGGCAGGAGGACCGTGCGTCCACCTGCACGGCCAGCATGCGCAGCTGGCCGACGCCCCGATGAGCGGCCAGCCTCGGCAGCTCGGCCAGGAGCTCGACGTGCGTGAACGAGCCAGCGGCCAGCAACCGGTCCATGGCACCGAGCGCGAGCTCCGGAGGCAGCAGGCGACCGAGGTCGAGGGCCGTCCGCAGCGCTGTGGTAAGCCGGAGCGCGTCGATCCACCGGACGTCGTGGCCGGAGAGCTGGCGCCCGCTTCCCAGTGCACTTCGGCCGTGACGCCCCGGTGACAGCACCTCCAGGGGCCTGGGTTCCGAAGGACCGAGCCCGGTCACGTCGACGCCATACACCCACGCGGCAGTCCGGTCGACCGCGATCGACTCACGCACGGTCGCCAACGCGACCGCGGCAGCACGAAGCCCGATCGAGTCCGGCTGGGTACTTGCGGCGTACACCCCGCGCAGCAACCGCCGTACCGTCCCCTCGTCCAGCATCCGCTCGAGGGACCGGCGTTCGACCCCCACTGCTCTGGCCATGGCCGGCGTGAACGGGCGATCGAGAGGCAGCAAGGTGTGCAGCGGGTGCAAGGGGAGGGTGTCGTCCATTCGCACAGGGTGAACCGGCCGGCTCGATGCGTCGAACGTCAATCCACAGGCTCTCCCCTGTGGGACGATCCGGCGGTGACGACCCGTCGGCTCGTGCTCTCCTGCCTCGTCGTCCTGCTCATGGTTTGCGCAGGATGCGGCAGCGACTCAAAGGCCGATGAAGCATCCGGTGAACCAGCTCAGCCGAGCGACCCCGCCACGGTCACCGTGACAGCCTCGCCGGTGAGCCCAGCTCCTCCAGCGACCCCCAGGAAGACACCTCGGAACATACCCGGGAAGCCACCCCAGCCAGGGCCAGTACCGGTGGACCTCAGCCGGTACGACATGCCCGGCCTGACGACACCGAGCGGCAACATCGGGTGCCTGTTCGACGACTACGGGGGCGCTCACGTGCGGTGCGACCGCCTGGCGATGAACGGCGTACCGTCCCGCAAACCCGCCGACTGCGACTTCGACTGGGGCCATTCAGTCGAGCTGTACGCCGGCAAGCGCGCCGCCCTGGCCTGCATCAGCGACTCGGTGATGGGCATCCAGGGTGAGACCGACGGCACCCGCGCGCTCCCGTATGGAGACTCGGTGCAATATCGCGGCATCATCTGCACCAGCACGAAACGGGGGCTGACCTGCAAGACCAGGGGCGGGCACGGGTTCCAGATCTCCCGCGCGACGATCGTCGTGCGGTGACCTCACCAGGCTGAACTCACCAGGCAGGCTCACCAGGGAAGGGTGACCGGCTCCCGGTCGTGACAGGCGCAGGTGTCGAGTGCTGGGGCGGGCTCGCGACCACTCAGCGCCAGACGCAATGGCGGGGCCATCAGTGGCACCAGGTCGTCGACGTCGAGCGATGCGATCGGCTCGACCTTCAGCACGTAGCGGACCATGGCCAGACCGATCAGCTGTGACGCCACCAGCTCCAGGCGGATGGCCGACGTCTCGAGGCCCATCGACCGGGCCACCGGGTTGAGCACGACGCGGTTCACCAGGGCGTAGAACGCCTTGCCGGCGCGGCCGTTGCTCACGCTGCCCCGCACGAGGGCAAGCACCCGGCGCTGGGTCCGCGGACTCTCGCAGAGGAGCAGGAAGCGCCGCAGCACCCGCTCGGTGAAGTCGTCGGATACGCGCTCAGCGCTCATGAATCCCCAGCGTGCCAGAGCGCCGGCTGAGTTCGGGTCATTCAGGTCGCGTGTAGGCGCCGCGGTGGAACAGCAGCGGCGTCTCCACCGTGTCGGCCGCCAGGCTGCCGTCGCCGATGTCGAGCTCCTTGACCCGTCCGACCACGATGTAGTGGTCGCCCGCCTCGTAGACCCGGTCGATCGTGCAGTCGACGTACCCGAGCACTCCGTCGATCAGCGGCGCTCCAGTCGAGGCCGGCTTCCAGCCCACGCCGTTGAACTTCTCCGCGCCCTTGGTCGCCATCCCGTAGGAGATCTTCCGCTGCTCCGCGGACAGGAAGTTGACGCAGAAGAAACCGGCCTGACGCATCAACGGCCACGCGCGCGAGGTCCTGGCCGGGCAGAACATCACGAGCGGCGGTTCGAGGGACACGCTGGAGAACGACTGGCAGGTCATCCCAACTGGCATGTCACCTGACATGGAGGTCACCACCGTGACCCCGGTGGCGAACATGCCGAGTACGTCGCGGTACCTGCGGGCACGCTCGGCGGCCTCCGGGTCGTCCACCGGAATGGGCGTGTGCTCGCCGAGCCGCAGCTCGAAGTCATTGCCGGTGCCGAGGAACGAGTCGATCAGCTCCTGGCTCGGCCAGGTCTCGCGCGCGTCGGTACGCATCCCCTTGGGAATCTCGGACCCGGAGTCGTCGGACATGATGCAGTCATACCAGTGAGCCCTCACGGCCGGGCTACTGACCGCCTCCCGGGTCCACGATCTCCACTGGTGGCCATGACCGCAAGTTCGTCGTGGGTAGCCGTGGTCCAGGTGCGTGCAGCGCAAGGCGGAGGAGGGAAGTCGTAGTTGACCTACTTCGACCGACTCCAACGCAGCGATGTGCGTGCCTGGGCAGCGGGGACCCCGACGAACTAAGGGAATGGCCACTAGCCTGCGAGGCATGTCAGACATGTGGAGAACCATCGCCGTCGAGCGCGGCGCCCTTGCCGACGACCTTGCCGGTCTGCCCGACGAGGCCTGGACCACCCCATCGCTGTGCGGCGGCTGGACGGTGCAAGACGTACTCGCGCACATGACATCCACCGCAGCCATGACTCCACCCAGGTTCCTGGGCGCCTTCATCGGGTCCGGCTTCAACTTCTCGAAGTTCTCAGCCAAGGGAATCGCGCAGCACCGCGGGAGCTCCCCCGCCGAAGCGTTGCAGAACTTCCGGGCCCAGCAGCACTCCACGTCCTCTCCTCCCGGTCCGAAGCTGTCGTGGCTGGGCGAGACGATCGTGCATTCGGAGGACATCCGGCGGCCGCTGGGGATCCGGCATGCCTATCCAGCAGAGGCGGTGCGGTCCGTGCTCGACTACTACAAGGGCTCCAACACGCTTATCGGGACCAAGAGCCGCATCGAGGGCCTGACCCTCCGCGCGACCGATGCCGACTGGACCCACGGCTCCGGGCCCGTTGTCGAGGGACCGATCCTGGCCTTGCTGGTGGCGTCGACCGGACGTGGCGCAGCCTGCGACGAGCTCACTGGTGAGGGGCTCGAGACCTTGCGCTCGCGTACGAGCTGAGTGCTGTCCAGGGTCGCCTTGACGACCTCGGTACCCGCGAGCAACATCGGCAAGGACCAAGGAGGGCGCCATGCCACCAGACGAGCCGCTACTTGCCGAGATCCTGATCCCCGCGCAGCGAGTCGAACACCTCGATTCGCCTCTGCTCAGGAAGTCCCAGCACGAGGAGCTGATCGGCGCCACGCTCGCGAGGGCGGAGGCTCTCGACCGGATCGTCGTCGACATCATCCCGAGGCTCACCGCGGACGCGGGAGTCTTCAGCCTCGCCCAGTTCCAGTCCCCCTTCAAGCGGCAGAACGACCGCGGCTCCTGCTGGGCGTTCGCCGGCGCGGCCGCGCTCGAGGCGGCGTACCGACGCAAGTTCGGCACCGAGATCGACGTGTCGGAGGAGTACGTCTTCCACATGGGCAAGTCGTTCGCCCTCAACCGCGACGGCACCCCTCAGAACGACGTCGTGCTCCCGGTCGAGAACAACACCTCGCTGACCGGCTTCCAGGGTGCGGGTGACATCGTCCAGAAGCTCAGCGAGAACGCCGCCCCGGTCGAGGACGCGGCGCCGTACCTGCAGACCCAGCAGCTCCTGCTCGACATCCTCCCTGTCATCGGCTTCCCGGGCGGCCAGTCGACGCTGGCATCACAGGAGGACTTCGACGCCTTCGAGTTCTGCGAGCAGCACGTTCCGCTGATCGCGCGGGTGAACTGCCGCTACCGCGGAACTGGCTGGGCCTCCCTCGGCGGCATGCCGAGCATCGAGAATCTGGAGAACACCCTGCTCAACGAGCACGAGGTCGTCTGCGACGTACAACAGGTCGCCCCGCCCAACGGCGGTCACGTCCTGCTGCTGATCGGGTTCGACCGGAACAAGCGGGTGTTCTTCGCGAAGAACCACTGGCGTGAGAACGACTTCATCGAGATCAAGTACGAGAACGACCCGAACTGGACCATCCGTTCCGGCTGGTTCTTCGAGGACGTCGTGGACCCGACCTTCGTGCAGAACGAGGCGTGCTGGCTGGGGACCTGGTTCCTGACCATCGGCGGCAGCACCCATCGGCTGCTGCTCCGCCGTTCCGAGGACTTCGCCAACCCTGGTCAGCCGACCCGGCTGGGCAGCATCTACCTCGGCGACGGACGCCACGACGTCAACGGCCACTTCGTCGACAACGGGGGCGGCATCCGGCTGTTCCTCGCACCCGGCACGGCGCCGACGGCACCGGGCACCCTCGAGGGAACGCAGATCGACGCTCGGCTCGACTTCAGCGACATCTACAACGCCGAGGGCACCACGCCTCAAGGCGAACGGGTGACCCTGTCGCGCTTCACCACCCGGTTCGCTGCCCTCTTCGAACAGAGCGACGGCGTCGAGTTCCAGGCACGGCACGGCATCGATGCTGCGACGTACCAGCAGACGTTCGACGAGCTGCTCGCCCAGGGCTTCAGGCTCACGTCGGTGTGCGGCTACAGCGAGGGACGCGAGTCGCGGTTCAACGCCGTGTGGGTCAAAGGTGACGGCCCGGCCTTGCAGGCTCGGCACGGACTGAGCTCCCAGGAGTACCAGGAGGCCTTCGACTCACTCGTGGGGCAGGGCTTCCGGCCGACTTCCGTGAGTGGATACGCCGAGGGCGGGGAGGCGCGGTACGCGGCGATCTGGGAGCAGGACGGTGGCCCGGAGTTCCAGGCAAGGCACGGGCTCAGTCGGATGCAGTACCAGCAGGCGTTCGACGAGCTGGTGGGGCAGGGGTTCGTACTGCGGCAGGTGTCGGGCTACCGGGTCGGCGTCGACGTGCAGTTCGCCGCCATCTGGGAGAAGCTCCCCGGCGTCGCGGCCGCGGGGCGGCACGGCCTGACCTCGAGCCAGCACCAGAAGGCGTTCGACGAGCTGGTCGGACAGGGCTTCCGGATGACGAGCGTGTGCGGGTACAGCGACACGGGCATCGCGAGGTACGCCTCGGCGTGGCGCCAGGAGCAGAGTGCCTTCCAGGCCCGCCACGGCCTGACGGCGCACGGCTACCAGCAGACCTTCGACGAGCTCACCGCACAGGGGTTCCGACCGGTCATGGTTTCCGCGTACGGCGACGGGGCTAACCCGGCCTGACCGGGTGGGCGGTAACGCGGTCGCAGCGTCGAGCTTATGCCGACCAGTTGAGACCGCAGCCCGTCCAGTAGGTGGTCGAGCGATCAGTCGAGACCACGTCGTACGCGGGCAGGTGATCGAGCAGCGGAACGCGTAGGTGGTCGAGCAGCGAGCGCAGCGATCAGTCGAGACCACCCACCGCACGCCGTAGGTGGTCGAGCAGCGAGCGCAGCGAGCGATCAGTCGAGACCACCCACCGCACGCCGTAGGTGGTCGAGCAGCGAGCGCAGCGAGCGATCAGTCGAGACCACCCACCGCACACCGTAGGTGGTCGAGCAGCGAGCGAAGCGAGCGACCAGTCGAGACCACCCACCGCACACCGTAGGTGGTCGAGCAGCGAGCGCAGCGAGCGACCAGTCGAGACCACTCACCGCACACCGAGCAGAGACCGAAAGAAGACAGAATTCCCTTCCACAGCAGGGAATTCTCAACCCAGTCCTGTCAGTGGTCGATGGTTGAATTCATCTATGAGCAGCCAACCCGACGAACACCACGAGCACCGCACCTTGAGCGCGGTGTCCCGGCTGCCCTGCACCAGATCCGCGGACAGGTCCGCGGGCTGGGCGACACGTTGTGGGCAGCCCGGGACCGGGCCGAGCTGATGGACACCATCACCGAGATCGAAGCAGTCAAGTCCACCCTGGACGCCCTGCAGCTCGGCGTGGTCCGCGAGCTCGAAGCCACCGCCGCGGTCAAGGCTGTCGGCTGGGCCTCCACCGCGGACTTCGTCACCGCCGTCGCGGGCGGGCACAAGGGCACCGGCCCCGCCACCGTCCGGCTCGCCGCCGCGGTGGACCGGCCACTCATGGCACCAGTCGGGCAGGCGCTCGCCGACGGCTGGCTCTCCACCACCAAAGCCCAAGTCATCGAACGCGGCATCGACGCCCTGCCCGATGACCCCGACCTCCGCGCCCGCGGCGTGCAGTTCCTGCTCAACGAAGCCAAAGGCCTCGATGCGACCGAGCTCAGAAAGCTCACCCGCCGACTCCTCGCCGTGCTGGACCCCGACGGCGAGGACCGCCGCGCCGAACGCGAACTGGACCGGGCCGAACGCGCCGCCCACCTCGGCCGACACTTCACCATTACTGAGGACCACGCCGGCGGCGCCTGGATCAAAGGACGCTGCAGCACCGAAGACGCCGCCCTCATCAAAGCCACCCTGATGCCACTGGCCGCACCCCACCCCAACACGGGCCCGGTCTGCGACCCCGCGACCTGCACCACCCCCGGCTGCGGCCACGAGGGCCGCGACCCCCGCGACCACCCCACCCGGATGCTCGACGCCCTGGTCGAGGCCTGCCGACGGCTCCAGTCCACCGACCTGCTCCCCGACGCCCACGGCGCCACCCCCCGGGTCACGGTCACCATGGACTTCACCGACCTACGCGACCAGTCCGGATACGGGACCACCGAGACCGGGGAACAGCTCACCGCCGCCGCCCTGCGCCGGATCTGCTGTGAGGCCGAGGTGATCCCCGCCGTCCTCGGCACCAACTCCGCAGTCCTCGACGTCGGCCGCACCCAACGACTCGTCACCACCGCCATCTGGAAAGCCCTGGTCGCCCGCGACCAACACTGCCGCTTCCCCAACTGCACCCGCCCACCCCTGATGTGCCACGCCCACCACCTCGTGCACTGGGCCGACGGCGGTCCCACCTCACTGGCCAACATGATCCTGCTCTGCGGCCACCACCACCGCCTCATCCACCATCAACCCTGGGCCATCCAGAGAACCAGGCCCGCCGGATTCACCTTCCACCCACCACCCGACACCCGCCGCGGCAGCCACACGACCCGACCACCACCCGACGGGTAAGACATCGGCTGTCTCTCGTCGGCCGGAGTGCCAGTGCTGCGCGTACCAGATCTTCGGGCTCTGGTGAACGTTGCATGACCGATCCCTTCGTTGAACAATCAGGCAACCCGAACGATCGTTGCGCTTCGATGGAGCAGACATGAGCGGACTCCGAGTCGACCCGGTAGTGCTGCTCGGGGACGACGCCGAGCTGGTCGAGTACCCCGATGACCAGATCTGGCTACGAGCGGTGGGTCACGGCGACGTGCAGGTCGCGGACTACCGCAGCGAGGACCGCGAGGGTCCACCGGGCCACAGTCACCCCTGGGACGAGGTCCAGATCGTCGTCGACGGCGAAGTCGAGTTCCGCGTCGGCGACGCAGACTGGGTGCGTGGTGGTTCGGGAACCGTGCAGATGCTGCCCCAGGGAGTACCCCACACCATTCGGGTTCCTGCCGGGAGTGCGCGGATCATCCAGGTCTCCATCGGCGCGCCGTACGACGGCTTCGCCCGCGAGATGGCGAGCCTCTTCCGAGCCGCGGCTCCGCTCGAGAAGATCGTCGAGGCCGCCGAACGTCACGGCGTGCGACTCGGCTGAAGCAGGCGGCCGTCCGTGCAACGAGGCCAGCGCGGCCGCTGGCAGGATCACGGCCATGACTCTCCTCGACAGCTGGACGCTCGGTGCTCATTCCTTCGAGGGAGCCAGCCACCCGACGTACCGCAAGGGCAGCGGCCCGGGTGTCATCGTCATCCACGAGATCCCCGGGCTCACTCCGCCCATGATCGCCTTCGGTGAGGAGGTCGTCGCGGCCGGCTTCACCGTGGTGATGCCGCACTTGTTCGGCAAGCCCGAGGAAGCCAAGAACCTGGGAAGCATCGCGCGATCGATGGGCCAGATCTGTGTTCGCAAGGAGTTCACGATGCTTGCTACCGGGGTCACCTCCCCGATCGCCGGGTGGCTGCGCAGCCTGGCTCGCGAACTGCACGCCGAGCTGGGCGGCCCCGGGGTCGGTGCCATCGGCATGTGCTTCACGGGCGGTTTCGCGCTGGCCATGATGGTGGACACATCCGTCGTCGCCCCGGTCCTCGCGCAGCCCTCGACTCCGTTCGCCGTAAGCCCAAGGCGTTCGAGGGACCTCAACCTCAGCCCCGCGGACCTGACAACCGTCAAGGAGCGCGCAACGACTGGATGCGTGGTCCTCGGTCTGCGCTACAAGGACGACCGGATGGTGGGCAAGAGGTTCGAGACACTGACCCGTGAGCTGGGCGACGCGTTCATCAAGGTCGAGTTCCCGGGTGCCAAGCACTCGACCGTGACCGAGCACCGCCAGGAGGAGGGCGTCAGGCGAGTGCTGGCGTTCTTCGGCGAGAAACTGCGCAAGGGATAGCCCGACAGCCTCTCTCAGACGATCGGCGGAGTCTGTCCTGCACCTGGTGCGTGCTGTACTCCCTTAATCCTGCTCACCGGGCATGGGCGAGGAAGCCAGGTGGCCAGCGGCAGTAGCAACCACCTCGTATGACGTCCTGGAGGGCGCGAACGGTGGTCGAGCAACGAGGACAGCCAAACTCTCTCAAGCCGCTCTTGCACGGGATGCAATCACTGCATACGTGGTCGCGACTGACCCAACGATTCCAAGTCCCCAACTGGCACCGACGGAGATGAGACTGCCGACGACACCAAGCAAGAATCCAGAAGCCTGCCCCAGGAACGCGACAAGGAAAGCCGATCGGACGCGGCCGACCCTCAAGAAGATCCCGCCAGCGATGACCCCTGCCACAAGCAGCGCGGCCGTGGCCGCGAGCGCCGCGAAAAGCGCCGCTCGTTGCAACTCGGCCGCAGATGCGGGGCCAACGGAGATCCCGAAGGCGACCACCCCCATCCCGACCGGCACTCCTGCCACCATGTAGGCCGCGAAGCCCACCGCATATGCACCGACGGCCGAGACCAATGGGGAGAGCGCAGGCCGCACCCTCGGACGTGGCGGCGACAGGTAGCTTGGGTACTGGGAAAGTGCATCGGGAACTTCGAGGCTCGATCCAGTGCCGACCCTCCCAGCAGGTGGCTGCGGCCGCGGTCCGCCCCCACGCGACCCCTGGCTCATGCCCGGAAGTCTAGGAGGAGAATGTCACCTTTTCCCCGTTTTATGCAGTTAGGGAACTTGGGTCGTACCGGGATCGACGTCGGGTGATCAGCTGGGATAGATCCAGCCGACGTCGTCGTTGGTCACCCCGATCGAGGCGTGCGTCTGCACGAATCGCCATTGGTCACCCTCCCGGTGGAGGACCGAGCTCCACCGCGGGGAGACGTGGCCGCCGTCCGGCAAGGTGATCGTGAGCCTGGTCGTCACCCACCCCACGGTGCCTTCCACGAACGCCTCTGTTGCCTCCGTGGAGAACTTTGCTTGCCCGCCTGCGTTCGTCACCTCGCCGCTCAGGAACTGCGCCACCGCTTCCCCGCCACGGAACCATTCGTCCGGGTCACTACCGATCAGGGCCGTACCTGGTTCGGCCGAGACGTGAGCGTCGACCAGTGAGGCGTCTCCGCTGGACGCCGCGGCGAACCACCGCGACACCAGGTCTTCAAGCTCTGGTGAGCGTTGCATGACCAATCCCTTCGTCGAAGAATCAGAGAGCCCGAGACGATCATCGCGCCTTGCAGCGGCACCGGCCAAGCATCGTGGGCCTTCGTCGGGGCGCCGAACGTCTGACGTACCTCTCGGCGGGAGCAGCCACCGGCCTCAGGGAGCAGGATGGTGTGGACTTTGGGCCACCTGGTGACCCAAAGTCCACACCATCTCGACCAGGGGGAGTCACGGAGCTCGAGCCTCGCCTGGCTGCGAGCGTCCTAACGGGTCGGGGCTGGCTCAGCGGACGACGAGGCAGAAGCGGTGACCGTCCGGATCGGCGTACACCCGCCACGGGACCGGGTTGCCGGCCTCGTCTGGACGCGGAGACGTGCGTTCCTCGAGGTACTCGCCACCCGCGGCCACGACAGTGTCGTGGGCCCTCTCCAGATCCCCGACCAACACATCGAAGTGCACGCCGGAGGCGCCGTCGCCTGACTCGGTCTCGCTTCGCTGGAACGACAGACGTTGACCGTGGGGCGGCGGCTCGATTGTCACCCAGCCGTCGTACCACTCCACCGGTGCACCACCGAGGTGTCGCGCCCAGAACGCTGCCAGCGCCAGGGGCTCAGGGGTGTTCAGGACGATCTCCCTGATCCACCCGATCCCGGCTGCGGGGGTGGGCCGGGCGAGCCGGCTCGGCTTTTCGCGCAGCCGGTCCGCGGACTCGTCGGCACAGTCGGCGGAAGCGGTCTGCAGGTAGTACTCAAGGTCGGCCTCTGAGTGCGCCAACAGCTCCGGTGGCAACAACGTCTCGTCGCCTTCCAGATCCGAGAGCGGCGCCACCTGGCTCGCGTGGGCACGGATCGCGTCTCGCTTGGCCGCCATGGCCTCTTCGTCGAGCGCGAAAGGGTGCAGCATCGACCACGGTGCGTCCTCAGGCTTGCCTGGATCTGGACAGCAGTCGCAAAGACGCGCGGGTCAGGGGATGACGGTCGTGTTGAAGGCGAACCTCGCCACGGAGTCGGCGATGGCATCGGCATTCACGTCGAGCGCGGTCAGGTTCGGATTGGCGATCGTGTCGCAAGCCTGGTGGTAGCACACGTCGTAGGCCACTCCGGCCGTGCCACCGAACAGCGCCTGTTCCTCGACCGTCTTGATGCCTTCGGCGCCGGTGAAGATGCCACCTGCGGGGATCCCGATCGCGATGAAAGGACCGTAGTCGGAGCGACCATCGAAGTCGGTGCCGACGTGGCCTAGGCCGCGATTGTCGTAGAAGGCGGCTAGCTGGGCCTCGATCTGCGCAGAGCCCGCCGGCCCGGCAGGGGCGCCGACCGCGTCGGAGTCGTCGCCGTCGTACAGCTTGTAGGCGTAGTTGGGCGATGCCACCATGTCGAAGTTGAGATAGAGCTTGATCCGGTCCCGCTGGGCGGCCGACAGGCCTTCGACGTACTGGTCGGAGCCGAGCAGCCCGATCTCCTCGGCTGCCCAGAATGCGAAACGGACCTTGTTGCGCACGGGGAAGTTGCGCATCTGCACGGCGCTCTCGAGGATGGCCGCGACGCCCGAGCCGTTGTCGTTGATGCCCGGCCCGGCCGGCACGCTGTCCAGGTGGGCACCGACCATCACAACGTTCCCGGCCAGGCCGCGGCGCGACTCCGCGAGGACGTTGTGGTCGGTCCCCAGCGTCAGGGTGGAGTCGACCTTGAGCCGAACCACCGCCCCGGGTGTGGCGGCGAGCTCGTTGCCGACGGAGAAGCCGGCAAAGACCATCGGGATGTTTGCCCGCCACTCCCCGATGTCGAGCGGGAACGCGTCCGTCCGTCCCGGCTGGCCCTCGTTGAAGATGATGATCCCAGACGCCCCGGCGAACCCGGCGTTGCGCACCTTGGCTGCGAACGCGCAGGTGCCGCGCTGAATCAACGCGATCCTGCCGGGCACAAAACCCGCGAAGTCGGAGGCTTCGCACCCGCTGGTCGAGGTCGGTGTCGGTGTGGGGGGCAACGTCAGGTCGACGCCCTGGACCTCCGCGGTCACATCACCGGGGGGTGATGGCTGGAAAGTGAAGAAGTCCTGGTTGGGGACGTAGCTCTTGGGAGTCGGTGACGCCACGTCCAACGTCGGCGGGCTGTTCTCCACCCACTCCTCGACGAAGTCGATCGGATCGAGCGTGACCCGGTAGCCAGCCTTGCGTAGCACTTTGGCGACATAGTTGCGCGAGGCGGTGTAGCCCGGCGTCCCGGCCGCGCGGGTGCCGCCGTTGGCGTCTGCCCTCTGCTGGAGAACGTCCATGTGTTTCTTGACGTTCTCACCGGTGACCCGTTTCACGAGTTTTGCTGCAAACACGTGGTCGGGCGGGGCGGAGGTGGTGGCCGGTGCCGGCTGCGCACCCAGCAGGGCGACGCAAACGGCAACAGCGACGGCACTGGCAACAGCAGCATGACGACGATTTACATGCATGGCATCCCCAACAGACGGATGGACCGAACGACCCCCGAGTAAGTGCTATTGGGGAGCGTAGTGCCACTTCGGGCCGCTGGAAATACCATCCTTGCAGCGGTCGAGCAGCGAGCGAAGCGAGCGCACAGGCGAGACCACGACCGGGACAAGCTGATGGACACCGTCGCCGAGATCGTGACACTCAACGCCACCCTCGACGACATCGAGCTCGGCGTGGTCCGCGAGCTCGACACCACCCTCGCCGTAGGTCTGTCGGCGGGGCCCTCCACGCAGGACTTCGTCACCGCCATCGCCGGCAGCCACAGTGGTACCGGACCCGTTGTGGTGCTGCGCTCTCTCAAGGAGATGTACTGGTCGCGAATGCCTGCGGACTCAACGGACCACGAGACAGAACCGGTGCCCGTCCGGGTCGGCATAGACCCGCCAGGGAATCGGTTCCCCGTCCGGACCAGGACGCGGGGACAGGCGTCTCTCGAGGTAGACGCCGCCTGCGTCCACGACCGCGTCGTGCGCGAGCTCGAGATCGTCCACCAAAACATCGAAGTGCATGCCTGTGACTGTGTAGTCCGTCTTGCCCTCGCTGCGCTGGAAGGACAGGCGCTGGCCGTGTGGCGGCGGCTCGAGGGTGACCCAGCCGTCGTACCACTCCTCAGGTGTTCCCCCGACGACGCGTGCCCAGAACCCTGCCAGGGCTAGGGGATCGGGAGTGTTGAGCACAACCTCCCTGATCCAGCCGACCGCGTTCATGGCGGCGCACCGGTCCCCCATTGGGGTGGCCTCGCCACACGATGGCGGGAGTCCCGGGGCCGACGCGGGTGAAGTTTCGACTGCCCGCCGGCGCTCATCGCGGAGCGGCCAGGAACTCCAGCGCCTGACGGTAACCGTCGATCCCCTGCCCGGTGATCTCCCGCACGGCGTACGCCGTCACCACGGAGTGATGGCGGAACTCCTCCGGCCGCGACTTCGGGTCACTGATGTGCACCTCCACCAGCGGCGCGCTCAGCTGGGCACACGCGTCGAGTAACGCCAGGGAGTAGTGCGTCCACGCGGCCGCGTTCAGCACGACCGGGCACGGGTCGTCGGCTGCCTGGTTCAGCCAGTCGAGCATCTCGCCCTCGTGGTTGGTCTGCCGCACCTCCACGTCGAGGCCGAGATCACGACCCCAACCGATGCACAGGTCGACGAGGTCGGCATGGGTGGTGGTGCCGTAGATCTCCGGCTGACGCTTCCCGAGCCGGCCGAGGTTCGGCCCGTTGAGAACCAGGACTTTCCGTGGGTTATTCACGACACCCCTCTCACGTGGTCGTACGCCGCCCGGAGCATGGCCTCGTCGGGATCAGCGAGGATCGAGGGCCGGGCCAGCCCGTCCAGCACCACGAACCGCAACTGTGCCCCGCGGGCCTTCTTGTCCACCCGCATCGTCGCGAGCAGCTCATCGAAGGCGACCTCGGGGACCCCGGCACCCTCGAAGCTGGTCGGCAGCCCGACCGAGGCAAGGGCCGAAGCGTGCCGCGCGGCAGTCTCCTTGTCGAGGATGCCCGCGAGCCGCGCCAGCTCTGCCACGTACACCATGCCGAGCGCGACGGCCTCGCCATGGCGGATCCGGTAACCGGTGGCCTTCTCGACAGCGTGCGCCAGGGTGTGGCCGTAGTTGAGAGCCTCGCGGCCGGGGTGCTCGTTGCTGCCGCCGGTCTCCTTGAGGTCCCCGACGACGACATCGATCTTGACCTGGATGGCACGTACGACGAGCTCACGAAGCTCGCGCGATCCCGCTCTGAGCACCTCCGCCGGGCAGTTCTCGACCAGGGCCAGGATCTCGGGATCGGCGATGAAGCCGCACTTGACGACCTCGCCCAGCCCCGCGACGAGCTCGGCTGCGGGGAGCGTGGACAGCAGGGCGAGGTCGCAGATCACACCAGCCGGCTCGTGGAAGGAACCGACGAGGTTCTTGCCGGCGCCGGTGTTGATCCCCGTCTTGCCGCCCACGGCTGCGTCGACCATCCCGAGCAGGGTCGTCGGGACGTGGACCACCCGCACACCGCGTAGCCAGGTCGCTGCGACGAAGCCGCCGAGGTCCGTCGTGGCACCCCCGCCGAAGGTCACGATGACGTCGGACCGGGTGAAGCCGGCCCGGCCGAGCAGCTCCCAGGAGCTCTGGGCCATGGCGTAGGACTTGGACGCCTCGCCAGGAGGCACGAGTGGGACGCCCGTGACCTCAAAGCCATCGTTGAGCAGGGGAACGCGCACCTTCTCCGACAGGCTGGTCAGGTCGCCGTCGTAGAGGACAGCGACACGTCGGGCGTCCGACCCGACCATGGCCGACAGCTCGTCGAGCACGTCGCTGCCCACGACCACGTCGTACGGCGAGGCGCCACCGACGTGCAGACGGGTGCGGTCAAGCATGGGCACCATCCTCGAGACCAGAGTTGATCAGAGCGGTCACCCGAGCGACCACCTCGTCGACCGCGAGGCCGTCGGTGTCGACGACGTGCGTAGCGACCGACTCGTAGACCGGGGTGCGTTCGTCGATCAGCTGCTTGATCCGGCCGCGGATGTTGCCCAGCAGCAGCGGCCGCGAGACGCCGAGTCCAACCCGCTTCGCGGCGTCGGCGAGCCCGACCCGGAGGAACACCACCCGGTGACCGGCGAGGGCCGCGCGGGTCCGCTCGTCGAGCACCGCTCCGCCTCCGAGGGCGAGCACGCCGTCGTGGCCAGTGAGGGCCGCCACCACGGCCACGCGCTCCAGCTCGCGGAAACGAGCCTCCCCGGAGTCGACGAAGATGTCGGAGATGGGTCGAGCCTCGGTCGCCTCGATGTCCAGGTCGGTGTCACGGAACCCGACGCCCCAGGCCTCGGCGACACGACGGCCGACCGTCGTCTTTCCTGCCCCCATCGGCCCCACGAGGACGAGCTTCGGGGTGAGCGTCAACGGAACCTCAGGGTGTCCAGGTAGCCCTCTACGTTGCGACGTGTCTCGGTCACCGAGTCGCCGCCGAACTTCTCGAGCACGGCGTCCGCGAGCACGAGCGCGACCATCGCCTCCGCGACGATCCCCGCGGCCGGGACCGCGCAGACGTCGGAGCGCTGGTGGTGGGCCACCGCTGCCTCACCGGTGGCCACGTCCACCGTGCGCAGGGAGCGCGGCACCGTGGAGATCGGCTTCATCGCGGCGCGCACGCGCAGCACCTCGCCGGTGGACATGCCTCCCTCGGTGCCTCCGGACCGTCCCGACGTACGCCGCAGCACGCCGTCCTCGCTCACGATCTCGTCGTGGGCCAGGGAGCCGGGAGTGGCCGCCAGGTCGAAGCCGTCACCGACCTCGACTCCCTTGATCGCCTGGATGCCCATCAGAGCACCGGCCAGGCGCGCGTCCAGCCGACGGTCCCAGTGCACATGGGAACCGAGACCGGGCGGGAGGCCGTGCACGACCACCTCGACGACGCCGCCGAGCGTGTCACCGTCCTTGTGCGCCTGGTCGATCCGCTCCACCATCAGCTTGGAGGCGTCAGGGTCCAGGCAACGGACCGGATCCCGGTCGAGATACAGGACGTCGTCAGCAGTAGGCACCGAGCCGGCCGGGGCCGGGACGCCACCGAGCTCGACCACGTGGGCCACCATCCGGGCCCCCGTCGCCTGCTCAAGGAAGGCCGAAGCGACGCGCCCCAGCGCGACCCGGGCGGCCGTCTCGCGAGCCGAGGCGCGCTCGAGGATCGGACGCGCCTCCTCGAAGCCGTACTTCTGCATGCCGACGAGGTCCGCATGACCGGGCCGGGGACGGGTCAGCGCCGCGTTGCGGGCCAGGGCGTCCAGCTCGACCTGGTCGACCGGGTCGGCGGACATCACCTGCTCCCACTTGGGCCACTCGGTGTTGCCGATCTCGATGGCGATCGGACCGCCCTGGGTGAGGCCGTGGCGGACGCCGCCGGTGATCCGGACCTCGTCCTGCTCGAACTTCATCCGGGCTCCGCGGCCGTAGCCGAGCCGTCGTCGGCCCAGCGCGTCCGAGATGTCCTCGGTCGTCACGCGCACTTGGGCAGGCATGCCTTCGAGGATTGCGGTGAGCGAGGGGCCGTGGGACTCCCCCGCCGTGAGCCAGCGCAGCATGCGGTCAGTGTTTCACGCAGGGCGCGGCGAGCCTGGGGTCCCCTAGTAGCCGAGACGTTGCGCGAGCCACGGCCCGGCGAGTACCGCGAGCACGGCGCCGACCAGCATGAAAGGTCCGTACGGGACGCGACCCTTCAGGCTGCCCCTGGCAGCAGCAATCACCAGCCCACCGATCGCACCGACGAACAGGATCAGCGCCAGCCCCATCAGCATCTCGGCCCAGCCCAGGTAACCCAGCGCTGGGCCCAGCACCCGCGCGAGCCGCACGTCCCCGAACCCCCACGCCTTGAACAGGAACCAGAAGATCCAGAACCAGCCACCAACCACCAGCCATCCCCAGCCCGCCCGGTAGAGCGAGTCGAGGTCGCGGTCGACCAGTGCGGCCAGTGGGATCAGCACGGCCAGCAACGCGTACGCCGGGTGCAGGATGCGGGTTGGCAGGAGCGTCGTACGCCAGTCGATCACCATCAGCACGACCCCGATGGGGACGAGCGGGACGAGGTACAGCAGTGCGCCCGTCCAGCCCAGCGCGAGGCCGAAAGCCGCCCCGATCACGGCCGATGACGCCACCACCCACAGCCTCAGGTGCGGGCTGGCCGCGATGTCTGAGTAGAGCTCCTTGGTCGCGGCCGGTGGCAGGCTGCGGTCGAAGAGCTTGCGGTCGCCGGCCGGGTGGGCGACGGTCGCTGGCTCTGGCTCGGGTTCTGGCTCGGGTTCGGGCTCGGGTTCGGGCACGGGCTCTGGCAGGCGCGCGACCAGCGGCGGTGCGAACCAGCCCAGCGCGGCGCACACCAGCAGGCAAGCCAGGGCGGCCGGTACGTGCGCTGTGTCGAGCCAGTCCATGCGAACGAGGCTAGATGAGGGTCAGCGTTCCCCGAGGGAGTTCTGCACAGCCCTGCGCGCTAGTTCCGCCCGCCCCGCGTCCCGGACCAGGTCGACCGGCACTGCTCGACCGGTCATCAGCTCCACCTGGAGCACAGCCTGGTGCGCGAGCAGGTCGAGACCGCTGACCAGCCGACGGCCGCTGTCGTGTACGGCGGCCGCGAGCGGGGTTGGCCACGGGTCGTAGACGACCTCGAAGACCGTGGGTACCTCTGCGCAGGCCGCAAGCAGACCTGGTGTCTGGGCATCAGCCGGCACGGTCGAGACCACGATGTCTGCGGCCAGGTTTGCGGCCAGCGACGAGGCCTCGGCGATGGTGCCCACCGAGAGCTCGGGAGCACGGGGGTGGGCGGCGACTGCGACGAGGGTCTGCTCGGCTCGGGACGGTTCGCGTACCAGGACCCGGGCCGTCGTACAGCCCAGCTCGGCCAGGGCCAGCAGCACGGAGGCCGCCGTGGCTCCCCCACCGATCACGACGGCCGAGCGCAGCGTGTCCTGCACCCGCTCCGCGAGCGCCGCCATGGCCCCGGGGATGTCGGTGTTGCAGCCCTGGCGCCGTCCGTCCGCGAGCAGGACGGTGTTGGCGACCCCGGACAGCTCGGACCAGTCGTCGAGCGAGTCCACGAGCGGCACCACGGTGCGCTTGAGCGGCATCGTGAGCGAGAGTCCCCGCCAGGTCCCGTCCAGGCCGTCGAGGAAGCGCTCGAGGTCCGAGGACTCCACCTCGACCGCGTCGTAGGACCAGTCGAGGCCCAGATGGTCGTACGCCGCCCGGTGCATGGCGGGCGAGAGGGAATGGGCGATCGGCGAGCCCAGGACGGCGCAGCGGACGGGCACTCAGCAGTCCTCGCTGCGCCGGCAGTACTCCTGGAGCTTCTTGAGCCACTTGTTGTGCTCGGCCAGCGTCTTGGAGAACCGGGTGGTGTGGTCCTCGTAGTCCGGCAGGAAGAACAGCCAGTCTCCGTCCGCAGGCTTCAGGGCAGCCTCGATGGTCTCCTCGCCGGGCGAGCCGATGGGCCCGGGAGGAAGCCCGAGGTGCTGGTAGGTGTTGTACGCCGACGGGTTGGCCCGCTCCTCGTCGGTCGTCCACACGTCGCCCTCGCGCTGGCTGACGTAGGCGACCGTCGAGTCCAGCTCCAGCTTCATGTCCTTGTCCAGGCGGTTGTAGAGGACCCGGGCGACCTTGGGGTAGTCCTCGGACCTGTTCGCCTCGTACTCGAGGATGCTTGCCACCGTGAGGATCTGGGCAGGCGTCAGCCCCAGCTTCTCCGCCCTCGCAGCGACGTCGAGCGACTTCTCCACCTTGACGCTCTTGGCCACCATCTGCTTGATCAGCCCGAGCGCCGTCTCCTTCGGCGGCACGCTGTAGGTCGCCGGGAACAAGAACCCCTCGGGATTGCCCTTGGCCTCGGGTGGCAGCCCGATCGCCTTGGCGTCGGCCAGGGCCGCAACGACCGCCTTGCGGCTGATGTCTGTCTTGTCAACGATGGTCTTCACGATCTGGCGTACCCGTGCGCCCTCGGGTACGACGACCAGGCTCTGCACCAGGTTCTTCGGGTCCACCAGCACCCCCAGCGCCTGTCTGGCCTTCATCTTCTTCTTCAGCTGGTAGTAGCCGACCTGGATGCTTCGCGACCTGTCGTTGTTCCGCGCCGCGTCGGTGAACGCATCGACGCTCTTGACCACGTCCGCGACCTTGAGATCCCGGGCGATATCTGTGGAGGTGGCGCCGTCCTTGACCTGATACAGCACCGACCCACTGCCGGGGCCGTCGTAGTCGGCGGCTGGGGCCAGCCGAGCCCTGATCTCGTCGAAGGCCCAGCGACCGCCGTACCAGGCGCCACCCAGGAGCACGGAGAGCACGATGAGCACGGGGAGGCACCCGCGGAAGCGGGAGCGCCGCCGAGCCGGCTCGACGTCGGGCTCCTCGTCGTAGAGCTCGTCCTCGTAGCGGTCGTCGTAGCCGTCGTCAGGGTCGAGCGGGTCGTCCCCGGGGCCATGTCCGGTCTGGCTCAAGGCAACTCGTCCTAGTCGTTCGTGTCCCCGGGCGGCACCGGCTCCCCGGCCAACGTGCCGGTCTGCCGTTCCCGCTCGAGGGCTCCCTGCAAGATCACGACCGCGGCAGCCTGGTCGACCACAGCCCGTCGCCTCCTGCCCTTCCGACCCTGGCTCCGCAACTGCCCCTCCGCCGTGACGGTGCTCAGGCGCTCGTCGCACAACCTGACCGGAACCGGCTGCACCCGGCTGGACAGCTCACGCGCGAACGATCGAACCTTACCGGCCGAGGGGCCTTCACCCCCGGACATCGACCGCGGGAGTCCGACGTAGATCCGGACCGCCCCGAGCTCCTCGACGAGCGCCGCAACCCTGTTGAGATCACCGTCGCCGCGCGCGACGGTCTCCACCGGCGTGGCGAGGATGCCGGACGGATCGCTGCTGGCGACACCGATGCGGACGTCGCCGGGATCGAGCCCGAGCCGTACGCCGGAGAGCTCAGCGTCCATGCGGACTAGGACCCCGCCAGCCTGCTGGCCAGGGCGTGCCTGATCGCCTCCATGGCCGGACCGGCCTGACTGGCGTCCGAGCCGCCGCCCTGCGCCACGTCGTCCTTGCCGCCGCCCTTGCCGCCGAGGACCTCCGAGGCCGCACGCACCAGGGTGTTCGCGGAGATCCCCGCGGCCCGGCCGGCCTCGTTGACCGCGACCACGACCGACGGCTTGCCGTTGGCGGAGCCGATGATCGCTGCGACCCCGGGTCTGTCGGCGGGCATCCGGTTGCGGATGTCGAGGGCGAGCGCCCGCACGTCCCCACCTCCGGCACCGGCGGCCTCATGTCCGACGAACGACACACCGGAGAGGTCCTCAGGGTTCGCCGCCAGCTCGCCCCCGGCCGCGAGCAGCTGCTGCAACCGGACCTTCTCGATCTCCTTCTCCGCGACGCGGAGCCGGTCGACGATGTCGTTCACGCGCTCGGGCAGCTCTTCGGGACGCACCTTCAGGGCCTCGGTGAGCTGCGCGACGAGCAGGTGCTCGCGGGCCAGGAAGTGGTAGGCGTCGCCGCCCACGAGCGCCTCGACGCGTCGTACGCCGGACCCGATGGAGCTCTCGCCCAGCAGCTTGACCACCCCGAGCTGACCGGAGCGCTGGGCGTGGGTGCCGCCGCAGAGCTCGCGCGCCCAGTCACCCACGGAGATGACCCGCACCCGGTCGCCGTACTTCTCCCCGAAGAGCGCCATCGCGCCCGAGCGGACGGCCTCCTCCTGGGTCATCGTCTCGGCATGTACGCCGAGGTCGGCCATGACGAGGTCGTTCACCCGGGCCTCGACGTCGTTCATCGCGGAGGCGGGCACCGCGCCGGCGGCGGAGAAGTCGAACCGGAACCGGCCGGGCGAGTTCTCCGACCCCGCCTGCGTGGCGGTCTCCCCCAGCGCCTCACGAAAGGCCTTGTGCACCATGTGGGTAGCGGTGTGGGACCGGCTGATCGAACGCCGGCGCTCGATGTCGACCAGCGACTGAGCCCGGCCCCCCACGGTCACCTCACCGGACAGCACCCGGGCCTTGTGCACTACCAGGCCGGTGATCGGCGACTGCACGTCGTACACCTCGAGCCGGGCACCCGTCTCGAGCTCGATGACGCCCTGGTCGGCGAGCTGGCCGCCGCCCTCGGCGTAGAACGGGGTGCGGTCGAGCACCACCTCGATCTCGGCCCCCTCGCCCGCGGACTCCACCTTCGAACCTCCGGCGACGATGCCCTGGACAGTGCCTTCGCTGACCACCTCGGAGTAGCCGGTGAACTCCACCGGGTGACCGATCGTGTCGGCGATCGCACGGTAGGACCCCGACGCTGCGTGCTGGCCCTTCTTGGACCGCGCATCGGCCTTCGCCCGCTCGCGCTGCTCGCCCATGAGTCGCCGGAACCCCGCCTCGTCGACGGCGAGGCCCTTCTCTGCGGCCATCTCGAGGGTGAGGTCGATCGGGAACCCGTAGGTGTCGTGGAGGGCGAAGGCCTTGTCGCCGGAGAGCACCGAGCCGCCCGAAGAGCGCACCTCGGAAGCGGCCGTGTCGAAGATGGTGGTGCCTGTGCGCAGCGTCTGCCGGAAGGCCTCCTCCTCGGCGAAGGCCACGGTCGAGATCCGCTCCCACTCCGTCATGAGCGAGGGATAGCCCTCGGCCATCCGGTCGCGGCTCACCGGGAACAGCTCGGGAAGGGCGCGGTCCTCGTACCCGAGCAGCCGCATGGACCGCACCGCTCGCCGCAGCAGCCTTCGCAGGACGTACCCGCGCCCCTCGTTGCCGGGGGTCACCCCGTCGCCGATGAGCATCATCGAGCTGCGGACGTGGTCGGCGACCACGCGGAACCGCACGTCGTCGTCGGGGCTCGCTCCATAACGCCGGCCGGTGAGCTGCTCGGCCTTCTCGATGACCGGGTACATCACGTCGATCTCGTACATGTTCGGCTTGTCCTGGAGAAGGAGGGCGACCCGCTCCAAACCCATGCCGGTGTCGATGTTCTGCTTGGGCAGGGGCCCGACGATGTCGAAGTCGGTCTTGCTCCTGACCGCGCTGAGCTCGTCCTGCATGAAGACGAGGTTCCAGATCTCGAGGTAGCGGTCCTCAGCGGTGAAGTCACCCTCGGCGCCGTACTCCGGGCCGCGGTCGTAGAGGATCTCAGAACACGGGCCACCCGGTCCGGGAACGCCCATCGACCAGTAGTTCTCGCTCTTGCCGAGGCGGATGATCCGGTCGTCGGGAAGGCCGGTGACCTTCTTCCACAGCTCGACGGCCTCCGGATCCTCCTCATAGACGCTCGGGTAGAGCTTGCTCTCCTCCAGTCCCCAGCCACCGTCGGCCAGGGGCTTGGTGACCAGGTCCCAGGCGAGCTCGATGGCCCCTTCCTTGAAGTAGTCACCGAAGCTGAAGTTGCCGCACATCTCGAAGAAGGTGCCGTGCCGCGTGGTCTTGCCGACGTCCTCGATGTCCGGCGTACGCACGCACTTCTGCACGCTGACCGCGCGGTTGTACGGGGGTTTCTCCTGGCCGAGGAAGAACGGCTTGAAGGGCACCATGCCGGCGTTGACGAACAACAGGTTCGGATCCGGTACCAGCAGCGACGCGGAGGGCACGGCCTGGTGTCCGGCCGCCTCGAAGTGCCCGATGAAGCGGCGGCGGATCTCGGCGGTGTCCATTACTTGCGGTTCTCCTGCTCGGGGGTTGAGGAGCGAGCGCCAGCCCCGGTGGTCGAGGAGCGAGCGCCAGCGAGCGTCTCGAAACCACCACCGGCGGCTGTCGTCATCTCCAGCTGCTTCGGTCCATCAAGCGTCCACTCGAGGCGCTCGCGCAACTCGGTTTCCTTCTCGGCCATGCCCGCGCGCACCTCTTCGGCGAACAAATGGGCGCCCAAGTTCAACCCGGACATGCGGTCGCGGAATCCCTCCGGCGTGAGTGCCTCGGCGGCACGCCGCGCCTTGACCATGACGTAGATGCCCGCGCCCGCACCCGCGACGAACCAGAAACCCCTTGTCAACTCAACGGCCCTCACGCGGCGTCTGCGGGTCGCGGCGGGCCCTGGGTGGCTCGGTCCTCGGACTGCATCCGCCGCCAGGCGTACTTCATCTCGCGCCGACGCTGCTTGCGGGCCCGTCGTACCTCCCTGCGCATCTCGAACCAGATCCGGTTGCGCGACTCCGCGGAGAGCGCTCGCCGCATGCCGTGCCCGAAGGCCACGACCTTCACGAGCGGCTCCCCCACGGTGGCACTCAGCACGACCCGGTCGGCGATGTTGGGCTCGAGCCGCGGCGTCCCCGCGTCCGTGATGACGTACGCCGGGTCGTCGACCCGGATCATCGAGGAGCTCTGGTGCTCGAGCTGCTCGGTGAGGGCGTCGAGCCGCCGACGCAGCTCCGCCGTCTCGGCCCGGGCCGCGGAGAGTACAACCGCCAGCTCCCGTCGCGCGTTCGTGCGGCTGCGCAGCGCGAGCGCGAGCACGGACGCGAGAAGGAGCAGCACGATGGCAGCACCTGCGAGCAGGACGGGCGGTTCCATGGTGTCCGACCCTACCTGCCGCGGATCAGTCGCCTGATCCGCTCCCATCGCTCCTTCAGCGCGCTCTCGGCGCCGAGGTTGGTGGGCTGGTAGTACTCCGCATCGGCGACGACGTCCGGTGCGTACTGCTGCTCCGCGATTCCGAACGGAGCGTCATGGGAGTACTGGTAGCCCTTGCCGTGCCCGAGCTTCTTCGACCCCCCGTAGTGGGCGTCGCGCAGGTGGGCCGGCACCGAGCCGATCTTGCCGGCCCTGACGTCCGCGCTGGCTGCGTCGATCGCCTTGGTCACCGCGTTGGACTTGGGGGCCAGTGCAAGGGCGAGGGTCGCCTGCGCAAGGTTCAACCTGGCCTCGGGCATCCCGATCAGCTGCACCGCCTGGGCTGCGGCGACCGCCGTCGTCAAGGCCGTCGGATCGGCGAGGCCGATGTCCTCGCTCGCAAGGATCACCAGCCGGCGGGCGATGAACCTGGGGTCCTCTCCCGCCTCCACCATCCGCGCGAGGTAGTGCACGGCGGCGTCGGCGTCCGAGCCGCGGATCGACTTGATGAACGCGCTGGTCACGTCGTAGTGCTGGTCGCCCTGGCGGTCGTAGCGCACGGCTGCGCGGTCGACGGCCGTCTCGGTGGTGGCGAGGTCGATGACCGCAGGCCCCTCGCCCGCCGCGCCGCCTCGGGTGGTCGAGCCGCCCCCGGTGGTCGAGCTTGTCGAGACCGCCGCGCCCGCGGCCGCCTCGAGGTAGGTCAGTGACCGCCGGGCATCGCCCCCGGCGAGCCTGACGATGTGCTCCAGCGCGTCATCCTCGAGAGTTGCCCCACCGTCAAGGCCCCGCGGGTCTGTGAGCGCCCGCTCGACCACGCCTCGGATGTCGTCATCGGTCAGCGGCTCGAGAGTGAGCAGCAGTGATCGGGACAGCAGCGGGGAGATCACCGAGAAGAACGGGTTCTCCGTGGTCGCGGCGACCAGGGTGACCCAACGGTTCTCCACACCGGGCAGGAGCGCGTCCTGCTGCGCCTTGGTGAAGCGGTGCACCTCGTCGACGAACAGCACCGTCTCCTGGTCCGAGGACACCAACCGGGCGCGCGCGGTGTTGATGGCCTCTCGGACCTCCTTGATCCCCGCCGCGACCGCAGAGACCTCGACGAAGCGCCGGTTGGTCTGGGCCGAGACGATCGCGGCGATCGTGGTCTTCCCGGTGCCCGGCGGTCCCCACAGCAGCAGGGACATCGGTTGGTCACCCTCGACCAGCCGCCGCAGTGGTGCACCGGGAGCCAGCAGGTGCTGCTGACCGACGAGCTCGTCGAGATCACGCGGGCGCATTCGCACCGCCAGCGGGGCCGAGGCGTGGGTGTTGCCGGCCAGCGTGCCGCCCGACGTGGTGCGCGCAGGCTCGGGTCCGTCGTACGCGAAGAGGCCGTCCATCTCCTCGACCCTAACCAGTGTTCGGTCGGCGAGAGCTCAGGAGATGCCTGCCCTCGTGATGATTTCGTCGCGCGCCGCGCGACGACGTCGCTGCTCGGCGGGGTCGGGGACAGGTACGGCGGAGACCAGGCGCTGCGTGTACTCGTGCTGCGGGCTGCGCACGATCTGGTCGCGGGGCCCGAGCTCGACGATCTTGCCCATGTACATCACCGCGATCCGTGTGGCCAGGATCTCCACGACGCCGAGGTCGTGGCTGATGAACAGGCACGCGAACCCCTGCTCGCGCTGCAGCTCCTGGAACAGGTCGAGGACCTTGGCCTGCACGGACACGTCGAGTGCCGAGGTCGGCTCGTCGGCCACGAGGAGCTGGGGGTCGAGGGCGAGCGCCCGGGCGATGCCGACCCGTTGACGCTGGCCTCCGGAGAGCTCGTG
The DNA here is from genome assembly GCA_963759525.1 of uncultured Actinomycetota bacterium. GTDB lineage: Bacteria > Actinomycetota > Actinomycetes > Propionibacteriales > Nocardioidaceae > Marmoricola. Next base: position 66,411 of record CAVWZO010000014.1, on the reverse strand, counting down.
CGGGTAGCGGTTGCGAAAGCCCCTCTGCAGCTGCACTTTGTCGAGCAGCTTCTCCACCTCGGCGTTGAGCGCCTTGCCCTTGAGCTGGCGGTGCAGGAACAGTGGCTCCCCGATCGACTCACCGATCGGCAGGCGCGGGTTGAGGGACGAGCCTGGGTCCTGGAAGACGATGCCCACCCGGTTGCGCAGTGGTTGCAGGTCCTTCCGGGTGGCGCCCTTCATCGAGATGCCGGCGATCTCCAGCTTCCCGTCGGCGACGGGAAGCAGGCCCAGGGCCGCGCGGCCGATCGTGGTCTTGCCGGAACCGGACTCGCCCACCAGTCCGACGACCTCGCCCGAGTTGATCGTCAAGGTGACATCGTCCACGGCCCGGAAGACCGGCTGGTTGCCCCGCTTGGGGTACTCCAGCACCAGGTTCTCGGCCACCAGGATCGGGGTCCGGACCTGGGACTCTGTCTGCACCCGCTCGCGGTCGGTGCGCTCCTGGGCCTCCGCAGCGGTGACCGCCCCGAAGTGCGGGACAGCAGCAAGGAGCTGACGCGTGTACGGGTGCTGGGCGTCGTTGAAGATGTTGTCCACGGTGCCGGTCTCGACGATGCGCCCCTGCTGCATCACCACGATGCGGTCGGCCATGTCGGCCACCACACCCATGTCGTGCGTGATCAGCAACACCCCGGCGTTCACGCGCTCTCTCAGGTCGCGCATCAGCTTGAGGATCTCCGCCTGCACCGTGACATCGAGGGCAGTGGTCGGCTCGTCCGCGACGAGCAGCTGCGGTTCGCAGGCAAGCGCCTGGGCGATCATGGCGCGCTGGCGCTGACCACCGGAGAGCTGGTGGGGGAAGGCGTCGAACCGACGCGCGGGCTCCGGGATCTCGACCATGGTGAGCAGCTCGATGGCCCGCTCCTTGGCCTGCTTGGGTGACATGTCGAAGTGGGAGCGGATGGTCTCCACGATCTGGAAGCCGATCGTGTAGACGGGGTTCATGGCCGTCATCGGCTCCTGGAAGATCACCGCGATCTCCTTGCCCCGAACGCGGCGCATGCCGGCACCGGTCAGCCCGACCAGCTCCTTGCCCTTGAGCTTCGCGCTGCCTGCTGCACGCCCGTTCGACGGGAGCAGGCCCAGCAGCGTCATCGCGGACTGCGTCTTGCCCGACCCCGACTCACCCACGATCGCCAGCACCTCGCCGGCGTCGACGTGGTAGCTGACGTCCCTGGCGGCGGGAAACCACTCGCCGTCCACGTAGAAGGAGACGCTGAGGTCCTGCACCTCGAGAATCGGGCCCTCGTCCTGGGGTACGACGGGCTGCCGCTGGACGTGCTCGAACTGACCACCGGTCGGTGTGTTCACGAGTTGCCTCTCGATCCGGCCGCAGAACCTGCCGGCACATCTGTCAGGGTGGCGCCATGGGACCGACCGTGCTGCTCAGGTCGCGCTCCACGCAGGCCCTGGGCGTTGCGATGGTGGTCGCCTCCGTGGCCGGTCTCGCCTCGGTGGTGCTCGGCGGCACGGACGCGATCCTTCAGTTCTCTGCGCCCCTGGCACTGTTCGGGGTGCTGGGCTGGGGCGCCTTCTGGCAGCCCCGCGTGGAGGTCTCCGACGGAGGCGTCACGGTGGTGAACACGCTGCGCACGGTGGAGGTGCCGTGGCCTGCCGTTAGGTCCGTGGACGGGCGCTACGGCCTGCGTCTCGAGACGGCGTACGGACGAGTGACCGCCTGGGGTGCAGCCGCCCCCGCCGGCCGTCAGCGCGCGCGAGGCATGCAGAGCGTGGCTGCGAACGCGGTCACCGAGCGGCTCGAGGCGCTGCGCAACGCCGGCCACCTCGACGATGCCAGGCTCGAAGGCCCAGAACCCCGCACGGTTTGGCACGTCCCGCTGGTCGCAGTCCTCGCGACGCTCATCCTGGCCACGGCTGTGCTGCCACTGTTGGCGTGATGCGTGCAGCCCCGCGGTAGGGGCGCTCATCGCTCTGTCCTGTCATCTGGTCCGTCTGCCGAACCGTCTCCAGGGCCCTCTTCGGAGGCCTCTTCGTGGCCGGCTCCCGAGGTGGGTGCGGTGTCCGCCCGCGCGGCCTTGGCCATCGCCCGGGCGGAGGGAATCCGCTTCTGCCGCGGGTCGAAGGCGTCTCGAAGGCCGTCGCCGATGAAGTTCACCGACAGGGCGATGATGATGATGAACAGGCCCGGCCACCAGAACAGCCAGGGGCGAGTGGCGAAGGCCGACTGGTACTCCGAGATCATCGTGCCCAGCGACACGTCAGGTGCCGTGACGCCGAAGCCGAGATAGCTCAGCGCCGCCTCGAGCAGCACCGCCTGGGACGCAAGAAGCGTGGTGTTCACGATGATCACGCCCATGGCGTTGGGAATCATGTGCTTGCGCATGATCCGGAAGCTGCTCGCTCCGGCGACCTTCGCCGCGTCCACGAACTCCCGCTCTCGCAGGCTCAGGAACTCGCCGCGCACCAGCCGGGCCAACGTTGTCCAGGTGATGCAGCCGAGCGCCACGGCCAGCCAGAAGGGGCCAGCGTCACCCGCGAGCTTGCCCAGAACCGCGCCGATCACGAGCACCGGAAAGGTGATGAACAGGTCGGTGAACCGCATCAGGCCCTGGTCGATCCAGCCGCGGAAGTAGCCGGCGAGAGCTCCGATGGTCATCCCGATCACTGCGGCAAGCAGACTGATGATGATCATCACGTTCAGCGAGGTCTGGGTCCCCTTCATCACCCGGGCGAAGATGTCCCTGCCGATCTCGTCCTGGCCCAGCGGGTGGTTGCCTGTCGAGAAGGTGTCTGCTCCGAAGAGACCCGGGATGCTGAGCGTCGGCGAGCCACCGTTCTCGACGTCGCCCGGGGTGAAATGGTCGAACTTCCACCAGCCCGGCACGCCGAACGCCCCGATGGAGGAGTAGGCGAGGACGGCTACGAGGAACAGGGCCACCAGCCCGGCGAGTGCTCCACGGTGCCGGAAGAACCGGCGCCGGACGATCTGGCCCTGGGAAAGGCCCTCGACGTCCCTGAGCTCGATGGCGTTCTCGACGGTGTCGATGCTCGTCGGCTCGAGGTGTCCGGTTGGCTCCAACGGAGTGCTCATACTGTGCCCCCAACCCTTCTTCCGCTCGTGTTCATGCCGCCACCCGGATCCGTGGGTCGAGCACTGCATAGACGAGGTCGGCGACGAAGTTCGCGGCAACCGCGAGGATGCCGACGATCACGATGTAGGCCATCACGGGATCTATCTGGTTGTCCCCGAGCGAGTTCACGAACAGCCGGCCCATGCCGAACCAGCCGAACACGGTCTCGGTCAGCACGGCACCACCGAGCAGCGTGATGATGTCGATCGGGACGATGGAGGCCAGCGGGAGCAACGCGTTGCGGAAGGCGTGCCGCATGATCACCGTCCGCTCGGTGAGGCCCTTCGAGCGCGCGGTGCGGATGTAGTCCTGGTTCATCACCTCGAGCATCGACGCCCGCGAGTAGCGCGTATAGGCGGCGAACGAGATCAGGATCAGGGTGGCAGTCGGCAGCAGCAGATGGGTGAACGAGTCGATCGTGTGGATCCAGTAGCTGCCCTCGAGGTTCGGCGTCCTGCTGCCGAGCGTCGCGATGGGTCGGTCCTTGATGGCGTTGTTGTCGTTGTACGCCGGCCAGCTCTGCATCACCCGGTCGACGAAGAGCATCATGCTCACCGGGATGGCGGTCAGCGCCGCAGTTCGGGCTGACCGGGTGCGGTCGTGGCCTCCCCAGGCGAGCCCGATGCCGGCGCTGACGGCCAGGGCGACTAGGAACATCACGATCACCAGGGGCCAGCCCAGGATCCCTGCTCGCCCGGCTGCGTCCCAGAAGAACAGCATCGGCAGCCACAGCACGGCGCCGAGGGCTGCGACCGAGAGCGCAGAGTAGAGCGCCTTGCGGTTGCGCAGTCCCGTGCTCAGCAGGGTGATCACGAACGCCCAGCCGACCGAGCTCAGCGTGATCAGCACGATCCCGATCGAGGGTGCAGTGAAGAAGTCGGTGAGGTTCAGGTAGACGAGAAGAGCTGCCGTGACAGCTGCGGCGATCGCGAAGTTGCGCAATCGCAGCTGTCTGGACCCACCCACCGCAGCAGAGACGACGAGGCCGAGAAATACCGAGGCGACCACGATCAACGTGGCGGAGAAACGTGCATCTCGAAGGAAGTCATTGAAGTTGATCGCCAGGAACACCTTCATGAGCACGGCGACCCAGAAGACCGGCAAGGAGTAGAGCAGGAAGGACAGGAAGGTGATCGAGTAGTCGAAGCCGGTGTACTGGCGCAGCGCGCTGACGATCCCGACCAGGACGCCGAGCACGATCGCGAGCACCGTTGCGGCCCCCACGAGCTGGATGGTCGTCACGACCGCCCCCCTGAGCAGCGCGGTGACCGGCTGGTTGGTCATCCAGTTCTCGCCGAGGTCGCAGTTGCCGTACAGGCAGCCGGAGGCGCCCTGCAGCCAGGAGAAGTACCTGAAGATCACCGGATCGTTGAGCCGGAGCTCAGCGATGCGGTTGGCCATCTGCACGTCCTTGTTGGGCGCCGTGCTCGTCCTCAGGTCCTGCAGGGGGTCAATAGCCAGGTCGACCAGGACGTACATGATGATGGTCGAGATCAGCACCACGAGCAGCGACATGAGCAGCCGCTTGACGAAGAAGACCACCACAGCGAGAACCTCACCTGTCCTGGAAGACGTTGGGCCGACGGAACACGTGGTGGGTACCGCCGCCAAGCGACAGTACCCACCACGCAGGTGTTAGCAGAAGATCCTCAGACCAGGATCAGTTCGGTACCTCCCAGTCCCAGTACCCGTAGAACATCTGCGGAGCGAGGATGGCGGGATCCATGTTCGTGATGCGGGTCTTGTTCGAGATGTTCGCCGAAGGGAACTGGAAGATCGGGATCCCGATGGCGTCCTCGTACAGGTGCTTCTCGATCTCTGTCTGGATCTTGACCTGCTCGTTCAGATCCGATGTGAGGACCAGCGTGTCGAACAGCGCTTCGACATCCTTGTTCGCATAACCGACCTTCTCGTTCAGACCACCCGAGGTATAGATCTCCCGATCGGCGCTCACCGCCGGCGTAGTCGAGTTCCAGCCGAAGAAGACGCCGTCGTAGGTGCCGTCGCCGAGCTTCGGGCCCCACTCCAGGCTGCCCTTGTCGATCAGGTTGAAGCCAGCCTTCGCAAGTGCCGGCTTGTAGAGCTGGAACTCGTTCTGGCGCCGGACGTTGTCCTTCGCATACATCACGCGCACGTCGATCGGCGTCTGCACACCTGCATCCTTGAGCATCTTCAGCGACAGGGCGGGGTCGACCTCGGCGTAGTCGGCAGACCCGTTCTGCGCGACGATCTCGTCGTAGCCCGGCGTGCCCTCGGTCTTGATGAAGGAGTTGCGGACCTGTGCCTCGGGGTTGATGGGCTTGATCAGCTTGTCGACGACTTCCTGGCGGGGGATGCCGTGCAGGAAAGCCTGACGCACTGCCAATGCCTTCTGCTCGTCACCGCCGTACGACGACGGGTCGAAGGGGCCCTTGTTGTTCATGACCAGGTCGAAGTGCTCGAACGTGCCCTCGACGCCGGTCTCGATAGCGGCATCCTCGATCTTCTCCGCCGCCTTGACCACGTCACTGGTGACCTGTGGGGAGAAGAGGTCCAGCTCGCCGTTCTCGAGTGCCTGGACCTGGGCGAGCGGGTCCTCGCTCCAGCGGATCGTGAGCTCGTCGATGGCCGCGTCGCGGTCTCCCTTGAAGTCCTCGTTCTTCACGAGCGTCATGTACTCGTTCTCCTTGAACTCCTTCATGACGTACGCGCCGCTGGACAGGGCCAGGTCGGGGTCATCGGGCATCTTGGTGTAGTCGTAGCCGGTGTTCCAGAACTCGGAGATCTTGACCAGCGCGGCCTCGTCCTTGTCCTGGATCGCCTTGACCAGTGCGTCCTTGGCCTCCTGCGCGTCAGCGATGCCGAGCGCCTTCTCGGCGGTGATGTGGGCAGGCGTCTTCACCTCGATGTCGTATTGCCAGTCCGCAAACGGCTTGGTGTAAACCAGCGTCAGGGATTTGCCGTCATCGCTGATCTCGGGGGTCTCCTTGACGAGGCTAAGACCGATCGAGGAACTGTTGAAGTAGACCTTGCCCTTGGTGTTCAGCGGCAGACCAGTGGCCTCGTCCGTCTTCACCTTGTCCGCTGGGATGGTGTTGACGTTGCCGCTCTGGGCCGCCCAGATCAGGAGAATGTCGGCTGCGTCCACCGGGGTGCCGTCGGACCACTTGGTGTCGTCGTTGACGGTGTACTTGACCGTCAGCGGGTCGTCACTGGTCTTCTCGTAGGTCCCGAAGGAGGTGTCGGCCTCGAGCTCGCCGGCGGCGTTGACGTACCAGAACTCACCGTTGATCAGGTACTTGATGACGTTGTTCGCGGTCGCGTTACCGGTCGAGCTCAGGTCGTTGTAGGAGTAGAACGGCTGGTTCCAGCCGAGGTTCAGCGAGGTCTTCTTGTTGCTGCTGCCCTCTTCGGCCTCAGGGGCGCCACCGCAGGCTGTTGCCACCAGGCTCAGCGCGGCGACCACCACCCCCGCGGCAAAAAATCGCTTGCTTCTCACGTAAATCCTCCTCGGTGCGGCGCAACCCCGTTTGTACGGGGGGCCTGCGAACAACCAGTCAGGGACCCGACTGAACTACGTGACCCTAGGCACAAGGGGTGGGTCGGGTTAAGTCACTCAGCCAGATGGAGGCGCGATTGTTACCAGAGCGCGACTATTCGGTCGTGCCTGCCACTACCAGGGGCTCGGGGCGTGCGTCGACCCCCGCCTCCTTGCGCTGCGCGGCAGTGATGGGGGCCGGCGCCGCGGTGAGCGGATCGAAGCCACCACCGCTCTTCGGGAACGCGATCACCTCGCGAATGGAGTCCGCCCGGCTGAGCAGCGCGCAGATGCGGTCCCACCCGAAGGCGATCCCGCCGTGTGGCGGAGCCCCGAAGGCGAAGGCGTCGAGCAGGAATCCGAACTTCTCCTGGGCGGCTGCGTCGTCAAGGCCCATCAGTGCAAAGACGCGCTTCTGTACGTCGCTGCGATGGATCCGGATGGAACCACCGCCGATCTCGTTGCCGTTGCAGACGATGTCGTAGGCCCAGGCGAGCGCGTTGCCTGGGTCGTCGTCGAAGGAGTCGAGGTTCTTGGGGCTGGTGAACGCGTGGTGCACCGCGGTCCACGCACCGCCGCCGACGGTCACGTCACCGGCTGCGGCGGCCTCCGTAGCGGACTCGAACAGCGGCGCGTCGACGACCCAGACGAAGCTCCAGGTGTCCTCGTCGATCAGGCCGCCGCGCCGGCCGATCTCCAGGCGTGCAGCACCGAGCAGCGAGCGGCTGCTCTTGACCGCCCCGGCCGCGAAGAAGATGCAGTCCCCCGGCTTGGCGCCGACGTGTGCCGCGATGCCGGCTCGTTCCTCGTCGCTGATGTTCTTCGCCACGGGACCGGTCAGTTCTCCGTCCTCCTTGACCAGCAGGTAGGCCAGGCCTCGGGCACCTCGCTGCTTGGCCCACTCCTGCCAGGCGTCGAGCTGCTTGCGGGGCTGACCCGCCCCGCCGGGCATCACGACGGCCCCGACGTACTCCGACTGGAAGACCCGGAACGGGGTGTCCTTGAAGAACTCCTGGCACTCGACGAGCTCAAGACCCATCCGGAGGTCGGGCTTGTCCGAGCCGAACCGCGCCATCGCCTCGGCGTAGGTCAGTCGCGGGAGCGGCGTGGGTACGTCGTACCCGATCAGGCCCCAGAGGGCCGTAAGGATCTCCTCCGTCAGGGAGATGACGTCGTCCTGCTCGACGAAGCTCATCTCGACGTCGAGCTGGGTGAACTCCGGCTGCCGGTCGGCGCGGAAGTCCTCGTCCCGGTAGCAGCGCGCGATCTGGTAGTACCGCTCCAGCCCAGCAACCATGAGCAGCTGCTTGAACAGCTGGGGGCTCTGCGGCAGGGCGTACCAGCTGCCGGGCTGCAGCCGCGCCGGGACCAGGAAGTCGCGAGCGCCCTCGGGAGTCGAGCGCGTCAGGGTCGGGGTCTCGACCTCCACGAAGCCATGGTTGTCCAGCACCTCGCGGGCAGCCTGGTTGACCTTGCTGCGCAGCCGCAGGGCGGCGTTGGGCCCGCTGCGGCGCAGGTCGAGGTAGCGGTGGCGCAGCCGCGCTTCCTCGCCCACCTCTACGTGGTCGTCGATCGGGAACGGCAGCGGCGCCGCTGCACTGAGGACGACCACGTCAGTGGCGATCACCTCGACATCGCCCGTCGGCAGGTTGGGGTTCTGGTTGCCATCGGGGCGCAGGCTGACAGTTCCGGTGATCTTCAGGCAGTACTCGCTGCGCAGGTTGTGGGCCACGGCCTCGTCGCGGATCACGACCTGGACGACCCCGCTTGCCTCGCGGAGGTCGATGAAGGCAACTCCGCCGTGGTCACGGCGTCGAGCCACCCATCCTGCGAGGGTGACTTCGGTGTCGACGTGGGCTGGCCGCAGGCTGCCGGCGTCGTGGGTGCGGATCACTGTTACTCCTGTTGGTTGCTTCGGACGCGCGGGCGCCGGTCCTCGACCGGCGGCGTCCACGTGCTGGGGTCGACGGCGTTCTGCTCGCCGCTGCGGATGTCCTTGATCTCGGGGAGAGCCCCGGCCGCGCCGGGGAAGAGGACGTACGGGATGCCGCGCCGCTCGGCGTGCCGGATCTGCCTGCCGAACTTCGCTGCGGACGGCGCCACCTCACAGGCAACGCCGTTGCCGCGCAGCTGCTCCGCGAGGGCGTCGCTCTCGCTGCGCCTCTCCTCCTCGACGACAGCCACGAGCACCGCGCTCGGGACGGAGCGGTCGGCCTCGACGACACCCTTGCTCAGCAGTGGGACGAGCACGCGGCTCACGCCGAGGGAGATCCCGACGCCGGGGTACGTCGTGCGCCCGTCACTCGCGAGCGCGTCGTAGCGACCGCCGGAGCAGATCGAGCCGAGGCTCTCGTAGCCGTTCAGCCGGGTCTCGAAGACCGTGCCGGTGTAGTAGTCGAGGCCGCGCGCGATCTTGAGATCGGCGACGATCTCGACGCGGTCTGTCACCAGGCGCGAGCATCCCTCGACCACGGCGGCCAGCTCGGCAAGGCCCTCGTCCAGAAGCTCGTGCTGTACGCCGAGCGCCCGGACCTGCTCGACGAACGAGGTGTCGGTGGTGCTGATCCGGGCCAGGGCCAGGCACTGTGCGGCCTGCTCGGGCGTAAGTCCGGCGTCGTCGACGAGCATGGCGCCCACTTCCGCCTCGGGCATCTTGTCGAGCTTGTCGACGGCACGCATCACCGCCTCGAGATCGGTGACCCCGAGACCGGTGTAGAAGCCCTGGATCAGCTTGCGGTTGTTCACCTGGAGGCGGAACCCGGGCAGGCCGATCGAATCAGGTTGGGCGAGCCCACGCAGGGCGTCGAGCATGACCCGCGCCACCTCGACGTCGTGGTGGAAGGCCAGGGTGTCGCGCCCGATCACGTCGATGTCTGCCTGCGTGAACTCCCGGAAGCGGCCCTCCTGCGGCCGCTCACCTCGCCACACCTTCTGGATCTGGTAGCGCCGGAACGGGAACTCGAGCTTGCCGGCGTTCTCCAGCACGTAACGCGCGAACGGCACCGTGAGGTCGAAGTGGAGCCCCAGGGAAGCGCCACCCGCGTCGCCGTCCTCGTCGTGGATCCGCCGCAGCACGTAGACCTCCTTGGAGGTCTCGCCCTCACGCAGGAGCTGTTCGACCGGCTCGACCGCACGCGTCTCCACGCTGGCGAAGCCGTGCAGCTCGAAGGTCTCCGCCAGCCGCGCGAGCACCTGCTGCTCGACGTAGCGCTGGGCGGGCAGCAGCTCAGGAAACCCGCTGAGCGGGGTGGGTCGGCTCATCGGGGTCCCCGCGGAAGCGTGGCGCGCGCGAGCGAAGCGAGCCGCTTTCGCGGTTTCGTGGGGTGGTTCATCTCACAGACCTCGCGAGACCGGGCTGGTGTGACCGCTCGGGTCGTCGTCGAGGAGGTCGAGCAGGAACGGGTTGGTCGCGCGCTCGCGGCCGATGCTGGTCTGCTCGCCGTGGCCGGGCAGCACCACGATGTCGTCGCGCAGGGTGAGGACCTTGTCGCGCAGGCTGCGCAGCATCGTCGGGTGGTCGCCGCCGGGAAGGTCGGTGCGACCGATCGAGCCGGCGAAGAGCAGGTCGCCGGAGAACATGATCTCTGAGATGTCCGCTTCGCCGTACGGCGTCCTGAAGGTGACCGAGCCCTCCGTGTGACCCGGGGTGTGGTCGACCACGATGCTCAGACCGGCCAGCTCGAGGGTCTGGGCGTCCTGGAGCTCCTCGACCCGGTCGGGCTCAGCGAACTCGTACTTCCCGCCCAGCATCATCGCGGTGGTCTCCGCGGACATGCCGGCCATCGGGTTCGCCAGCAGGTGCCGGTCGTCGGGGTGGATCCACGCTGTGGCGTCGTACGTTCCGGCGACAGGGGCCACGCACCACATGTGGTCAACGTGACCGTGTGTCACCAGGACGGCCACGGGCTTCAGCTTGTGCTCGCGCACCGCCTGCTCGACGCCTGCGGCCGCGTCCTTGCCGGGATCGATGACCACGCACTCGGTGCCTGGCCCGGTCGCCGCGACGTAGCAGTTGGTGCCCCACGGTCCGGCCGGGAAGCCTGCGATCAGCACCGTTACGTCTCCTGCTTCGGGGGTCTGGGTCTGGACTGGGCTGTGGGTCAGCCTACTGGCCCGGGATCGTCACCCGGGCATGCGTACGATGAGCCCACGCTGAACCGCACCCCCGGACAACGCAGAAGCAGGTGTAGCAACGTGACCGCGCAGGGCAACTCCCCCGTCGAGGGTGAGCAGAGCGACTTCGGGAGTGCGGATCCCGCTGCGAGCCGATGGGGGCGGGTCGAGGCTGACGGGACCGTCTACGTACGGACCACGGAGGGTGAGCGAGCTGTCGGCCAGTACCCCGAGGGCACGCCAGAGGAGGCCCTCGCGTTCTTCACGCGTCGCTTCGAGGCGCTCGAGTTCGAGGTCACGCTGCTTGAGCAGCGCGTGCGGGCCGGCGCGCTGACTCCCGACGAGGCGACCGAGTCGATCAAAAAGGTCGCCGCCCAGCTCGTCGAGCCCAATGCCGTGGGCGACGTGGTCGGGCTCAGCGCCAGGCTCGACGCGCTGGGACCGCTGCTCGGGCTGCAACGCAGCAAGCGCCGCGAGGACCGGGCCCGTCGGCTGGAGGAGTCGCGCGCCCGCAAAGAGGCGATCGTCGGGGAGGCCGAGAAGATCTCCCAGGGCAAGGACTGGCGCAACGGGGTCAACCGGCTGCGTGACCTGCTCGAGGAGTGGAAGGCACTCCCCCGGCTGGACAAGAAGACCGACGACGAGCTGTGGCACCGTTTCTCGAGCGCGCGCACGGCGTACACGCGGCGCCGCAAGGTCCACTTCGCCGAGCTCAACGAGTCCCGCGAAGGTGCCCGCGTCATCAAGCAGCGGCTGCTCAAGGAGGCGGAGTCACTCAGCGAGTCCACCGAGTGGGGACCGACCTCGACCCGTTTCCGCACGCTGATGCAGGAGTGGAAGAGCGCCGGCGCCGCACCGCGCGACGTCGAGGAGGATCTGTGGCAACGCTTCCGGGCCGCCCAGGACGGGTTCTTCGGGGCCCGTGACGCGGCCAACGCCGCGCAGGACAAGGAGTTCACCGAGAACGCCGAGAAGAAGCGTGCACTGCTGGTCGAGGCCGAGGCGCTCGTGCCGGTCACCGACCTGGAGGCCGCCAAGCGCAGCTTCCGGGACATCAGCGAGCGTTGGGATGCTGCCGGCAAGGTCCCCCGCGAGGACATCAAGTCCCTGGAAGCCCGCATCCGCAAGGTGGAGCAGGCCATCCGCTCGGTCGAGGACGAGAAGTGGAAGCGCAGCGACCCGGAGAAGTCGGCCCGCGCCGATGACCTGCTCGGTCAGCTCGAGCGCGCCATCGCCGGGATCGAGGCCGACCTGGAGAAGGCTCGCGCAGCCGGGAACGACAGGGAGATCAAGTCGCTCGAGGAGAACCTCGCCTCCCGCCAGTCCTTCCTGGAGATGGCCCGCAAGGCCGCCTCCGAGTTCTCCTGACCGACCACTCCCGCCTGGCCCCAATAATCTCCCGCGAGACGGCGCTTGTGTCCCACCCGAAGGTCGCGAGACGGCGCTTGTGTCCCACCCGAAGGTCGCGAGACGGCGCTTGTGCCCCACCCGAAGGTCGCGAGACGGCGCTTGTGCCCGCCCAGTCTGAGGACCTGTGGATTGCGAAAGCAGAAATGACGCCGCCGCGGCAGGGTCTGGCGCATGAATCACATACTGCTCGGCTCGGACTTTCCGCTGGATCTCGACCGCCCCTTCACCTACGCCATGGCTCGTGCCGCCGGGATCTCTCGGCGCTCGATGGCGGAACTGGTGGAGCACGGACTCCTCCGCAGGCTCCTCCGTGGGGTGTACGCCGCAGCGCAGGCGCCCGACACGCAGCTTCTGCGCGCTCAGGCCATCCAATTGGTGGTCCCGGAAGGATGCATCGTCACCGATGAGAGCGCAGGCTGGCTGTCTGGAGCGGCCATGATCCTGCGACCGGGAGCCCACCTCGAGCCACCACCACTGACGATCTTCGCGCAGGCCGGCACAGATCACGACCGGTTGCGCAACGGGCTCGTCGCGAGCGGGACACGACACCTGCTCCCCCGCGACATCACCTGCGTCCATGGCGTCCTGACCACCACCCCGTTGCGCACGGCCGTCGACCTCGGGCGACTCCGTCACCGTGACCGTGCCATCGCCGCACTTGACCAGTTGCTGCGACTCGGGGTCTTCACCCTCGAGGAGCTCCTGGCGGAGACTCCGCGCTACCGGGGCATGCGCGGCATCCGACAGTTCCGCTTCCTCGCACCACTCGCCGACGGACGCAGTGAGTCCCCCGGCGAGTCCGCGCTGCGTCTCCGCTTCAAGGACGCCGGTCTGGCGACTCCCGAGCCGCAGCAGAACATCTACGACGCTCGTGGACGGTTCATCGGGCGCGCTGATCTGCTCATCAGGGAGCTCCTCTTCGTGGCGGAGTACAACGGTGAGGAGTGGCACGACGAGGAGCAGGAGCCACACGACACCGCGCGATGCAAGGCGATGGAGGATGCGGACCACACGGTTCGGGTGTTCACCCACCACAACGTCTACGGACAGCACCAGGACGCGATCGAGATCCTCAACGCCGGGGTCAACGAAGCCCGGCGCAACCTCTCGCGTCGGCGGTCTGCCTGAGCTCTGACGTGCACACGAGCCGTCTCGCCGTACGAATCTGGGACACGCGCGCCGTCTCGGCGTACGAATCTGGGACACGCGCGCCGTCTCGGCGTACGAATCTGGGACACACGCGCCGTCTCGGCGGGTTATTGGGTGACGCGGTAGGCGTCGAAGACCCCGTCGACCTGGCGTACCGCCTTGAGGATGGCGCCGAGGTGCTTGGGGTCGCCCATCTCGAAGGCGAACCTGCTCTTCGCGACACGGTCACGGTTGGTGGTCAGGCTGGCCGAGAGGATATTCACGTGCTGGTCCGAGAGCACCATCGTGATGTCGGAGAGCAGCCGGGCGCGGTCCAGGGCCTCGACCATGATCTGGACGAGGAAGGTCGACTGCGAGCTCGGCGCCCACTCCACCTCGGCGAGCCGCTCGGGCTGGCTGAGCAGCTGGGTGGCGTTGGTGCAGTCGCGGCGGTGCACCGAGATGCCGTCCCCCCGCGTGACGAAGCCCAGGATCTCGTCACCCGGGACCGGCGTACAGCAGCGGGCGAGCTTGACCAGTACGTCGGTGGCACCTTTCACCACCACGCCTGAGTCATGCCCCGCGTGGCCGCGACGGCTCGGCCGGGTGATGGTGACAGCCTCGGCGAGGTCCTCCTCTGCCCGGTCGCCTCCAGAGACCTCCAGCACCTTGCGTACGACGGTCTGGGCACCCAGGTTGCCCTCACCCACCGCCGCGTAGAGGGCCGAGACATCAGCCACCTTGAGCTCGTTGGCGACCTGGGTGAGCGACTCGTGGGTCATCACCCGCTTGAGCGGGAGACCTTCCTTGCGCAGCAGCCGGCCGATCTGCTCCTTGCCCTGCTCGATTGCCTCCTCGCGCCGCTCCTTGGTGAACCAGTGGCGGATCTTGCTGCGCGCCCGTGGCGACTTCACGAACGTCAGCCAGTCGCGGGTCGGGCCTGCGTTGGGGGACTTGGAGGTGAAGACCTCGACCACGTCACCGTGCTCGAGCTGGGACTCCAGCGGCACCAGCCGCCCGTTGACCCGGGCGCCGATGGTGTGGTGACCGACCTCGGTATGGATGGAGTACGCGAAGTCCACCGGGGTCGAGCCGACCGGCAGCCCGATCACGTCGCCCCGTGGGGTGAAGACGAACACCTCGGCGCTGTTGATCTCGAAGCGCAGCGAGTCGAGGAACTCGCCGGGGTCCTCGACCTCGTTCTGCCAGTCCAGCAGCTGGCGCAGCCACTGCATGTCGGAGTCGGTGGCGGCCTTGTCAGTGTCGACGCCGGCGCGCAGGTCCTCCTTGTACTTCCAGTGGGCCGCGACGCCGTACTCCGCCCGCCGGTGCATCCCGACCGTGCGGATCTGCATCTCCACGGGCTTGCCGGATGGCCCGATCACCGTCGTGTGCAATGACTGGTACATGTTGAACTTCGGCATCGCGACGTAGTCCTTGAACCGGCCCGGGAGCGGGTTCCAGCGGTTGTGCAGTACGCCGAGGACCCCGTAGCAGTCCTGGTCGTTGTCGACGAGGATGCGGATGCCGACGAGGTCGTAGATGTCGGAGAACTCGCGCCCACCGTGGATCATCTTCTGGTAGATCGAGTAGTAGTGCTTCGGCCTCCCGGTCACCCGCGCGTTGATGCCGCCGTACCGCAGATCGGCCTCGACCTGGTTGATCACCGTCGCCAGGAACTGGTCACGCGAGGGAGCCCGTTCGGCGACGAGCCGCACGATCTCGTCGTAGATCTTGGGGTGCATGGTCGCGAAGGCTAGGTCCTCCAGCTCCCACTTCAGCGTGTTCATGCCCAGGCGATGCGCGAGCGGCGCGTAGATCTCCAGGGTCTCGCGGGACTTGCGCTCCTGGGTCTCCTGCTTGACGTAGCGCAGGGTGCGCATGTTGTGCAGCCGGTCGGCGAGCTTGATCACGAGGACCCGGATGTCCTTGCTCATCGCGACGATCATCTTGCGGATGGTCTCGGCCTGCGCCGTCTCGCCGTACTTGACCTTGTCCAGCTTGGTGACGCCGTCGACCAGCAGGGCCACCTCGTCGCCGAAGTCGGCGCGGAGCTCGTCAAGCTTGTACGCCGTGTCCTCGACCGTGTCGTGGAGCAGGGCGGCCACCAGAGTCGGCTCGGTCATGCCGATGTCGGCCAGGATCGTGGTCACGGCGAGGGGGTGGGTGATGTAGGGGTCACCGCTCTTGCGCACCTGCCCGCGGTGGAACTTCTCCGCGATGTCGTACGCGCGCTCGAGGAGCACCAGATCAGCCTTGGGGTGGTTGGCGCGCACGGTGCGGAACAACGGCTCCAGAACCGGGTTGCCGACCTGCTTGCTGGTGCCGATCCGGGCCAGTCGTGCCCGGACTCCTCGGCCGGTCAGCGTCGGGGGCAGCTCAGGGGCCAGGACATCGTCGGTGGTGGGGTCGGTGGGGTCGGTCACCACATGGTCTTCTGCCATGGTCCCTCCCCTCCACACGCTCGCGGCTACGTCTCCCAGTCTAGGCGGGAACCGGGAGCCATTGAGGCTTAAACCGTGTGCAGCACCGTCAGGGGAAGGTCGCCGATGGTCTCCCGCCCGGGGAGGAAGCTGAGCTCCATCATCATGGCTAGACCATGCACCGTGGCACCGGCCTGCTCGATCAGCTGGGCGGTGGCCGCTGCGGTCCCGCCGGTGGCCAGTACGTCGTCGACGACCAGCACGCGTTCGCCGGCGTCCAGCGCGTCGGTGTGCATCGCGAGGGTCTCCTCGCCGTACTCGAGCTCGTAGCTGACCGAACGTGTCTTCCAGGGCAGCTTGCCGGGCTTGCGCACCGGCACGAAACCGACTCCGAGCGCGAGCGCCACGGGTGCGGCGAGGATGAACCCGCGCGCCTCCATCCCGACGACCTTGTCGACCACGACGGCACCGTCACCGTCACGGCCTGCGTCGGCGAGCCCGGCCACGACAGCAGTGAAGGCAGCGTGGTCGTCGAGCAACGGGGTGATGTCCTTGAACGTCACGCCGGCCTTCGGGAAGTCGGGTACGTCGCGGACGAGCGACTTGATCAGGGCACTGAGCTGCCCACGGTCCTCGGTCATCTCCGCAGCCTCACTTGCCGCGCTTGGACCTGGGCTGCCGCTTGGGCTGAGCGCGCTTGGCTGCCCCGGACGCACGCAACGGCGACCTCGTCTCGGGTACGACGCGTCCCGAGCCGGAGGCCTCAGGGCGACGTGGCGGCGCGTTCACCGGCGCAACCGGGTCGCGGTCCGGGTCGTGCTCGGGGTCGTGCTCAGGATCGAAGTCCTGATCTGGGTCGCGCATCCGCAGGTCCTCGGCGAACACGGGGACGTCGGCGTAACGGTCCACCGAGCGGCGCGACCGGGCCTTGGCCCGCGCGTCCTGCTGGGTGATCTCCTTCTCTCCGGACTTCAGCTGTACGGCGAGCGGGGTGGCGATGAAGATCGAGGAGTAGGCACCCGCGGCCATGCCGACGAACAGCGAGAGGGCGAGGTCCTTCAGCGCACCCGAGCCGAGCGTCGCGACACCGACGTAGAGGATCGCTCCGACCGGCAGCAGGGCGACGATCGAGGTGTTGATCGAGCGCACCAGGGTCTGGTTCACCGCGAGGTTGGCAAGCTCGGCGTACGTACGGCGGCTCTGCCTCAGGTTCTTGGTGTTCTCGCGCACCTTGTCGAAGACCACGACCGTGTCGTAGAGCGAGAAACCGAGGATGGTCAGCAACCCGGTGACCGTGGCGGGCGTGACCTCGAATCCCGAGAGCGCGTAGATGCCGATGGTGATCACGACGTCGTGTGCCAGCGCCACGAGCGCCGCGACGGACATCTTCCACTCCCGGAAGTACGCCCAGATCATCAGGACGACCAGGATGAGGAAGACCACCAGACCAGTCAGGGCGCGCTTGGCGACCTGCTCACCCCAGCTCGCTCCCACGTCCTGGGTCGAGATGTCGTTCGCCGCATCCACCCCCACGGAGTCAGCGATGACCTTGGTGATCTCGATCGTCTCGGCGGTGGGGAGCTCCTCGGTCTGCACGCGGATGGACTCCGCGCCCGAGGTGTTCACGATCGGGGAGGAGGCCTCGTCGATGCCGCTGCCAGCAACGGCCGTGCGGATCTTGTCGACGTTGTCCTGGGTGACCTGGTCGGCCGGGAGGCTGACGGTGTACTCGACGCCGCCCTCGAACTCGATGCCGAAGTTGAGGCCCTTGAAGTAGAGGCCGGCCACGGCCAGCAACACGATCAGGCTCGAGACGAAGTACCAGAGCCACTTCCGGCCCACGAAGTCGACCGACACGTCACCTTCGTAGAGCGCATTGCCGAGTCTGCTCGCCTTACCCATCAGGCACTCCCTTCGACGAGACGTGCGTGCTTGGGACTCTCGTCGATGCCGAGCGTCTCGCGGGAGAGCCCGGAGAACCTCTGCCCGGTGTTGAAGAACGGCCGTGTCGCGAGCAGCGTCATCATCGGCTTGGTGAACCAGAAGAACACGGCGATGTCGATGAGGGTGCTGATCCCAAGGGCGAAGGCGAACCCGCGGACGACGCCGATGGCGAAGATGTAGAGCACGACGGCAGCCAGGATCGAGACCGCGTCCGCCGCAAGACAGGTGTTCCGTGCCCGTGCCCAGCCGGTTTCCACTGCCACTCGCATGGACCGTCCGTCGCGCATCTCGTCACGGATGCGTTCGAAATAGACGATGAAGGAGTCCGCGGTGATACCGACCGCCACGATCAGTCCGGCGATGCCGGGCAGCGTCAGCGTGAAGCCGGCTGCCTCTGCGAGCACCAGCACGGTGCCGTAGGTGACGATTCCGGCGACCAGGAGGCTGGCGATCACCACCAGTCCGAGGCCGCGGTAGTAGACCAGGCAGTAGAGCATCACGATGGCCAGGCCGATCATGCCGGCGTAGATGCCTGCGGAAAGCTGGTTGCCGGCCAACGAGGGGCCGACCGTCTCCACACGGGGCTTGTCGAACTTGATGGGCAGGGCGCCGTACTTCAGCGAGTTGGAGAGCGAGCGCGCCTCCGCCTCCGAGAACTCACCGGTGATCTCGGCGCGGCCGTCGAGGATCGGCTCGTTGACGCCGGCATAGGAGATCACGCTGCCGTCCAGGACGATCGCGAAGCTGCCGCCGTTCTGGTTCAGGGCCGTGCTGGTGTCACCGAAGACCTCGCGCGCGGAGCTCTTGAAGACGAGGTTGACCGCCCAGCCGACGCCGTTCGACGGAGTCCCGTACGACGCCGACTTCAGCTCGGTGCCCTCGATCACGCTCTTGGAGAGCAGGAACTTCTGCCCCTTGTCATCGCAGGCCATCAGCGGCTCGCCCGCGTCGTCCGCGATCGGCGGGGCATCCTCACCCTTGGCGGGACACTTGAACGTCGAGAACTTCTGCAGCGACTCGATGCCGGGATCCTGCGACCACGCCAGCGGGTCGTCGACCGACGCGCCCTTCTGGGTGATCTTCGGCTGAGTCGGCGCCGGCTCCGCTGGCGCAGTGGGTGCGGGGGTGGAGCCCGGCGTCGGGCCCGGCGTCGTCGCCGCGAACGGCGCAGGGCGCGGCTTGGGCGTCGCCTTGTTGATGTTCTTCTTCGATGTCGCCTTTCCCGACGGGGACGCCTTTCCCGAGGGGCTCCCCTTTCCGGAGGGGCTGGGCGATGCGGAGCCGCTCGGCTCCGGCTCCGGCGTGCCGGGCTGCGGGGAACCGGCGACGAGGCGGAACCTGAGCTGCGCGGTGCGCTTCACCGACTCGACGAGGTCCGTGCGCGTCTTGCCGGGGATCTCGACGATGATGTTGCGGCTGCCCTGGGTGGAGACCTCGGCCTCTGAAACTCCGCTGCCGTTGACCCGGGAGTCGATGATGTCGGCAGCCTGCTTGAGCTTGGTGGGCGTGACCCCACCGCCCTGCTCGATGGCCGACAGGGTGATCCGGGTGCCGCCCTCGAGGTCGAGGCCGAGCTGGGGCTTCCATGTCTGGCCGAGCGCGGCGAGCCCGAAGAGCACGACGATGGTCAACCCGAAGATGACCAGCGTGCGCACGGGGCGGAGCTTGCTCTTCGCCACAGTGATGTGTCTCCTCAGTCCTCTGCCTTCGGGGGTTCCGACTCCCCTGGCTGGTCCGGCCGCTGCTCGCGCTGGCTCTCGACCTCATCCACGCGGCGTACGACGACCTGGCGCGCCACCGTGATGACTGTGCCGGGCGCCACCTCGAGATCGACCCGTCCCTCAGTCAACGCACGGACAGTGCCGAAGATCCCCGAGGACAGCACGACCTCGTCGCCGACCTCCAGCTGGTGCTGGAGCTGCTGGACACGTTTCTGTTGGTTGCGGGCGGGGCGCATGACGATGGCCCAGAAGGCGAGCATCGCCACAACGATCACGAGCAACTGCGCGGAGGCAGACACACACAACTCCAAAGGAAGGGAACAGGTCTGTGGGTGCCGTGGATCCGCCACTGAGCCGGCGAACGGCTCGAGCACGAGAACAGGAACGGCACCGAACGTGAAGTGTAACGGCCGTCACCGGTTCATTCGGACGTTGACCCGAACAGTGTCGGGTCGTCGCCTGCTGCGCCTGCGGGTCGGGCGAGCCCGAGATGGGTCCACGCAGCCGGCGTGGCCACCCGCCCACGCGGGGTGCGCGCCAGAAGACCCTGGCGCACCAGGAAGGGCTCGGCGACCTCTTCGACCGTCTCTCGCTCCTCCCCGACCGCGACCGCCAGGGTGCTGACGCCGACCGGACCGCCCCCGAAGCGCCGGCAGAGTACGTCGAGCACGGAACGGTCGAGTCGGTCCAGACCCGACTCGTCCACCTCGAACAGCTCCAGCGCTGCGCGAGCGAGCTCGCGGGTGACCACGCCATCGGCCCGCACCTGCGCGTAGTCGCGCACCCGGCGCAGCAGCCGGTTGGCGATCCGCGGTGTGCCCCGCGACCGCAGCGAGATCTCGCGAGCGCCGTCGGTTCGCAGCTCGACG
Organism: uncultured Actinomycetota bacterium; assembly: GCA_963759525.1. Taxonomy (GTDB): domain Bacteria; phylum Actinomycetota; class Actinomycetes; order Propionibacteriales; family Nocardioidaceae; genus Marmoricola. The sequence goes on along the minus strand of CAVWZO010000014.1, from coordinate 46,152 downwards.
TCGAGCAGTCCCGCTGACCGGTGCACGATCCGCTCCAGGTCCTCTGGCTCGTAGAACTCGAGGCGGGCCGTGAACCCGAACCGGTCGCGCAGCGGGCTGGGCAGCAGGCCGGCCCGGGTGGTCGCGCCGACCAGGGTGAAGGGCGGGATCTCGAGCGGGATGGCGGTGGCGCCGGGGCCCTTGCCGATCACCACGTCGACCCGGAAGTCCTCCATGGCCATGTAGAGCATCTCTTCGGCCGGCCGCGACATCCGGTGGATCTCGTCGACGAAGAGCACGTCGCCCTCGTTGAGGCCGGAAAGGATTGCGGCGAGGTCGCCCGCGTGGGTGATGGCCGGACCGCTGGTCAGCCGCAGCGGCGCACTCATCTCGGCGGCGATGATCATCGCCAGGGTCGTCTTCCCGAGCCCGGGCGGGCCGCTCATCAGCACGTGGTCAGGTACGCGCTGGCGCACCCGCGCTGCCTGCAGCAGCAAGGACAGCTGTTCGCGGACGCGCTCCTGGCCAACGACCTCGTCCAGGGTGCGCGGACGCAGCGCGGCCTCGACGACGCGTTCGTCCCCGTCCGCGTCGGCTGCGGTCAGGGGCCGGGTCGTCATGTAGGCGACCTCGGCGGCCTCGAGCTCGGACTCGTTCATGTCTTGCTCAGCGTGCGCAGGGCCGCGCGGAGGAGCCGCGCGACATCGGGACTTGGCATCTGTTCGGCCTCGGGCGTCACCGAGCTGACGGCCTCGTCGGCCTCCCGGGCTGACCAGCCGAGCCCGACCAACCCGGCCTGTACCTGCGCCTGCCAGTCGCTGGTGCCTGGCCCACCGGGCCGGGACGCGGGTGAGGTCATCGTGGGTGAACCGATGCGGTCGCGCAGCTCCAGGATGATCCGTTGCGCACCCTTCTGTCCGATCCCGGGGACCCTGGTCAGGGTCTTGACGTCGTCGGTGCTCACGGCGCGCCGCAGTGACTCGGGTCGGTGCACGGCCAGCATCGCCTGGGCGAGCTTCGGGCCGACCCCGCTTGCGGTCTGCACGAGCTCGAACATCTGCTTCTCGTCGTCGTCGGCGAACCCGAACAGGGTCAGGGAGTCCTCGCGCACCACCATGCTGCTGGGCAGGGACGCCTCGGACCCGAGGCGCAGGCCGGCGAGCGTGTCCGGCGTGCACTGCAGCTCGAGTCCAACACCACCGACCTCGAGTACGGCGGAGGTCACTCCGACGGCGGCGACCCGGCCACGGACGAAGGCGATCACCGGCGAGCTCCCAGCACCGGGTGGGCCGCTGCATGGGCAGCCACGGCGGCCTCCAGCCGGTTGCCGGCCCCTCCGCGCCAGATGTGACAGATGGCCAGGGCGAGCGAGTCCGCGGCGTCGGCCGGCTTCGGCATCTCGCTGAGCCGCAGCAACCGAGTCACCATGGCACCGACCTGCGCCTTGTCGGCCCGGCCACTGCCCGTCACCGACGCCTTGACCTCACTCGGCGTGTGCAGCGTGACCGGCAGACCACGGCGCGCGGCCACCAGCAGAGCGACCCCGCTCGCCTGGGCGGTGCCCATCACGGTCTTGACGTTGTGCTGGCTGAAGACGCGCTCGACGGCCACGGCGTCCGGCCGGGTTGCGTCCAGCCACGCCTCGAGCCCGGCCTCGATCTGGCAGAGCCGCTGCTCGATGGGCGTCTCCGAGCTCGTGCGCACCACCCCTACGTCGACCAGCGACAGCGGCCTGCCGATGGATCCCTCGACCACACCCACCCCGCATCGGGTGAGACCGGGGTCGATACCCAGCACGCGCATGAGTACTCCTCGGTCGTCCGAACACCTGTTCGCACCACGCTAACGCGGTGGCTGGGCACCGGCGGGTTGCGACGCGCCGCGGTCGCCTGACTCAGTGCTTACTCAGGCGTTCTAGGCGTCGAGGGAAGCCATCACGTCATCGGAGACGTCGAAGTTCGCGAACACGTTCTGCACGTCGTCGAGGTCCTCGAGCGCCTCCATCAGGCGGAACACCTTGCCGGCACCGTCCTCGTCGAGCTCGACCTGCATGCTCGGTACGAACGACGCGTCCGCGGAGTCGTAGTCGACGCCAGCAGCCTGCAGTGCCGTGCGTACGGCGACCAGGTCGGTGGCCTCGCTGACCACCTCGAAGGAGTCCCCCAAGTCGTTGACGTCCTCTGCCCCGGCATCGAGGGTGGCCTCGAGTACGTCGTCCTCTGTGACCTGCTTGCCCTCCTGCTCGGAAGGGACGATGACCACGCCCTTGCGGTTGAACATGTAGGAGACCGACCCGGGGTCTGCGAGAGAGCCGCCGTTGCGGTTCATCGCGGTGCGTACCTCCATGGCCGCACGGTTCTTGTTGTCGGTCAGGCACTCGATCAGGAAGGCGACCCCGTTGGGTCCGTAGCCCTCGTACATGATCGTGCTGTAGTCGGCCCCGCCGGCCTCGGCGCCGGAGCCGCGCTTGACCGCGCGGTCGATGTTGTCGTTGGGGACCGAGGACTTCTTGGCCTTCTGGATCGCGTCGTACAGCGTCGGGTTGCCTACGGGGTCACCGCCACCCATCCGCGCAGCGACCTCGATGTTCTTGACCAGCTTGGCGAACATCTTGCCTCGACGAGAGTCGATGATCGCCTTCTTGTGCTTGGTCGTCGCCCACTTGGAGTGGCCTGACATCAGCTGTTCCTTTCCTGGCGTGCGCCCTGACTTTCGTGGTCAGCCTGCTGAGACCACGTCGCAGAAGAGGCGGTGAATGCGTCGGTCGGCGCCCACCTCGGGGTGGAAGGACGTCGCGATCAACGGCCCCTGCCTGACCGCAACGATCCTACCCACGGCATCTCCGGCTCCCACCCGGGCGAGAACCTCGACCTCAGGACCCGCAGACTCGACCCAGGGCGCACGGATGAACACACCGTGCACGGGGTCATCGAGGCCGGCGAAGTCCACGTCTCCTTCGAACGAGTCGACCTGGCGGCCGAAGGCGTTGCGTCGCACGGTGATGTCGAGGCCACCGAACGTCTCCTGGCCGACGGTGCCGTCCTCGACGCGATCGGCGAGCAGGATCATGCCCGCGCAGGTGCCGAGCGTGGGCATGCCTGAGGCGATCCGCTGCTGCAGTGGTTCGAAGAGGTCGAAGATGCGGGCCAGCTTGGCCATGGTGGTGGACTCACCACCGGGGATGATCAGCCCGTCGCAGGAGTCGAGCTCCGCTGGGCGTCGTACGGCCAGGGAGGCGAAGCCGAGCGAGCCGATGGCCGTGAGGTGCTCGCGTACGTCGCCCTGCAGGGCCAGCACCCCGATGCGCTGTTGCCCGGAACGTCGCTGGGTCACGGTTTGCGTCATCGGGCCTCCACCAAAAGGCCCGGTGGGGTGCCTCCCCCGCGGCGGCACCCCACCGGGACTCGGTGGGTTGATCGCACGAAGCGATGCAAGATCCATCGTGAGGCAAAATCGGGATAGATATACCTAAAGCCGACAAATCTGGCTAGTGGGCTATACCGGACGTGGGTCACCAACCGCGGTCGGCCAGCCGGTGTGGCTGCGGGAGCTCCTCGACGTTGATCCCGACCATCGCCTCACCCAGTCCGCGCGAGACCTTGGCCAGCACATCGGGGTCGTCGTGGAAGGTCGTCGCCTTGACGATCGCCTCGGCACGCTGGGCCGGGTTGCCGGACTTGAAGATGCCCGAGCCGACGAACACGCCCTCAGCACCGAGCTGCATCATCATGGCCGCGTCGGCCGGGGTCGCGATGCCGCCGGCAGTGAACAGGACGACCGGAAGCTTGCCGCTCGCAGCGACCTCCTTGACCAGGTCGTACGGCGCCTGCAGCTCCTTCGCGGCGACGTACAGCTCGTCCTCGGACAGTGCCCCCAGCCGGCGGATCTCACGGCGGATCGTGCGCATGTGCGTGACCGCGTTGGAGACGTCACCGGTGCCGGCCTCCCCCTTGGAGCGGATCATCGCCGCACCTTCGGTGATCCTGCGCAGCGCCTCGCCCAGGTTGGTCGCCCCGCACACGAACGGGACCGTGAACGCCCACTTGTCGATGTGGTTGGCGTAGTCGGCCGGCGTCAGCACCTCGGACTCGTCGACGTAGTCCACGCCGAGGCTCTGGAGCACCTGCGCCTCGACGAAGTGGCCGATCCGGGCCTTGGCCATTACCGGGATGGAGACGGTCGCGATGATGCCGTCGATCATGTCCGGGTCGCTCATCCGCGAGACACCACCCTGCGCACGGATGTCGGCAGGGACCCGCTCGAGGGCCATCACGGCCACCGCTCCGGCGTCCTCGGCGATCTTGGCCTGCTCGGCGGTGACCACGTCCATGATCACGCCGCCCTTGAGCATCTCGGCCATCCCGCGCTTGACGCGCGAAGTGCCTCGCTCAGGAGAGCTCTGGGGGATCGATGCAGGGATGTCAGCCATGGCCGAATCGTACGTCCGGGGAGTTCGGTGACCCGCACCCGGGCACGACCACGAGACGGGCGGGCTCTACCCCGGGGTGGGGTCGGCCAGCGACTGCCTGCGCACCATCAGGATGCGCTGGCAGACAGTGACGGTGTTGGCGACGGCGAGGACCCAGATCGCGCCGTACATCAGGACCGGTAGGTCGAAGAGTGCGCCAAGCCCGGTGGTTATGAGGATGGCCACGATGCGATCGGCCCGCTCGGCGATGCCGACCTCGGCCTGCATGCCCAGCGACTCCGCCTTGGCCCGCGCATAGCTGGTCGTCGCCCCCATCACCAGGCAGTACAGCGTCAGGCACTCGTAGAGATAGCTGTCCCCCGGCCCGGCGAAGTAGAGCACCAGCCCGCCGAAGATGGCGCCGTCAGCGATGCGGTCGAGAGTGGAGTCGAAGAAGGCGCCGAACTTCGACGTCCTCCCGCTGGCGCGTGCCATCGCTCCGTCGATGAGGTCGCTGAAGATGAAGGCGGTGATGACCAGCACTCCGGTCAGCAGCATTCCCTGCGGAAAGAACACCAGGGCGCCGGCGGAGACACCCAGAGTGCCGACCAGTGTGACGGCGTCGGGGCTGATCCCGAGCTTGATGAACGTGTTGACGAACGGCGCGAGCATGACGCTCTGCCAGAAGTTCTTGAACCTGTCCAACATGAGGTGAGGAGGCTACGCCCGTCTGGCTCCACCACCACCGGCAGGGGCGTACCGTCAGCAGCACGGAGCCATTCAGGCTTCCCACCAAAGGGTTCCCCATGAGCGACAAGTCCCCACGTCAGAGCATGACCAAGAAATCCGGCAAGTCGATCAAGGAGAAGCGCGCCGCGAAGCGCGGCCAGGCCGAGGAGACCTCCATCATCAAAGAAACACCTCAGGGCAAGAAGCGTTGACCGCAGAGCCCTTGCGCCTCGGAGTCATCGGGTCCTCCGCGAAGGAGAACGAACGTCGCCTCCCCCTGCACCCGGACCACCTGAGCCGGATCCCGGCCGAGCTCCAGCAGCGCATCACCCTCGAGCACGGGTACGGCGAGCGCTTCCGGTCTCCGGACGCCGAGCTCGCCGACGTGGTGGCCGGGTTCGCGAGCCGCGAGGAGATCATCGCGGAGTCGGACGTCGTACTCCTGCCCAAGCCGCAGCACTCAGACGTCGAGGCGATGCAGCCGGGCGCGGTGCTGTGGGGATGGCCGCACTGTGTCCAGGACCCGGTGCTGACGCAGCTGGCCATCGACCGCAGCCTCACCCTGGTCGCGTTCGAGGCGATGAACCACTGGACTGTCGACGGTGCCGTCGGACTGCACGTGTTCCACAAGAACAACGAGCTGGCCGGCTACTGCTCGGTGCTGCACGCCCTCGAGCTGACCGGCTCCACCGGCGACTACGGTCGCAGGCTCAAGGCGGTCGTCATCGGGTTCGGGGCCACGGCCCGTGGTGCCGTGACGGCGCTGAACGCGCACGGGGTCCACGAGGTGCGGGTCCTCACGCGCAGGGGTGTCGCCGCCGTCGGCTCCCCGATCCACTCGGTGCGGATCACCCAGCTTGACCATGACCTCCAGCCGCCGTACCTCAGCCATGCGGTCACCGAGCGCGGGCGGGTGCCACTCGCTGCTCTTCTCGCGGACGCGGACATCGTCGTCAACTGCATCCTGCAGGACACCTCGGCCCCGCTGATGTTCCTGACTCTCGCCGACCTCGAGAGCTTCCGATCCGGCAGCCTCATCGTGGACGTCTCGTGCGACGAGGGCATGGGCTTCGAGTGGGCTCGCCCGACGCCGTTCGCAGACCCGATGTTCACCGTCGCGGACAAGGTGGACTACTACGCGGTGGACCATAGTCCGTCGTACCTGTGGAACTCCGCGACCTGGGAGAACAGCGAGGCGCTGCTGCCGTTCCTGCCGATCGTGCTCGCCGGACCAGAGGCCTGGGACGGCAACGAGACTGTCCGCCGGGCGATCGAGGTGCGCGACGGGCACATCGTCAACCCTGCGATCCTCAGCTTCCAGGGTCGAGCGGCGGAGCACCCGCACCTGGTCGGCTGATCCTCAGACCAGGTCGGGCAACCTCAGGTGTGCGATCGCGAGCTCGAACTCGCCGACGTCGATGATGTCGACTCCCGCCTCCCTCGCGCCGCTCTCGCGGATCGTCCAGGCCTGGTCCCGGCTCGCCGCCATGGCGGCGGCCGAGTCGAACACCACGGTTCCGCAGCCGCGACCAGCCGGTCGGTTCACGAGCATGCTCGTCCCACAGAAGCCCGCGAGCTTCTCGATCTCCGGAAGCAGCCCTTGGCGGTACACCTCCAGCGCCCCGTCCATGTCGCCCTGGCTCATCCGGATCCAGGTGACCCGGCAGCACGCACCTTCGGGCGCTGTGTGGTCGCGGTGCATGACGGCGACCTCCCACGGCTCGACGTGCGGGGTGCCACCGATGATCTCGGCACCGCGCCGGCGCATGGGTGCCAGGTGCAGGTCGCTGGCGTTCATCGCGTCCTCCGTCTGCCATGAGCTGGTCACGATGCACTGACCGGTCTCGCGGTCGACCAGCATCGACAGCCCGACGCACCCGTCCATGGCCGTGATCGCCGGCATCACGTCGTCGCGGACGTAGGCGATTCCCTCGTCCAGCGCGTCGGGGTCACCCATGACGGTGATGGAGCGTGCGTGCATGTGCGCGCCTCCTCGTTCAGGGGCGGCACCCCGGCGGGCGCCACCGGCGGGACCCACATTGCTCCCCGAGGGCCCGTTGCGCAATGACTACCACCTCAGGGGCCCTACCAGGCGTCGGCCAGCAACTGGCGGGTGCTGTGCAGGAGCTCGGGCAGCGTCTTGGTCTGGCCGATGATCGGCATGAAGTTCTGGTCACCCAGCCAGCGCGGGACGACATGCTGGTGCAGGTGGGCGGCAATGCCGGCGCCCGCGACCGCACCCTGGTTCATCCCGATGTTGAAGCCCTGGACGGCCGAGACCCTGCGCAAGGTCTGCATCGCACCCTTGGTGAGATCCGCGAGCTCCGCGGCCTCCTCGGACGTGGTCTCGGTGAAGTCGGCGATGTGGCGGTACGGGCAGACCATGAGGTGGCCGGGGGCGTACGGATACAGGTTGAGTACGGCGAACGCCAGGTCGCCACGTCGTACGACGAGACCGTCTGTGTCCCCCAACGACGGGATCCGGCAGAAGGGGCACTCGCCCTCGGTGTCGTCGGCGGGCTTGCTCTCACCGCGGATGTAGGCCATCCGGTGCGGAGTCCAGAGCCGTTCGAGCGCGTCGGGCTCGCCGATGCCGTCCTGATGGGTGCTCTCGCTCACCCCGGCATTGTTCCAGTCAGGCGTGAGCCCACCCGAGCGACGTCACACCTGCTTGCGGGACGCGACCGACTCGGCAACCCGGGCGATCGCTTCGTCCACCGGTACGCCGTTGTCCTGCCGGCCGTCGCGATAGCGGAAGCTCACCGCCCCGGCCTCGATGTCGTTGTCCCCCGCGATCACCATGAACGGCACCTTCTGCAGCTGGGCGTTGCGGATCTTCTTCTGCATCCGGTCGTCGGACTCGTCGACCTCGACTCTCAGCCCCTGCGCCCGCATGCGTCCCGCGATGTCGGCCAGGTAGTCGTTGTGACGATCGGCGATCGGGATGCCCTGCACCTGCACCGGCGCCAGCCAGGGTGGGAAGGCGCCACCGTAGTGCTCGGTGAGCACCGCCACGAAGCGCTCGATGGAACCGAATAGCGCACGGTGGATCATCACCGGCCGCTCCCTGCCACCGCCTGGTGCGGTGTACTCGAGCTCGAACCGCTCGGGCAGGTTGAAGTCGAGCTGGATCGTCGACATCTGCCAGGTCCGGCCGATCGCGTCCCGCGCCTGTACCGAGATCTTGGGTCCGTAGAACGCTGCCCCGCCGGGGTCGGGGACCAGCGCGAGACCGGACGCGGTGGCCACCTCCTCGAGGGTGCGGGTGGCCTCTTCCCAGGAGGCGTCGTCGCCGACGTACTTCTCCTCGTTCTTGCTGGAGATCTCGAGGTAGAAGTCGTCGAGGCCGTAGTCACGGAGCAGCTCGAGCACGAAGGTGAGGAGACTCGACAGCTCGCCCCTCATCTGGTCGCGCGTGCAGTAGATGTGCGCGTCGTCCTGGGTGAAGCCTCGTGCCCTGGTCATGCCGTGCACCACGCCGGACTTCTCGTGGCGGTAGACAGTTCCGAACTCGAAGAGTCGCAGTGGCAGCTCACGGTAGGACCGGCCGCGCGAGCGGAAGATCAGGTTGTGCATCGGACAGTTCATCGGCTTGAGGTAGTAGTCGATGTCGTTGTCCAGCTTCATCGGGGGGTACATGCCGTCGGCGTACCAGTCGAGGTGGCCGGAGACCTCGAACAGATGCGCCTTGGTGATGTGGGGGGTGTAGACGAACTCGTACCCGGACTCGATGTGACGACGACGCGAGTAGTCCTCCATCTCGTTGCGCAGCACCCCACCCTTGGGGTGGAAGACGGCCAGACCCGAACCGATCTCGTCGGGGAAACTGAACAGGTCGAGGTCGCGCCCGAGCTTGCGGTGGTCGCGACGCTCGGCCTCCTCGATCCGGTGCAGGTGCTCCTCGAGCGCCTCCTTGGTCTCCCAGGCCGTGCCGTAGATGCGCTGGAGCTGCTTGTTCTTCTCGTTCCCACGCCAGTACGCCGCAGCCGTGCGCATCAGCTTGAACGCGGGAATCCGCTTGGTGGTGGGCAGGTGTGGTCCTCGACAGAGGTCCTTCCAGGCCACCTCGCCGCGACGGTTGAGGTTGTCGTAGATCGTGAGCTCGCCCGCGCCGACTTCGGCGCTCGCTCCTTCGGCGGCCTCGGAGGCCGCTCCCTTGAGGCCGATCAGCTCGAGCTTGTAGGGCTCGTCGGAGAGCTCGTCGCGCGCCTCGTCGTCGGAGATCGCGCGGCGCTCGAACCGCTGGTTCTCCTTGATGATCTTGCGCATGCGGGTCTCGATCGCGACGAGATCCTCTGGCACGAACGGGGTCTCGACGTCGAAGTCGTAGTAGAAGCCGTTCTCGATCGGCGGGCCGATGCCGAGCCGCGCGCCGGGGAAGAGCTCCTGCACTGCCTGTGCCATCACGTGCGCGGTCGAGTGGCGCAGGATGCCGCGACCGTCGGCGCTGCCGATCGCAACGGGCTCGACCTCGTCGCCCTCACCGAGCTCGTGGGCAAGGTCGCGTAGCGCCCCATCCACCCTGGCGGCGATCACGTCGCGGTCCTCGGTGTACAGCTCCCATGCCTTCGTGCCAGCAGTCACCGTCCGGTCCTCGCGCGCGTTGGCGTGGATCAGGTGGACGGTGATGTCTGACACGAGGTTGCTCCCTGACGTGGTGACGCAGCCGGTGGCACGGCTGCCACCGCCCCGCGGGCGGCCGATGCGATCGTATCGACGGGCCGGCGGTGCGTCGTACCGGGTTTGTGCTGCTGGGGGTTGGGTCAGGTGAGGGTGGCGGGGAGCCAGCGTGCGAGGGCGTCGTCGAGCTCGGTCGGGCTGACGGGTTTGGAGATGTAGTCGTCCATCCCGGCGGCCAGGCAGCGCTCCCGGATCCCGTCGGAGACCCCGGCGGTCATCGCGATCACCGGGGTGTGCGCCCCGGTGCCCTCGATCCGGCGCAGCTCCACGGTGGCCTCATAGCCATCCATCTCCGGCATCTGACAATCCATCAACACCGCCACCACCGGGGTCCGGGCCAACGAGGCCAACGCCTCGATCCCGTTCCCCGCGACCTCGGTGGAGAAACCGAGGTACTCCAAGATCCCCACCGCGACCAGCTGGTTGACATGGTTGTCCTCCACCACCAGCACATGCCCACGAGTACCACCCAGCGCCACCTCGGCCACCGGCACCGGCACCGACGCGCTGCTGCGCGGACGCGCCCGGACCTGGTCCAGGTTCTGCAACACCCCATGCAACCGGGACAGCTGCACCGGCTTGGTCAGCCGCACACTGATCCCCACCGCACGCGCCTCCTCAGCACTCACATCAGGCACCGAGGTCAACAACACCAGCTCCAACCCCGCCAACACCGGATCCGCCGAGATCGCCGCAGCCAGCTCCAACCCGTCCATCCCCGGCATGCACAGATCCAGCAACCCCAACACATAAGGATCCGAACCCGCCGCCGCATCCTGAAGATGACGCAACGCCGAAAGCCCATCGACGGCCACCTCAGGGCGCATCCCCCACGCCGTGAGCTGCTCGCTGAGGATCAACCGGTTCGTGTGGTTGTCATCAACCACCAACACCCGCAACCCCACCAGCCCCTCAGCCGAAGGCAACGACACCACCACCGGCTCCACCTGCGCCAACCCCAACGGCAACGTGAACCAGAACGTCGAACCCCGACCCAGCTCACTCTCAACCCCCAGCTCACCACCCATCGCCGTCACCAACTGACGACAGATCGCCAGACCCAGCCCAGTGCCACCAAAACGCCGCGTCGTGGAAAAGTCAGCCTGCGAGAACGGCTCAAAAAGCCGCTCCCGATCCGCATCCTCAAGCCCCAACCCGGTATCAGTGACCTCAAAACGCACCACCGGCCCCAGCTCGGTCTGGTCCTCCACCTGCGCCCGCACCACCACCTCACCAACATCAGTGAACTTCACCGCGTTCGAGGCCAGGTTCAACAACACCTGCCGCAACCGCGAGGGATCCCCCCGCAACATCAACGGCAACTCCGGAGAGCAATACGCCAACAACTCCAGACCCTTGCTCTGCGCCGACTCAGCCACCAGCTCAGCCGCCTCCTCAACCACCTGCACCAGGTTGAAGTCAATAATGTCCAGCTCCAGCTTCCCCGCCTCCACCTTGGAGAAGTCCAAGATGTCGTTGATGATCCGCAACAACGACTCCCCCGCCACATGCACCCCATCGACATACTGCCGCTGACGATCATCAAGCCGCGTGTTCTGCAACAACCCCGTCAACCCGATCACCCCATTCATCGGGGTCCGGATCTCATGACTCATCGTCGCCAAAAACGCCGACTTCGCCCGCGACGCCTCCACCGCAGCATCCGCACTCGCCCGCGCCTCAGCACGAGCCCGCGACTCCGACTGCAACAACAACGCACTCCGCAAGAAACTCAGCACCAACAACAACGTCACCGCAGTCATCGACGCCATGAAATGGGTATCCCCACCACCGAGCTCATCGAAGAAATGCAGACCCAACGGGAACAAGATCGGCACCGTCGCAATCCCCAACCGCCACAACGGATGACCCGAAACCTGCTCCGCCACCGGCTCCTCGACAGCCGACGGCCGACGGAAAGCCGAAGCACTCATCATCATCGCGCCCAGCATCCAGCCGAGATCCAGGAACTTCGAAACCTCGCCCGAGACCGAGAACAGGGCGTAGGAGAGGTCAGCCGCCAGCCAGCACAGGAGCCCGGCGACGAACCACAGACCGATCGTCGACCGCGAGTGCCGATTCAGCAACGCACGCGCAACCAGCGCCAGCAAGATCGCATCCAGCACCGGATAGGACGCCCACACCACCCGGCTGAGCGGGGCGATCGTCGAGTCCTCCACGAGATCGACGATCGAGACGTCCCAGAGGACAAGGACGCTCACGACCAAGATCGTGAGCGCGTCGATGACCGCATCCTTGTCGAGGCGGGAACCTGCACGGCCCAGGGTGAGAGTGCTCAGCAGCGCAGCGGAGAGCACCACGTACTGCAGGAAGTACGCCGCGTCAGCGGCTGAGACTTCAGGTTCCATGCCGAACAGCAGGTAGAACTGCCAGAACAGGGAGCCGGCCGCAGAGATCGTGAGCCCGAGGGCGAGGAGGATGGGAACGCGACTCGGCGCGCGAGGACGGCGCAAGGCACCGAACCAGGCGACGGCGGCGGCTCCCCCGACGACCAGGAGGAACGTGGTGTCACCCGCGAGGTTCACGGGGTACTTGAGGTGGAGACCGATCAGCACCGCGGCTGCCACCAACAGGGCAGCCAGCCAGGAACGCCTCATGGCAGGGACGGGCATCGCGAAGGAATGGTTGTTTCCACACCCTAGGGTAGGCGCGAATCGTCGCAATCGCCGGGAAAGTGGGTAATCGCGCCGAGGCCATCTGCTGGCCCGTGGTTTGGTCAGGTGAGGGTGGCGGGGAGCCAGCGTGCGAGGGCGTCGTCGAGCTCGGTCGGGCTGACGGGTTTGGAGATGTAGTCGTCCATCCCGGCGGCCAGGCAGCGCTCCCGGATCCCGTCGGAGACCCCGGCGGTCATCGCGATCACCGGGGTGTGCGCCCCGGTGCCCTCGATCCGGCGCAGCTCCACGGTGGCCTCATAGCCATCCATCTCCGGCATCTGACAATCCATCAACACCGCCACCACCGGGGTCCGGGCCAACGAGGCCAACGCCTCGATCCCGTTCCCCGCGACCTCGGTGGAGAAACCGAGGTACTCCAAGATCCCCACCGCGACCAGCTGGTTGACATGGTTGTCCTCCACCACCAGCACATGCCCACGAGTACCACCCAGCGCCACCTCGGCCACCGGCACCGGCACCGACGCGCTGCTGCGCGGACGCGCCCGGACCTGGTCCAGGTTCTGCAACACCCCATGCAACCGGGACAGCTGCACCGGCTTGGTCAGCCGCACACTGATCCCCACCGCACGCGCCTCCTCAGCACTCACATCAGGCACCGAGGTCAACAACACCAGCTCCAACCCCGCCAACACCGGATCCGCCGAGATCGCCGCAGCCAGCTCCAACCCGTCCATCCCCGGCATGCACAGATCCAGCAACCCCAACACATAAGGATCCGAACCCGCCGCCGCATCCTGAAGATGACGCAACGCCGAAAGCCCATCGACGGCCACCTCAGGGCGCATCCCCCACGCCGTGAGCTGCTCGCTGAGGATCAACCGGTTCGTGTGGTTGTCATCAACCACCAACACCCGCAACCCCACCAGCCCCTCAGCCGAAGGCAACGACACCACCACCGGCTCCACCTGCGCCAACCCCAACGGCAACGTGAACCAGAACGTCGAACCCCGACCCAGCTCACTCTCAACCCCCAGCTCACCACCCATCGCCGTCACCAACTGACGACAGATCGCCAGACCCAGCCCAGTGCCACCAAAACGCCGCGTCGTGGAAAAGTCAGCCTGCGAGAACGGCTCAAAAAGCCGCTCCCGATCCGCATCCTCAAGCCCCAACCCGGTATCAGTGACCTCAAAACGCACCACCGGCCCCAGCTCGGTCTGGTCCTCCACCTGCGCCCGCACCACCACCTCACCAACATCAGTGAACTTCACCGCGTTCGAGGCCAGGTTCAACAACACCTGCCGCAACCGCGAGGGATCCCCCCGCAACATCAACGGCAACTCCGGAGAGCAATACGCCAACAACTCCAGACCCTTGCTCTGCGCCGACTCAGCCACCAGCTCAGCCGCCTCCTCAACCACCTGCACCAGGTTGAAGTCAATAATGTCCAGCTCCAGCTTCCCCGCCTCCACCTTGGAGAAGTCCAAGATGTCGTTGATGATCCGCAACAACGACTCCCCCGCCACATGCACCCCATCGACATACTGCCGCTGACGATCATCAAGCCGCGTGTTCTGCAACAACCCCGTCAACCCGATCACCCCATTCATCGGGGTCCGGATCTCATGACTCATCGTCGCCAAAAACGCCGACTTCGCCCGCGACGCCTCCACCGCAGCATCCGCACTCGCCCGCGCCTCAGCACGAGCCCGCGACTCCGACTGCAACAACAACGCACTCCGCAAGAAACTCAGCACCAACAACAACGTCACCGCAGTCATCGACGCCATGAAATGGGTATCCCCACCACCGAGCTCATCGAAGAAATGCAGACCCAACGGGAACAAGATCGGCACCGTCGCAATCCCCAACCGCCACAACGGATGACCCGAAACCGCACGACTCACCGGCTCCACCACCGCCGGCCGACGGAAAGCCGAAGCACTCATCAACAGCGCGCCCAGCATCCAGCCGGAGTCGAGCACCGCCGACACCTGACCCGAGGCAGAGAGCATGTAGGCGGTATCAGCGGCCGTCCAGCAGGCGAGCCCGCCTGCGAACGACAGGCCAATCGAAGATCGCGCCTGCCTATTGACCAACGCACGCGCAACCAGCGCCAGCAAGATCGCATCCAGCACCGGGTAGACGGCCCACACCACCCGGGTCGTGACGGACACAGTGGAGTCCGCCACGATCTCGGCGATCGAGAGGTTCCAGAAGAACAGCACGCTGACCACCACGATCGTCAGCGCGTCGATGATCGAGTCGGGATCGATCCGGATACCTCCACGTGTCCGGACCACGGTGATCGCGACCAGCGCTGCACCGAGGATCACGTAGCTGAGGAAGTACGGCGCGTCAGCCCACGAGACGTCGGGCTCGTACCCCTGCCAGTCGTAGATGAGCCAGACCAGGTCGCCCACAGCCGATGCGGCGAGCCCGGCAGCGATGAGCCGAGGCGTGAATGTCGATCCGCGAGGTCGGCGCAGGGCCCCGGCCCACGCGATGATGGCCGCGCCCCAGACTGCCGCCAGATAGGTGGTGTCGCCCACCGGGCCCGTGGGGACGAACACGTGATGGACCACCAGGAGGGCGGCTGACAGCACCAGCGCTGCCGACCAGAACCGTCTCATGGCAGCGATCGCCGTCGCAGAGGATCGGATCCAATCACGCCTGAGCGTAACGAGAATCGCCTGATTGGTCCGGATAATGGCAATACGGGGAGTGGGCGGTCCCGATCAGGCCGCACGCGCCACGACTGAGAGTCATCGCCGCGCGTCGCTTGTCAGTCCAGAAGGTAGCGGGCGACGTACGGGCTGGTGGATGTGCTGCGACGCGGGCTCACGGACGCAAACCTCAGCCGTCGCTTGGCGGTGTCACCGGAGCCAAGAGCTCTTCGACTTCGTCGTGGCCGTGGCCGGGCCCAACCTCGTCACGCCGGTGGCGGCACCAACCCAGTGGCGTGCTGTCGAACCTGCTGTCTCGACGGGTGGGGTCCGCTCCGCGTGCGAGGAGGTGCCGGGCGCTGTCGGGCCGACCGCAATATGCAGCCGCGTGCAAGGCGGTGGAGCCTTCCCGGTCCGTCGCGTCGATCGGAGTCCCGGCTGCCAGCAGCTGATCGATGACGTCGGTTCGGCCGAGCTCGGCGGTGATCCGCAGCGCTGCCACCCGGTCGGCCTCGGGCGTGTCAGCGGTCAGCATGCCGGTGATCGAGCCGTTTGCTGCCGCGTGCACGAGGTCAGAGGCGCCGGCTGCAAGCAGCACGTCGGCCACGTCGGTCATCCCGAACACCGTGGCGTGCCGCAACGCCGTTCCGTTGGCTACGCCGCCGGCCTCCGGCAATGCGGTCGCGGTCAGACTCGCGCCTGCCTCCACCAGCACTTTCGCCACCTCGGGGTCGCCGTAGCTCGCTGCTGTCATCAGCGGGGTCTCGAGGTCGCCCGGCGCGCCGTCGACTGGTGCACCTGCACGAAGCAGTTCTCGAGCGAGCGCTCCAGTGTTTTGGACGTCTCGCCAGGCTCCGCGCACGGTGTCGTAGCGCATCATCGCCAGGTAGGCCAGCGGGGTCGCGCCGCGAGGATGGTCGCACCAGCCGTGGAGCTTCTCGGTGGCGAGCTCGGGACGGTCGCAGAGAAGTTCTCGAAGTCGTGCGGCATCGAGACTGTCGAGGATCTGCCGTCGCTCCACCTCGGTCCTGAGCTGGGCCCAACTGCCGAAGCCGTGCTCGCGGGCCAAGGCCAGATGCACGGCGGTGAGGATCAACCGGTCCGACACGGCGCTCACGCGGGCCACTGCGGCTGCGTCCCACCCTGTGCGGCGTGGAGCAGTTCCTTGGCCTGGCGGCAGAGCTGATCGAGATCGGTGCGTGGAAGAAGTTCGGTCATGACGGCTCCTCGTCGACCGGCAGGTCCGCGTTTGCCGGACAAGGAGATCGTCAGCACAGCACACCATGTGCAGATCGCGAGGTGGACTCAGTCCTGTCCGCGGACCCGGTTGCGCCCTCGTGCGCATGGATCAGTGTAGTGGCGCGGCGCCTGGGCAACTCCGCGTGGCTGGTTGCGACTGTTGCGTCGCCGTCGGTGATCGGGAACAGTCGGATTCATGCTTGACCCGGCGCTCTCGACCTGGCTCGGCAAGCTCCAGGACGAGTCCTTCAGCCGAGCCGGCGCTACGTTGCGCAAGGCCTATCCGCCCGAGCGGCGGATGACGGTCCTCGAGTTGGCGGAGTATCTGGAGCGCCGGGCCTACGCGGTCGCCTCCACCACCCGCGCCGATGGCCGCGCACACGCGACACCGACGCTGTTCACCGTCGGTGTCGAGGCGTTCTGGCTCCCGACACTCGGTGCGGCGGCCCGGGTCCGCAACGTCACGGCTCACCCGTGGCTCGCGCTCTCGATCGTCGAGGGTGATCATGACGAGCACGCCGCGGTCCTCACCGAAGGCCCTACCGAGGTGCTGACAGCGGCTCCGGAGCACGTGCGGGCGGCCACCGAGAAGCGCAACGATGGCGACGGTCTGGAATGGGCGACGGCCTGGTAGCGAATGACGCCGCAGCGGCTGTTCAGCTTCGCCGAGGTCGCGTGGCAGGGCGCATCCCGCCGATCGTGAGGCACACCAGTCGCGACCGATCAGAGGAGTCTGTCGTGCACCGGCGCAGACGAGGCCGCACGCCTTGTGTGCGGCACCTATCGGTGGGCGATACTGGGTTCGAACCAGTGACCTCTTCGGTGCAAACGGCAGAGCCGCGCTACCACCCCGGAAGCAGACCGGCCCGCACGCTGGCGTGCGGCCCCTATCGGTGGGCGATACTGGGTTCGAACCAGTGACCTCTTCGGTGCAAACGGCAGAGCCGCGCTACCACCCCGGAAGCAGACCGGCCCGCACGCTGGCGTGCGGCCCATATCGGTGGGCGATACTGGGTTCGAACCAGTGACCTCTTCGGTGTGAACGAAGCGCGCTACCACTGCGCCAATCGCCCCGGCGTGGTGGTGCCGGTCGTACCTGTGGGGATGATGCGCGGAAACCTTAGCGCAGGTTCCCACTCGCGCCGACTTGGCCCCGTACACACCGGTTGACCATCGGGGCCCTTTATCGTGAGTGGCGACGAGTGGTCACATTTCGCCCGACACCTGACTAGACCATTGACACGTCAAAATAGACCAGTGGCTCAGAAAATGTAGACCACCTGTGGGATTAAACGGACATATCGGAACTTCGTCTGCCAGCACAGGCAAACCCTGCGCAGAATCACCCCATCGCGTGGAGGGCGCGAGTGGGGTTTCTGGAGGGGAACCCTGCATCGTCACAGAAGGAGCAACGATGAAGCAGACGAAGACCGCTCAGGTCGTCACCGAGACTGTCGAGCTCGAGTTCGTGGACCCGCAAGGGGAAGCCACCTCGATCGACGCCGACCTGGTCTTCGACCCGGCCGACCCTTACGCCGCCACCATGGTCTTCCGGACCGGCGTTCAGGAGGTCCTCTGGACCTTCGGCCGCGAGCTTCTCATCGAGGGTCGCTACTCGCCCACCGGCGACGGCGACGTCCACGTCTGGCCCTGCCTCAGCTCTGAGGGTGGCGCCGTGGTGATCATCGAGCTGTGCTCCCCAGACGGCGAGCTGCTCGTGCAGGCCGACGCCCGTAACGTCCAGCACTTCGTCACCGCGATGCTGGACTCGGTGCCCGAAGGCCAGGAGAGCACCTTCGTCAACTTCGACGCCGAGCTCACCTCGCTCCTCAGCGACTGAGCGTTCGCTCCTGCGCAAGTCCGCGCCTCACGGATCAATATCCTTCGACTCCCTGGTCGACCAGAGCTCCATGAGCTCGCGAGTGACCGGGCCAGGTCCCTCCAGCGTCCGATCATCGATGCGATCCACTGCTTGCACGTCTCTGACGGTCGAGAGCAGGAAGATCTCGTCGGCGGAGTCGAGCACCTCGATCGGCTCATCGACCTCCACTACGCCGTACCACTCGAGCAGCAGTGCCCTGGTGATTCCCGCGAGGCAGCCCACGGCAAGGCTGGGCGTGCGCACCTCTCCGTCGATGACGTAGCCGACGTTGGACCCGGTCCCCTCGCACAGGTGCCCGGCCAGGTTCGCGAAGATCCCCTCGCTGGCACCGACCTTCGCCGCCTCGGCCAGCGCGACAACGTTCTCGGCGTACGACGTGGACTTCACGCCCGCCAGGACTCCGCGCTCGTTGCGTGGCCACGGCACCCGCGCCACCGACGTGACTCGTGGCGTCGGCTGCATCGGTGTGGCCACCACGACCAGGGTCGCCCCGGAGTCCCCTCTGCCGGAACCAAGAGGTGCGAGCCCGCCTGTGTAGGTGATCCGGATGCGTCCCAGCGCGTGGTGCTCCGGGGCCAGCACCTCGGCTACGGCGGACCGGACCAGCTCGAGGTCTGGCTCGGAGAGACCCAGAGACCTGGCCGATCGGGCGAGCCGCTCCAGGTGGCGGGTCAGGGCGAACGGCTCGCCGTCGACGACCTTGATCGCCTCGAACACGCCGTCGCCCACAGTGAAGCCATGATCGGCGACTCCGAGCGCCGGAGAGTTCGGATCCTCGAGCAGATGACCGTTTACCCACGCATGCATGCGTCCGAGATTAGCCCGTGCCTGTAGGGGTTCTGCGGTGTCCGACGCGCGAAGGATGCCCGGAGTTTGTGCCAGTCAACCTTTCGGCTATGGTTTCCTTCGCACCGCGGGGAGACCGGCGGCGCAGGCGGACGTAGCTCAGTTGGTAGAGCGCAACCTTGCCAAGGTTGAGGTCGCGAGTTCGAGCCTCGTCGTCCGCTCGGAGAAGCCGAAGCCTCCACGGTGGGTTGGCCGAGAGGCGAGGCAACGGACTGCAAATCCGTCTACACGGGTTCAAATCCCGTACCCACCTCGAACTCAATACTGGGGCGATTGGCGCAGCGGTAGCGCGCTTCCCTGACACGGAAGAGGTCACTGGTTCGATCCCAGTATCGCCCACCACTTGTTTGTGCAGGTCAGTGACACGAAGAAGCCCCTCTGCCACATGGGTCGAGGGGCTTCTTGTCCCGCAGTCGGCTTATCAGTCGGCTTATCGTCGCTTATCCATCCGGTGACCGCTTTCGGTCGACGGCGGGCAGTTCGAACAGTGTCTCCATGATGGCGGTTCCCTCGGTGAGTACCGGCCGCAGCTGCTTGCGGTAGACGAGCTCGGTCACCTTCGTGCTGCTGTGCCCGACCACCCGCGCGATGGCTTCGAGCGGAACGCCGGCCTCGCTCATCAAGGAGACGAACGAGTGCCGCATTTCGCGGGGAGTCCATTCGCTGGAGTCCAGGCCGGCCTCCTTGCAGAGCGCCCGGAACGACCGGCGCACATTCGCCGAGTCGAGCGCCGTTCCTGTGCTCGTGCAGAAGACCAGGCCGTGCTCCACGTCCAGGCCCTGGCCCGCCATCTGCGACCGGTGCTTCTCGAGGATCTCGACACATTGGGCAGGCAGACCGATCGTCCGACGCGAGAGGCGCGTCTTGGTGTCGCCACCGGCGCGCACCGAGCGCCACACGCGGATGCTGGGAGGGACCGACGGCACCGCCCCAGGGTTGCCGTCCAGGTCGACGTGATCCCACGTGACCGCCCGCAGCTCCTCGTTCCGTACGCCGACCAGTAGCGCCAGGGTGACGTACGCACACCGAGCGGGTGCCGGTCGCAGGCGCTGAGGACCGCGCGGGCCTGCTCGAGCATCATGGCCTTCGAGGGGCGGCCACCCGCTCCTGTTGGCGCCGTCACCAGCTCGGCGACGTCGCGGCTCACCATGTCCCGCGCCTGGCCCCAACGGATCGCACGGCGAAGGATCGCGAGCACCTTCTGCAGCGTCGAGGTGCTCAGTCGATGGCGATGCGCGCCCAGCATCCAGTCGACAGTCGACCTGGGGTGCTCGCTCAACGACGTACACGACATCACCCAGGTCAAGAGCGGCCGACAGTCGGTGCAGCTCGACGTTGGTGGGACCGAAGGCCGTCTGCCAGTAATTGCCGTCCTCTCCCAGCTGTGCCGCCAGAGCCTCGGCACGGCCCAGGTTGTCGGTGGCCGTGGACCGGTCGTCGTGCCTCGCCGCGGCGACGCCGGTTCGCAGGTGCAGCATTCCCAAGAGGCTGACCGCGTTCGGGTCGTCCTCGCGCATCTGCCGACGTAGCCACTCGGCAGCCGTACTT
This sequence comes from uncultured Actinomycetota bacterium, assembly GCA_963759525.1. Taxonomy (GTDB): domain Bacteria; phylum Actinomycetota; class Actinomycetes; order Propionibacteriales; family Nocardioidaceae; genus Marmoricola. The sequence continues at coordinate 25,539 of CAVWZO010000014.1, read as the reverse complement.
CCGAGGTCGAGCGCGTCGACGTAGCGCCCAGCCGCCAGCAGGGCGTGCGTGCCTGCTCGGGCAGCGGACGCCAGGACAAGCGGGTCGTCGGCCTGGTCGGCGGCATACATGGCTCTCTCGGCCGCGAGCCATGCGAGGTCGCCCTCACCGATCTTGCTGAGCGTGCTGGCGGCGAGGTGGTGGACGCGCGCAGAGATGGCCCAGCGCTCGTGCACGTCGTCGCGCTCCTCGAGCGCCTGCGCCGTCTGGATGAGACCTGGGAGCGCTTGTACGACGGAGCCGATCTTGCCCTTCTGGAAGTCGCTCCAGACCATCTCGGTGAGCACGCGTGTGTGTCCGGTTGCGGGCGACAGGCCTTCGCGCTGACCGTAGAGCATCCGCGACAGGCGCCGGGCGACATGAGTGCATCCCGGATGGCGGGGATGTCCTCGCCGGCGGGATCCTGCGGGTCCTCGACCAATATGGGCTGCCCGAGCAGGTCGCCGAGCGTGACGCGAAGGTGTCGCACCATCTCGACCGCGAGCTCGATCTTTCGGAGCTCGCGCTCGCCCCGCTCGATCTTGCTGAGCCAATCTTCGGAGCGCCCCATCAGGGCGGCGAGGGTGCCTTGGGTCAGGCCGCGGCGGCGTCGGTAGAAGGCGATGCGCTCTCCGACGCTCAGGTGGTCACCAGCCCCGCGCATCCAGCCACGATAACTGCGGGCGACGACGGTCCGGGTGCACCGCCACCGCGATAGCTGAAGTACGCGACTGCGCGAGGGTGCTGCTGCCTGAGATGTCCGACAGTGATCCGACTGTGATCCGACAACAGATCCGCGACAGATCTCCACCACCCAGCCGATCCGTCTACCAGCGCGCGGCCGCCCGTAACGCACAGTTGTTGCCGCGAACAAGGGGCTCGGGTCGCGCTCTGTACAAACCTCAGAGACTCCGCGGCCACGCTTGGGTCGTCGCCGGGCCGGGTCCGGCGGCGTCGGTGACCTCACCGACGAGGACCTCGATGGCGTCCTCAAGGAACAGCACACCGACTGGTTCGCCGTCGTCGTCGACGGTCACAGCAAGGTGGGCACCGTTGTGGCGCAGGTGCGCCAACGCGTCCTCGAGCGCGGTCTCTCGGGGGACGGCGACCAGGCGCCGGATCCTCTTGTGCGGGACCGGCACGTCGAACTCTTCGGGTCCCAGGTCCATGACGTCCTTCATGTGCAGGTAGCCCGACAGCGCCCCAGTCTCGTCGGTCACGACGTAGCGGGAGTGGCCGTACTCGATCACAGTTCGCTGAAGGTCCGCTGGGGTGGCCGTCTCGGGCAGCGTGACGACGTCGCCCAACCCCACCTCGACCTCGGCGACGGACTTGTCGGTGAACTCGAACGCCCCGGCCAGGGTCCCGGAGTGGTCGACAAGGAGGCCTTCGCGCTGTGACTGCTCGATGATGCCGGCCACCTGTTCCAGGGTGTAGGTGCTGGTCGCCTCGTCCTTGGGTTCGACCTTGAACGCATGCAGCACGAGGTTCGCCATCCAGTTGAGCGCAGCGATCACCGGTCGCAGCGCCCGGGAGACCATGACCAGCGGCGGTGCGAGCAGCAGGGCGGCGCGGTCCGGGATTGAGAAGGCGAGGTTCTTGGGGACCATCTCGCCGAACACGACGTGTAGGAACGTCACCAGGACCAGGGCCACCACGAAAGCCATCACGCTGATCGTGTCGGCTGAGAGCGGGGTGAGGCCGAGCGGGTACTCCAGCAGGTGGTGGATGGCAGGTTCGGAGACGGTCAGGATGAGGAGCGAGCACACGGTGATGCCGAGCTGGGAGGTCGCCAGCATCAGCGTCGCGTGCTCCATCGCCCACAGGGTCGTCTTCGCGGCGCGGCTGCCCTCAGCTGCTCTCGGTTCGATCTGGCTGCGTCGTGCGGAGATGACGGCGAACTCGGCGCCGACGAAGAAGGCGTTCCCGGCCAGCAGCACGACCAGCCACGCGATGCCGGTCCAGTACTCACTCATCGAGGCCTCCCCGGGTGGTCGTCGGGACTGGTGGCCGTGGTTGCGGCGGGTTCGGTGGGGACGAACCGGAGCCGGACGATGCGGGGTCCGTCGAGTCGTTCGACACGTAGGGTCCCGGTCTCGACCGGAACCTCGTCACCCAGCTCAGGCAGCCGTTCGAGGACGTCGACGACGTACCCGGCGACGGTGTCCCAGTCGTCGCCATCAGGAACCGGGACCCCGGTCCGCTCACGCACCTCATCGGGACGCCAGGACGCGTCGAAAGAAACGGAACGGCCTCGCCTGCTCATCGCCGAGTGGATGTGGTCGTGCTCGTCCTCGAGCTCACCGACGAGCTCCTCGACCAAGTCCTCGAGGGTGACGATGCCAGCGGTGCCTCCGTACTCGTCGGTAACGACCGCGATCTGGAGTCCCTGGGTGCGTAGCTCGGCCAGCAGCTTGGAGGTCGGCATCGTCTCGGGGACTCGAGTCGGCGGGAACATCAGCTCGGACGCCGAGACCGAGCCGCGGTACTCCAGGGCCACGGCGAAGGCCCGTTTGACGTGCACGAAGCCGTCGATGTCGTCAGGGCCGTCGTCCAGGACGGGCATCCGGGAGTGCCCCGTCCTGGCGGAGGCGGCGACGATGTCAGCGGCCGTATCGGTCGTCTTCACCGAGGTCATCTCCACCCGGGGCGTCATCAGGTCGCCCGCGTCGTAGGCGGAGAACCGCAGTGTGCGGTCGAGCAGGGTGGCCTCCTCGGGCTCGAGGAGGCCGACCGACGCGGAGCGCCGGATCAGGTAGGTCAGCTCATCTGCGCTGCGGGCGCCGCTGAGCTCCTCCTTCGGCTCGACCCCCAGTGAACGGATCAGCGCGTTGGCGGTGTTGTTCAACAACAGCACGGCGGGCTTGAACACGGCGGTGAACCCCGCCTGGAACGGGACCACCACCTTGGCAGTGGCCAGCGGCAGGGCCAGCGCGAAGTTCTTCGGGACCAGCTCTCCGATCACCATCGAGAACAGCGTCGCCAGCAGCAGACCCACCAGGCCACCCAGAACCGGCACGACGCCATCGGGGACCCCGAGACCGGTCAGTGGGCTCTCCAGCAGGGAACTGACGGCCGGCTCGAACGTGTAGCCGGTCAACAGCGTCGTCAAGGTGATGCCCAGCTGGGCGCTGGACAGGTGCGTCGAGGTGATCCGCAGGGCCCTGATGGTGACCCTGAGGCCCTTCTCGCCCTGTTGTTCGCGGCCCTCAAGCTCGTGCCTGTCGAGGTTCACCAACGCGAACTCGGAGGCAACGAACAGCCCGGTCCCCACCGTGAGGACCAGGCCGATGCCCAACATCATCCACTCGTTCACGACATCCACCCCCTGACCGTCCCTGGGCTCGGGACTACTGGGTCAGAGGGGCACGGACTTCGAGGGGGGTCATCCACCCCGTCAGCGTAACGACCGGTCCGAAGACCGGCGCCACGGCAACTGGGTTCGCCTCAGCCAGCAGTGGCCGACCGCTCCACTTTCAGCGGACCGGAGGCGTTGATGGGCTCGAGTTGTGGAGCCGCCGACATCAGCAGGCCACGTTGCCAGAGCCGGTGCACGATGACGCCAGCCAGCACCGCACCCACGACGTTGAGGCCAAGGTCACTGAGGGTGTCGGTGTAGGCGTGGCGCTTCTCCGAGGAGTTGGCGATGAACGCGAAGTACTCCGCGAGCTCCCAGACCACAGCCGAGGTGGCGCCGAACGCGAGCGAGCGCTCCACAACCTGGGCCAGCGTCGAGCTGTGCCGCATCGTCAACAAGATGACCGCAGCGGTCAGCAGCCCGGTGTTGACCAGGTGCATCAGGTCGTCGAACCAGACGACCGAGTCGTAGAGGTCGAGCCTGTTGCCCAGGGTGTCGGTGAAGCAGGTCGAGGTGACCATCAGGTCCGCGACCCAGGGGAACGAGGCTCGTTCGCGCCAGAACACCCACCACACGACTGGGACGGTGAAGGCCAGCATCGGGTAGGCGACCGCGCGCAGGCCCGCGGCCTTGTCCTCGACGTTTCCCATCTCAGGGAAGAGCACCGCCATCACCAGGAGCACCACCAGGCCGGCCTTGGCGGCCACGTCCAGCGCCGCTACCAACGGCGGGGTCGCATGGCGTAGAGCGACGTTCTCGGTCATGTCGTGCAACGGTATGCCACGCATGGCCGCACCATGGGGCACCGCTCGTGAGCCGGCGTCATGTGCTGCCGCCACCATCGACAGGTCGGCTTCACCGTCGCGCATCCCCGTCGGAACATGGTGAGGATTTTCTTCTCTCCGTAAATGCGCCGGCTCCGCCGTCGCGGCGCCGGGCTGTGGGCGGCGCGCCGTCCTCGCCCGACACTATGGCCAGGTCGCCAACATCGTTGAGCAGTCGGCTCATCAGTCGGCTTATGGCTCCGGAGACCAGTGCACGCGGGTGGATGCCCGTGCTCGATCAGACGCTCAGCGCACGCTTCCCGCCGCGCATCGGCATGACTGACCCCGAAGAGGTCGCTGGTTCGATCCCAGTATCGCCCACCAGCGAATCATGATGGTGTGGACTTGGGGTCACCCAGTGACCCCAAGTCCACATCATGTGTGTGAACCGGCGCCCAGCGTGGCCAAGGATCGACGCCAGCCGGCTGTGCTCAGTTCCGTGAGCCCCTCGCCGGTCACCCTGGCGTGCCGCGCTGCCGCCCCAAATTGCGCGTTCCGGACCAATCCGGCGGTGCCTCACCTACGTCGAAGCAACCCCCAACCGGTTGGAAATGGCAGGCGGTCGTGAAGCTCCGCAAGACGCGCAAGGCCCACATCGCACTGGCCATCGGGATCGTCGGCGCAGCCACGTTGGTCATTGTCGGACCAGGCTCCACCGCGGCAATGGCCGGCCGGCTGATCGGCAGCGCTGCCATCAAGAACAACGCCGTCCGCAGCATCGACCTCCGCAACGGCACCGTCCAGGGCGTGGATGTGAGAGACGGATCGCTCACTGCCGCAGACTTTTCGGGAACCATGCGCGGAGCCACCGGACCGGCCGGAAAGCCAGGTCCGCCGGGCCCCGCCGGATCGGGTGGTGGTCGAGGACCGGACTCGATCGTCGCCTGGGACGTCCACCATGACCCTGGCCCCAGCAATCCCTCCTCCGTCGTCCTCACCTCCACTGACTTCGTGCCGGCCGGGACTCAGATCGAAGCCCTGAAGCTGAGCGTCGACGACTTCGCGAGCTGCACCTACGGCTCCCTGTCCATAGTGGCGGGCGCCGGCCAGATCCTGGGTTCGACCTCTTGGACGGGCTCGAGTCAGACCTGGACGCTCGCCGACCTGCCCGGTGGGGGTGTCATCACCGTCGACTCGACTCCACTCACCCTCAACGCGTCTTGTACCGCCTTCATGGCTGGGCAGCCTGTCCCGGCCTTCGACGCATCGGTGACCTTCGCATTCACCGCGCGGAGCTCAACGCCCACCGCCACCTTCAACTAGCCCGAATCGTGGCGGCCGGAAGCCAGCGCTCGACGTTCGTCCATCCCACCGCATCGACCCAGACCACGCTGATCACGCGGCCTTCCCAACCAGTGGCGCCGCGACGCCACTCCACCAGGAGGCTGGGCTGAGCGTCGACGAAGCAGTGCCGTGCCGGTGATGGCGGGTTGGCAGGGCGGCTGGCGCCCGTGCGGTCCGCCAGGTTGCCCTGGCCGCTGGTGCGGTGGCCGCCCCACATGGTCGCCTCCGATTTGGTTCGCGACCCCGGGATGAACCCTAGACCCGAACCTCAGGCCGGTCTCGGAACCTGGCCGTCCTTGGCCAGGACAGGTACGTCGACGGTCACGGTTTCGGGGTACTTCAGCCCGGTCCCCGTGTTGAGCACCACGACCCGCTCACCCTCCCCGATCCAGCCGCTCTCCCGCAGGTCGCGCGTCGCGGCCATGCATGCCGCACCCTCGGGGCAGATCCACGCCCCCTCGGCCCGGGCCAGGGCATTCATCTCGGACAAGATGGCCTGGTCGCTGACCGCGATCGCCGTACCCCCGGACTCGCGCACAGCCTCGAGGACGAGAAAGTCGCCGAGCGCCTTCGGCACGTTGAGGCCGAACGCGAGCGTGTGGGTGCCCTCGACCAGGGTGCTCTCGTCGCGGCCTGCGTCGAAGGCGTCCACGATCGGCTTGCAGCCGTCAGCCTGTACGGCGACGAGCCGCGGCAGGCTCTCCCCGATCCAGCCGAGCTCCTGCATCTCCTTGATCGCCTTGTGGATCCCGATCAACCCCACCCCGCCGCCCGCCGGGTAGAGGATCACGTCGGGAACCTGCCAGCCGAGCTGCTCGGCGATCTCGTAGCCCATCGTCTTCTTGCCCTCGATGCGGTACGGCTCCTTCAGCGTGGAGACCTCCTGGTAGCCGGACCGCCCCTCCACGGCCGCCTTGACCAGCGCGCCCGCGTGGTTGATCAGCCCGTCGACGAGGTGGAGCTCGGCACCGGACACGAGACACTCGCGCCGGGTGATCTCCGGGGCGTCGACCGGCATCACGATCAGGCTGCCGATGCCGGCGCGGGCGGCGTACACCGACCATGCGGCTCCCGCGTTGCCGTTCGTCGGCATCGCGACCGCCTTCACCCCGAGCTCACGAGCCCGGGACACTCCGACCGCGGCACCACGCGCCTTGAAGGTCCCGGTGGGGATCAGTCCCTCGTCTTTCATCAGCAGACCCGGTACACCGATCGCCGCGCCGTACGACGGGAGCGGGAGCACGGGCGTCATCCCCTCCCCCAACGTGACGACGTTTGCGCGATCCCGCACGGGCAGCACCTCGTGGTAGCGCCACAGGTCATGCGGTCGCCCGGCAATGTCCGCGGGAGTCACGCTCGCGCGCACCTTGTCGAGGTCGTAGCGCGCCAACAACGGCGCCCCGACCTTGCTGACGCCTTGCACCTGGTCGGCGTCATAGCGGTCACCTGTGCGCGAGCACTCGAGGTGGGACAGGGACGAGTACGGCACGGAGGTCCTCCTGAGAATGCGTCGGCCGAGGCTGTCGAAACCCAAGCCAACCATTCTGGTTCAGGAGCAGATCGCTCCGGTGCCGGCCCGGGCCACGCCTTGGGCTGTGGTGCGGAATCGGCTCGGCTTGCCGTAGTCGTTCCATTTGTTGATCTGCTCGCTGCTGCCCTGGATGGTGAACCTGGTCTTGCCATCGACGGCGGCGAGATGCTTGTCGCGACCCACAGTTCGCTCGCCCACGACGTCGTTGAACGGGCCCCACTTCTTGAGCAGGCTGTCGTAGGCCCGGATCTCCCATGCCACGTCCACGTCGACGCTCTCCCCGGTGCGGTTGGTGATCACGCCGTTCAGCTCGTAGGACCACAGGTCGCCCTTGATCCCGGGCGCAACGGTGGACATCGGGACCCTCTCGGCGATGAGCCTTCCGGCCACCTCCACCCGAGCCTGGTCCAGGCAGTCCGCGCGCGACAGCGCGGCTGCGGTGTCGGTGTCGCCCACCTCCAGGGCCAGCTTCCAGTCGTCTTCGCGCAGTACGCCGAGCTCGTAGCTGGATTCACCGAGCAGTGTGGAACTCGATCGGATCCGGTAGAAGTCCAACACCTCCACGTCTGAGACCGTGAAGGGCAGGACGCACCCACCGCGATCGTTGAGCTTGCCTCGGCCGAACGTGCCCGCACCAACGATGCGGCCGTCGGGCCCCTGCACCATCACCTGCGCTCCGGTCCGCAGGTCGTCGTGCTCGGACCCACCGCCGGTGCACGGCCCGCTCTCGGCCTCGAACTCCAAGCCATCGTTGACCAAGAGAGTGCCGGTCAGGGTCTGCAGATCTCCGAGGAGCAACACCCTCGCAGTGACCCCACCGGCAGTGAGTGCAACAACCAGGGCCAAGATGCCGAACAGAACGGGTCGCCGCCTCAGAAGCGGAGCAGAGGATGCGGTGGCGGGGAGCCCGAGCATTGCTTCCTCTCCGGTTCGCCCTCGCGGTTCACGTCGGGTGAACACGTGAACGCGGTCTCCCCGATTCTCTGACATTGCGCGGGTGGGCGTAGCAAAACGCCCCAATGCGTGTCAAAAGTGGTCGGGTCAGGCAAAGCGAAAAGAACCGCCCCGGCTGGTTGGGCTCCCCCGATCCGGGGCGGTTCTTGCCTTGAACCCTAGCGGCGAAGTGCCTGTGCGACATACCCCCAGGCGAGCTGCCCTAGACCACGGCCCGGCACCCGTAACCGTCGTCAACGGGTTGGGGCGAGACTTGGCGGTGGGCAGTCATCTCGCAGTGTTACTCCCCCCCGAGGCAGCACGCGGGGTGACTGCTCCTGTCGAAATTCCCGGGGCAACAAGAGCTTCATCGCAGGGGAGCGCGCTGCGTGGACGCGGGGCTCAGGTGAAGATGCTCACACCACCCGGACCGACGAGCAGTCCAACGACGATCAGCAGGATCCCGAAGAGGACCTGGCCCCGGACGAGGGTCACGATCCCATAGATGACGAGCACGGCCGCAATCAGCAACAAGATGAATGTCATGGTGTTCCTCCCTGAACGTGGACGTCTTACATGTACACCGATGGAAGACGTTTCAAACATTTCAGGGCGCGCCGGCGAGCACGGCTACACGTCGAGAAGCGACCGCGTCCGAGGTGGCCTAGGCCACCTCGGGACGGCCGTCGCGCGGGCATAGGATCTGACTGCTCTCAAGGGAGCAGGCCACCCGCGCCGCCCCGTCCCCCCCGTAGGGGCCGCGGGTGGTTCTCTCGGGCTGCTTCGCGTCACGCCTTGCCGGCTGAAGCCTGAGCCTCTTCCTCGCGCTGCTCTTCCTTGATCTCGCGGAAGTTGAAGTAGGAGTAGACGACCATGGCGCCGGCGATGATCCCGGACCCGATCAGGGTGCCCCCGGCGCCCCAGCCCCCCATCAGCCACCACCTGTCATCGACCGGCCACCAGGACGGTGCCGGCGGACTGATGCCCCAGTAGACGCCGAGCGCGATCAGCCAGCAGACTCCTGCTGCTGACATCAGGATCCGGGGCCAGGTCTTCACGCTGTCCGCGGCCGTTTGCATGGCCTTCTTCTTCACCGGCTCGACCCGGCGCTCGGCCCATTCGTACTGGGTGGCCAGCAGCGCCACCCCCGCGAAGAGGGCGAGCAGCCCGGGACCGGGAAGGACGAGCGCCGCGATCCCGACGACGACCAGGATCCAGCCCAGGCCCTCGACTGCGACCCGCTTCGCTCTCGCCTTCACGACCATCCCCTCCGTCGGTGCGGGCCAGACGGCCGGCTGACCCCATGCTACGAGCACAGTGAAAGCGCGGACCGGATCAGTCCTCTTCGTCCGACCCGGCTTCGTCGTGGGTGCCCGGGCGCGGGGCCCACGGCAGTTCCTTGGCCGGGCGTACGACGATCAGCTCGTCGCCGCGCGCCAGCAAGGTGACGGTCGGGTCGAAGTAGCGGTAGACCTTCTCGTCGCGCACCACGGCGATCACCTGGTCGGGCAACGACTGCGGAGCCTTTCCGACCTCGGTAACTAGCAGGTCGCGCTGAGCGACCTCGAGCCCCTCCCCGTAGGTGAGCAGGTCCTCCATGACCGAGCCGAGGTTCGGTGAGAACGAGGCCAGCCCGAGCAGGCGGCCGACAGCATCGGAGGAGGTGATCACCGAGTCCGCGCCGCTCTGCCGAACGAGGGGCACGTTGTCCTGCTCCCGGACGGCGGCAACGATGTACGCGTCCGGGTTCAGCTGCCGAACGGTCAAGGTCGCGAGCACGGTCGTGTCGTCGCGCGCGGTCGTGATGATGACCTGCTTGGCGCTGCCGACATGCGCTCGCCGCAGTACCTCGCGGCGGGTGGCGTCACCGGTGACGATGGCGAGCCCGTCGGCGTGAGCCTCCTCTTGTGCGACCGAACCGGGGTCGACGACGACGACGGAGTCACGCGAGGTGCCGTTGCTCACCAAGGTGTCCACCGCGCTTCGACCCTTGGTGCCGTAGCCGATCACGACGACGTGCTGGTCCATGTTCTTCCTCCACCGGGCGACCCGGAACATCTCCCGCCCCTGCGAGGCGAGTACTTCGAGCGTGGTCCCGATCAACAGCACCAGGAAGGCGATGCGGAGCGGGGTGATCACGAACGCGTTGACCAGGCGAGCCGTCTGGGTGACCGGTGCGATGTCGCCGTACCCGGTCGTGCTCAGGGTCACGGTCGTGTAGTAGATGGCATCGCTGAGATCGACGGTTCCGTTCTTGCGCTGTTGCGTGATGTCGGCGCCGTCGCGATAGCCGTCCGCGTCGAAGTAGACGAGCAGCACCGTGAAAACCAGGATCCCGACGGCCATCAGCACCCGGCGCATGAGCTCCCACCACGGGGAGCGCGTCGTCGCCGGCAGCTTCAGCAGGCCGGTCAGGCGCTTCGTCATCAGGACGTCGGGCACAGGTGCCTCAACCGACCACGTCGCCGTAGATGACGACCTGCTGTTCGTTCTCGCCGTCCACCTCGCCGGAGGTGCGCACCGAGACGAAGCGGAACTCGTCGCCCTTCCGGGGCGCCTGCGAGTCGGGCGCACGACGCAGCGTGCCGCAGAGCCGGCCGTCCGTGTTCACACCCTCCTGGTCCTCGATGGCGTCGCCCTCGAGACACAGGTATGACTTGCCGGAGTCGAAGCTGACCACCGTGGCCGTGGTGCGGTCGGGGGCGTCAGGCGCCAGGACAACACCGACGAGGATGCCTGCCACCACACACAGGGCGCCGCCGGCCAGGAAGACCGGCGTCGGCAGGGTCACGTTTCCCACGGCTGAAGCATGGCACGCGGGCGATGGCTCAGCCGGCAGCGACCCTCAGACGCCGGGGCGGCGGTCGGACGGGCGAGGGCCGCGTCAGGACGCTCTCGACAGTCACCGGTCCGTCACACCAGCGCCGCAGCACGACCCACTCCCCTGGAGAGGGCACGCGGGACCTGTCCCGCGCGAGGGACTCCAGCATCCGGGCGCCGTACGTCGCGCGGACCGGCCCCTCGTCCGTGAGGACGACCAGGACACCAATCTCGCAGGCGAGTACGCACCCCGCCTCCTGCTCGCGGCGGGCTGCACGTGCTGCAGTCAAGGAAGGACTCCCGTCATCTCCGCAATGTACGTCGGCGCAGGCGGGCCTCGCACGGGGTTATCGGTCTGCGGACGTGGACGTGGCCGCAGTCTCTGGCGGAGGGTCCTTGGACTGGCTGTCCGGCTCGGAGCCTGGGTCGTTCGCCTCTGCCGAGCGCTCATCCTCGGAGTTCGCGCCCTCGAGCGACGTACGCCACGGCAGCACGTTCTCCAGCTTCAGCCGCTTGAGCCGCTCCATGCGGGCCGTGGTGAGCTCCTTCTGCGGCCAGATCTGGTCGAACGCAGCGTTCAGGGCCGCGCCGATGAGCACCGCGATCGACAGCAGGTAGAGCCACAGCAGCACCGCGATGGGAGCAGCGAGAGGGCCGTAGATCGAGGTCGAGCCCTGGGCTGTGGCGACCAGCACGAGCCGCAGCAGGGCAGAGCCGAACACCCAGCAGAACATGGTGAACACGGCACCGGGGAGGTTGTAGCGCCAGGCCGTCCGAACCGGCACGGACACGTGGTAGAGCGTCGCGAGGAAGATGACGCCCAACACCAGGACCGTCGGCCAGTAGAGATTGTTGAGCACCGACACCCGATCGGGCAGCCACCTCGCTACGAGCGTGGGCCCCGCCACGATCAGCGGGATGGTGACGACCCCGGTGATCATGCCGAGCACGTAGAGGAGGAACGCCAGGGCCCGCGTGCGCACGATGCCTCGCTGCCCACCGAGGCCGTACATGATCGTGATGGTGTCCACGAAGACGTTCAGCGCGCGAGAGCCCGACCAGAGCGCAAGGATGAAACCGATCGAGACGACGTCATACCGGCCGCCACCGCTGAGCACCTCGTTGAGAGTGGGCTTGATGATGCTGTCGACCGTCTGGGGCGTCAGCGCCTGACTGGCCAGGGACAGCACGGTCTCCCGGACTTCGTCGATCTGGCTGTCGCTGAACTGCGCGAAGATGTAGCCGATCGAGCCGGCGAGAGCGAAGATCAGCGGCGGCAGCGAGAGCACCGCGAAGAACGCCGCTTCGGCAGCCAGACCGGTGACCCGGTTGCGCATGCAGGTGCCGACCGTCGACACGACAAGACGCCACAGCGCGTGCCGGACGGTCTCCCACGAAAGCGTCCGCGCACGCGACCGCGGACTGCTTTCGACTGCCATGACAACTACGGTAAGGCCATGACCTCGTCGAACCCCGGCGACAACCGGGTGGCTCGCAACCAGGCTCCTCTCCTTGCTGGCCACAATGTCGTCACCTCGGATGCGGCACTGGTCGAGGCGGTAACCCGGCACGCTTCCTCCGAGGTGGTCGACGAGCTGACAGTGCTGGGGGCAGAGGCCGGTTCGGCCGAGGCACGGGAGCACGGCATGCTCGCCAACAAGTTCCATCCCGAGCTGGTCCCGTTCGACCGCTACGGAAACCGCATCGACGAGGTCCGGTTCCACCCGTCCTGGCACTGGCTGCTTGAGCGTGCGGTCGGCCACGGACTGCAGGCCGCACCGTGGGAGTCCGAAGATCCGCATGCGCACGTACGTCGTTGCGCCGGCTTCATCGCGTGGAGCCAGACCGAGTCCGGCCACGGCTGCCCGATCTCGATGACGTACGCCGCGATCCCGGCGCTGCGCGTCGACGACGCGATCGCCAAGGAGTGGACGCCCAAGCTGGCTTCCCGCTCCTACGACTTCGGTCTCCGGCCGGTCGCCGAGAAGACCGGTGCCCTCGCCGGGATGGGGATGACCGAGAAGCAGGGCGGTTCCGACGTCCGGACCAACGAGACCGAGGCCCGCGCCACATCGGCCGACGGCGAGTACACACTCCACGGGCACAAGTGGTTCACCTCAGCCCCGATGAACGACGTGTTCCTCGTGCTGGCCCAGGCGCCCGGTGGCCTGAGCTGCTTCCTCGTTCCGCGAGTGCTCCCCTCCGGCGAGCGCAACCGGCTCGACGTCGTACGGCTCAAGGACAAGCTTGGCAACCGCTCCAACGCCTCCTCGGAGCTGGAGTTCCACGGCACCTGGGCGCAACGGCTCGGCGACGAGGGACGCGGTGTCCGCACGATCATCGAGATGGTCGCCGCCACCCGGCTCGACTGCATCCTCGGGTCCGCCTCACTGATGCGACACGCGCTCGCCGAGGCGTCGTGGCACGTCGCGCATCGTTCCGCTTTCGGAGGGCTGCTGGTCGACAAACCGTTGATGCAGAACGTCATCGCCGACCTCGCCGTCGAGTCCGAGGCAGCGACCGCGCTCGGGATGCGACTGGCCGCTGCGGTCGACAACAGGGCCGACCCGCACGAGGCTGCGTTCCGCCGGATTGCCCTTCCGCTGGCGAAGTTCTGGGTCTGCAAGCGCACGCCGATGATGGTCGCCGAGGCGCTCGAGTGCCTGGGTGGCAACGGCTACGTCGAGGACTCCGGCATGCCGCTGCTCTTCCGCGAGTCGCCGCTCAACTCCATCTGGGAAGGCTCGGGCAACGTCAACGCGCTCGACGTACTGCGTGCACTGGGCCGTGAGCCGGAGGTGCTGGAGGCCTGGCTGACCGAGGTCGGCCTGGCGCAGGGCGAGGACCCGCACCTCGACCGCGCCATCGAGGGAGTCCTCACGCTGCTCGCGGACACCACCACCCTCGAGGTGTCCGCGCGCCGGCTGGCCGGTCAGATGGCGGCGTGCCTCCAGGCCTCGCTGCTCCTGCGGTTCGCTCCCCCGGCGATCGCTGGTGCGTTCTGTGCCACGCGACTCGGAGGCGACTACAACGGCACCCTCGGCACGCTGCCGATCGGGACAGACCTCGCCTCGATCGTCGAGCGCACCACGCCGACCATCGCCTGAACCTCACGCGACGACCCGGACCGTCGGGCGACGTACGCCGGATGCCCTGCGACAAAACGGGTGGGGTTGTCGCTCGACTCCGGTCGTTGTCGGGTGTTGCTTCGGCCTACAACGTCCGGTTTCCCCGGCCGGCCGGGGAAACCTGCACCCCTCACGCCAGCGCGGCGGCGACAACCTCGCGAGCCTCGGCCTGGACCTCGGCGAGGTGGTCGGGGCCCTTGAAGGACTCGGCGTAGATCTTGTAGACGTCCTCGGTCCCGGACGGTCGGGCGGCGAACCACGCGGACTCCGTGGTCACCTTGAGTCCGCCGATCTTCGCGCCGTTCCCGGGGGCCTCGGTGAGCTTGTCGACGATCGGCTCACCCGCGAGCTCGGTCGCCGCCACGTCGTCGGGCGCCAGTGCCGCGAGCTTGGCCTTCTGCGCGCGGTCGGCAGGTGCGTCGATACGGGCGTACGCCGGCTCGCCGTGCTGTGCGACCAGGTCGGCGTAGTGCTCGCTCGGTGTGCGACCGGTCGCAGCCAGGATCTCCGAGGCCAGGAGGGCCAGGATCAGGCCGTCCTTGTCCGTGGTCCAGGTGCTCCCGTCGCGGCGGAGGAACGAGGCACCGGCCGACTCCTCGCCGCCGAAGCCGAACGACCCGTCGATCAGGCCCGGCACGAACCACTTGAAGCCGACCGGCACCTCGACCATCGGCTTGCCGAGGGAGGCAGCGACCCGGTCGATCATCGAGGACGAGACCAGGGTCTTGCCGATACGCGCAGCATCGGGCCAGCCGGGACGAGCGCCGCCGAAGAGGTAGCCGATCGCGACAGCGAGGAAGTGGTTGGGGTTCATCAGCCCCGCGTCCGGAGTCACGATGCCGTGGCGGTCCGCGTCGGCGTCATTGCCCGTGGCGATGTCGTACTCGTCCTTGCGGACGATCAGCGACGCCATCGCGGACGGGGACGAGCAGTCCATCCTGATCTTGCCGTCCCAGTCGAGCGTCATGAACCGCCACGTGGGGTCGACCAGCGGGTTGACCACGGTCAGGTCGAGCCCATGCCGATCGGCGATCTCGCCCCAGTACGCCACGCTCGCACCGCCGAGCGGGTCTGCTCCGATCCGCACACCCGCATCGCGCACGCAGTCGATGTCCAGCACGTTCGGGAGGTCGTCGACGTACGTCCCGAGGAAGTCGTACGCCGACACGCTCGCCCGCGCCCGGGTGAACGGCACCCGCTTCACCGCGGCGAGCGAGCCCTTGATCAGCTCGTTGGCCCGCTTCGCAATGACCGCCGTGGCGTCGGAGTCGGCCGGGCCACCATGCGGCGGGTTGTACTTGAAGCCGCCGTCGCTCGGTGGGTTGTGCGAAGGCGTCACGACGATCCCGTCGGCCAACCCGGAGGGCCCGGACGAATCGGAACGGCCTTGGTTGGCCCGAAGGATCGCGTGTGAGACCGCAGGCGTCGGCGTGTAGCCGTCGCGGTCGTCCACGAGGACGTTCACGTCGTTGGCGACGAGCACCTCCAGCGCGGTCGCCCACGCCGGCTCGGAGAGCCCATGTGTGTCGCGACCCACGAACAGCGGGCCGTCGTACCCCTGCTCCTTGCGGTAGTCGCAGATCGCCTGCGTGGTGGCCAGGATGTGGGTCTCGTTGAAGGAGGTCTTCAGGCTCGAGCCCCGGTGTCCACTGGTGCCGAACGCGACCTGCTGGTCGACGTCATCGGGGTCCGGAACACCCGTGTAGTAGGCGGTCACCAGGTGGGCGACGTCGACGAGGTCGCCGGGCTGGGCCGGCGTACCGGCACGCGAGTCGTTCATCGGTGCCTCTAGGCCTTGTCCGCCATCGACGGGACGACCTGGTCCTTGGCCAGCACGGTCAGGCCTTCGTCCACCGCGAACCCACGAGCGACGTCATCCTCCTGTGAGACACCGATCTCTGCACCCGGCGGGACGACCACGTTCTTGTCGATGATCGCGTTGCGGACGACGGCGCCAGCCCCCACACGGACCCCCGGAAGCAGCACTGAGTCGGACACCTCGGCCGAGGTCTCGACGTAGCAGGCAGGCGACAGCACGGACTTGCTGACCGAGCCGCCGGTGACGACCACACCCGGCGACAGGATCGAGTTGAACACCGTGCTCGGCGAGTCGTCCTCACCCTCGACCAGCTTGGCCGGCGGCAGCGGCCCATAGCTTGTGTAGATCGGCCATTGGTTGTTGTAGAGGTTGAAGACCGGGAGCGGCGCCACCAGGTCCATGTGCGCGTCGTAGTACGACTTCATGGTTCCGACGTCACGCCAGTACCCGCGGTCGCGGTCGTTGGAGCCGGGCACAACGTTGTCCTTGTAGTCGTAGACCGCGGACTCCGTACGGTCGACGAACCAGGGCACGATGTCGCCGCCCATGTCGTGCTTGGACCGCTCCAGCTCGGAATCCCGCGTCACCGCCTCGCGCAACGCCTCGGCGTCGAAGACGTAGTTGCCCATCGAGGCCAGCACCTCGTGCGGCGCGTCGGCGAGCCCGACCGGGTCCTGCGGCTTCTCCAGGAACGCCCGGATCCGTTCGGGCGACTCCGGGTCCATGTCGATAACCCCGAACTGGTCGGCCAGCTCGATCGGCTGCCGGATGGCTGCCACGGTGCACCCGGCCCCGGCCTCGATGTGCGCGTCGACCATCTGGGCGAAGTCCATCCGGTAGACGTGGTCGGCGCCGACCACCACCACGATCTCGGGCCGCTCGTCGTTGAGCAGGTTCAGGGACTGGAAGATGGCGTCCGCGCTGCCCAGGTACCACCGCTTGCCGACGCGCTGCTGAGCCGGCACGGGAGTGACGTAGTTGCCCAGGAGGTGCGACATCCGCCAGGTAGTGGTGATGTGGCGGTCGAGGCTGTGCGACTTGTACTGGGTCAGCACGACGACTTTGAGGAAGCCGGAGTTCACGACGTTGGACAGGGCAAAGTCGATCAGGCGGTAGATGCCGCCGAACGGCACCGCAGGTTTGGCGCGGTCAGCGGTGAGCGGCATCAGGCGCTTCCCCTCACCTCCTGCGAGCACGATGGCGAGGACGTTCTTCCGGGTCGGTATGGCTCGCATTCCACGAACCTAGTTGCGAGGGCAACCAGCGGTCGAGTCTTCTGCGCGAGTAGGTTCACCTTCATGCGAATCGATGTCGTCTCTCGTGAGTACCCGCCCGACGTCTACGGCGGCGCCGGAGTCCATGTCGCCGAGCTGGTCCGTGCCTTGCGTGCCGCGGACGGGGTCGACGCCCGGGTGCATTGCTTCGGCGGGGAGCGACCCGAGGCCGGCACCACCGGGTACGCCGACCCGCCGGGCCTGGCCGATGCCAACGCAGCCCTCCGCACCCTCGGCGTGGACCTCGAGATGGTGACTGGCTGCGCCGGGACCGACGTCGTCCATTCGCACACCTGGTACGCCAACATGGCGGGCCACCTGGCGAAGCTCCTGCACGGTGTCCCACATGTGGTGACTGCGCACAGCCTGGAACCGATGCGGCCCTGGAAGGCCGAGCAGCTCGGCGGTGGCTACGCCGTCTCGAGCTGGGCCGAGCGAACGGCGTACGAGGCAGCTGACGGCGTGATCGGGGTCAGCGCCGCGATGCGCGACGACATCCTGCGCAGCTACCCCGCGATCGACCCCGACCGGGTGCACGTCGTGCACAACGGGATCGACACGGAAGACTGGCAACCGGTGCATGCTCCGAGGCGCGTCCGGGAGCTCGGTGTCGACCCTGACCGTCCCAGCGTGATCTTCGTCGGCCGGATCACGCGTCAGAAGGGGCTGCCGCTCTTCCTGCGCGCGGCGGCAGAGCTGCCGCCCGAGGTGCAGCTGGTCCTGTGCGCCGGGGCGCCGGACACCAAGGAGATCGAGGCGGAGGTCCAAGGCCTGGTGGCCGGCCTTGCGGCCGATCGCGAAGGAGTGGTGTGGATCCGGGAGATGTTGCCGCGGCCCGACGTGGTCACCCTGCTCACCGCCGCCACCGTCTTCGCGTGCCCGTCGATCTACGAACCGCTGGGCATCGTCAACCTCGAGGCCATGGCCTGCGAGACGGCCGTGGTTGCCACGGCCACCGGAGGCATTCCGGAGGTCGTCGTCGACGGCGAGACCGGGTGGCTGGTGCCGATCGAGCAGGCCACCGACGGCACCGGCACACCTCTGGACCCGGACCGCTACGTCGCCGACTTCGCCGCGGCGCTGGTCGAGGCAGTGGACGACTCCGAGGTCGCGCGCGAGCGGGGACATGCGGGCCGCAAGCGCGCCCAGGAGTCCTTCAGCTGGCCCGCGATCGCAGAACAGACCCTGGACGTCTACCGCTCCTTGCTCGTCTAGAGCCCCAGGAGCACTCGTGCACGATCGCAGCTCCCTCGGCCCGGCCGATGTCAGCGACGAGCAGCTGACCGACATGGTCGCGGACCTCCTCGGCACCGAACGGGACAGGACCGCGGTCATCAGCTCGACCGCCGAGGAGGTCGACTACGACCTACCGGCCATCACGACCGCCGGGCGCTACTGGGTGCGTGGCACGGCCGACGTGAGTGGGCGCGAGCTGCCCTTTGCGATCTTCGTCAAGCACGTGCAGTCCTGGTCGCGCTCACCCTTCTTCCAGGACGTCCCCGTCGAGTTCCAGGCGGACGCCGAGGCGTCGGTCCCCTGGCGCACCGAGCCGTTGGCCTACCGCTCCGACCTCGGTGACCGGCTCCCCGACGGACTGCGGATGCCGCGCGCCCTGAGAGTCTTCGACCTCGACGAGTTGTCCTGCAGCATCTGGCTCGAAGTGGTTCCGATCGAGGTCGTCTCCTGGGACACCACGCGGTACGCGCGGGCGGCCAATCTCCTCGGCCAGCTGGCGGGGAGTCCCGCGGTGCGGGAGCGAGCGCTGGTCGGAGAGCATGACTTCCACGTGCGCGACTACCTCGGGGGACGCCTCCGCCTGCAGGTGCTGCCCATGCTCCACGACGACCAGGTCTGGGAGCACCCTCTGGTGGCCGGAGCGTACGACGCGGAGCTGCGCGGTCGGCTGCTCGGCGTCGCTGAGCGTGTCGACGCGATCGTCGATGAGCTGTCGGCCTTCCCGATGGTGTCCAGCCACGGGGACGCCTGCCCCAACAACCTGCTCACGACCGCGGGGTTCGACGGCTTCGTGCTCATCGACTACGGCTTCTGGACCCTCCAACCTGTGGGCTTCGACCTGTCCCAACTGCTGGTCGGTGATGTCCAGGTTGGGCGCAAGGTGGCCGCCAGCCTGCACGAGATCGAGGCTGCGATCGTCCCCGCCTACACCGCCGGCCTTCAGTCCGAGGGTTGCGAGGTGCTGGAGGACGCGGTACGTCGGGCCCACGCCCTCCAGCTGATGATCTTCACCGGGCTCTCCACGATCCCGGTCGAGCACTTCGAGAGCCCGCCGACCGACGCCCTGCACAGGGTCGCGGCCGAGCGCGCCGGGATCGCGCGCTTCAGCCTCGACCTGCTCGACGCAACTGCCTAACGGTTACAGGGGTTACTGCCTTCGGGAATCTTCCGCGGGCTGGTCGACACCCTCGATGACGTTGGCGCGGTCACCCTCTGAATGGTCCTCATCGAGCATCGTCATCTCGTCGAAGGGATCGTCGCCGGCCAGTACCCGATCGAGCTGTTCCCGGTTGTAGGTCTGGGTCCAGTGCCCGACCAGCACCGTCGCCACCGAGTTGCCGGCGAAGTTGGTCAGCGCACGCGCCTCGGACATGAAGCGGTCGATACCGACGATGAGACCCACGCCGTCGACCAGTTCCGGGCGGTGCGAGGCGAGTCCACCGGCCAGCGTGGCCAGTCCGGCGCCGGTCACCCCAGCGGCACCCTTCGAGGCGATGATCATGAACAGGAGCAGCGAGATCTGCTCGCCGATGGTCAGTGGGGTACCCATGGCGTCGGCGATGAAGATCGACGCCATCGTGAGGTAGATCGCGGTGCCGTCGAGGTTGAACGAGTAGCCCGTGGGAATCACCACACCGACCGTGGTCTGGTCCACGCCGGCGTGCTCCATCTTGGCGATCACCCGGGGCAGCGCCGACTCCGAGGACGACGTCGAGAGGATCAGGAGGAACTCGCGGGCGAGGTACCTGAACAGGCTCAGGATGTTCACGCCGGTGGCAATCTTCAGGATCCCGCCGAGAATGATGAACACGAAGATGAAGCAGGTGATGTAGAAGGCGATCATGATCACCGCCAGGCTCTTCAGCGCGTCGACGCCGGTCTCACCCACCACTGCGGCGATCGCACCAAAGGCACCGATCGGCGCAGCCCACATGACCATCGCCAGCACCCTGAAGACCAGACGCTGCAGGTGTCCGATGCCCCTCAGGATCGGTTCACCCTGTCGACCCATGGCCTGGAGCGCGAAGCCCACCAGCAATGCGACCAGCAGCGTCTGGAGCACCTCGCCGGAGGTGAGGGACGAGAACAGCGAGTCCGGCACGATGTGGATGATGAAGTCCGTCGTCGAACCCGCCCCAGCCGCCTGCTCCTTGCCCACACCGGCGACCTCGTCGTTGAGCTCGAGGCCCTCGCCCGGGTCGATGATGTTGCCGACGACGAGGCCGATGGCGAGCGCGACCGTGGACATGGTTATGAAGTAGCCGAGCGCCAGGCCGCCCACCTTGCCGACGCTGGCGGCGTTGCGCACCGAGCCGACGCCGAGCACGAGTGTGCAGAAGATGACCGGCTGGTCGACGACCCGGCGCCGCGCGAGGAGCGGCGCGACGCAAGCGGCGCCCAGCAGCAGCAGGTAGCCGGCAAGGCGCCGGAAGTACTCGTCGAGGTTGCCCGTCAGGGTCTCGTCGGGGCGGTCGAGCAGGCTCGGCTCGAGCTTCTTCACGAGCTCCGGCGCCGGGTCGCTGCCGGGCAGCTCGATGAGCGGCCACAGGGGCGAGCCGTGCGTGATCAGGTTGCGCACGTACCAGGCCCCTCCCACGACAGCGGCCGCCGCGCCGGCCACCAGGAGCTGGCCGCGGTGGGCACCGAGGCCGCGCCGCTGCTGCCAGAAGCCGACCGCGATCACGACCACGGCGAGCGGCGCGACCGTGGTCTTGGTGCCGATTCCCAAAGCTGCGGCGATCAGCGCCGGCGCCAGCAGCGCCGGGCGCCGCGCGGAGGACGCCACGAGCGCCGCCGCGGCGGCAAGCCAGGCCAGCGCCGGCAGGTCGGTGCCCGACGTGCGAGTGGCCTCCATCACGAGCGGAGCGCTGCACACAGCGGCCACGCCAAACCCGGCCAGCAGGCGGTCGGCACCCAATGTGCGAAGGCCGAGCCAACCAGAGGTTGCGAGCAGCACGAACATGCCCAGGCCGAGCAGCGCCGGGATCGGGAAGCTGTCGGAGAGGCCGGCGACCCAGGTCGAGAGCGCCTCGAACGCCTGCGGGTAGTTCCCGACGGGGAGTGCGTAGAAGAGGTCCACTGCGCTCCCCGGACGGCCATTGCCCACCCAGGCCACAACGTCGGCCAGGTGGTAGATGACGGCGTCGGTACCGAGCTGTGGATTGCGCAGCAGGAACAGGGCCTGGGCCGCCACGAGCGCCGCGGCCGCGCCGGCCGCCGCCCGGGCCGCCCGCGGGAGGCCCTCCCACCACGCCGCCGCCTCGTCCGCGAGCGCGACCTCGGGTGCCGGCAGCAGCGCCCGCACCGCCAGCCAGGTGGCGGCCGCCGAAAGCCCCAGCGCGACCGAGCTCGCACCGAGCTCGGCGAGCCCCAGCGCAAGCGCCCACAGAACCGCCAGGGCGCCCGCGAACGGCGCGGCGGCCACGAGCCGCTCGAGCCCGCGCGGAGCCAGCGGGCGATGCCAGCCTCAGGGTGCTCGCGCCCAGTGCCGCGGCAGCCGCCGCGAGCAGCAGGTGATGGGCCAGGGCCGCCACGGAAAATGACATTAGACGCGGAGAGGCATCCCGTAGGCTGCCGCCCTCGTGCCAACCGAGACCGAGATCGAGGCGGCGGCACCGGCCGCTTGCCCTTGGTGCGGCACCGTGCTGGGGCCGGACTGCGACCGGCCTCCCGGGCGCATCCGCTGCGGAAGCTGCGGCGTCGCGACGACGTGCCCTGGCCCACCGACGCCCAGCTCGAGGCGGCGTACGGCAGCGGTACCGGCCGGCAGCCGGCCGCTTCGGCGGGCTCGGCGACCGCGTGCTCAGCGGCGCTGCGGGCCACGCTGGCCAAGCGGATCGACGGCTCGCGCCGCCCGGCCCGGTGCTCGATGTCGGTGCCGGCGACGGCACGCTGGTGCGGCGCTGCGCGGCCGCGGCCGCGACGCGCTCGGCCTCGAGCGCCACGCCCGGGACGACGTGCTCGGCCGACGGACCCGCCGACCTGACGGCGAGTGGGCGGCGATCGTGTTCTGGCACTCGCTCGAGCACCTGCGCGAGCCCGGCGACGCGTCTCGCGCATGCCGCGCGGCTGCTCGCGCCGGGCGGGCTGCTCGTGATCGCGCTGCCCAATGCCGCAAGCCGGCAGGCCGCGCGGTTCGGCGACCGCTGGCTCGCCCTCGACCTGCCGCGACATCTGGTGCACGTGCCCGCCGACGCGCTTGGTCGCGCGGCTGCGGACGCTCGGCCTGCAGCTCGCGCGGGTCAGCCACCTGCGCGGCGGTCAGGTCGGGTTCGGCTGGGCCACGGCCTGGTCGCCCAGCTGCCCGGCCACCCGGACCTCTACGACGCGATCCGCTCGCCGGCGGCGCGCACCGACCGATGTCGCGCGGCGCCGACGGGCGCTGCGCTCTGCTCGCCGGCGCGTGCGCTGCTCCCGGTCGCCGCCGTCGCGACGCTCGTCGAGGTCGCCGGCCGTCGCGGCGGCTCGGTGTACGTCGAGGCACGGCGATGACCGAGGCGGCGTGAAGCGACAAGCCGAAGGTCATCGTGATCATGCCGGCGTACAACGCGGCGGCGACGCTGCAACGGACCGTCGAGCGATCCCGCGCGACGTCGTCGACGAGATCATCGTCGTCGACGACCACTCCTCCGACGACGACGATCGAGGTGGCTGCGCAAGCTCGACGTCAGCTTGATCTGGCATCCGCACAACGTCGGCTACGGCGGCAACCAGCGGACCAGCTATCTCGAGGCGCTGCAGCGCGGCGCCGACGTCGTGGTGATGCTGCATCCCGACGGACAGTACGAGCCGTCGCTGATCCCGCGGATGATCGAGCCGATCATCGCCGGCGAGGCGGACTGCGTCCTGGGCTCGCGGTTCGCCGAGTCCGGCGCGGTGCGGCGCGAGCGGCATGCCGCGCTACAAGATGTCGCGAACCGCGGCCTGACCACGATCGAGAACTGGATCCTCAAGCGGCAGTTCACCGAGCTGCACACCGGCTACCGCGCCTACTCGCGCAAGCTGCTGATGACGGTGCCGTTCATGCGCAACAACAACGGCTTCGTCTTCGACTCGGAGCTGATCATGCAGGCGGTCCATTTCGGCTTCCGGGTCGCCGAGGTTCCCGGCGCGGACGCGTACTCCGGCGACGTGTCCTCGATCGGCTTCGGGCCGTCCGTCGGTCTATGGCCTGCGGACGCTCTGGGCGTCGGTGTCCGACTGTTGCTGCACCGCAACATCGTGAAGTGTCGGCGTTCCAGCCATGAAGACTGACGGGCGAGCGGGTCACCACGCCGCGAGGGCGGCTTCAACCCCACCTGGCAGCGCCACGTCGCGGCGTACGAGCACGCGCGAGTCCTCCCCGAAGGGCCGCTGCTCGACCTCGGCTGCGGCATCGGCCACAGCTTTCGAGCTGCTCGGTCGCGCGAGACGATCGGTCTGGACTTCGACCTCGACGCGCTGCGCGGCCAGACCGCGGACCGCTCGTCGGCCGACATGCGCGAGATCCCGTTGCGCCGCGCGATCGGCTCGGTGCTGTCGGTGCAGTCGCTCGAGCATGTCCCCGACCCGGAGCGCGCGGTCGCGGAGGCCCGCGCGGGTGATCGGGCCGGCTGGTGTCGCGTGTTCGTCACGCCGAACCGGCTCACGTTCGGGCGACCCGACGAGATCATCGACCCGTGGCACCTCATCGAGTTCGACCCCGAGGAGCTCCGAGCTTTGTGCGAGGGCAGATTCGGCGACGTCGACCATCGGCCGGGCTGTTCGGGTCGGACGCGCTACCCGGAGTTCCAGCGGGGGGAGCTGGCGAAGCTCGACCGGTCTGCTGCGCAAGGACCCGCTGCGCCTGAGGCGGCTGGTGCCGCGTGCTCTGAAGATGCGCCTGTATGACCGCCGGCTGCGGGCCGAACGGCTCGGAAAGGACGATCCGAGGGCCTCAGCCATCGGCGTCGAGGACTTCCAGGTGCGCCAAGACGGGCTCGAAGGCTGCCTGGACCTGATCGCGGTTTGCTCCAAGCCGAGGACTTGAGCCGTATCTGACATAGGATCCCGCCGCCCTCTTGCGAAGCAGCCGGCTTGGCCGGCTGCGCACGAGGATCACACATGCCTCAGCACGACGTTCTCATAATCGGAGCCGGACTCGCAGGTCAGCGCGCAGCGCTGGCCGCCGCCGAGTCGGGCGCATCCGTGGGCATCATGTCCAAGGTCCACCCCGTGCGCTCGCACTCGAACGCGGCGCAGGGCGGCATCAACGCCGCCCTCAACCCCGAGGATTCCTGGGAGTCGCACGCGTTCGACACGGTCAAGGGCTCGGACTACCTGGGCGACCAGGACGCGATCGAGATCATGTGCAAGGCCGCTCCCCAGGAGATCCTGGACCTCGAGCACCTGGGCGTGACCTTCCACCGCAACGACGAGGGCAAGCTCGGCACCCGCGCCTTCGGCGGCGCCTCGGCCGCCCGCACCTACTACGTGGCCGACATCACCGCCAGGCGATCCTTCACGTGCTCTACGAGCAGCTGATGAAGCACGCGGACGACGTGGACCGCTACGAGGAGTGGTTCACAACGGCGATCGTGACCGACGACGACGGGCACGTGGCGGGAGTCGTGGCGCGCAACATCCGCGACGGCGCGATGGAGCTGTTCGCGGCGAAGACCGTGATCCTCGCCTCGGGCGGCAACGGGCAGGTCTACAACCCCAGCACGAACGCGCTCATCTGCACCGGCGACGGCATCGCGATGGCCTACCGCATCGGGGCGTCGCTGATGGACATGGAGATGATCCAGTACCACCCCACCACGCTGGCGGGGAACGGGATCCTGATCACCGAGGGTGCCCGCGGCGAGGGCGCGCACCTCTACAACGCCAACGGCGAGCGCTTCATGGAGAAGACCGCGCCCAACAAGATGGAGCTCGCCTCGCGTGACGTGGTCTCGCGCGCCGAGCAGACGGAGATCAACGAGGGCCGCGGCTTCCCGGACGGCACCGTCGCGCTGGACATCACCGTGGTCCCGCGCAAGCGCATCCACGAGGCCCTGCGCGAGATCGTCCTGATCGGCCGCGACTTCGCCGGCGTGGACATCACCAAGGAGCCGATCCACATCAAGCCCGGCAACCACTACGTCATGGGCGGCGTGCGCACAGACGTCGACGGCCAGACCAACGTCCCCGGCCTGTACGCCGCCGGCGAGGTGGCCTGCGTGTCCGTGCACGGAGGCAACCGCCTGGGCGCGAACTCCCTGCTCGACACCCTCATCTTCGGCGCCCGCTCGGGCCGCCACGCTGCGGCGCACGCGAAGGGCATGACCATGCCGAAGCCCTCACGCGCGTCGC
>CAVWZO010000013.1:0-314221 GCA_963759525.1 uncultured Actinomycetota bacterium | reverse complement strand
GTCTCGTTGAGGTAGGTAGGTCCCCACACGTCTTGGAGCAGCTGACGTTGGCTGAGAAGCTTTCCGGGGTTGCGCACAAGCATTGCGAGGAGCTCCCACTCGGTCTTGGTGAGGTGCACCAGTTCACCATCAACGCTGCGAACCGCCTTCTCGGCGAGGTCGACGGTAAGGCCGCCGAGTTGAACTGGTTCGTCGTCGACGGTCTCGGGGCGGAGGCGGCGACTGACTGCCTTGATTCGGGCGAGGAGTTCTTCGATGTTGAACGGCTTGGTGACGTAGTCGTCGGCTCCGAGGTTCAGGGCAACGATCTTGTCGCTGCTGCCGGCTCGGCCGGACAGGACGATGATGGGCACATCGGTCCAGGTCCGCAGTGAGCGGATCACGTCGACGCCGTCGGTGTCGGGGAGACCGAGGTCGAGGATCAGCAGGTCGGGTCGCTGGGTCTTGGCGGCGTCGAGAGCGGTGGCGCCGTCGGCGGCGGTGATGACTTCGAACTGCCGGGCGTTCAGGTTGATCCGCAGGGCACGCAGGATCTGCGGCTCGTCGTCGACGACGAGAACACGCGTCACGTGATCGCCTCCTCGGCGCGCTCCGGGGCAGGCTCGCGCATCGGCGCCGTGATGAGCGCGAGGTCCATGGTCAGGCCACCTCCCGGGGTGTCCTCGGCTTCGAGCGAGCCTCCCATGGCCTCGGCCAGGCCTCGGGACAAGGCGAGCCCGAGCCCGATGCCGGGGGGTCCGTGCGTGTCGCCCGATCGTTGGAATGGGAGGAAGACCCGGTCGCGTTCGTCGGCGGCGAGCCCGGGACCATGGTCGATCACCCGGATGTGTACCCGGTCAGCGTGGGCGCTGGCGGCGACGGTGGGGGGCGAGTCGGGTGAGGAGTACTTCAGGGCGTTGGACAGGAGGTTGGCGAGGATCCGTTGGAGCAGGGCCGGGTCGGCCATCGCCTCGGGGAGGTCGTCGGCGAGTCGGATCTGGACGGCGTTGGCGGTCCTGCCGAGTTCGTCGAAGGCGAGCGGGATGACCTCGGCGACGCTCGTGGATTGCGGGTGTACGCCGAGTGCTCCGGCCTGCAGGCGGCTCATCTCGAGCAGGTTTTCGACGAGACGGGTGAGCAGGTCCAATGACTCGTCGGCGGTGGCCAGGAGCTCCTGCCTGTCACGTTCGTCGAAGACCACATCTGGTATGCGTAGGCCCTGCACGGCCGCCTTGGCGGAGGCCAGGGGTGTGCGCAGGTCGTGGCTGACGGCGCGCAGGAGTGCGGTGCGCAGCTTGTCGGCCTCGGCGATGGGGATCGCGGCGGCGGCCTGTTCGGCGAGGCGTTGTTGTCGCAGGGAGAGGGCTGACTGGACGGCGAAGGCTTCAACGATCCGCTGGTCCGACGCGTCGAGCGGCTTTCCCTTGAGCACCAGCGTGAGGTTGTCGTCGACGGGCACTTCGACGTCGCCTTCGCGGGGCGCGGCGCAGGGGGGCGAGCCGACGCTTTCAGCGACCGTCCATCTGCTGGTGTCGCGCCGTTCGGTGGGCGACTCGGGGGTATCTGAGTTCCGCTCCAGCAGGGTGACGGACTCCAGGGCGAATGACTCCCGCAACTGCTCGAGGAGCGCCGGCAGTGGGCGGGACCCGCGCAGGACGCTGCCAGCGACCACGGCCAGCGCGTTTGCCTCCCGGCGTGCGCGTGCGGCCTGCTGGGTGCGGCGGAAAGCGAGGTTGACCGTGGCGCTGATCGTGAGCGCGACGAGCAGGAACACCACCAGGGCCAGGACATTCTGGGTATCGGAGATGGTCCAGGTGTAGATGGGTGGAGTGAAGTAGTAGTTGAGCAGCAGCGAGCCGACGAGTGCGGCGGCGAAGGCCGCCCAGAGTCGGCCAACGAGCGAGATCACGACGACGGCGACGAGGAAGATCAGGATCACGCTGGACAGCGACAGGTCGTTGCGGAACTGGGTGAGCACGATCGTGAGCGCCGGCATCAGCACCGCGGTCAGGGTGAGGCCGAGAAGCAGGCGCCCGAGGGGCTCCTCGCGTCGCCATGGCCAACGCAGCCGGGGGCGCCTGGTTTCCTCGTGGGTGACCAGGTGGACGTCGATGGGTCCGGATTCGGCGACGGTGGTGACCCCGATGCTGCGGGAGAACAGTTGGGCGAAGCGGCCGCGTCTGCTGGCTCCGAGGACGAGCTGGGTGGCGTTGACTCCCCGGGCGTAGGAGAGCAGGGCTTGGGGGATGTCGTCGCCGACTACCTGGTGGGACGTGCCGCCAATGCTTTCGATCAGGGTTCGCTGACGGGCGAGGTGGGCGGGGTCAGGGCCGCTGAGTCCTTCGGTGTGCACCACGTGGACGGCGAGCAGGTCGGCGCCCCGGGCGCGTTCGGCGATGCGTGCGGCGCGCCGGATGAGCGTGTCGCCTTCGGGGCCGCCGGTGAGGGCGACCACCACGCGTTCCCGGGCTTCCCAGGTGCCCTCGATGCCGTGGTCGCGGCGGTACCGGTCGAGCTGGTCGTCGACCTTGTCGGCCAGCCAGAGCAGAGCGAGCTCGCGCAGGGCGGTGAGGTTGCCGACCCGGAAGTAGTTGCCGAGGGCGGCGTCGACCTTCTCCGGCTTATAGATATTGCCGTGTGCCATCCTGCGGCGCAGTGCTTCGGCGGTCATGTCGACCAGCTCGATCTGTTCCGCGGCACGGACGACGGCATCGGGCAAGGTCTCCTGCTGGGTGATGCCGGTGATCTTCTCGACGACGTCGTTGAGCGACTCCAGGTGCTGGATGTTGACCGTGGTGATGACGTCGATGCCGGCGTCCAGGAGGGCGTTGATGTCCTGCCAGCGCTTCTCGTGGCGGCTGCCGGGCACGTTGGTGTGGGCCATCTCGTCGACGAGCGCAACCTTGGGTCGTCGGGCGAGCACGGCCTCGAGGTCCATCTCGCTGAACTCGGCGCCCCGGTAGGTCAGCTGGCGGCGCGGAACAGCCTCAAGTCCTTCGGCCATCGCGACGGTCAGGGGACGGTCGTGCGGTTCGAGGTATCCGATGACGACATCGGTGCCTCGTGAGCTGCGGCGCTGACCTTCCTCGAGCATTCGGTAGGTCTTGCCGACCCCAGGTGCCGCGCCGAGGTAGACGCGGAGCTTGCCTCGTGGGGTCATCGCCAGCTCCTCCTTCGATTCTCAGTGCACCGCGGTCATGGCTGGGGGTAGCGCTGGTCGAGTGCCAGGTTCAGCTGCAGCACGTTCACTCCCGCCTGCCCGAGCAGGCCGAGGGTGCGACCGTGCGTGGGGTCGTCGATCAACGATTGCACCTCCGCGGCGTCGATGCCGCGTTCGCGGGCGACACGGGCGACTTGGAGGCGGGCGTACGCGAGGGAGATGTCGGGGTCCAGACCCGACGCGCTGGCCGCGACCGCGTCCGCCGGCACGACAGGGGCGGAAGGCGCGTCGCCGCGGATCGGAACGATCACCGCGCCCGCATAGTCGTCGCCGGGCATGGCGAGCTCGACCGGCACACCCCGGTACTGGCCCAGGAACGGGGTCCCGGAGGTCTGGTTGAGACTGACCACCCGCACGACGTCACCGGTCAGACCGTCGGAGTAGTAGACGCCGAGGACCGCTCCGACTCCGTCGTCGGTGCAATACGGTCGGCTGCCATCGACGCCTTCGAGTTCGCCGACGGCCAGGCTTCGGGCGCACACCTGGGTGAGCAGGCTAGGCCGGTCCGGGGTGTCGACGATGTCCTCGGGCCCCAGGTTGCTCGCCGAGGTTGCGGTCGGGTCGTAGCCGTCGCCGGCCGCTGAGTGGCGGGACTGGAAGTACGCCGGGAGTGGGTTGCCGTCGGCGTCAGTGAAGGACTGTCCGATGAGCCGGCTGCCCACCACCTGGTCGCCGTCGCTGACCAGTGAACCGTCGGCTCGAGCGTTTAGACCGGGAAGCTGGGCGATGGTGACCATGGCGAGCGGGTAGCCAATGCCGAGCAGGAGGGTGAACACGATCAGGGCGCGCGCGGCGGCAAGGTGGCGGGCCACGAAGGGGTTGGAGGTACGCATCAGGACATCCCGGGGAGGAACTGGACCAGCAGGTCGATGAGTTTGATTCCGACGAAGGGTGCGACGACGCCGCCGACGCCGTAGACCAGCAGGTTGCGCCGCAAGAGGGCCGCGGCACCACCGGGCCGGTAGGAGACGCCACGCAAGGCGAGCGGAATCAGGGCGATGATCACCAGGGCGTTGAAGATCACCGCGGACAGGATCGCCGACTGCGGGCTGGCCAGGGCCATGACGTTGAGACGGTCCAGGCCCGGGTACACGCTGGCGAACATCGCGGGAATGATCGCGAAGTACTTCGCGATGTCATTGGAGATCGAGAACGTGGTCAGTGCACCGCGGGTGATCAGCAGCTGTTTGCCGATCTCGACGATCTCGATGAGCTTAGTGGGGTCGGAGTCCAGATCGACCATGTTGCCGGCCTCCTTGGCGGCCGAGGTGCCAGTGTTCATTGCGACCCCGACGTCGGCCTGCGCCAGAGCGGGTGCGTCATTGGTGCCGTCTCCGGTCATCGCGACCAGCCGGCCTCCGGCCTGCTCCTTCTTGATCAGCTCCATCTTGTCCTCGGGGGTGGCCTCGGCCAGGAAGTCGTCGACGCCGGCCTCCTCGGCGATGGCCTTGGCGGTGAGCGGGTTGTCGCCGGTGATCATCACGGTGCGGATTCCCATCTGGCGCATCTCGTCGAAGCGTTCGCGCATGCCCTCCTTGACCACGTCCTTGAGGTGGATGACACCGAGGGCGCGGGCCGGCTGGTCGCCGTCCTTCTCCGCGACCACCAGCGGGGTGCCGCCGGCGGCGCTGATCGCGTCGACGGTGGCGCCGACACTCTCTGTGGGGTGTCCGCCGTTGTCTCGGACCCAGTGCATGACCGCAGCCGCGGCACCCTTGCGGACCTGTCGTCCGTCCAGGTCGACACCGGACATGCGGGTCTGGGCGGTGAACGGCACCCATAACGCGTGCGCCAGTTCGCCGGCCTGTCGCTCCCGCAGCCCATGAGCACGTTTGGCGTACACCACGATCGAGCGACCTTCGGGGGTCCCATCTGCCAGGCTGGACAGCTGGGCGGCGTTGGCCAACAGCGACGGGTCGACGCCGGCGACGGGCGCGAACTGCGAGGCCTGCCGGTTGCCCAGGGTGATGGTGCCGGTCTTGTCCAGCAGCAGGGTGTTCACGTCGCCGGCGGCCTCGACCGCTCGGCCGCTCATAGCCAGCACGTTGCGTTGCACCAGCCGGTCCATACCGGCGATGCCGATCGCAGACAGCAGCGCGCCGATCGTAGTGGGGATCAGACACACCAGCAACGCCACCAAGACAACGGGGGTGACGCCGTTGCCGTCGAGGGCGGCGGTGTCCGGTGCGGCGGCATTGACGGTCTTGGCGTAGATCGCGAGCGGCTGGAGGGTGACGACGGCCATCAGGAAGATCAGCGTCAGCGCACCGAGCAGGATGTTGAGAGCGATCTCGTTGGGGGTCTTTTGCCGGTTGGCGCCTTCGACCAGAGAGATCATCCGGTCGATGAAGCTCTCGCCGGGGGTTTGGGTGATCTGGACGACGATGCGGTCCGAGAGCACCTTGGTGCCGCCGGTGACCGCGCACCGGTCGCCGCCGGACTCGCGAATCACCGGGGCGGACTCGCCGGTGATCGCCGACTCATCGACGCTGGCGATGCCCTCCACGACGTCGCCGTCGCCGGGGATGATGTCGCCGGCCTCGCACAAGACGATGTCGCCCTTGGCCAGGTTCGGGGCCGGGACGCTCTCCACGTCTGCCTCGGAGATGACAGCGCCCGGTCGCCAGCCGGAGACGCGACGGGCGATGGTGCCCTGCCGGGTCTTGCGCAGGGTGTCGGCCTGTGCCTTGCCGCGGCCCTCGGCGACCGCTTCGGCCAGGTTGGCGAAGACCACGGTGGC
This sequence comes from uncultured Actinomycetota bacterium, assembly GCA_963759525.1. Lineage (GTDB taxonomy): Bacteria > Actinomycetota > Actinomycetes > Propionibacteriales > Nocardioidaceae > Marmoricola. Next base: position 308,282 of record CAVWZO010000013.1, on the reverse strand, counting down.
CCACAGCCACCCGGTGATCAGCCACGAGAACCAGGATGGGTCGGTGACCGCGAGGACGGTGGTGAACGCGGCGCCGACCTCGACGATCAGCATCACCGGGTTGCGCCACATGATCCGTGGGTCGAGCTTGCGCAGCGCATCGGGCAGGGACCGGACCAGCTGCCGGGGGTCGAGCAGACCAGCGGCCACCCTGGACGAGGACTGGGGGGCGGGGGAGGTCATCGGGCGAGTCCTTCCGCGAGCGGGCCGAGAGCGAGGGCCGGCAGGAACGTCAACGCGACCAGCACCACGGTCACGCCGATCAGCATGGAGACGAACAGGGGAGTGTGGGTCGGCATGGTCCCGGCCGACGCCGGAGCCGGGGCCTGCCGGGCGAGACTGCCGGCCAACGCGAGCACGAACACGATCGGCAGGAACCGGCCCATCAACATGCACAGGCCGAGCGCCAGGTCGTACCACGGGGTGTTCACCGTGATGCCGGCGAACGCCGAGCCGTTGTTATTGCTGGCCGAGGTGAAGGCGTATAGCACCTCGGAGAAGCCGTGGGTTCCGGTGTTGAGCATCGAGGCCCGCTGGTCCGCGCTCGCCATCGCCAGGGCCGTGCCGACCAGCACCAGGAACGGGGTTGTCAAGAAGAAGAGTGAGGCGAGCTTGATCTCACGGGCGCCGAGCTTCTTACCCAGATACTCCGGAGTCCGCCCGACCATGAGGCCGGCGACAAAGACCGTGATGATCGCCAGCACGAGCATCCCGTACAGCCCCGAGCCGACCCCGCCGGGCGCAACCTCGCCGAGCATCATGTTGAACATCAAGATCCCGCCACCCAGACCGGAGTAGGAGTCGTGGAAGGAATCCACCGACCCCGTCGAGGTGAGCGTGGTCATCGCCGCGAACGTTGCGGAGTTCCCGGTCCCGAACCTCACCTCCCGGCCCTCCATCGACGCACCGACCGCAGTCGGCACTGTTCCCGGGTGCGCCAGCTCCGTGACGTTGACGAGCGCCATTGAAGCCACCGCGATCACGCCCATGGCGGCGACGATCGCCAGGCCCTGCCGCTTGTCGCCGACCATGCTGGCGAAGACACGAGGAAGAGAGAACGGGATCAGCCCGAGCAGGAAAATCTCCAGCCAGTTCGTCCAGGCCGTGGGGTTCTCAAACGGATGGGCGGAGTTGACGTTGTAGAAGCCGCCCCCGTTGGTCCCGAGCTCCTTGATCACCTCCTGGCTGGCCACCGGCCCACCCGGCACAACCTGGGAACCACCGGTCAGCGTGGTGACATCGGTGCCGGCGGACAGGTTCTGCACCATGCCAGCCGCAACGAACACGATGGTGCCGAGGATGGCGATCGGCAACAGCACTCGAACCACCAAGCGGGTCAGGTCGACCCAGAAGTTCCCCAGACGGTCGGTGCGGCTGCGGGCCAGACCACGGATCAGTGCCACGGCCACGGCGATACCGACGGCGGCCGACAGGAAGTTCTGCACCGCCAGACCGGCCATCTGCGTCAGGTGCGTCATCGTCGACTCACCGGAGTAGGCCTGCCAGTTGGTGTTCGTGACAAAGCTGACCGCGGTGTTCCAGGCGATGTGCGACTCCACGCCGGGCAGCCCGGCGTCCAGCCACAGGTGGCCCTGGAGCCGCTGCAGCGCGTACAGGAACAGGATGGAGGTCGCCGAGAACGCCAGCACGCTGCGGGTGTAGGCGCCGACGTTTTGCTCGGAGCCGGAGTTGACCCCGACCAGTCGATAAATCGTCCGCTCCACCCGGTTGTGGCGCTCCGCGTTCACAACGCGGAACAAATCTTCACCGAAGAAGCGGTAGCCGAGCGCCCACGCCGCCACCAGGGTGACGATGAATAGCGCGGCTGCCCACCCGGCGCTCATCAGAATCGTTCCGGGAACAGCAGGGCGACCAGCACGAAGATCCCGAGACCGACCGCCAGGATCAGGCCAATCAAGTTGACCGCGGTCACAGTCGTTCGACCCCCTTCACCGCGACGGCGAGCAGGCCGAACAAGACGATCGTGAGAACAAGGAGGCCAACGTCGGCCATGGCGGGGTCCTTCCGGGCTTGGGTGCACCGGCCGCCTGTCGGTGCGGCCAGCAGCTCACTCAAGACCTCCGATCGACGCCAAGCCAGTCGAGACCACGGTTCCTGACGAAATACCTACGCGCCCGGACGCTCCGTTGACGTTTTACCTACGTGGCCCCCGCCTGCCGCCTGCTGCCGCGGCATGGGCAGGAGAGGCCCCGGCACATTTCCGGCGTAGGGATTCCGTCAAGGCCTCTCCCCTCTGGTGACGATCCCGCTGAGACTGGACGTGTCCGGTGTCGCGAAGGAGTGAGCCCTATGCCCGGGAATCTCGCCAGGTGGCCCCAGGCGAACTGGTGGCCCCCCGCGGTCCGGTTAGCCGCAGTCCTCGCGCCATTGCTGACGGCGGCGATTCTGTCGACAGTGCGCGAAAGCGTCACTGCCGCAACGTCCGTCCTGGTGCTGGTCGTGTGGGTGGTCGCGGCCGCAGCCACCGGGGACCGGCCGGCCGGCGTCCTCGCCGCTGTCTCCGCCGGGGCGTGGTTCGACTTCTTCCTTACCGAGCCCTACCTGCGCTTCACCATCGCAGACGCCGACGACATAGAAGAGCGGTCCTCCTGGTGGTGATCAGCCTCGCGGTCAGCGAAGTCGCCCTGTGGGGCTACCGGCAACAGAAGCACGCTGCCCAGCGCTCCGGCTACCTCGACGGAGTCCTCGGCGCCGCGCGCGCCGTCGCCGAAGGCAACATGCCCACAGCCGGCGTGGTCGACGTCGTGGCCCGTCAGATCAGCGACGTGCTCGCCGCGGACCACTGCCGATACATCGAGGGACCGGTGCGCGACGCCCGCATTGCCGTCCTCGACCACGATGGCGTGTTGAAGCGCAACGGCCAGGTAGTCGATGTAGATCGGGTTGGGCTGCCCACCGACGAGTACGTCGCCGTGCCCGTGCGACGCGGAACGGCAACCACAGGTCACTTCTTGCTCACCACGACCTCGCACCTGGCCTACCCGAACCGCGAACAGCGCCGGGTCGCCGTCCTCCTGGCCGATCAGGTCGCCGCCGCCCGATGATCGGCGGCTTCGCAATCGTCCTCATGGCTCTGGGCCTGTCAGGTGTCCTGCGTGCCGTCGCCGTTGTCAGCACCGGAGGGACCGGCCTGTTTCCCCTCGACCCCTGGGTCAGCATGTTGGTCGGGTTCGGACTCATCCTGCTCGGCCAGACGTTGCTCGGAAGCTGGTAGGCGCGACCGGCTGCGCGCGTCGATCGCTATCGGACGAGACGAGGGCACCGGCCACACGGTTCGCCTCGGAGTCGGGCGCCGCCGTCTCGTGAACGGGATCCGGAGCACGAGCCTCGCCCGGATGGTCGCCTCCGATCGTGAGACCGGCTACGACGCGAATCGCCGCGATGGGCTCAAGCGGATCCTGGTTGGGTGAGTCGGGGATCGTAGAACTCAGCGTATCTGCGCCACGTCATCAGTGTGGCCGCCATCGATCCGGCGATGGCGACGGCCATTGGCAGCGGGCGACGCCGCCAGGCGTTGACCCCTGCTATAGAGAGGCAAGCCGCGCCTACCGCGTTGAGGGCGATGATGTCTCGGCGCTTGCAGGGGTCAACTATCCATTGAGCTTCTCCAAGAATGGCGCGAGTTGCGAAGGCGCGATCGTTGGACACCGGGGGTGTGATGATCGGGTTGATGATCATCCAGGCCGCTATGGGCAATGCAGTCCATCTCCGCCTGTACCAGAGTGGGACGACGACCAGAGGTGTTGATGCCAACCTGCTCCAGGCGCTAATTGGATGGGCGTGCCTGACGAAGACCGAATTGAGTATCGAGGTCGACATCGCCATACCTCCAAGGGTTTCGAGCGAAGGACCGTGCAGCGGCACATTGGTGCGAGGACCGGACTATCCACAGGATGCAGTCAGCGAAGCACAGGCATGCCGAGATCGCCAGCGCCCGGCGAGACTTGCAATGAATGTTGGGGGAAGCCCCTGCCCCGGCCTAAATCAGGGCACGTGCTGGTATCCGCGGCCGTCGCGCGGTTTGCGCCTCTGCCGCAAAGGGCTCTGCCGCGTCGCGGGTGTCGAACACGATGAAGGTGTGCGACCGCCCCGGATCCGCAAAGTCGCTCCAGTACCCGTTGACCACGCCGGGCAGTTGAGCGACGCCGGGAACGATGCGCTCGAGTGCTGCGGTCTGAGCGTGCCTCATCGCGGGGTCCATCTCCCACACGCCGACCACTGCGTGCATTTCGATCTCCTACGGTTTGCGCTGACCGACCACGGGCAACAGGGTGCTTTGCGCGGATGCTGCGGGCTGATTGTGCCAGTAGCAAGCACGAGTTGTCCGCACCACGGACGCCGCCGGCCGCGTTCAGGCTGACGACGGCCAACTGGGCGCGCTGAGGCGGCGGGCTGGCTCGCATGGCCGACGCACTGAACCCGAAATCAGCCCTCCCTGAATGCCTTCACGCCTACCTCTTCAGTGCGGCACCCACTTGGCTCAGCACGTTGGCGGAACCCAGCGCATCCTGGGTGGTGTGACGGTGCTCGTGGGCGTCGGCGCCTCCGGCCGATGCCGAGGTGGCGCAGTTTCCCGGCGACGCGCAAGGTTGGCCGGAGCATCCCGGCAGGTGCATGTACACCTCGCCCGACCGAGGATGTGGGGTGTCCGGGATGTCTTGAGACATCAGTCCGGGTGCGGGCGATGGTCGCGCGCGAGACCTGGTGGCCGTGATGATGGTTCAGGTGCCGGCGATGGTGTCCGGGCCGGCATCCAAGCCGGCGTCGGCCAGCTCCTTGCGGGTCCAGACGATCAGGTCGACCAGCAGCGGGTCCAGTGCTGTGGGTGAGGTCTTGGGTCGTCGTGATCTGGGTTCGAGCGCTGCGTCGCCCTCGGCCTCGTAGCGGGCCTTGAGCTTGTAGACCCAGGCCCGGTGCACGCCGTACCTGGTGGCGACCTCGGCGGGGGTCTGCTTGTCGACGAACAGGGCGGTGATGACCAGGCGGGCCTTGGAAGTGGGTTGTGGCATGGCCGAGGGTCCGGTTTGGCCGGGGTGTCGCCGATGACCTGAGAGACGTGTCGCCTATGTCTTGAGACATGTGTCGCCGATGTCCTGAACCCGAACACTGCCCCCGCTACAAGCGAAGTAGCCCCTGACCTGCGGAAACGCAGATCAGGGGTCACTTGGTTTCTTGAACCATTTCGGCCGGTGCCGCGCTTACTCCCCGAAAACTGACCTGCGATGTGGCTCCGGGGGTGGCACTCAGGCGCAGAGGGCATGACGAATGGACCGTCCTCGCCTTCAGTCGCAGTAGTCGCATACCCCGGAAGCTGGCACTTGGGTGAAGCAGTGGGGGCACAAGGGCACCGCCTTGGGTGGAGGCGTCTCCGCGGCCTGAGCCGGTTTGCGAGACGGGGTCTTGCGAGGAGTCGTCGGGCGAGAGGCGGGCTTCTTGGATGTACTGCGCACCGGCGTGAAGTGGGCGGTGCGAAGTGGCGTACCGCCGTCGCGGGGCAGGCCGGTGGCTTCCCAGTGGCGGTAGCAGCTGAGCCGTTCGTTCGCCGCGTGGTCGTCGGGGTCGGCCGGGCGGATTCCGCGGGCTTGCTCGACGGCGTCGGCGTACCCCTGACCGACGCTGCCCTGGACCGTGACGCACAGCGCGGAGAGGAGGGGTTCGCCGCGGGACTGGCACTCGTCCGTGACGCGGCCAAGGACGTCGCCGATCCACTGGTGCATCGGCTGGGTGGTCGTGATGCCGGTGGATTGCTGCACTGCAGCGGCTAGCTGTTTGTAGGTCACCAATGCGCGGTAGCGACCTGCGGCTTCCAGCAGCACTGGACGGGCGGCGTCGGCCCAGGCCGCGCGTGCGGCCGACGAACCGACATCTGAGGCGTCGCGTGGTTCCGGATTGTGATCGACAGGCACAGTCCCATGTCTACTCGCCCGCCCTGGTGACGTCACGTTCGCCCAGGTCCCCGGGGGGTGCCGCCTTCCGCGAAACGTCTTCGATGTGAGCGCCCGCGCCACGTAGGCTCCACGGCACGAAGGCCGATCTGCGGGTGGGCGATTTCCTCGCGGCGGGCTTCCGGTCGAACTACCGGCCCGAAGTCCTGATGAACCACATCTACTTCACCGCGTTGCCTGACGGTGCCGGGCTCGCCGCGGAGCTCGCGGCGGGCGAGGGCGCTGCGCGCGTGTACGCCGTTGAGCCAACAGGGGCGTTCGAGGACGACCCGAACGTGACCGACAAGAAGTTCCCCGGTAACCCCACTCGGTCCAACCGCAGCCGGGAACCTCTCCGGGTCGTCGGCGTGGTGGCCGACTGGACACGGCAAACCCCCGACGCGCTACCGGCATGGCGCGACCGGTTGGCGGCGATCCTCGCGGACGAGCGCGGCGAAATCATCAACTGATCCGCGACGAGGCCGGAGACGGAGTACTCCGGGTGCACCGAAAGGTCGGTTCCCCAGTTCGCTCGGTGCCATCCTGAGCGCGTGGATGCACACGCATCATCGGACCCGGCGACATTCCTCTTCACTGACGTCGAGGGTGCGACTCTGTTGTGGGAGGACCACGCACCCGACGTGGAAGCGGCACTGGACCGCCACGACAGCATTCTGCGCGCGGCTTTCGCCGACCACGGTGGACACGTTTTCGCCTCAGACGGCGACGGCTTCGGGGCGGTCTTCGCCGGTCCCCAGGATGCGGTCGAAGCCGCTGTCGCGGCGCAACGAGCCCTCGCAGCAGAGATCTGGCCCGGTGACCTGCGGCTGCGGGCCCGGATGGGACTCGAGACCGGCACGGCTCGTGAGCGTGACGGAAGCTACCTTGGCCCCGTGCCCAATCGCGCGGCGCGCATCATGGCGGCGGCACACGGGGGACAGGTGCTGATCGGGGCGCGGACTGCGGCACTGCTCAATGAAATTGAGCTCGTCGACCTGGGCGACCACCGGCTGCCCGACCTGCCCCGAGCCGAACGTCTGTTCCAGGTGATCATCGACGGCGCCCCCGCACAGTTCCCGGCGCCCCGCACCCGAGACGCACAGCGAGGGAATCTGCCGATGCCGGCCACGAGCCTCATCGGTCGCGAGCAGATTCTCGGCGATCTCATGGAGTTGGTGCGTGGCCACCGGCTTGTGACTTTGACCGGCGTCGGTGGGGTCGGCAAGACACGTCTGTCGGTCGAAGTGGGTACGTCGCTCGCCGACGAACATCCCGACGGGGTGTGGATGGTCGAACTCGCACCCCTCACCGACCCAACCGCAGTGCCGGACGCGATCGCGACCACGCTAGGCATCACGCCCAAGGCGGGAACACCGTTGCTCGAGACGCTGGCCGACGCGTTGTCGGGGCGACGCGCGCTCATCGTGCTGGACAACTGCGAGCACGTCGTCGACGCGGTGGCCGAGACCGTGCGGGAGCTGCTCGCGCGCGTCACAACCCTGCGCGTGCTCGCGACCTCCCGTGAAGCCATCGATGTTCCTGGTGAGCAGCGACGACTGCTACTCCCGCTCACCCTCGATGGAGGAGTGAGCTCACCTGCGGTGACATTGTTCGTCGAGCGAGCCCGCGCACTCCAGTCCCGCATCGACTTCGCCGAACCAGACACGGGGGCCGCCGTCGTCGAGATCTGCCGAAGCCTGGACGGGCTTCCGCTCGGCATCGAGCTCGCAGCAGCACGCACGATCTCGATGAGCCCCGTCGACATCCGGGACCGGCTGGGCGACCGGTTCCGCGTCCTCACATCGTCGGCGCGCGTCCCCCGGCGTCAGCAGACCTTGCGTGACGTCGTCGCGTGGTCGTACGACTTGCTCGATGACGAGGAGCGTGCGTTGCTGTGCGCCACCGCTGTGTTCGCCGGTGGGTTCGACCTGGCCGCGATCACTGACGTTTGCGGCAGCGACGACGATCTGGTGGTGCTCGACCTGATCGACTCGCTGGTGCGGAAGTCGCTCGTGGTCGCCGACAACGCTGTAGGGACTGGGCGCTACCTGGTGCTCGAGACAATCCGGCAGTACGTCGAGGATGAGCTCACGGCGTCCGGTGCGATCGACGCGACACGCGACAGACACGCCGCACGCTTCGCATCCGAGGCAGTCGATCGTTGGGCGCACTGGAACGGCCCAGAGTGGCGTGACTGCGTCGACTGGTTGGAGGTCGAGCTCGCCAATCTCCGCGCCGCCTTCCAGTGGAGTCGGGCACGTGGTGACATCGAGACCGCTGCCGACATCGCGTCGCACGCAGCGCTCATGGGTGCATCGATCCAGCTGTTCGAGACCGTCGGCTGGGCCCAGGGGCTCCTCGAGGATGCAACCCATGCGGACGTCCGCCACCTTCCGCGGTTGTACACAGGTGCGGCCTGGGGTTGTTTCACAGGCCGCCCGGCTGACGCGGTCGTTGCCGCGCAAACCGCCGGAACGCTCGAACGAGACCCGCGGTACGAGCCGTGCGAACCCGGAATGTCGGGGCTCATCGAAGCGCTCGCTCAGGTGTACGCCGGCCACCTCGACCTTTACGTCGACGTGGCCGAGCGGGTCGCGGCGCTCCCCGGTAACGCACGGGGCTGGGGTCTGTCGCTGCTCCTCGACGGCCTGCAGGCATCGGGGCGCGTCGACGAAGCACTCGCGCTGACCCACGACGCGATGCTCGCCGCGCGCGCACTGGGGAACCCCTACTTCATCGCCTACGCGTACTGGACCTCGGGCAGCGCCTACGCGAACGTCGATCCCGAGGCGGCCCTTGCCCTGTGGCGCGAGGGCCTCGACTATGTGCACCAGCACCGCGTCGACTTCTTCGTCGGCTTCATCGCGCGCGACGCGGCGCGTCTCCGTCTTGTCGACGCCGACCCCGATGACGCGCTCACCATGTTCGACGCTGCCATCGACGCGTTCCAGCAGACGGGCAACGTTGCCCAGCTCACGATCACCCTTGCCAGTGCGACGGCGCTGTTCGAACGCATCGGCAGGCTCGACAGCGCGTCCACCCTGTACGCGGCAATCGTCCGTCAACCCGGTAGCGAACAGCATGTCCCAGACCTCCCCGAGCTTGCCGGTCGGCTCGCCGCAACGCTGGGCAACACGGCCTTTCACACCTTCGACGCCACGGGTGCGGGGATGGATCTGGGCGATACGGCGCAGTTCGCTCGACGCGAGATCCAGCGAGCCCTCGTCGAGATCCGCAAGCACGCGGTGAGTCGCGGGGCACGCCCCGGCGGGCTCAGCAGAAGAGAGGTTGAGGTACTCAGCCTCGCTGCACAGGGCCACACGACCCGCGAGATCGCGGAGCGGCTCTTCATCTCAGCGAAGACCGCGGACCGTCACATCCAGAACCTCTACACGAAGATCGGCGTATCCAACCGGGCGGCGGCGACGCGTTGGGCAGTGGAGCACGGTCTCCTCGACTGACGCCGCAGGAATGGGGAGAACTCCGGATGCGGCTGGGGTGAGGTGAGGCGAAGGATCGTTCGTGTCCACCCCAACACAGAGGAGAACACGATGAACACCAACACCACGACCACTTCGTTCGAAGGAGCGGTCCGATGATCGTCGCCACGACCAAGTTCGCAGACTGGGACCGCTTCTGGTCCGTGTTCAGCACAGCCGGTGCCGAGAAGCGCGCCGAGCACGGCTGCAACGGTGCGCTCGTGTTCCGCGACGAGGCCGCCCCGGACAGCGTCTGGGCCGTCTTCGACTGGGACGACGCTGGCTGGGAGAGTTTCGTGACCGACCCGTCGGTCCCGGCCGTCATGAAGGAGGCGGGCCACCTCATCAAGCCCTACACGCTCCGCTTCCACGGTGCGATCGAGGCGTGAGGAGTACGCGATGACAACGTCGTCCGCCGATCCCATCAAGGTCGGGGTCATCACTGACCTGACGGGCCCCCTGTCGTTCATGGGCATCGCGAACGCCAACGTGGCCGAGATGGTCGTTGATGACCTCAACGCGAGTGGCGGTTTGCTCGGCCGTCCGCTGCGGCTGATTGTTGAGGACAGTGCCACCGATGACGGCGCGGCACGGGCCGCCGCCACCAGGATGGTCGACGAGCACGATGTCGACGTCGTACTCGGTGGCATCTACAGCTCGACGCGGCAGGCGATCAAGGGCCCCGTGGTCGAACGAGCACGCAAGCTCTACATCTATCCCGAGCAGTACGAGGGCAAGGAAAGCCACCCGCTGATCTACTGCACCGGCCCGGTGCCGGCGCAGCAGATCGAACCGCTCGTCCCGTGGCTGATGGAGCACACCGGCGCGAAGACCTTCTACCTGCCATCGGCCGACTACATCTGGCCGCACGTGCTCAACGAGAAGGTGCGCGAGGTCGTCGGCGAGTGCGGGGGAACCATCGTGGGCGAGGAGTATCACCCACTCGACCACATGGACTACGGCGCGACCGTGGAGCGCATCATGACGAGCGGCGCCGACGTCGTGTTCAACACCATCGTCCCGCCTGGGGTCACGCCGTTCCTCGAGGGGCTGCACGAAGCGGGGTTCACACGGAGAGGAGGACACATCGTGTGCACCTACTTCGACGAGAACTTCCTGAACCTCGTGCCCGCTGATCACGTCGAAGGCCTCTACGGCTGCCTCGACTACTACCGCGAGGTCGCGGATCCGGTCAGCAAGACCCTGCTCCAGGAGTACGAGCGCCGCTACCCAGGCAGTGCCCAGTTCACGGCCGGAAGCGCCTGCACGGGGATGTACCGCGGTCTCAGGCTGTGGGCAGCGGCCGTCACTGAAGCCGGCTCAGTCGGGGCCGAAGCCGTCGCGAAGTCGCTCGACACCGCGAGCCTCGCGGAGGGACCTGGGGGACCCGCCGAGATGGTTCCCGGGCAGCACCACCTGCGCCTGAACATGTACATCGCGCAGGCACGTCGAGGTGTCTTCGAGGTGGTCGAGAACCTCGGCCGCGTCGACCCCAAGGAGGCCGTCGTCGGACAAGGCTGACGCCATGCGTGTGGCCGCCTTCCGAGATGAGGGGAGGCGGCCACTCGCCACTGTGCGGGCGGCACGGACGGATCCGGACTGCTAGCGTTCCGTGGGTCGACCAAGGGGAACGATCGTGGACCGTCTGCACGCCCTCGAATATGGCCTGGACGAGTTGCGTCACGTGGTCAGCACTCTCGACGACTCGGTCATGGACGCTCCGACGAACTGCGAGCCCTGGTCCGTACGCCGACTGGCCAGTCACGCTTTGAACAACCAGTTGGTGTGGGCCGGCCTTGTCACCGGCCAGCAACTCGTCCCGGTGGAAGTCGCCATGGGCGCTGAGCCGATCGACGGCGATCTAGTGCCCGTAGCCGCAGACTTCACCACTCGTGCCATGGCGTTGTGGCGCACCAAAGGGATCCTCGACGCGGTGCACGCGACACCGTTTGGCGAGCTGCCCGGCTCCGCAGTGATCGACTTCGCGATCATCGACGCGGTCGCCCACGCGTGGGACCTGTCGACCAGTGTCGGTCGCCCTCTCGAGTTCGAACCGGCCATGATCGCCGTACTCTCTGAGGTCGTCGAGGCGACCTGCACCGACGCTTCACGAGAGCACGGCTTGATCAAGCCCCCCACGGAGGTTCCGGCCGATGCGACCGAAACCGAACGGTTGATGTCCGCGGCTGGCCGAGCCATCCGCCGATAGCTCCATTCGCCGGATCCGGCAGCCACGGGTCGACGCCTGCGGCATTGGTACGGGGAGCACCTTGACGTCACCTCGGTGATCCGACCCAAGCGGCAGTCGGGTCCTTGATGAACGGCGGCCAACGGCGCTACGCGGCATAGGCAGGGGCGGGCGAGCAACGCAACCAAGTGTTTGCCAAGCCGGGTGTATCTCCACGCCCATGAAGCTCTCTGTTTGTAGTCCCCAATTCACGTCCCAGTCGGCTCGTGGGGGCCTGTCCCTTAGTCGCCGAGGAGAAGCCATGGCCACCGTCTACTCACAGGCCCTCGACGAACTTGACCCGTCAATCCCCGCGGACGGCTCACCGGCCGCACAGATCTCCGCCATGCCTGAGGAGCTCATCCGGCTCCATGCGAGTGAAAACCCGTACGGCTCGAGTGCGGCCGTCGGTGACGTGGTGGCCAGTGAACTGTGCCGACTGAACAGGTACCCCGACCCGTCGAGCGAGGCTCTGGTTGGCGCGATTGCGCGCCACCACGGTGTCAGCCCCGACATGGTCAGTGTCGGCAACGGAGTGGACGAGGTGATCCTGTTCCTCGCCCTGGTCCTGGGTCGCGACGACAGGCCCGGTGTGATCACCGATGCGACCTTTCAGAGCTACCTGGAGAGTCTGTCGGTTGCCCGGCGATCGTTCGTCAGCCTGCCGCTCGACGGTTATCGAGTCCCCACCAAGGCGATCGCAGATCGGATGCTGCGCGGCGCGCCGTTCGCGTTCGTCTGCAACCCGCACAATCCGACCGGTTCTGTTCTCCGGCAACGCGAGCTAGAGCTTCTGCAGCGAGCCGCAACCAGCACCCGGTCCATGCTCATCGTCGACGAGGCGTACGCGGAGTACGCCGGCGAGAACTTCGCCTCCGCGATCCCGATGGCCGCAGAGTCTCCCAATGTCTGCGTCCTGCGGACCTTCTCGAAGGCGTATGGACTGGCGGGCCTACGAGTCGGCTACGTCATCGGCCACCCTCACCTCATCTCGAGGATCAACGCCGTACACGGTCCTTTGCCGTACCACGTGAACCGGTTGGCGCAGAGCGCCGCAGTGGCCGCCTTGGCGGACCAGGATTTCGTACGCCGCACCACGCGGGCGGTCATTGCGACTCGCGAGTGGTTCCGCAACGAGCTGGTCGGATTGGGACTTCGCTGCCTCCCATCGGCCGCGAACTTCCTGCTTGTCGACTTCGGACCTGACAGCCAAGCCGTCGCACGTGCCTTGGGAGATCGCGGATTCCGGGTGCGGGACACGGGTGGCATGGGGCTTCCCGGCCATCTCCGGATCTCGATCGGCACCCCTGAACAGATCCGGAAAATGCGCGACGCGCTCGCCGCCCTGGATCGCCAGATCGTGCGCGGACCAAGCTGCACACAGGGTCGCCGCGCCCGGGTCCACAGCGGCCAGCGCATCGCAGCAGCGCTGGAGTTGGCGGTCTCTGATGTCGGCGGTGCTCACCCCTCGACCTTGGCAGCCGCCCGCGGATCGGGAGAGTCCGGGAGCGCCTCCCGACATCGACTGAGCCAGTGGCAATCGAGTCGGAATGCGGAGCCGATTGCGCGGGGTCCGGGCAGCTCAGCCGTGGGTCCCGCCATATCGGAGCAGCGCCACGCCGGAACGGAACGCTCGTGACTCGAGCAGCTCGAGACGGGGAAACGAGGTGCCTTCGGCGACCAGGCCTTTTCCTCGTCCTTGGACGGCGGGGTAGATGAGCAGCCGGATCTCGTCGACGAGCCCGGCCGCGAGCACCGCGTGCGCCAGGGTGATGCTCCCGGACAATGTGATGTCGCCGCCTTCGGAGTCCTTGAGCCGAAGCACCTCTTCGACCGGGTCCCCGGAGAGGATCGTCGAGTTGCGCCACTGTGGATCGGTCATCGACGAGGAGACGATGTACTTCTGCACCTGGTCGAGGTACGCGCCTGCCTGCTCGTCGGTGTGCTGAGGCCAGTAGCCGCGGAAGTCCTCGAAGGTCTGCCGGCCCAGCAACACCGCGTCGGATGACGCGCCGAAGCGTCGCGTGGCGTCCAGCCAATCCTGAATGTCCCCGTCAGGCGACGGGTTGAACCACTCGTCGAGCATCTCTATCCGCCCGTCGGCAGTGATGTTCTCTGTCAGCAGCAATCGGCGCATGGCACCGGTCTACCACCAAGCCCGCGAGCGTGGCGGGCCCCCTGGGACGCGGCTTCTGGATAGGCGCCATCTTCGCGGCTGGCGCCGTGGGGCATGGCTGATCCCGGAGGGATTGTCATACGCGCTGGATAGCCAGTGGTTGTTTGACCACAGGCCCGGATTGATGATCGCCATCCCCGTGGTCGCCTACCTAGCCGGACTCGCCGCGGCGATCAAGCGGCCGACACGTCGCCTCGGACTCGGCATCCTCATCGGTGTGACCGTCGGCTTTCCTGTGGTGTTCATGCTCACCTTCGTGGTGCTGAGTGCGCTCTTTGGCGGAGGGTGACCCCGCGGTGTCACTCGTCCTCGCGCCCGTGCGCACGGTCCACAGGCTTTGGCGCACGTCCTCCTCATCGAACGTGCCGAGCTGGGTATCCCCGGTCGCGCGGTGCCAGCCGCAGTCGGCCCACCAGCTGGACGGGCTCGGCGACAAGGAACGGATCCGCGCGCGGTGGATGACGTACGACCTTCCGCCAATGTCCGTCAACCGATCGCCTTGAAGGACGGCCCCCACTGTTGTCGACGATCCGGCGAAGCTCGAAGGATACGTTGGATTCGTGTTCGAATATGTGACACGCAAGGTTGCCGGCGAGACCGGCCGCTTCGTCGAACTCATCTGGTTCGCGCGCGGTCGCATCGCTGGCGTAAGTGAGCGCATTGCCCCCACCGGGTCGACGGTCGCCGCCGTCGTTCTCGGGGACCCGATCCGACTCACCCCCGGCGGCGGAGGCGTTTCGCTCAGCGCCGAGACGGGCTTCCTCATCGGTCCACACGACCGACCGGTCGTCAACGAGCCGCAGGGTGAGACTTACTGCGTCGGGATCGTCACCCGGCCCGTCGGTTGTCGGCCCAGTTTCGGGCTTGCACCGGCTGCGTTCCGGGGGCGGGTCGTCGACCTGTTCGAGGCCTGGCCTCGTGCCACCGCTCTGCGGCTCGCGCTCTCGTCGTGTCACTCACCTGCCGAGGCCCTTGACGCGGTCGAGTCCGCACTGCGTACGTCAGAACCGTTCGATCACAACGCGTTCGCGCGGTGCGAAGCGGCGGTGGAGGCGCTCTCAGCGGACCCAGCCCGTCCTGTCGCTGACATCGCGGCGGCGCTCGGGGTCAGTCACGGACACCTCGACAGACAGTTCACCGGACAGGTCGGGCTGAGCCCGCGTACGCTCGCCCGAATTCTGCGAATGCGTCGGCTGCTTGACCAGATCGACGTTTACGAGACAGTGGCGTGGGCCGACATGGCTGCGGGGCTGGGCTGGTTCGACCAAGCGCATCTGATCCGCGACTTCCAGCGTCACACGGGCGTGACGCCCGCTGCGTACGCAGCCGCCCAACGCTCGACCTACGACCGTACGGAGGCAGCTTCGTCCGCCGGCTTCGTTCCTGACAAGAGGTGAAGTCTGTCCAATGCTTACCCGCCTTGGCCGCGCGAGCATGAGGCAGCGACAACCGACGGGAGCGCGAAATGACGACAGCATTCAGGGCAGAGACAACTATTGGCCATCCGACTGGCGCAGTGTGGGAGCGGCTCGTCGACTGGGATACCGCGGATCGGTGGATGCCGGGTGTGGACGCAGTGCGCGCACAGGGTCCCGTCGCAGCTGGCTCGACGGTGGTCTTCACGGCGCGAGGCAAGGAGCGTCGCGCAACCGTTGCAGCTCTCGAACCGGGGCTCAGCATCACCTTGAGGTCTGTTCAGGGCGGAGTGACCGCGGACTACACCTATCGGTGTGTGGCTCACGGTCAGGGCACGCGGCTGGGCTTGGTGGCCGACTGTTCGATGACTGGTCCGGTGCGACTTCTCGGCCCAGTCATCAGGTTTGCGATTCGGAGAGCGGACGGCGGTCAGCTCGCAGCGTTCGCGGCCACGTTCGCGACCACCCGCACAGGTGACAAGGACCGATCATGACCGGGCTGCTCCTCAACGGCTTGTGGGCGCGTCCGGTCACGGTGTCGTCATTGGGGATGCACGACCACGATCCCGTCTGACACCGTCGTCGTCAGGACCCGGCTACGAGATGCCTCCATCAGCCGTTGGCCCACGTCGACGAGGACAACTGGTCCCGCTCCTGGCCGCCACCGCCGATGGCCGATCCGCTACTGGGCGCGACTCCAGCCTAGGCCTATTTGTGGCATGATTGTGGCATGAGTCGCACACGCTTGAGCACCACGGTGGACGCCGGCCTCCTCGAGAGCGCCCGCAAGGCGTCCGGAAAGCGTGACTCCGCACTTGTTGATGAAGCCCTCGCCGCCTTGTTGGCTCGCCACCGCTCGGCCGAAGTGGACGCCAGGTACGCCGCGTACGACGCGCACCCGCTCGACGAGCCAGACGAATGGGGAGACTTGGCCTCGTTCCGACGGGCGGTCGCGGCGTCATGACGGACTTCCCCGGGCGGGGGGAGGTGTGGTGGTGTGAGATGGCGGAGATCGGCCGCAGACCCGTCGTCGTCCTGTCTCGCGACGCAGCGGATGAACCACGTAATCCACATCGCCGCGGTCACCCAGCTGCGCCTCGACACCGAGGGCCGGGCCTACTACCGACGCAAGCGAGCCGAGGGCAAGAAGCCCCTAGAAGCGATGCGCTGCCTGAAGCGACGCATTTCCGATGCCATCTATCGCCAGCTCGTCGCCGACGCGCAACGAGCCGGCACGGGTCCGGGAGGGCACTGCGGGGCGTCTCAAGAATCCAGCGCGGTCGACCTGCCCCCGCACATCGACACTTCGGATCAGCCACTTCCCGGACCCGCGAAACCGACGCTACAACCGGCATCGCGTCGTCGGAAGACCACGAACCAACCAGCACTCCCATCGGCCTCTTGACGACAGAGGGGAGCCGGTTTGACGCGGCTCCGCATCGCGACCCGATTGCCACTGGCTCAGTCGACGTCGGGAGGTGCGACGCGTCTTGAGCCGTAACGTTGCGGCGATGCGCGCGCTCACCGATCGTCGGGGCGGTGGTCTCGGGCGGGTACGGCAAGGACCTCTCGCACTTGGTGCTCGAGGACTCCACCCGCGGGACAAGCACGTGATACACCAGCGTGGCTAGAGGCGGCGGAGCTCATTGAGGATCTCGGTGACGACCTGCTCGGGGGCGACCTCCTGCAAGTCGTGCGGGCCCTCGATCGCGACCTGCCGGGAGTGTGGGGAGAGCCGCAGCCAGTAGCTCTGGTTCTTCTCGCCCCCGGGGTCGGCTTCGGTGGCGCTGATCACGAGGACGGGGAAGCCGCCGATCGGCATGGTCAGGGTGTCCAGTTCCTCGGAGTAGTCGACGTAGTCCACGAACTCCGGGTTGTCGGTCCACACGAACCCTTCCGCCCGCAGGCCCGCGGGGTCGTCGTGGTAACTGTCGATGGTCACCAGGCCGGCCACGCGCCCCGGGTGCCGGGCCGCGCAGCCGATGTTGAGGTTGCCGCCACCCGACTGGCCGACGAGCACGTACGGCGTGCGCAGGGGCAGCTTCGCCACCACCTGGTCCTGGACGGCGCACAGGTCGCGCATCGTGCGATGCCGGTGAGGCGGTGGGTCACTCCTCCCGGTGCCGGGGCGGTCGTAGGTGCACACGGTCGTCTCCGCGACCAGCGGGTCGACGAACGCTGCGGGGTAGGCATCGGTGCCCCCGGAGTCGGTGCCCGCCTCCAGCAGCACGCCCGGGGTGCCCTCGCCGGCGCACCAGTAGTAGACGGACTCACCGGAGACCAGCGTGAGAGTGCCGTTGCGTGGTTCACCCGGTGACGGCAAGGGTGAAGCCGGGCTGCTGGTATCCGGAGTGCCGCTCTCCACCTCGTCGGACGGATCTCCTCCGCAGGCGACGACGAGCATCGATGCTGCGGCCAAGGCGAAGCCGGTCCTGCGCATGTCCTGGACCCCCTGCACCGACAGCGGAACCCGCGACCCATCGGGTCAGGAACCATGATCCCGCCGACGGAGGTCGGGCGCCAGTCATCCAGACAAGCTCAGCACTCGACGACGTTCACGCTGGGTCAGCTACCCCGCCTGGACCGTGCACCAGCCGGGGTCGACCGGTCCCGCCGCCGACCCACACTCGGCGCTCCGGAGAGGGAACCGGCTACGGAGGCTTCTCGGCGAGTGGGACCGATGCGTCCCGTGACCGCGTCGATCGCCGCAAGCGGATCCCCGTGTGCGACAGCCCGAGCAACCGCGTCAATGGCGGCCGAAAGGCGCACGCCTCATCCTGCGCTGTCATTGTCCAGCCCGGATCGCCGCGTGTACTGGTGGCCATGAGGGAGCTTGCTGCTTATAGGTGGTCACTCACTGGCCAACCTCGGCCAGGCCCGACGTCGGCCCTGATCGACGCCGCGTTCGAGCAGAAAGGAGTTGCACAGCGCCCGATTCTCCCGTCGCGGCCAATAACGTGGTGTCACCACTGGTCCCACAGATCGGAGTTACTCATGGAGATCGTGCATTCAGCAATCGCGATTCTGGCCGCGATCCTGCTCATCATCAGGTTCAAGGTCGACCCCGTGATCTCCCTGCTGATCGCGTGCGTGTACCTCGGCCTCGCCACAGGACTGGGCGGCGGGGGCACCGTGGAGCAGATCACCGGAGGGTTCGGCGAGATCATGGCCGAGGTCGGCCTGCTCATCGGCTTCGGCGTGCTGATCGGAGCACTGCTGCACGCGATGGGTACCTTCAACGATCTGGTGGAGCTCCTCGCGCGCAGAGTGGGTCGCCGCCTGCCGTACGCAATGGCCGGAACGCTCTCCACCATCTTCCCGTCCATCTATGTCGACGTTCAGGTCGTCCTGGCGGCGCCGATGGCCCGGGAGTCGGCGCCGGCCGTCGACCGTCGCCACGGCCTGCCGTGGCTCGCTGGGGCCATGGCCATCGGCATCTTCTCTGGCTACGTCTTCGTGGTGCCCGGCCTCGCGGCGGTCGCCATCGCCGGGCTTCTGGAGGTGCCCCTGGGGACCTACCTGCTGTACGGACTGCCGATCGGGCTGACGACCGCACTGGTCACGACGTTCCTGTTCCGGCTGCTGCTGGGGCGGGGTTATTGGAACGAAGAGACCGACTTCGACCCGGACGTGGTCATCGAGGAGGGCCGTCCCCACGACGAGACGGAGGACGTGCCGCTGGCCGAGGGCGCCGCGCGGTTGCCTCTGTGGGTGCGCCTCTTGCCGATCCTGGTGCCGCTGGTGATGATCGCCACTGGGGCGATTGCCGACTTGGCGGACGTCTCGAACCCGGTGCTGGCCTTCCTCGGCGACGCCAACATCGCACTCTTCGTGGGGCTGCTGATCGCCTTCGGCATGGTCCGGCCGTCGCTGGGTGCGGACCGGGTCGGCACGGTCCTCACAGCTGGCTTCCACACGACAGGCGAGATCCTGCTCGTAACCGGCGTCGGCGGGTCGCTCGGTGCCGTGATCGCCGAGAGCGGTATGGACGAGACGCTCAAGTCCCTGTTCTCCGCAGACGAGAACGCGCCGGTGATCATCAGCATCCTGCTCGCTTGGCTCATCGCGGCGGTGCTGCACTTCGCGATCGGGTCGGTGTCTGTCGGGGCGATCACAGCCGCGGGCATCATCTCGCCGATCGTCGGCTCGCTCGGGGTCGACCCCGTTGTCATTGCGCTGGCGATCGCCTCGGGCGCCATGTTCGCACTCCACGTCAACAGCAACTTCTTCTGGATGTTCACCACACTTCTCGACCTGTCCACCAAGGGCAGTCTGAAGACCCTGACGATGGCGACCTCGCTCGGGGCCGTCGTCTCCCTGCCGCTGGTGCTGGTCGCCAGCCTGGTGGCCGCGGCCACCTGAGCGGCAGGTGGAGTCAGGAGGTGGGCTGGTGCCGGCGGTCACCCGGTTGGCCCAGGCTGCCGGAGCCGTCGTGCGCACCACGGGCCGGATACCCCGCGAACTCGACGCCGCACTTGCTCGGGCGATCTGGTTCGCCTGCGTTGAGGCTCTCGCAAAACGTCCGTAAGCATGCGCCGGGTGCCCAAGCCACGATCGCCCTCGGCACCCAGGACCCCCCGAGGACTGTAGTGCTCACGGTCGCCGACGACGGGAAGGGCGGGGCGGATCCCCGTGGCAGCGGTCTCGCAGGCCTGGCCGACCGGCTTGCGATGGTCGGTGGCGAACTGGAGATCCACAGCACCCCGGGGGTAGGCACGTCCGTGCTGGTCCGCGTGCCACTCGAATCTGGACCACGATCGCCACCAGGTGGCGTGCTTCCCCTTGTCCGTGCCGGGGTCGAGCGAGCGGCGGTTGAGACATGAACCGACGACTGTTCGTAAGCACGGCCCTGGCCGCCGTCTCCCTGACTCAATCGCGTGTGATGCCGCCCCGACGCGCCTCGGGACGACGACTGACCCCGTCACGATCACCGCCGTCTACGGCTTGGGCTTCGGTGGTATCGGATCGGATGTGCTGGACGCCCTGGTCGCGCTGCCGTCAGGTCGGCCAGTCACTGTCGATCGGCCCCGAGCCAGCTCGGGTCGGCCAGAGGAGGAGTTCGACGCCCTCGAGGCGCTCGCGGCCGGGGAGGTTGACCTGACGGTCGTCCGCGCCCTCGCCCTCGCCCAGCGCGGCGCGGCCTCGATCGCCGTGCTCCAGACACCCCTGCTCGTCATCTCCCCCGAGCACGCGGACAACGTCGCGGCCGATCCGGTCGCCGAGAATCTGATGGCGGACCTGGACGAGCTTGGTCTGAGGGGACTGGCCCTCGTCCCCGGCGGCACACGGCACCCCTTCGGCTATCGCCAGGCGCTCTACGGGGCGACCGACTACAGGTGTTGATCCAGGGCACGCTGGCGGCCCGCATCCACCACGCGGCCGCCACCCAGGTGCCCGAACTGGCGTGGGGTCTCGACGCCCCGGCGCGCCTGGCGCTGGGCAACGAGCGGTTGACCGCCCAGCTCGCGGCGCGGGTCGCGGAGCTGACCCGCGCTCGGGCCGACGTCGTCGAGAGTGGCGTCCGTGAACGGCGGGCCCTCGAGCGTGACCTGCACGACGGGGCGCAGCAGGACCTCCTCGCCCTGGGCCTCGACCTGCGCGTGGCCGCTTCCGCCCTGGGCCCAGGGGATCCCCGTCGGGCGCGGCTCGAGGAGGCAGTGCTCGGCGTCCACGGGGCCCTCGACGATATCCGCGACATCTCACACGGCGTCTACCCTCCGCTGCTCGCCACCCGTGGCTTGGCCGCAGCCACCGCGTCGCTGGCCCGACGCACCTCCACTACCTTGGAGATCGGCCCGATCCACCACGACCGGCTCCCAGACGCCATTGAGCGAGCGGCGTTCGCCGTCATCGCCGAGGCCGTCGACCGTGGCGCCCGTCGCATCTCGGCGACCGTCGCGGATGGGCGTCTTCGCATGCAGGCCGAGGATGCCGGGGCGGGCCTCGATGGGATCCTGCCCGACCTGGTCGCAGCGGTCGGCGGCAATGTCGACTTGGACCACACCATCACGGCGGTGATCCCGTGCGCGTAGTCGTCGCAGAGGACCAACTACTTACCCGCGAGGGTCTGGTGCGCGTGCTCGTGGATGCCGATATCACGTCGTCGCCCAGGTCGACGAGGTCGAGGCGACGATCCGGGCGGTCGCCCTGGAGCGGCCAGACGCAGTACTGCTCGACATCCGACTGCCGCCGACCCACACCGACGAGGGGTTACGGGGGGCCGACCGGATCCGCTCGGAGTACCCGGCTACGGCCGTCCTCATCGTGTCGTCGTACGTCGAGGCCGACTACGCAGCACCGCTGCTCGCCTCCGGGCCAGGAGGGGTGGGGTACCTACTCAAGGACCGAATCCTCGAGGTCGCCACGATCGTTGACGCACTGCACCGCATCGTCGCCGGGGAGTGCGTGATCGACCCAGCCCTTGTCGCCGAACTGCTGGCCCCCCGATCCCGAGCAGGCGCCCTAGACGCCCTGTCGCCGCGTGAGGTCGAGGTCCTCGGCCTGGTCGCTCAAGGCCACACCAATGCCGGCATCGCCACCCGGCTCACGCTCTCGGAGCGGACCGTGGAGGTGCACGTCCAGCGCATCTTCACCAAACTGTGCCTCCCTGACGATCAGCCGATCAACCGGCGGATCCTATCCACCCTAACCTTCCTCGGCCTACCCATTCGGCTGTCCGAATGACAAGGCACCACCGATCGCCGGGCCCTTGGCATGATCGCGGAACGGCCGCTCCTGGCAGACCGCTTCTTGTCATCGATGAGAACGCCTCACGCGCTGGACACCGCATGTCGGCAGACACGCGGTGACTGACCAAGCCCCCCGTTCGGCCCGCTGTCCGATTCGACTTCCGCTGCCGGGCCACCAGAGTCGTACACCGGCTTCTTGCGGGTGGAGGCCCCCGTGCAACTCGGAGCCCGGCTGCTCTGAGGAGCGTCAAAGCGCCGCGTGGGCCCTGTCAAGCAACCCGCCACGGCGACGTTCGCACCGGGTGGTCAGGACCAGCCGCTGTTGTCCCGCTGGCGATCGGCTTGTGGGACGGGTCGCTCCTCTACGCGCGCTCGGTGCCGGGTCCGCGCGGGCTTAGGGTGATGTCGAAACCACCGCTTCGGGTTGCTCAGGGTAGGGGCGACTGGATGGGAGCGCCGGGTCATGCGTACAAGCGCAGCAGTCGGGACGGCACGAAGGGCCGCGTCAGGTGCGGTGAGGTCCAGGGTACGGCGGCCTGCATGGGTGCTGATCGGAGTGCTGACCCTCGTCTCGAGTGTCTCGGCACCGGGGTCCACCGTCGCCGCACCAGGAACGCCACCGACCGAGACGTTGACATCGACGGTCAGAGACCTCGGCACCCTCGGCGGTCATAGCAGTATGGCCGTCGCGGTGGACGGGAACATCGCGGTCGGCACCTCGGGGTCGGGTGGCCACCCACATGCGTTCGCGTACGACCTGAGTGCAGCAACACCCAAGATGGTGGACCTGGGCACACTTCCCGGTGGAGTTCACAGCTGGGCGAGTGCGGTGGACGGGAACATCGTGGTCGGTCGCGCCGACGCGGCCGACAACCTGCCCCACGCGTTCGCATACGATCTCGGCGCGACCAACCCGAAGATGCTGGACCTGGGAACCCTGAGCGGCCACGACTTCTGGGGTGCTGCGGCTACCGCGGTGGACGGGACCGTCGTGGTCGGCCGTGTCTGGGTCGCCGGCCAGGACGCCTCGCGTGCGTTCGCCTACGATCTCAGCTCGGCGACACCGAAGATGCAGGACCTGGGCATCCTTCCGGGTGGCGGCTCGAGCGAGGCGACTGCTGTGGACGGGAGCATCGTGGTCGGCCGTTCGCAGACGGTCAAGGGCTTCCCCTATTTCGACCCTGATGGCCGTGACCATGCGTTCGCCTACGACCTAAGCTCGGCGACACCGAAGATGCGTGACCTGGGCACCCTTCCCGGACGGGCCTCGAGCGAGGCAACTGCGGTGGACGGAAGGATCGTGGTCGGCTATTCCTCCTCGGCCGACTACTACTACAACAGGCGTGCGTTCGCCTACGACCTGGGTTCGGCGACACCTGGGATGCGGGACCTGGGCACCCTTCCCGGCGGCAGTTCGAGCAGCGCGACTGCGGTGGACGGAACGATCGTGGTCGGCGCTGCGCAGACGGCCATGGGTTTCCCGGTCTACGACAAGAAGGGCCGAAACCATGCCTTCGCCTACGACCTAGGCGCGGCCACACCCAAGATGCGCAGCCTCGGCACTCTGGGCGGCGAAACCAGCGAAGCCACCGACGTGGACGAGAAGGTCGTGGTCGGATCTTCCGAACGAGCCGGCGATGGCGAGCGGCACGCAATTGCCTACGACCTAGCGGCGTCCACCCCGCAGATGACGGACCTGGGCTCGTGCGACGGCTTCTTCGAGATCGAGCAGTTCCCATACGAGGGCGAACTGTTCCCGTGTGCCTACATGACGATCAGCGGGAACATCACCGCGGGCGCCATCCCGGTCGAGGACTATCACGCCCACGCCGTGGTGCGGACACTCTCGCGAACCAGCGCGCCGGCACTGCGGTTCGGCGCCTTCAACACCTCGGCCCAGGAGAACACCAGGACGGCCTCCATCACGGTGACCCGCGCCGGGGACACCAACCCTGTGGTCAGCGTGCAGTACGCCGCCAGCACAGGGGACACGCCAGTGGCCGGCAAGGACTTCGGCGCCACCTCTGGCACGTTGTCGTTCGCGGCTGGTCAGACCCAGAAGTCCTTCACCGTCCCGATCATCAACGACACCCTCCGGGAGGGGCCGGAGACCATCCTGCTCACCCTGGGCGCCCCCACCGGTGGCGCCATCCTCGGCACCCCGAACGCGGCTGGGCTCATCATCCGCGCCAGCGACCAGCAGCCCGACGGGCTGATCAGCACCCGGCCGGCGCGCGGCTACATCGGTAACAACGTCTACAACAACACGGGTCGCCTGCAGACCAAGATGCGCTCGGCGCCGCGCAGGCACCTGCGCAACTTCTATGTCCGGGTCCACAACGACGGCAGCGCCACGAACACCTTCACCCTCCGAGGGAGCGCTGCCTCGCCGCGCTCTAGGGTGCGGTACTACTCAGCCAAGAAGAACCGCACCCGCGTGATGCGCTCGCCGGCCGGCTGGAAGGTCACCCTCAACCCGGGCGCCAACAAGCTGATCAGAGTGCAGATCAAGATCGGACCACGCGCAGCCCTCGGGTCGCGCAAAGCCGCAGCCGTCCGTGCCACCTGGGTAGGAGACGGCATCCGCACCGACCTCGTGAAGGCCATCGTCAGAGTCCGACGCTGAGCTCGGGCACCGCGCGCGGTACGTCCCGCCAACATCCAGGGGTTGCTACACGGCGTACTCGCGTTCCTGGATGTGCGCATTCGGCGATCGACACGGCTGCTGGCCCTCCGCTTCGTACGTTCGTCCCGCATGCGGATCCGCTTGCGGCGATCCGTCTCGTCGCCCGTGCAAGAACTCCGCAGGTGTCAATGCTGGATTTCGCGGTCATCGTGGTGCCCTTCTTCGAGTGGTTGTGGAAGATGTCTCGAATCACGCGGTGACCGCACCCATGTCTACGGTCAGCTGCCGTCACCACGTCGTACACCGCTCTGCTGGACTCAACTCCGTGCAGCCGGCTGCCGCGGGGGAGTTCCGTGACCGGACCTGCTGCTCAGCGATGCGCCCATTTCGGCCCAGCATGACCAACCCTGATCGCTGACCGCGCCGCCGCAAAGGCCCATGGGTCGGGCGGCAGGCCACGCTGGTTACCGGGTATACGGGATGGACCTAGTGCGGCCAAGCGTGGCGAAGCCCGCGACCGCCCGGTCAAAACCGCAATCCGAGAACATCGCAAGAGAACTCACATATTCTGACAGAAGGGATCAACAGGTGGGGTCCTGGAAACCAAGTACCGGGGAGATCTGTTGTGGGGATGGCGCCTGCGGAGACGCATAGGTTGTGTGCCGAGTGCGGGACACCTCTACTGGATGCTTCTTGTCCGCTGGGCTGTGGAGCCCGTCTCGCGACGCTTGGGACGATCCCTGCGTCCAGGTCAGGGAGCGACTATGCTGCCCGGCGCAGGCACCGGCGGAAGGAGAGCGGTCGGGTCTCGCAGATGTATCTGCTGCTCGGCGGCGTCGCCGTCGGCTTCTACGTCAAGCTGCCTCCCGTCGCTGGCAGCCCGTGGCTGTTTGAGCTGGTGGGACTTTCGAGCGCGGTCGCGATCGCGGTCGGAGTTGCCCGGTCCAGGCCCCGGCCCATGTTGCCGTGGGTGCTGTTCATCGTCGCCCAATTGCTGTTCGTTGCCGGCGACTTCTTCTACTACACATATGACCTTTCGTTTCCCTCTTTCGCCGACGGGTTGTACATCGTCTATTACCCGTTACAGGTCGCCGGTCTCGTCCTCCTGATCCGGAGCCGAACCCCGGGCAAGGACTGGGCCAGCCTGCTCGACGCCCTGATCATCACGGTCGGCTTCGGCCTGCTCTCCTGGGTCTACCTGATCGAGCCGCACACCCACCACGCGGACGAGGGTCAGTTGTCGCGCTTCGTTTCGATGGTCTACCCCGCCATGGATGTGCTGCTCCTGGCGGTGGCAGCCCGGCTGTTCATCGGGAGCGGTGCCCGCCCGCGGGCTTTTTACCTCTTGGCGGCGAGCATTCTCTGCCTCATTCTCACCGATGTCGCCTATGGCGCCATCGAGCTGGACGGCAGCTATAGCATGGGCAGTTGGCTCGACGTCGGCTGGATGGGCACCTACTTGCTGTGGGGTGCCGCGGCGCTCCATCCGTCGATGCGCGAGCTGTCGGCGCGGACACCCATCACAGCCGCCTCGCTGAGCGGGAAGCGGCTCCTGCTGCCGGCGGCTGCGACCCTGATCGCGCCTGCCACCCTCATCGCCAACAGCCAGTGGCCGATCGAGGGGTTCGACGTCCCTGTGGCGGCCTCGGCGTCGGCGGTGCTGTTCGTGCTTGTGCTCGTGCGCATGTTGGGGCTGGTCTCCAACCTGCGTGAAGCGGTCGGGCGGCACGAACGGGCGGAACGGCGTGAGACCATCCTGCGCCACGCGGCCACGGCGCTGACTGCGGCGCCCGATCGTGGGCACATCGTGCGCGCCGCGGTCGCCGGGGCACGCGACCTGACGCAGGGACTGGGGAAGATCGACATCGGGGTGGAGGTGGCTGACTCCCAGCCGCCGAGGCAGTCCGTCGCGCTCACACCTATCGATTCCATGGTTGTCGCGCTTTCCACGCAGGCTTCCGTCTACGGTCGCATGATCGTGACCAGCACCGCGCCCATGCCGTCGGACGTGGCAGACGGGCTGCACACCCTCGGAGCGCAGCTCGCCCTGGCCCTGGAGAGCGCCACGCTCACCGAAGGTCTCAGCCAACAACGCAGCGAGGCACGGGTCGGCGCGCTGGTGCAGAACTCCAGCGACGTGATCATGGTGCTCGACGCCGGACTGGTGATCCGCTACGTGACGCCCTCGGTGGCGCCTGCGCTCGGCCATCGCCCCGAGGACCTCGTGGGAACGCCGCTGCCGTCGTTGGTGGACCCCTCAGAGCAGGCCGCGGCGACGGCCTTCTACACCCGCCTGACGGACCGTTCCCAAGACAGCGCCCGTGCCGAGTGGCGGGTACGCCGCAGCGACGGGCACTTCACCGACGTCGAGACCATCAACACCGACCTGCTCGACAACCCGAGCGTCAACGGCATCGTAGTGACCGCCCGCGACATCACCGAACGCAAAAACCTCGAGGTGACGCTGCAGCGCCACATCCTGGAACTCGAGGAACTCGACCGCATCCGGAGCGAGTTCGTGACCACGGTCTCCCACGAGCTGCGAACGCCGCTGACAAGCATCATCGGAAACGTTGAGATGCTGGCCGACGGCGACCACGGCGACCTGTCCACCGGCCAGACCCAAGGCTTGCAGGTCATCGGCCGCAACAGCGAGCGGCTGCTCACCCTGATCGAGGATCTCCTGACACTGAGTCAGATCGAGACCGGCACCCTGGACCTGCATCGCGAACCGACCCTAGTCGCGCATCTCGTTGACGACATGCGAAGCCAGGTCGGGCCAATCGCTGTGGCGAAGAGCGTCGAGCTGGTGCTCACCTGCAGCCCGGGCACCGACACCATCGTGGTGGACCGTGTGCAACTCGACCGTGCCCTGCTCAACCTGCTCACCAACGCCGTCAAGTTCACCCCGGCGGGCGGGACGGTGAGCCTTCACGCGCGGCGTGAGGGCGCGGACCTGGCCTTCACGATCTCTGACACGGGTGTGGGTATCCCCGAGGACGAGCAGGACCGGCTCTTCACTCGGTTCTTCCGGTCCTCGGTCGCGACCCGCATGGCGATCCCGGGGACCGGGCTCGGTCTGGTGATCGTCAAGCGGATCGTCGAAGAGCACGGCGGCACGATCTCGATCATCTCCATCCCGGGCGTGGGCACCACCGTCACGGTCATGATCCCGACCGGCGACACTCCCGAAGTCCAAGGCGACGTCGCCTGAAACCAGGGCCCGGTACTACGCACCTGGGCGCGCACGGCGAACCCGGCCGCAACTGCTCGCCGCCGCCCGGCCGGTCGAGGGTTGTCGAGACCACGCCGCCGCCGCACGAAACTCTCCATTGCGCGAGCACCCGGAGCAGGTCGTCGTCCATGCCTGTTGTTGAATCGGTGGGCGTAGCCGCCGGGGAGGGGCACCCAGCCGGATTCGTCGGCGAAAAGTGGAACGAGACGCCGCTGCTAGTACGACCATCAGCACTTTCTCGAAGGACGCCTGGTGACCTCTGCGCCGCCAGGACTCGGCGCACACCCACGAGAGCAGCACACGCTCAGGCGCGGCACCCTGAACCTTCCAGCGCAAAATCGCCAGGTGGTGGTTGCTGCCCCCCAACAAAGCCCACGACCCGATCGACGGCATCTACGCGACGATCCTCGGCAAGTCCCCCGGTCCTGAGGCGGATCTTCGCGGGCCGCGCCGAAGCCCGCCACCTACCCGCGCGCCCTCACGCGGTTTCTTGCACCGTCAGCTCCGCGCCTTGACACATGCGCCAGACCCAGCGGCTTTGCGCCTGTTCCAAGAGGCCGCTGACCCGGTACGGCAAGTCAGTCTCGATCATGGTGCCGTCCGCGACCGCGTGGACCGCGAGGGTCGCGTCCGCTACCACCACTGCACCGGCCGTGCAAGCAAGCACGTGCGTGGTGCCGGACTTCCAGGAATAGCGCTCCTCGCGGGTGAACAGCTCTTCGAGCAGCGAGGTGAGGGCGGCTGCGCCGACTGCTACCTCGTCGGCCTCAGACCCGGCGTAGAGGACGTCCCCGTCGGCGGCGAAGCACTGCAGCACCGCCGTGACGTCACCGGACTTGAATGCGTCGCCAAGCGCGTCGACCAGGTCGGCGGCCATCGCGGGAGTCACGGTGCAACCCCGGCCAGCACCGGGTCCGAGGCGGAGCGGTCATCAGGTGCACGGACGCCCGGTACGAACAGGAACCCGACGGTGACCAGGGCCCCGACGACGCCCGCACCCATCAGCGTCTCGCGCACTCCGATGGCGGCAGCCACCGGGGCGGTCACGGCGTAGGAGATCGGCACGAGCGAGATCGAGATGAACCAGTCGAACGAGGACACCCGCCCCAGCAGGTCTCCGGGCACCAGCCGCTGCTTGGTGGTGGTCCACGCCACGGCCCCTAGGGTTTCAAGACCGCTGACCAGGGCTGCGGCCGTCATCGCCTGCCACCGGGTGGTGGCCAGGCCGTAGCCGGCAATCGCCAGGGTCGCCCCGGCCCATGCCAGATAGGTAAAGGTCATCACCCGACTCGGGATCCCCGTCTGGCCGATCAGGAACGCCGCCGCCAGCGCGGAGACGCCACCGGCCGCAAGAATTATGCCGAAGTCGCGCGCGTCGCCGCCAAGCTCGTTCTTAACGAGGTACGGCAGCAGCACCTCGGTTGGCCCAAGAAATAGCAGGTAGGTGAAGGTCGCGGCCAGGAAGGTCACCCACAGCCACGGCTGGCTGCGGACCAGGGTGAAGCCCTCCCGCAACTCCAGCCACGCAGATCGAACGGTGAGCGCGTCATGCGGCTCGGGCGTGCGGGCTGTCAAGCGAAGCAGGCACGTGGCCGACGCTATGAAGGTGGCGCCGTCGAGCGCGAAGGCCCATCCCGCTCCCGCGGCTCCCACCAGGAGGCCACCCAGCGCCGGACCCAGCAGCCACAGCATCGCCGGGCGAAGGAACGCGTCGAGGGCGTTAGCCTCGGTGAGCCGCTCCTCGGGGACCAGGCTTGGCACCAGCGCCTCGAACGCCGGCATGAAGAACGCCGACGCCGCGCCGTACACCGCGGCGAAGGCCGCCAGGTGCCACAGCCGGATGTCGCCGGTGAGAGAGAGGACAGCCAGGGCCCCCAAGCAGACGGCGCGAACCAGGTCAGCGGCGAGCATCACCCGTCGACGCTCCACCCGGTCGCTGACCACGCCTCCGAACAGCACCAGGCCCACCTGAGGCACGGTCAGTGCGACACCGACGATGGACATCGCCGCTGGGCTGTTCGAGAGCTGGTAGGCCTGCCAGGCAAGGGCGACGAGCAAGACCCCGTCGCCGAGCAGGGAGAGGGTTGCCCCTATCCAGAGCAGCCTGAAGTCACGGAACCTGAGCGGAGCCAGAAGCTTGACGCGTAGTGGCCGTCGTCGTCGTCGACGACCGCGATCACGCCGCATCACGCATTCGGAACCGGGTCGACAGCTCGGCCAGCCCCGCGCAGAGGTCCCCGACCTCCTCGTCGGTGTTCGCGGCGGTCACCTGAATGCGAAAGCCCACCTGGCTACGCGGGACGAGCGGGTACGCCGCCAGGGTGACGTAGATGCCCCGCTCAAAGAGAAAGTTCCCCACCAGGTCGATGTCGTCGGCGTCGTCGAGGGGGAGCTCGATGATCGGCAGTCCCGACGTGTTCGGGGTGCCCATGCCGAGCGCCCGGACGGTGTCCAGGACGACCCCCGTCTTGCGCTGCAGCTCGGTCCGGATGGCGTCCCCGCGCGTCTCGTTCAGCGTCATCCCTGCCAGCACGGTGGCAAGGGAGGCGATCGGTGAGGGGCCGGAGTACAGGTAAGTCGGGGCGGCGACCTTGATCAGGTTCTTCAGCGAGGTGGGCACTGCTAGGAAGGCCATCAGGGACGAATAGGACTTCGAGAAACCTCCCACCAGGACCACGTCGTCGTAGCTCTCGCCGGCCCACCGGACGATGCTGTTCCCGCGTCGACCGTAGGGGTGCTCCTCGTCCGGGTTCTCCCCGATCACGCCGAAGCCGTGCGCGTCGTCGACGTAGAGCTGCGCGCCGTACTCTCGGCATACCGCGGCGAAGGCGCCGAGGTCAGGGGCGTTGCCGGTCATGCTGTTGACCCCGTCCATGCACACCAGGCGCGGAAGCCCGGCGGGCGCGGTACGCAACTGGCGCTCCAGGTCGAACGGGTCGTTGGCGGCGAAGCGCAGCAGCGTGGCGCCCCTCCCGCGGGCGATGGCGCACCCGTCGTAAATGGTTTTGTGGGCCTGGGCGTCCATCAGCACAGTTCCCCGCCCCGCCAGGACCGGGATGACGGTGGAGTGGATGTGCGAGATCGTGGGCAGGACGAGGGTGTCCGGGGCATCGAGCAGTTCGGTCAGCCGCTCCTCGATGTCCAGGTAAGGACGGGGATTGCCCAGCAGCCTTGACCAGCTCGGGTGCGTTCCCCAGCGCCGCACCATCGGTCCGATCGAGTCCATGATCTCCGGCTCCAGATCGAAGCCAAGATAGTTGCACGAAGCCCAGTCGGTCAGCCAGTGGTCCCCGATTCGAATCCGCCGCCCATCGATCTCCTCGATGACCGCGTCATACATCGGACTGGTCCGTCGGAGCCGGTCCAGGTCCTCGAAGCGACGGTTGACGACGTCCCCAGGAGGCGGGGCGGTGGAAACCTGGGTGGTCATGAGATTCCTCTTCCTTCGATGCTCAGGGTGAGGCCGGGACGGACAGGCTCGCGCGAGCCTCGACAAGGTCGAGGACTAGAGGGGAGACGCCGGTGTCCCCGCCGATGAGGGTGACGATGCTCGCCGCGACAAGCCACCACCCCAAGCTCTGCCGCGGGCGGTCGACCAGGCTGCCGCCTTCGATCGCCAGCACTCGCGCAGCCGATCACCGCCCAGGGGTATCGGCGTGTGTCGGGCATGATTAAGTGCAGTGCCGTCATCGTCAACATGACCGCGCCGTAGAAGCACCTGCACCATCGGGTCGCGGCATACCCCCACTGTGCATCAGGTCGCGGCCGCGTGGGGCAATAAGGCTAAATTAGGCCAAACAGTGACCAACCGGTTGCCTCTACCCGCGTGGCACCCCGACACAGAGACGGAAGATAGTTCGTGAGGCGTCGCTAGGCCTGGGTACCGCGCCGCTGCGCGACGGGCCCGATCGACGTGCAGGGCGAACCCCGCGTCACAAAGACACCCCCGTCCCGGGCTCCATGGTCTACTGACTGGCGCGATCCATTCAGTCCTAGTGCCCCCGGTGCGGCAAGAAACCTCGGCCTGCACCATTTCGCGAAATCTCCGCCCTTTCGTAATCTGAGGTCTACGCTCGTCGCGAGTAGGGCAAAGGATCTTTCTTGCGCGGGCTCGTTTCTTCCTGGGCTGCACCCTTCAGTGACTCCAGAGAAGGGGTAACGAGCATCGAGCATGCGCGGGGAGTCTTTGAACTCGGCCAGTTGGCGATTGCGGTTGAGCTCATGCACGACGCCGTCGTGGTTTATGACCAGGACGCCCAGATCTGTATCGCGAATGATCGCATCCTGGCGGCGACCGGGTACACCCGCGACGAACTCGTCGGTCAGCATGTGCTCAGTTTGATGCCGACCCGCCTACGCAACGAGCTCACGCCTCGCCTGACCGCCTACATCGAGAACCCCGTCGCGCGAGCCTTCGGAGACGGGCTAGAAGGTGCCTTTGTACGCAAAGACGGCTCGACGTTCGCCGCCCAGATCGCGAACGCGCCCATCCGGAGCACCCACGGCCAGCTGGTTGTCATCTCGATCCGCGACGTCGAGAACCTCAGTCTCGATGAGATCCGTTTTCGTGGCCTGCTCGAGTCAACGCCAGACGCGACCCTGATCCTCGACCGGGACGGCCGGATACTCCTGTGCAACCGCCGCGCGGAACTTCTCTTCGGGCGTGATCGCATGCAGTTGTTCGAACAGCACACGTGGCAGCTCTTCCCCAGTCAGGACGCGGCGACGCTGCAGAATCGACTCCGCACCTACTATGCAGGCATTTTGGACGGGGCCCCGCACGATGAGCCAGCACCCACGCTCGAACTCGATGCGAATCGCGAAGACGGATCGAGTATCCCAGTCGAGCTCTCGATAGGAGCGCTACGTACAGCGCAGGCTCCGCTCGTGCGAGTCGCGGTCCGAGACATCAGTGAACGCCGACGAGTCGAGGCGGAGGCGGACAGAGTGAAGGACATCTTCCTGGCCACGGTCTCCCATGAGCTTCGCACCCCCTTGACCTCTGTTCTGGGTTACACAGAGGTTCTCCGGGACCTGGGCCCGGAAGATGTCAGTGCGGAGGCGCAGGCTTTCGTCGAAGTCATCGCTCGGAACGCGCGCCGAGAGGTACGCCTGGTGGACGACCTGTTGACCTTGGTGAGCGCCGGTGAGGGGGGTTTGGACATCCGTCCGACCAAGGTTGACTTCCTCAAGGTCGTGCTCGAGGCAGTCGAAGGCGCCACACCGGTCGCCTTGGCCGCAGGTCTGCCCCTGACCTTCGTGAGCGTTTGCGACGATGCTCACCTCCGCGGAGACGCGGATCGTCTCGGACAAGCAGTCGACAACCTGATCTTAAACGCCATCAAGTTCTCACCCGCCGGCTGCAAGGTCGACATCGAACTCCGCGGCGACGCAAACCACATCACCGTTACCGTCAAGGACACTGGCCCCGGTATCCCAGCAGAGGACATTTCGCGGGTCTTCGAAAGGCACTTTCGTGGCCGGCAGGCAGTCGCCGCAGAGAAACAGGGCGCCGGCCTCGGGCTCCCAATCGTCAAGTCCATTGTTGAGGCGCATCAAGGCACAGTGGGCGTTCAGTCCTCGCCTGGCGTAGGGACCCTGTTCCAGATCAGGCTGCCGCGCAGCCGACGACCCACTGCTAACTCATAGTGGTGGAACCGACGGTCAATCGGTAACCTCGCCCACCGGATGTCGCCCGATGTCCGGATTCGCGGCTCTTCACAGTTGAGGGTGTAGCGCTGGTCGGCGCGTCGGTCCCTGGATAGGCGTCGAGGTCTCCCGAGGATGGAGGTTCTACGCCGCCCATCTGGAAGACCTCGACGTGCCTGACGCTACCTTCGCCTGCCCTGACCTGACCACGTTCTGCCGCCTCGATGAGCTTGGTCTCGAGGTCGTTGGGCAGCGGCTTGAGCCGGACCGTGCGGTCTTGGCCTGCCGGGTCGTCGAGCCGGACCGCTGGTGCCGCCGCTGCGGCTGCGAAGGGGCGCCGCGCGACACCGTGACCCGGCGGCTGGCGCACGAGCCGTTCGGCTGGCGGCCCACGACGCTGCTGGTCACGATCCGCCGCTACCGGTGCACCGGCTGCGGGCATGTGTGGCGCCAAGACACCACCCGGGCAGCCGAACCGCGCGCGAAGCTTCTCGTCGTGGGCTGCGGTGGGCGCTGGAAGGGATCGTGCGCCAACACCTGACCGTTGCCCGCGTCGCCGAAGGCCTCGGGGTCGCCTGGAACACCGCCAACGACGCGGTGCTGGCCGAGGGCAAGCGCGTCCTGATCGACGACCCAGCCCGGCTCGACGGCGTCACCGCGATCGGCGTGGACGAGCACGTGTGGCGCCACACCCGCCGCGGCGACAAGTACGTCACCGTGATCATCGACCTCACCGGCATCCGCGACGGCACCGGCCCCGCACGGCTGCTGGACATGGTCGAAGGCCGCTCCAAGCAGGCGTTCAAGACCTGGCTCGCCGACGCGACCCAGCCTGGCGCGACGGCAGTGGAGGTCGTCGCGATGGACGGGTTCACCGGCTTCAAGACCGCCACCACCGAAGAGCTCCCCGACGCAGTCGCGGTGATGGACCCCTTTTATGCCGACGTCCTGGTTATGCCGATGTCGTGGCGTTGTGCCTGGTCAGAAGTGTGATCGTGGCTGCGAGGTCGGCATAATTTAGAGGGCTTGGAGGAAGGCGAGGAGCGCGTCGTCGACGACTTTGTAGCGTCCCGCTTTGGTCCCGGTGGGTCTGGTCCTGGCCAGGGCGTTCTCCTTGGTCTTCATGTCGGCGTGCAGGTAGATCTGGGTGGTCTCGATGCTCTCGTGGCCGAGCCAGAGCGCGATGACGCTGCTGTCGATCCCTGCGGCTAGGAGCCGCATGGCGGCGGTGTGCCGCAGGACGTGTGGTGTCACGTGCTTGCGGGTCATGCTCGGGCGGGCCTGGGCTGCGGTGGCTGCGTGCAAGGTCAAACGGGCCGCGACGGCGTCGCGGCTCATCTGTGTTCCTTCGCGGCTGGGGAACACGAACGCCGCAGTGGTGGTGGCCTTGGCCGTGAGTTCTCGAAGGACCCCGACGGTCTGGCGGTCCAGGGGCGTGATCCGGTCCTTCCGTCCCTTCCCGTGGCAGACGACGTGGGGGGCGGTGCCGAGGTGGACGTCGCTGCGTTTCAGCGTGGTGAGTTCGGAGACCCGCATTCCGGTGGTGACAGCGACTTGGATCAGAGCGTGGTCTCGGCGCCCGGCAACGGTGGTCCGGTGCGGTGCGGCCAGTAGGGCGGTGACCTCGGGCGGGCTGAGGTAGGTGATGTCGGTGCGATGGGCTCGTTTCGCCGGGATCGCCAGGACTCGGCTGATCGTGTCGGCGTGCTCGGGATGGTGGTAGGCGCCGTAGGAGAACAGTGAATGCACCGCAGCGAGGCGGGCGTTGCGGGTGGTGATGGCGTTTCCGCGTTCGGTCTCGAGGTAACTCAGGAAGCCGCTAATCATGTTGCTGTCCAGTTGGGAGAGGTCCAACGCGGCCGGGGCGATGCCGGTGGTCTGCTCGACGTAGCGCAGCAGCAGTCGCCAGGTGTCGCGGTAGGCGGCGATGGTGTGCGGGCTGGCTCCGTACTGGCTGGTCAGCCGGGTGGTGAAGAAGGCTTGCAGGATGGGCGCCAGTTGTGTCATGACCGGCTCCGTTTGTCGTGTGGACCACCGGTTTCGAGACGTTCGGTCGCGGCGGCCAACAGCTCCGCGGTGCCGCTGAGATACCAGTAGGTGTCGCGGGGTTCGGTATGTCCCATCCAGGTCGAGAGGACCGGGAGGACGACCGCGGGGTCGGCCCCGGAGCGGTAGGCGTCGAGCATGGTCGAGACCGCGAAGGTATGGCGGAGATCATGTGGCCTCGGGCGACACGCTGATGAGGCGGGCCTCAGGCCGGCCTGCTGGGTCAGGTTGCGAAATGTCTCGTGGACATTGGATGGGAGCAGTCTGGTGCCGTTGGTGGAGATCAGCAGCGCGGGGCAGGCCGCAGCGGGCAGCAGCCGTTCGCGTTGGTGGAGGTAACCCGTCAGGGCATCGACGACGGTTGGATGCAACGGGAGCATCCGGATCTTGCCGTACTTCCCCGTGACCGTCAGGGTGTGGCCGTCCTGGTCGAGGCTGGCGATGTCCAAGGCGATGGCCTCCCCCGTGCGGATCCCGGTGGCGGCCATCAACCCGATCAGGGTTCGAAACGTTGCGGCCCGCAGCTCGGTCCGCAGCAGACCAGCAGCCTCCAGCAGGGCATGGATCTCCTCAGCGGTGTAGATGTAGGGCGCGACCCGGGTTGGTCTGGCCGGGAGAAGTCTGGCCGGTGGCACCTCGACGTCGGGGTCCTGGCACCTGGCCCACCGAGCGAAACATCTAATGGCTGAGAGCCGAAGAGCCTGCGTTCGTGGCGAGGCAGCCGGGGGTGCCGTGGCGAACTCGAGCGCGTGGTGCACGGTCACGCCGTGGGCGTCGTGATCGTGCAGGTAGCCCAGGAATCGACCCAGAATGTGCTCGGCGTCGTCGAGCTTGTATCCCAGTGCACGGCGCACCGTGAGGTAGTCGGCGACCAGCCCCCGCCACTTCTGGGGTTCCTCCGGCAGAGTGCTCATGACGCACCGCCACCGGTCGGCCCTGTTCGCCCCGTTGGCCAGGGACGCGCAAGCGCCGACAGCCTGACCTGGTCGGTCTTGGCGTAGATCGCGGTCGTAGCCGGACTGGCATGTCGAAGCAGGTGGGCGACCTGCTCCAGGCTCGCTCCGGCGTTGAGGGTGCGGCTCGCCGCGGTGTGACGCAACCGATGCGCATGGACAGTGCCCAGCCCAGCACGCTGTGCCGCTCGGGCCACGATGCAACTGATGCCCGACGACGCCAGGGCGGTATGGGGCGCGCGGGCCTTCACGAACACGGTCCGCGCCGACGTGTGGGGTCGCCCGTCGCGCATGTAGTCCACGATGGCCTGGCCGACGTCAACTGGCAGCGGCAGCAGGTCGATCCGGTTGCACTTGCCACGGATCCTCAGGGTCCCTGCCTGCCAGTCCACGTCGTCCAGTCGCAGTCCGGTGAGCTCCGCGCAGCGAAGACCCAGCCGGTGCAGCACGGTGATCACGGCGAAGTCGCGGCGTCCCACCGGACTCGACCGGTCGCAGGCGTCCAGCAGGGCAGTGACCTGCGTTAGGTTCAGCGGCTGAGGTAGGCCGGAAAGTCTGCGGTGCGCCACCGCCGGGACCGCGTCAGCCAGCGCGACCTCGACCATCTCCTGGTCGTGCAGGAAACGCAGGAACGACCGCAGTGCGCACGCGGTCATCTGCGCCGTCTTCCTCGTCATCGTGGGTAGCCGCGTGGTCAGAAACCGAGCGAGGTCGTCGGCAGTCATTTCCGCGAACCCCACCTGCCCCCCGGCGCCGACCCTGTCTTCAACGAAGGGGGTGACCAAGTGCGAGTACGCGCGAGCCACGGGAGCGCTCAGACCACGTTCGTCGGTCAGGTACTCGCCATAGCGGGCCATCAACACCTCGACCGGTGACGAGGGCGCCGGCACCGCTGCCGTCGGCACCAGCCCCTGACGACGCAGATAGCCAAGGACCGGCTCCAGCGCCTCCGGCGAGTAGTGGCTGGTGTAGGCGGCTCGACGGGCGGCCAGGAACCGCTCGATCACCGGACCCGTGAGGTCGCCCGGCCCCATGCCCTGGGACTCCAGCCACCGCGACAAGTGGGCTGCGAACTGCAGCTGGGCCGTCGCCGAAGTAGCTGTGTAGCCCAGCAGCGCGAGTTCCTCGGCCAACCCTGCCGCGAACTGCGTCAGCGGACCGGTGAATCGAACGTGGGATGGATCGGGAGTGGAGTGCATGAGCCTGGTTCCTACCTTCCAGTCGGGGAGAAACCAGCGTGACGCGAAGCCGGATTATGCCGACCTCACCAGACCGAAAGCCCACCCAGAGCAGGACTTCCCCGCCGACATCGGCATAACCAGGACGTCGGCATAAAAGGGGTTATGCCGACGTCCTGGTTATGCCGATGTCGTGGCGTTGTGCCTGGTCAGAAGTGTGATCGTGGCTGCGAGGTCGGCATAATCTAGAGGGCTTGGAGGAAGGCGAGGAGCGCGTCGTCGACGACTTTGTAGCGTCCCGCTTTGGTCCCGGTGGGTCTGGTCCTGGCCAGGGCGTTCTCCTTGGTCTTCATGTCGGCGTGCAGGTAGATCTGGGTGGTCTCGATGCTCTCGTGGCCGAGCCAGAGCGCGATGACGCTGGTGTCGACCCCGGCGGCTAGGAGCCGCATGGCGGCGGTGTGCCGCAGGACGTGTGGTGTCACGTGCTTGCGGGTCATGCTCGGGCGGGCCTGGGCTGCGGTGGCTGCGTGCAAGGTCGAAACGGGCCGCGACGGCGTCGCGGCTCAGCTGTGTTCCGTCGCGGCTGGGGAACACGAGCGGCCGCAGTGGTGGTGGCGCTTCGGCCGTGCCAGGTCTCGAAGGACCCCGACGGTCTGGCGGTCCAGCGGGCGTGATCCGGTCCTTCCGTCCCTTCCCGTGGCAGACGACGTGGGCGGCGGTGCCGAGGTGGACGTCGCTGCGTGTCAGCGCGGTGAGTTCGGAGACCCGCAGTCCGGTGGTGACAGCGACTTGGATCAGAGCGTGGTCTCGGCGCCCGGCCACGGTGGTCCGGTGCGGGTGCGGCCAGTAGGGCGGTGACCTCGGGCGGGCTGAGGTAGGTGATGTCGGTGCGATGGGCTCGTTTCGCCGGGATCGCCAGGACTCGGCTGATCGTGTCGGCGTGCTCGGGATGGTGGTAGGCGCCGTAGCGAGAACAGTGAGTGCATCGCAGCGAGGCGGGCGTTGCGGGTGCGTGACGGCGTTGCCGCGTTCGGTCTCGAGGTGGCTCGAGGAAGCCGCTGATCATGTTGCTGTCCAGTTCGGCGAGGTCCAACGCGGCCGGGGCGATGCCGGTGGTCTGCTCGACGTAGCGCAGCAGCAGTCGCCAGGTGTCGCGGTAGGCGGCGATGGTGTGCGGGCTGGCTCCGTACTGGCTGGTCAGCCGGGTGGTGAAGAAGGCTTGCAGGATGGGCGCCAGTTGTGTCATGACCGGCTCCGTTTGTCGTGTGGACCACCGGTTTCGAGACGTTCGGTCGCGGCGGCCAACAGCTCCGCGGTGCCGCTGAGATACCAGTAGGTGTCGCGGGGTTCGGTATGTCCCATCCAGGTCGAGAGGACCGGGAGGACGACCGCGGGGTCGGCCCCGGAGCGGTAGGCGTCGAGCATGGTCGAGACCGCGAAGGTCTCGGCCTGGGTGTGCCGCCGCGGACTGCCATGGACATCGCCGGCCACTCGACGCTGGAAATGACGATGAATGTCTATGGCCACGTCACGCTTGACGACAAGCGCGAGGCGCTGGACAGGCTCGGGAAGCTGTTCGGGGAGGAAAAGTGACTCGGCTGGTGTCAGTAGCCGGTGTCAGTATGAGGTCGATTCGCGCGGATGTGGCGCGGACAAAGCCGTGCGCGCATCGAACGCACGAAACCGCAGGTCAGAACTGGTCTGCCTGCGGTTGGTGTGTGGCGCGCCCGGAGAGATTCGAACTCCCAACCTTCTGATCCGTAGTCAGATGCTCTATCCGTTGAGCTACGGGCGCCTGTCCTGAGGACTGCGCAATGCTAGCGGACATGTCGGGCGCGGTTGAAATCGGCCACCGGCCCTCGCACGCAGCGAAAGACCCGCCGCGCTGGAACGATCCAATAGGCGGAACGCGTACCGGCCCGTAGATTCCCCCTCAACCTCGGTTACTCCGGCATGTTCTCTGGGCGTAACTTGGGGCCACCAGCGGGTGATGCAACGGCGCCGCATCCGGTACAAGAACTCAAGGACACACACCGTCGATGCTTTCGACGGCCGGTCAGGCCCCACAAGGCACTGGCCGCGAAATGCTCGAGAGGGAAACAGGCATGACCGCCGAGACGTCGAACCAGACCACCACCGAGGGCGCGCCCACGACGCACGAGGGCATCCTGGCCTTCGTTACCGAGGTCGCCGAGCTCACCACTCCGGACCGCATCCACTGGTGCACGGGCTCCGACGAGGAGTGGGTCGAGCTGACCGAAGCCCTCGTGTCCACCGGCACCTTCACACGTCTCGACCCGGCCAAGAAGCCGAACTCCTTCCACGCAGCCTCTGACCCCACCGACGTGGCGCGAGTCGAGGACCGCACCTACATCTGCTCGGTCGACGAGAAGGACTGCGGGCCCACCAACAACTGGATGGACCCGAGCGAGATGAAGGTCATCATGCGCGAGCTGTACGCGGGCTGCATGAAGGGCCGGACCATGTATGTCATCCCGTTCGTCATGGGCCACCTCGAGGCCGAGCACCCGATGTTCGGGGTCGAGATCACCGACTCGGCGTACGTCACCGTCTCGATGCGGGTGATGGCCCGCATGGGTACCCACGTCTTGCGCAGGATCGAGGAGCTCGCTGCGGCCGGGGAAGATGTCGCCTGGGTGCCGGCGCTGCACTCGGTTGGTATGCCGCTGGAGGAGGGCCAGGAGGATGTGTCCTGGCCTTGCAACGAGACCAAGTACATCGTGCACTTCCCCGAGGAGCGCACGATCTGGTCCTACGGCTCCGGGTACGGCGGCAATGCGCTCCTCGGCAAGAAGTGCTACGCCCTCCGGATCGCCAGCGCCATGGCGCGTGACGAGGGCTGGATGGCCGAGCACATGCTGATCCTCAAGCTGACCAACCCGCAGGGCATCACCAAGTACATCGCGGCCGCGTTCCCCAGCGCCTGCGGCAAGACCAACCTCGCCATGCTCAAGCCGACCATCCCGGGCTGGAAGGTCGAGTCCATCGGCGACGACATCGCCTGGATGCGCATCGGCGAGGACGGCCGCCTGTGGGCGGTCAACCCGGAGTACGGCTTCTTCGGTGTCGCTCCCGGCACCAACGAGCACACCAACCCGCACGCCATGGAGACCATCAACATCGGCAACTCGGTGTTCACCAACGTGGCACTCACCGACGACGGCGACGTCTGGTGGGAGGGCATGGAGAGCAAGCCTGACCACGCCACGTCCTGGAAGGGCCAGTCGTGGACGCCTGAGAGTGAAGAGCTGAGCTCCCACCCGAACAGCCGCTACTGCACCCCGATCAAGCAGTGCCCGATCCTCGCCCCGGAGTACGACGACCCGCGCGGTGTCCCGATCGACGCGATCCTCTTCGGCGGCCGGCGCAAGACCACGATCCCGCTCGTCACCGAGGCCCGCGACTGGGTCCACGGCACGTTCATGGGGGCGACCCTCTCCAGCGAGACGACCGCGGCCGCCACCGGCCAGGTCGGCGTGGTCCGCCGCGACCCGATGGCCATGCTGCCGTTCATCGGCTACAACGCCGGTGACTACTTCAGCCACTGGATCAACATGGGCAAGGAGAACGACGCAGCGAAGATGCCACGCATCTACTACGTCAACTGGTTCCGCCGCAACGACGACGGTGGCTTCCTGTGGCCCGGGTTCGGCGAGAACAGTCGCGTCCTGAAGTGGGTCATCGACCGCATGGAGGGACAGGCGGCCGCTGTCGAGACACCGATCGGCCACGTCCCAGCGCCGGGCTCCCTCGACATCGACGGCCTGGATGTCACCGAGGAGGACCTGCGGAAGGCCCTCGCGGTAGACGTCGAGGAGTGGAAGAAGGAGATCCCCGAGATCACCGAGTGGTTCGAGAAGTTCGGTGACCAGCTCCCAGCCGTCCTGTGGACCGAGCTGGACGCACTCAAGGCGCGTCTCGGCGCCTGAGGTTCTCGACCGGGAGCCCAGTACCACCGACACAGCCACCGCGGGCCCCGCACCCCCTAGGGTGCGGGGCCCGGTGTTGTCGTCCATGATGCTGGGATGAGCACTGACCGGGGGCCCGAACGGCGCGCGCTCCTGGCTGGCCGGGCGGGGGACCTCTTCCGTGAGGTCATCGGCGCCGGAGTGCTGGCTCTGGACGATGCTCGCCTGCACGACGGCCACCCGGACCATAAGGCGTTCGACCTGCTGATCGAGCTCGGGCTGCTGCGCGAGGACGAGCGTGTGGATGGGTGGGTCGCGGTTGACCCGGCAGCGGTCCAGACAGGGGTGGTGGCGCCGATGAGCCGTCAGGTGGTCGAGCTGCTCGACGAGTCAGCGGCCTGGGCCGACGCCCTCGGGTCGCTGGCCCAGACGTTCCGGCGTACTCCCGCTGGTGGCCGCGCCCTCAACGAGGTCCGGGGGCTGGCCAGCATCAACCAGTTCCTCGAGGCGGCCGTGGATGACGCAGAGTCCGAGCTGCTCACCGCACAGCCGGCAGGCCCCCGCCGGGCAGCCATTTTGGAGCAGGCCGTCGATCGAGACCTGCGTGCGCTGGAGCGAGGCGTGACGATGCACACCCTGTACCAGCACACCGCCCGGCGCAGCAAAGCCACGCGTGACCACGTCGAGCGGATCCTGGAGCACGGTGCGCAGGTGCGCACGCTCGACGAGTTCTTCAACCGGCTCATCGTCATCGACCGGCGGCTGGCGGTGATCCCCGGCGAGGCACCAGACGTTGCGGTGGCGATCCACGACCAGAACCTGGTGTCGTACCTCGCCGACGTCTTCGACCGCTCCTGGGAGCGGGCCAAGGAGTACGACGAGCGCGGCACTTCGGACAGCGACATCGCTGCGGAGGTGCGCCAGCTGACCGTGCGCATGCTGACCGAGGGACACAGCGACCCGGCTAGCGCGAAACGCGTCGGGGTCAGCACCCGCACCTACGCGTCCTACGTCGCCGCCCTCAAGGACGAGTACGGCGTGGAAACCAGGTTCCAGCTCGGGTTCGCGATGGGGAGCAGGGACCCGGAGTCAGCCCCCGAGAACTGACCGACTCGGAGTCGTGCTGTGCCGAGGTCCTACTTGAAACCCCATCCCGTGTCGTTCGTGCTGTAGACCGGATCGCCCGCGGCATCCGCGGGGGCGGCGACACCAACGGTCACCAGTCCGACGCTCAGCAGGGCTGCGGCAATGGGCTTGGAAATACGGCGGAGATTCATGGAGAAAGTCCTTTTCAACTCGGGGCAAGCACATCGTGCCCGTGCCCATGACCCATTAACAGATCGCCGCCCCTCATGACTGTGCAATGCACGTACACGCAGGTTTTTCAGGCATCAGTTCAGCCGCCCCGGACCCTCAGGTCCGGGGCGGTCAGCCTGCGGAGGTGGCGGGATTTGAACCCGCGAGAGGGCACAACCCTCAACCCGCTTAGCAGGCGGGCGCCATAAACCGGACTAGGCGACACCTCCCCAACAAGCAGGGCACAGGTTACCCATCGTCCGACGCTTCGGGAAAACCGGCCCGGGCATGAGGATGGCATCCCCTCGTGCTCTCAGCGCAGGCGTCGGTAGCCATGGCCACGGTCGAGGTGGGCGGTGAGTGTCTCGGTGAGCCTCGAGGAACCGCCCTCGATGACGTCGACCGGCAGCGTCGTCGTACGGCCGTCCCGGAGGCGGAGTACGACGCACCTATGGCCGGCCACAGTCGTGGCCTGCAGGTCGAGTACGTCGGCCCACCGTGCTGACTTGGCCTGGCCGGAGCGCAGAGCCCGGACCTGGTAGCCGTGCTCGTCGAGCCGCAGGACCCAGTGGCGTACGCCGAGCAGCAGCCCGAGCACGACGACGCCCACCAGCGCCAGGACAACCACCCCGGAGACCGCGACGGAGGGCAGGTCGGTCAGCCAGGTGAGCACTGCCCCGAGCAGGACCACCGTGCCGATCGCGGACAGGCCGGTGCCCAGCAGACGGAACCGCAGAGCGGGCGCCAGGGCGAAGTCCACGCGGCCTTCGACGAGTGGGCTGGGCGGGTCGCCCGCGGGGGTGTTCACCCGGCCGATTACACCCGGAATCGGTCGACTGGCAAAACTGGCTCTTGTCGGATCGACGTGAACTGAGTCACACTCAAGTCCCATCTGTGCACGGACAGGCGTGGAAGGGTGGTTCGAGATGGCTCCTCTCGAGACCGCAATCAGAGAACTCCGTCAGATTTTGGCTGCCGACTGCACCGCGCCCGAGTGGCGTTGGAACGTTCGTAGACGGCTCTCCGAGGTGAAGGACGCCCTCTCCCAGCCACAAGCCCGGCAACCCGAGGCGTGGCTGGCAGCCCGGACTCACCTCTCGAACCGCGACCGCTTCCAGCTCCAGGCACGCGTGGTTGCGCTGTCGTCCGGCGTACTGGACAAGCTCGACGCCGAGAGCATCAGGTACCAGGTGCAGCGGCTGCTCTCCGACCTCGAGCACCACGTGCAGCGGGTGCACGACCTGGTCTACGACTCGGTCTCGCTCGAGCTCGGCGGCTCGGAGTAGGACCACCGCGCCAACCCTCTACACTCGGCACTCGGTTCGTCAGGACCGGGAGGGGTGCCGGAGTGGCCGATCGGAACCGCCTTGAAAGCGGTCGCTGGCAGTGATGTCAGCCGCGGGTTCGAATCCCGCCCCCTCTGCTGTGAAGTGTGGGCGCTGGACCGGTCGAG
This sequence comes from uncultured Actinomycetota bacterium, assembly GCA_963759525.1. GTDB lineage: Bacteria > Actinomycetota > Actinomycetes > Propionibacteriales > Nocardioidaceae > Marmoricola. Next base: position 263,947 of record CAVWZO010000013.1, on the reverse strand, counting down.
TCGCGGACGACGAGCGTGTGACCCGTGAGCTTGCGCCGTGGCTTCGATGACCTCGGCCGCAGGGCCATCCGCAACGCCATCTCTCCCATCTCGGCCATCGGCAGCCGGACCGTGGTGAGGCTCGGAGCCAGGTCCTCGGCCACGGGGACGTCGTCGAACCCGGCGACGGAGATTTGCCCGGGTACGTCGACCCCGCGGGCGCGCAGCGCGGAGAGCACTCCGGTGGCCATCGCGTCGTTGAGCGTCATCAGCGCGGTGACGTCGCCGTGCTCCTCGAGCACGCGCGCCGCGGCGATCTTTCCGCCGGCGCGGGTGAACTCGGTCTCGATGACGTGGACGTCCTTCATGGACATGCCGTGGTCCGCGAGTACCTCCTCGATGCCTGCCAGGCGGTCGGCGATCGTGGTGAGCTGAAGGGACCCGGAAGCCACTGCGATCCTCCGGTGTCCGAGCGAGAGCAGGTGCTCGGCGATCGAGCGACCCCCCTCTCGGTTGTCGGGCAGTACGGCGTCGACACGCAGGTGATGTCGTCCGATCACGGCAACCCGGCCGCCCGCCTTCTCGAACGCGTAGAGGGCCTCCTTCGAACGCGCTTCCACCGAGGGATCCACGAATCCCGAACCCGCCACGATGATCGCGCCGACGCGGTTTGCGACCAGGGCGCGGATCTGGGCCAGCTGGACCTCGGGGTCGCGTCCGGCGTGGCAGATCTGCACCATCTGGCCCTGCGCGGTGGCCACTCGCAGCACACCACTGGCGATCTCGGAGAAGTAGGGGTCGCCGATCTCGTGGACGATCAGCCCGATGCTCGAGGTCGCGCCTCCGGCAAGCGACCGCGCGTGCACGTTGGCCACGTAGCCGAGCTCCGTCGCGACCAGCTGCACCCGTTGGGCGGCTTCGCTGCTCACGCCGTGGGTGCCGGCCAGGGCACGGGAAGCTGTGGCGATCGAGACGCCTGCGCGTTCGGCCACGTCGATGAGCCTGACCGAGGCGCGGGACCTGCTCATGGTTTGGGGGACCTCTCCGGACGCGTTTTCGCCGATTCTGGCGTGATCCCTTGTCACGCCTCGGTCCTGAGCATACGGTCATGTAAGCGGTTACGTAAGCGCTTACGTCAACGGTCCGAGGGGTGTCTGCACATGAAGATTTCGAAACGGTCCTGGCTGGCGGTCCTCGCCAGCGCGGTAGCACTCGTGCTCGCTGGTTGTGGGTCCGGCGGCGCGTCGGAGGACAAGGATCCGGACAAGATCCTCATCGGCATCTCGCTCCCGCTCACCGGCGACTTCTCCGAGCCCGGTAAGGGGGTGGGCGAGGGTTATGAGGCCTGGGCGAAGTACGTGAACGAGAACGGCGGACTGCTCGGCAAGGACGTCGAGCTGAAGATCCTCGATGACCAGTCCAACGCTGACCGGGTCGCGTCCGACTACGAGAGGCTGATCAGCAAGGAGAAGGCCGACCTGGTCTTCGGGCCGTTCTCCACCCGTCTGGTGGTGCCCGCCGCACAGGTTGCCAAGGACTACGGCTACCTGTTCGTCGAGCCTGCGGGCGCGGCCGAGGAGGTCTTCACCCAGGGCTTCGACAACCTCTTCTACGCCGCCCCGGCCGTTGCGAACGACCACTACAACCTCCTGGCCGAGAAGATCCTCTCGATGCCTGCGTCCAGCCGGCCCAAGACCGCGGCGTACGCGGCGATGGATGACCCGTTCGCACAGGGAACTGCCTACGGACTCAAGGAGAAGCTCGAGAAGGGCGGCATCAAGACGGTCGCCGACGAGGTCTATCCGCCGGACACCACCGAGTTCGGCACGATCGCGGCGAAGATCGCTTCGTCCAAGGCCGAGATCCTGGTCGGTGGCTCGCAGTACCAGGACGCGGTCAACCTGATCATCGCCCTGCGCCAGCTCAAGTACCAGCCCAAGCTGGCGGCCTTCTCCACGGCTCCGACGAACCCGGAGTTCACGGAGGCGATCGGCGCAAAGACCGAGGGCATCCTCGCGCCGACGGGCTACACCCCGAAGGCGGACGTCCCGACAAACAAGGAGTTCGTGGAGTTCTACACCGCGGAGCACGGAACGGCTCCGGGCGAGGACCAGGCGAACGCGTGGACGACCGGCCAGGTGGTTGCCGCGGCCGTTGAGGCGGCGAAGTGCGCCGACCCCAGCCAGGAGTGCCAGAAGAAGCTGATCGACTGGCTGCACGAGAACGAGGTCGACACCGTCGTGGGGCCGCTCACCTGGGACAAGGATGGCCGGCCGGAGAGCGCTCACATGATCCAGCAGTACGTGGACGGGAAGATCCAGATCGTGCTCCCCGAGGACCTCGCCGAGGCCAAGTACATCTACCCGAAGCCGGCCTGGTGATCTGAGGGTGTCGGGCCCGCTGCTGTTCCAGACCCTGGTTCTCGGGGTGCTGCTGGGAGGGCTCTACGCCCTCCTGGCGGCCGGGCTCACGCTGTACTTCGGCGTCATGCGGGTGGTCATGATCGCGCACTCGGCGTTCCTGATCCTGGCGGCGTACCTCGCATGGTTCTTCCACCGGGAGACCGGTCTCGACCCGTTGTTGACCTTGTTCATCACGGTGCCGCTGTTCTTCGTCGTCGGCGTGCTGGTCCAGCGGGTCCTGATCGCCCGGCTGCGACCAGCCACGCTGACGATGATGTCGGTACTGCTCACCTTTGCGATCGCCCTCGCGATCGAAGGCATGCTCGGGTTCATCTGGACGGGCACCCAGCGACGGATCAGGCTCGACTACTCCGGTTCGAGTCTCGGGCTGTTCGGTGCCTCCATCCCGGTCGTGAAGCTGATCGCGTTTGGCCTCGCGGCCCTCTCGTTGGCCTGCCTGTACGTCTTGTTGAAGAAGAGCCGGTTCGGGCAGGCGCTGCGGGCCACCATCCAGCACCAGGACGCCGCCCAGCTGCTCGGCATCAACACCGACCGGATAGCCGGCTACGGGTTCGGCCTCGGGCTCGCGACTGCCGCCATCGGCGGCACGGCGATGTCGCTGGACTCCACGATCTACCCGTCGCTGCACTGGCACTGGATCGGGCCACTGATGGCGATCATCGTCGTCGGCGGACTGGGAAGTGTCCCGGGTGCGGCGATCGCGGCGATGCTGCTCGGGATGGGGCAGAGCCTGCTGCAGCTGCCGCTCGGCACGACGTGGGCGCAGACCGTCTTCTATGTCGCGCTGTTCGCCACGTTGATGGTCCGGCCGCAGGGTTTCTTCGGAGGTCGTCTTGCCCAACGATTCTGACGCCGCCGTTACCGGCGGCCACGGTCGTCTCGCGCTGGCAGCAAAGGCCCTGGCAATCGTTGCGGGAGTGGTGTTCGTGCTGCTGTTCCCGTCGATGGTGGCGGATCCGTTCGCCCTCTCTGTCGGCGTGGTCGTCATGAGCTACGCCGTCCTGGCCACCTCGTGGAACTTCGTCGGCGGGTTCACCGGGTACATCTCGCTGGGCCACGCGGCTTACTCGGGCCTGGGCGCCTACGCCACGGGCCTGCTGATCCTCAAGGCGGACGTGCCTTCGTTCACCGCGATGTTCCTCGCCGGCCTGTTGGTGGCGGTGATCGCCGTACCGGTCAACATCGCCGCGCTGCGGGTTCGAGGAGCATCGTTCGTGATCGTCTCGATCGCCCTGGTGCTGATCCTGCTCCTGGTGTTCCAGAGCTGGGCGTCGTTCACGGGCGGTTCGAACGGGCTCCGCGTGCCGCGCCCGTTCTCAGAAGTTGTCCTCCGTCCTGAGCAGCATGAGCGGTTCTTCTACCTGCACGCAGTGCTGCTCGCCGTCCTCCTCGTCACCTGGTGGGCGATCGACCGGTCGCGGTTCGGGATGGGGCTCAAGGCGATCCGCGAGGACGAGGACAAGGCACAGTCACTCGGCGTTCCCACGTTCAGCTACAAGCTCGCGGTCGCAGTGATCTCCGCGTTCTTCACAGCACTGTGCGGCGGGTTGTACGCGCTGTGGTTCGGCTTCCTGGACCCGATCTTCCAGTTCTCGATCCTGATCGGCGCCTACATGGTCCTGATGGCACTGCTGGGTGGGATCCGGAACCTCTACGGACCATTGCTCGGGGCGGTCATCGTGGGTTACTCCGTGGAGTTCTTCAAGTCGGAGTACGGCGACTCGCAGTTCCACCTCGTCGCCACCGGGCTGCTCCTCGGTGTCGTGGTGCTGTTCATGCCGGACGGGATCATCCCGGCCATCCAGAAGCTGCTGCAGCGGTTCAGCCCGCAGGCGAGCTCGATCCAGGAGCTCACCGCGGAGGAGCTGTCGGAACGGGACGAGTCGACGGCGCAGAAGTCGGAGCTGGGGCGATGACCAGCTCACCGAGCGAGACCCGCAACGTGGAGACCGTCGGGCTCAGCAAGGCGTTCGGCGGAGTGCGGGCCGTCGACGACGCCACTGTCACCTTCCAGCACGGCAAGGTGAATGCGCTGATCGGTCCGAACGGCTCCGGCAAGACCACCTTCTTCAACTGCGTGACCGGCATGATCAAGCCCGACTCCGGGACCGTGACCTACCGGGGCAGCGAGATAACCGGGAAGGCCCCCCACCGGATCGCCCGCGCCGGGATCGGCCGCAGCTTCCAGCTCTGCCGGATCTTTCCCCGGATGACCGTGCTGGAGAACATGCTGGTCTCCGTGCGCTCGAAGGGTCTGCTGGCCCTGGTGTCCTCCGCGCGCAACGCCCACGAGATCGAACGAGCCCGAGCCCTGCTGCGGCGCGTGGGCATCGACCATCTCGAGGCCGCCGAGGCACGCAACCTCTCCTACGGCCAGCAGAAGCTGCTCGAGCTGGCCGGTGTGCTGATGACCGACCCGGAGACGATCATGCTCGACGAACCGGCCGGAGGGGTGAACCCGGCCCTGATCGGGCGCATCGGGAAGCTGATCAAGGAGCTCAACGACGAGGGCAGGACCTTCCTGATCGTGGAGCACAACATGGAGATGGTGATGAGCCTCAGCGACCACGTGATCGTGTTCGACCGTGGTCGCCCGATCGCCGAGGGGCCACCGTCCGTGGTCCAGGAGGACCCGCGCGTACTGGAGGCCTACCTTGGCGTCTGAGTTCATCCTCGAGCTGAACGAGATCAAGGCGGGCTACGGCCGGGCCGCCCTGGTCCTGCGTGGGTTGACCGTGCAGGTGCCCGCGTCCACCGTGGTCTGCCTGGTCGGACCAAACGGAGCGGGCAAGTCGACCGTGCTGAAGGTCGCCAGCGGCATGCTTGCGTGCCGGTCGGGTTCGGTCGTGGTGGACGGCGTCGACGTCACCGGCCAGGGTCCCCAGCAGATGCTGAGATCCGGCCTGTCCCACGTGCTGCAGGGTCACAGCGTCTTCCCGGAGATGACCGTCTCCGAGAACGTCCTGCTCGGCGCCTACACGGTCAAGGAGAAGGCGCTGATCGCCGAACGCGCCGAGTTCGTCAAGGACCTGTTCCCCGTTGTGGGTGAGCGTTGGAGCGCCCTGGCCGGAGCGCTGTCCGGCGGGCAGCAGAAACAGGTCGAGTTCGCCCGTTCGCTGATGGTCAGCCCGAAGGTGGTCCTGCTCGACGAGCCCTCGATGGGGCTTGACCCCAAGACCACCGCCACCGTCTTCAAGCAGGTCGCGCGGATGCGCGACGCCGGGACCGCCGTGCTCCTCGTCGAGCAGAACGCAAGGCGCGCCCTGGAAACCGCGGACGTCGGCTGCGTGCTCGACCTCGGCCGCGTCCACGTCAGCGGCCCGGCCGCCGAGCTGCTCGCTGACCCGAGGCTCGGTGAGCTGTACCTCGGCGGTCGTCCCTCCCCCACCACGTAAGCGAGAACCTTCAATGTCAACGCGCACCGTCTCCATCATCATGAACGGCGTCACCGGCCGGATGGGCTACCGCCAGCATCTGCTCCGCTCGCTCCTCGCGATCCGGGACGACGGCGGTGTCGTCCTCGCCGACGGCTCCCGGCTCCAGGTCGAGCCGATCCTCGTGGGGCGCAACGAGGAGAAGCTCGCCGAGATCGCCAGTCGCCACGACGTCGCGTCGTACACCACGGACCTCGACGCGGCACTCTCGGACCCGGCCGCGCCCATCTACTTCGACGCGCAGGTGACGAGCGAGCGCAAGAAGGCGATCCTCAAGGCAATCTCCGCCGGGAAGCACATCTACACCGAGAAGCCGATCGCGGAGTCGGTCGACGAGGGGCTCGAGCTCGCATCCGCCGCCAAGTCCGCTGGCGTGATCAACGGCGTCGTCCACGACAAGCTGTACCTCCCGGGACTGATGAAGCTCAGACGACTGATCGACTCAGGGTTCTTCGGTCGCGTGCTGTCGGTGCGAGGCGAGTTCGGATACTGGGTCTTCGAGGGCGACCTCGTCCCGTCCCAGCGGCCGAGCTGGAACTACCGCGCCGAGGACGGTGGCGGCCTCGTTCTCGACATGTTCTGCCACTGGAACTACGTGCTCGAGAACCTCTTCGGTGCGGTGCAGGCCGTCACAGCAAAGGCGGTCACGCACATTCCGGAGCGCTGGGACGAGAACGGGAACAGGTACGACGCCACGGCCGACGATGCGGCGTACGCGATCTTCGAGCTGCAGAACGACGTGATCGCGCAGATCAACTCGTCCTGGGCAGTCCGGGTCGACCGCGCCGAGCTCGTGGAGTTCCAGGTCGACGGAACCCATGGGTCGGCGGTGGCGGGCCTGTTCGGCTGTCGGGTCCAGCCTCGGGTGCGAACACCCAAGCCGGTGTGGAACCCCGACGTCGCGACCGACGAGGACTTCCGCTCCCACTGGGAGCAGATCCCTGACAACCAGTCGTTCGGCAACGGCTTCCGGGCGCAGTGGGAGCGGTACCTCGAGGACGTCGACGCCGGCCGGCAGCACGAGTACGACTTCATGGCCGGCGTACGGGGTCTGCAGCTCGTTGAGGCCGGTCTCCGGTCGTCGCGCGAGGGCAGGCGCGTCGAGATCCAGCGAGAGCAGCTGTGACGCGGGTGCCGCTGCCCGCTGCCGACGGCACCTGGCGCGACGTCGACCTGCTGGAGCCACGGCAGTGGAAGGAGCATCCGGAGCCGCACACCGTCCGGGTCGCCTTCGCGGCCGCCCATGTGGTGGCTGACCCACTCGGTGACAACGCGCCCGGAAGTCCTGCAGCCGTGGACTGGGACGCCACGTTGGCCTTCCGGCGGGGCCTGTTCAGGTATGGGCTCGGCGTTGCCGAGGCGATGGACACCGCGCAGCGCAACATGGGCCTGGACTGGCCGGCGGTCCAGGAGCTGGTGCGCCGCAGCGCCGCGCAGGCCACCGAGCATGGTGCCCGAATCGCCTCCGGTGCGGGCACGGACCACAAGGGCGACCTCACCTCGGTCGATGACGTGATCGCGGCGTACCTCGAACAGGTCGAGTTCGTCGAGGGGACCGGGTCACAGGTCATCGTGATGGGCTCGCGACATCTCGCTGCTTTCGCGGAGGGTGCGGATGACTACCTCCGTTGCTACGACGCGGTCCTGACACAGGTCGCAGAGCCCGTCATCCTGCACTGGCTGGGAGAGGTGTTCGACCCTGACCTGCGCGGCTACTGGGGCTCCACGGACGTCGATGCGGCCACCGAGACTTTTCTCGACCTTGTCCGCGCACACGCCGGCAAGGTCGACGGGGTCAAGGTGTCGCTGTTGTCGGCCGACCACGAGATCGGGCTGCGGGCCGGCTTGCCCGCGGGTGTGCGTCTCTACACGGGAGACGACTTCAACTACCCGGAGCTGATCAAGGGCGACGGCAATCACCATTCCGACGCGCTTCTCGGGGCGTTCGCTGCGATCGCTCCGGCGGCCTCAGCAGCCTTGAGCGCCCTCGCCGAAGGCGACCTAGCGGCGTACGACGCGGAGATGGCACCCACGCTTCCACTGTCCCGGCACATCTTCGAGACACCGACCTTCTACTACAAGACCGGCATCGCCTTCCTGTCCTGGCTCACCGGTCAGCAGGCCGGTTTCACGATGGTCTCCGGACTCCAGTCCGCCCGCAGCATCCCGCACCTCGCCCGCATCTTCACCCTTGCCAACGAGGCCCGGCTGCTGCCGGACCCCGAGCAGGCTGCCCACCGGATGCGGCTGCTGCTCGAGACCGTCGGAGCCACTCCGTGACTGCGGAACCCGACCGCCTGCCGGTCGACGTACCGAGCGGGACACCGGCCCGGGTCGCGACACCGCAGCCGGGCGACCCGCGCCTTGCGCGGCTATCGCTCAACCAGCGGACAACAGCCAACTGGTCCTTGCGCGAGGCCATCGACGGAGCCACGTCCGCAGGGCTGCCCGCGATCGGCGTCTGGCGGGAGCCGATCGCGGCAGTCGGCCTCGAGACGGCGGGGACGTGGATCACCGACTCCGGCCTCCGGGTGTCGTCACTGTGCCGCGGCGGGTTCTTCACCGCCTCGGACCCGGTCGCGCGAGCCGCTGCCAACGAGGCGAACATCCTCGCCATCGACGAGGCCGCCCTGGTTGGTGCACCGGTTCTGGTGTTGGTGCCGGGCGGGCTACCCGAAGGAGACCGTGATCTGGCGGGTGCGCGCTCACGTGCCGCGGAGGCGATCGGAGCCCTCGTCCCGCACGCGCACGACAGGGGGGTCCGCCTCGGCATCGAGCCGATGCACCCGATCTTCGCCGCCGACCGCGGGGTGATCTCCACGCTTGAGCAGGCGCTCGACATCGCCGAACAGCTCCCGGCAGCCGATGTCGGTGTCGTGGTCGACACCTTCCACCTCTGGTGGGAACCGGGCCTGATCGAGCAGATCGCCCGTGCGGCTGGGCGAATCGTCAGCTACCAGGTCTGCGACTGGATCACGCCGCTCCCGCCGGATGCCCTGCTCAGCCGGGGAATGATGGGCGACGGGCACATCGACTTCGCCTCCCTGACCCGCGCGGTCTCAGCTGCCGGCTACACCGGTGACATCGAGGTGGAGATCTTCAACGCCGATGTGTGGGCAGCGCCCGGGGAGCAGGTGCTCGACACGCTGTCGCGCCGTTACGTGGAGCTCGTCGTCCCCTACCTGTGAGGGGCAGGGACTTCAGAGCAGCGGCTGCAGCCGCGCCGGCTCTTCCCGCTGCGCTGGAGACGGGTAGGCAGCAGCGCGACGTCCGCCCCTGGCGGTGAGCAGGTGCTCGACTCGGATGAAGGCGAACCCGATGACCAGCCCGAGGAGGATGCTGTACGCCGCTGCAAGCGTCGTACTTAGCCCAAGTCCGCCCCCATGGATGAGGTCGCTGGCCACGTGTCCGGTGGCGGCGGCGCCGAACACGCACGCCCACCAGCCCTGTCGCCGATGTGAGCGCATGGAGACCCCCCAGGCCAGGGCCGGGATGCCGACCAGGACCTCCACCGGGTGGGGTACGCCGCCGAGGTGCTCGCGCGTCCACGCTTGTGCCCTCTGGACCTCCAGGATCAGCTCGGGTGAGCCGTACCTCGTGAGCGCCGCCGTGTAGACGAGCACGACCAGGAGCAGCGCCAGCGCAGCCACGGCCAGGATGAGGCCGCGGGTTCCCAGGCTGTGCAGGCCGCCCCCGAGCCGGTAGACCAGCGCGGCCGTCCCGACGAGGGTGAGGCCCAGCACCGTGTAGGCGAAGCGCTCACTGTCGATCTGCACCGCGAAACCTGAAGCGCCGACTCCGCCGGCGGAGGCCACCAGCAGGGCGACCACGAGCTCCCGGAGCATCGCGAACCCCGTCGGGGCGGGCCTGGTGGCGAGCACGGCCAGGCATGCGGCGAGCACCGCGGTGGCGACCGCAGCTCCGGCCAGGAGGAACTCCCACTGCGTGATGACCGCCGTACCACCGATGATCACGGCAAGAACCGCGGACGTGGAGGCCCGGCGTCCGCTCCGCCGGGCGAGCCCGATGGCGAGGATGACGCCGAGTGCGGCAGCCAGTGTCTGCTGAGTGAGGGTCGGCCCGTCGAGCGCCCTGAGCGACACGAGCCCGGCCGCGAGCCCGACCAGGGCGAGCAACCAGGCCCAGCCCAGAACCGTCGCCGACCGACTGCCCTGCGCCGGTGCGGAGGTCGGTGAGCCGGGTCGGCTGGTGCTCAGCTGACGTGCGCGGGCGGGCTCGTCGAGCGTCGTCTCAGGCGCGGGTGAACCGCCCCCGCCCGGCACGTTCTCGACCCTCGACACGCCGGGAGGATACCAACGTCGCTCACATGCGCCGGTTGAGCAGAGAGGGGTTGGTACGCCGCACGTCGGTCACGGCGCGACGGTCGAGAACCGCGTCGAGCACCGCCTCGTCGTCACCCGCCTCGGCCACGACGTCGCCGTTCGGAGCCACCACCATCGAGTGACCGGCGTAGCGCGGCGCGGGCTGACCGACACCGATCACCCAGACCGTGTTCTCGATGGCCCGCGCGCGCAGGAGCGTGCGCCAGTGCTCGACCTTGCGCTCGCCGGCGACCCAGGCGGCCGGGACCACGAGCGCCTCCGCGCCCTGCTTCACCAGCTCACGCGCGAGCTCGGGGAAGCGCAGGTCGTAGCAGGTCATCAGCCCGAGCGGGAAGCCGCGAACCTCCACCACGGCGGGCTTCACCTCGCCGGGGCTGATCGTGTCGGACTCCTTCTCGCCGAAGGAGTCGTAGAGGTGGATCTTGCGGTACGTCGTGAGCTGGTCGTCCTCAGCGAGGACGAGGGTGTTCAGGGGTCGAGCGGGGTCCTCGGCAGTCTCGAACATCCCGGCCAGCCAGGCGGCCCCGGAGGTCTTGCTGGCGTGCTGAAGCCCCTGCGTGAAGGGACCGTCGAGCGGCTCCGCGAAGGGGGCGAGGTCTGACCCGGGTTCGCCGAAGTCGCGCGCAAAGGCCTCTGGCAGCACGACGAGGTCCGTCTCGCTTGGCACCTTGGCGACCTCCTCCTCGAGAGCGGCCAGGTTCTCGGCCGGGTCGAGGCCCGCGGCGCGCTGCACCAACCGGACGTGGATCTGTTCTCCGGGCTCCAGGTTCATGTCTCCCAGCGTGCCAGCCCGGGTGCCAGACTTGCCAATCGTGACCCCGCCCGAGAACGCCGCTGTTGCGGCCGAGCTGGGTGGGATCGTCCTGACCGGTGGCAGCGCGGTGCGTTTCCAGGGTGCCGACAAGGCCTCCATCGAGGTGGCCGGGCTGACCCTTCTCGAGCACGTGCTGGGTGCACTTGCCGAGATCCCGGACGTGGTCGTGGTCGGGGACGAGGTGATGACCAGTCGTCCGGTGACCTTCCTCCGGGAGGACCCGCCCGGAGGTGGGCCGGCTGCCGGACTCCTGGCAGGCCTCGCCGGCTTCCCGCGTACGCCGCGGCTGGTCGTCGTACTCGCCGTGGACATGCCGCTCGTCACCAAGGCGACCATCCGCCGGCTGATGCTCTCCGCGGACCAGGACGGCGCCCTGCTGGTCGACGGCGACGGTCGTCGGCAGTACCTGTGCGCGATCTACCGCTCTGCGGCCCTGCTCGCCAGCGCACCTCCACTCGAGGGGCAGCACGGCCTTCCCGTGCGGAGGTTGGTCAAGGGCCTGCGGTTGAAGGAGGTGCCTGCCTTGCCAGGGGAGTCACGCGACGTCGACACATTGGAGGACCTGCTCGCCCTGCGTGCCTTGCTGGAGGGCTGACGGCCAGGACAAATCACGCGGCGGTCGCACGTCGCAGGTGGTCGAGCAGCGAGCGAAGCGAGTGATCAGTCGAGACCGCACCCGCAAGCCGAAAAGCAACCGGACATTTCGGATTGTTCTTGCACAGAAGGCGTGACCGGCCAAGACTGTGATGGTGAACCTCCACGACTGGATCGATGAGCTCTGTGACGTGCTCGACATCGAGGTAGAGGTGGACGAGGCACTCATCCTGGATCTCGCCCGCGACTCCGCCCACAACGTGGAGCGGCGCTCGGCACCGATCACCACGTTCCTGCTCGGGTACGCCGCCGCGGGGCACGACGGTTCACCCGTCCAGGTCGAGCGGCTGTCCGGCCTGGCCACGGCTCTGGCCCTGCGCTGGGACAAGGCGCCCGAGGAGATCAAGGACGTAGTCGAAGAGGTCGAGGTCGAGATCGAGGACGTCGAGATCGACGCCTGACCCGCGTCCCCGCAGTTGCCCTCTTAGGGTTGGCTCCATGCGCGCCGTCACCGCACCCGAGCCGGGTGGTCCCGAGGCCTTGGTCCTCTCCGAGCATCCCGACCCCGAAGCGGGTCCCGGTGAGGTCGTGATCGAGGTCGTCGCCAGTTCCGTCAACCGTGCCGACACCCTGCAGCGCAAGGGCTTCTACCAGCCGCCCAAGGGCGCATCCGACGTGCTTGGTCTCGAGTGCTCAGGTCGGATCAGCGCGGTCGGTGCCGGTGTCGACGGCTGGGCCGTGGGTGACGAGGTCTGCGCACTCCTCGCGTCCGGGGGGTACGCCGAGCAGGTCGCCGTACCCGCTGGACAGGTGATGCCGGTCCCCGCTGGAGTCGACCTCAAGTCTGCGGCCGCTCTCCCGGAGGTCGCCTGCACCGTCTGGTCCAACGTGTTCATGGTCGCCGGCCTGCAGCCCGAGGAGACCCTCCTCGTGCACGGCGGCGCGGGCGGCATCGGGAACTTCGCGATCCAGCTCGGCAAGGCCCTGGGTTCGCGAGTGCTCACCACCGCCGGCTCGGCGGAGAAGGTGGCGCTGTGTGAGTCACTCGGGGCCGACCGGGCGATCAACTACCGCACCGAGGACTTCGTCGAGGTGGTCAAGGACTCCGGAGGTGCCGACGTCATCCTCGACAACATGGGAGCGAAGTACCTCTCACGCAACGTCGATGCGCTCGCCGTACAGGGCAGGCTGGTGGTCATCGGCATGCAGGGCGGGTCCAAGGCCGAGCTCGACCTCAACGCCCTGCTCCGCAAGCGCGGAGCGGTGATCGCGACCTCCCTGCGTGCGCGACCGACCGGAGAGAAGTCGGCAATCTGCGCCGAGGTCGTCGAGTACGTGTGGCCGCTCGTCTCGGAAGGCAAGGTGCGCTCATTCGTGCACGAAGAGGTGCCGCTCGAGGAGGTGGGCCGGGCCCACGCGCTGATGGAGTCCGGATCACACAGCGGCAAGATCCTGCTCACCGTGGGTGGGTAGGGTCGAGCCCATGTCGACGCCCCAGGACCCAACGCCCGAGGACGAGCTGCTGGTGATCGGCCCCGACGGAAACCCCGTCGCGCTGCAGGCAGACTCCGACGACGAGGAGGGCAACGAGCGCAACGTCACCGACCTCATCGAACAACCCGCCAAGGTCATGAGGATCGGCCGGATGGTGCAACAGCTCCTCGAAGAGGTGAAGTCCGCGCCAGTGGACGAACCCGGGCGCAAGCGGCTCGCCACGGTGCTGCACGCCTCCATCAAGGAGCTCAAGGATGGGCTCGCGCCCGAGCTCGACGACGAGCTCGACCGGCTGATCGAGCCGTTCGACGAGGAGACCCCCACGGAGTCGGAGCTCCGCATCGCGCAGGCGACGCTGGTCGGCTGGCTCGAGGGTCTCTTCCATGGCATCCAGACCGCGATCTACGCCCAGCAGATGGCGGCGCGATCACAGCTCGAGCAGATGCGCCGCGCGCTGCCGCCCGGTTCGATACCCGGCATGCACGGCGAACAGGGCCAACCGGGCGTTGCACAGGCCGACGACCACGAGCCCGGCTCGCGGGGCGGGATGTACCTGTAAGCGAGGTTGTGCAGGTCAGTCGCAGTAGTCGCAGAACCCGGTGGCGGGCACTGCGGTGTGGCACTTCGGACACAGGGGCGGCATCTTCTCGGCTGCTGCCGCGCGACGCTCCCGGCTCCGCGATGCACTCAGCCTCGGGGTCAGGGCCCAGCTGCCACCACCTGGGGGGAGGTCCGCGCCGAAGCTGCGATGGCACTCGAGGCGCTCACGGGCAGCGTGGTCGTCGGCGTCGCCGGGGAGCGAGCCACGAGCGGCCACCACCGCGGGACCGTAAGCGGCCCCGACACTGCCTTCAGCGTTCACGCACAGCGACGACAGCAGTGGCTCGCCGCGCTCGGCACAGTCGGCCGAGACCCGTCCGAGCACGTCCCCGATCCAGTAGTGCGACGGCCTGCGCGTCTGGATCTTGCTCAGGCTCATGACGGCCGCTGCCAGCTCCTTGGAGGTGATCACGGCGTGGTAGCGCGCGGCTGTCTCCAGCAGCACTTCCCTCGCGGCGATCGCCCAGGCAGCACGGGCGGCCTCCTCACCAACGTCGGCTGCGTCCCTGGTTTCGTCGACTTCGTCCTGCTCGGTGCCGTCACCGTCGACCGCGAACCCCAGGCCACGAAGTACAACCGCAGCAGACTCAGGGCCGCCGGCGAAGTCCTCGGTGGGTGCCAGCTCACCGGTCGCACGCAGATGGGCGACGCCGAGAACGGCCAGGGAGTCGTACGACGAGGAGTTGTGCACCAGCTCGAACGCGCCGTTGCGGTCGAAACCGTAGCGGGAAAGGAACTCATCGGCCCCGATGCGATCGAACTCTTCAAGCGCAAGCAGAACGTGCTCCGGCCTGACGGCCTGAAATGGGGGCATGGCCTTCACTCTACGTGGGCCTGTCCTGTCTGTCCCAAAGAGGGCGAACCATCACCAGTTCGCCGTCTTCGGTGGACCCGCGCAGCTGGGTGAACCCGCATGTGGCGAGCACTCGGACGCTGGCCTTGTTCTCGGGTCGCACGCTCGCCCGGACCCGTACGCCGGCCCGATCGGTCTCCTCGAGCAGGGCGGTCAGCGCCTCGCACACCGCCCCGTGCCCGCGTGCCTCCTCGACCAGACCGAATCCCACCTCGGTCTCGGGCACCTCGTCAGGTCCCGGCGAGGGACCTCCGAAGAACCCGATCGAACCGACCACCAGGCCGTCGAAGGTGCGCACGATGTGCCGCTGTCCCCAACCGGCATCTGGGTCGTCGGCCTTCACCATTGCGGCGGCATCCTGGTCCTGCTTGCGGGGGTAGTCACGATGCCAGGAGACCCGGCGCCGACCTGCGAGCATGCCCGCCGCGTCCTCAGGCGTGACGAGGGGCAGTCGCAGCCGCTGCGAGGTGACAACTGCCGGAAGCTTCACGGGAACCAGCGGCGCAGCTCGACGGCCGCACCGTCCTCGTACACGGAGTCGGTCGTGACGTCAGCCGCGTCGAGGACCTCCTGCACGGCCTGGCCCATGGCCACCCCACGACCTGCCCACTGGAGCATCTCCACGTCGTTTCGGCCATCACCAATGGCGAGGGTGTCCTCGCGGGCCACCCCGAGCTCCCGGGCGACCCGATCGAGGCCGGAGGCCTTGGAGACCCCCACCGGTGCGAGGTCCAGCCAGGCGGTCCAGCCGACGACGTAGTCGGTCCCGTGGAGACCGAGCTTCGCGGCCATGGTGACGAAGTCGTCCGCAGAGGCGGTGGGGTCACGGATGATCACGCGGCTGACCGGTCCGCCCACGATCTCCGCGAGCTCGGTCTCGATCATCTCGCCGGACAGCTCGCCCTCGGGGAAGCGGCGGTTGACGCGGTAGCCGATGCCTCGCTCCTCGACGGCGACCAGGGCCTCGGGGTGCTGTTCGAGGACCTGCCTGACCGCCTCGCGGGCGTCGAAGGTCTCCTCGTGCACGACCTCGAGTGGTGGGTACCGGAAGATGACAGCTCCGTTGGAAGCGACCACCCACAAACGGTCGTCACCCTCCCGCGGCAGGTCGAGCAGGTCCGCGATCTTGTCCATCCCGTGCGGTGACCGGCCGCTCGCGAGCACGATGTGGGCTCCGGCGCCGACGGCCGCGTGCACGGCGTCGTACACCGCGGGCGCGATCTCCTCATGGCTCTGGCCCCCGCCCTCGACCCACTTCAGCAGGGTGCCGTCGATGTCGAGCGCCACCAGCCGCGGCTGCCACCCACTTTCGCTGGTTGAGGAGCGAGCGCCAGCGAGCGTCTCGAAACCAGGCTCACCTTGCGCGGTTTCGAGACGGGTGGTTCCTGAGGAGCCGAGGGACGAGGCGTCTCGAAGGCTTCGTCCCTCGCCCTTCTCAACCACCGGTGACTTCCAGGACCTCGCGACCTTGCAGGTACGGCTGGAGGGCCTTCGGGATCCGGACGGAGCCATCGGCCTGCTGGTGGGTCTCCAACAAGGCCACGATCGTGCGCGGGATCGCGACCAGGGTGCCGTTGAGGGTGGCGATGGGCTTGACGTCCCCCGTCTGCCCCGAGCCGGTCGATGCGAAGCGTCCGCGGATGTCGAGGCGCCGGGTCTGGAAGTCAGTGCAGTTCGAGGTCGACGTCAGCTCGCGGTACCGGCCCTGGGTCGGCACCCACGCCTCGCAGTCGAACTTGCGCTTCGCTGAGAGACCGAGGTCCCCGGCCGCGACGTCGATCACGCGGTAGGCGAGCTCGAGCTTGTCCAGCCACTCCCGCTCCCACCCGAGCAGGCGCTCGTGCTCGGCCGCGGCCTCCTCGAGGGTCGTGTAGGAGAACATCTCAACCTTGTCGAACCAGTGAACGCGGATGATCCCGCGGGTGTCCTTGCCGTGCGAGCCTGCCTCCTTGCGGAAGCAGGGGCTGAACGCCACGTAACGACGAGGCAACGAGTCGCCGTCCAGGATCTCGTCGGAGTGGTACGCCGCCAGCGGCACCTCCGAGGTGCCGACGAGATAGGTGTCCTGGCCCTCGATCCGGTAGACGTCGTCGGCGGCCTGTCCGAGGAACCCGGTGCCCTCCATTGCGCGCGCCTTGACCAGGGTCGGCGGGATCATCGTGGTGAAGCCGGCCGAACGGGCCTGCTCCATCGCCATGTTGACCAGCGCGAGCTCGAGGTCGGCGCCCGGGCCGGTGAGGTAGTAGAACCGCGAGCCCGAGACCTTGGCACCACGCTCGACGTCGATGGCGCCGAGCATCCGGCCCAGCTCGACGTGGTCGCGCGGGGTGAAGCCCTCCGCCTCGAAGTCGCGCGGGATGCCGTGCACGGACAGGACGACGTAGTCGTCCTCACCTCCAGCGGGAGCCTCGTCGGCCGCGGGGTTGGGGATCGCGTAGACGGCGTCGCGCCAGTCCTGCTCGGCCGCGACCTGGGCCGCCTCGGCCACCTTCACGTCGGCTGCGAGCGTCTTCGTGCGTACCAGCAGCTCGGCCTTCTCGTCACCCTGCGCGTTGGCGATCAGCTTGCCGAGCTGCTTCTGCTCGGCGCGCAGCTGCTCGTAGTCCGCGATCGCGGTGCGCCGGTTGGAGTCCGCCTCCAGGGCCGCGTCGACCACCGAGCCGGACAGCCCGCGCTTCTCCTGGGCGGCTCGAATCAGGTCGGGGTCCTCGCGGAGCAGTCGTGGGTCGATCACGGCCCGAGACTAACCGGCCGGTGCTGGCGCGAACTACTCAGTTGTGGCGTTGAGTCCCGCCGGACGTCATCCGAACGGGTCGCTGTGGCCGCCGCAACGTATGACGCTCAGGGGGCTACGGGCGGCAGCACGAGCGGGAAGCCGGCTGCGACTGGTGCCACGGGAGTGCTCGGCTTGCCGTACGCGGTCCACTCCTTGCCGTCCTTGGGCAGGTAGTACGTCGCCACGCTCGCCTTGTCGGCGCAGAACGCCCAGGTGACGCCGGCGTCGTCGGCGTACCCGGCACCTAGCCGACACGGGCTCGCGGGCAGGTCGGAGAGCCCGGTTGAGTTGGCTGGGAGCACCGTGCCACCGGCGCGGGTCAACGCACTGGTGTCCGTCGGGCCGTTGCCCGGGGGGTTGGTCTCTTCGCTCTCGATGCTCTCGAGGTAGGGCTGGCCGGTGTTGCGGTTGAAGCCGTTGGTGAAAACCCACGGTCCCTTGGGCAGCGTGCTCTCCTGGGTGGCCTTGCCGTCCGTGACGCTGACGGACCACACCCGGTTCTTCGTGTCCACCACGCGCAGGGTGTCCGCGCGGGCGGGGTCGAAGGCCCAGCCGATCGGGTCGACGTCGTCCTTGCCGGCGCGGGCCCGGATGTCGACGACCTTGGTGGTGCCGGCGCCCAGCGGGTAGACCGTGAGTCGTCCGCTCTTCTCCTCGGTTCGCGAGATCCCGGTGTCGGGAATCGCCCACTGGCGGTCGGCACTGACGAGCAGGGCTGCCTGGTCGCCCGAAGTGCTGCCGGCCTGCACGCCCGGGAGCTTCTTCGCTGTGGCCTGGCCGGTGGAGGGGTTGTACGTGATGTAGGTGGTCCTGCTGGTCTCCCCGTCGGCGCCACCGGCGGAGGTCATGGCGAGTAGCCAGTTGCCCTCTCCTGCGCTGGTGTCGACCCTGGCGGCGGCTGGGGGATCCGGCTCTGCCTTCTTCTTGTCGCCGTCGGCCCTGACCTCCGCGCTGCCGCAACCTGCAGCGATCAGGAGTGTCGCGAGGGCCGCCGCTACGGATGCGACCGGCGCCTGTGAAATCGTTCGACGCATGTGGTCCCCCTCGATGAGTGGCCATGGTCTTGAATGGACCGCATGGCTAGGTCCGCTCGTGACAAATGATCCCACACAAGCCCAGCCCGACGTAGGACCTCGTCCGTGCTGCGCGGGAGAGGGAACGTGACCCACGCCGAGCTGCGCCCTGCCCGACTGTGGTGGAGCGCCCTGTGCTTCGCGCTGTTCGGCGTGCTGGCCGTCCTGGTGAAGACGGGCTGGGCGCCCCTCCTCGACCTCGACTCGGAGCTCGGTACCTGGCCGGAGTCGTTCACCCGGGCTCACGATGGGTGGTACCAGTTCTGGCACTACCTCGGGGTCGCCACCACCACGCTGCCTGAGGCGGTGGCAACCGCAGTCGCTGCGATCGCCCTCGAGGCGAAGAAGCATCGTCGCGCCGCGCTCTGGACGATCGGCGTGATGAGCAGTGTCGGCATTGCGACGGCACTCATCAAGCAGCTGATCGGCAGGGAGCGGCCGCTCTGGGACGACCCGCTCGAGGTCCTCACCACCTTCTCCTTCCCGTCGGGCCACGCGTCGGGAATCGTCTGCGCGATGGGCGTGACGATCGTGCTCACCGAGATGCTGGTCCGTCGGCGCGGCGTACGACGTCTGGTGTCCGGGCTCGCCGTGGTGCTGGTCATCCTCGTCGGGGCCGACCGGGTGTTCCTCGGTGTGCACAACGTCTCGGACGTATTCGCGGGCTATCTGCTCGGTGGGGGGCTGCTGCTGGTCTGGCTGGGGTTGTACGACCCGACGCCTCGCTCGCTCGCGCAGGCGCAGGCGCCTCTGGCAGATGCGGTACCCGTCCAGCGCAAGAAGCTCGCCGTCATCCTGAACCCGATCAAGATCGACGATGCCGATCAGTTCCGGGTCCTCGTCGAGGCACTCGCGACCGAGTCCGGCTTCGCCTCGGTGACGTGGTGGGAGACCTCGATCGAGGACACCGGTCACGGGATGGCGCACGAAGCCGCCATCAGCGGCTCTGACCTCGTCCTGGCCATCGGCGGGGACGGCACCATCCGGGCGGTCTGCGAGGAGCTCGCCGGCACGGGCATCCCCGTGGGGCTGGTTCCCGCAGGCACCGGCAACCTGCTGGCGCGCAACCTCGGCCTTCCGCTCTACCTGCGCTCGGCCGTCGACGTCGCGCTCAACGGCCAGGACCGTGCGATCGACATGGTCGAGGTCAGCGGCGACAAGATGGAGGACGCCACGTTCCTGGTGATGGCGGGGCTGGGCTTCGACGCCGCGATCATGGAGGGCGTCAACGAGAACATCAAGGCCAAGGTGGGCTGGCTCGCCTATGTGTGGTCCGCCCTGAAGTCGCTGATGTTCCCTGCCATCCGCATCGAGGTCTCGGTCGACGGGGAGGAGTTCACCCGCCATCGCGCACGCACGCTGGTGATCGGCAACGTCGGGTTCCTGCAGGCGGGGATGCCACTGATTCCCGACGCAGCGATCGACGACGGAAAGCTCGACGTGGTGCTGCTCTACCCGCGCCGGTTCCTGTCCTGGCTTCCACTGGCCGTCCGGGTGCTGACCAAGAACAAGCGCACGGACGAGACCATCACCCGGATGACGGGCACCGAGGTCGTCGTACGCGCCAGTGTCGATGCTCCACGCCAGCTCGACGGCGACCTGATCCCACCCGGCAGGGAGCTGCGCGCCAGGTGTGTGCACGGGAAGCTGTTGGTGCGGGTCCCGCGCTGAGCACCCTTCCGGGTTCCCACGCGACCCGTGACTGTTCAGGTCGGGGCGGGTAGCCAGGGGTTCAGGTGAAGAGTCTGCGGCGCCGTCCACCCGATCAGGGCTTGTGTGGTTGATCCCCTTCACGTGGTGCGTGCGATCAACCACGCAAGCCTGTCCCGCGCCACCACCGGCGCCCAAACCACCGAGTTGGGTCAGGGGCGGGCGTGCGAGATCGCGTCCTCCTCCTCGGGGGAGAGCTGGGTCTCACTGCTCCATTCCGCGACGTTCTTCGCATAGCTGCGAGAGTCGTTGCGTCCCTGGATCGAGGTGAGTACAACCCCGCTGCCACTGTCGTCCAGCAGCGCCATCGACCAGGAGAGCTGGCCGCCGGTGTCGTTGAAGGCGTCGTACCGCACAACCGCGACGTGCCTCATCGCCTGGGCGTTCTCCGCCTTGAGCACCGCCACCTCCTGCCGCAGTGCCCGAGGGTCCTGCGGGAGACCACTCGCGTCGGCCCGGGAGAGGCGGCGCCGGCTGGTACGCCGACCGGCAAAGGCCACCCCCAGGGCAACCAGAGACAGCACCACGGCGAGTACGGCGAGAACGGTGTCCACGACGCCGAGAGTAGAGAGCAGGATCGTTCGCCCAGTGGAGACTCGCGGGGCTCGCCAGCTCGACGTGGGAAACTCGGCCACGTGACCACCCCAGGCCCGGAAGCGGGCCGAACAACAGGGCCAGCTACGGGCCAGAGGCGCATTGCGTACCAGGGCGAGCCGGGCGCGAACTCGCACATGGTCTGCAACCTGAACTACCCCGAGTGGGAGCCGGTGCCGTGCGCCTCGTTCGAGGACGTGTTCGCGGCGGTCGAGGGAGGCGATGCCGAGCTCGCGATGATCCCGATCGACAACTCGATCGCCGGCCGGGTGGCCGACATCCACCACTTCCTGCCTGACTCCGACCTGCACATCATCGGCGAGCACTTCCTGCGCATCCAGTTCGCGCTGATGGGGCTCCCTGGTGCCTCGATGGACACCATCCGGACCGTGCACAGCCACGTCCATGCCCTCGGCCAGTGCCGCAAGGTGATTCGCGAGCACGGCCTCAGGCCGGTGATCTCCGGCGACACGGCCGGCGCGGCCCGCGAGGTGGCGGAGTCCGGTGACCTCACTCAGGCTGCGATCTCACCCCCGCTCGCGGCCGAGACCTACGGGCTCGAGGTGCTGATGCGCGACGTCGAGGACGAGGAACACAACACCACCAGGTTCGTGGTGCTCTCCCGGGAGCTCGTCGAGGCGCCCCGCGACAACGGACCTGTGGTCACGAGCTTCATCTTCAACGTGCGCAACCTGCCCGCGTCGCTGTACAAGGCGCTCGGCGGCTTCGCCACCAACGGGGTCAACATGACCAAGCTGGAGAGCTACATGGTCGGCGGTCACTTCACCGCAACCCAGTTCCTGGCCGAGGTCGACGGCCACCCCGAGGACCCGCCCCTGAAGCGGGCGCTCGAGGAGCTGGCCTTCTTCACCACCGACGTGAAGGTCCTGGGCGTCTACCCGGCCGATGACTTCCGGTCCGGCTAGATACATCCTTCCTGTATTGGACTAGTCCGACGAAGTTCAGTGTCCAAAGGTGTTGCGCGGCGCAACCGATAGCGCGCAACATCGTCGGCATGCGCGCCACATACAGGATCCTCGGTCACGTCATTGCCGGACTCGTAGCCGTCCAGGCGGCAGCCATCGCGATGTGGGCCTTCGGGATGTTCCACTGGCTCCAGGACGGGGACGGCAACACCGTGACCCCTCAGCTCGCGGAAGACCTTCTCGAGGGGGTCACCGGCGCCGCCGGCATCATGATCCACAGCATCGGTTCCGTCCTGATCGCATTGCTGGCGATCATCTTGTTGATCATCTCGTTCTTCGCCAAGGTCGCGGACGGGGTGAAGTGGGCCGCATTCGTGTTCCTGGCCGTGTTGTTCCAGTGGGTCGTTGCCATTTTCTCCTTCGAGGTGCCGGGACTCGGGTTCCTGCACGGCGCCAACGCCCTGCTGATCGCCTGGCTCGGCTGGCGTGCCGCGAAGCAGGCCGACGTCGTGGCCGAGACGTTGCCTGCAGCTGAGGCGGCTCAGGCACGGTGACCCGGTCTCGGGTCCGGCTGGCCATCGGGCTCGTCCTCACCCTGGCGATCGTCGGGCCGCTGGGCTGGATGTGGTGGGACAGCCGGCTGCCTTCGTCGTACTCCGTGATGGAGATGGGGGAGCTCGACCTCGGGGGAGGCCCAGCAGCCACTCATGGCTCGCACCAAGGGGGGAAGCACCACGCCGGGTCTGCCTCGGACATGAGCGCGGCCGTGAGCATCGATGACCTCGACACCGACTCCGCGCGCAAGGCCGACGTCGTGGTCGAGCTGACAGCTCGTCAGGGCAAGGTCGAACTCGCGTCGGGGAAGACCATCGACGGCTACTCGCTGAACGGAACATCCCCCGGTCCGCTCATCGAGGCGACTGTCGGCCAGCTCGTCGAGGTGCGCCTGCACAACGAGAACGTGAAGGACGGCATCGCCTTGCACTGGCACGGGGTCGACGTGCCCAACCCCCAGGACGGCGTCGCCGGGGTGACCCAGGACGCGGTCAAGGTCGGTGAGGACCACGTGTACCGATGGATCGCGCCTGACGCCGGGACGTTCTGGTACCACTCCCACCAGCAGTCGCATCCTCAGGTCGCCGGTGGTCTGCTCGGCAGCATCATCGTGCATCCGGAGAAACCCGAGGCGGGCGTGCGAGACGTCGTCGCGGTGACACATCTCTACGAGGGCCAGTCCACCGTGAACGGGGACTCCTCGTATCAGCATGTGCAGGCGCAGCCGGGCGAGCGGGTGCGGGTCCGCGTGGTGAACACCGACAACGGGATGCAGAGCGTGTGGCCGAGCGTGCCGTTCCTGTTGCGTGCGGTCGATGGGTTCGACATCAACCAGCCCACTGAGGTCACCGACCGGTCGGTGGGCGTCCCTGCCGGGGGCCGGGCAGACCTCGAGGTACGGGTGCCTGAGGACGGTTCGGCGGTCCGGATCGGGATGCTCGGAGACGTGGGGCTGGTGATCGGGCCGGAGAGCAGCGAGGCCGCCAAGGTGACGGCGCCCAAGAAGCAGCTCGACCTGATCGACTACGGATCCCCCGCGGCCGTGGACTTCGCCACAGCCAAACCGGACCGCACGTTCAAGTACTCCATCGGCCGGCGCCCCGGCTTCATCGACGGCCGGCCTGGCTTGTGGTGGAGCGTCAACGGGAAGCTCTACCCGGACATGCCGATGCAGATGGTGAGCGAAGGCGACGTCGTCCGGATGCGCATCTCCAACCACAGCCGCGAGGACCATCCCATGCACCTGCACGGCCACCACGCCGTCGTGCTCGCCCGCGACGGGGTCAAGGCCAGCGGCAGCCCCTGGTGGTTCGACTCCCTCGAGGTCCAGAACGGCGAGGCCTACGACATCGCGTTCCTCGCCGACAACCCCGGCATCTGGATGGACCACTGCCACCACCTCAAGCACGCCAGGCAGGGGATGGTCACGCACCTCATGTACGACGGCGTGACGACCCCATACCGGCTCGGAGATGCGACCGGCAACGTCCCGGAATGAGGCCCCGCGTGGGTCGGCAGGGGACCGGATAGTTTGAGGCCGTGACCGAACCCTCCCTCGAGAGCGCCGGTGAACCACGGACGGCCGACCTCGGGTACGCCCGGGTCGACGTCGACCGTGCTGCCCGCACCGGGGACCCGGAGGTCGTATACGGAGGCGGCAAGACCCCCACCCAGGTGGTCGGGATCCTGCGCGCGCTGCACGACAAGCATCCCGAACGCGCGGTGCTGGCCACCCGGCTCTCCGCCGAAACGGTGGACCTCGTTCGCGACCAGCTGCCAGAGGCCGTCGTCGACGATGTCGCGAGGGCGGTGACGCTGGGTCCCCTTCCGGTGGGGCGAGGTCTGGTCGCGGTGATCAGCGCGGGCACCTCGGACGCCCCAGTGGCAGCTGAGGCGGCGCTCGCGGTGGCGGTGCACGGTGCCACGGTGCTGCGGATCGAGGACGTCGGGGTCGCCGGGTTGCACCGGCTGATCGAGGTCCGCGACCGGTTCGCGGATGCGGACTGCCTCGTCGTGGTGGCCGGCATGGAGGGTGCGCTGCCCAGCGTCGTCGGTGGCCTGAGCGGCGTACCTCTCGTGGCGGTGCCCACCAGCGTTGGGTACGGCGCCTCGTTCGGCGGTCTGGCTGCCCTGCTCGCGATGCTGAACTCGTGTGCTCCCGGAGTCACGGTCGTGAACATCGACAACGGCTACGGGGCCGGCGTCTTCGCGGCACGGGTGGCCCGCCGCGCACACCCCGTGGACGTTCCCGTGGATCACCCGGCTTCCGGCGGTCGTCCGTGATCGCCTGGGTGGACGCGTCCTCCGGAGCAAGCGGGGACATGCTGCTAGGCGCTCTCGCCGGCGCCGGGGTGCCGTTCGGGGTGATGGCCGATGCGGTGGAGAAGGTGGCGCCGGGTCAGGTGCGGCTGGAGGAGGAGCAGGTACGCCGCGGTGGCTTCGCCGCCACTCGTTGCCACGTGCGCGTCGAGGACACCGAGCAGCACCGCACCTGGCGCGACGTCGAGCGGCTCCTGGCGGGTGCAGGGTTGCACGAGGATGTCCGGTCGCTGGCCCATGACGTGTTCGCGCGGCTGGCCGAGGCCGAGGGCCGCGTGCACGGCGTACCTCCCGAGGAGGTGCACTTCCACGAGGTAGGGGCGCTCGACGCCATCGCTGACGTCGTCGGGGTGTGCGCCGGCGTGGTCCATCTCGGCCTCGAACGTGTCGTTGTCTCGGAAGTGTCAGTGGGGGGTGGCACGGTGAGCACCGAGCACGGCCACCTGCCGGTTCCGCCGCCGGCGGTGGTCGAGCTTCTGCGTGGGGTGCCGAGCTCGGGCGGTCCGGTGCAGCTCGAGCTCTGCACACCCACGGGCGCTGCCCTGCTGACCACACTGGCCGACGACTGGGGTGCCCAACCCGCGATGGCGGTCTCCCGCGTCGGCGTCGGTGCAGGTGAGCGCGACCCCGAGGGGCATGCCAACGTGGTCCGGCTGCTGATCGGGGAGCGTGGTGGTTTCGAGATGCTCGCTGGCGCTCGCTCCTCAACCACCGGTGGGTCGTCGCCCACGTTGGGGACGGCAGTTGTGATCGAGACCAACGTCGACGACCTCGACCCGCGGATCTGGCCGGTGGTGATCGCCAAGCTGCTCGAGGCCGGGGCGAGCGACGCCTGGCTGACCCCGATCCTGATGAAGAAGGGCCGTCCGGCACACCAGCTGAGCGTCCTGGTGGCGGACGACCGGGCTGCCGCCGTACGACGCGAGATCCACCGGCAGACCTCCTCGATCGGGCTCCGCGAGCATGCGGTCGGCAAGCACGAGCTCGAGCGCGAGATGGCGACGGTCGAGGTCGACGGGCACCAGGTTTCGGTGAAGGTGGCCCTGCTCGAGGGCGACGTGGTCAACGTGCAGCCTGAGTTCGAGGACGTCGCGTCTGCTGCGCAGGCGCTGGGCCGACCGGTCAAGTCGGTGATGGCAGAGGCGGTCGCCGCCGCGCGCGGACTCGCCTGATGGACCTCGCGCTCATCGCGATCGTGTTCGGAACGATCTTCGTGGTCGAGCTGCCCGACAAGACCTTCATTGCCGCGCTGGTGCTCTCGACCCGTTACAAGCCGCTCGCAGTCTGGGTCGGGGTGGGTCTCGCCTTCCTCGCCCAGACCCTGATCGCGGTCCTCGCGGGCCACCTGGCGACGTACCTGCCGGAGATGCTGGTCAAGTCCGTCGCCCTGCTGATCTTCCTGGTCGGGGCCTTGGTGCTGTTCCGCTCCGCTCCCGGCGCGGACGAGGAGGAGAAGGAGAGCGAGGAGGAGTACGCCGGGAAGGCGGCCGAGGCGCGTACCGGGCTGAAGGCGGTGGGCGCGTCGTTCCTGGTGCTGTTCGCAGCCGAGTGGGGCGATCTCTCGCAGCTGCTGACGATCAGCATGATCGCCAAGTACGGGCATCCGGTCAGCGTCTTCATCGGGGCCTGGGCGGCGCTGCTGACTGTCTCCGGTCTGGCCGTGCTCGCCGGGCGCGTGCTGCTGCGCCACATCAGGCTCTCCACGGTCCACTACGTCGGCTCGGCGGTCTGCCTGGTCCTGGCCGGCGTGACCGCCTGGGAGATCCTCCGCTGAGGCTCCCGTGCTCAGGCGACCAGCCCCTAGGGTGATTGCCATGAGCGAAGTCACCACGACCGCGGACCCTCAGCTCGGGGTTGCCAGCGAGGTCGGCCGGCTGCGCACGGTGATGCTGCACCGGCCCGGCCCTGAGCTCCAGCGGCTGACCCCCCGCAACAACGACAAGCTGCTCTTCGACGGCATCCCCTGGGTGAGCAGGGCCCAGGAGGAGCACGACGGCTTCGCGGAGGCACTACGCAGCCGCGGCGTCGAGGTGCTCTACCTGACCGATCTGCTCGTGGAGACCCTGGCCAGTGAGGACGCCCGCGCACATGCGATCGACGCCGTCACCGGTTCATTGCGGCTGGGCGACACCCTCCGCAACTACTTGCTCCGGGCGCTCGGCGAGCTCTCCCCCGAGGAGCTCAAGGAGGTCCTGGCCGCGGGCCTGCGCAACGACGAGGTGCGCGGTGGGTTCGGGCTGGTGACCAGCCTGCTGGCCCACGACGACTTCCTGATCGACCCGTTGCCCAACCTGCTGTTCACCCGGGACTCCAGCGTGTGGATTGGCGACCGGGTTGCAATCACATCGCTGGCCATGCCTGCCCGTGAGCGCGAGAGCCAGCTGACCGAGCTGATCTACACCGACCACCCACGGTTCGCCTCCACCACCAAGATCCACGGGTGGCGACGCGAGCACCTCGAGGGCGGCGACGTGCTGCTGATGGCTCCGGGCGTCATCGCGGTCGGCGTCGGCGAGCGTACGACGGCCGCGGGTGTCGAACGGCTCGCCCGCCAGGTCTTCGAGGACGGGGCAGCGCACACGGTCCTCGCGGTACCAATCGCACAGGAGCGCGCCACGATGCACCTCGACACCGTCTGCACGATGGTCGACGTCGACAAGATCGTGATGTACCCCAACGTCGCCGACCACCTCACCGCTCACGCCGTCACGATGGGCGACGACGGCACGCCGATGGTCGCGGACTCGGAGCCGTTCCTGGTGGCGGCGGCGAGAGCTATGGAGATCGACACCCTGCACCAGATCGACACCGGGCTCGACCCTGTGACCGCCGAGCGCGAGCAGTGGGACGACGGCAACAACACCCTGGCCGTCGCGCCGCGCGTGGCGGTTGCCTACGAGCGCAACGTGGAGACCAACAGCCGGCTCGAGGAGTCCGGCATCGAGGTGGTCGCCATCTCCGGCTCCGAGCTCGGCTCGGGTCGCGGCGGACCCCGCTGCATGTCCTGCCCGATCTCGCGAGACGAGACCTGAGCAGCACCCCTGGTCGAAGACGCTGCGCCGCGTTGGCGTCGCACCCGGGTGCTTGGATGGGTCGCGATGCCCCGCTGGACCGAGGCGCAGGTGATCAAGGTCGCGCCGGACGACTCCTCGGTGACGGCTGCCCGCAAGCTCACCAACCCCGCGCTGTGGTCGGACACCGGGACCACCGACATCTTGGTGTGGGGGAAGTGTCAGGGCAGCGGCAAGTCGCCCTACCAGGTCAGCGTGGACCTCGCCGGGCCGGCGTTCCGGTGCTCGTGCCCGAGCCGCAAGTTCCCCTGCAAGCACGCGCTGGCCCTGCTGCTGCTCTGGGTGCGCGGCGGTGGGGCGGTCGCGGACGCCGAGCAGGCCGCGGCCTTCGCCCAGGAATGGGCCGACGCCCGGGCGGCGAAGGGTGTGGCCCGCCAAGCCCGCACCCAAAGCACCGGCCCACCGGACCCCGTGGCTCAGGCCAAGCGCCTGGAGGAGCGGCTGGCGCTGATGACTGCGGGCCTCGACGACTTCTCGGTCTGGCTGCGCGATCTGGTCCGGGCCGGCACCGCCGCCGCGCGCCAGCAGCCCTACGGCTGGTGGGACGAGACCGCGGCCAGGCTCGTCGACGCCCAGCTGCCCGGGCTGGCCGAGCAGGTCCGCACGATGGCCGGTGACGTGCATCGCCGTGAGGACTGGGCCGACCACCTGCTCGCCGTGAGCGGTCGCTGGTGGACCGCGACCCGGGCCTGGGCGATGCGCGACGCCCTCGACCGCGACGGTTTCGCCGATCTCCGTACCTACCTGGGGTGGGCCCGACCGACAGCCGAGGTCAAGGCCGCCGACATTTACGCCAGCAGCTTCCAGGTCCTCGGTGGGCACCGCAGCGACGACGGCCGGCTCCAGCAGCAGCGGACCTGGCTACGGGACCAGGCGACCGGCGAGCTGCTGGTCGTGCTGGACTTCTCGGCCGGGATGACGCCGATGGCCACGCCGCAGCTGGCCGGCACCCTGATCGCCGCCACCGTCAGCCGCTATCCCGGTACGCCGCCGCGCCGGGTGCTCTTCGCCGAGGACCCGGTCGCGACCGGCACGGTCACGGCGCTGGACGAGGTGGCCAGCGTGACCCGCGCCCTCGCCGGACGCGCGGAGCGACTGGCCGCGGGGCCGTGGCTGGACCGCGTCCCGGTCATGCTCGAGGGCGTCACCGTCATGACCGGCGACCCGCCGTCCGTCCGCGACGCGGCCGGCGACCGGCTCGACCTGGTCGACAACGCGGTTCCTCCATGGCCGCTGCTGGCGTTGACCGGTGGCCATCCTGCCGACGTGTTCGGCGAGCTCGAGGGCGGCCGGTTCCGCCCGCTCAGCGTCGCCGTCGACTCCCAGTTGGTGGCCCTGTGACGACTCCTGGGACCGCGAATCTGGACGAGTGGTGGGGCCACCTGCGCGCCGCCGCCCTGGTCGGCACGGCCCGGCGCGAGGTGCCGCCTCTGCCCGCCCTCGGCTTCGTGCCCCGCGACGACACCACCCGGGAGGAGGCGCTGCTCGACGCGGCCGCCCTGGGCGACGCCGTACGCCGCGCGGGCCAGCTGCCGGAAAACGCGCCCGAGCCCGACGACCCCGCGCCCGAGGAGACGCTCGCCGTCGCGCCGTCGTCCGCGGTCCAGATCCTCGAGCTGCTTGCCGCGCAAGGGCCGGTCGGCGGCGCGTCCCGCGGCGTGCTGTCGGTGCACTGGTTCGACACCGCGTTCACGGCCGGCCGCGTCGTACCGCCCCGCTTGCTGCCGCTGGTTCTCGACCTGGCCACCACGAGCGCCGTACGTCGCGCCGCGCGCCCGGTGCTCGGCGAACGCGGCCGGTGGCTCGCCGCCCGCAACCCGACATGGTCCTGGGTGGCCGAGGACGGCCCCGCAGAGCAAGCGGCCGACCGGGTGAGCGCGGTCGCCGAGCTCCGCCGCACCGCTCCCAACGCCGGCCGCGCCCTGGTGGAGCAGACCTGGGACACCGACAGCGCCCAGCACCGCGCGGCGGTCGTGGCGGCGCTGGTGATCAGGCTGGGCGGGGCCGACGAGCCGTTCCTCGAGCGCTGCCTGGACGACCGCGCGAAGTCGGTGCGCGAGGCGGCGTGCCGCCTGCTCGATCGCCTCCCCGGCTCGGGGCGGGCCGCCCGCATGGCCGACCGGCTCCGTCCGCTGCTCACGGTGCGCGGCACCCTGCGCAAACACCTCGAGGTCGACCTGCCCGACGACCCTGACGCAGCCGGCATCCGCGACGGGCTTGTCGACCCCGGCCCCGGCTTCTCGAAGCGAAACCGCTGGCTCCAGCAGATCGTCGCGGGCGCGCCGCTCGACGTCTGGACCGAGGTGACTCGGGCCGAGCCGGCCAAGGTGGTCGCGATGCTCCGTCCCGACGACGCCCTGGTCGTGACCAGCGCGCTGACGGCCGCCGCGTCCGGGCGCGAGGACGCCGTGTGGGCGCGGGCCCTGATGACGACCAGTACGGACACCCGGCTGCTCGCGGTGCTGACGCCCGACGAGCGAGAGCAGCACCTGCTCGCCCTGGTGTCGGCGGCGACACTCGGGTCGCTGAGCACCGAGCTCGCCCAGGCCCCGCGGCCGTGGGGACCGGACCTGAGCCGTGCCGTGCTCGCGACGCTCGGCAGTGACAAGACCAGTGGCCACGCCGTGCGCGCACTGCGCGACGTCCTGCCGACGGCCCTGCACCCCAGCGTCGTGCCCGCCATCGAGAAGGCCATGCACGCCGCCGGCGACGACAGCTACCTGCGCACGACCCTGCGCGACGTCCTCCAGTTCCAGTCCCTGCACCGATCGATCAGTGAGGCCTTCCGATGACCGAGATCTCCACCCCCGACGTGCTGCGTGCCCATGCCGAGCAGCAGTACGCCGAGGAGCTGACGGCCCTGGCTGCAGCCGACGACCGGCCCCGCCCGCCGAGCTGGCGGCTCTCCCCGTGGGCCGTGTCGCTCTACGTGCTCGGAGGAGAGCTGCCCGACGGGACGGCCATCGAGCCGAAGTACATCGGCTCGCGCCGCCTCGTCGAGATCGCGGTCGCCACGCTCGCCACCGACCGGGCGCTGCTGCTCCTCGGTGTGCCCGGCACCGCGAAGACGTGGCTGGGCGAGCACCTCGCGGCCGCGATCAGCGGCTCGTCCACGCTGGTGGTGCAGGGCACGGCGGGCACGGCGGAGGAGTCGCTGCGCTACGGCTGGAACTACGCCCGCCTGCTCGCCGAGGGCCCCAGCCGCGAGGCGCTCGTCCCCAGTCCGGTGATGCGGGCGATGGAGACCGGCGCGGTGATTCGCGTCGAGGAGCTCACTCGGATCCCCGCGGACGTCCAGGACGCGCTGATCACGATCCTGTCGGAGAAGAGCCTGGCGGTGCCCGAGCTCGACTCCGAGGTCCAGGCCAAACCGGGCTTCAACGTCATCGCCACCGCCAACAACCGCGACAAGGGCGTCAACGAGCTCTCCTCGGCCCTGCGCCGGCGTTTCAACACCGTCGTGCTGCCCCTGCCCGACACCTTCGAGGAGGAGGTGGAGATCGTCCGCACCCGCGTGGTGGCCCTCGGCCGCAGCCTCTCCCTGCCGGCCGACCTCGAGTCGCTGTCCGAGGTCAACCGCGTCGTCCAGATCTTCCGCGAGCTGCGCTCGGGCGTGACGGCCGACCGACGTACGACCCTCAAGTCACCCACCGCGACCCTGTCGAGCGCCGAGGCGATCTCGGTGCTCACCAACGGGGTCGCGCTGGCCGCGCATTTCGGTGACGGCCGGGTGGGCGCCGCCGACATCGCGGCCGGCCTGCTCGGGGCCGTGGTCAAGGACCCCGTGCAGGACCGGATCGTGTGGCAGGAGTACCTCGAGACGGTCGTCCGCGACCGGCGTGAGTGGAGTGACCTCTACCAGGCCTGCCGCGAGCTCGGCTGAGCCTTCACGACGATGACTGCAACCGTCGAGGTGCTGGGGATCCGGCACCACGGACCCGGCTCGGCCCGGTCCGTGGGGCAGGCCCTCGACGAGCTGCGCCCGGACGTCGTCCTCGTCGAGGGCGCTCCCGAGCTCGACGAGGTGGTCGGGCTGCTCGCGGACGCGGACATGCGGCCGCCGGTGGCCGGCCTCGTCTACGCCGTCGATGCCCCGCGCAAGGCGCTGTTCTACCCGTTCGCGTCCTTCTCGCCCGAGTGGGTCGCGGCGCGCTGGGCGCTCGAGCACGGCGTGCCTGTGCGCTTCGCCGACCTGCCCGTGGTCCATCAGCTCGCGGACGCGCCCGAGGCCGACCCCGACGAGCCCCGCCCGGGCCAGGCTCCCCGTCCCGACCCGATCG
Organism: uncultured Actinomycetota bacterium; assembly: GCA_963759525.1. Taxonomy (GTDB): domain Bacteria; phylum Actinomycetota; class Actinomycetes; order Propionibacteriales; family Nocardioidaceae; genus Marmoricola. The sequence goes on along the minus strand of CAVWZO010000013.1, from coordinate 232,109 downwards.
GGCAGCTCGCCGCCGCGGCCGGCTACGACGACCCCGAACGGTGGTGGGAGGACGCCGTCGAGCACCGCAGCACCTCCTCGCTGCAGCGTTTCGCCGCCGTCAAGGACGCCATGGCCGCGGTCCGCGAGGGCGACCCACGCCCCGACGACGACCCCGACGTCATCGAGAACGCGCGCCGCGAGGCCGCCATGCGCCGCGCGCTCCGGGCGGCAATGAAGGAGGACGGCGTCGAGCGGGTCGCGTTCGTGTGCGGCGCCTACCACGCGCCGGCGTTGGACCCCGTGGGCTTCCCGCCACAGGCCCGCGACAACGAGCTGCTCCGCGGGCTGCCGAAGACGAAGGTCGCCGCCACCTGGGCGCCCTGGTCGTCGGGGCGGCTGGCGTTCGCGAGCGGGTACGGCGCGGGGGTGACGTCGCCGGGCTGGTACCAACACCTCTTCGACCACTGGAGCCGCGAGCAGGACGACGACTCGCTCGCGACGAGCTGGCTGGTCCGCGTCGCGCGCGAGCTCCGCGGCCAGCAGCTCGACGCCTCGACCGCCTCGATTGTGGAGGCGTCCCGGCTGGCCACGGCCCTGGCGGCGGTGCGAGGGCGGCCGTCCGTGGGGCTGTCCGAGCTGGACGACGCGGCCGAGGCCGTGCTCTGCGAGGGGTCGCGGGTGCCGCTGGGTCTGGTGCACGACTCGCTGGTCGTGGGCCGCGAGCTCGGCGCGGTCCCCGAGCGGGCGCCGATGGTGCCTCTCGCCGCCGACCTCCAGCGCCAGCAGCGGGCGCTACGGCTCAAGCCCGCCGCGACGTCGCAGACCGTCGTCCTGGACCTGCGCAGGGAGAACCAGCGCGGCCGGTCCGTCCTGCTGCACCGGCTCCGGCTGCTCGGCGTCGACTGGGGCACCGAAGCCGACGCCGGCGGCACCACGGGCACGTTCAAGGAGGCATGGGAGCTCGAGTGGCGTCCCGAGCTGGCCGTGGCGGTCATCGAGGCCGGGCTGTTCGGCACGACCGTGGCCGCCGCGGCCGACGCCAAGGTCACCGAGACCGCGGGTCGATCCGACGACCTGGCGACCCTCGGCAGACTGGTGTCCCAGTGCCTGCTCGCCGATCTACCCGAGGGGTTGCGTTCGGTTGTGGCCGCCCTGGAGGAGCGCACGGCGAAGCAGCACGACGTGCTCGCGCTACTCGGCGCGGTCGAGCCGCTGGCGCGGACGATCAGGTACGGCGACGTCCGGGGGGTCGACGTGGGCGGCGTGGCGCACGTGCTGCGTGCCCTGGTCGTGCGGGCAGCGATCGGTCTGCCCGCTGCGTGCGTCGGGCTCGACGACGACGCGGCGGCCGCGGTCCGCGACGGTGTCGAGGCCGCCCACCGCGGGGTGGCCCTGCTCGACGACAGGGAGATACGCACGCGCTGGATGTCCTCGCTGGAGGCGGTGGCCGCGCGCGACCGGGTGCACGGCTCGGTGGCGGGACGGGTCGACCGGCTGCTGCTCGACGACGGCCGCATCGACCAGGCCGATGCCGCGACGCGGATGAGTCGACGGCTCTCGGTCGGTGCCCCGGCCCAAGACGGCGCCGCCTGGCTGGACGGCTTCCTGTCGGGCGAGTCGGTGCTCCTCGTGCACGACCCGGCGCTACTGGCGATCGTCGACGAATGGGTCAGTGGCATCGCGGAGCCTGTCTTCGAGGACCTCCTGCCGCTGCTCCGGCGTACGTTCTCCCGGTTCCAGCCGCCCGAACGCCGCTCGATCGGGCGTCAGGTCGCCCGGCTCGGCGGCGGGGGAGCGGCACCGGTCGCGGTGTCCGGGCGGCTCGACCTGGAGCGTGCCCGGCCCGCGTTGAACCGGGTGGCCGCGCTGCTCGGGCTGGGCGTGGCCGATGACTGACGAGGCACGCGACCGACTTACCCGCTGGCGGCTGGTCCTCGGCGAGGCCGCGGCGGAGCCCTTGGGTGATGGCGCGGCCGAGGGACTGGCCGCGCTGGGGGCCGACGACCGCCGGCGCGACGAGGCACTCGAGGCTCTCTACGACTCCGACCGCCGCGGCGGCCTGGGCGCCTCGGCCCCGCGGGTCTCCCGGTGGCTGGGTGACATCCGGGGCTACTTTCCGACCAGCGTCGTCCAGGTCATGCAGGCCGACGCGATGGACCGGCTCGGGCTGCGCCAGCTCCTGCTCGAACCCGAGATGATGCAGGCGGTCACGCCCGACGTACACCTGGTCAGCACCCTGGTCGGTCTGGGCCGGGCCATCCCCGAGCACTCCCGCGAGACGGCCCGGGCCGTCGTCCGCGCCGTCACCGACCAGCTGGAGGAGCGCCTGCGCGCCCGCACCGTGCAGGCCGTCACCGGTGCCCTCGACCGGTCGGCACGCAGCCGACGCCCCAAGCTCCGCGACGTCGACTGGCGGCGGACGATCATGGCGAACCTCAAGCACTACCTGCCCGAGCACCGCACGATCGTCCCCGAGCGGCTGGTCGGGTTCGCCCGCCGGACCCACCAGGTCGAGCGCGACATCGTGCTGTGTATCGACCAGTCGGGGTCGATGGCGGAGTCGGTCGTCTACTCCAGCGTGTTCGGCGCGGTGCTCGCCTCCCTACGGTCGGTGCACACCCGGATGGTCGTCTTCGACACCGAGGTCGTCGACCTCACCGACGACCTCGACGACCCGGTCGACGTGCTGTTCGGCGTCCAGCTCGGCGGCGGCACCGACATCAACCGCGCGCTGGCCTACTGCGAGAGCGTTGTCGAGCGCCCGGCCGACACGGTGCTGGTCCTCATCAGCGACCTCTTCGAGGGCGGCATCGCCGAGGAGATGCTCAGCCGGGCCTCGGCCCTGGTCGGCTCCGGAGTGACAGTCGTCGCCCTGCTCGCCCTCAGCGACAGCGGCCACCCGTCGTACGACGTCGACCATGCGGCCGCGCTGGCCGGCATCGGCGTCCCGGCCTTCGCCTGCACCCCCGACCTGTTCCCCGACCTGATGGCCGCGGCCATCGAGCGCCGCGACCTGACCCAGTGGGCGGCGGGCAACGACCTGGTCACCACCCACGAGCGCGAGTCGAGGTAGCGGATGACGTGGCCAATCCGAGGCGCCGGAGTCCGGAAAAGGGCCCTCAGGAAAGGGAGATGCCCGACCGGTGTTGACGGGGGGGACAACGCCGGTCGGGCGATTCAAAGGTAAACCATGCCCAGTTCACCGACAACTATCTGGCCGGTCAGTTGTCGCTCAAATGACTTATGTTGTTCAGCGGATGGTCAGTTGCCGGCTGGCCAATCCAGCGCGCGCGGAGCGTTCCTCCGAGGTCAACGAGGACGTGGTGGCCATCGCCTCGTCAAGGGCGGCACGCAGCCTGGATGCGGGGTCGTCCAGGGCCGCTGCGCCGGTGCCCAGGGGGAGATCCCAGACCGGGACGACCAGGCCGTGCGCGCGGAACATCCCGATCAGGCGGTCGTCGTCCACGAGGCTCTCGCTGCGGGACGCGTGCAGGCGGGCGAACCCGTCGAGAACTCGGTCCTCGTCGTGGGGGAGCGCCCAGCGGAGGTACTCACGGTTGCCGACGGAGGTCCAGTACGCCGCGTCCACACCTTTCAACCGCTCGGTGGGAGCAGCCGCATCGTTGGCTGCCTCCAGGAGGGCCGCCATCGATTCGTCGGAGTCGTCCTGATCGGCCACCCAGTAGTCGAAACCCGCGTGCACGGTGATCTCGAGTGGATCGTCGGCGACCAGGTCCTGCAGTCGCGGTCCGTCTCCCGGTGACTCGGCGAGACCGACCATGTCGCCCGGGTCGGCGTCCAGCGCTCTGCCCAGCACCGCCGCGAGGTCACGGCTCGGGTCGCCGTACGCATGCTGGACCTGGAGTCCGAGCCAGACACTGCCGTCCTCTCGCACGAGTGCGGGAGCGGCGCCAGGGAGCAGCGAGCAGAGTTGCACGGTGCGTTCCGTGTCCTTCAAGCGAAGCGGTGCCGTGGCTGCTGGGACGAACTCGCGGAGCGCGACGATGTCGGCCTCGCTCGCCAGTCCTTCGAAGGGACGCGAGACGTAGATGGGCGGAGCGCCGGCCCCGCTGCCGTGACACGCCTTGTAGCGGCGGCCGGAGCCGCAGGGACATGGCTGGCGAGGGCCAACCGTCGTGCCGTCGGCGCCTGCCTCAGCCTGTGCGGTCGTCGTACGGTGGCGCTGCCGAGCCTTCTTTCCCATGCCCGAACACTAGTGTTCCCCCGAAGGCAGGGTGGTTCAGGCCATCGCGAGCAGCGCGTGCACGGTGGTGCGCGCCCGCGTGGACTCGACCCACCACCTCGATGCGAGGGTCTCCACGATGGCCAGCCCCCGACCGGCAAGGTCGGAGACCCCGGCCTCCATGCGCGTCGGGATGGTCAGCGAACCGCCATGGGACACGGCGATGTCGATGCCGCTAGGTCCGGACCCCCAGGCAACCTGCATGGTTCCGTCTGCGAGAGGGCGGGCGTGCCGGACGGCGTTGCCGACCAGCTCGCTGACGACGAGCCGGGCATCGTCGCGGTGTTCCTGGCTGGTGTTGAGGGTGCCCATCCAGGCCACGAGCTGCTGCCGCGCCACTGCTGCGCTCTCGGCGGCGAACGGAAGGTCGAGTGCCATGTGGTCCGCCTCTGAGTCGAGTCGCATGGTGTCCGCCATGGTCCACCTCCCCGTATCAATCGTGGCCCTTTGGTTACATGCTCAACGAGATCCTGCCCACCGGGAAACGGGGCAAACTCAATTGTCGAAAGTTCTCACATGCGCCACTGCTGTCCCGGGAGTGTCAGTGATGATCGCTTCTATCCCGAGCTCGGCGCAGAGGTCGATGTCGGCGGCATCGTTGACCGTCCAGCAGTGCACGCGCACCCCGCTCGTGATGATGCGTCGGATCATCCCCGGATGCTCCCGCACGAACTCGATGCCGGGGCCGGCGAGCCAGTCGTTGTCGACGAATGGGCGGGAGCGGTACCACTGGCTGGGGGCTTTCATCAGCAGCACCAGATCGAGGTCGGGCGCGACCCGACGGATCCGCCGCAGCGCCACCCAGGAGAACGACATGATCCGCACCGGTGAGCTCTTACCCGCCCATCCGAACTCATCGAGGAGCTGTACCAGCCGACGTTCGACGAGCCCGGCGTAGCGGGTTGGGTGCTTGGTCTCGACGGCGAGCTCCACGCGTCGCGGGTAGTCGGCCGCGGTCTCCAGGAGGCGGCGCAGCGTCAGCACCTTCGCGTGCTCGGGATCGATGTCAGGGGCCTCGTCGTCGAGGTCGGCCCATGGGTTCTTCCACGTCGAGAAGTCGAGGTCCTGGAGCTCGGCGAGCTCCATCGTGGAGACGATCCCGTCGCGGTGTGCGGTACGACGCAGGTTCCGGTCGTGCACGCAGACCAGGTGCCCGTCCGCGGTCAGCCGGACGTCGCACTCGAGCGCCTCGGCGCCCTCGTCGAGAGCCGCCACGTAGGCACCAAGGGTGTGTTCGGCGTTCTTGGCACTGGCGCCGCGATGGGCAACCACCTGCGGCCGGCTCCGGACCATGCGGTCATTGTGCTCTCTCGCCTGGGGCATGTGTGGTTGATCGCCTCTACAAGGGTGCGTGGCACGATCGACGGGCTGAGGGTCTCGGCTGGTCTTGGGCTAGCGGAGAGTGGTCTCGACTGATCGCTCGCTTCGCTCGCTGCTCGACCATCTACGGTCGTCGGCTTGCGGAGCGTGGTCTCGACTGATCGCTGGCTTCGCTCGCTGCTCGACCATCTACGGTCGTCGGCTTGCGGAGCGTGGTCTCGACTGATCGCTGGCTTCGCTCGCTGCTCGACCATCTACGGTCGTCGGCTTGCGGAGCGTGGTCTCGACTGATCGCTGGCTTCGCTCGCTGCTCGACCATCTACGGTCGTCGGCTTGCGGAGCGTGGTCTCGACTGATCGCTGGCTTCGCTCGCTGCTCGACCATCTACGGTCGTCGGCTTGCGGCGTGGTCTCACTGATCGCTTTCGCTCGCTGCTCGACCATCTACGGTCGTCGGCTTGCGGAGCGTGGTCTCGACTGATCGCTGGCTTCGCTCGCTGCTCGACCACCTACGGCGTACGGCCGGCGGTCCGGCCCGCACCTCAGGGAACCGCACGAGCCCGCCCTGAGATCGACCCAGAACCTTCCCGGGGCACGCTGTAATGCGGTTGCTCCTGTACTCGCGGCCGGGGCAGGTTCGCGGCATGCGCACTCTGCTCAAGGCGTTTCTCGGCCTCGTACTCGTCGTGGTGATCATCGTTGTCACCTTCGGCGGCTTCCTCGTGTGGTCGCTGGTCAACGCGAAGGTCGACACCGTCGGCAAGGTGGGCTTCAACCGTCCGCTGTTTGTACCGCCGCTGGCCGAGTCACATATGGACGACGAGGGTCGGCGGGTCTTCGACCTCGTGATGCAGCAGGGCGCCTCCGACCTTGGCCGCGATCGGCCGACGCCGACCTGGGGGTTCAACGGGGACTACCTAGGCCCGACGTTGCGGGCCGAGCGTGGCGAGAAGGTGCTCGTCAACGTCGCCAACGAGCTCGACGAGATGTCCACCGTGCACTGGCACGGCATGCACCTGCCAGCGGTGATGGACGGGGGGCCGCACCAGCCGATCGAGCCCGGAAAGACCTGGTCGCCGACGTGGCGTGTCGACCAGCCGGCAGCGACGCTGTGGTACCACCCGCACCCGCACAACGAGACCGCCGAGCACGCCTACCGCGGGCTTGCCGGGATGTTCATCGTCGATGACGCAAAGGTGTCCGGCCTGCCTGATGAGTACGGCGTGGACGACGTCCCAGTGATCGTGCAGGACAAGAAGTACGACGGCCACGAGCTCGATGACGATCCGAGCCTCTTCAACAGCACCGGGATCCTCGGCGACCAGGTGCTCGTCAACGGGACTCCGGGGCCGTACTTCAAGGTCACGACCGAACGTGTCCGGCTGCGCCTGCTGAACGGTTCGAACGCCAGGATCTACAACTTCGGGTTCAGCGACGGACGTCCTTTCGACCAGGTCGCCACGGACGGAGGCCTGCTGCCGGAGCCGGTCCGAACGCATCGGCTGACCCTTTCTCCGGGGGAGCGGGCCGAGATCGTGGTGACGATGAAGGCGGCGGAGGAGGTGACGTTGCGCAGTGAGCCGCTCACCGAGCTGAGCAGCCGGTTCGCCGGCACGGAGGACCGGCTCGACGTACTGCAGCTGCGCGCAGCGAAGACTCTCGAGGCGTCGCCCGATGTCACGGACCATCTGGCCGAATCTCCGGACCTCGCCGATGATGCCGTTGCCAAGACCCGGTCCTTCCGGCTCTCTGGCACGAACATCAACGGGCTCGACATGGACATGTCCCGCGTCGACGCGACCGCGGAGCTGGACAGCACTGAACGGTGGGTGGTCGAGAACGCCGACGGCAACCCGCACAACTTCCACATCCACGACGTGCAGTTCCAGGTCGCATCGGTGGACGGTGCCCGGCCCCCGGCTCACCTTCAGGGCTGGAAGGACACCATCTTCATGCCGCCTCGTCGCAAGGTCGAGCTGCTCGTGCGCTTCACCGACTACGCCGACCCGGACTCGGCGTACATGTTCCACTGCCACCTGCTCCGTCATGAGGACCAGGGAATGATGGGACAGTTCGTGGTGGTCGAGCCCGGGCAGAAGGCCGATGTGGAAGATCACGGGGAGCACGAAGGCCACTGACGGTGGGCCACCTCAGCGCAGCGCGGCCTCGGCCGGGGCGGGCCAGTGACTCGGCTGCACGGTTGCGCTGTCGCCGCGCACCAGCTGTACGGAAACCCCGCTGAAGGCGGCGAGGTAGAGCAGCCCTGCGGCATGTCGCCCACTCGGTGACGTTGCTGACCACGAACTCCATCGCGAGGAATGCCCACAGTGACAACGGGACCCAACGGGGCCCAGATGTACGGCGGCACGATGGCCACCACGACCGCTCCGGGCCAGGGCTTCCCAAGGCCGCCGCGAGCGCGAGGTGGTCGACGACGGCGTGGGCACGGCCGCCGCGAAAGGTTCACCCACCATGCCCCGTCGCAGGCTTCGCTGGCCACGGTCTCTGCGCTCTCGGAGCGCGAGGCGGGCGTTTCGCGGCTGGTGGCGCGCGGGCTCTCCAACGCCGAGATCGCTGCCGAGCTGTTCCTCAGTGAGGCGACGGTCAAGACCTATGTCTCGCGGCTGCTCACCAAGCTCGACCTGCGGGATCGGGTGCAGATAGCCGCGTGGGCCTATGAGTCCGGGCTCGTGGAAGTCGGTGGCGGAGGCAGGTGACCCAGCGGCTCGGAACGTCGTGCAGGGTGGCCTAGCGGGTCGGGCCGAGAGCTCCGCCTGGACGGGCGACAAGCGAGGGTTCCTTGAGCTCCACGAAGATCGAATGACTCCTGGTTTCTCCGATGTTCATGCCTGAGTGCTCCTGCGCATCGAGCCAACGTGCCTGAAAGGCTGACAGCTCGAGCTCCACCTCCCGGTCGCCGGCCCAGAGCCGCCGTCGGAAGTCACTCAGCGTGACCATCACCGAGTCGGGATGGGAGTGCGTCTGAGTCTGTTCGCCGGGCGAGTCGACGTACTCCAGCACGCGCACCCGGTCGTTCTCGAAGAGCAAGTGGTAGAGGTCAGGGTTGGTTTCCAGTGGATCGGGCATGGCTTCATCCTTTGGTACGACCATCCCGTCATGGGACGGATGTACCATGACACCATGAGCTTGCCGTATGCCGCAACAGGTAGGAGCCAGCAGAAGTCGCGGACGCTCAATGCCCTCGTAGAGGCCGCTCGGCAACTTCTGTCCGAGGGACGGCTGCCGAGCGTGGAAGCGGCGGCGCGTGCAGCCGGCATCTCCAGGACGACTGCCTATCGCTACTTCTCCAACTCCGACGCCCTCGTGCGCGCCGCCCACCCGGAGGTCGAGTTCACGTCGCTGCTCGGCGACGACCCACCCGCTGATCTCCGCGAGCGACTGGACACGGTGCTGAGCGAACACTTCCGAATCGTTCGGGCGTGGGAACCCGAGCTGCGGGCGTCCCTGGCCGCGTCATTGCGTCGAGGTGCGGATCTGCCGGTGCTGCGTCAAGGGCGCGCGATCGGTTGGATCCTCGACGCGCTGTCTCCTCTCGAAGACGAGCTCACGTCGGCGGAGCTGCGTCACCTCGCGGTTCGGATTCGCTCAGTGGCGGGCATCGAGACGCTTGTCTGGCTGGTCGACGTCGCTGGTCTTTCGCGCAGGCGGGCGTTCGACGTGATGCGAGACAATGCCCGCGCAGTGCTCGCAAGTGCTCTCGACGTACTCGCTACTCCCGGGTGATGGTCAGGTTCGTCACGGTGATGCCGTATGCCGCCTCGAGGGCGGCTAGGGGCTCGACGAGCTCGGACTTGGTGGGTCGCCGCGTGCCGGTGAAGTACGTGACCTCGCACGGCCTTTTCTTGCTCGAGCCGGGCACGCGCCAGAATCCGGTCACGCGGCCATCGAGGAGGATCGGAGCCAGCAACATGCCGTTGGCACGCAGCCACAGTCGTTCGTGGTGTTCGGGAGTGACGAAGCGTCGGCGGGCCTTCGGCTCGTAGGCGCACAGCAGCGCGTCGAACTCCGGCAGCATGCGTACGCCGGACAGCTCGATCGGCGGCGGCACGTCGCGCAGGTCGTGGTAGGTCCGGCCGTCTGGACCGTCCGTGGCCTGCAGCTCGTCTGCCAGACGAAGCAGGCACGCATCGATGCCGCGCAGCCCGACGCCGCTCCACCAGGCGAGGTCGTGGCGGCTCGCGGGTCCGTGGCAGGTCAGATGGCGTCTGACGAGCTGGTCCATGGACGCGTCGGGGTCCGCAAGGATCGCCTGCCGGTCCCCGAGGAGCGCCGACGCGGTGCGGTAACCCGGCGCGCCCTGCCCCTGCCAGCCACCGGCGAGTGGACGCCGTACGAGCCCGCCGTGGCCGAAGCTGAGCGCACGGCCGGTGGACTCGTCGAGCGCTGGTCTCGCCCCGGGATCGTGGTGGGCAACCCAGCTCCGCAGGTGCTCCGCCACTTCGTCCGGTGTGCGCCAGTCGTCGCGGGCGAACTCCTCGATGCCGCTCCACGCGTCCTCCAGCGTCCGGTCATCGAGCTTGAGCATGCGGTTCCAGAGCGCTCGCAGGCCGAGCCGTGTGGCGACCTCGAGGAGCGCGTTGTCATTGGGAGTCGAGGTGTGGACCGTGCCGCGGATGTTGCTTCCACGAACGATGAGCAGGTCCTCGTATGCCGCCGAAACCGTCTCCAGCGTGAAGCCCGGAACGCGTGCGGCCAGCGCGAGGAACGGGGAGCGCGCCGTCTGTGACTGGATCGGGCCGATCAGGCGAATGGCCTCGGCCACGGCCGTGGGATCGCGTTCGGCAACGTCCGGGAACTGGCGCGCGAGGGTATGTCCCGCGAGGTCCAGCCACGAGTAGGTCATTCGTCCTCCGCTGCTGATCGTCGTGTCGCTGTACGTGGGCTGAAGCCTAGGCGGGGAGCATCCCTGGGCATGGCTCGCGAGGTTCTTCGTGGTGCAGGAGCGAGTCGCGTCGAGCGGTTGCGTTCGCTCGCCATGAGTGGTCGAGCTTTTCGAGAGTGCTGTCGGGTTTTTCGGAGTCGTGGTGGTGGTTCAGGATCTGGGGTCAGAAGTTCTCCACAGATCCAGATTTCCTATTGATTCGCACACCAGTTCGCCAGAGAATTGGTCCATGGCAACGCTCCTCGACCTCCACCCCGACCCCGCCCACCCGGTGCTCTCCGGTGCGGCCGAGATCGAGGAGACCCTGGACCGGATGCTCACCGCGACCTCGACGCCGTTCGCCACCGGGGACTGCGCCCTCGCCGTGCAGGCGCTGGAACGGATCAGCCGCCGGGTCGACGCGGTCAAGCTGAAGCTACTGGCCACCGCCGACAGGACCGGTGCCGCGGCCGATGCCGGGTTCACCGGCACCGACGCCTGGGCCGCCCGCCAGACCACCAGCTCCCGCGCCACCGCTGCCCGAGAGGTCGAACTCGCCACCGAGCTCGAGACCGGCGGCCATGACGCCACCGCAGCCGCGCTCGAGGAAGGACTCCTCTCACCCGAGCACGCCGCGGTGATCCTCCGCGCCGGGCGGGACCTCCCCCAGGGTGTCAGCGACACCCAACGCCAACAGGTCGAGGCCACGCTCGTGGAGAAGGCGCGGCGTTTCGCTCCCGACCAGCTCCGCCGGATCGCCCGCAGGGCCATCGAGGCCGTCGAACCCGACCAGGACGCCGTGGATGCTATCGAGAACGACCTGCTCAGGACCGAGGAAGAGATCGCGCGCGAGAAGACCAGGCTCTCCTTCCACGACAACGCCGACGGCACCGTCACCGGCCACTTCACCCTCCCAGCCCTGGCTGCAGCCATCCTGCGCAAGGTGATCGAGTCCCTGACCTCCCCCCGCCGGATGCGCACACCCGGGGACCGGAACCAAGACCAGTCCCGGGACCGGCACTTCGACTGGGACCACCGCCGCGGACTCGCGTTCGCCGAGCTGCTTGAGCACCTGCCCACCGACCGGTTGCACCCCAAGACCGCCGCCACCGTTGTGGTCAACATCGACCACCAGACCCTCCAGGGTGCGCTCAAGGCCGCCGGGCTCGACACCGGCCAGAGCCTCAGTGCCGGGGAGGCCCGTCGGCTGGCCTGCAACGCCGGGATCCTGCCCGCTGTCCTCGGCGGCGGGTCGGTGGCCCTCGACCTGGGCCGGGAGTCCCGGCTGTTCTCCGAGGCCCAACGGATCGCGAAAGGTCTCCAGCACGCCACCTGCGCCGCCGACGGCTGCGAACGGCCCTACGCCTGGTGCGAGCTGCACCACCGCAACCCCTGGAGCCGAGGCGGACGCACCGACCTCAAAGACGCAGTGCCCTTGTGCCACCGTCACCACCAGTACATCCACGACACCGCCTACAACCACCAGTCCATGCCCGACGGCAGCATCCGATTCAGCAGGCGAACGTGAGCGACAGGTTGAGTCGACGTTTACCGCTGGCTCCGGAGGAACTTGCCGAAGTGGGGGACTGTGAAGGCGACCGTGCCGCGCTCGCCGGAGAACACGAGGCCCTTCTTGATCAGGCCGTCGCGGGCGGGGGAGAGCGACTGGGGCCTGCGGTCGAGCAGCTTGGCGATGTCGGCCGTGCTCACTGCCAGGTCTTGGGTGTCCTCGCCGAGGTCGGCCATCGCGACCATGTAGTCGCGCTCCGCGGGGGTGGCGCGGTCGTACCTCGCACCGAAGAACCCGACGGCCAGCTCGGCCTCGGCCTCGGGGGCGGCCTGCATCACGTCGGTCCAGCGAATCGGGGTTTCCACGGCCACGTCCCAGGTGACCTTGCCGTAGGCCTGCACGAAGTACGGATAGCCGTCGGTCAGGCGGTAGAGCTCGTCGATCGCCTTGGGCTCGTAGGTCGCGTCCTCGGTGGCGGCTGGCAGGATCCAGGCTCGCTCGGCCATGTCGCGGGGGAGCCGGTCGACGGACACATAGCGGAACAGGCGTTCGGCGTACGACCTGGAGCCGGCGAGGGCCACGGGCAGATGGGGGAGACCGGCACCGACGACGATGAGCGGTGCTCCCTGCTGGCTGATCTCGTGGCAGGCACCGCACAGGGCGCCGAGCTCGTTGGAGGAGATGTCCTGCATCTCGTCGATGAACAACGCCACGCCGACGCCCAGGTCACCGGCGAGGACGGCGACGTCGGTGAACAGCTCGATCAGGTCGAGCTCGAGGTCGCCGGAGTCTGCCCGGCCGGTTGCGGCGACCACGTCCATCGGAGGTTGCCAGCGGTTCTGCCGGGGTCCTGCCTTGCGGTCCTTGAGCTCGGTGCGCAGTGCGAACGCCTTCAGTACGCCGGTCACCTGCTCGACCCGATCGGGGTCGCGGTGGCGGTGGGCGACCTCGCGGACTGCGGCGTGCACCGCTTGGGCCAGCGGCAGGCGCAACGACTGGTCGGGACGCGCCTCGATCTTGCCCGTGCCCCAGGCGCGCTTGACCGCAAGACTGCGCAACGCGTTGAGCAGCACCGTCTTGCCGACGCCGCGAAGCCCGGAGAGCACCATGCTGCGATCGGGACGGCCGGCAGCGACCCTCTCGAGGGTCACCCCGAACTGCTGCAGCTCACGGTCACGGCCGGCCAGCTCGGGCGGGCGCTGCCCGGCACCTGGCGCATACGGGTTCCTGATCGGGTCCACGATCGGAGGTTATCGAGGTGTCTAGGGAATCTCCTAGATTTCGCTAGCGAGTCGTATCGATGGTCTCGACTGATCGCTCGCTGGCGCTCGCTGCTCGACCACCTAGCTGCGTATCGCTCGCTGGCGCTCGCTGCTCGACCACCTAGCTGCGCTTCGCTCGCCCCGCTCGCCTAGCTGCGCGCGTCGTCGTACGCCGCGTCCAGGCCGGCGCGCAGAGCCTCGATCAGGATGGGCACCTCGTCGACTGAGAGCCGGAAGGTGCCGGTGCACTCGCGGCCGCGCCACAGCGAGAGCAGCACCAGCCCGTCGCTGCGGTGCCACCGCACCCGCAGCGAGCGCGCGCCTCCCCGGGTGTCGAGGAAGAACTCGGCTCCCAGAGGTAAGGGGGCGACGGTGGCCATGTGTGATTGTCCCTCGCAGACGGTCCGGAGACCAGCCGTCATTCGGGCAGTACATTTGGGCGCGTGCCCGAGTTGCCGGAGGTCGAAGCTCTGGTCCAGGACCTGTCCCAGCGCCTGGCCGGGCGCGCCATCGTGCGCGTGGACATCGCGGCCTTCAGCTGCCTGAAGACCTATGACCCCCCGATCACCGCCCTGTCCGGCGCGATGGTCGATGGTGTCACCCGGCACGGCAAGTTCCTCGACATCGACGTCTCCGGCACCCACCTCGTGCTGCACCTCGCCCGTGCCGGCTGGGTGCGATGGAAGCAGGAGGTGCCGCCGGTACCGCCGAGGCCGAGCAACAAGTCACCGCTGGCCGCCCGCATCGTCCTCGACAACGGCTCCGGCCTCGACATCACCGAGGCAGGCACGCGCAAGAGCCTCGCCCTGTACGTCGTCCGTGACCCCTCCGACGTCGAGGGCATCGCCCGGCTCGGGCCGGACCCGCTCGCCGACGAGTTCACAGTGGAGGTGCTCGGCGAGATCCTGGGGGGTGCCGGGCGGGCGCAGATCAAGGGCGTCCTGCGCCACCAGGGCACGATTGCGGGCATCGGCAACGCCTACTCCGATGAGCTGCTGCACGCGGCGAAGCTGTCGCCGTTCAAGCCGTCGAACAGCCTCACCGAGACCGAGCTGCAGACGCTCCACGACGCCATCCGCAACGTCCTCGGTGATGCGGTCAGTCGCTCGGCGGGGCTGGCCGCGAGCGAGCTCAAGGGTGAGAAGAAGAGCAATATGTCGGTCCACGGTCGGACCGGCCAGCCCTGCCCGGTCTGCGGTGACACCGTGCGCGAGGTCAGCTTTGCCGACTCCAGCCTGCAGTACTGCCCCACCTGCCAGACCGGAGGCAAACCGCTCGCCGACAGGCGGATGTCACGCCTGCTGAAGTAGCCAGGCTGAGGGTGTTGACCCGCGGTACATGCCACCTGAGGTAGTCGGGTTGTGCTCACCTGAACTAGGAGTCACACTGCCCCACATGATTGAAGTTCCAACGATCGAGGTCGCCCAGGTCCCCGATCCCGTGCCCGAGGGAGTCACGGTCCTCGACGTGCGCGAAACCATCGAGTGGCGCCACGGGCGAATCGACGGGGCGGTGCACATCCCGCTGACCCAGCTCGCCGCACGGGCAAGCGAGCTGCCGGCCGGCCAGCAGCTGCTCGTGGTTTGCAGCATGGGGGGCAGGTCTTCGCAGGCAACGGCGTTCCTGCGCGAGAAGGGCCACGAGGCGATCAACCTCGCTGGCGGGTTGCTCGACTGGGTCGAGGCCGGCCGGCCGATGGTGGCAGACGAGGGTGGCGACCCGCTGGTCGTCTGAGCCTCAACCACCCAGGGCGGTCGGCAGCGGGACGCCGAGCGCCTGCTCCAGCCGTTCGAGGTACTCCTGCCGCGGCATCTCCTCGACCCCCAGCGACGCGAGATGAGGCGTCTGCCATTGGGTGTCGAGCAGACGAAGGTCGGCGTACTCGTCGCTGAGCAGCTCTACGAGCGCCATCAGTGCGACCTTCGACGCGTCCCGCACCCGGGTGAACATCGACTCCCCGGCGAACAGGCCACCGATGGCGATGCCGTACAACCCACCCGCGAGCTCGCCCTCGCGCCAGGCCTCGACCGAGTGCCCCCAGCCGAGCCGGTGCAGCTCGGTGTACGCCGCTGCGATCCCGTCGTCGATCCAGGCTCCAGACCTCGTCGGATCAGCACAGCCAGCCACGACCTCGGCGAACGCGGTGTCGACCCGGATCTCGAAGCGTCGCGCCGACTGACGCATCGTGTGGCTCACCCGTAGACCGGCGAGTGGGAGCACTCCGCGGGGGTCTGGTGACCACCAGGCCATCGCCGGGGCAGCCTCAGGGGCCATGCCGGATCGCCTACGCACACCCGGCCCGTCCACGGGCATCGGGAACAGCCCGCCCCGATACGCGGCGAGCACGGTGCCGGGCGCAAGGTCGGCGCCCATGGCCACCAGGTCCCCGTCGACCGAGTCGGCCGGTGGGAACGCCCAGGGCGAGGGCGGCGGATCGACGGGCACCCGCTCATCGTCGCAGGAGAGACGGGATGTCGTGGTCTCGACTGATCGCTCGCTTCGCTCGCTGCTCGACCACCTAGGACTGATCGCTAGGATGTGTGGAGGTTTGTAGGCTGGGCGTATGAGTATCACCAAGCGCCTGGGACAGACGTTCGCGCCGAAGATCACCGAGCTGGCGCCCAACGTCACGGCGAGCTTCGTGCACCAGGCCCTCGAGCGCGCCATCCGTGGTGTCGGGCCTCTCGACGGTGCGGTCATGGCGGCCGAGAAGCAGCTCGACGAGCAGAAGGGCGACGTCGACAAGGCCATCCGCGAGGTGATCGAGAACAGCGTCCGGCTCGCGGGCGCCCAGGGCTTCCTGACCAACATCGGCGGTCTCGTGACGATGGCCATCACCGTGCCCACTAACATCACCGGGCTCGCGCTCATCCAGTGCCGGATGGTGGCCGCGATCGCCCACCTGCGCGGTTACGACCTCGCGGACAAGCGCACCCGCAACGCGATCCTCGCCAGCATGCTCGGTGAGGAGCGGATGCTCGCCCTGATCAACAAGAAGAAGCTACCCGGCACGCCCATGGCGCTGGCGACGGCGCCGGTACACGACCCGCACCTGGACAACATCATGGCGAACGAGGTGGCAGCCGAGCTGCTCACCAAGGTCGCCGGCAAGCGGATCGCCACCACCGTGGGCCGCCGGGTGCCGATCGTCGGTGGCCTGGTCGGCGCCGGCGCGGACGGCTTCTCGACGTGGAAGATCGGCCGTTACGTCGACCGGGAGTTCCTGCCGCGCAACCTGCGGTAGACCCGCAGACCTGCGCGAGCCAGTGCGTTGGTCTCAGACATCGCGACGGCTCGTTCCTTGGCCCGATGGATGCGGGTGGACCGCAGCCTGTCGAGCTGCCCCGTCAGGTCATCGATGACCGCGTGCAGCTCGATCTCCACGTCGCGCAGCCGCGCGGCCTCGGTGGTCATGATGGCGAGCGCGTCGATGGCCGCCTCGGCGACCAGCCGTTCGTCGCAGCTGTCGGGATCGACGAAGGGCTGGGCCCCCTGCTCACCTCGTTCTAGAGGACCGGGAACCAGGTCGTCCAGGTCACCCACCACGTCGTACCCGCGCAGGGCGAGGTCGCTGACCCAGGAGCGGCCCAGGTCGCTGGCCCATCGGTACGCGTCGTCGGGTAGCGAGAGTCGGGGTGAGCCGGGGCGACCCGAGAGGTTCTGGTGAACCAGCGTCTCCCGGACGAACCTGCGGTAGTGGTGGTTGGGGAGTACGTCGTTGAGCCGCTCGTTGAGCCGACGGACCATCGCCGACTCCGGTACGCCGAGTGAGGCGTTGGCGCGTTCTGACGGGGAGAACTCGGCCGGGTCGATCCCGAACAGGCTGGCGAACCGCTCCCACAGCAGCGTCGGGCTCGACCCGGGTGGAGGGACCGTCACGAGGTGCACCCGTTCCCGGGGGATCGCCTCTGCCCAGCGGTCGAGCACGTCCGGAACCTCCTGCACGCCCCAGAACCACTGGGCAACCTCGGAGCTGCGCTGCTCGTCGCGAAGGCCGTCCAGGAACTCGCCGTACTGCTTGGTCCGGCGGTGCTTGACGTTCTCCTGCCACTCCGCGGGAATCTGGCGCACCAGGTCCCGCGCGGAGAAGACGACGTGGGTGTCCGCGGCCGGGCCGAGGGACTCCAACGCGCGGGCGACCTGCACGCGTGACGCCGTACCGAGGATCTCGTGGCTGATGATCGCGGTTCCTGGCCAGGCGCGCACCTCAGCCGCTAGGCGCGACCACGCCCCGCCGGCTTCGCGCTCGAGCCCGCCCCAGGGGAGCTCCATCAGGTCGAGTGCCGCCAGGAAGTGGGCGTCGTGACGGTCGGCGGCGTAGAGGATGCCACGCTCGCGAAGCGCCTCGCGGTGGTTGAACAAGATGTCCTGCACGAACGAGGTGCCGGTCTTGGGGGCGCCCACGTGGAGGAGTACGCGTCGGGTCACGGGTCACCTCTCAGGGGCCAGGTCCGGAGGCAGGCCGTCACGGCCAGCTCGAGGGTGCGTTCTCGGTCGACCGTTCCGGGCATCCGGTGCTCGGTAGGGGCAAGAGCGCCCGGGTCGCCGTGCACAGCGTAGCCAGCGTGACGGAGCTGCTCCGTGGTTGCCGCGGCGACCTCGCGCGCCCATGGCAGTGAGGCGGGTGGGGTCAACGGAGCGGTGTGCTCGGTTGGTCTTTCGGCTGGTCGCTCCTCCAGCACTGCCACCAGGGTCCGGGCCAGCTCGCGGACCCTCCCCGGTCCCTGGGTCAGGGCGGTCAGCCGGTTCAGGCGTCGGAGCAGGTCGGACAGGGCGGGCTCGTCGCAGCCGGTGACCTCGACCGGGGGGGAACGCAGAACCTTCGCGGTGAGCCCTGCGGCATCGGCAGCTTCCCGGGCGACGACGACGTGCACCGGTTCGCGGCGCCGGCCCCGGAGGCGGTCCTGGAGACGACCCTGGAGACGACTCGCCGTGGCGGCCACATCGATCGCGGCGGGGAGCTGTCCGGCCGCCTGGGCCCGGCGCCAGGTGGTGCTCCACTTCAGGATTCCCCCGTTGCGGACCGCCTGGCCCCAGTGCTCGGCCATCATCACCTCGACCGGACGGGCGATCACCACGTGAGTCGGGCGCCAGTCCGTCTCCACGTGACCCTGCGCGAGCAGGCTCCGGCGTACGGCGGCGACCGTGCCCGGCGAACCGTGCAGCCGGAACCGACGGCGCCACGGCATCGGCCACGGCGAGCGAAGCTGCTCGGGTGGAGGCGGAGGTACGTCGGGCAGCAGGTGCGCAAGGACACCCACGGCGAGCCGGACGAGCTCCTCGTCCGGGAGCTCGCTGGGGTCACGGGCGGGCGTGCCGAAGTGTCGTCGAGGATCAGGCCAGGGGAGCGGTACGTCGAGCAGGCCACGACCGGGCGACGCGGTCGCGAACACCCGGTCTGCGAGACCGCCCAGGTCCGACGTGTCTCTCCCGGCGGCGAGGTTGATCCGACGGACCAGCTCGAGGTGGATCGCATCCGGGAGGGGCTCCCGTCCCGGGTCTCCGGTCGAGGGAGTCGAGGCGGGGGACCAGCTGGACCATGGCGTCGTACCGCCGCCGCGGAGATGGGCCGCCCACGACCCCACGGCCTGGCCGTAGGACGTAACCGCTGTCATCGCAGGGCCATCAGCTGCGCAACCGTCGCGTCAGCCTGGCCACCGGCCCGACGGTGCGGCCACCGGACCCGATCTCGTCGATCACGTAGGCCAGAGCCTGGATCGCCGCCTCGGCGACGGCGCCGGGGTCGGCATCGTCGGGATCGGGCCACTGCTCGCTGTCTTCGGGCCACACCGGCACCAGGTCGTCGAGGTCACCGATGACATCGATGTGGGACTCCCGGATCTCCTCGAGCCAGCTGGCCGTGATCGCCTCGACCGCGGGCCGACGACGCGGAGGGACAGTGGCCGGCTGCATGCCCGGTCGCTCGGCCAGCAGCTCCTTGACGACCGCCTCGCGCACCCAGTCCACGTAGGTTTCGCGCGGCACCTCACGCTCGGCGAGCTCGATGTTGAGCCGACGCAGCAGCGTGACCTCCGCACCGCCGAGTGAGGCGTTGGTGGTCTCGCTCTCGGCGTACGGCTCCCGCGGGTCGATCCCGACAGCTCCCGCGAACCGCGTCCAGAGAAGGTCGCGGGGGCCACTGCTCGGGGGGACGGTCACCAGGTGCACCTGCTCGGGCGGTAGGCCGGCACCCCAGGTCGCCAGGATCCTCGGCACGTGCTGGACGCGCCAGAACCACATCTGCCAGTCGGTCCGGTCGTAGTTCTTCTGCAACGCCCGGAGGAACTCGCCGTAGTCGCGGCGGCCTCGGTGCTTGACCCGCTCCTGCCACTCGGCGGGAATCTGCCGGCCAAGGTCGCGGGCGGTGAGGACCACGTGCAGCTCGCGGCCCGGAAAGGAGGCCATCGCTCGCGCGACGCTCTCGGGCTCCGCGGCCGCGAGGATCTCGTGGCTCACCAGCGCGTCGTGTCGCGTCTTGCGTGCCTCGAGGGAGAGCGCGTCCCACTGGCCGCGAGCCGACTTCTCCTCGCCGGCCCATCGCTCGCCGATCAGGTCGAGCGCCGGTTCGAAGTGGCTGCCCTTGCGGGTGTGCAGGTAGTCGATCCCCTGCTGCTCGAGACGGGTGCGGTTGAGGGCCAGCTTGTCCTGCAGGTAGCTCGTGCCGCTCTTAGGCGTCCCGACGTGCAGGTAGACCCGGCGGCTCATGCAGACATTGTGCCGGGAGTCAGCGCCGTGACGACGCGTGAGGGGCTCGGACGGCCGAGCACTCCGGCCATCCAGCCGCTGAGGTCCACCAGCGCGGGCAGGTCTACGCCGGTCTCGATGCCCAGGCCGTGCAGCATCCAGACCAGGTCCTCGGTGGCGAGGTTGCCCGTGGCGCTCTCGGCGTACGGGCAGCCGCCGAGGCCGCCGGCACTGGCGTCGAACGTGGTGATGCCGTGCTGCAGGGCCGCGAGGGCGTTGGCGAGCGCCTGACCGTAGGTGTCGTGGAAGTGCACCGCGAGGGCCTCGTTCGGCAGCCCGGCGTCGTTGAACGCCGTGAGCAGCTCGCGTACGTGACCGGCCGTCCCCACGCCGATGGTGTCGCCGAGGGAGAGCTGGCTGGCGCCGAGGTCGTAGAGGCGCTTCCCGGCCTGCACCACCTGGTCGATGGGTACCTCGCCCTCCCACGGGTCGCCGAAGCACATGCTCACGTAGGCCCGCACGTCCATGCCCGCCTCACGCGCGCGCACCACCGTGGGCTCGAACATCGCGTACTGCTCGTCCAGGCTGCGGTTGAGGTTGCGCTGGGCGAACGTCTCGGTCGCGCTGCCGAAGATCGCGATGTGGGCGCACTCCAGCTCGAGCGCGCGGTCCAGCCCGCGCTCGTTGGGCACGAGCACCGGGAGGGACTTCGCCGTCTCGCCCAGCCGGTCCACCAGGAGCTCCATCAGGTCGGCGGCGTCGGCCAGCTGGGGCACCCACTTCGGATGCACGAAGCTGGTCGCCTCGACGATGGGCAGTCCGGCGGCGAGCAGCCGCTCGACGAACTCGGCCTTCGCCTCGACCGGGACGAGGCCCTTCTCGTTCTGCAGGCCGTCGCGGGGACCGACCTCGTAGATGGTGACGCCCAGTGGCAAGGGATCGTGCGGTAGCGGCTCACTCATCGGTCGTCACCTCGAAGAGCAGCTGACCGAGGGCCACCTGCTCGCCGGCCTTGGCGCCGACGGTGGTGACCGTGCCGGTGAACGGAGCCTTGAGAGCCAGCTCCATCTTCATCGCCTCCAGTACGCCGAGCCGCTGCCCCTCCTCGACAGCATCCCCTTCCGCGACGTCGACCGCGAGCACCGTGCCTGGCATGGGGGCGGTGAGGCTGCCCTCGCCCGCAACCGCGGCGGCCCCGGCGAACGGGTCGGGCCGCTCGAAGACGAAGCGTTGCCCATGGACCACCACCTCGACGGAGTGCGCTGTCGCGTTCACGACGGCCTGTACCCGGCGCCCGGCGACCTCGAGGCGTACGACGTGCTGCTCGGCAGAGAACTGGGTGACCGGGACGTCGTCGACCAGCCCGCGGGCCCGGTCGACGTGGACGACGCGGTCGAGCTCGACGCGGGTCGGTGCCGGTGCCGCGCTGAGTCGGAAGCCATCGGCCCGGAACGGTCCGCGGTCGCCGTACTCCGCTGCCAGCATCGCCGGCACCCAGGCAGCGATCGTGCGGGCCAGGTCGGGGTCGGGCGCCGGCAGCTCAGCGTGATCGAGCCACGCGGTGTCGATGGTCGCGTCGCGGAACTCCTCCGAAGCGGCCAGCACCCGCAGGAACCCGACGTTCGTGGTGAACCCCAGCACGGCGGTCTCGTCCAGGGCCGCCACCAGCGCCCGGCGCGCGGACTCCCGGTTGGGGCCGTGGACGATGACCTTGCCCAACATGGGGTCGTACGCCGTGGAGACGACCTGTCCGCTCTCGAGGGCTGCGTCGACCCGAGCGCGCTCGGGCCAGCGCACGATCGCCGCCGTGCCGGCCTGCGGCAGGAACCCGCCGAAGGAGTCCTCGGCATAGATCCGGGCCTCGATCGCGTGCCCGTCGAGCCGCACGTCGTCCTGGGCGAACGGAAGCTCCTCGCCCGAGGCGACGCGCAGCTGCAGCTCGACGAGGTCGACGCGTGCCCCCTTGATCGCCACGGCCATCTCGGTGACCGGGTGCTCCACCTGCAGGCGGGTGTTCATCTCGAGGAAGTAGGTCCGGCCGGTTGCGTTGTCGAGCAGGAACTCAACGGTGCCCGCGTTCTCGTAGCCGACCTGCCTGGACAGGGCGACCGCGGCCGAGGTCACCTCGTCGCGTTGCGTCGCCGTGATGGTCGGCGCAGGGGCCTCCTCGAGCACCTTCTGGTGCCGGCGCTGGGTGGAGCAGTCACGCTCGAAGAGATGGACCACGTTGCCGTGGCTGTCGGCCAGCACCTGCACCTCGATGTGGCGACCGGACTCTACGTACTTCTCCACGAGCATGGTGTCGTCGCCGAAGGCAGTCTGCGCCTCGCGCCGCGCTGCGGCCAGGGCGGCTGGGTACTCACCGGCAGCGCGCACGATGCGCATGCCCTTGCCGCCGCCCCCGGCGGCGGCCTTGACCAGGACGGGGAGATCGAAGGTCGAGGCATCCGCCTCCACGTCGTACGACGGGATCACGGCGACTCCTGCCTCCACCGCGATCTCACGGGCCGCGTCCTTGCGGCCCATCTGCTCCATCACCCGCGCACTCGGACCCACCAGCGTGAGGCCGGCGTCCTCCACGGCCTGGGCGAAGGCGGAGCGTTCGGAGAGGAAGCCGTAGCCGGGGTGGATCGCGTCGGCTCCCGTCGCCTTCGCGAGGCCGATGACCGCCTCGATGTCGAGGTAGGAGCCGATCAACACCGCCTCGTCGGCGTCGTACACGTGCGGCGCGGAGCGGTCGATCTCGCTGTGCAGCGCGATGGTGTGCAGGCCCATGGCGCGCGCAGACCGGATGATCCGGCAGGCGATCTCGCCACGGTTGGCGACAAGCAGTCGTTGCATGCCCGTCACATCCTAAAGATGCCGTAGGAGGGTGGGGGGATCGGTGCATTGGCAGCGGCGGCGAGTCCCATGCCGAGGACCCGGCGGGTGTCGAGCGGATCGATGACGCCGTCGTCCCACAGGCGTGCGGTGGAGTAGTACGGCGAGCCCTGGTACTCGTACTGCTCGCGGATCGGCTCCTTGAAGGACTCCTCCTCCTCGGCCGACCACTCGCCTCCCTTGAGCTCGATGCCGTCACGTTTCACGGTCGCGAGGACGCTCGCCGCCTGCTCGCCGCCCATCACCGAGATCCGAGCGTTGGGCCACATCCACAGGAACCGCGGGTCGTAGGCGCGACCGCACATGCCGTAGTTGCCGGCGCCGAACGACCCCCCGATGACCACCGTGAACTTCGGCACCACCGAGCAGGCGACCGCCGTGACCAGCTTGGCGCCGTCGCGTGCGATCCCGTTGTTCTCGTACTCCTTGCCGACCATGAACCCGGTGATGTTCTGCAGGAAGACGAGCGGAGTCTTGCGCTGGTTGCACAGCTCGATGAAGTGCGCACCCTTGCGGGCCGATTCGGAGAACAGGATCCCGTTGTTGGCGACGATGCCGATGTCATGGCCCCAGACCCGGGCGAACCCGCAGACCAGCGTCTCGGCGTACAGCTTCTTGAACTCGTGGAACCGGCTGCCGTCGACGATGCGGGTGATCACCTCACGGACGTCGTACGGCGTGCGGGTGTCGGCGGGCACGACGTCGTACAGGTCGCTCGGGTCGACGACCGGCTCCTCGACTGATCGCTCGTTTCGACTGGTCGCTCGCTGACGCTCGCTGCTCAACGCGAGGCTCCGCTCGCTGCTCGACCACCTTGGCGGCGGCAGGGTCGCCACGATCGAGCGGATGATCGCCAGCGCGTGGGCGTCGTCCTCAGCCAGGTGATCGACGACGCCCGACTTCCGCGCGTGCACGTCACCGCCACCGAGGTCCTCGGCGGTGACCACTTCGCCGGTGGCGGCCTTCACGAGTGGGGGGCCGCCGAGGAAGATCGTGCCCTGGTCCCGGACGATCACGGTCTCGTCCGACATTGCGGGCACGTAGGCGCCGCCGGCGGTGCACGAGCCCATCACGGCCGCGATCTGCGGGATGCCCTCGGCCGACAGGTTGGCCTGGTTGAAGAAGATCCGGCCGAAGTGCTCCTTGTCGGGGAAAACGTCGTCCTGCATCGGCAGGAAGGCCCCGCCGGAGTCGACGAGGTAGATGCACGGCAGCTTGTTGACCCGCGCGACCTCCTGGGCGCGGAGGTGCTTCTTGACCGTGATCGGGTAGTAGGTGCCGCCCTTGACGGTCGCGTCGTTGGCCACGATCACACACTCACGGCCCTCGACGCGGCCGATGCCGGTCACGACGCTGGCGCTGGGAACGGCGAAGTCGTCCCCGCCACGCTCGTCGTACATGCCGTACGCCGCGAGCGGGCTGAGCTCGAGGAACGGGCTGCCGGGGTCGAGCAACGTGTCGATCCGCTCCCGAGCGAGCATCTTGCCCCGGTCGGTGTGCTTCTGGCGGGCGGCCTCCGAACCTCCCTGCCACACCCGCGCGGTGCGCTCGCGCAGCTCGTCGACCAGCACCTGCATGCCAGAACCCACGATGGTTGCCTCCCTCACGATCGGACCGGCGATGTTAATGATCGCTAACCTACGCTACATCCTCCTGCCGAGGGTATTGGTTCTCAGCAGGGTTAACGACCGCTAACCTTGGCCGGTGAGCGAGCGGAGAGATCAGATCATGGCCATCGCGGCCGAGCTGTTTGCGGAGAAGGGTTTTCACGGGGTCTCGATCGCCGAGCTGGGCGCTGCCTGTGGGTTCTCCGGCCCGGCGCTCTACCGGCACTTCCGGTCCAAGGATGCCGTGCTGGCCGAGATGCTGGTCAGCATCAGCGACGAGCTCCTGACGGTGGGCCGCCAGCGCGTACGCGATGCGGCCACCCCGGCTGAGGCCCTGCACGCGCTGATCGACTGGCACGTCACCTTCGCCCTCGACCATCAGGCACTCATCATCGTCCAGGACCGCGACTGGTCCGCGTTGCCCCAGGAGGCACGCGAGAAGGTGCGCGAGACCCAGCGCAGGTACGTCGAGGTGTGGGTCAAGCAGCTGCGTGCGATCCATCCTGACCTCGCCCTGAAGCCGGCTCGCGCCAGCGTGCACGCGACCTTCGGACTGCTCAACTCAACGCCGCACAGCGCCTTCCTCGAGCCGGACGAGATGCGCGGCCTGCTGGCCGGGATGGCAGCCAAGGCACTCGGTCTGCCCGACTAGGGGTGCAGCGCGCTCCGGATCACGTCCATGTCACCTTCCTCGATCTCGAACAACCCGCGTCGGAATGGGAACCCCCAGCGCTTCGGGTCGGTGATGAACGAGAGCTCGGCGAGAAGGGGCCGGATCGGCGTCGGAGTCACGTCCTCGAACTCGACTGCGAGTCGCCACGGGTGGAAGTCGGGGCGCAGCTCCACCTGGAAGGGCTGCTGGCCGGTAATGGTGCCGAGGGCGGTGAACTGCTGGAGCGGCTCACCTGACCCCATGGCGGTTCGTGGGGAGTAGAACGCGATCAGGTCGCCGGGCCGCAGCCGTCGTAGCCGGGTGTCGCGGCCGTGGTCAGCCTGCGTGAACCCGCCCTCGACGCCGCGCTGGACGTGCTCGAGGCTGATGGTGTTGACCCAGTAGCTCGTCATGAAGCCGACGCTAGGCGTGGGCACCGACAGCTGGTCGCTCAGAGCAGCCGGGCCACAGCCTCGTCGTACGCCGCCACGGCGGCGTCCGCCAGCCCGTGGCCCGAAGGGGCGTCCTCGGCGAGGGTCAACACCTGAGCCGCCCTGATGCGGGCCTCTTCGCGCTCATCGGCACCGGGCGCCGCCTCGCCGGATGCGAGGGCGCTCACCTCGGCCAGGAGCGCCTCCCGGGTTCGGCCGCGAAGGAGCAGCAGGACGTAGGGATCGCGGTCGACCTGCCAGGCGAGCTGGTAGAGCAGCGCCAGTGCGTGCACGCAGGGCTGGGTCCAGGCGTCGCACTCGCAGGCAGTCTCGATGTCGCCGGGGCCCGGCAGAACCTCGGACCCAGCTTCGTCGGCGTGCTCAACAAGGTCGGCGGGCAGCTCGCCGACCTCGAGTGCGGCGGCGTAGCCGCTCTCCCGCGCGGCCTCCTTGGCGAAGGTCGTCCACCCTGCCCCGTCGAGCCGGTCAACCTTCACCTGGGCCATGAGCGGACCAGCGCTTCCGGGGTCGATGACGGCCGACGCCATCGCCTCGATCACGACGATCGCCCCGAGCCGGCCCGACCGGGCCAGGGCACGCGCGGTGACCAGGTCGCCAGCCTCCAGGGTCAGCTCCTCGAACGAGCGAACCAGGGCGCGGCCCCACCACGTCGTACTGCGCGCCGCTGCCCCACGGACGCGGGAGAGGCGGGACAGCACGATCGGGTCAGGCATGCGGGTCCCGGAGGGTCACCAGGTCGCGCAGCTCGTCGTTGTCCAGCTCGGTGAGTGCTACCTCGCCGGAACCCAGCACGGACTCCGCCAGGCTGCGCTTGCGCTGGAGCAGCTGGCCGATGCGGTGCTCGATCGTGCCTTCGGTGACGAGCCGGTGGACCTGGACCGCCTTGGTCTGCCCGATGCGGTGCGCGCGGTCGGTGGCCTGGTCCTCGACGGCCGGGTTCCACCAGCGGTCGAAGTGGATGACGTGGTCGGCCCGGGTGAGGTTCAGGCCCGTTCCGCCTGCCTTGAGCGAGAGCAGGAACACCGGGGCTGCGCCGTCCTGGAAGTCGCGCACCATCTGCTCTCGAGCCCGGACAGGGGTGCCGCCGTGCAGGAACAGGGTGGGGATCGAGGCGGCTGCGAAGTGGCGTTCGAGCAGGCGGGCCATGGCGACGTACTGGGTGAAGACGAGCACCGAGCCGTTCTCGGACAGGATCGTGCCGAGCAGCTCGTCGCACAGGTCCAGCTTCTCCGAGCGCCCCTTGAGCCGGCCGTTGGCCTGACGCAGGTAGTGCGCGGGGTGGTTGCAGATCTGCTTCAGCCCGGTGAGCAGCGCGAGCACCAGCCCACGTCGAGTGTCCTCGTCGGCTCGCTCGATGCGCTCCATCGACTCGCGTACGAGCGCCTCGTAGAGCACCACCTGCTCGCGGGTCAGGCCGATCACCTGGTCGGTCTCGGTCTTCGCCGGCAGCTCGGGCGCGATCCCGGGGTCGGACTTGCGGCGGCGCAGCAGGAACGGCTCGACGAGCTGGGCGAACCGGCGAGCCACGCCGGGGTCGACACCGGTCTCGATCGGCGCGGCCCAGACCTTGCGGAAGGCGTTGCGCGAGCCGAGCAGGCCCGGAGTCGCCCAGTCCAGGATCGCCCACAGCTCGGTCAGGTTGTTCTCCACAGGGGTGCCGGTGAGCGCGACCCGGCACCGGGACTCGATGGTGCGCAGGTTGCGGGCGGTCGAGGACGTGGCGTTCTTGATGTGCTGTGCCTCGTCAGCCACCACGAGGTCCCACGGAACCGTGGCGAGTGCTTGGTGGGCGCGGCGCATGGTGCCGTACGTCGTGAGCACGAACCCGTCGTCCCTCTCGAACCCGCTCAGGTCCCTCGACGCCCCGTGGAATCGGCGTACGGCGACCCCGGGCGCGAACCGGCGGATCTCGGCCTCCCAGTTGCCCAGCAGGCTCGCTGGGCAGACCACGAGCGTGGGTCCCGCCGCGAGCCTTCGCTCCCGTCGGTGGAGGTGCAGGGCGATCAGGGTGATCGTCTTGCCGAGGCCCATGTCGTCGGCCAGGCACGCACCGAGGCCGACCCCGGTCAGCTCGGCGAGCCACGTCAGGCCGTGGCGCTGGTAGTCGCGCAGGGTCGCCTCCAGCCCGGCCGGCGGCTCGAGTGGTGCAGCCGTCGACGCGTCGACGATCCGGTCGCGCACCTTGAGCAACGATGCACCGGCATGCACCTCCACGTGCTGGCCCTCGAGCTCGATCCTGCCGGTGAGTGCGGACTGCAGGGCGACGACCGGCTTGATCGTCTGCGCGGCCTTCCGCCTGCGCGCCCGGCGGGCCACGACCGGGTCGATGATCATCCAGTTGTCGCGCAGCCGGATCACGGGAGTGGTGGCGCCGGCGAGCGCGGTCATCTCGTCGTCGGTGAGTGGGTCGTCCCCGAGAGCCAGTCTCCAGTCGAACTCGAAGAGTGCCCCCGGCCCGAACAGGCCCTCGTAGAGCTGGCCCTCGCGTGGGCCTGCGGCGACGTCGACCCTCGCCTGGGGGATCAGCTCGCCTCGCAGGCCACGAGGCCAGAACACGTCGATGCCGGCGCCGTCCAGCGCCTGCAGACCGTGCTCGAGCAGGTCCGCCAGCTCGTCCGCGCCGAGCACCATCCGGTCGGGTACCTGCTGCCGCTGCAGCCGGTCCAGCGGGGGCCACGCCTTGGCCGCCTCACGCAAGGCGATGCTGACGTTGACGCGAGCCCGCCGTGAGAAGCCGTGCCCCTCACCGAGCCACAGCTGGTCGGCGTCGACGACGTGGGTGTCGTCGTCGACCTCGTGCGCCTGGAGTACGACGACGATGCCGCCGCCCTCCAGCACCTCCGCAGGCGCCTCGACCCTCAGCGTGATCCGGACGTCTTCCGGGAGCTCGTCATCCTCGGCGTCGTCGCGTTGGTCGAGCCGGTCGCGCCGGTTTGGCCTGTCGAACCCGAGGCGTGCGGGCGGCGGCGCCGGTGGTCGGGTCACGGTGTCGACGACGGCGTCGAGCAGCTGCCGGATCAGGACCTCGGCGTCCTCGACGGTCGTCTCGCCGTGGGCTCGGGCGGTCGCGAGGGCGTGCAGCCGGTCGTCGTCCTCGGGCTGGAGCGGGCCGACCCGCCAGGAGTCACCCGTCTCGGAGAGGCGGATGCGCCCGGCCGCGACGAGCTTCATCGCCAGCAGCGTGGCGCCGCTGAGCAGACCAACCGAGGGGTGCGCATCCTCGACCCGGATCGCCCGGGTGAGCACCGGGATCGCCCCGCGCATCGGCATCCTGATCGTCCGTGCGGGGCCCGAGAACTCGATCTCGCTCATCCGTGGGGGATGGCTGGGCACCCAGGTTGCCCGACCCTGCAGCGGAACGAAGCTCACTGCGCCAATCGCCTCCCTGGTCGTCGCGTGGTCTGGTCGACGAACCTAACCCGCAGCCCTGACAGGCGGGCTGGTGCTTGCCGGTTCGTCGCTGCGCAACTCCACAAATGTGGGATCGGAACGTCGAGATTGTCGGGTTGGACGTCCCAGTCCAACATTTGTCGGCATGGGTCGTCAGTTGCCGCGATTCCGACGTTCCGATCCAACCCGGGTGCGTGCAGGACTCCGCTGATCGGGTTGTCAGTCCACAATCGGCCAGCTGGTTGCTTGACCCTGTTTCCCGGCTTGCGGATTGTGGTCTCGACTGATCGCTCGCTTCGCTCGCTGCTCGACCACCTACGGCGCGGCCGCCCGCCCCATCGGGTTTCAGTCCACAATCGGCCAGCTGGTTGCTTGACCCTGTTTCCCGGCTTGCGGATTGTGGTCTCGACTGATCGCTCGCTTCGCTCGCTGCTCGACCACCTACGGCGCGGCCGCCCGCCCCATCGGGTTCAGTCCACAATCGGCCAGCTGGTTGCTTGACCCTGTTTCCCGGCTTGCGGATTGTGGTCTCGACTGATCGCTCGCTTCGCTCGCTGCTCGACCAGCTACGGCGCGGCCGCCCGCCCCATCGGGTTCAGTCCACAATCGGCCAGCTGGTTGCTTGACCCTGTTTCCCGGCTTGCGGATTGTGGTCTCGACTGATCGCTCGCTTCGCTCGCTGCTCGACCAGCTACGGCGCGGCCGCCCGCCCCATCGGGTTCAGTCCACAATCGGCCAGCTGGTTGCTTGACCCTGTTTCCCGGCTTGCGGATTGTGGTCTCGACTGATCGCTCGCTTCGCTCGCTGCTCGACCAGCTACGGCGCGGCCGCCCGCCCCATCGGGTTGTCAGTCCACAATCGGCCAGCTGGTTGCTTGACCCTGTTTCCCGGCTTGCGGATTGTGGTCTCGACTGATCGCTCGCTTCGCTCGCTGCTCGACCACCTACGGCGCGGCCGCCCGCCCCATCGGGTTCAGTCCACAATCGGCCAGCTGGTTGCTTGACCCTGTTTCCCGGCTTGCGGATTGTGGTCTCGACTGATCGCTCGCTTCGCTCGCTGCTCGACCACCTACGGAGCGGCCACCGACCGGCCCGACCCGCCGAAAATGACCCACGGATGAGTCAGTAGAGCTAAATTTGTGAGGTTAGGGCGCCCCGGCCCGAGGCGCTGTCAGACCTTCGTGCCCCGGATGGCAGCCGCGACGGCCTTGGGCACCTTGTCGTCGAACACGCTCGGGATGATGTAGCTGGCGTTGAGCTCCTCGTCGGTGACCACCATCGCGATCGCATCGGCGGCGCGCAGCAACATGTCCATGGTCACGTCGCTGGCCCGCGCGTCCAGCAGGCCGCGGAAGACCCCGGGGAACGCCAGCACATTGTTGATCTGGTTGGGATAGTCGCTGCGACCACTGGCCACCACGGTGGCGTAGTGCCCGGCCTCGGCCGGGTCGATCTCGGGGTCGGGGTTGGCGAGCGCGAAGATGATGGGCTTCGGACCCATCTCCTTGATCCACTCCGCCTCGAGGACACCCGGCCCGCTCACGCCGATGAAGACGTCGGCGCCGGCGAGCCCGGCCTGCAGGTCGCCCGTGACCCGCCGCGGGTTGGTGCGGCTGGCCAGCTCGGCCATTGCGGGCGGCAACGAGTCGTCGTCGGCGGAGAGGCAGCCCACGCGGTCCCACACCACCACGTCCGTGGCGCCAGCGGCGAGCAGCAGGGTCACGATCGCCGTACCGGCTGCACCTGCACCGGCCACCACGATCCGCACCTCGGGGAGGTGGCCGCCGATGCAGCGCAGTGCGTTGGTCAGCGCGGCGAGTACGACGATCGCCGTGCCGTGCTGGTCGTCGTGGAACACCGGGATGTCGAGCCGCTCGCGCAGCCGGGCTTCGATCTCGAAGCAGCGTGGTGCGGCGATGTCCTCGAGGTTGATGCCTCCAAAGCCCGGCGCGATCGCGGCGACGACATCGACGATCCGGTCGGGGTCCTGGGTGTCGAGGCAGATCGGCCACGCATCGATGTTGGCGAACCTCTTGAACAGGGCGCACTTGCCCTCCATCACCGGGAGTGCGGCGCCGGGTCCGATGTTGCCGAGCCCGAGTACGGCGGAGCCGTCGGTCACGACCGCGACGCTGTTGCCCTTCACGGTCAGTCGCGGGACGTCATCGGGGTTCTCGGCCAGCGCGAGGCTGACCCGCCCGACACCAGGGGTGTAGGCCATCGACAGGTCGTCGCGGGTGCGCAGCGGCACCTTGGACCTGACCTCGATCTTGCCGCCGATGTGCAGCAGGAACGTGCGGTCGGAGACCTTGTAGACCTCGATCCCCTCCAGGGCGCTGACGTCACCTACGATCTCGTTGGCGTGCTCGGAGTCCGTGGCCGAGCAGGTGACGTCGACCACGAGGCGGTCGTGCCGCGACTCCGCGACGTCCAGTGCCGTGACGATGCCCCCGCCATGCGCGATGGCTGTGGCGATCCGGCCGACCACTGCCGGGTCGGTCTCGGTGTGCAGTCGCATGGTGATCGAGTAGGAGCCACTGGTGGCCGCGCGGCGCTTCTTCGGGGCGGTGTCGTCAGTCATGACAAGCATCCTGCCCGTACTGACGGGTTACCCGCGAGTCCTAGCGGTCAGCTCCTCCCCGGCAAGCGACCGTCAGCTACGACTCAACCCCGAGCGTCAGCGGGAGCACGGCCCCGGCACCCGCGGCACGAAGAGCGCGCGCAGCCAGCGTGACGGTCCACCCCGTCGCGACGAGGTCGTCGACGAGCAGCACGGGTCCACCGTCGAGGGGCTGGTCAACGGCGAGGTCGAACCGTCGCCCCACAGCCGCGACCCGCTGGGCCGAGTTCGCCGATCCCTGGCCGGGCGCCACGTCGGGGTCCACGATCTGCCAGCGCGCCACCAGGGGCAGCCGCAGGTAGCGGGCCAGCCCTTCCGCCAGGTCACGGGTGAGTGTTGGACGGCGCGCCGACTCGACGTACGCCACCCCCGTGGGCCGCGCGGGCCAGGACTTGTGCCAGTCGCCGAGCACCTCGAGGACGGCGTCGACCAGCGGCCGAGGCACCGGCCCGTCCTCCGTGTCCGGCCAGAACAGGGCACGTAGCGCCTGCCCGTGGCCGAGGTCGGTGAGCCTCCCCACGGCACGTCCCTCGTTGGCGCCCTCCGCGATCCGCCCCTTGAGGTCGATGCCGAGGTTGGCCAGCGCGGTCGGCCACATCTTGCGCGGGGCGAGTGTGACGCCGGGCCGCCGCAGGCGCTCACCGGCCTCCTCGACGGCCACGCCGGACACCTCGACCGGAAGCGCCAGGCCGCCGCAGTTGTCGCAACGCCCGCAGTCCACGGCCTCCGGGTCGTCGAGCTGCTCGCGCAGGAACCGCATCCGGCAGCCGTCGGTCGCGATGTAGGCGAGCATCGCGGACTGTTCCTCCCGCCTCGCG
This sequence comes from uncultured Actinomycetota bacterium, assembly GCA_963759525.1. Taxonomy (GTDB): domain Bacteria; phylum Actinomycetota; class Actinomycetes; order Propionibacteriales; family Nocardioidaceae; genus Marmoricola. Next base: position 199,810 of record CAVWZO010000013.1, on the reverse strand, counting down.
GCTGCCACCCGGTCGTAGCGTTCCTGGTCGTAGTCCCACTCCTGGCCCGTCGCCGTCCAGCCGCCACGCGTCCGTTTGACCGCGCCGTCGACGTCGAGGACCTTCAGCATCGTCTCGAGGCGAGTGCGGCTCAGGTCGACGTACGTCTCCAGCGCGGCGGTCGACATCGGCGCGGCGGACTCGGCGAGCACGCGCAGCGTGGTGCGGACATGTTGCTCGGGGGGAAAGGCCAGCGAGGCGAAGTACCGCCAGATGTCGCGGTCCTCCTGGGCCGGCATCAGCACCACGCTCGCGCGGTCGGTGCCACGGCCCGCGCGGCCGACCTGCTGGTAGTACGCCACGGGCGACGAGGGCGCGCCGAGGTTCACCACGAACCCGAGCCGCGAGTCGAAACCCATCCCGAGGGCACTCGTCGCGACCAGGGCCTTGAGCCGGCCGGCGAGCAGGTCCTGTTCGAGGGCCAGCCGCTCGGTGGCCTCGGTCTGCCCGGAGTACGCCGCGACGGCGTGGCCGTGCGAGCGCAGGTGCCCGGCGACCTCCTGGGTAGCGGCCACGGTGAGTGTGTAGACGATGCCCGAGCCGTCGAAGTCCCCGAGGTGCTCGCCTAGCCAGGCCAGCCGCTGCTCGGGGCGCTCGAGCCGCATCACGGCGAGGTACAGCGACTCGCGGTCCAGGGACCCCCGCAGCACGAGCACATCGCTGCCGAGCTGCTCGGCGACATCGCCGGTGACCCGTGCGTTGGCGGTTGCCGTCGTGGCGAGCACCGGGATGCCGGCCGGAAGCGTGGTCAGCATCTGCCTGATCCGGCGGTAGTCGGGTCGGAAGTCGTGGCCCCAGTCGGAGATGCAGTGCGCCTCGTCGACGACCAGCAGCCCGGCGGTCTCGGTGAGCTGCGGCAGCACCTCGTCCCGGAACGTCGGGTTGTTCAGACGCTCGGGACTGACGAGCAGTACGTCGATCTCGCCCGCGTCCACCCGCGCCCGGACGGCGTCCCAGTCCTCGATGTTGGTGGAGTTGATCGTGGCCGCGCGGATGCCCGCCCGCTCAGCGGCCTCGATCTGGTTGCGCATCAGCGCGAGCAGCGGCGAGATGATCACCGTGGGGCCGGCGCCGAGTCCGCGGAGCAGGGCAGTCGCGACGAAGTACACCGCGGACTTGCCCCAGCCGGTCTTCTGCACGACGAGTACCCGGCGCTGGCCAACCACCAGCGCCTCGATCGCTGCCCACTGGTCGTCGTGCAGCCGGGCGTCCTCGCGGCCCACCAGCGCGCGCAGGTGGTGCTCGGCCTGGTCGCGGGCACTGGTGGTCGTCGTCACCGGTCCTGTCTACCAACACGTGGCGACCCGATCGCCTCTGGCCGGCCGAGCCTGTGGACAACGGGAGCGGGCGGCGCCGTACCGCCGTCGTAACATCTGCCCCAGCTTCCCGTGCAGAACTCCAGCTTCCCGTCCCTTGCAAGGCGCGAGAAGCTCGGTTTTCCCACGGGACCGTGGGAAACCGCGAGCGCCTACTCCCGCCGTACGACGATCGTCCCGGTGTTCGTCGCCACCGCGATCAGGCCGGAGGTGACGGCCACCTGATAGGGCCAGTAGGTGGTGTTGATCCCGTCCCTGGGCAGATCAGCGGAGGTCAGCTCGCCGGTGCGCAGGTCGAGGGTGTGCAGGGCGGTCGTGCCCCCGATCAGCACGTGTTCCGCGTCGAGCAGCGGGGTGCTGTCCAGCTCGAAGCCGTAGGGGAGGAACTGCGGTCGCTCCGGCAGCAGCCGGGTCCACAGCCGGCGGCCGTCCTGGAGCTCGTACGCCGACCAACGGTTCCCGGCCCGCACCAGGATGCGCCCGGCACGCAACGTCGCGTCGAAGTAGGCACCACCGGCGGGCTCGGCTGACCAGATCTGGCTGCCTGACCTGTCGATTGCGACCAGTCGGGCCTTCCTCGTCTTCGTGTCCCACTCCGAGAAGATGACGTTGCCGGTCCCGGGGTCGGTGCCGATGACGTGCACGTCTGCACCGGCGGCTGCCTGTCGTGTCCAGATGGTCTTGCCGTCACTGGCCGAGACCAGCACGAGTGCCGGTCCGGCTGCGCGCTTCGCCATCGACTCGGGGTCGAAGAGCCGGTGCTGCTCGCGACCGCCCACCAGCAGCGTGTCCTCACCGAGGTCACCGAGGAAGTCGCCGGAGTCTGCGTCGATCGTGCGCTGCCAGGCCGCCGAGCCGTCGACGCCGGAGAGTCGTACCAGCCGCTCGTCGTCATTGCGGCCCGAAGCAAGGACAGCGACGTCCTCGCCGTCGAGGAACTGGGTCGCGAACGGGTCGTCCGGCCCGACGGTGTCCTCACCCAGCGTGGCGCACCACTGCCGGTGCCCGTCCTTGGCGTCCATCACGACGATGTCGGGTGCCGAGTCCCCGGGCATCGTCGTTACCAGGTAGCGCCGGTCGCTGGCGTCGTACGCCGAGTGCCTGGTGTCGACCTCGACGCTCCAGCGGGGTTGGAGCGTGCTGTCGTCGAGCATCGTGAAGTCGGGGTTGTCGCGCGTACGCACGCCGATGCCCTGGGCGAACGCGTCGACCTGCGCCCACTGCTCGTAGTGGTAGCCGACCGCGCCGAGCACCTCGCCGAAGGGAGGCGGGGCCGCCTCCAGAGCCATGACCACGGCGTCTCGGTCACGGTCGCGCTGCTCCTTGCGCTCCTCGGCATCGAGGAAGGGGGAGGTCGACCGGGCTCCGGTGCGGTGCCTGACTTCCGCACCGCAGTCGGGCAGCAGCCTCGGGACCGCAACGGCACCGACTGCGACCAGGCCGACCGCGCCCCCGACGAGGCCGATCACCCACCCGCGTCTGCTCACCGAGTCAGGGTAGGGCTGCCGCGTTGTGACGACTTGTCTGTCACATCACGCGGGGAGCGGTTGCGGGATCTGCCACGGGTCCGTGCAGATCGCGGGGTGTCAGGACGTGGGATGTGCGTCGTTCGGTGGCACAACCCGCGATCAGGGTTCGCGGGATCTGGAAGGGCGTCGTCCACAACCTGCGTGGGATGCGGTTGCGGGATCTGCCACGGGTCCGTGCAGATCGCGGGGTGTCAGGACGTGGGATGTGCGTCGTTCGGTGGCACAACCCGCGATCAGGTTCGCGGGATCTGGAAGGGCGTCGTCCACAACCTGCGTGGGATGCGGTTGCGGGATCTGCCACGGGTCCGTGCAGATCCCGAGGCTTCAGGACGCGGGATGTGCATCGATCGGTGTCACAACCCGCGATCACGGCGTGGGGGATCTGGAAGGGCGTCGTCCACATCCTCCGCGGGTGAACGGGTTGTCCACAGCTACTCGAACTGGCCTGACATCCAGGGGGTCCCTTGGGCTAGAACACGGCGTATGCCGAAGTTGATCGACTACTCGTTGCGGTTCGAGCTGATCCGGGAAGCGGTCGTGCGCATCGCGGCCAGGGACGGGGGCCGGGCCGTCAACCTCGCCACAATCGCGACCGAGATGCAGGTCTCACAGTCCACCTTGCGTCGGATGTTGCGCTCCACTGATGTTCTTGCCGAGACAGGCGTCGTCTGGCTCGCTCGCAATCGACAGCGGCAACGGTTCCTGCACAAGCGGCCCAAGACCATCCAGCCCGGCTCCCTCGCTCACGTGAAGTGGGTGATGTGGAAGGAGCTACCGCTCGACGCCGAGGAAGTCGAGTGGGCTCGCGCATGGGCCGAGCTGGTGGCCACTGGTGCCGGGGTGCGCATCACCGAGCTTCGAGCGGACCACGAACGGTGGTTGGACAGCCTGGTCGCCGAAGCGGTCGCAATGCTTGCGGTCCCTGTAGCGAGATCTGGGCTGGCACGCGTCCACCTCCGTGCCCTCATCGACGGCCTGACAGCAGCCGTGTGCGCCGGACGTATCACTCCGGAGCAACTGCAGGCGTGCCTCGACGTCCACCTCAGGGAGATCTCCTGCTCGTCCGATGCGGTGCCGATCAGCTCCGACGGCGCCTGATCTCCTCGTTGATCGCGGGTACCACCTCGTGCATGTCACCGACTACTGCGTACGTCGCCTTGGTCATCATCGGGGCCTCCGGGTCGGTGTTGATCGCGAGGATCACCTTGGAGCTCGCACAGCCGGCCCAGTGCTGGATCGCCCCGCTGATACCGCAGGGGATGTAGACCTCGGGCGCGATCCGGCTGCCGGTCTGGCCGACCTGCTCGTGGTGCGGGCGCCAGCCGAGCGAGGTGACCACGCGCGAGACGCCGAGCGAACCTCCCAGGAGCTCCGCCAGCTCGATGACGCCCTTGAAACCGTCGGGTCCGCCGGCTCCGCGCCCCGCACCCACGACCACCCGGGCGGACTTCAGGTTCCCGGAGTCGTCCTCGGTGGTGCGCTCGACCGCGACCACCCGGACAGCGAGGTCCGCAGGGGAGAGCTCGACGGCGAGCCGCTGAACCGTTGCGGCTCCGGGCGAGGAGGCGGGCTCGGGCTCGACCGCATGTCCGGCCACTGTGAAGACGGCAGGGCGCTGCGAGAGCTTCATCTCCTCCAGCGCCGCGCCCCCGACCACCTGCCTGGTGACCACGAACGGCGCGAGCCCACCGAACGAGACGACGTTGGCCGCCATCGCCACCCCGACGCGGGTTGCCACCCTGGCCAGCACCTCGTTGCCACGGTTGGTGCCTCCGGCCATCACGACCACAGAGCTCGCTGCCTCGCGTGCGGCAACCACGGCAGCTGCCGTCGCCGCTCCGGAGAACCGGTCGAAGTCGTCGCTGTCCGCGTGGTGCACCGCGCGGACGCCGTACGCCGCCAGCTCGGCCGACAAGCCCTCCGGCGCGGGCCCGACCACGACGGCGTCGATCGGCACCCCACCTCCGGCGGCAGACAGCCCGCGCGCGAGGGTGATCGTCTCCAGGGACACCTCGTCGACACCGTCGGCCGAGGTCTCGACGTACACCAGGATCATCGTCCGACCCCCAGTCGCTGCAACAGGTCGACCACGGTGCCGGCGGCCTCCGGGCCTTCGCCCAGCACCTCGACACTCGAGGGTGACGGTGGCGGCAGGGTGAGCCGCACGCGCCCACTTCCCACCGGTTCATGCGATGCGGTCCGGGTCTCGATCTCGACCTTCTTGGCCTTCATCCGGCCGGTGATCGTGGGGTAGCGCGGTTCGACGCCGCCCTCCATCACCGTCACCACGGCGGGAAGGGGCAGCTCGTAGGTCTCCCGGCCTTCCGGCCCGTCGCCTTGCAGCCGCGCGGTCCCGTCGCTGACCGTGACTGTCTGCATCCCGGTCACCACCGGCCGGCCGAGCTCGTGGGCGAGCCGGATCCCCACCTGGAAGTCGCCGGAGTCGGCCGCGTCGTTGCCCAGCAGCACGAGGTCGTAGGCCGATCCGCCGTCCGAGGAGCTTTCGTGGTCTCGCACGACGGCCGCGATCTCCGCGGCGACGTCTGCCGGTCCGAGGGCAACGGGGTCCGCCTCGACCAGGACAGCGGCGGTGCAGCCGACGCCCAGGGCCGCGCGGAGCTGCTCGGCAGCGTCCGCGTCACCGACCGAGAGCACGGTCGCCTTTCCCTCGGTCGCAGCTGCGACCTGCACAGCAAGCTCGACGGCGCAGTTGTCGTGGTTGCTCAGCGTGTGCCCGACGAAGCGCGCGTCCGCGGACTGCGCGTCCTCGGTCAACAGCACCTCACCCGAGAAGTCCGGCACCCGCTTGATGCACACGAGCACGTTGGCCATTAGCGCGTCACCTGATCCGCTCGTTGCCGGGGTCTAGCAGCGGCGTCGCGTCCACGGAGCCGATAGTGACCGGGTAGAGCTCTTCCATGTAGGACACCGCGAGCTCGTTGCCGATCGTGGCCTGGTCCGGAGGGAGATAGGCGAGCAGCACGTGCTTGCCCAGGGACGGTGCCGACCCCGCCGAGGTGACGTAGGGGTGGTGGCCATGGTCATCGGTGAGAGTGCCTCCGTCGCGGGTCAGGATCGGCTCGCCACCGAGCATGTAGCGCTTCGTGCCACTCGCGGACGTGTGGTCGTCGACGGTCAGTGTGCACAGCACCGAGGCAGGTTCGCTCTCGCGCTGGGCGAGGTAGGCCTCCCGGCCCACGAAGTCCGCCGCCTTGACCTTTGGCCGCTGCATCCCGGCTTCGACGATGGTGCGTTCGGCGTCGAGCTCGAAGCCGAACGCGCGGTAGCCCTTCTCCAGACGCCCGGTGGTGCCGTAGACGCCGATACCGACGGGTCGGGCGCCGTGGTCCTGCCCCGCATCGAGTACGGCGTCCCACAGCTGGGCGGCCTGCGCGAACGGCACGTAGAGCTCCCAGCCGAGCTCGCCGACGTAGGAGATCCGGGAGGCAAGCACCGGGCTGTCCACTCCCTTGACCGCGATCTCGCGGCAGCTCAGGAAGCCGAAGCCAGGATCGGAGACGTCGTCGCCCGTCAGCGAACCAAGAATGTCGCGGGCACGCGGACCCCAGAGTCCGACGGTGGAGAGCTCCTCGGTGCGGTCGGCGAGCTGTGTGTCTCCGGTTTGGGCGCCCGTCACGAGCTGGTTGCTGAACCACTGGAGGTCCGCCCTGCCGTGCGCACCGCCGGTGACGACCCGGAAGTGGTCCTCGCCGAGCCGCATCACCGTGAGGTCGGACAAGAAACCACCCTTCGCGTCGAGGACGGGGGTGTAGATCACCTTGCCCACGGCGACGTCGCACTGCGCGACACAGGTCTGCTGCACCGAGGCCAGGGCGCCGGGGCCGGTGATGTCGAAGATCGCGAACGCGGTCAGGTCGATCACTCCGGCGTTCTCACGCATCGCGAGGTGCTCGGCGTTGATGATCGGGCTCCACCAGCGCGAGTCCCACTCGTGCTCGCGCGGCAGCACGGCATCGCCGTACTTCTCAAGGAGGTCGGCGTTGGACTCATACCACCACGGGCGTTCCCAGCCCACGGTCTCGAAGAACACGGCACCGAGCGACTTCTGCTGTTCGGCCATCGGCGCCCAGCGGACGCCGCGGTCGGACTCGTACTGCTCGCTGGGGTGGACGATCCCGTAGGTCTTGATGAACGCCTCGCTGGTGCGGGCACGGACGTGGGCACGCTCGCGCTCGTGGGGGTAGAAGCGGGCGATGTCGCTGTGGTGGATGTCGATCTCGGAATGGCCGTGGGTCATCCACTCCGCAACAGCGCGGCCGACGCCCGGCCCCTCCTTGATCCACACCGCCGCGGAGACCCATAGCCCCTTGACCTCGCTCTCGCCGAGGATCGGTGCCCCGTCGGCGGTGAGCGAGAGCAGCCCGTTGATCGCGTAGCGGATCTCGGCGCCATCGGCACCGAGCAGCTCCGGCATCAGCTCCAGGGCCTGCTCGAGCTGCGGGTCGAAGTCGTCCTCGGTGAACGGCATCTCGGTCGGCGAGAGCTTGGCCTGGTCGAGCGAGGGGATCTCCTCGGGCTCGTGGAGGATCGCGCGGTGCGCGTAGGAGCCGACCTCCATGTCAGCGCCGTGCTGGCGCTCGTAGCACAGCGTGTCCATGTCCCGGACGATCGGGAAGGAGATCTCGCCCTCGCGCTCGGCCAGCTGGGGGCACGGGCCCACAGAGATCATCTGGTGCACGGCCGGCGTCAGGGCCAGCTTCACCCCGGCCATGTCGCCGATCTTCGGGCTCCACACGCCGCACGCGATCACGACGTACTCCGCCTCGATGGCGCCCTGGTCGGTCACGACCTTCCGAATGCGTCCGTCCTCCACGACGAGGTCCTCCACCTCGACGTTGGGCACGACGGTGAGCACGCCCTTCGCGAGCGCGTTCTCGCGCATGATCGTGCCCGCACGCAACGAGTCGACGACGCCGACGCCCGGGGTCCAGAACGCGCCGATGATCTGGTCGGGATCGAGGAACGGGACCTTCTCGACCACGAACTCCGGCGACACGAGCTCGGCCTCGATGCCCCAGGCCTTCGCGCTGGACATCCGCCGGCGCAGCTCCTCCATCCGTTCCTCGGTTCGCGCCACCTCGAAGCCACCGGACTGGGTGAAGACGCCCATCTCCTTGTACTGGCGCACCGAGTCGAGCGTCAGGTCGGTGATCTCCCGGGAGTGGTCCACCGTGAAGATGAAGTTCGAGGCATGCCCGGTCGAGCCACCCGGGTTGGGCAGCGGGCCCTTGTCGAGCTGGACGATGTCGGTCCAGCCGAGCTCCGCGAGGTGGTGGACGAGGCTGTTGCCGACGATGCCGGCTCCGATGACGACGACCTTGGCGGTGGCGGGGACTGTAGCCACGGGGATCTCCTAGACTGTTGCGAGGGACGCAACGCAATGCGTATTAAGAAACTCTTGGGACAAGCATCACCCGCCGCGCGGGCACTGTCAAGACGCGCGCGCGGTGCAGAAACGCGGGTGCCCGGGACCCCGTCGAGGCGGTCCCGGGCACGAGCGGTTTCAGGTGGTCGTCAGCTCACCCAGGCTTCTACCTTGTCGGGGTTGGCCTCGATCCACTTGGCCGCTGCATCCTCCGGCGACATCTTGTCGGCGGTGATGTACTTCGCCACGAGGTTCTGGTCCTCATTGGCCCAGGTGAACTTCTCCACCAGCTTCGCCGCAGAGGAGTCGGAGTCCACGAACTTCTTGGAGGCGACCTTCTTCAGCTCGGTCTCCGCGTAGTCGCACGCCACCTTGTCCTTCTTGGCGTCGCAGCCAGCCTCGTAGGGAGGCAGCTTGACCCGCGCCAGGTCCACCTCGGCGTGGACGTACTGCGGCTCCCAGAAGTAGCCGAGGAGCCACTGCTTGTTCGCCTGCGCCTTCTTGAACTCCGCCACGGTCGCCGTCTCACCACCGGCGAACACGACCTTGAAGTCCAGGTTCAGGTTCTTCACGATCGCTTCGTCGTACTGCGTGAACGTCGGGTCGGAGCCGAGGAACTGTCCCTTGCTTCCGGACTCGGAGGTCTTGAACTCCGCGGCGTACTTGTTGAGGTTCTGGTAGTCGAGGATGTCCGGGTGCTCCTCGGCGAGCCAGCCCGGGACGTACCAGCCGATGATCCCGACGTTGCCGGGTGACCCGAGGTCGACTGCTTCGCCCTTGTCGACGGCAGCCTTCAGCTCCGCCTGGTGCGACCACTCCTCGAGGATCACGTCGCCGTCCCCCGAGGCGAGGGCCTGGTATGACGGGCCACCCTCCTTGAGGTCGAGGTAGTTGACGTTGCAGCCGAGCTCCTCCTCGGCGACGCCGCCGACTACGTAGGCGTCGGCGGTGTACCCGACCCACGGGTTGAGGATGATGTTGAAGTCACCGCAGGCGCCGCCGGCGTCTTCCGCCTTCTTCTCGTTCTCCTTGGTCTGCTCCCCCACCGAGCCGCCCGAACCACACGCGGTCACCGCGAGCACGAGGCTCGCGAAGACGGCGGCGAGGCGCACATGCCTTCTCTGTAGATGCCGCACTTTGACTACTCCTTCGTTTGCTTGTCGCGTCGCGTTGCGCGACCCGTGTATGCATCACTCCCGACGCGCCGGCGGATGGACGACCGCCTGCCGTGGCCTTGTTCCGCTGTCAGTCGAGTCTCATCTCCCCACCAGGAGCCTGCGCAGCTCCAGTTTCTGCCCGCCAGTTCGCAGAGGGGCTTCGGAGCCCACGCGCTCTCCTGCTCCGCGCGCAACCCGATCGATGAACACCCCGAGGAGCACGATCGAGAACCCGGCGGCGATGCCCTTGCCGCCGTAGTCGGAGGAGTGCGCGAGGCCGTACACCACGTCGTAGCCGAGTGCCCCGGCACCGACGAGACCTCCGATGACCACCATGGCCAGCACGAAGAGCAGACCCTGGTTGGTGGCCAGCACGAGCGAGGCCTTCGCCATGGGCAGCTGCACGCGCGTGATCTCCTGCCACGTCGTCGACCCCGTCGAACGTCCGGCCTCGATCACTCCCGCGTCCAGACCACGCACGCCGTCGCAGACCAGCTTGATGGCTGCCGGGGCTGCGTAGATGATGCCCGCGACGATGGCGGTGAACCGGGTTGCGCCGAAGAGCGCGAGGACCGGGATCAGGAACACAAACGCGGGAATGGTCTGCCCGGCGTCGAGAAGCGGCCGGATGACAAGGTCGGCCGTCCGGCTTCGCGCCATCCAGACACCGAAGACCAGAGCCAGCACCATCACCAGCAGTGTGGCGACCAGGGTCATGTTGAGCACGATCATGGCGTCGTGCCACAGGTCGAGGAGGTAGATGCCGGTCAGGCAGAGCACCGACGGAACCACAGCCTTGCGGCCGCCGATGACGACGGCGATCACCAGTAGCCCGACGAAGCTGAGCCACCACGGTGACTCCGCCAACAGTGACTGCAGGGGGTTCAGCAGCCCGTACGTCACCAGGTCCTTGAAGGAGCTGGTGGCCCCCTCGAGGGCGGAGGTGATCGACTCCATCCAGGTGTTCGCCGTGTTGGCAACGTTGCGTGCGAGGCCGGACTCCGGGAACACCGCCGCGTTGATGTCGTAGCGGGAGTACCAGACCGCGACGGCGACCGGGACCAGCATTGCTCCCAGAACCAGCCGCCGACGGACAGGGTCTTCGCCGCCACCGCGGGCGACCTTCTCGGAGCGCTCACTCGCCGCCGTGGTGGTGCGGTCGAGCATGATCCCCATCAGCACGATCAGCAGGCCGGGCACGAGGCCCGCGCCGAAGTCGCTCTGGGTCAGCGCCGACAGAACCGGCTTGCCCAGTCCGGGACCGTTGACGTACCCGGCGATGATCCCCATGGACAGCGCGGCGAGGATGGTCTGGTTCAGGCCCAGGATGATGGTCTTGCGGGCCATCGGCACCTGAACCTTCCAGAGCCGCTGAGCAGTCGTCTGCCCCAGGGAGTCAGTGGCTTCGATCGCCGCCGGCGAGACGTCGCGGATGCCGAACCCTGCGATGCGGACGAGTGGGGGGAGCGAGTAGAGCACCGTGCACACCACGGCGTTCGGTGCGCCAATGCCGAAGAGTATGAAGATGAACATCAGGTACACGAACGTGGGCATGGTCTGGAGCAGGTCGAGCACGAGAGAGACCCATCGCGCAGCGCGCTGGCTCAGGCCGATCCAGATGGCAATGGGGAACCCGATGATCACGGTGAAGACGACGGAGACCAGAGTCACGATCAGCAGGTCAATCGAGTCTTCCCAGTAGCCGAAGAGACCGAACGAGAAGAACGAGACCGCGACCAGCAGGGCGATGCGCCAGCTGGCGACGGCGTACCCGATCCACGTCGCTATCGCGAACACACCGAGCCAGCCGATGGTGGGCGCCGGACTGGGAGGAGTCGGCGTCGAGATCAAGGCCTGGAACCACTCGATGATGGCGTTGATCGCGTCGGCGATCGCCTCGGTGACCGCGCTGCCGGCGAGCCCGTTTGCGATCTCGGACCACCGGGCATGCAGCCCGGTCTGGTCGGTGCCGGCCACGAACAGGGTGTCGTTGCCCTTCGTGACACTCCAGGCAGCTATCCATGCGCCAAGGGCGATCAGCACCCAGGCCCAGCGCGGGATCGCGCGTTTTTCCTGAGGAGGCGGCGGAGCTGCGCCCGGCTCCACCGGGCGTGCGGGCGCGGTGGTCGCCATCACCCCTCCTCGGCCACGACCACGCGCAGGATGTCTTCGTCGTCGACCATGCCGACCACGCGGTCGCCCTCCGCCACGCGAACCGGTCCGTGGTGTGCGAGGACCACGCGCGCTGCCTCCCGCACGATGACGTCGGACTGCAGCACCGGCGCGTCGGAGGGAAGTGAGTCGTCAATCGGCTTCATCACCCAGCGCAGCGTCAGGACATGCGACTTGGGCACGTCGCTGACGAACTCCTTGACGTAGTCGTCGGCCGGCTGCGCAACCACCTCGTCGGGCGCGCCGATCTGGACGATCTCGCCGTCGCGCATGATGAGGATCCGGTCGCCCAGCTTCAGCGCCTCGGCGAGGTCGTGGGTGATGAACACCATCGTCTTGCCCAGCTCGTGGTGCAGGCGCACCACCTCGTTCTGCATGTCCCGGCGAATCAGCGGGTCGAGCGCGGAGAACGGTTCGTCGAAGAGCAGCAGCTCCGGGTCGTTGGCCAGCGCGCGGGCGAGGCCGACCCGTTGCTGCATGCCACCCGAGAGCTGGTCCGGGTAGGACTGGTCGTAGCCGCTGAGCCCGACGAGGTCGACCATGTTCATGGCACGCTCGCGCCGCGCGGCCTTCTTCTCGCCGCGCACCTCGAGTCCGTAGGAGATGTTGTCGATGACCTTGCGGTGCGGGAGCAGACCGAAGTGCTGGAACACCATGGACACGTGACGTCGGCGCAGCTCACGCAGGCGCGACTCAGACGCGCCAGTGATGTCCTGCCCGCCCATCTGGATCACGCCGTGGGTGGGCTCGATCAGGCGGGTAAGCATCCGCACCAGGGTTGACTTCCCGGAACCGGAAAGGCCCATCACTACGAACACCTCGCCGGGGGACACCTCGAAGGACACGTCCTTCACGCCCACGACACAGCCGGTCTTCGCCTTCATGTCCGCCCGGGAGAGGTCGGCGTCGGGCGATCCGATGATCTTGTCCGATCCGGGTCCGAAGATCTTCCAGAGGTGTTCGACCTTCAGGGCAGTGCCTTCGGTGCTGGTGGACGCCGGGGTCGGCGCAGCGGTCGTAGCGGTCATGGCGTGTCCTCGCCTGGGGCAGGTTTCGCGTTCCGGCTGTCGCCGGGAGGGTGGAGCGGGGTGTTGTCGCGGTAGCGGTAGTACGGGGCGTCAGAGGGAGGAAGTGGCGTGTTGCCCAGGATCATGTCGGCGGCCTTCTCGGCCAGCATCATCACCGGCGCGTAGATGTTGCCGTTGGTGATGTACGGCATCGACGACGCGTCGACGACCCGCAGCCCGCCGACGCCATGGACCCGCAGCGTCTCGGGGTCGAGCACCGACTGGTCGTCAACACCCATGCGGGCGGTGCAGGACGGGTGCAGCGCGGTCTCGGCGTCCTTCGCGACCCAGTCAAGGATCTCCTGGTCGGTCTCGACGGAAGGGCCGGGCGAGAGCTCGCCGGCGTTGAACGCGGCGAACGACGGCTGGTTGAGGATGTCCCTCGCCGCGCGGACCATCTCGATCCACTCACGCCGGTCGTTCTCGGTCGAGAGGTAGTTGAACTTCAGCGCAGGGTGCTCGAACGGGTCCCGCGACTTCAGCGTGATGTTGCCGCGTACGTCGGAGTACATCGGCCCGATGTGCACCTGGTAACCGTGCTCGGCCGCGGGCCGGGATCCGTCGTACCGGATCGCGATGGGCAGGAAGTGGAACATCAGGTTCGGGTAGTCGACGTCGTCGTTGCTGCGGATGAAACCGCCGGCCTCGAAGTGGTTGGAGGCGCCGACTCCGCTGCGCAGGAACAGCCATTCCGCGCCGATGCGGGGCTTGTGCCGGTGCTTGAGCCAGGGACCGATCGACACCGGCTGCTTGCTGGCGTACTGGATGTAGACCTCGAGGTGGTCCTGGAGGTTGCTGCCGACCCCGGGAAGGTCCTCGACGACGCCGATCCCGAGCTTCTCGAGGTCGTCCTTGGGTCCGATGCCCGCGAGCAGCAGGAGCTGCGGGGAGTTGATCGCGCCACCGCACAGGATGACCTCGGCGGCCTTGGCGCGACGATCTCCGCGTCCGGCGAGGTGGTAGTCGACACCGGTCACCCGGTCGCCCTCGACCACGAGCCCGGTCACCATCGCCAGGGTCTCGACCCGGAGGTTCTTCCGGGAACGCACCGGGTGCAGGTAGGCCCGGGCGGCACTGAGCCGGCGGCCGCGGTGCACGTTGCGGTCGAACGGCGCGAAGCCCTCCTGGCGGTAGCCGTTCACGTCGTCGGTCAACGGGTGGCCCGCCTCCTGGGCGGCCTCGAAGAACGCGCCGAACAACGGGCTGGTGGCGGGGCCGCGCTCCAGCACGAGCGGACCGCTGCCGCCGCGCCAGGCGTCCGCGCCGGCGAGGCACGTCTCCATGCGCTTGAAGTACGGGAGGCAGTGGGCGTAGTCCCAGGCCTCCATGCCCTTGTCGCCCGACCAGCGCTCGAAGTCGAGCGGGTTGCCGCGCTGGAAGATCATCCCGTTGATGGAGCTCGAGCCGCCGAGCAGCTTCCCGCGGGCGTGGTAGACCCGGCGACCATCCATGAACGGCTCGGGCTCCGACTCGTACTTCCAGTCGTAGAGCCTGTTGCCGATCGGGTAGGGCAGCGCCGCAGGCATGTGGATGAAGGGATCCAGCCGCAGGTCACTCCGGCCGGCCTCGAGCACCAGCACCGAGGTGTCAGGGTCGACGCTGAGCCGGTTGGCCAGCGCGCAGCCGGCGGAGCCGCCTCCGACGATCACGTAGTCGTATCGATCCCGGCGACTGCTCATGCGGATCCTCCAAACCAGCCCTGCGGGGCCGGTGCGATGTTGTGCCAGACGTGCTTGGTCTCGCGGTACTCGTCGAGGCCGACTGTGCCGAGCTCACGACCGTTCCCGGACTGCTTGTAGCCGCCCCACTCCGCCTGGGCGACGTAGGGGTGGTAGTCGTTGATCCACACCGTGCCCATGCGTAGCTTCGCCGCGATCCGTTGCCCCTTGCCGGAGTCCTGGGTCCACACGGCGCCGGCGAGGCCATAGATCGAGTCGTTGGCCACACGCACGGCGTCGTCCTCGTCGCTGAACTTCTCGACGGTGAGCACCGGCCCGAACGACTCCTCCTGCGCGACCCGCATGTTCGAGCGGACGTCGCCCAGGATCGTCGGGGCGAAGAAGTAGCCCTCGGCCAGCTCACCTTCGGTGACCCGCTGGCCACCGACCAGGACACTGGCGCCTTCGGCGACGCCGGCCGCGACGTACGCCGTGACCTTGTCGAGGTGGCCCTTCGAGATGAGGGCTCCGGTCTCGGCCTTCTCGTCGAACGGCCCGCCGAGTCGGATCTCCCGAGCCCGTGAGACCAGCTCCTCGACGAACTCGTCGTGGATGGACTCCTCCACGATGAGCCGTGCGCCGGCCGAGCAGACCTGTCCGGAGTGCAGGAAGACCGCGGTGAGCGCCATGTCCAGCGCGGTCTCGCGGTCGGCGTCGGCGAAGACGATGTTGGGATTCTTGCCGCCTAGCTCCAGCGCGACCTTCTTCACGGTTCCCGACGCCACGGCCATGATCCGCTTGCCCGTCTCCAGGCCCCCGGTGAAGGAGACGAGGTCGATGCGCGGGTCCTCGCTCAGCGGCGCACCGGCGTTCGGCCCATCACCGACGACGATGTTGCCGACACCGCGCGGGAGGCCGGCCTCGTCGAGGAGGCGGAGCAAGTGGATCGCGGTGTGCGGGGACAGCTCACTGGGCTTGAGTACGAAGGTGCAGCCCGCGGCCAGCGCCGGAGCGACCTTCCACGAGACCTGCAGGAGCGGGTAGTTCCACGGCGTGATCAGCCCGCACACACCGACGGGCTCGTGCACGATCCTGCTGACCACGTCCGCTCGCCCGGTGTCGATGACGCGGCCTGCCTCGGCGTCGGCGGTCAGCCCGAAGTGCCGGAAGACGCTGGTCACGTCGTCGATGTCGATCTCGCTCTCCACGAAGCGCTTGCCGGTGTCGAGCGACTCCATCCGGGCGAGCTCGGCCCGGTCGCGCTGGAGGAGGTCGGCGACGCGGAGCAGCAGGTCGCCCCGCTCGCGGGCGCTGGTCGCGGGCCAGGGGCCGTCGTCGAATGCGGCGCGCGCTGCTGCGATGGCAGCCTCGGTGTCGACGGCGGTGGACTCGTCGATCTCGGCAACCAGCTCACCGTTGGCCGGGCAGCGAATCTCGCGGCGTCCGCCCTGCTGGGCGGCCACCCACTCTCCGTTGATGAAGTTCTCGGACATTCGGATCCATCCCCGCCTAATCGTTGCGCTGCTCGCAACAGGTCGGCGTTATACGAAACACAATGGTGAACCGTTCGGTTGTCGTCAACCCCCGGGCTAGCGGACGCCCCAGCCGAGGCGGTGCGACAGCTCGTCGGCAGCTTCGACGAGAACCGGCGTCACCTCGCTGACTCGTTCAGGGGGAAGTCGGAACGTCGGTCCGGACAGGCTCATCGAGCAGACCACGTCGCCGTGCGCGTTGCGGACCGGTGCCGCGATCGCAGTGAGTCCGATCTCGAGCTCGTCCACCGCCACGGCGTACCCCTGCTCCCGGACGGTCTCGAGCTCGCGCTTGAGCCTCGCCTTGGTGGTGATCGTCAGACCGGTGAACGCCGGCAGCCGGCCGAGCAGGGCGCCGAGCTCCGCAGGCGGGAGCCAGGCCAGGAGGACCTTGCCGTTGCTCGTGGCGTGCAGCGGGATGTGCTGTCCCACCCAGTTGTGCGGCTGGAGTGCCGAAGGACCCGCGACCTGGTCGAGGTAGAGCGCGCTGTTGCCGCTCAGCGTGGCCAGGTTGACTGTCTCACCGGTGGCTGCGGCCAGCTGCTTGCACAGCGGCCGCGCCTCCTGTACGACGTCTAGTCGTGCACTCGTCGCGCCTGCCAGCCGGAGAAGTCCGACACCGAGCCGGTACTTGCCGCGTCCCTCGACCTGCTCGACCAGGCCGTGCTGCTCGAGGGTGGCGACCAGGCGGAACGCTGTGCTCTTGTGCACCTCGAGGGCGACAGCGATCTCGGTGACGCCGGACTCGCCCGAGCGAGCGAGGATCTCGAGGATCCTGAGCGCCCGGTCGACCGACTGCACGCCAACGGCGGTCTCGACGACCTGGTTGCTCATGGCGAAACCGTAGACCTCCTGACGCAACACCGCCAGAGGGTGCCACGATGGGTACGACGTGAGGAGAACGGATCTGATGCAGGCCAGGTATGCCACCCGATGCGCTGGCTGTACGAAGCAAATCCAGCCCGGGGAGCAGATTGTGCGCTCCCCCGACGGGGCGGCCTGGGTGCACGCTGCGTGCTCCGCCTCTCCCGGGGCGTCCCCCGGCGCGCCCCTGGCGGACCCACCGGTTCCCGCGGGTACCACCGAGGTGTTCACCGACGGTGCCTGCCGGGGCAACCCGGGCCCGGGTGGCTGGGCCTGGGCGGTGCCGAACGGTCCACAGGACTCCGGGCACGATCCGGCCACCACCAACCAGCGGATGGAGGTCAGGGCTGCCTACGAGGCGATCCGGGCCCTGCCCGGCACGCTGGTCGTGGTCAGCGACTCGACGTACGTCGTGAACTGCTTCAAGAACTCCTGGTGGACCGGCTGGCGTGCTCGCAACTGGGTGAGCTCGGCCAGGAAGCCGGTGGCCAACCGCGACCTCTGGGAGCCGCTGATCGACCTGGTCGAGGAGCGTGGCGACGTGACCTTCCGCTGGGTCAAGGGCCACTCGGGTCACCCGATGAACGACCTCGTCGACGAGCTCGCCGTCGAGGCCAGCCACAACCCATAGCCGGTCGAGCAGCCCGTAGGTGGTCGAGCAGCGAGCGAAGCGAGCGATCAGCCCGTAGGTGGTCGAGCAGGGAGCGAAGCGAGCGATCAGTCGAGACCACTCACCGCACGCCGCGACCCGTAGGTGGTCGAGCAGGGAGCGAAGCGAGTGATCAGTCGAGACCACTCACCGCACGCCGCGACCCGTAGGTGGTCGAGCAGGGAGCGAAGCGAGTGATCAGTCGAGACCACTCACCGCACGCCGCGTTCAACTCGTAGGTGGTCGAGCAGGGAGCGAAGCGAGTGATCAGTCGAGACCACTCACCGCACGCCGCGACCCGTAGGTGGTCGAGCAGCGAGCGAAGCGAGCGATCAGTCGAGACCACTCACCGCACGCCGCGTTCGACTCGTAGGTGGTCGAGCAGGGAGCGAAGCGAGTGATCAGTCGAGACCACTCACCGCACGCCGCGACCCGTAGGTGGTCGAGCAGGGAGCGAAGCGAGTGATCAGTCGAGACCACTCACCGCACGCCGACGTCTGAGGCGCGCGAAGATGGCGTCATGAGCGCACCGGTCACCCGCGCACCCGGCGACGTGCTCGTGCACCTGCGCCGGGCTCGCGACCACGTCGACCGGTACTACGCCGAGCCGCTCGACCTCGAGGTGATGGCCAAGGCTGCCGGCCTGAGCAAGTACCACTTTCACCGACTGTTCGCAGCGACGTACGGCGTCACGCCCGCGGCGTACGTCACCCAGCGACGGGTGGAGCGGGCGCAGGACCTGCTGCGCGCGACGAACCTCAACGTGACGGAGGTGTGCCACGCGGTCGGCTTCAGCAGCCTCGGGTCGTTCAGCAGCCGGTTCAAGGAGATCGTCGGTGAGACACCGCGGGAGTTCCAGCAGCGGTGGGGCGCCAATGCTCCGCGGATCCCTGGCTGCTTCGTGCTGATGTGGGGCCTGGCCGAAAAACGCAACGACGGTGGTTGAGCTTGTCGAAACCCCGCAAGGCAGGAGAAGCGGGTCGAGTGATCCGGCGTCTAGCGTCGAAGCATGATCACAAACATTTCCCTGGCATCCGTTTTCGTCAAAGACATCGACGCTTCCAAGAAGTTCTACGTGGAGGTCCTCGGCTTCGACGAGGGTGAGGACATCACGCTCGGCGACTACCGCTGGTGCACGGTCCGACACCCCAACCAGCCCGAGCTCCAGGTGCATCTCGCGCTGCCCGGCCCGCCTCACTCACCCGAGATGGTCGAGTCCATCCACCGCGCTCTCGACGACGGCGGCATGCACGGCGTCGGTCTCGCCACCGACGACTGCCGCAAGACGGCCGAGGAGCTCAAGAGCCGCGGGGTCGAGTTCATCCAGGATCCGGAGGAGCGCCCGTACGGCGTGGAGGCCGTGCTGCGCGACAACTCGGGGAACTGGATGGTGCTCGTCGAGCAGAAGGAGTACACCCGCGCGGACTTCGAGGGTTACCAGCCGTAGTTCTCACACTCCGTCCGGGCAAGGGACACGCCGACCGTCTCGACCCATAGGTGGTCGAGCAGGGAGCGAAGCGAGTGATCAACTAGTAGGTGGTCGAGCAGGGAGCGAAGCGAGCGATCAACTAGTAGGTGGTCGAGCAGGGAGCGAAGCGAGTGATCAGTCGAGACCACTCACCGTGACCGCGCCGGTCAGCCGCGACCGGCCACTGCATCCGGTGCGGGACGGTGGTCTCGACTGGCCGCTCGCTGCTCGACCACCTAGTTAGATGGCGATTCCCAGTCATCAGGTGACTGCGAATCGCCGCTCTCCTGGGCGGCCGCTCAGCTGCCGCCCGGGTCAGCGGAAGACGACCGTCCGGTTGCCGTCGAGCAGCACCCGCGACTCCGAGTGCCAGCGCACGGCCCGGGAGAGGACCTGGGTCTCGACATCCCGGCCTGCTGCCGTGAGCTGCTCCTGGCTGTGGTTGTGGTCGACGCGGATGACGTCCTGCTCGATGATCGGGCCCTCGTCGAGGTCGGCGGTGACGTAGTGGGCGGTGGCCCCGATCAGCTTGACCCCGCGCTCGAAGGCCTGGTGGTAGGGGCGTGCACCCTTGAAGCTCGGCAGGAACGAGTGGTGGATGTTGATCGCCTGCCCCGAGAGCTTGCGGCACACGTCGTCGGAGAGCACCTGCATGTAGCGGGCGAGTACGACGAGGTCGATGCCGTGCTTCTCGTGCAGTGCCATCAGCTCCGCCTCGGCGGCAGCCTTGCTCTCAGGCGTGACCGGGATGTGGCGGAACTCGATCCCGTAGCTGCTCACCAGTGCCTCGGCGTCGGGATGGTTGGAGACCACCACCGGGATGTCGATCTGGAGGCTGCCGTTGGAGTGGCGGAACAGCAGGTCGTTGAGGCAGTGCAGCTGCTTGCTGACCATGATCAGCGTGCGGTACGGCGCCCGCGCGCCCCAGATCTCGAAGTTCATCCCGAACTGTGCGGCCACCGCGGCGAAGTCCGCCCGCAGCGACTCGACCGTCGCGTTCGAGTCGGTCATCGAGAAGTCGACGCGCATGAAGAACAGGCCGTTGAGCCGGTCGCCGAACTGCTGGCTCTCCACGATGTTGCCGCCGTGGGTGACCAGGAAGCCCGAGACCGCGTGCACGATCCCGGGTCGGTCCGGGCAGTCGACGATCAGGACGAAGTCACCGGACGGGTTGCTGGCGTTGGGGGAGTCGTGCCCCGCAGACAGGGGTGCCATCAGTCACCGAGCTCCTTGCGGCGGCGTACGACGAACTCCTCCATCTCGGCGCGGATCGCATCGTCGAGCGGTGGTTGTTCGTAGGAGTTGAGCTTGTCCTGGTAGATCTTCGAGGCTCTGGCCGCAGCGTCGTTGCCACCGTTGCGGGTCCAGCGTTCGTAGTTCTCCGACGAGGAGAGCAACGGCCGGTAGAAGCAGGTGCGGAACCGGTCCATGGTGTGCGCCGCGCCCAGGAAGTGGCCACCGGACCCAACCTCCTCGTGCGCACCGAAGGCCAGGGACTCCTCGTCGATCTCCAGCGGGGTGAACTCGGCGTGCATCATCTGCAGCAGCTCGATGTCCACGATGAACTTCTCGTAGCCGGCGACCAGTCCACCCTCGAGCCAGCCGGCCGAGTGCATCACCCAGTTGGCGCCGGCCAGGAAGGTCGGCAGCAGCGTCATCAGCGCCTCGTAGCCGGCCTGTGCATCGGGGACCTGCGAGGAGGTGAGCGTGCCGCCCGAGCGGAACGGCAGCCCGAAGTGCCTGGCGATCTGACCGGTGCAGAGCAGGCCGATGCCTGACTCGGGAGTCCCGAAGGTCGGCGAGCCGGACTGCATGTCGATGTTGGAGAGGAACGAACCGAACACGACCGGGCACCCGGGCCGGATCAGCTGGGCCAGGGTGATGCCGGTCAGCGCCTCGGCGATCTGCTGGACGAGCGCGGCGGGGATGGTCACCGGTGACATCGCGCCCATCAGGATGAACGGGGTGAGTACGACGGCCTGGTTGGCCTCGGCGTACTCGAAGAGCGAGTCGAGCATCCGGTCGTCCCAACGCAGGGGCGAGTTGCAGTTGATCAGCGAGATCAGCGCGGGCGTCTGCTCCATGCTGGCCCGGCCGGCCTCCCGCCCCTTGCCGCCACCGAGGAGGATCGAGGTCAGCTCGATCGTGTCGAGTGCGTTGGGTCCGGAGACGACGTTGCCCATGTACACCTTGTCGGTGAGGGTGGCCAGCGCGTAGGTCATGTCGAGGTGCCGGCTGTCCAGCGGGGTGTCGTTGGGCTCGCAGATCACCCCGCCGGCCGAGTCCATGACCGGGAAGGACTGGGCCAGCTTGGTGAAGTTGCGGAAGTCGTCCATGGTCGCGTCGCGTCGGACGGCGCCCTCACGCACGAACGGCGGGCCGTAGACCGCGCCGAAGGCCATCATGTCCTCGCCGATGTGCAGGTTGTTCGCGGGGTTGCGCGCCTGCAGGTCGAAGGACCGCGGCGCTTTGGCCACCTGCTCCAGCACGAACTCGGGGTCGAAGAAGACCTTGTTGCCCTCGACTCGCTGGCCGGCCTTCGCGAGGAGGTCGAGAGCCGGCTGGCTCATGAACTCCACGCCGAGCTCGGAGACGAGGCGGCGCCAGCCCGCATCGAGGGTGGCCATCGCCTGCTCGGAAAGGATCTCGTAGCGCGGCATCTGGTTGCGGAACATGTCTCTCCCTGAGTTTCCTTCGGATTTTCACCCGGAGTGCTTGACCGGCGCGGCAAGTAAACCCTAGCCTCACCATGTGGGACAACAGTTCCACATGGTGGGAGTAAACGTCTACCGACACAGTGGACCAACCGGAAAGGGCGGTCAAGAGTGGCCAGCACATCGGTCATCGACGGCGCAGACGGGCCGAACGCCTCAGGAGGCGGCACGCAGGCCGTCGACCGCGCCGCGGCGCTGCTCACCCTCGTGGTGGAGGCCGATGCCGCAGCCACCTTCGCCGAGCTGAGCGAGGCCTCGGGCCTGGCACGCTCGACCACGTCACGTCTGCTGGCGGCCCTCGAACGGACCCGACTCGTCGAGCGGGTCGAGACCGGGGAGTACATCGGCGGTCCCCTGTTCGCGCTGTACGCCACGCGGCACGACCGCAATGCAGAGCTGGCCCGGCTCGCCCGCCCGCTGCTGGAGACACTCGGCGAGGAGACCGGCGAGACCGTGCACCTCGCCGTGGCGAACGGCGGCCGCGTCTCCCACGTCGCGCAGGTGGACTCGACCTTCCTGCTCGGAGCGCGCGACTGGACCGATGTCGAGGTGCCGCCGCACTGCTCGGCCCTGGGCAAGGTACTGCTCGCGTGGAAGGTGCTAGATCTCCCCGCCGGCCCGCTGGACCTCGTCACCGACAAGACGCTGCGGACGCTCAGCGCCCTCGAGGACGACCTCGAGCACGTACGCGCGCGCGGCTTCGCCGTCACGCACGACGAGCTTGAGATCGGGCTCTCCGGCGTGGCCGCGCCAGTCTTCGGACCCGACAAGGACGTCGTGGCGACCGTTGGCATCTCGGGCCCAACCGCACGACTCGAGGACACGGCCGACCACCTCGGTCGGCTCTTGATGGAACAGGCGGAAGCGTTGTCCACGCTGCTCCGTCACGGCACCACACGCAGGGCCCAGGAAAGGGGCACGACATGACACCCGAAGACATCCTGAAGGGTCTCTACGACGAGACGCTGGTGGGCAACGCTCCACGGGTGCTGGAGCTCACCCATGAGGCCCTGAGTATGGACATGGAGCCGCAGACCCTGCTCTTCGACGCCCTCATCCCGTCCCTGGAAGAGGTGGGCGCGCGCTTCGAACGCGGCGACTTCTTCGTCCCCGAGATGCTCATCGCCGGCCGCGCGATGGCGGGCTCGATGGAGGTGCTGCGGCCTCTCCTCGCAGAGACCGGGGTCGAGACCGTGGGCAAGTTCCTGATGGGCACGGTCAAGGGCGACGTGCACGACATCGGCAAGAACCTCGTCAACATCATGCTCGAAGGCGCGGGTTTCGAGGTGATCGACCTCGGTGTCCAGGTCGCCCCCGAGACGTTCGTCGCCAAGATCGAGGAGCACCAGCCCGACATCGTCGGGTTCTCGGCGTTCCTGACCACGACGATGCCGATGTTCAAGGCCAACATGAACGCCCTCGAGAAGGCCGGGATGCGCAACGACGTCATCGTCATGGTCGGAGGTGCGCCCGTGACCCAGGAGTACGCCGACGCCGTGGGCGCCGACGGCTACGCGGCCGACGCCTCCAGCTGCGTCAAGAAGGCCAAGGCCCTGCTCTTCGACAAGCGCTCCAAGGTGCCAGCCTGATGGCCGCCCCGATGCACGAGACGAGGCTTCGCTCGGCCACCCGTGAGGTCGTGCTGGGCCGCCAGCACCGGTTCTGCCTGATCGGCGAACGGATCAACCCGACCGGACGCCGGATCTTCCAGGACCAGATCAAGGCCGGTGACCTGTCCGCCGTCGAGCGCGACGTCGCCGCCCAGGTCGCGGGCGGCGCTGACGTGCTCGACGTGAACATGGGCGTGCCCCTTGTCGACGAGGCTGAGCTGCTCGCCAGGGTCGTGAAGATGATCCAGACGCTTACCGACCTGCCGCTGTGCATCGACTCGTCGGTGGTCGAGGCGCTGGAGGCCGGGCTGTCGGCGTACGACGGCAGGGCGCTGGTCAACTCGATCACTGCCGAGGACGAGCGGATGGAGCAGATCCTCCCGCTGGTCAAGAAGTACGACGCCGCGGTGATCGCGCTGCCCAACGACATCGACGAGATCCCGATGGAGCCGGACAAGCGACTCGCCCTCGTCGAGAAGATCGTGCGGGTGGCGACGACCGAGTACGGCATCGCCGTCGAGGACATCGTGATCGACCCGCTGGCGATGCCCATCGGCGCCGACATCACGACCTGCCTGGCGACGCTGGAGACGATGCGCAGGATCCGCGACACCTACGGGCTGAACATGACCTGCGGCGCCTCCAACGTCTCCTTCGGCATGCCCGGTCGTCACGAGCTCAACGGCACCTTCCTGAGCATGGCGATGACCGCAGGGCTGACCAGCGCGATCATGGACACGCGTACGCCGTCCGTGGTGTCCGCGGTCAAGGCGACCGACCTGCTGCTGGGTCATGACGAGTGGGGGATGGCATGGATCTCCCGGCACCGGGCGGCGCAGGCCGCGAACGCGTGAACGAAGACCCGGTGGTCGATCAGTCGAGACCGGGGTCGGCGCCACCTCCCTCGCTGGGCGACATCGCGCGGGAAGGGCTGATCGCTCCGCCCGGCACCACCACCGCAATCCACGACGGCACCGGCCGAGTACAGCTGTCGTTCACCGTCGAGGGTGGCCAGGACCGTGATGTCCGGGTCCCACCCGGCGTGACCGTCTTCGACTCGGCGTCCTGGAACGGCATCGCCATCGACTCGACGTGTGGCGGACACGGCACCTGCCACAAGTGCAAGGTCCAGGTCGACACTCCCTTGCCGGTCTCGCGTCATGACCGGCGCACGTTCTCGGAGAGTGAGCTCGCCGGGGGCTGGCGGCTGGCCTGCCTGGCCACCGCGACCCGGGACCTGAAGGTCGCGGTCCCACCGCTGACCACCCGGCCCAAGGCGGCGACAGTGGGCGTCGGCCGTCAGGTGATCCTGCGGCCGGCCGTGCAGAAGCGGTACGTCGAGCTCGCCGACCCGACGCTCCAGGACCAGCGCAGCGACCTTGTCCGGCTGACCGACGCGATCGACGACCTCGAGCTGACGGTCGACCTGCCCGTGTTGCGTCGTCTCCCGAAGGTGCTCCGCGAGGCCGACTTCAAGGTGACTGCCGTGGTCGTCGACGAGGCGCTCATCGACGTCGAGCCGGGCGACACCAGCGAGCAGCGCTATGCGGTCGCCTTCGACCTCGGCACCACGACGGTGGTGGCGACGCTTCTCGACCTCAGCACCGGAACGCCCGTCGCCGTGGCCTCCCGGCTGAACAAGCAGCAGCCCTTCGGGGGCGACGTGATCACCCGGATCAGCGCCACGATGATGGACCCGGATGCACTCGGAAGGCTCCAGTCACTGGCCGGTGAGACCTTGGACGAGCTGGCCCAGCAGGTGTGCCTCGAGGGCGGGATCGACCCCGCTCACGTCTACGAGGTGGCGATCGCCGGCAACGCGACGATGACCTCTCTCGTTCTTGGCATCGACCCCGAGCCGCTGGGGGTGGCGCCGTTCGTGATGACCAGCGCCCAGCCGCCCGTCGTACTTGCTGCGGAGCTGGGTCTGCACCTCCACCCGCGTGCCCGCGCGGTGATGTTCCCGGCGCTGGGCGCCTATGTGGGCGGCGACATCGTGGCGGGCATGCTCGCGACCGGCATGGACCGGGACAAGCGGACGCGGCTGTTCATCGACGTTGGTACCAACTGCGAGATCGTGCTCAGCAACGGCGACACGATCCTCTCGACGGCGGCGCCCGCAGGTCCGGCCTTCGAGGGCGGCGCGATCAGGTGCGGCATGCGTGCCGCCGAGGGCGCCATCGAGGTGGTGAAGCTGGATCCGTCGGGCTCTGAGGACACGGCCGTCGTGCTCTCGGTGATCGGCGACATCGCCCCCAAGGGTCTGTGTGGATCCGGGCTGGTGGACGCCGTCGCGGAGATGGTGCGCGTCGGCCTGCTGGACGCGAGCGGCCGGTTCCTGCCCGAGGACGAGGCCGCTGCGAAGGCGCCGGCTCTTGCGGACCGGTTCGCCAAGGTGGGCGAGGAGCGGGTCTTCCTGCTCCACCGGCCGACGCCGGAGAGCGAGGTCGGCGACTGCGTGTACCTCTCCCAGCGTGACGTGCGTGAGCTGCAGTTCGGCAAGGCGGCCATCGCCACGGGCTGGACCTTGCTGCTCGAGGAGCTCGGGCTCGAGCACGCCGACATCCAGCAGGTGCTGCTGGCCGGTTCGTTCGGCTCGTACCTCTCCCCGTCCTCGGCGGTCCGGATCGGGCTGGTCCCCAAGCTGCCCGTGCTGCGCATCGTCTCGGCCGGCAACGTCGCCGGCGAAGGGGCGAAGATGGCCTTGCTGTCACTGCGTGAGCGCACCGGTGCGGCCACGCTGCTGGAGGAGGTGAAGTATGTCGAGCTCTCCGACCGACCTGATTTCAACGACAAGTTCGTCGACCAGCTCGCCTTCCCCACCGGCTAAGGCGGTCGAGCAGCGAGCGGAGCGAGCGAACAGTCGAGACCCCGCTCGACGCCGAACAGCCTTGATCGCCTGTGGGGCCATCGCGCAGCCGGCTGCCCGGATCGTGGAGCAACAGGGCTGGGAGGTCGACGTACACCCGCTTCCCCCGCTGCTGCACAACCAGCCGCACCTGATCGCCGGCGAGGTCGAGCAGCTGGCGCTGCGGCTGCGGGCGTCGTACGAGACCGTGGCGGTGGGGTACGCCGACTGCGGCACCTACGGCTCCCTCGACGGGGTCTGCGAGCGACTGGGACTCCGGAGGCTCGAGGGCTTGCACTGCTACGACGTGTACGCCGGCGCCAGCCAGGTCGAGACCTTCTTCTCCGACCAGCCGGGGACCTACCTGCTCACCGACTTCCTGGTGAAGTCCTTCGCCCGGACGGTGGAGACCGAGCTCGGCCTGGACCGCTGGCCAGAGCTGCGCGAGGAGTACTTCCGCCACTACACCCGGGTGGTCTGGCTCGCCCAGGACGAGACCCCGGAGCTGCGCGCGGCAGCCGAGGCAGCAGCCACCCGCCTGGAGCTGCCCCTCACCGTCGTACCGACTGGCCACGGCGGCCTCGAGCGCGCCCTCGCAAAGCTCCTGAACCACTAGGTGGTCGAGCAGCGAGCAACCCAAAGGTGGTCGAGCAGCGAGCGAAGCGAGTGATCAGTCGAGACCACGAACCGTGACCACGCCGTCGGCCTCGACCGGCCGCCTCCTGTGGTCGCGGTTGTCGCGTCCGTTGCGGAGTGTGGTCTCGACTATCCGCTCACTCCGTTCGCTGCTCGACCGTCTAGGTCCGGTGCCGTTCGCGGTGTGCGTGGTCGAGTCTTCGGTGTCCCTGGCGGGACGTCCCCTGTCGGGGTGAAAATCGGGGGGTTGCCCCTTGAGGTCGTCGCTGCTTGGTCCTGAGGCCGGGGTCGAGTCTGGCACTGGGAGTCGTTGAAGAGTCCTGTATTGCGCTACGAGCGCGCGAGTCCGCCTGTTGTTCGTTCTCGCTGGCTCCCTGGGGCAGCTGGTTGGTGTGGTCTGGGTGAGGAAGGGAGCAGAGATATGTCAGATCACGATGTAGCTGGTGGGCGTGGTGAAGCGCCCCAGAGTGTGGTTGAGGGTCCGCTGGTCTCGCGGGTGGCGGCGTTGGATATCGCGAAGGCGTCGTTGGTGGCGTGTGTGCGGGTTCCCGACGAGGCGCGTGTGGGTCGGCGGTTGCAGTCGGTTCGGGAGTTCTCGACGTTGACCCCGGCGTTGTTGGGTCTGGCCGATTGGCTGCGGGTTGAGCAGGTTGAGCTGGTCGGGATGGAGGCGACCGGGGACTACTGGAAGCCGGTGTACTACCTGCTGGAGGCCGAGGGTTTCGAGGTGTGGCTGCTCAATCCCAGACACGTCAAGAACGTGCCGGGTCGAGCCAAGACCGACCGGCTGGACGCGGTGTGGCTGGCCAAGCTGATGGAGAGGGGGATGGTGCGCCCGAGCCTGGTGCAGCCCAAGCCGATTCGTCAGTTGCGTGACCTGACCCGGTACCGGCGCAGTGTGGTCCGGGACCGGACCCGGGAGGTGCAACGGCTCCAGGATCTGTTGGAGGATGCCCAGATCAAGCTGTCGAGTGTGATCAGCGACATCATGGGTGTCTCGGGCCGGGAGATGATCGAGGCGCTGATCGCTGGGGAGCGCGACCCGAAGACGCTGGCGCAGATGGCGCGGAGCCGGATGCGCTCGAAGATCGCGGTCCTCGAAGAGGCGTTGACCGGACATTTTGAGGACCATCACGCGTTCCTGGCCGCAGCGATGCTGGCGCGGATCGACGCGGCGAACCGCACCGAGGAGGACCTGACCACTCGGATCGAGAGGTCGATCGAGCCCTTTCGTCACCAGGTCGACCAGCTGATCGCGATCACCGGGGTGGGGGCGAAGTCGGCCCAAGAGCTGATCGCCGAGATCGGCGTGGACATGAGCCGGTTCCCCACCGCGGATCATCTCGCCGCCTGGGCCCGGTTCGCCCCGATCGACCGGCAGTCGGCGAACCGGGCGAAGAGCGCCACCACCGGGAAGGGCAATCCCTGGCTGGGCGCGACCTTGGGCGAGATCGTGGCTGCCATCGCCCGCACCGACACCTTCCTCGGCGAGCGCTACCGACGCCTCGTCCGACGGCGCGGGAAACAACGCGCCATCGTCGCAGTCGGCCTCTCAGTCCTGGTGATCGTGTGGCACCTACTCAACGACCCCGACACCACCTACCACGACCTCGGCGCGGACTACTACCACGCGGGGATCAACCGACGACGCCGCGAACGCGACCTCACCCGGCAGCTGGAGAACCTGACCGGACAACGCGTCATCCTCCAGCCACGCCCCGACCAAGCCGCCTGACCCACGAGCATCACCGAGAATCCGGCTTCGCCGGATGCTGCCGCCTGCCCACGCCGGCCCCTATTTTCGAGTCAGCAGCGAGCAACCCATAGGTGGTCGAGCAGCGAGCGAAGCGAGTGATCAGTCGAGACCACGAACCGTGACCACGCCGTCGGCCTCGACCGGCCGCCTCCTGTGGTCGCGGTTGTCGCGTCCGTTGCGGAGTGTGGTCTCGACTATCCGCTCACTCCGTTCGCTGCTCGACCGTCTAGGTCCGGTGCCGTTCGCGGTGTGCGTGGTCGAGCAGCGAGCAACCCATAGGTGGTCGAGCAGCGAGCGAAGCGAGTGATCAGTCGAGACCACGAACCGTGACCACGCCGTCGGCCTCGACCGGCCGCCTCCTGTGGTCGCGGTTGTCGCGTCCGTTGCGGAGTGTGGTCTCGACTATCCGCTCACTCCGTTCGCTGCTCGACCGTCTAGGTCCGGTGCCGTTCGCGGTGTGCGTGGTCGAGCAGCGAGCAACCCATAGGTGGTCGAGCGGCGAGCGAAGCGAGTGATCAGTCGAGACCACGAACCGTGACCACGCCGTCGGCCTCGACCACGTATGGGTTTGTCAGCGCTCGACCACCTAGAGCCGACCCAGCAGGTCCTGACGCCACGCCTCGGTCTCCGCGATCTGGTTGAAGGTGAAGATGTGCAGCCCCTCGATCAGCGACTCGGGGCGCGAGGCGGTGGCCGCGCACTCGTCCAGGAAGCGTTCGCCGGTGAAGCCTCCCGGCGCTGCGAGCCGGGCGAAGGTGCTCTTGTGCTTGGCCAGGAACCGCGTCGACTCCCCGACACCGATCTTGGTGGCCATCGACAGGAGCTTGGCCCGGTCGATCGGGCCGGGCATGCCCAGCAGCAACGGCATGGCGACGCCGCGGCCGCGCATCCGGTCCACCCAGTTCTTGATCGCCCCTGCATCGAAGGTCAGGTTGCTCACCACATGGGTTGCGTGCCGTCTCTTGTCCCACATCGCCTGGACCGTGAGGTCGTCGGTGATCTTCGGGTGGGTCTCGGGGTACCCGGTGATCCCGATCTGCTCGAACGGCTGTGCCAGCGTCGCGAGGTCCTCGAGCAGGCTGAACGCGTCCGGGTAGTCACCGACCGGGTCCACGTCTCCCCCGGGGACGAAGACCCGGGTGATGCCGGCCTCGGCCAGCCGTGACCTGATCTCGACCAGCTCGGCGCGGTTCGAGATCATCCGCGCGGCCAGGTGCGGCACGGTGACGTAGCCGTCGCGCGAGAGGGCCTCAGCCAGCGCCAGGGTGGCTTCGAGGCCCTTGCTACCCGACGCGGTGATGGTCACCGCGACGTCGCGCGGGACCGAGGCGAGCACCTTCTCCTCGGTGCTCGCCGTAGGTAGGACCTCGTAGCGCGCGTGGGTGAGCAGCCGCTGGATTGTCTGGTTCCGAGTACCCGTCTTGTTGCGCATGGTGGAACTCATCTCGTATTACGCACCAGTGATGAGACAGGTTACTGCCGCCCATGGGCATTGGACAAGGTGGGCAGACAAGGTGTTGCGGGTGGCGTTCTGAGCTACCAGATACGGACGCGTTCCCCGGGGTCCAGCCACAGCCCGTCGCCGGGCTTGGTCGCGAAAGCCTGGTGGAACTCCTCGAGGTTGCGTGCGATGTTGGCGCGGAACTCAGCGGGGGAGTGCGGGTCGGTTGTCAGGAACTGCAGGGAGAGCTCCTTGCGGCGCTTGGTCCGCCATACGTAGGCCCAGCTGAGGAACAGCCGCTGCACTCCAGTGATGTCATCGCGCGTGGGCATCTCCTGCCCCTCGAGCGAGATCAGGTACGCCTTGTGCGCGATCGTCAGGCCGCCGAGGTCGCCGATGTTCTCCCCGACGGTGAGCGCACCGTTGACCTTCTCCCCGGGCAGGTCACGCGGCTCGAAGGCGTCGTACTGCTCGATCAGGGCCTTGGACTTCACCTCGAAGGCGGCCTTGTCCGCGGAGGTCCACCAGTCGTTGAGGTTGCCCAGGCCGTCGTACTGCGCCCCCTGGTCGTCGAAGCCGTGGCCGATCTCGTGGCCGATCACGGCGCCGATACCGCCGTAGTTCTCGGCCGGGTCGGCGTCCGCGTCGAAGAACGGCTTCTGCAAGATGCCGGCCGGGAAGCAGATCTCGTTGGTGCCGGGGTTGTAGTAGGCGTTCACCGTCTGCGGCAGCATGAACCACTCGTCGCGGTCCACCGGGGAACCGATCTTGTGCAGCTCGCGGTCCGTCTCGAAGGCGGTGGCGGCCAGCACGTTGCCGAGCAGGTCGTCGGGGCTGATCTCGAGGGCGGAGTAGTCGCGGAACTTCTCGGGGTAGCCGATCTTCGGGCGGAACGTGTCCAGCTTCTCGAAGGCCCGCTCTTTGGTCTCCTTCCCCATCCAGTCGAGGTCGGTGATCGAGCGGCGGTAGGCCTCGAGCAGGTTGGCGACCAGCTCGTCCATCATCTCCTTCGACCGTGGCGGGAAGTGCCGGGAGACGTACTCGCGGCCGACAGCCTCACCCAACGAACCCTCGACCAGCCCGACACCGCGCTTCCAGCGGGCGCGCAGCTCAGGCGTGCCGGAGAGGGTGCGGCCGTAGAAGTCGAAGTTGGCTTCCACGAACCCGCTGGAGAGGTACGCCGCGGCGGTGCGGATGGCGCGGACGGTGAGGAAGGCCTTCCAGTCCTCGAGGGGAGTCTCGGCGAGCACAGTCTCCAGGTGCGCGAGGTACGACGGCTGCCGCACCACCGTCTCGGTGATCGTGTCGTCGGTCCCGCCGATCGCTCCGACCCAGGAGTCGAAGTCGAAGCTGGGCACGGTCGTCTTGAGCTCATCGAGCGTGGTGAGGTTGTAGGTCTTGATGACGTCGCGGGTCTCCGCCCGCTCCCAGTGCCCCTTGGCCAGCCGGGTCTCCAGGGCCAGCACACGCGCAGCGGTCTCGTCGGCGTCGGGCCGTTCCGCGAGGGTCAGGATCACGGCGAGGTAGGCGAGGTACTTCTCCCGGATCTCGGCGAACTTCTCCTCGCGGTAGTAGCTCTCGTCCGGCAGGCCGATGCCGCCCTGGACCACGTTGACGATGTAGCGATCGGAGTTGCGGTCGTCGGTGTCGACGTAGGAACCGAACAGTCCGCTTCCTCCGCGGCGTTCGAAGAACCCGAGGAAGGCCCCGAGCTCGCTCACGTCGGTGAGGTCGTCGATCTGCTGCAGCAGCGGAAGGATGGGTGTGTGGCCGAGCTGCTCGACCCGCTCCTCGGCCATGAAGCTGGCGAAGAGGTCGCCGATCTTGCGTGCCTCGTCTGCGCTCTCCGCGGTGGATCCCGCCAGCGAGCCGTCGGCGCAGGCCTCGATGATCTCGCGGACGTGCTCCTCGGCGGCGTCGGCAAGCATCACGAACGGACCCCAGGAGGAGCGGTCGCCGGGGATCTCAGCTGTGTCGAGCCAGGTGCCGTTGACGTGCCCGAAGAGGTCGTCCTGCACCCGGATGTCAGGGTTCATGCCCTCGCGGGCGTCGTCGAGAATTGTCACCGGGCAAACCTATACGTGCCACCCACGCCGGGCGGTCGTAGGCTGTCGGCCCATGACCCCCACCCCACGAGAAGTGCGTTGAGCGCGCCACCGAGCCCATCTGTCTGCATCATCGGTGCGGGTTCATCGGGCATCACGGCGGCCCAGGTCCTCCAGTCGCAGGGGGTCCCCTTCGACTGCTTCGAGGCCGGCAGCGGGATCGGCGGCAACTGGCGCTACGACAACGACAACGAGATGTCCTCGGCGTACGAGTCGCTGCACATCAACACCTCGCGGCAGATGATGGAGTACGCCGCCTTCCCGATGTCCGAGTCGCTGCCGGACTATCCCGACCACCGCCAGATCGCCCAGTACTTCGACGACTTCGTGGACCACTTCGGTCTGCGGGAGAAGATCACCTTCCGTACCGAGGTGACCAAGGTCGAATCCCTCGACGAGATCGGCGACTCCGGCTACGCGGTCACCCTCCGGGCCCGTGACGGCGAAGAGCCCGAGACCCGCAACTACCGCCACGTGATCGTCGCCAACGGCCACCACTGGGATCCCCGGTGGCCCGAACCGTCCTTCCCCGGCTCCGAGACCTTCCCCGGCGAGCAGATGCACGCGCACTACTACCGGACCGTGGAACCGGTGGTGGACAAGCGCGTGCTCGTGCTCGGCATCGGGAACTCCGCCTGCGACATCGCCGTCGAGGCCAGCCGGGTCGCCACGTCGACGAACCTCGCGATGCGGCGCGGAGCGCACATCGTGCCCAAGTACATGTTCGGGATGCCCACTGACCACCTCACCGACTCACCGCTCGCGCGAGGCCCGCTGAAGATGCAACAGCTGGCGTTGGCGACCCTGCTCCGGCTCTCGCAGGGCAAGGTCACCGACTACGGTCTGCCCGAGCCTGACCACGACGTCCTGCACGCCCACCCGACGGTCAGCCAGGACCTGCTCAACCGACTCGGTCACGGCGACATCACCGTCCGGCCGAACATCGACCGGTTCGAGGGGTCGAAGGTGTTCTTCACCGACGGCAGCGCCGCTGAGTTCGACGTCGTCATCTACTGCACCGGCTACAAGGTGAGCTTTCCGTTCCTTACCGACGCCGTGGTGCGCGCGGAGGACAACCACATCGATCTCTACCGCCGGGTGGTGCACCCCGACCATCCCGGCCTGTACTTCGTCGGCCTGCTCCAGCCCATTGGCGCGATCATGCCGTTGGCGGAGGTGCAGGCGCAGTGGGTGTGCGACCTGGTGACCGGGGCCGGCGCGCTGCCCCCGGTCGATGAGATGCGCCGCCAGATCGCGGCGTACGACGCGAACCTGCGCAAGCGTTACGTCGCGTCCAAGCGGCACACGATCGAGGTCGACTTCCACAGCTACCGAGCGGAGATCGGCAAGGAGCGCAAGCGCGCCCAGGAGCGGGTCAAGGGGCGTCCCGGCACTCTGGGCGGACTGATCAGGGCACGCCTGCGGTGACGTCGCTCCGTGTGGGGCGACTACGGGTCGACCCACGCGCGGGGCGAGCTGCTCAAGGAAGGTCGAACACCAGGAGGGTGCTGGTGGCCGTCGCGACCACGGCGCCGGACTCGTCGGTCACGACACCCTCCGTGAACCCGACCCGCGATCCCGACTTCACGACCGTGCCGACGGCGGTCAGCAGGCCGCTGCTGGCGCGCACTGCCTTGAGGTAGCTGACCTTGATCTCCACCGACGTATAACCCTTCCCCGCTTGCAGCATGCTGTGCAGCGCACAGCCCGCCACGGAGTCGAGAAGCGTGCAGACCAGGCCGCCGTGAACGGCGCCGATCGGGTTGTACGCCGAGTGGTCCGGCCGGCACGTGAAGACCACGCGACCTGGCTCGGCTTCGACGAGGTCCATCTGGATCAGCTGGGCGATGGGAGGTGGCGGGATGTTGCCGTCGACCATCGCGCGCAGGTAGTCGATGCCGTCCATGGCGAGGCCCGCCGCTGCGGCCTTCGCCGGGTCGTGCCAGGTGACGGTGCGCGACTGCTCGGGGCCCCAGCGCGACTCGGTGCCGTTTGTCTGGGTGCCGTTTGTCTGGGTGCTGCGTGTCTCGGTCTCGTTCGTCTCAGTACCGACGGTCGCGGTGGCGTTGGTCGTGGTCATGATTTCTCCTGGCTGTTTGTCGTGAGCGTGGTCGGCCGGATCGCCCGGTGCCGGTCGAGGTCCGGGTCGCCCGGCGCAACGGCGTACTCCCGTCCCCAGGCGAGCAGCGCGGCGAGGGCGGGCAGCAGGGCGAGGCCGGACTCGGTCAGGTGGTACTCGAAGCGGTCGGGACTCGCCTGGTACTGGCGGCGCTCGACGACGCCAGCCTCGAGCAGGGTCTTGAGGCGGGCCGTGATCCGGTCTCGCGGGGCGCCGGTGCCGGCGACGATGTCGGTGAAGCGATGCGACCCAAGGGACAGCTCACGGAGCACCAGCAACGACCAACGTTCACCGACGAGCTCAAGCGACGCAGCGATCGGGCAGGGACGCCCGGGAAGGTCGGCGAGGGTGATCACGGGTCTCCTGGCGGCGGACGGGTCGACGGCTGGTTGGCCGTCAGTTCCGTTCGCCATCATGGCCTCAGCAAGTTTGAAAGTCAAACTGACCCTGCTGGAACCGCAGCGGCAACTAGCGCATATAGCATAAAAAGCAGGTAAATGGGAGGTTCAGGGACTGAATCCGCCTTCGGTCTTCCTCTCACGCAATGTCTGGTCTAGTCATATATAGGGCGTTACGTAGCTTAAGTTATGTTTCATTGCCACCTGGGGTTGGGGCGTGTGATCGTGCAACTACCGACCCGAACCCGTCAGGCCGAGCAACTTCGAAGGATCGAAATGGCTGTACTCAAGATCGCCGTAGGCAGCTCCTCACCCGTCGCTCACCGGTCGACCTGAAAGACCTGCAACCTGGTCGCTAGGCAGGGGTTGACCCCCACGCCCGCCGCGTGGGGGGACCCGGGCGAAGTAGGCCCCGGGCCAGTAAAAGTCAGGCTTGACTGTTTGTTGATGACCCGCCACGATGCGGGGTGTGACGAGTGCGAAGGTGTCGCCGGGGCGAGTGCCCCAGGAGGAGCGCACGCGGGCAATGCGCCAGCGGCTCCTCGAGGCCACCGTCGATTGCCTGGTCGAGCACGGCTGGAGCGGTACGTCGACCACCCTGGTCTCGCAGCGCGCGGGGGTGAGCCGCGGCGCCCAGCTGCACCACTTCCCGACCAAGAACGACCTGGTCCTCGCTGCGGTGGAGCACCTCAGCGAGGTGCGCGGGGACGAGCTGCGCGAGGCGTCCCGGAGGTTGCCGGCCGGGAAGCGGCGTACGCGCGCGGTCCTGGAGATGTTCGCTGACCACTTCACCTCGCCCGTCTTCACGGCCGCGCTCGAGGTCTGGGTCGCGGCCCGGACCGATGAGGTGCTGCGCGCGGCCGTCGTACCCCTCGAGCAGCGGGTGGGCCGCGAGGCGCACCGCATCGCCTTGGACGCCCTCGGGGTGGACGAAGAGCAGCCGCGAGTCCGTGAGCTGGTCCAGGCGACGCTCGACCTGGTCCGTGGGCTCGGCCTCGCCAACACGATCTCCGATGACACCGCCCGGCGCCGGAAGATCCTCACCGCCTGGTCCGAGACCCTCGACGCGGAGCTCGGACTGCGATGAGCGAGTCCACCGGGACCCCGCCCCCAAGGAATGGCCTTCTCGAGGAGGTGCTCGCCGACCTGGCTGCCGAAGGTGCGGCGCTGGAGGCGATGGTCGAGCCCCTCGACGAGGCCGGATGGCGTACGCCGACCCCGGCGCCCGGCTGGGACATCGCGACCCAGGTCGCCCACCTCGTCTGGACCGACGAGGTCGCCGTCGCGGCGGCCATGGACAAGCAGCAGTGGGACGAGGTCGTGCTGGAGGCGATCGCCGACCCGATGGGCTACGTCGACGCGCACGCGCTCCAGGGGGGCACTGCTTCGGGTGCCGACCTGCTCGCCCGCTGGCGCCACTCCCGCTCGGCGCTCCAGGAGGTGCTGCGCGGCTGTCCCGAGGGTCACAAGATGCCGTGGTTCGGTCCGCCGATGAGCCCAACCTCGATGGCAACGGCCCGGTTCATGGAGACCTGGGCACACTCCCTCGACGTGTACGAGGCGCTCGGCGTCGAACCCGAGCCCACTGACCGGATCCGCCACGTCGCCCACCTCGGCGTACGCACCCGCAACTACTCCTTCGCGGTGCACTCCCTCGATCCCCCGGGCGAGGAGTTCCGGGTCGAGCTGCGCTCGCCGTCCGGGGAGCTCTGGGCGTGGGGCCCGGAGGAGGCGGAGCAGTCAGTGCGGGGCCCGGCCCACGACTTCTGCCTGAGGGTCACCCAGCGCCGGCACCGCGACGACCTCGACCTGGTCGCGGTCGGCCCCGACGCCGACCACTGGCTCGACATCGCCCAGGCCTTCGCCGGCCCACCCGGTGACGGTCGTCCTCCCGCATCGGCGGTCGAGGCATGAGCGAGGAGCTAGGTGGTCGAGCAGCGAGGGCAGCGAGCGATCAGGTAGGTGGTCGAGCAGCGAGCGCAGCGAGCGACCAGTCGAGACCCGAAGCGAGCCATGAACTAGGTGGTCGAGCAGCGAGCGACCAGTCGAGACCCGAAGCGAGCCATGAACTAGGTGGTCGCGCAGCGAGCGACCAGTCGAGACCCGAAGCGAGCCATGAACTAGGTGGTCGCGCAGCGAGCGACCAGTCGAGACCCGAAGCGAGCCATGAACTAGGTGGTCGAGCAGCGAGCGCAGCGAGCGACCAGTCGAGACCCGAAGCGAGCCATGAACTAGGTGGTCGAGCAGCGAGCGCAGCGAGCGACCAGTCGAGACCCGAAGCGAGCCATGAACTAGGTGGTCGAGCAGCGAGCGCAGCGAGCGACCAGTCGAGACCACTCTCGAAACCACTCCGCGTCGCCAACTGCAGCGGCTTCTACGGCGACCGCCTCTCCGCGATGCGAGAGCTCCTCGAAGGTGGCTCCGGAGGTGAGCGGCTGGACGTCATCACTGGCGACTACCTGGCCGAGCTGACCATGCTCATCCTCGGCAAGGACCAGCTCAAGGACCCCTCGCTCGGGTACGCGCGCACATTCGTGACCCAGGTCGAGGACTGCCTGGAGCTGGCGCTTGAGCAGGGCGTCCGGATCGTGGCCAACGCCGGCGGGCTCAACCCCGCCGGGCTGGCCGCCAAGCTCACCGAGGTCGCCGACGGGCTCGGGCTCTCGACCAGGATCGCCTGGGTCGACGGCGACAACCTGGCCCCACGCGCCCCCGAGCTGGGCATCGGGGCAGCACTCACCGCCAACGCCTACCTCGGCGGCTTCGGCATCGCCCGGGCGCTCGACGCCGGTGCCGACATCGTGGTCACCGGACGGGTCACCGATGCCTCCGTGGTGGTCGGCCCTGCGATCTGGAGGTTCGGCTGGACGCCGGAGCAGTACGACGAGCTCGCCGGGGCCGTCGTCGCCGGGCACGTGGTCGAGTGCGGGACCCAGGCGACCGGCGGCAACTTCTCCGGCTTCCTCGACCTGCCCCGCGACGCCCAGCCGCTCGGCTTCCCGATCGCGGAGATCAGCGGCGACGGCAGCTCTGTCATCACCAAGCACCCAGGCACCGGCGGGATCGTCTCGGTCGACACGGTCACGGCTCAGCTGATGTACGAGGTCCAGTCCGAGCACTACCTCGGCCCGGACGTCACGGTCGACCTGACCTCGATCGAGCTTGCTGCTGACGGGAAGGACCGGGTGCGGGTCTTCGGCGTACGCGGGATGGCGCCGCCGCCCCAGCTGAAGGTCTGCGTCAACGAGCTCGGCGGGTTCCGCAACCAGCTGGAGTTCGTGCTGACCGGGCTGGACGTCGAGGCCAAGGCCGCGTGGCTGCGTGCCCAGCTGGACGGCCGGATCAAAGCCGCGTCCGTGACCTGGTCGACCGGCCGATCCCCGGCACCGGACTCCGAGACGGAGGAGGGCGCCTCCTGCCTGCTGCGGTGCGTGGTCAAGGACCCCTCCGCGGCCATGGCCGGCAAGGCGTTCACCAGCGCTGCGGTCGAGCTGGCACTGGGCTCCTATCCCGGCTTCACGATGACGACCCCGCCCGGACCGGCGTCGCCGTACGGCGTCTATCGGGCGGCCTACGTCGACCGGGGTGCCGTCGAGCACATCGTGCACCTGCCCGACGGCAGCACCGAAGTGATCCCGGACCCGCCGTCCGCGACGCAGCCGCACGACGAGACGAAGGAGGACCTGACGGTCCCCCCGGACATCGCCGGCGTCTCCGAGGAGGCGATCACCAGGCGGGTTCCGTTCGGCACCTTCGTGCACGCCCGATCGGGTGACAAGGGCGGTGACGCCAACGTCGGCCTGTGGGTGCGCGCGGGCGACCGGCAGGCCGAGCGGGCGCAGTGGCTGAACCACCTCGTATCTGTCGACCGGGTCCGCCACCTGCTGCCGGAGGCCGCCGACCTCGAGGTGGAGGTGTTCGAGCTGCCCAACCTGTACGGCGTGAACATCCTGATCCACGGGCTGCTCGGCGAGGGCGTTGCCGCCAGCACCCGGTTCGACCCGCAGGCGAAGGGCCTCGGGGAGTGGCTGCGTTCGCGGCTCGTGAGTATTCCGGAGGATCTGTTGTGACGGTGGTCGTGGTTTCCCACGGTCCCGTGGGCGGGTCGATGGGAAGGGCCAGCTTCCCGTCCTTTGCAAGGCACGGGAACCTCGAGTTTCGTACGGGAAGCTGGGGCCCATGTTGACCTGGTCCGAGGAGCAGCTCGCCCTTCAGGAGACCACCCGCCGGTTCGTACGCCGAGAGGTCGAACCGCACCTGCAGGAGTGGGAGGACGCAGGCGAGATCCCACGCTCGCTGCACCTGGCCGCGGCGAAGGCCGGCCTGCTCGGTGTCGCTTTCCCCGGGCACGTGGGCGGCCAGGGAGGTTCGCTGCTCGACTCGGTGGCCGTGGCAGAGGCGTTCTTCGAGGCCGGCGGTTCCTCTGGACTGGCTGCGGGGCTGTTCACCGGCGGGATCGCGCTGCCGCACATGGCCGCGCACGGGACGCCGGAGCAGATCGAGCGGTTCGTCAGGCCGACGCTTGCCGGCGAGAAGATCGGCGCGCTGGCGGTCACCGAACCCGGGGGCGGGTCGGACGTTGCGGGGATCCGGACCAGCGGCGTACGCGACGGGGACAGCTACGTCGTCAACGGCGCCAAGACCTTCATCACCAGCGGCGTACGCGCGGACTTCGTCACCACCGCTGTCAGGACCGGCGACTCTGTTGGACCAACGCGGGGCCATGCCGGCGTCAGCCTGCTCGTCGTCGAGAAGGGCACGCCGGGGTTCA
Organism: uncultured Actinomycetota bacterium; assembly: GCA_963759525.1. Lineage (GTDB taxonomy): Bacteria > Actinomycetota > Actinomycetes > Propionibacteriales > Nocardioidaceae > Marmoricola. Next base: position 160,575 of record CAVWZO010000013.1, on the reverse strand, counting down.
GCGTCGACCGCAGCCTGGCCAAGATGGGCTGGCACTGCTCGGACACCGCGGAGCTGTCGTTCCTCGACGCACGCGTTCCCGCCACCAACCTGGTCGGCGAGGAGAACTCCGGCTTCGGGCAGATCGCCGAGCAGTTCGTCGTCGAGCGGATCGCGCTCGCCGTACACGCGTATGGCATCGCCGCCCGGTCACTGGCCCTGACGGCGGCATACTGCCGCGAGCGCGAGACGTTCGGCAAGCCGCTGATCGCGCGCCAGGTGGTTCAGCACAAGCTCGTCGAGATGCACCGCCAGGTCGAGACGGCGCGGGTCTACACCCGCCAGGTCGCCGAACGGCATGAGGCAGGCGAGAGCGTGGTCGCTGAAGCCTGCCTGGCGAAACAGACCGCGGTCGAGGCCTGCGCCCACGTCGTCGACGAGGCCGTGCAGCTGCACGGCGGCACCGGCTACATGCACGGGACCGAGGTGGAGCGGCACTACCGCGACGCCCGCATCCTGGGCATAGGTGGGGGAGCAACCGAAGTCCTCACCGACCTGTCCGCGCGGCTCTTGGGCTACACCCAATGACCGTCTCCCGCCGCGAGTCGATGCTCGCCAAGATCGCCGACCTCGAGGCCCAGCACGCGATCGCGGTGGCCGGCGGCGGCGAGAAGTACGTCGAGCGCCACCACTCCCGCGGCAAGCTGATGCCCCGCGAACGGATCGAGCTCCTCGTCGACCCCGGCAGCGCCTTCCTCGAGCTGTCGCCGCTCGCTGGGTGGGGCTCGGACTTCACCGTCGGCGCCAGCATCGTCACCGGTATCGGTGTCGTCGAAGGCGTCGAGTGCATGATCACCGCGAACGACCCGTCGGTGAAGGGTGGCGCGTCGAACCCCTGGACGGTCAAGAAGGTCTTCCGCGCCTCCCAGATCGCCGAGGAGAACCGGCTTCCGACGATCGCGCTGGTGGAGTCCGGGGGAGCGGATCTCCCGACGCAGAGGGAGATCTTCATCCCCGGCGGCAAGCTGTTCCGCGACATCACCCGCGCCTCGGCCGCCAAGGTCCCGACCATCGCGATCGTCTTCGGCAACTCCACGGCCGGTGGCGCCTACGTACCCGGCATGAGCGACTACACCGTGATGGTCAAGGACCAGGCCAAGGTCTTCCTCGGTGGTCCACCGCTGGTGAAGATGGCCACCGGCGAGGAGTCCGACGACGAGTCGCTCGGCGGTGCCGAGATGCACGCGCGGATCTCCGGCCTGGCCGACTACCTCGCGCTCGACGAGTACGACGCCCTGCGGATCGGCCGCCGGATCGTGGCCCGGCTGAACAAGCCCCGCCGAGACGGCGCTTATGTCCGGGCAGTGGAGCCGTCTCAGCGCGCTTTCGCGGACATAAGCGCCGTCTCGGCGTTTGCGGAACCCGCGGGCAACGCCGACGACCTGCTCGACCTGATCCCCGCCGACCTCAAGGAGCCGTTCGACCCGCGCGAGGTGATCGCACTGGTCGCAGACGGAGAATCGGTCGACAACGCTGTCGTGTTCGACGAGTTCAAGCCGCTGTACGGCTCGTCCCTGGTCACCGGCTGGGCGAAGATCCACGGTCACCAGATCGGCATCCTCGCCAACGCGCAGGGCGTCCTGTTCAGCGAGGAAGCCCAGAAGGCCACCCAGTTCATCCAGCTCGCCAACCAGATCGACGTACCCCTGCTGTTCCTGCACAACACCACCGGCTACATGGTCGGCAAGGAGTACGAACAGGGCGGGATCATCAAGCACGGCGCCCAGATGATCAACGCGGTGAGCAACAGCAAGGTGCCGCACATCTCGATCATCATGGGCGCCTCCTACGGCGCGGGGAACTACGGCATGAACGGTCGCGCGTACGACCCGCGCTTCCTGTTCACCTGGCCCAGCGCAAAGGCCGCCGTGATGGGACCGGCCCAGCTCGCGGGCGTGCTGTCGATCGTCGCGCGGGCCGCAGCGGAGGCCAAGGGCAAGGAGTACGACGAGACGGCCGACGCCGGCATGCGCGAGATCGTCGAGGCCAGCGTCGAGGAGCAGAGCCTGCCGTTCTTCCTCTCCGGGATGCTGTACGACGACGGCGTGATCGACCCGCGGGACACCCGCACCGTCCTCGGCATCTGCCTGTCCGTGATCACCGCCAACCAGCCCATCGAGGGCACCGACCGCTTCGGCGTCTTCAGGATGTGAGGCGCGCAGTGACGGGCGAGGAACGAGCGCGGCGCGTGGGCGCGACCAGGTTGAGCAAGCCCTGCGACCGAGGCACGAGGTCGCAACGGGCGCGTCGAAACCCAGTGCGTTCAGGGAATGTGGAGTCATGATCAACCGCCTGCTGGTCGCCAACCGCGGCGAGATCGCCCGCCGCGTGTTCGCCACCTGCCGTCGCCTCGGCATCGAGACGGTCGCCGTGCACTCCGACGCGGACGCCGACCTGCCGTTCGTGCGCGAGGCCGACGCGGCCGTGCGGCTTCCCGGCAACAGCCCGGCCGACACCTACCTGCGGGCAGACCTGGTCCTGGAGGCCGCGCGCAGGACCGGCGCGGACGCGATCCATCCCGGCTACGGGTTCCTCTCCGAGAACGCCGGGTTCGCCCGCGCGGTGATCGAAGCCGGTCTCACCTGGCTCGGTCCGGCCCCCGAGTCGATCGAGCAGATGGGCTCAAAGGTCGAGGCCAAGCGGCTGATGGCCGACGCCGGGGTGCCCGTCCTCGACAACCTCTCGCCGGATTCCGCGACGGAGAAGGACCTCCCGTTGCTGGTGAAGGCGTCTGCCGGCGGCGGTGGCCGCGGGATGCGCGTCGTACGAACTCTGTCTGAGCTTCCCGGGCAGATCGAGCTCGCGGCTGCCGAGGCGGAGTCGGCCTTCGGTGACTCGACCGTCTTCGTGGAGCCCTACATCGAGCACGGCCGGCACGTGGAGGTGCAGGTCCTGGGCGACGTCCACGGGTACGTCGCCGTGCTCGGTGAGCGGGACTGCTCGATCCAGCGCCGGCACCAGAAGGTCATCGAGGAGGCTCCTGCGCCGGACATCGCCTCCGAGGTGGTCAAGGCGATGCACGAAGCCGCCTGCAAGGCGGCGGAGGCGATCGCCTACCTAGGTGCCGGCACGGTCGAGTTCCTCTACGACGCGGAGCGCGAGCGCTTCTTCTTCCTGGAGATGAACACCCGCCTCCAGGTGGAGCATCCGGTCACCGAGGCGGTCTTCGGGATCGACCTGGTCGCGGCCCAGATCGCCGTCGCCGAGGGCGCGAGTTCTGAGGTCCATGACCTGGAGCCGGCGGGCCACGCGATCGAGGCGCGTCTCTATGCCGAGGACCCGGCTCACGACTGGCAGCCGCAGAGCGGAACGCTGACGACCTTCGACTTCCCCGGCGTCGAAGCCGAGTTCACCCGCCCTGGTTCGTACGGCGTCCGCCTGGACTCCGGCTTCGAGTCGGGCAGTGAGGTCTCGACTCACTACGACGCGATGCTCGCCAAGGTCATCGCTTGGGCGCCCACCCGCGCCGAGGCAGCCCGGATGCTGGCCAACGCCCTGTCCCGGGCCACGTTGCACGGAGTCGTCACCAACCGCGACCTGCTGGTCGCCACCCTGCGGGACCAGGCCTTCCTCGAGGGCCAGGTCAGCACCGACTTCTTCGAGCGTCGCGGCATCGTGCCGACGGGTGAGCAGCAACCTCTCGACCCGCACCTGCTCTTCGCGGCGGCGGTGGCGTTGGCCGAGCACGACCGGCTCTCGCGCACCGTCCAGGGCGCGATCCCCGTCGCCTGGCGCAACGTCGTCTCCCAGCCGCAGCGCACGGTGTTCGCAGCTTCGCGAGGTTCGGCGACTGGTCGCCTTTCTGGGTCGGATGAGCACGTGGTCGAGTGGTACGGCGGCCGCGACGGCTACACCTCCGCCCATGGTGACGTGCGGGTACTGGCCGCATCTTCGGACGGCGTCACGATCGAGGTCGACCGGATCAGCACCCGCGTGGCCGTGACCATTGGAGAACCGACCCCCTCGGGGAGACGGGACGTCTTCCTCGACGGCCCGCTGGGGTCTGAACACCTGGTCGCCGTGCCACGTTTCGTCGACCCGGCGGACGTCGTCGCGCAGGGCTCGCTGCTCGCCCCGATGCCGGGCACGGTGATCGGCGTACCCCTCGAGGAGGGAGCCCAGGTCACGGCCGGACAGACTGTCCTCGTCCTCGAGGCGATGAAGATGCAGCACACGATCAGTGCCCCCACCGACGGCGTCCTTACCCAGGTCGCCGTCGCGCTGGGCGATCAGGTGGCGTCCGGCGACGTGCTCGCCATCGTCACCCCGGCAGACCACAACGACGAGTCCCACCATGAAGGAGACCAGCCATGACGAGCTTCACCGAGTCCGAGGAGCGACAGACCCTGCGCAGGGAGGTCGCGAAGCTCGCGAGCAACTACGGCCGGGAGTACTTCACCACCCAGGCCCGCAGCGGCGGGAAGACGACAGACCTGTGGATGGCGATCGGCAAGGCCGGTTACCTCGGGATCAACATCCCCGAGGAGTACGGCGGCGGTGGTGGCGGCATCGGTGACGTCGCGGCGGTCTGCGAGGAGCTCGCCGCCCAGGGCTGCCCGCTGCTGATGATGGTCGTCTCGCCGGCGATCTGCGGCACCGTGATCAGCCGCTTCGGCACGCCGGAGCAGAAGCAGCGCTGGCTGCCTGGCATCTGTGACGGCACCGAGACGATGGCCTTCGCGATCACCGAGCCCGACGCCGGCACCAACTCGCACAACATCACCACGACCGCGCGACGAGACGGCGACGAGTGGCTGCTCAAGGGCCAGAAGATCTACATCTCCGGCGTCGACGAGTCCAGGAACGTGCTGGTGGTTGCGCGGGCCGAGGACGCACGGAGTTCATCAGGAGGGGCAGGAAAACTCAAGCCGTGCCTGTTCGTCGTACCAACGGATGCCCCCGGCTTCAGCTTCACCAACATCCCCATGGAGATGGTGAGTCCGGAGAAGCAGTTCCAGGTGTTCATCGACGACGTCCGGCTGCCGTCCGATGCCATCGTCGGTGACGAGGACGCGGGACTGGTGCAGCTGTTCGCGGGCCTGAACCCCGAACGGATCATGGCTGCGTCGTTCTCCACCGGGCTGGCCCGTTACGCGCTGGACCGGGCCGCGGAGTACGTCAAGACCCGCGAGGTCTTCGGCGCCCCGATCGGTACCCACCAGGGCATCGCGCACCCGCTGGCGCAGTCAAAGATCGAGATCGAGCTCGCGCGTTTGATGACGCAGAAGGCATCGGCGCTCTACGAGGCCGGCGACGACGTCGGCGCCGGGGAGGCGGCCAACATGGCGAAGTACGCCGCGGCCGAGGCCGCCTGCGACGCCGCGGACCGGGCGGTGCAGGCACATGGTGGCAACGGCATCACCCAGGAGTACGGCGTCGCCGGGCTCCTGGTCGCAGCCCGGGCCGGCCGGATCGCCCCGGTCAGCCGCGAGATGATCCTGAACTACGTCGGCATGCACTCACTGGGCCTGCCGAAGTCATACTGAGTCGGAACAAGCCCAGCTGTAACGCGGAGTTATTGTCACTGAACATGGCGTGTGACGCGTGTTCAGCGTCAATATCTCCGCGTTACATCGGCCGGCTGGCGAAAGAGGAGGTCCGTGATGCGGAGCAACGCCACCACACCCGAGGAGTACCTCGACGACCTGTCGGAGGACCGGCGTACCACTCTGAGCACGGTCCGCGACGTGATCAACGACCACCTTCCCGAGGGGTACGTCGAGACCATGGACTGGGGTGTGATCGCGTGGAACGTGCCGCTCGAGCTCGAGCCGGACACCTACAACGGCAAGCCGCTCTGCTACGCGGCGCTGGCCTCCCAGAAGAACTACATGTCGGTCTACCTGATGGGCCTCTACTCCGACGGCCCCGAGCTCGGGTGGTTCCGGCAGCAGTACGCCGACCGCGGGGTCAAGCTCGACATGGGCAAGTCATGCGTCCGGTTCAAAAGGCTCGACGACCTCCCGCTCGACGTGCTCGGCGAGACCATCGCCATGATCTCGGTGGATGAGTTCATCGCCAGACATGCCGCGAGCAAAGGGAGCAGGCAGTGACCGAACAGCTGGTGCAATACGAGGTCGTCGACGGGGTCGCGACGATCACCCTCGACTCACCGCACAACCGCAACGCCCTATCCCGGCAGCTGGTCACCGAGCTCTTCGACTCCCTCGACCGCGCCGACGACGACCCAGGCGTGAGGGTGGTGCTGCTCCGGTCGGCGGACCGGGTGTTCTGCTCCGGGGCCGACCTGAGCGAGGCCGCCGAGGACGGCATGGAGGAGGGCGCCAGGGCGCTGGTTGCCCTGCAGCGCCGAATCCTGGCGCACCGGTGCCCGGTGGTGACACGCCTCGCCGGGCCCGTGCGTGCCGGGGGGCTCGGCATCATCGCCGCCAGCGACGTGGTGGTCTGCAGCGACGACGTCACGTTCGCGTTCACCGAGGTGCGTCTTGCGCTAACCCCGGCCGTGATCTCGCTGTCGGTACTGCCGCGGCTGACCAGCCGGGGCGCTGCCGAGAGCTTCCTGACCGGTCGCAGCTTCGGCGCAGCCGAGGCGACGGCGATGGGCCTGGTCACCCGCGCCGTCGCGCCCGACGTTCTCGACGACGAGGTCGCCACGGTCTGCGCCGACCTCGCGAAGGGTCACCCGCAGGGACTGCGTGAGACCAAGATGCTGCTGGCACGACCCGTGCTCGACCATCTCGACGCGAACGCCGAGGAGATGGCCGCGCTGAGCGCGCGGTTGTTCGGTTCCGACGAGGCCCGCGAGGCGATGACCGCCTTCCTCAACCGGAAGAAGCGCTAGGTGGTCGAGCAGCGAACGAAGTGAGTGATCAGTCGAGACCACGTCCCGTACGCCGAAAGCGGGCGTCGACCCGTAGGTGGTCTCGTCTGGCCGCTCGCGGGCGCTCGTTTCGAGACGCTAGCTGGCGCTCGCTCCTCAACCCAAGGCTGCTCGACCACCTGTGGGTTGTGCCGTGCTCAGCCCCGACGGACCCAGCGGCTCCACGGCTGCCCACCGAAGTGGGGGTCCAGGGCGCTCTGTCCGGCATCGGCGAAGTCCGTCCAGCTGTCGTAGACCACGTAGTCGAACGGCTTCACCCGCAGGACCTTGGGTCGGCCGACGCAGGTGCGGGGGAAGGTGACCGCGACGACGTTGGTGTCCCAGTTGATCTTGAACCCCTTGATGCCGCGGCACCGCTTCGTCCGATAGCGGGCGTCCTCGATCGTGAGCACACCGTCAGGGGCATTGCGGTACGTCGAGACATTCACCCGGGTGAGCTTCTTGCGCCCGTTCTGGAGCTGGAAGTGGAAGAACGTGTTGAGGGTCTCGCGCTTGGCTTCCCGCACGGACATGAACAGCTGGACGTGCGATCGGGTGTGCCTCATCTGCACCCTGGTGATGTCACCCTCGACCTGACTCGGGTCCAGATGGTAGCCATCCCCGACGTCCACACCCGACCTCCACATGTCGCCGCTGCCGTCGGTGTGGACGTAGTCCCCGGCGACCGCGGGGGTCGCGGAGGATAGAGCGAGCACGGCAGCGGTGATGCCCGCGATGAGAAGGCGCATGAGCACTTGGTGTCCCGTTTGGTTGGGGAGGTCAACCGTGTGACGCGCAGCGCCTCCCACCGCCGTCCGAACAATCAGGTGATCGTCGTCGCCCCGGATGAAGTGAGAGGTCAGCCGCGCCGGACGATCGGCCCGTAGATGGGGTTCGCCCCAATGATCCCGTCGGTCAGTGCGTCGTCCGCGTAGTACACCTCGTCCTGAATGCTCACGGCACCGATGCCGACCCTGACCCAGCGTGGCCCACCGAGGCACCTGCGCGGGATCGAGACCCGCACGCGGTCAGCCGCGTAGTCGATGCTGGTACCGAGGCGGCACTTGACCCTGCGTCCGTTCGACTTCTGCATGACGGTCCTGCCGGCCCAGTGGCCCGGGCCTGCCACGACCGTGACCCACCGGACCTTGCCCCTGTTGGTGCGCAGCCGGAAGAGGTGCCCGGTGAGCTCGGTGGTCTGCGTCAGCTGGCCAAACCCGATGGCCACCAGGACGCGGCGGGGGGCATGGGCGACTGCACTGCTCCGGATGTCGCCCTCGATGCGGCTCGGTGTCCGGACGAACGGGCCGTCGTCGGTCGAACTGCTCACGTCGTTGGCCGCGTCGGGCCGGGCGTAGGAGCCCGCTTGCGCCTGCGCCGGAACGAGGAGGACCAGCCCGGTGGCGGCGGCGATGACGGCAGTGGACAGACGCTTCATGGAGTGCTCCCGGGTTTGGCTCCGATGGGGTTTGGCGTGACGCTAGCCCTTCCCACGTCGAGACCGGGCCATTTACGAACCCGGCGCGTCAAGAATCTTCGCGCAAGAGCCAGGTCCCCAGGCGGTCGAGTCCCTCGGCGATCTCGTCGGCGCTGCCGGCGAAGGAGAGCCGGACGAAATCCTTGCCCCGGCGAGTGTCGAAGTCGATCCCGGGCGCTGTGGCCACACCGGTCTCGTCGAGCAGGCGCAGGCACCAGGCGTAGGAGTCGCCTTCGTCGCGGTGGGTGAGGTGCCCGATGTCGGCGTAGACGTAGAAGGCGCCGTCTGCCGGGGCGAGCCGGTCGATGCCGAGCCTCGGGAGGCCGTCGAGGAGAAGCGCACGGTTGGCGGCGTACCTCGCGACGTGGCCGTCGAGCTCGGCGTAGGACTCCGGGGTGAACGCGGCGATGGCGGCGTACTGGCTGAGCACCGGGGGACAGATGGTGAAGTTGCCGGTCAGGACCTCGACCGGGCGGCGCAGGTCCTCGGGCGCCAGCATCCAGCCGAGTCGCCACCCGGTCATCGAGAAGTACTTCGAGAACGAGCCGAAGACCACACCGGTGCGCGAGGTGTGCCAGGCGGATCGGCCGACCTCACCGCCGTAGGTGATGCCGTGGTAGATCTCGTCGCTGATCAGCCGGACGCCACGGTCCTCGCACCACTTCGCAACCGCGTCGAGCTCGTCGGGCAGCAACATGGTGCCGGTGGGGTTCGCGGGCGACGCGATCACGAGCCCGGCCACAGGTCCCACGACAGCGTCGAGCTGCTCGACCGTCGGCTGGAACCGCGTCTCGGGCCCACAGTCGATCTCGACCACCTCGCAGCCCAGGGCGGTCAGCACGTTGCGGTAGCAGGGGTAGCCGGGCCGCGCCATCACCACGCGGTCGCCGGGTTCGAACGCAGCGAGAAAGGCGAGCAGGAAACCGCCCGAGGAACCGGTCGTGATGACGACGTCGTCGAGACTGACGTCGATGCCGCTGGTACGGCGGTGGTGGGCGGCGACCGCTTCGCGGAGCCCGGGTACTCCGGGCGCGACCGTGTAGCCGAGGTTCTCCGCATCGAGCAGCCGCTTGGCCTCCGCCCGTACCGCCTTCGGGGCACCGGTCGAGGGCTGGCCGGCGACGAAGTTGACCAGGTCCCCGTGGCTGAGCTGTCGCCGCTGCGCTGCCGCGAGCAGGTCCATCACGTGGAACGGCGGCACGTTCGAGCGCTGCGCCACCTGCATCCGGTTGCTCATGGGCCTCCTGACCGGTGCCGCCCGATTTCGCTTGTAACGCGGAGTTATGGACGCTGAGGGGGCGGTCTGCGGCTTGTTCAGCGACCATAACTCCGCGTTACAGCCGGAGGGCTCAGAGGGTATGCCCGCCCCCGCTGGCGAGGTGGAAAGCGGGCTTGGAGAGGGCGGGTACGGCGAGCACGCGCGGCGTGCGACCGATGGTGGCGGTCGCCTCCCGGAGCGCCTCCTCGACGGTCGCCGTGGTCCGCGCACCCATGGCGCGCGCGAGATCGGGTCGCTTCGCCCCGGCGATGTAGACGGCACTCGAGTGGTCGCGTGCGATGCCGCCGACGTAGATCATCGAGAACGCGTGGAACGGGTGGTAGCCGTAGTGCTGCCGATAGCGGTAGACCCACTCCGGATCGGTGGCCAGCTCCTCCTGGTGCTCGACCATGTCCGCCGGGTGCTGGCACTGCTGGAGCAGCTCGAAGGCCGCCTCGTACGGCGGGAACTCGGCGTTGTTGAACCACCCGTCGCACACGGCCGCGGCGATCACGATCGGCCGCTTCACCAGGGCACGTTTGGCCCGTACCAAGCTCGAACCGACGGCCTGCATCAACAGGATCGGGTTGGAGCCCATGCCCGGCCCGTAGTGGAAGTTGCGGGGGATCCCGACCAGCAGTACGTCGGCCGGCTCGCCGGTCACCGCGAGGTCGGTCCGGTTGCTGGCCAGCGGCCAGGTCGCCTGTTCGACGTCCGGGATCCGGCCCGCCGCGACCCCGAGCTGGCGGGACTGCGAGTCGAGCACCGCATCGACGGTGAAGAACGGTTGTGGCATCCGTGCCTCCATTGCCTTCCCGATCGAGGCGAGCTGGTCGCGGAACCGGCTGCGCGTGGAGACAGGCACGAAGTCCTCGCGGTAGAGCGAGCGTGGTGCGTGATGTGAGGCGATCGAGCGCCACGAGGTGAGCCCGGTGGCCGGCATCTTGTAGCCGCCGCTGAAACCGCCGTACGGGTTGCCCGCCGTGTGACCGATCATGATCGAGAGATCCGACTCGACCACAGCGCTGTTCACCTGCACCGGGTCGCCGAGCTCGGAGAGACTCAGGTCGGCCATCCCGTCGGGGTCCTCGGCGTCGTGGTTGACGATGTTGGCGGCCGGAACGCGGTCGAGCACCTCCTGGCCGATGTAGCCGAGGAACTCCTCGCGCCGGTTCTTCCGGTGCAGCCCGATCGCGCACACGAGCCGGATGTCGCGCGTCCCGACGCCGGCCTTCTCGAGCTCGTCGAGCAGCAGCGGCAGCACCACCTTGCGGTGCGCCGTCTCGTGCGCGCCGCCCTTGACCCGGTCCGGGAAGGCGATCGTCACGGTGTCCCCGTGCTTGACCAGGTCCCCGATTGGGCCGGTGCCCAGGGGGTTGGCCAGAGCCTCGCGGGTCGCGCCGACGGGATCCGCCAGTGGTGGCGGCTCGCGGTGGTTGTGCGAGCGCGCGTGGTCCGGGGAGATGACGGTGGTGTCGTCGGGGAGATCGACCTCGATGTGGCCGTCGCCGTACTCGATGGCGAGTCGCATGCAGGTCCCTCCGGGCTGGGCCGTATTGTGCACTGAACTTGTTGTATATCAGGGGAGTTCTCGGTTGACCGCCACGGTACGACGCGTGCTGCTGCCGCTGTGCGGGCTCGCCTTCGCCGTCGGCGTGTGGTGGGTGGGCAGCGAGGTCGACGACGACACGCCGACCCCGGCAGCCGTCTTCGCCACCCTGGTGGACGGGCTCAGCACCAGCGACGGCTTGCTGCTCGACACCCGGCTCAGCGTCCTGCGCGTGCTGATCGGCATCGCCATCGGCTGCACCGCCGCCATCCCGGTCGGGTTCGCGCTCGCGTGGTTTCCCGTTGTGCGCGCCATGTTCGACCCGTTGGTCAGCTTCTTCCGGGCTCTCCCCCCGCTGGCGCTGATCCCGCTGGTGATCATCTACGTCGGCATCGACGAGACGGCCAGGCTCTCGCTCCTCGTCTACGCCGCGTTCTTCCCCTCCGTGATCGTGATCTATGAGAGCGTCGCGGCGACCGACGACATCTACATCCGCGCGGGCCGGGCGCTCGGGGCCAACCAGTTCGAGCTGTTCCGCCGCGTCGTCCTGCCGCTGACGGTGCCGCAGATCTTCGTCGCCGTCCGGGTCGCGCTCGGCGTGTGCTGGGCGACCGTGGTGGCTGCCGAGCTGGTCGCGGCCCAGCGCGGCCTCGGCTCGATGATGGCGGACGCCCAGAACTTCTTCCGTCAGGAGGAGGTGTTCGCCGGCATCATCCTGATCGGCATCTCGGCCCTGGTGATGGACCGCATCGTGCAGCTACTGATGACGCGGACGGTGCGCTGGCAGGAGCGGGTGGTCCGATGACCCCGGAACCTCACGACCACACGGTCGAGCGGATCAGCTTCACCGACGTACGCCTCGGCTTCGGCCATGCCAAGAAGCGCGTGGAGGTGCTCGACGGGGTCGACTTCGGCGTACGCAGCGGTGAGTTCGTCAGCGTGCTCGGCCCCAGCGGCTGTGGGAAGTCGACACTGCTCAACCTCGCGGCTGGCTTCCTGCAGACCGACTCGGGGCTGGTCGAGGTCGACGGCGAGCAGGTCACCGGACCGGACGCACGGCGCGGAGTGGTGTTCCAGCAGTACGCGATCTTCCCGTGGCTCACCGTGGAGAAGAACATCGCCTTCGGCCTCACCCTGCGTGGGAACAAGCGGCCACGTGCCGAGATCGCCCAGGTGGTGGCCCGCCACGTCGACCTGATGGGCCTCGGCGGCTTCGAGAAGGCGCTGCCCAAGACGCTCTCCGGAGGCATGCGCCAGCGGGTCGCCCTCGCCCGCGCCTACGCCACCGATCCCGACGTGATGCTCCTCGACGAGCCGTTCGCTGCCCTGGATGCACAGACACGCGAGTTCATGCAGGAGCTGCTGCACGAGGTCAGCCAGCGGGAGCGACGCGCGGCGATGTTGATCACGCACTCGGTCGAGGAGGCCATCTTCCTGAGCCACCGGATCGTCGTACTCACCAACCGGCCCACGCACGTCCACGAGGTCGTCGAGGTCGACGTGCCCTGGCCGCGTACGCCGGAGTCGCGCACCGCCCCTGCGTTCATCGAGCTCCGCAAGCACCTCGAGCTGGTCATGCGGTCCATGACCACCACAAACGCCCCAGCACAGCCCTGTAGACCCAGAGAGAGAAGGAACAGCGATGACATCCCTGCGACGACTGATCGGAACGGCCCTGATGGTCGTGCTCGTTCTGGTCCTCAGCGCGTGCGGCGCCCTCGACGAGGGTGGCGACAACTTGGACGTGGTCGAGGCGAAGAGCGACGCGGCCGAGGTCAAGGTCGGCTTCCTGCACACCATTGCGGTCGACGACAAGCTCTGGCTCGGCCAGGTTGACGGCCAGTGGGCCGACGCCGGGCTTGACGTCAAGACCACCCAGTTCGACACCGGGATCGAGCTGAGTCAGGCCCTGGCAAGCGGCGACATCGACGTGGCGATCATGGGCGGCGTCACCTCGAACTTCCCGGCACAGGGCCAGGGCAAGATCTTCATGCTGAACTCGCGCGAGACGGCGACCGCGCGGCTTTTCGTCCAGGGCGACAGCGGGATCGAGACGGTCGCCGACCTCAAGGGCAAGAAGATCATCACCACCGAGGGCACCACCGCGGACATCTACCTGCACCGTGCGCTGGAGAAGGCCGGCCTGAGCCGCAAGGACGTCACCGTGGTGAACGCCAAGATGCCAGACGCCGTGACCGCCTTCATCGGTGGCAGTGTCCCGGCCATCGCGCTGTGGGTTCCGTTCGACCTGCGCGTCAACGAGTCAGGCAAGGGCGCCAAGGAGATCGACAACGCCGGGAACTACGCCGACGCCGGGGTCGGTGACGGGTGGATCGCCAACAACAAGTGGTACGACGAGAACCAGGACACCGTGAAGAAGATCATCGGCGCCTGGCTCAAGATCAACGAGGCCTACCGCACCGACCCCGAGGAGTCGCTGAAGAAGGTGCACGAGATCGCCTACAAGGACGCGGCCAAGCTCACGGACCTGCAGCACCAGGTGGAGTTCCAGAAGGACTACACCAATGAGGAGTGGCTGGCGGCGTACGAGAACGGCGACGTCTTGAAGTGGGTCGGTGAAGCCGAGAAGGCCTACGTGGAGCTCGGCGGGGTGAAGAAGTACGTCGACCCCAAGGAGTTCTTCGACACCAGCCTGTTCATCGAGGTGGCCAAGGCCGGCTCGTGACGCTGGGGACAGAGGTGCCGCCTTCTGTCGGCGTCGTCGGTCTGGGCGCGATGGGGCGCCCGATCGCCCAGGCCCTGGCCGCGCACGGTCCGGTCGTCGTGAACGACGTCCGCGAGTCGGCCCTGGTGGAGGCCCGGGCCGCTGGGCTCTCGGTGGCCGGCTCGCTGGGTGAGCTGGCCGCGACGTGTTCGACGGTGCTCCTGTCCCTGCCCGGTCCGGCCGAGGTGAGTTCGGTGCTCGCCGACCTCCTCGCCGGCGGGGCAACCCCACTCCTGCTCGATACGAGCACGATCGGGCCGGAATCGGCGCGAGCCAACGGCGAGCTCGCTGACGCGGCCGGGGCCATCTACCTAGACACCCCGGTGCTCGGTCGTCCCGATCTGGTGGGCGGTTGGACCATCCCGGTGGGCGGCCCCGCTGCGGCGTACGACGTGGCGGCGGAGGTGCTCGCACCCCTCGCCGCTCGCGTCGTACACGTCGGCAACGTCGGGGCTGCGGCCACCATCAAGGTCGCCAACAACCTCATGTTCAGCGTGATCAACGCAGTCACCGCCGAGGCGCTGCTGCTCGCCAAGGCGGCGGGGGTCGACCCGGGCCTCTTCGTGGACACGGTCATGGACTCCGGCGCCGCGACGGTCAGCGGACTGTTCTGTTCGATCGCCGCCCGCGCCGTCGACGGGGACTTCACCCCGACGTTCACGCTCGACCTGGTCCGCAAGGACAACGACCTCGCCGTACAGCTCGCGAACTCGCTGGGCCTCGAGCTCTCAATCGGCTCCGCCGCCCGCGACCTGCACGACCGCGCCGTACTCGCCGGCCACGGCGCCGAGGACTCGATCGCAGTCCTGCGCCTCCTGGAGGAGGAGTTCGGCCAAGAGGCCCGCCGCTCAACCACCGACGGACAGGTGGCCGACCCATAGGTGGTCGAGCAGCGAAGCGAGTGATCAGTCGAGACCACGACCCGTACGCCGAAAGCGGGCGTCTACCCGGCGGTGGTCTCGACTGGCCGCTCGCTGGCGCTCGCTGCTCGACCACCTTTGAGTTAGGCCCTTGGGTGCCCCACTGCCCCGTAGGCCGACAGCGGGCGTCGACCCGTAGGTGGTCGAGCAGCGAGCGAAGCGAGTGATCAGTCGAGACCACGACCCGTACGCCGAAAGCGGGCGTCGACCCGGGCGGTGGTCTCGACTGGCCGCTCGCTGGCGCTCGCTGCTCGACCACCTTTGAGTTTGGCCCTTGGGTGCCCCACTGCCCCGTAGGCCGACAGCGGGCGTCGACCCGTAGGTGGTCGAGCAGCGAGCGAAGCGAGTGATCAGTCGAGACCACGACCCGTACGCCGAAAGCGGGCGTCGACCCGGGCGGTGGTCTCGACTGGCCGCTCGCTGGCGCTCGCTGCTCGACCACCTTTGAGTTAGGCCCTTGGGTGCCCCACTGCCCCGTAGGCCGACAGCGGGCGTCGACCCGTAGGTGGTCGAGCAGCGAGCGAAGCGAGTGATCAGTCGAGACCACGACCCGTACGCCGAAAGCGGGCGTCGACCCGGGCGGTGGTCTCGACTGGCCGCTCGCTGGCGCTCGCTGCTCGACCACCTATGTGAGACCCCACACCGTGACCTCGTCGCGACCACCTATGTGAGACCCCACACCGTGACCTCGTCGCGACCACCTATGTGAGACCACACACCGTGACCTCGTCGCGACCACCTATGTGAGACCCCACACCGTGACCTCCTCGCGACCACCTACGTGGTCGCTCAGCCGCGCGTGTGCCACCCGGCCCGGAAGACGGGGACCTCGCCGCGTACTGCCTGACGGCACCAGTCGGCGACGGTCGACCCGACCTGCTCGGCGGGCATCGTGCTGGTGTCGACGACGGTCATGGCCCACTCCGGCCCGGGTCGTCGTCCGACCCAGCGGTCCCAGCACATCGACTCCCAGGAGTCATTGGTCACGGCCTCCGGGACGTACGACGGGTCAACGGCGTGCGCTCGCATCCACTCGGCGAACGAGAGGTGCAGGTGCCGGAGCTCCGGCGGGTCCTGCCGTGCATCCAACCGAGCGGAGTGGGTCCGGGCGTCAACGTCGAGAAGGCATACGGCGACGTCGACCCCGTCGGCCGACGGCGCGGCGAGCACCTCACCGGCGGGGATCGGATCGCCGGCCAGCAGTAGATGGCGCCCCTCCTTCGCCAGTTCGCGCGCGCGGCGTACCGCGACCTCGGCCTGCTGCTGCCTCCACCGGACGGTGGGGACGGCGGGGATGGGACCCAGATGCCAGAGCTCGACGGCCACAAAGGTCGGGTCGAGCAGCTTCGCCGCGTGGATGCGCGCGGTGGACTTGCCGACGCAAGAGGCGCCGGTGACGAGCAACAACATTCTTCCTCCTGGGATGACGGATCGCGCCCGCGCAAAGGCGCGGGTCGCGGGGCTGAGGGCCGCGTCAGCCGAGGAAGAAGCAGAACTGCGTCACGTAGGAAAGGCTACCGAGCCATGTCCAGCAGATATCGGCAGAATGAGGTCCTGAGCCGCATTTACTGACCGATCGGTCTGTAATAGTGTGGCGCGGATCGGCCAGTCTGGTGATGAAGGGGAGCGGAATCGTGAGTGCACTGCTGGAGAGCTACGCCGCGGGAACGTGGGTCCGAGCGACCGACGAGGGACAGCCCCTGCTTGATGCGACGACCGGCGACGAGGTCGCCCGGATCTCCAGCTCAGGGGTCGACCTGGCAGCCATGGTCGACCACGCCCGCACGGTCGGCGGCCCGGCAGTTCGCAGCCTGACCTTCCACGAACGGGCCGGGCTGCTGAAGCAGGTGGCCAAGCACCTCTCGGCCGACAAGGACGAGTTCTACGCACTCTCCACCCGGACGGGGGCCACCCGGACGGACTCGATGGTCGACATCGATGGTGGCTTCGGCACCGTGTTCAGCTTTGCGAGCAAGGGCGTCCGCGAGCTGCCCAACGACACTGTGGTGCTCGACGGCGCGTACGAGCAGCTCGGACGTGAGGGCCAGTTCCTCGGCCAGCACGTCTACACGTCTCGACCCGGCGTCGCCGTGCAGATCAACGCGTTCAACTTCCCCGTGTGGGGGATGCTCGAGAAGCTGGCCCCCGCGTTCCTGGCCGGGTTGCCGAGCATCGTGAAGCCGGCCAGCCAGACGGCGTACCTCACCGAGCTGGTGGTCCGCCGGATCATCGACTCCGGCATCCTCCCGGAGGGCTCCCTCCAGCTGCTCTGCGGCAGCGCGGGCACCCTGCTCGACGAGCTCGGCGTCCAGGACTCCGTTGCCTTCACCGGCTCCGCCCACACCGCGGGCGTACTGCGCGCGCACCCGTCGGTGCAGCACGGCGGGCTGGTGCTCGGCGTGGAGGCCGACTCGCTCAACTGCTCGATCCTCGGCCCTGACGTCACCACGGACGACCCTGAGTTCGACCTGTTCGTCAAAGGGGTTGTCTCGGAGATGACCGTCAAGGCCGGCCAGAAATGTACGGCGATCCGCCGCACGATCGTGCCCGCAGGCATCGCCGACCAGGTGGTCGAGGCCATTGCCGCACGCCTCGAGAAGGTCAGTGTCGGCAACCCCGCGAACGCGTCCGTCCGGATGGGCGCACTGGCCTCTCTGGCGCAGCGAGAGGAGGTCCGCAAGGCCATCGAGGCGCTGCGCAGCTCCGCCGACATCGTGTACGGCGACCCGGACTCGGTCTCCCTCGTCGACGCGGACGCCGAGCGCGGCGCGTTCCTGTCCCCGGTCCTGCTGCTGGCCCGTCCGGGTGCCACCGAGGTCCACGACGTGGAGCCGTTCGGCCCGGTCAGCACTGTGGTCACCTACGACGGGGTCGACGAGGCCGTGGCGCTTGCCGCGCGCGGCCGCGGCAGCCTGGTCGGCTCCCTCGTGACGCACGACCCGGAGGTCGCCCGCGACATCACGCTGGGTCTCGCGCCGTGGCACGGCCGCATCCTGGTGCTTGACCGCGTCGCCGCTCCCGAGTCGACCGGCCACGGCTCACCGCTGCCGATGCTCGTCCACGGCGGCCCTGGCCGCGCGGGAGGTGGCGAGGAGCTCGGCGGCATCCGTGGCGTGCTGCACCACATGCAGCGCACCGCCATCCAGGGGTCACCGGACATGCTCACCGCGATCACCGGTCGCTGGATCGCCGGGTCCGCGCGCACGGTCGACGGCACCCACCCGTTCCGCAAGAGCCTGGCGGAGATGCGGATCGGCGACACCGTCGAGACCGCGACCCGCACCGTGACCCTCGAGGACATCGACCACTTCGCAGAGTTCACCGGCGACAAGTTCTACGCGCACACCGATCCCGAGGCCGCGGCGGCAAACCCCTTGTTCGGCGGCATCGTCGCGCACGGCTACCTCGTCGTGTCACTGGCTGCCGGCCTGTTCGTGGAGCCGAACCCTGGTCCGGTCCTCGCCAACTTCGGCGTCGACAACCTGCGCTTCCTCACGCCGGTCAAGGCTGGTGACACCATCCGGGTCCGGCTCACCGTCAAGCAGATGACGCCGCGGATGAGCGCCGACTACGGCGAGGTCCGCTGGGACGCGTTGGTCACCAACCAGGAAGACGAGCCCGTGGCGACGTACGACGTCCTCACGCTTGTCGCAAAGACGCAGGACGGCTGAGTTCCGGAGCCCTGATGCTCACGGCGGCGCAATGCCCTTCTTGAACACGAGCATCAGGCCCAGGACCAGCCAGGTCACGGCGAAGGGGAAGGTGGGGCCGCTCGGGATGTGGCCGATCAATGACATGAAGACGAACGTGCCTGGGCCGCACAGGATGAGCATCCAGGCGGCCCACCCGGGCACCACCTTGCTCCGGAGCAACGCAACGCCGTACGTCGAGACACCGATCGCCACGATCAGGAGTCCCAGGATCTCGATGAGAAATGTGATCCCGTTGGCCCAGTAGTCACCGGCGACGCCCACGAACGCCACGAGCAGTCCGGTCCTGAGGAAGGCGTAGCCGCGGGTTTCCACTCGGCTGCCCGAATCACCGTGCACCCGGTGAAGTGCCACGACCGCTGGCAGGAACAGCAGGTACACGAGGCCGTAGACCCTTCCGTACGTCCGATAGACGCCATCGGGAGAGGCGAACGTGAGCAAGGACCCGAGGTAAGGCTCGAGGGGTTCCACCCAGAAAGGCACGGTGTCGAATCCGGGGTAGGCGATGAAGTAGGCGCTCGCGAAGGGTGCGGTGAGCGTGATGGCCGTGACTCCACCCAGGACTGCTGCGAGGCCCGACCAGGCGAACCACCTCGGGGAATCCAATGGGGCCTCTCTGCGCTGCCCAAGCCCGAACGACCTGACGAGACGGGTCGCGTCAGCGTAGCCAGGATGAGCCACCGCAACGAGAAACCTGGCCGATCCCGGGCATTCGCCCGGGGTGCCGAGGGTGGGTAAATCCATAGCGTGCGGAGTCCCGAACCAAGACAGGACCGGTGCTCCCCATGGACCAGCAGGCGACAGTCGCGGCAGCGATCGCCCTCAGCGCAGCGTGCGGCTTCGCCGTGTCGAACGCGCTCCAGCACCGGGCCGCGGGTGGTGTCCCGCGAGGGGTGTCCAACGTCGGCCGGGTCCTGCTCCACCTGACCCGGAATCCCTGGTGGCTGGCAGGGACCGTGCTCTCGTTCATCGGCATGTTGCTCCACGCCACGGCCCTCCGGTGGGGCTCGCTCGCGTTCGTGCAGCCGCTGTTGCTGGTGGGTCTTGTGCTGGCCATCCCGGTCCGAGCGGCGCTGGAGCGGAAGCTGCCCCGCCGCCAGGAGCTGCGGGCGGTCGCGATCACTGCAGTGGGGCTCGCGATCTACCTCTCCAGCGTGACGCTCGCACCGGGTCAGGCGACTCCCCGGAGGGAGGTCGCGATCGCAATGACGGCCGCCGGCCTGGTGCTCGCCGTCGCGGCTGTCGCCGCAGGCCGTCAGTGGTTCCGGGGGCGCGACCGGCTGCATGCAGCCCTGCTGGGCGCCACTGCTGGATCCCTCTTCGGGATCTCTGCGGGGATGCTGAAGCTCGTCGGCGCCGACCTCGGCGAGCGACACATCGCACCCAGCCTGCTGTCTGTGCTCGTCGTTTCCCTCGTGGGCGTCGGGATCCTCGGTACGGCGATCAACCAACGCGCCTACCAGATCGCTCCGCTCGCCTTCTCGATGCCGGTGGTCAACGTCGTGGGCGTGCTGGTCGCCATCGTGTTCGGGGCGTTCGTCTTCGGAGAGGTCCCCGGTCACTCACCAGGAGGGATGGTGGTGCAGCTGTTCGGCCTCGCCACGCTCGCCGTCGGCCTCCGCGAGATCGCCCGGCTCGCTCCAGGTGCCGAGGATCCGATCGTCCCGCTGCAGGCCTGCATGGCCGGGGCAGCGCGATGAGCACCGTGTTCGTGGTCGTCCTGGCGCTGATCTGCGGGACGCATGCCGCGACGTGGGGAGCGTTCAAGGACACTCCGTTCGAGGGCTTCAAGGTGGCCAGCTTCGTTCGCAGCATCGTTGTCGCGGTGGTTGCGGCTGTGGTTCTGGCAACAGCAACCGACCTCGACACGACGGTCGCTCCGATCGTCCTGGTGGGTCTGCTCTACGCCACCGAACGCCTGGCCACGGAGCTGTGGAAGTCGTTCGTCCGTGAGGACGACCAGACGGCGTACGCGATCCCCATGCGGATCGCGGTCCTGGGTCGGCCCGTTGACGGCAGGTTCCCCCGCTACCTCATGGGGTTTGTCGTCCTCGTGAGTGTCGTGGTGATGGGTTGGATCGCGGCTGTGCTGCAACCCGTCGACGGCGGGGCACTGTGGCTTCTGGTGCTGGTCGGCGGCATCGGTGGGTGGCTCACCGCTGTGGGTGGAGCCTGGAAGGACGCCCCGGTCGAGGGGTTCAGCGGCTGGAAGTTCCTGCGGAGTCCGGTGGTGGCCACTGCCTGGACGATCATGGTGCTTCCGTTCACGCATGACTGGGTGACGCTGACGGTCGCCGCCGCGGGCCTTTCGGTGCTGTCGATCGAGACGTACAAGACCTTCTTCACCGGCGGCCGCCCTCCCGGCAAGTTCGACGGCAAGCCCGTACGTCCCGCGCTCGGCGTCCAGCGCGACCGTTGCCGGCTCCTGCACTCGGGTGCCTACGTGAGCCTGGCGTGCGTCACCGGCATGGCTGCACTGTTCGACGAGCAGGCATCCTTGAGCGCGCTCTCGCTGATGGTGCTCACGGTGGTTGCGGCCACGATGTCGGTCCTCGTCGCGGTGGGCAACAAGGCTCCTCAGGCCATCGAGCAGGCTAGGGTCGTGGCAGGTGCCGTTCCCTCCTGAACAGTCGGGCAGGACCCCATATGCCGATGCCGTTCTTCGTCGGGCGAGCCGCAGAGCTGGACTGGCTCGACGGCCGGCTTTCGACCGTCGTTTCAGGTACGCCGTCCACTGTTGTGATCGACGGACCACCCGGCATCGGCAAGAGCGCTCTGGTCTCCACGTTCGTGAGCAGGCTCCAAACCGTCCGCACTCTGAGCGCCTCGGGTGACGAGTCGGAGACCTTCCTTCCCTTCGGCATCGTGCACCAACTGCTCGGCACCTCCAAGCGCTCGTGGGAGGACCCGTTCGCCGCTGGCGCCGCCGTCCTGGAAGACCTCGACCAGCTTGGTGACCGGCAGGCGACCGCGATCGTCGTGGACGATGCCCACCTCGCCGATGCCGGCTCCTTGGGCGCGCTGACCTTTGCGCTGAGGAGACTGGCCGGGGACCCGGTGCTGGCCATTTTCGTGACCCGGGACGACCAGGTGTCGCGGCTTCCGCCGGGCCTGCTACGGCTGGCCGCCGCAGATGGAGACCGGCTACACGTCCATGGCCTGAGCGAGACAGAGGTCGCCGAGCTCGTCTCGGCGCAGGGTCTCGGGACTGGGCCTGGGGTCGGGGCCGAAACCGCTGCCGCCCGGCTGCGCCAGCACACCGACGGCAGCCCGCTGTACCTGCGGGCGTTGCTCGACGAGATCCCGGCCGAGACCCTCGTCGCGCCGGGGCCGCTGCCCGCGCCGCCGTCGTACGCCCTGCTGGTGACCGGTGCCCTGGCCTCGCACTCCGAGTCCGCCCAGCGGCTGGCCAGGGCCGCTGCCATCCTGCCCGATGGGTCGGAGATCGACGTCGTGGCCGCCGTCGCCGACGTCGAAAGTCCCCAGCAGGAACTGGAGCAGCTCAGCCGTTCGCCGACGATCCTGATCCACGCAGAAGGCCCCAACGGCTGGACGGTCCGCTTTCCGCATCCGCTGGTGCGAGCTGCCGTGTACGACGACCTGGGGCCTCATGCCCGAGCAACCCTGCACGCGCGCGCCGGGGAGGTGCTCACCGGCGACGCGGCTCTACTCCACCTGGTCGCTGCGTCGGCTGGTGCCGACGACGACCTGGCCGATCGGGTGAGTGCGGCGGCCGAGTCGAACCTGGCACGCGGCGACGCGCACGCCGCCGCGGAGCTCACCCTCATGGCGAGCCGCGTCGGTACTGCGGGCACGACTTCTGACGAACTCCTCCTCGACGCCGTCAACCTGTTCCTGATCGACGGAGACCTGGCGACGACCAAGACGCTCGCGAACGATCTCGCGCTCACCCCACCCACGGCGAGACGGGTGTACCTCCAGGCCCGGCTCGCGTGGTTCGCCGGTGAGCCGGACGAGGCCGAGTCCCTAGCCACCGAGGCGTGGTCACGCGGCGACGAGCTGTCCCCTGACCACTTGGGAGACCTGGCCGCGATCCTGTCCCAGCTGCACAACCTGCGCGCAGACGGACTCGGCGCTGCCGAATGGGCTGCGCGGGCCCTCGCGCTCGGCGGTCTGTCACCCGACCTCGCCGACTCGACGAACGCGGCGCAGGCCTTCGGCCTCGCCCTGGTGGGGCGCATCGACGAGGCGCTCGCGGTGCTCGAGTCCGTCCCGTCGGACCCGACACTGGTCCGCGGGTACAGCCACCAGCTCACCGCTCGCGGCGCACTGCGAGTCGCGACCGACGACCTGCTCGGCGCCCGTGCCGACCTAGCCACGGTCTGCAACGCGAGCAACTCCGAGGTGTCTCCCCAACGTCTGCTCGCGATGGGCGCCTTGGCCGACGTCGACTTCCGTCTCGGTTCCTGGGACGCGTCGCTCGCAGCGGCCGAGCACGCGCTCTCCCTGGCCGAGGACACCGAGCAGCTGTGGGTCCAGGGATACCTGCACACCGCGGCGGTCCTGGTCAGCGCCGGCCGCGGCGACTGGCTCCAAGCGGACCAGCATCTCGATGCGGGACGACAGCTGGCCGAGCAGCTCGGCGACCTGGCCACGTACGCGGTGTGCGAGAACGCCGGCGTACACATCGCGTGGTGCCGATCGGATCCCGCCGAAGTCGTCGCTCGCTCAGCTCTGCTGCACAGTCTCGGCGGAGGTCCGACGCACGAGCCTGGCTTGCTGCAATGGCCGGTTCAGTACGTCAGCGCGCTCGTCGAGCTCGGTCGCCTGGACGAGGCTGAGCCCGAGATCGAGCAGTTCGAGGCGCTCGCTCGCGAGCGAGAATGCCACTCACGACTTGCAGCGCTCGCGCGCGTCCGCGGTGAGCTCGCGACTGCACGACGCGACCACCAGGTCGCCCGATCATCCTTCCGCACCGCCCTCGAGATGAACGGCGGTGGTGTGTCTGCTCTCGACGCCGCGCTCGGCCAGGCAGCCTTCGGCAGGTTCCTGCGGCGTCGCGGCGAAAAGGGTGCGGCCATCCAGCGGCTGGAGGACGCCAGGACGCGGCTCAACGCACTGGGGGCACGGCCATTCGTCGGCCGCGTCGAGGATGAGCTCGCCGCCTGCGGAGTGACGCCGACCCGGCGCACGGTGGAGCTTCCGCAGGCGCTGACCCCACAGGAGCGAACCATCGCCACCCTCGTGTGCCAGGGGTTGACGAATCGCGAGGTGGCTCAGCGCCTCGTGCTCAGCGTCAAGACCGTGGGCTATCACCTCGGCAACGTCTACACCAAGCTCGACGTTCACTCCCGGACCCAGCTCGCGGCCGCCTGGACCGCTGACACCTGAGGCTTGCCTGCGACCGGGCCGGGGGAGATTCGCATTGGGGCACGATGGGCAGGTGAGGCACGTCCATGTGAACGGTGTGGACCTCGAGTACGTCGAGGAGGGCACCGGCGTCCCTGTGGTGTTCTCCCACGGTGGGAGCTCGGACGTCCGTTACTGGGAGCCCCAAAGAGAGTTCTTCGCGTCGCGGTACCGGTTCATCGCCTACAGCCATCGCTACCACGGGAGTGGTCCGCTTCCTTCGCAGGGCGAGTACTCCGCCGAAGCCCATGCGCACGACCTGGTGGCCCTGATCTCTCGGTTGGGCGAGCCGGCACACCTTGTTGGCTTCTCGACGCCGATTGCCCTGCGCGCCGTACTTCGCGCAGCGGACAAGGTTCGCAGCTTGACGATCATCGAGCCGAACGTTCCCTGGCTGCTGGAAGGAGATGCCGAGGGCGAAGCCGTCCTGGCCTGGTGGCGTGCGGAGAACCATCGAGTTCAGACTGAGGCCGACGGCGATGCCGTGCGAAGCGCGGAGCTGTGGTTCGAGCTCGTCAACAACAGGGGTCCAGGAACCTTCACCGCACAGCCGCAAGCCCTGCGTCGGATGTGGCTCGACAACTTCGCCGGGACGCGACCGGCCGCCCCGGCACCCGCGCCTCTGACAGCCGGGGAACTGGGAACCATCAGCACGCCGACGCTCGCACTCGGCGCCGAGTTCGGCATGCCGTATTCACGGAGCATCCTGGAGAGGGTCGCGAGAACCATCAGCCGAAGCCGCCTGGTCATCCTCGCCGGAGCCACGCACTTCATGAGCTACCAGGTCCCCGACCGGTTCAACCAGGAAGTCGTCGACTTCCTGGACGGGCACTGAGCGTTCGGAGGGCAGGCGGCGGCGACCAGCGCGAACATGCCCGCCTGGAAACCACGCCGTCGAGGGGTCCCCCCTCGATGATGCCCTGCCGAAGGCACCGGCGGCCCTCACCAGGCCCTTGACCGGATCAGCTCGGGTCGGTCCCAAGGCACGCCGCGCCAACGAAGCGGCGGCGTTCCCGTAGAGGCGCGCGAGGAGGTCTCCGGGCTGGGAGGCGTGTAGTCGAACCGCGGCAGTTCGTCGACGCAGCTGGTGTCGACCGTTGCCTTGGGCCGGGCGAGGAAGGCACTCGCGAGCCGGCGCGAGCACTCTTGGCTGTTGTTGTACGACGCGAGCTGGAGGTGGTGCGACATGGGCATCTCGACGTACGTCGAGCGCTTGAGCGTCGGCAGCATCTGCCGGACCATGTACGCCGGCAAGGCGCCGTCGTACTCTCCGGCAAGTACCAGGGTCGGGATCCTGCTCGACACCGGCTTGTGAACCACGGGATCGGCCACGCCCGCCTTCCAGAATTGGCAGCCTGCCGGCGAGAACGGATACCACCAGCCATTCGCGAGGTCGAACCCCCGATCGAGGTAGCGATGCCTGTAGGCGGGGATGTCCCGCGCCGCCTTCACCCGGTCCTTCCAGGTGACGAACCCGACGAAATCCCTGCACAGGTACGACATCGACTTCCCCTGGGCGAGGAAGTCGTCCGTGTGCGCGTTCTCCACCGGGCCGGTGCCGATCAGCGCGCGGTAGTTCTCCTCCAGGCCACCGTGGAGCACGGACCAGAGGATCTCGAGCCCGGCGTGGATCGACTCCGGCTCGAACGCGTTCCCCGGGAACACCATGCTCGCGGTGTCCCACATCAAGCCGGCCCCGTCGATCGGGATCGTCACCGGTTCCGGGTCGAAGTCCTCGATCGTGAGCATGAATGGCGTCTCGTTGAGCTGACGCACCATGCGGTAGAACTTCTGCCTGATGGCTGGGTACTTCTGGTTGCAGGCAAGGTTGGCCCTGCAGCCGGCGAACGCCGTCTCCACCATCTCGAGCGTGCCTCGGTCGTAGTCCAGGCCCCAGAGCACGGTGTTGCTGGTCCCGGAGTCGATGATCGCGCTGCGGATGCCATGCGGGAACATCCGCATGTAGGTCAGTCCCAGCATGCCGTCCGCTGAAGCCGCCAGGAGATTCCAGCGTCGTACGCCGAGGGCCTGGCGCAACGCGTCGAGATCGGCCGCGCTCTCGGTCGTGTTGTACGACGCCGGGTGGATGCCCTCGCCGACGAGCCTCTCTCGGCAGGCACGGATTGCTTCTCCGGCAATGGGCACCGCCTGCGCGTTGGCGTAAGGCTCGGAGTAGAACGCATCCACCTCGGCCTCGTCCAGCTCGGGGCACCCGAGCCGGGGTGTCGAGAAACCGGTGCCGCGGGTGTCGACGAGCACGAGGTCATGGTCCTCGGCGAACTCGGCGCCCGCGAGGTAGAGCCCGAGGCTGAAGTCCGAGATCGCGCCGAAGCTCGGACCGCCACTCACGAAGACGATCGGGTCGGGCGCCGGATCGTCCGAGGTTGCGTGGACGTACGCCGCCATGACGCGGATCTGGCGGCCGTGCGGCCTCGCCCGGTTCTCCGGCACGACGACGAATCCGCAGAACACGTAAACGTCTTCGGGGAAGACACCCTCCGGGCAGGCCACCATGTGGAAGTCCGGCGGCTGCTGAGCTGCTGAACTGTTACCGGTGCCGGCCAACATCGCGATAGTCGCGACAAGGGTCAGCAGCACTGTGGCACGGCGCATCATCGGATCCCCCTTGACCCGAGAGGCATCAGTATGCGCCGGTCGGGGCGTTCGGAACACCCCTCGGACAGCCTGGCAAGTTCTGTCGTCACGGGCCGCGCGGATCATGATGGCGACCGTGGAACACGACCAGGGCAGCCTGTTGAACAGGGATGATGTGGACCTTGGGTCACCCAGTGACTCAAATCCCACATCATCTTGCCCGGACCGCTGCATGCGGATCCATGCGATCGCGGGTCGGTTCGATGCGGTCGGTAGCGTGCTGGCCGTGCGGATCTGCTGATCCCGTTGCCAGTCGAGGAGGTGAGGCATGACGACGGCGGTGTTCGACCTGGGTGGAGTCGTTGTGCTCTGGGACCCCGTGCCGGCCATCGCTGCGGTCGTCGGGCAGAAGCGTGCCGAGCAGTTCGTTCACGGCAGCAAGTTCGACTTCGCGGTGTGGAACCACGCACAGGACTCGGGCCGGTCCTGGGCGGACGCGGAGGCAGCGGCCACGGCCAGCCACCCGGAACTGGCGGAGGAGATCGCCGCCTATCGGCCAAACTTCACCCTCTCGCTGCGGGGGTTGATCCCGGGTACGGCCGGGATCCTGCGTGCGCTCCACGACCGCGGGGTAAGGCTTGTCGCCCTGACGAACTGGTCAGCCGAGACGATCCACCACGGGCACGAGGTCTTCCCTGAGGTGTTCGATCTCTTCGACGACATTGTCGTCTCCGGCGCGGAACGCGTCGCCAAGCCCGACAGGGAGATCTTTCAGATCCTCGCCCGTCGGCTTACGCACCCGATCGGCGGCGTCTTCTACGTCGATGACAGCCTGCGCAATGTAGACGCCGCTCGCGCCGCCGGCATGGATGCGGTCCGCTTCACCGACGCCGCCACCCTTCACGGGGATCTCCAGCGACGCGGCCTACTCGACTGACTCGCTCGCTGCTCGACCCGTAGGTGGTCGAGCAGCGAACGAAGTGAGCGATCAGTCGAGACCACTTCCCGTACGCCGACAGCGGGCGTCGACCCGTAGGTGGTCGAGCAGCGAACGAAGTGAGCGATCAGTCGAGACCACTTCCCGTACGCCGACAGCGGGCCTCGACCCGTAGGTGGTCGAGCAGCGAACGAAGTGAGCGATCAGTCGAGACCACTTCCCGTACGCCGACAGCGGGCCTCGACCCGTAGGTGGTCGAGCAGCGAACGAAGTGAGCGATCAGTCGAGACCACTTCCCGTACGCCGACAGCGGGCCTCGACCCGTAGGTGGTCGAGCAGCGAACGAAGTGAGCGATCAGTCGAGACCACTTCCCGTACGCCGACAGCGGGCCGTCGACCCCTCGGTGGTCTCGAGCTGGCGCGCTCGCTGGCGCTCGCTGCTCGACCACTTCCCGTACGCCGACAGCGGGCCTCGACCCGTAGGTGGTCGAGCAGCGAACGAAGTGAGCGATCAGTCGAGACCACTTCCCGTACGCCGACAGCGGGCCTCGACCCGTAGGTGGTCGAGCAGCGAACGAAGTGAGCGATCAGTCGAGACCACTTCCCGTACGCCGACAGCGGGCGTCGACCCCTCGGTGGTCTCGACTGGCCGCTCGCTGGCGCTCGCTGCTCGACCACCTATGAGCTGGGCCCGTGGGTGCCCCACTTCCCGTGCGCCGACAGCGGGCGTCGACCCCTCGGTGGTCTCGACTGGCCGCTCGCTGGCGCTCGCTGCTCGACCACCTAGCTCTGCGGGCGGCGACCCCCTCGGGGTCTCGACTGGCCGCTCGCTGGCGCTCGCTGCTCGACCACCTATGAGCTGGGCCCGTGGGTGCCCCACTTCCCGTCGCCGACAGCGGGCCTCGACCCGTAGGTGGTCGAGCAGCGAACGAAGTGAGCGATCAGTCGAGACCACTTCCCGTACGCCGACAGCGGGCGTCGACCCCTCGGTGGTCTCGACTGGCCGCTCGCTGGCGCTCGCTGCTCGACCACCTATGAGCTGGGCCCGTGGGTGCCCCACTTCCCGTGCGCCGACAGCGGGCCTCGACCCGTAGGTGGTCGAGCAGCGAACGAAGTGAGCGATCAGTCGAGACCACTTCCCGTACGCCGGCAGCGGGCCTCGACCCCCTCGGGGGTCTCGACTGGCCGCTCGCTGGCGCTCGCTGCTCGACCACCTACGGCGCGAGCCGGCCTGGCCGTACACGATCGACCGCCTGCGAACTTCGCGCGAGGGACGCTAGTGCTCGGCCGTAGCAGTGGGACGCCAGCGCTGATGTCCGTCGCTTGCACCCTGGGACCGGATCAGCTCGAGTCGTGGCTTGGGTCCGTCGGATCGTCCGGTCTGCGGCTTGCGGCGACCCTGGAGCCAGGGCAACGGCCAGTGCGCGCCGGGTCCGTCGTAGTCCTGCTCGACGGCGGCATGGAGGGTCCAGTTGGGCTCGTAGAGGTGGACCCTGCCCAGGGCGCAGAGGTCTGCGCGTCCGGACAGAACGATGGTGTTGACGTCGTCGGCCGAGGAGATGACGCCGACGGCGATCGTGGGGATGTGCAGGCTGTTCCGGATCGCGTCGGCGTACGGCGTCTGGTAGGACCGCCCGAACGCCGGCCGCTCGTCGGGAGTGACCTGGCCGGTGGAGACGTCGATGGCGGCCGCTCCTGCCGCTTCGAAGGCCCGGGCGACTTCGAGGGTGTCCTCCAGGGTGACCCCACCTTCAACCCAGTCGGTGGCGGAGATGCGTACCGTCATGGGTCGCTCAGCCGGCCACACATCGCGCACTGCGTCGAATACCTCGAGGGGGAATCGCAGCCGGTGGGTGACGTGACCGCCGTACTCGTCGGTGCGGCGGTTGGTCACCGGGGACAGGAATGCCGACAGCAGGTAGCCGTGCGCGCAGTGGAGTTCCAGCAGGTCAAAGCCTGCCGCCGCTGCCCGTTGGGCCGCCGAGACGAAGTCGGCGACCACGGCGTCCATGCCGGCGCGGTCCAGTGACGACGGAGTCTGGTTGACGCCCTCTTTGTACGGCAGTCGGGAGGCCGAGACCAACGGCCAGTTCCCCTCGGGCAATGGTTCGTCGATGCCTTCCCACATGAGTTTGGTGGAACCTTTGGGTCCGCTGTGGCCGAGCTGGATCCCGATGCGTGCCTGCGAGTTGGCGTGCACGAAGTCGCAGATCCGCTTCCAGGCCGTGCCTTGCTCGTCGGACCAGAGTCCGGTGCACCCGGGTGTGATGCGGGCGCGTGGAGAGACACAGACCATCTCGGTCATCACCAGGCCGGCACCGCCGAGCGCCTTGCCGCCGAGGTGGACGAAGTGGAAGTCGGCTGGCATGCCTTCGTGTGCGACGTACATGTCCATGGGTGAGACGACGACTCGGTTGGCCAGGTCGAGTTGCCCGAGCTTGAATGGCGCGAACATCGGCGGGCACGCCTCGCCTGTGCCGTGCCCGGCCTCCAGCTGAGTCCTGGCGAACCACTCGTCCACCCGGGCGATGAACTCCGGGTCGCGCAGTCGCAGGTTGTCGTAGGTGATCCGGCGACTGCGGGTGAGGATGTTGAAGGCGAACTGCATGGGGTCCTGATGGGTGTACTGGCCAAGGTTCTCGAACCATTCCAGGCTCGCCTGGGCTGCGCGTTGGGTGGAGACGACCACGGCCTTGCGCTCCTGCTCGTACGCCGCGAGGGCGTCCTTCAGGTCGGGCGACTCGTGCAGGCAGGCGGCCAGGGAAAGTGCGTCCTCCATGGCCAGCTTGGTGCCGGAGCCGATGGAGAAATGGGCGGTGTGGGCAGCGTCGCCCATCAGCACGATGTTGTCGTGGAACCAGCGCTCGTTGCGGACGGTGGTGAAGCTGACCCACCGCGAGTTGTTCGCCAGGACCTGGTGGCCGTCGAGCACATGGGCGAAGAGCTCACGCACAGCCGCGACGGAGGCCTCGTCGGACTCACCCGGTGCGAGGTCGTGGGCCGGGACCTTGTCGAATCCTGCTCGTCGCCACACGTCGTCGTGCATCTCGATGATGAAGGTGCTGCCGTGGGCGTCGAAGGGGTAGCCGTGCATCTGCATGACGCCGTGGGGCGTCTCGAGGATGTCGAAGGTGAAGGCCTCGAAGACCTTGTCGGTGCCGAGCCACATGTACCTGCATCGCCGTACGTCCAGGGTCGGCTGGAACCGGTCGGCGTACTTGGTGCGCACCAGCGAGTTGACGCCGTCCGCCGCGATCACGAGGTCGTAGTCGGCGCAGAGCTGCTCGACATCAGGAGCGGCCGAGCTGAAGTGGACGTCGACCCCGAGGTCTGCGCACCGCCGCTGGAGAATCTCCAGCAGTCGCTTGCGACCCAGCGCCGCGAAGCCGTGCCCGCCGCTTGTGACGACCTCCCCCTTGTAGTGCACGTCGATGTCGTCCCAGCGCGCGAACTCGCGCTCCATCTGGTCGTGGATGACCGGGTCGGCGTGCGCGATCCCGCCGAGCGTCTCGTCGGAGAAGACGACACCGAAGCCGAACGTGTCGTCGGCGGCGTTTCGCTCCCACACGCGGATCTCGTGGTTTGGCCCGAGCTGCTTGGCCAGGGCGGCGAAGTAGAGCCCTCCCGGGCCGCCACCGATGACTGCGATCCGCACGGCGCCTCCTGTCCTCCCACGAGTATATTGTTTGCTTGACGTGCGTTGTCAAACCGATATAACTTCGGGGGAGTCCACTGAAGAGGTGCGGATGTCTGCGCTGGCGCTCGACGACGAGCAGCGAACCTATGTACGCCGGGTGCGCGAGGTGGCCGTCGACCTGCTTCCCCTCGTGGAGAAGGGCAGCGAGGGGAGGGTCAACCGACCTCTCCTCGGCGCGATGGGTGACCACGGGTTGCTGCGCGACCTGTTCGGAGGCACCTCCGACGAACCCGTTCGAGACGCCGCGGCGATGCGGCTGTGCCTGCTCCGCGAGACCATCGCCACGGTCTCCACCGAGGCCGAGACCGCACTTGGGCTGCAGGGCCTGGGGAGCTACCCCATCCTGCAGTCCGGCTCCCCCGAGACGGTCGAGCGGTGGATCCCCGGCGTGGTGGCGGGCGCGACGGTGGCGGCCTTTGCGCTGAGCGAGCCCGAAGCAGGCTCCGACGCCGCGGCCCTGTCGCTTCGAGCCGAACGCGACGGGGACGGGTGGCGGCTGCACGGCGAGAAACTGTGGATCTCCAACGCTCCCGAGGCCGACGTCTACTCGGTGTTCGCTCGCACCACCGAGGGCGCCGGATCGCGCGGAGTCACGGCGTTCGCGGTGGCAGGTGACGCGGAAGGACTCAGCGGCGAGCACCTGGAGCTCCTGTCGCCCCACCCGATCGGCCGTCTCGTCTTCGACGGCGTGCGCGTGGAGGCCTCCGACGTGCTCGGCGAGCTCGACGCCGGTTTCCAGGTGGCGATGCGAACCCTCGACCTGTTCCGTCCCAGTGTCGGCGCCTTCGCTGTCGGTATGGCGCAGTCCGCGATCGACGCCACCCTGGACCACGTGGCGACCCGGCACGCCTTCGGCGGCCCACTGGCCGAGCAACAGTCGGTGGCCCACACCATGGCGAACCTGGCCACCCAGCTCGAGGCCGCTCGACTACTGGTGTACGCCGCCGCGAACGCCTACGACAGCGGAGCAGACCGGGCCACGATCACGAGGTCGGCCGCCATGGCCAAGCTCTTCGCCACCGAGGCGGCCCAGACAATCGTCGACCAGTGCGTGCAGCTGCACGGCGCCCGCGCCCTCGAGCGCGGCCATCTGCTCGAGCACCTCTACCGCGACGTCCGCGCCCCACGGATCTACGAGGGCGCCTCCGAGGTGCAGCGCTCGATCATCGCCCGCGTGCTGTTCAACGAGAGGATGACCCCGTGACCCGTTTTCGCGCCTCCGCACCGCTGACCCCGTCCTGGGAGCACTTCGACTTCACGGTCGAGGGAGCCGTCGCCACCGTCACGTTGAAACGACCCGAGAAGCTGAACCCGCTCACCTTCGAGTCGTACGCCGACCTGCGCGACCTGCTCGCCGAGCTTCCGCACCACCCCGGGGTGAAGGTCCTAGTGATCCAGGGCGAGGGGAAGGGGTTCTGCGGCGGAGGGGACGTCAACGAGATCATCGGAGAGCTCCTCACGATGAAGGCCGGCGAGCTGATGTCCTTCACGAAGATGACCGGCGACGTGATCCGGGCGATGCGCGAGTGCCCGATCCCGATCATCGTCAAGATCCAGGGCATCGCCGCCGGAGCGGGCTCCGTGATCGCGCTCGCGGCAGACTTTCGGGTCGTCGGGACCTCGGGACGCTTCGCGTTCCTGTTCACCAAGGTGGGGCTCTCCGGTGGCGACATGGGCGCGGCGTACCTCCTGCCGCGCGTCGTGGGGCTGGGGCGGGCCACCTCGTTGCTCATGCTCGGCGACACGATCGACGCGGAGACCGCGGACCGCTACGGCCTGGTCTCACAGCTGGTCCCTGACGATGAGCTCGACGACGCCGTGCAGGCCTTGGCCAGACGGATCGCCGAGGGCCCGACGCTCGCGTTGGCTCAGACCAAGTCGTTGCTGACCAGGGAGCTGGACATGTCGATGTCGGCTTCGGTCGAGCTGGACGCGATGACCCAGGCGTTGTTGATGACCACCGATGACCACGCCGAGTTCCATGCGGCGTTCAACGCCGGTCGCAAGCCCGCCTGGAGAGGGCAGTGAGCGACCGCGTTGCCGTCGTCACCGGGGCCGGCCAGGGCGTCGGGCGAGCCGTCGCCCACCGCCTGGCGACCGCCGGCCATCGGGTCGTGCTGGTCGGTCGCGACCACACCAAGCTCGAGAAGGTCGCCGACGAGATCGCGTCAGAGTCGCTGTGTGTCGCGGCGGACCTGACGGACCCTGACGAGGTGCTGCGGGTCTTCTCGAGCGTCGAACAGACGTGGGGACCCGCAACGACCCTCGTCGCCAACGCGGGGACCGCCTTGGCCGCCCACGTCGTCGAGACCACCGACGAGCAATGGCAGCAGATGCTCGAGAGCAACCTGACCGCGCCGTTCCGATGCATCCGCCGGGTGCTGCCTTCCATGATCGAGTCCGGACATGGCCGCATCGTGGTGATCGCGTCGGTCGCGGCCAAGCGTGGCGAGCGCCAGGTCGCGGCGTACTCCGCAAGCAAGCACGGAGTTCTCGGCCTCGTCCGAGCGGTCGCCGCCGAGGTCGCCCGCCACGGCGTGACGGCCAACGCCGTCTGCCCGGGTTACGTCGACACGCCGATGACCGACCAAACCCTCGACGCGATGAGCAGTCGGCTCGAGATCACACTCGACGAAGCCCGTTCCGTGCTGGCGCGGCGACAGCCGATCGGACGGCTCGTGACTCCAGAAGAAGTGGCCTCCGCGGTGATGGCCTGCATCGACAACGGGGCGATCAACGGTCAGGGCATCAACGTCGACGGAGGAGCCGTGCAGTCATGACCTTCGACCGGATCAACCCACCAGGGCTCGCAGCGCCCCGTGGGTTCAGCCATGCGGTCAGCACCACCCGGCAGCGCACGGTCTACCTGGCTGGGCAGACCGCTCTCGACAAGGACGTCAGGATCGTGGGCGATGACGTGGTCAGCCAGTTCGAGCAGGCGCTGTCGAACCTTCTTGCTGCGCTGGCGGCTGCAGGCGGATCCGGTAGTGACCTGGCGACGGTGACGATCTACGTCGTCGACATGGACGACTACATCGCCCGCTCACGCGAGATCGGTGCCGTGTGGCGACGCCTGGTCGGCACTGACTACCCGGCGATGGCCGGCATCGGGGTGTCTCGCCTGTGGGACGTCGAGGCTCTCGTGGAGGTCCAGGGCGTCGCCGTTCTGGAGTGATTTCCTGCTCAGCCATGGATCGTGGTGAGGGCGTACTCGCGGGCGGGGCTTTGCAACAACGCATCGAGGTCGGCGAAGAGCTCCGCCGCCTTGCTGCCGTTCCAGCCGGGCGGCAGCAGCTCGAGAGGCAGACCCGGGTCGAGATAGGGAAGGCGGCGCCAGTCGGTGAGCAGCGCGACGTACGTCTCGAAGGCCGTGCGGGAGGCCGCACGGGACGACTTCCAGCGAGCACGTGCGCCGGCGTACTTGGCGAGGAACTCGGCGTACTCCTTCTCGATCGCCGGCAGGTCCCACCACTCCCCGACCCGATCCCGCAGTGAGCCGAAGCCGTCGTAGCGAGCCCGGAACAGGTCGACGAACGAAGCCAGACCCTGGTGCTTCAGGGTCCGGGCGATCTCGTCGTGCAGCAAACCGGGAGCCACCCACACCCCCGGCGACACCGTCCCGAACCCCATGGAGACCAGCGTGCTCCGCAGCAGGTGCCGCTTGTCGCGCTCGGACTCGGGGATGGAGAAGACGACCATCACCAGACCGTCGGCCTCGACCGCGCGCTGCCGGCCGAAGATGCGGACGTCGCCCTCACGCAAGAGCTCCAGAGCATCGTCGGACAGCGCATAGCCGGCGGCGCCGTCCATCTTCATCGCCCGCAGGACGTCGCGCCGCTTGAGCCGGGAGATCGAGGAACGCACCCCGGCGGAGTCGACGCCGAGGTCTCCCATCAGCCGCACGACGGCGCTGACGGAGAGCCAGTTGTGCTCGTCGCGGGCGTAGAGCCCGTAGAGGGTCAGGATCAGCTGTCGAGGCGCCGGCTCGGCCATGACGGTCCCTATGCCTGACGTAGCCGGAAGCGCTGAACCTTGCCGGTCGCCGTGCGTGGCAGTGCGTCCACGAACTCGACGATGCGTGGGTACTTGTACGGCGCGATGACGGACTTCACCTGCGCCTGGATCGCGCGGGCCAGCTCGTCGTCGCGAACGGCCCCCTCGCGGACGACGACGACTGCCTTGACCACGGCTCCCCTCGCCTCGTCGGGAACACCGACGACAGCGCACTCGAGCACGTCGGGATGGGACAGCACCGCCTCCTCGACCTCTGGAGCACCGATGTTGTAGCCGGAGGAGATGATCATGTCGTCGCTGCGGGCGTGGAACCAGAAGTAGCCGTCCTCGTCCCTTCGGAAGGTGTCGCCGGTGATGTTCCAACCGTTCTCGACGTACACCTTCTGCCTCGGGTCCGCGAGGTAGCGGCAACCGGTCGGTCCTTTGACCGCAAGGCGGCCGGGCGTGCCGTCCGCCACCGGCTGGCCCTGCGCGTCGACGATCCTCGCCTCATAGCCCGGCACTGCCCGACCCGTCGCTCCTGGCCGGATGTCGTCATCCGCGGCGGAGATGAACACGTGCAACATCTCGGTCGCACCGATGCCGTCGATCAGCTTGACCCCAGTCGCCTCGTGGAACGCGTGCCAGGTCGTCTCGTCGAGGTGCTCGCCCGCGGAGACCCCCCTCCTCAGCGTGGACAGTCGGTCTGCATCTCCCGACGCGACTATCGCGCGGTAGGCCGTCGGGGCCGTGAAACAGACCGTGACGCCATGGTCGGCGATGTGGTGCGCGAGCTCGGTCGGCGTTGCCTTCTCGATCAGCAGGGTGCTGGCCCCGACTCGCAGCGGGAAGACCACCAGTCCGCCGAGGCCGAAGGTGAAGGCCAGTGGTGGAGTGCCGGAAAAGACATCGTCGCTGCGCGGCTGCACGACCTGCGCAGAGAACGTGTCGGCGATCGCGAGTACGTCTCGGTGGAAGTGCATCGTCGCCTTGGGGCGGCCCGTCGTACCAGAGGTGAAGGCCAGCAGCGCCACGTCGTCGGCAGCCGTCGCGACGTCGGTATGCGTTTCGGCCTGGTCCACAACCATCCGGGTCAGGTCGTCTGGCCCAGATCCGCCGTACGCGATGGTCGGGACAGTGGGGATGCCCGCGGCCAGGTCGTCGAGGAAGCGGTGGTCGCACAGGGAGAGGTCGATCTGTGCGATGTCATGGATGTCGGCGAGCTCCCGCGCCCGGAGCATGGGCATGGTGGCCACGACCACGCCACCCGCCTTGAGGACTCCGAACCAGCACGCGACCAGCCAGGGAGCGTTGGGTCCGCGGAGCAGCACCCTGTTGCCCGGCTCCACTCCCAGCTCGTTGGTCAGCAGGTTCGCGATCTGGTTGGACGTGCCCAGAAGCTGCGCATAGCTCCAGCTGTCGGCTCCGGGAGCAAGCAGGCAGGGGCGGTCTCCTCCCTGTGCGTGGATCGTCTCGTCCAGAAGAGCTGTCGCGCAGTTGAGCCGGCCGGGGTAGGTGAGCTCTGGTCGATCCAGCAAGAAGTCCGGCCACTCGGACTCGGGCGGAAGGTTGGCGCGACAGAAAGTGTCGACGTGCGCGGATGAGCTGTCGACCATCGCCGTCCTCTCTCCCCGATGCCCAACTTTATGACGTTCTCCTGACGACAGTCAATCCTTCAATATGTGCTGGAAGTGCGACGCTCAGAAGGTAGGTACGACGGCCGTGGCCAGGCTTCACGTCACGCCTTGCAATGCCGCCGACAGTGCGGCCGCCGACTCGCCGAGGGCCCGGGCCTGCGTTCCCTGGATTGGGTCCTGCAGGGTGTTCAGGGTTCCGAGCACCGCCATGACGCCGGCCAGGCCGGCGCGGTCGAACACCGGTGCCGCCACCGCGACGTACCCCTCGGCCGGACTGACGCGTACGGCCAGGCCGCGCTCTCGGGCCGCTTCCATTTCGCGCTCAATACGCTCGCGGGACTCGGGGGCGACCATCGCGAGCGTACGTTCCAGTCGCAGCGGGTCGTTGCCGAAAGCCAGCCAGATCAGGCTGTGCGCAGCCTCGAGGTGGAGCTGGGTGCCCACGGCCACCGTCAGCAGCAGCTCGCGCGAGTGATCCTCCTCGACGAGCACCACGACCGGTCCACTCACTCCCCACGTACTGACGGTGACGGTGAGGTGTATCCGGTCGCGCAGCGCGCGCATGTGCTCCGGGGCGACCTGCAGCAGTGTCCGCCGCCCGAGTGCCAGTGCGCCCACCTGTACTACAAGGGGGCCCGCCTGGTACCCGCTCGACGTACGGGCGAGCAGGCCGGCGTGCTCCATCGAGGTCAGGTAGCGGTGCGCCGTCGTGCGGTTCATCCGCAGTGCCTCGGCCACCCCGGCAACGGTGAGCTCGCTGCGTGAGGTGTCCAGGAGTGCAAGCACCTGGGCAACCTTGCCGACGGCCTGGATGTCCATCGAACGCGATGCGTCGGCGTCGGTGTCCGCGGAATCAGTCATGCCGTGGCCTTTCGTGGCGGCGTGGACGCGACGTAGGTACGCGTCACCGTGGTCAACATGCGGACCGATGATACGTCAGACGAACGCTCAAGTGGGCACACAAGCCTTAGTGTCGCCAGGTTTCTATCCAGAAAGTTCACGATGAGGTATTGACGTTCACTATGCGAACAACGCATAGTGTGACGACAGCCCCTCACACCCCGGAGCGCGACATGACGAGCACCTCGCCAGCGGCCCTCGCCGCAGACACCCCCGACCAGGACCAGCGCCACGCCCGCCAGCAGGCGACGTGGGAAGGCTCCCGAGGCCGGCTCATCCCGGCGGTCCTCATCGGCACCACGCTGGAGTGGTACGACGTCTTCATCTATGCGCAGGCCGCCGCGCTGATCTTCGGCGGTGTCTTCTTCCCGCACTCGTCGGTCGCCATGGGCACGTTGCTGGCCTTCGCGACGTACGGCGTCGGCTACCTGGCGCGCCCCTTGGGCGCCGTGGTCTTCGGCCACATCGGCGACCGGTTGGGCCGAAAGACGGCCCTGATGGCGACCCTCCTGCTGATGGGCTTCTCGACCACCCTCATCGGCTTCCTGCCGAGCTATGAACAGGTGGGCGTGCTCGCCCCGATTCTGCTCGTGCTGCTGCGCCTTCTCCAGGGCCTCGGGGCCGGAGCGGAGTACGCCGGCTCGTTCGTGATGATCGCCGAGATGGTGCCCGCGCGCCGCCGGGGGTTCCTGACCGCGATCCCGGGGTCCGGCATCTACCTCGGCATCGTGCTCGCGTCGCTGATCGGGAGCATCACCTTCGCCATGGACCAGGCGTGGGCGTGGCGGGTGCCGTTCCTGCTGAGCGTCGTGCTGATCGCGGTCGGCTTCTTCTTCCGGATGCGGATCGCCGAGTCACCGGTCTTCGAGGAGCTCGAGGAGGAGCGCGGACGTCGGAGCCTCCCGGTGGTGGACGTTTTCCGCAAGACTCCCCGCCGCCTGTTCCTTGCCGTGCTGCTCACCGCCCCGATCGGCTTCAACAGCTACGTGGTCCTCACCTACTCGCTCTCCTACAGCGTCGGGCAGGGCATGGACAAGTCCACCGCGTTGTTGGGCACCCTCATGGCAGCAGGCCTTGCAGTGTTCCTCGTGCCGCTGTTCGGACACCTCACCGACCGGTTCGGCCGTCGTCCCGTCTACTTCGTGCTGGCGCTCTCGGGTGCCGCCACCGCGTTCCCGTACTTCGCTCTTCTGGCCACGGGAACGACGAGCTACACGTGGGCAGCGCAAGCACTGCTCGCCCTGACCTGCTTCACCATCACCGGTGTGCAGGCGGCGTACCTGGCCGAGCTCTTTCCGGCCGGGGTGCGCTACTCCGGGGTGGCCCTGTCGCGCGAGCTGTGCACCGCCCTGCTCGCGGCGCCTGCGCCCATCGTCGCCACTGCGCTCGCAGCGTGGAGCGGTGGACCCTGGCTGACCGCCTGCCTGATGGTCCTGGCCTGCCTCGCCTGCGCCTGGGCGGTCACCCAGCTGCCCGAGACGCGCGGCAGCGACCTCAGCCCCCAGCCCGTCGTCGACCTGACGTCCTGATCCGTCCCCACCACAACCGACTGGAGAAACACCATGCCCACCCCCGCCATCGTCTCGATCCTCGAGGGCTTGATCGACATGCACTGTCACTCCGGCCCCAGCCCGTTCCCACGTCGCTTCGACCACGCGGAGGCTGCGGCTGACGGTTGGAACCGCCTGAAGATGCGTGGGCTCGTCGTCAAGAGCCACCACCACAACACCCAGATGGACCTCTTGGCCATGGCTCCGCGACTGGCAAAGATCCCCACCCAGGTGTACGGCGCCGTGGCGCTCAACAGCATGGTCGGTGGCCTCAACCCCAACGCCGTGGACATGTGCCTGCAGATGGGCGGCAAGGTCGTGTACTTCCCAACCATCTCCTCGGGTCGGCACATCACCTGCCACCCGGAGCACATCGGCTTCCCGACGCCCACGGTCGACATCAAGGCAGACAAGGTCACGGTGAGTGTCGACGGAGAGCTGGTGCCGGAGGCGTACGCCGTGCTGGACAAGGTGGCCGAGGCGGGTGCCGTCCTGAACGGCGGCCACATGCACCCCGACGACATCGCCCTGGTCTTCGCCGCGGCCAAGGACCGCGGAGTCGAAAGGCTCGTGGTCTCGCACCCGGACTTCGTCATAGGCGCGGATCCCAGCCAGTGCCGCGACTTGGTGGGCTTGGGGGCCTTCGTCGAACACGAGATGCACATGTATGACCCCGGCGCGAAGATGCGGTGGCCCCTTGAGCAGCTGATGGAGTGGATCAACGTGCTCGGTCCCGAGAACACCATCCTTGCCTCTGACCTCGGTCAGGAGGGCTTCCCAACCCCAGTGGACGCCTTCATGCGCGTGGGTGAGGGACTGCTGGATCTCGGTCTCAGCGAGAAGGACCTGCGCCAGATCACCCAGGGAAACCAGGCCTTCCTTCTCGGCCTGGACGACTGAAGGAGACCGACATGTACGCAACCACCGACCCACGCTCACGGCTCCAGGCAACTGGTGTCCCCGCGAGCAACGACGCCATCGCCGCACCGGACTACGTCGAGTTCGGCGTCGAGCCGCCGTTCCGCTCCGACGACTCCCGCACCTGGTTCGCCCGCGGACAGAACTTCGTCGTCGGCTACAGCCAGGTCAACTCCGGTGCTCGCCTCGAACGAACCGCCCACCCGAGCGAGTACTGCGTCGTGCTCACCGAAGCCGGCAACAGCCTGACCATCTACGCAGGAGACGACCACGTCGTGCTCGACGAGCCAGGACTGGTCATCGTGCCGCCCGGCGACAGCACGGTTGTGTCGCGAGATGCCGGCACCGTCGTGCGCATCTTCGACACCGAAGCCCCCGACGTGGTCGATGTGGCCATCAACGCCGCATCGTACGTCCAACCACACCCGCGCGTGGCATCTCCACCGCCGGCGACGACACCGTTGGCGGGCCACACCCTGCGCGTCCACCGTCTCGCCGACCACCCCGCCGAACCCGGCCGGTTCGGAGCCATTTTTCGTACGTCACGCCTGATGGTCAACTTCCTTGACCCCCAGGTCGGCCCGCGTGACCCGGAGAAGCTCTCGCCGCACCACCACGACGACTTCGAACAGGGCTCGTTGACACTGCGGGGCAGCTGGGTGCACCACATCCGCACTCCCTGGACCACCCGGCGCAGCGCGTGGCGCGACGACGAGCATCGACGAGTCGATGGTGCGTCGCTCACGATCATCCCGCCGCCGACCGTGCACACCAGCGAGGCGGTCGGGTCGGGCACCAACGTGATGATCGACATCTTCGCCCCGCCGCGCGAGGACTTCGCCGCCCAGGGCTGGGTCCTCAACCACGCCGACTACCCCGCGTCGTGAGCGGCCGGGAGATCCTCACGGGCGGTGCGATCGGCATCTTCGTCAAACTGCCGTCGATCGAAGTTGTGGAGATCGCAGCCCTGGCGGGTCTCGACTTCGTAGTGGTGGACCTGGAGCACTCGCCGCTGTCGATCGAGACGGCTGCCACGCTCGTCGCCAT
Organism: uncultured Actinomycetota bacterium; assembly: GCA_963759525.1. Classification (GTDB taxonomy): domain Bacteria; phylum Actinomycetota; class Actinomycetes; order Propionibacteriales; family Nocardioidaceae; genus Marmoricola. The sequence continues at coordinate 119,434 of CAVWZO010000013.1, read as the reverse complement.
CGCCCGCGCCCGCGGTCTCGGGGCACTCGTCCGGATCCCCGACCACAGTGCCACCTGGGTCCAGCGCTGCCTCGACTCCGGGGCCGACGGCCTGATGGTCCCCCACGTCGACTCCATCGAGCAGGCGCGGGCGTTGCACACGTCCGCGCACTTCCCGCCGCACGGCATCCGCGGGTGTGGCCCGACGACGCGGGCCGGGGGCTGGGGACTGCGACCACAGAACGACTACCTCACGGCCGAGCCCCTGATCCTCGGACAGGTCGAGAGCCAGGCCGGCGTGGACGCGGCCGAAGCGGTTGTGGCCGGGCGACTGGTCTCCTCGCTCTTCCTCGGCCCCGCCGACCTCGCTCTCTCGCTCGGGGTCGAGACGACGTCATCTGAACTCGAGACCCGCATCGACCACGTTCGCGACACTGGAGCGGCTGCCGGCGTGCCCACCGGGATCGCCGCCGCCTCCGGCGAGGCAGCCCGGCGCCGCATCGACCAGGGCTTTGACTACGTCGTGGTCTCCAACGACACCACCCTGCTCGGAACCGCGTTGCGCGACGTCGTTGCGGGCGCTCGTCCGTAGCGGTGACCGCCCCCCCGCGTCGAAGCCTGTCACGATTCTCGATCGGGCCTGCGCATCCTCCCCCACCACAGGGACAGGCTCAGGCCGGCCACGATCAGCAGCACCCCCGGCAGCACAAGCAGGTACGCCACTTCAACGTCTTCGCGCTGCATCACCACGGTGCTGTCCAGGTCGAGCAGGATCCCGGTGAGCTCGTCGGCGTCCTCGGCTCGGAAGTACTCCCCGCCGGTGACCTCGGCCACCTCGACCAGCGTCTCCTCGTCGATCTCCCGGCTCGGGCCGCTCCAGCCGCCGCTCGGACCACCGCCATCGCTGTTCCAGCCTCCGCCGAAGTCGTCGTCGCCGTCGAGTGAGTCGGCGTCGATCTCGTCTGCGTCGCAGATCGAGACGGCCGGATCTGTGGTCCCGAAGCCGATCGTGTGCACTCGCAGGCGACGTGCGGCCGCCTGCTCGGCCGCGGTGACGGGGTCGACGCCGTCGCGGTTGGAGCCGTCGGTGAGCACCACGATGGTCTCCGGTCGGTAGTCGCCCACGTCACCGTCCTCCGGGGCGTCCGGCACTGACTCGACGCCGCTCGGTGCAACTGCGGGAGTGACCTCGGCGATCGCGTCGATCGAGGCCAGGATCGCCTGACCGATCGCCGTCCCGCGTGACGCGGTGAGCGCGTCGATCGCCGAGATGACGTCGTCGTGCTCGGTGGTCGGCTCCACCACGAGGGCTGCGAACCCCGCGAACGCGACCAGCCCGACGCGACGGCCCTCACCCTGAGCGTCCACGAAGTCCGTGGCCGCCTGCTTGGCGGCGCCTAGGCGATTGGGACTGACATCGGTCGAGCACATGGACCGAGAAGTGTCGATCGCGAGCAGGATGGTGGCCGCGGAGGACGGCACCTCCTGAGAAGCCGTCGGGCGGGCTGCTGCGACCCCGAGGACTACCAGTCCCGCCGTAAAGAGACCGACGGGCACGCGCCGGCGCCAAGTGGAACTCGCCGGGACAGCAGCGCGGACCAAGGTGACGTTGGAGATCCGGACGGTGTTCCGCCGGCGGCCGCGCAGCGCCCACCAGCGCAAGGCAAGCAGTGCCGGGACGGCGAGGAGCGCCACGAGCGCGAGTGGCCACGCGAACGACATCAGACCAGCCTGCCGGTGCGCATCACGAGGGCCGCGCTGCCGGCGACCAGCAGGAGCAGACCGACTGCGGCGAGCATCGCCGTCAGCTCGAGCTCCTCATCCACGAGGGTCAGGCGCAGGTCGATCGAGTCAGCGACAGAGCCGAGGTCGCTCGCGTCTGCGAGCTGGTGGTAGCTCCCGCCTGTTGCGTCGGCCACCTCAGTCAACCGCTCCTCGTCCAGCGCGGTGACCACGCGGTACCCGTCCACGTCCACGGTCGTCCCGCCCGGCGTACCCACGCCGACCGTGTCGATGTGCACCCCGGCAGTCGCGGCGAGCGCAGCGGCGGCGGCGGCGTCTGGAGGCTCCGTCTCCTCCCCATCGGAGAACAGCACGATCGTCGCCGAGCTCCAGTACCCGAGGTCTGAAGGTTCGGCGCCCTCGTCGGGCAACGTCACCGTCTGGCCGGTGATCGTGCTGAGCGAGGCCAGGATCGCCTGGCCGAGTGAGGTACCCCCGCCCGGTGCCAACCGGCCTATTGCTGCGAGCGCCTCGGAGTGATCTGGACTCGGCGCCTTCATGGTGAGGGCGCCATCGGCGAACGCGACGACGCCGATGTCGACGGACCCGGGCTGGGCGTCGACGAACTCCACCGCGGCAGTGCGGGCGGCCTCGAGCCGAGACGGCTGCACGTCGTCAGCGGTCATGCTGTTGGACACGTCGAAAGCGATGACGACGGTCCCCGACACCCGCGGGGTCGCGACGGTCGCCTGCGGTCGCGCGAGCGCGAGCAGCAAGAGCGCCACGGCGACGATGAAGAGCAGGTACGGCGCATGCCTGCGCCGTCCGTTGAAGGCGGCTCCGGCCAGACCCGTCGAGGCGACTGCAGTCGCTCGCTCCTTGTCGAGCCAGAGGTAGCCGGCCACGAGCGCGGTCGTCGCGACAAATGCGACGACGACCAGTCCGGGGAACAGGAAGCTCATGCCCGTCTCCGTTGCGAGGAGCGCACGAGATCAACCAGCGCGGGCACGATGTCGTCCGTCGTGCTGACCACCTGCCAGATCACACCTGCGTGCCTCATCGCCTCCTCGAGCTGCTCAGCGCGAGTGGCGGCCGCGGCGCGGAACCGGGTGCGGAACAGCGGGTCGCTCACGTCGATCAGGAGCTGCTCACCGGTCTCGGCATCCTCGACGAACACGGTGCCGAGCTCAGGCAGTTCGGTTTCGAGCGGGTCCTCGACACGGATCACGACTACCTCATGTCGATGGGCGAGCTGGTTCAGCTCCCGTTCCCAGCTCGGGTCGCCGATGAAGTCGGAGATCACGAAGACGAGGCTGCGTCGGCGAATCGTGGTGGCCGCGAGTCGCAGCATCCCGGCGATGTCCGTCGTCGCACCTGGCCGCCCTGACGGCGTGGCCCGCAGCAGCATTGCGGTGATCCGGAGTATGTGGCGGCGGCCACCGCGCGGCGGGACGATCGTGCGCGACGTGTCGTCGTACATGATCGCGCCGACCCGGTCGCCGCCGGAGGAGAACACCCCCGCCAGCGACACCGCGAGCTCGGTGAGGACCGCGTCCTTGCCGTGTCCATCCGCCCGGAAGCTCATCGACGCCGAGCGGTCCAGCACCAACCAGGCCGTGAGCTCACGGTCCTCGGCGTACAGGCGGATGTGCGGGGCATCGAGCCGCGCGGTCACGTTCCAGTCGATGTGTCGGGCGTCGTCCTCGGGGGTGTACTCGCGCACACCCGTGACATCCACGCCGGAGCCTCGGTACGCCGTGCGATGGCCGCCCTGCAGCTGCCCGTCGAGGCGGCGAAGGACCCGCCACTCGAGCCTGCGCAGAAGGCGCTCCGGTGCCGACTGCATGGCGGTCAGTGGCTCCTCGAGACCAACTCGGGAGTCGGCACACTGGCGAGCACGCGGCCGATGATGTGGTCAGGAGGGACCTCGTCGGCCAGCGCCTCGTAGCTGAGCACGATCCGGTGGCGGAGCACGTCGGGCGCCAGCTCGGTCAAGTCCCGGGGTACGGCGTAGTCGCGCCCGCGAAGGTACGCCTGTGCTCGCGCGGCAAGGACGAGATTGATCGACGCACGCGGGCTCGCCCCGTACATCACGTACCGGGTCAGGTCCGCCAGACCCACCGACGCAGGTGAACGGGTGGCGTTGGCCAGCCGGACCGAGTATTCGATCAGGCCGGGGTCGACGTACACCTGATCGGCTGCGCGCTGCATCGCGATCAACTGCACCGGGTCGATCACGGCCGCCGGCAGGGGCCCCGGCTCGACCGCGCGCTCGACGATCGCGAACTCTTCGGTCGGGTGGGGGTAACCGACCATGACCTTGAGCATGAAACGGTCTACCTGTGCCTCGGGGAGTGCATAGGTCCCCTCGGACTCGATCGGGTTCTGGGTTGCCATCACCATGAACGGATCAGGCACTCGGTGCGTCTCGCGCCCGATGGTGACCTGCCGCTCCTGCATGACTTCGAGCAGAGCGCTCTGCACCTTCGCAGGTGCCCGGTTGATCTCGTCGGCAAGCAGCAGGTTGGTGAACACCGGACCGAGCGTCGTTTGGAACTCGCCGTTCCCCTGGTGGTACATCCGGGTGCCGACCAGGTCGGCGGGCACCAGGTCCGGGGTGAACTGCACCCTGTGGAAGCTGCCGCCGACCGCGCGGGCGAGCGAGTTGACCGCCAAGGTCTTCGCCAGGCCCGGCACGCCTTCGACCAGAACGTGCCCGCGCGCGAGCAGTGCAACAAGCAGACGCTCGAGCAGGGCGTCCTGACCTACGATCACCTTCTTCACCTCGTACAGCACCCGCTCGGCAGGATGCACACCTGATTCCCGCGTGCCCTGGACGCCCGTCGACGGCTGAGTCTCCATAGCTTCCTCTCCGATCTGCTCTGTCACAGGTCCGGTCCTCCGTCACCCTCCCGGCCGCCGAGGGCTGCACCGATCGGAACGGCCATGCCTATGCCGATGAAGGTGCCGCCTGCCTTGCCGCGCTTGGTCACGATGGAGACCACGATGCCGACGACAGCGCCCGACGCGTTGACCAGCGGGCCACCCGAGCTGCCGGGGTTCACGGCAGCGTCGAACTGGATCAGGCCATCCAGCTCGGTGCCACGCTTGCCGCGCCCGGTCCGGTCCAGCCCGGACACGATCCCCTTGCTCACGCTCCATGCCAGGCCCAGCGGCGTGCCAATCGCCACCACGTCGTCGCCCACCTCCACCCCGCCGCCGATCGATGCCGGTACGACGACCGACGGCAGTGAACGCGGGGTGAGAACGGCGATGTCGCGGGAGGCGTCGGCCGACGCGATCACCGCCGGGGCGGTGGTGCCGTCGGCGAACCTCACGCGTACGTCGCTGCCCCCGTGGACGACGTGATACGCGGTCAGGATGTCGCCGCGCGCATTCGCGACCAGGCCGGTGCCGATCCCGTCCCTGGAACGCACCACGACCACTGACGCCGACAAGGCCGCCGCGATCTTTGAGGTGGCGGGAGGTGTCTCGGAGGGCTCGGTGCTGGGAGCCGGGGTGGGAATGGCGTCCGCGTCCCCACTTCCTCCGAGCCGGTAGGCCAGGCCCGCGACTGCCGCCAGCGCCACGAACACCGCCAAGCCAACCACCCAGTGGCCGCGCCTGCGCAGGTGTCCAACTTCCTGCTGGCCCATGCCTACGGACAGTACGCGCGCCATGCATGCTGAAACAGAGATGGTGTGGACTTTGGGTCGCCTGGTGACTCAAAGTGCACACCATCTTGCCCCGGACCGCTTCACCCAGAATGCGCGACTACTGCGTCAGTTACTGCACCACAGGGAACAGGAGGTGGGTAACGCGATCTCCCTGGACGCACTCGATCGGGTCGCCCAGAGGAGCGTCGTCCATTGTCATCTCCCCGAAGAAGGGGCGGCCCTGGCCCATGATCACGGGCACCAGGTCAACGGCGACCGCGTCGAGCAGACCGAGCTCGAGGCATTGCCGCGCAATGGTGCCGGCCGTCACCGCTACGGTGCGTTCGCCGGCGACTTCCTGTGCCTTCGCAACCGCAGCCTCCACCCCGTCTGTGACGAAGTGGAACGGAGCGTCTGGGTGAGCCTCGACCCAGTCCGTCGGGATCTGGTGAGTCACCACGACCACAGGCACTCCGAGCGTGTGCATTCCGTCCCATCCGCCTGTGAAGTCAAACAGCGTGCGCCCGCACACCAAGGCACCCAGCCCGTCAACCCACGCGCGCAAGTGCTCGGCGCTGGGCGGGCTCAGGTGCAAGGTGATGCGGTCATCGACGGTGCGGAACTCGACCTCGCCGTTCTGCAGCCAGTCGAAGAGCTGACCGATCGTGTTGTCGTGCTTGGCGATGTAACCATCCAGCGACGTGGACGCATTGGCGATGACCTGTCCCATGGTGTGCTCCTCCGGTCCGGATCGGGTTCGTCGTACGGACCAGCGAGGCCAACCGAAGTCATCGCACCGTCACGATTCGAACTCACCTACTACAGCTGTTGCGCGAGGATCAACCTGGTGAGTGGGTCTGTTGGCGGTCTGGCTGCACGCTCACCCGGTCCAGTAGAAGCTGGTGTCAGGAATGGCAGGCACGTTCTCGAACCCGAGTGCGTCGAAGAGACGCCAGCCGTCCGGGCTGGGTGCGGCCACGACCTCGCTCGCTCCGCGCGTTGTGCCCCAGGCCATGACGCGGGACACAAGAGCTCTGCCGACCCCACGCCGTCGGACCGAAGCCCGGACTGCCACATCAACGACTTCGACAACCGGCTCGCGCTCGCTGCACCATCCTCGGACCATCCCCGCCGGTCGGTCGTCGAGTCGTGCGACCCACATCCCCTGGCGAGGGTCGGTGGCGGCAGGGCGGAGCAGATCGCCACGCACGCCGCGGTCCACGGGATCCTCGATCCACCCGCACCCGGAAGCGACGTCGAGCCATAGCTCCAGGTCGTCGTCGGCGGTGACGGGCTCGAGTGCCACACCCTCGGACACGCTCGCGTTGGGCAGGTGCGAACTTTGGCCGAGGGGTCGCGCGCACCAGCGGCCGGTGCGGTCAGGGAGCCAGCCAGCGTTCAACAGGACTTGCGTCAACGCCTCGTCCGGCTCCTCGACCAACCACGACGCCGGCACTCCGTTCCACCAACCACGCAGCTTCTCAAGCATGGCGATGTCGGGGACGAACCCCGGGGTGCTGACGACAGCGTTGAGGTCGTTGGAGCCAGCACCTGACCGAACAGCGATCGCATTCGGGTCGACGCGGGTGGACACCACAGGAAGGTCAGCCAGCCCCAAGACGCGCTCAATCGCGCAACGCTGCCCGGCCCGCGCGTAGTCCATCGGACCTCCTCTGGGAGAAGACCAGGCTCAGTGGCTGTGAGGCGCCACGGCCCGACCCTCGCTGGCCTGGACGACCACGAAGCCCTGGCCGTTGAAGACGAGTTGGAACGCCTCACCTGAGCCGCGACCGATCAGCGCGCTGGCACCGGCGGTACGCCGCACGCTCGTGGTCAGCGACGTCGACCAGGCGACCGCCGCCTGGATGTCGGCGTACGTGGGGGCATCGACGTTGAGGACCACGGGCGTGCCGTGCGAGGTGATCGCAACCGTCCCGGTGCCTGTGAAGGTGGTGTTGAAGACGCCGCCGGCCATCATCGACGCGCCCTCGACTCGCTTGATGTCCCACGTGAGCGTGGGGTCGAAGGCGAGGACGTTGCTTCCGTTGACCGTGAGGGAGTCGTCCTCGAGATTGACGAGGTGGATCTCCATCGCGTCGTTGGCGAAGAAGACGTCGCCCCGGCCGGAGACCTTCATCAGCGACATGCCCTCACTGGTGAAGGCCTTCTTGAGAAACTTCCCGACGCCGCCGGATCCTTGGTAGGCGAAGTCGACCTGGCCCTGGTAGGCGACCATCGCTCCCTGCCGCGCCATCACGTCCCCGTTGAGCGCGACGCGAAGCATGCGGGGGTTCTGCAACATGAAGCGTTCGGTGGTGGCCGACTCGAGGTTCGTGCCGAACAGCTCACTGCGCATGGGGTTCTCCTTGGGCGTAAGTACCTTGCACGCTAGCGCGACGCCCAACTTGCAAGGCCCGTACGTGTCCGCCTATGGCAGGGTGGCGCTTTGGGTCGGGACGGGGAGACGATGCAGGACGCCAGGGCAACGACGACCGGCAAACGACCTCATCCTCGTGGTGCGCGAGCCGTGGCATCCGGCCTTGTTGGCCGGGGTCGCGGCTCAGCTCGCGGCGCTGGGTGTGGCGGCATGGCTCGCGGCGGACTGGTACGACGGCCGCCACGTTCCTGGGTGGGCGGACTTCGCCGGAGCGGCCAGTGCGCTGATCGGGCTGGCCGGCGGCTTCGTCGCCGCGTGGCGGCCACGCGGCGAGGATCGCGCCCCGGTCGAGGGCGCCCGTTGGCTGCGCGCGTTCTGGCAGGTCATCCATGTCGCGGCAGCCGGTCTCCTACTGGTGGTGGCAAGCTTCTTCACCGACGCCTCGTCGTGGCCGAGCGTGCTGCTCATCAGCGCAGGTATCGGCAAGATGCTGCTCGCTCTGCTCACGCTGCTCTTCGTCGTCGGACCGGTCGTTCTCCTCACCGACGTCCGACGCCCTGGGGTCGACGCCCGGTGGCCCGACGTAGCGGCCGTGACCGTCCTGATGCCGTGGGTGGTGGTGACTGCGTCATCACTCACTTGGGCCGTCGAGGACTCGGGGGAGCCCATGGCCAGGTCCGAGCGTCTCGCCCAGTGGTTCGGCGAACTGATCGGCACCGTCGAGACACGTGAGCCCTGGCTGGCCTGGCTGGGGAGAGCTCTCACTCTGGTGCTAGCGGTCTTGGTGTGGCGCAGCGCAGTCGTGAGCCGGCGCACGATCGCGGCCCGCCGGGCTGTGTGAAGTTCGACCCGCAGCGATCCACCGCGCTGTCATCGGCAGATACGTGCGGATCCGCACGCGGCGCGGCCCAGCGACCAGCGTCTTGGTGGGTGGAAAGACCGGGACATGCGATACCGCTCACCGGCCCAACTCCGCACACGGACCGCGCAGATCATGAGGTCGACCGTGGAACCCGGTCAACAGGTGGCGACGGTGCGCCTGGTCTTGGTGATGTAGACGATGTTCCCGCCGGTGAAGTCGTTGCGGAATCCACGTGGGCTGGCGAACCGGTCGGTCGTAGGGAAGCGCAGGCACGAGCGGAAATAGCCGACGGACGCGTACTTCGTGAGGATCGGGCCGTAGACGAGGTGCGCCTGGGTGGCGGGCGACCAGTAGATGCTGCGGCCGCCACTGAAGTGCGTGTACCCGCCGCCGACCACGTTCATCACGTCCGTCGTGGGCAGACCGTAACCACTCGGTCCGCCATGGGCCAGGTATTTGGTGAGGACCGCCCCCTTGAGGGTGTGAGCGCCGGTCGCCGAGGACCAGTAGATGCGCGCCCCAGTGAAGTAGGTGGCGCGCCCGCCGGTCACAGCTGTCCCGTCAGTGGTGGGGAAGCCGAGGGCCGGAGGGCCTCCCGAGGAGAGGTACTCGGTCAGGATGGCGCCGCCCACAACGTGCACACCGGTGCTCGCGCTCCAGTAGAGCCGCCCGGCGGAGTAGTTGCGGGCACGCCCGCCGGCCACGTCGTACTCCGTGCTCGTGGGGCTGCCTAGCGAGGAGGAGCTGCCGCCGAGCGCGGCGTACCTCTGGGCTATCGCGCTGATGTAGGCGACGCTCAACGTTCGATCCGAGTCAGGCATCGTGAACGAGTGCGCGGCAGCGCCGGCGTCGCTCCAGCTCTGGTACTGCCAGTACGACGAGGTCAGTGGCGCATTGAGCTGCACGAGGGAACCTGCGACGACCTGCGCGGAGGCTGCGGTCTCGCCGTTGATGGTGACCGGCACGGGGCTGTTCACTGCGATCGTTCGCAACGTGGGCTTCGCCTCGAAGGTCGTGGACGCCACCGCCCCTCGGGAGTCCTGCACACGAGCCGTGACCAGCATGGTTGTGTCCGCGCCGTGGTCGGTGAACTCGTGGCTGTACGACGGCCCGCTCTCGATGCCGCCCTCGGGGTGCTGGTGGCAGCTGCCCGCGAACGGACAGTGCAGCAGTGCCGTCTCCCACTGCACCGAGAGGTCCCCGTCCTCGAGGTCCGTCCCCTCAGCCGCGAGCTCCACCATGTCCCCGACGGAGTACGTGCCGGACGGCAGGTCGACGGTGAGCTGCGGCGTGTGGTTGGCCGGATGGACCGGAGCCGTCTGCGCGTTCGTGGCCCCGAGCTGGTCGGTCACCGTCAGCGTCACCTGGACGGGGTCGTCGGTGCTGTAGGTGTGCACGGCGGTGACGCCTTGCGCGCTGCCACCGTCCCCGAAGTCCCAGCCGAAGCTGAGCTCGTCGCCGTCAAGGTCGTAGGAGTCGCCGGCCGAGAACGTCACCGTGCGGGTCGTCGGATCCGAGGAGGTGGTGAAGCGGGCTACAGGGGCCCGGTTCCCCGTGCTGTACACGAGTCGGCGTACGTTGCCGCTGAGGATGTCCGCATAGGTCACGTCCCCGTTGGGACCCGGGTGGAATGCCACCGGTCCTCCTGCGTCCCGGGCGAAACCGGTGGCCTCGGGTGGCCTGGTGAGGCGGCCGCCGGCGTCCGTGGCCATGGTCCACGCCAGGCCGAGGACGTAGTCGCCGAAAAAGAAGGAGTTGCGGTACTGCGCCGGGTAGGACGTGCCGGTGTAGAACATCCCCGCGACCACCGCCGCCCCGCCGCCCGTGTGTGGGTAGGTCCAGAAGGGCACCTGCGCCGAGCCGGCGGTGTACAGCGCCTGACACACGGATTGGGACGAGAACGTGGTCCTGGCCGCCCCCTCGTAGCAGGGCCACCCAGCGTTGGATCCAGGCGCGACTCTGTGGATCTCCTCGGTGGCGGACAATCCGACGTCACCGACGTACGGTGCGCCGGAGCGAGGGTCCAGCGCGATGCGGAAGGGGTTCCGGAACCCGTAGGCATAGGTCATGCTGCGCCAGGATCTCGGCGCGGCGGCGGAGTAGAACGGGTTGGACGCAATACCTTCGCCGTCGGGCGTCAGGTGCAACACCTTGCCGTAGGGCTGGTTGGTGTCCTGGGCGCGGAGCGTCTTGGGGTCGCCGTTGTTCGCGGTGTCGTCGCCGATGCTGACGAACAAGGTGTCGTCGGGAGCGACCAGGACCGTGTCGATGCCGTGGTTCGGGGTGACCTGCGCGAGCTGGGGTGAGGTGAGGCTGCCGTCGACGATTGTCCTTGACCAGCTGAAGCTCGTGGGATCCGCCGGCGGGGATGCCGTCCACTCCTCCACCATTCCGAAGCCGGTGCCCGTAGCGCTGCCCTTGTCGTAGGTCAGGTAGACCCGGCCCGACGTCGCGTAGTCGTTCCTGAGCGCGAAGCTGAGCAGACCGTGGTCCCCCCGAGCGCGCACGGTCGGCACCTTGGTGACGACCCGTGGCGTGCCTCCGGGCGGTACGAACCTGATGGTGCCGTCCTTGCCGGTGGTCATCAGGCCACCGGCATCGAGCCAGGCGAAGTCGGTGAGGTTGCCCGGCGCGTGCCCCGTCGGGTAGTCGACCAGCTGGAACGCAGGGGGGAGCACCAGCGCCGGAGCCGGCGCTGCGGTGGCCAGCTGGATCGAAGCTGCGAGCAGCGTGAGAGCTGCCGCTGCCGCCGTACGCCGCATGAACACGCCCCACATCCGGTCTGGTGTCCGAGATGGTTTCGGGCTTCCTGGTGTGGCGAGGACCAGTGACTCCGACAAGGCCGAGCGTATGGCGCACAGACGATTCCGGTGGCGAAATGGCCTCGGACGCGTCAACTACCGGCGTCTGCAACCGGGTGGTAGCGCAGGTTGACCTCGGCCGATGGGTCATCGCCGTTGCGCAGCTCGAGTCTGATGGGCTCGCCTCCGGGGTTGTCGAACAGCCGGATCCCGTCACCGAGCAGCACCGGTGAGATGTGCAGGTCGAGATCGTCCACCAGTCCGCGCTGGAGGAGCTGTCGGCCGATCGTGGGGGAGAGGACCGCGAGGTTCTTACCTCCGGCGGCTTCCAGCCCGATGCGGACCGCCTCGGCCACATCGCAGTTCAGCAAGGTCACGCCGTCCACTGGTTGGGCGTCTTCGGGGTGATGGGTAAGGACGAAGATCTGCCCTGTCCACGTGTCGCTGTAGGGGCGCGCCTGAGGGGCGAGGTCCCAGCCATCCCGGCCGCCGAGTACGGCGCCGGTCGTCTCGACGTACTCCTCGAGAAGGCCGGGACGGTTTGTGGTGTCCGGCATCATCCAGTCCATTGAGCGCCCGGGTCCTGCCACGAAGCCGTCCAGCGACATCGTGAAGTGCATGAATACCTTGCCGGCTGCGGTCTGTCGTGTCGTGTCCTTCATGGGTTCATCTTGGGCCGGACACGGTCCACTCTGAAGGTCCAATTCGGCCTCGCCACATCGGACCACTTCGGGTGCGCACACCATCGGGCGCACACCTTCGCACCATGGGCTATGATTGTGCGCAGGAACCAGCGGGAGGTAGATCGAATGGGTAGCAGCGACGTCTTTCGCTACCAGACTGTCGCGACCTTCAAGCGAGGTGCTCGGGTCAAGCTCGATGAGCGCATCATCGTCGGGGCCCTCGAGCGCCTCGTGGATGAAGGGCTCCTGGTTGCGGGCACCGAGAGCCCCCTTCCGGACGCACTTCCCGCAGGCGACGCGGGGTTCCTCGAAGCGCACGGCGGCGTCACTGACAACCGCGAAGCGCTGATGACCGCCCGCGTCGCGGATGCGCTGCGCACGCAGACTCTCCACGAGCAGACGGCCTCAGTCGCCGAGGTTGCCGCGCTCCTCGAGCTCTCACAGAGCCGGGTGCGGCACCGGATCAAGGAAAGATCCCTGTACGCGTTTCCGGCCCAGGGGCGGGGAACATCGCGGCGGCTGCCCAGGTGGCAGTTCGAGAACAACGAGCCAATCCCTCACCTGGGCGAGGTGTTGGAGGCGCTGCCGGACGACTTCAGCCCGATCGAGGTCCGCAACTTCATCCTGAATGCGCGGATCGACCAACCGAACGGCGAGGGAGACGCGCCGCTTCTCGAATGGCTGCGTGCAGGTGGAGACGTCGAGCCGGTCCTGGAGGTCGCGCGCACCCAGGCCGAGGTCTTGTGAGTGGCGAAGCTTCCCGCTCCTGACAGAACGAAAATTCGGTCGGGTCCTGCTGCCATCCGCGAAGTGACCGATGTGTTGTGGCGGCTACACGCGCCGACGCACCCCCAGCACCCGATGAGGTGGAACCAGCTCCGTGCATTCGGGCCGTTGCCACAGGCACGTTTCGACCCCTGGCTCCCGCCTGCCACCGGCCGTGCCGGTGAAGGGGTCGGGTATTTCGGGCTGGACGTGCCCACCTGCATCGCAGAAGCCTTCCAGGTGACCCGCACCGTGAACCCGGCACGAGGCGGGCTCCAGCTCACGGCTTTCGCGCCCACCCGGCCCCTGAGCACTTTGGATCTTCGGGGCGACTGGCCGATCCAGATCGGTGCTTCGCACCTCATCAACTCCGGACCGAAGAACCGGTGCCGTGAGTGGGCGCACGCACTGCACAGGGAGTTCCCCGACGCAGACGGCCTGACCTTCACCGGTATGGCGGGCAGGGACTGCTTGGTCCTCTACGAGCCGCCCTCCGCTGACGCGTTTCCCGCGGCGCCGGGCTTCTCGCGGCCCCTCTCGGATCCGCTCCTCGCCAGCCGCGTCGCGGATGCGTGCGCCCAGATCGGTTACACCTACGTGGGCTGATGGGCGGACGCCGGCTACGCAGACTCACCGTGGCACTGTGCCCCGTACTGCTCGGAGGACGACGGCAAACGACCGAGGGCCATCCGGCAGGCCGGCCAGGTAGCCGGCGCCAACATGCTGTTCGATGTCCCGCCGCAAACCTGAGGGCAGTGTCGTCAGACGCTGTGCCACCCTGGTCGGCCCGGTCGAGAAGCTGGACCAGTAGTCCTCGAATCCGGAGTAGTCAAAGCTGAGGACCATCGGCACCTCCACCACGTCGACGAGCCCAACCTGACGCCACAGGTTCGCCTGTCCATTCGCCCACACAATGGGCCGGGCCTTGATCTGCGCGCGCAGCGTCCGCATGCCCTCATCGAGAACGGCCGCGGTGTCCATCACGAGGTCGAGCACCGAAAGGCCGCCCCAGAAATCGAAGGTGGCGCACGCGACCACACCGCCCGGGCGGGTACTCGCCGCATCTCGGCGGCCATCAGCTCGACGTCCGGGATGACGTCGATGACAAGGGTCGAGACGCAGGTGTCGAAGGAGGCGGTGGGGTAGTGCAGGCGACACGCGTCTCCGCGCTCGTAGGTGACATCGGGATGGGACCGGAGCCGTCGCGCGCCGTCCAGGTAGGGCTCGGACGCATCCACCCCGACTGTCTTTGCTCCGTGCTTGGCCAGCGCCAGCGAAAGGGCGCCGGTCCCGCAGCCCACATCCAATGCCGCCTGGCCCGGCGCGACGCCGGCGAACTCGAGGAACGGCTCTGCCAGACGGGCGCTCCAGCGGCCCATGAAGTGCTCGTACTCGTCGGCGTCTGTCGCCAGGAACTGAGGAAGCGTGCTGCTCATCGGAACCTCCAATACGCGGATCAGATCGGGCCGTCTTCGGAGGGCGGCACGTCAGCGTGGCGGTGCACTATTCGCCACTCGCCTTCCTCGCGGCGGTAGACGTGCGTGGCGCGCAACGTGTAGGTGCGCGGCTCACCCTCCACCTTCACGCAGTTGCGCTCGTAGCCGACCGTGTAGGCCAAGTCCCCGCTGGCGCCAGCGGCAACGACCTCGAACTCGTACTCCGCCGAGTCGGAGAACCACGATGCGACGTTGCGGAACATCGGCTCCAGGTCGGCCCAGCCGGAGGCGGACATCTTCGCGCCGAGCACCGTGACCGGGTCCGTGCGAGACCACAGTGCGATGCGTGGTTCGGCGTCGCCGTTGTGGATCGCCTGCTCGGCCGCGCGCTGCCGGGGCAACATCTCCGCCAGGAAAAGCTCGGTCTCGGTAGCCATGTCATCCTCCGGTACAGTTCGACTACGATCAATACAGTAAGGGTGCATCCAATGCCGAAGGCCGTCAAGAGGCAGTACAACTCGACCCGGCGGCAGGAGCAGGCCGCACAGACGCGGCTGCGCATCATCTCCGCGGCGCATGATCTGTTCGTTGCGAACGGGTACGGGCGCACCACGATCGCGGAGATCGCCTTGACGGCCGGGGTCGCCGTCGAGACGGTCTACGCGGCGTTCCGGAACAAGCACACGCTCCTGCGCCATGTCTGGTTCGTGAGCTCCCGCGGCTACGACGAAGACGTGCGTCTCCTCGACCGGCCGGAGGTCCGCGCCCTGCTCGCCGAGCCGGACCTGGCGACCCGCTTCGACCAGCACGCCGTCTTCGTCACCGCCCTCTTCCGGCGCATCGCTCCTCTCCTGTCGGCCCTGCAAGGCGCGGCGAGCGAACCCGCGGCCGTCGCGATGCTCGCCGAGTGGGACGAGCGGCGACTCGACGTATGCAGGACCTACGCCGAGGCCGCCTCCGCAACTGGGCAGCTCGCGGTCAGCGAGGACGAGTGCCGTGACGTGCTGGCCGCAACGATGGACGGCACGCTGTGGCAGCGCCTCGTCGCAGAAGCCGGGTGGTCCGACGAGCGCTTCGCCGCCTGGCTCGGTCGCCTCTGGACCTCGCAGCTGGTGTCCTGAGCCAGGCCAGTGGTTCCCGCTGCTTCCGGGCTCGCGGTGTGTGGTCTCGGCTGATCACTCGCTTCGCTGCTCGACCACCTATGCGTTGAGCAGTGCGCACACCAGCAGCGCTTTGCCGGGCGTCGACTGAGCAATCGGGTAGGTGGTCGAGCAGCGAGCGCCAGCGAGCGGCTAGTCGAGACCACCGTCCGTAACGGACGCGAGAGACCGCACGCGCGGGAGCCGGGTCGAGGGCTGCGCTGCGGTCACGGTTGGTGGTCTCGACTGATCACTCGCTTCGCGGCTCGACCACCTATGCGTTGAGCAGTGCGCACACCAGCAGCGCTTTGCCGGGCGTCGACTGAGCAATCGGGTAGGTGGTCGAGCAGCGAGCGCCAGCGAGCGGCTAGTCGAGACCACCGTCCGTAACGGACGCGAGAGACCGCACGCGCGGGAGCCGGGTCGAGGGCTGCGCTGCGGTCACGGTTGGTGGTCTCGGCTGATCACTCGCTTCGCGGCTCGACCACCTACGGGGTTGCGCAGTCGCCGGCGAGCCCAGGGCAGTCCGTGAGGCCGCTCGACGCGGACCAGCTCTTCGGCCTGTCTCCGGCTGATCAGACCGTCCTGCTGCTGTAGGAGGCGCCGGATCGCCCGCGTGTCCATCGCACGAGCATGGGTAGGCGGCGCCGAACGCGCCATCGCGGCATCGAGCTAATCCCACTCGCGGCGCACCTATGGGCTGAGCAGTGCTCAGTCCGATGCCTTCTCGCTGGTCCGGTGAACCTCCTGCTCGACGCTGCCATCGGTGGGCCGCGAGTCGATGTGCCGGGCGATGTACTGCGCGTCCCGCCCGGCTCCACCGATCAACGAGGAGGTTCCCGCAGACAGGAAGAACAGGCCCATGAAGTAGAGCCCGGGCTCCGAGGGGACGACCCCGCGCTCGTGCCTCGGTTCGCCGTCACCGTCGAAGACGGGTAGGTCGATCCAGCTGAAGTCCGGCACAAACCCGGTGCACCACACCACGTTGGCGACGTCGAGGACCCCATCGTCTTCGAGCATCGGCAGCCCGTCGCGTACGCCGGGCACACGAGGCACCCGCTCGACGCCGGCCCGGGCGATGTCCTTGCGTCTGACCCGTGCGAGCGGCAGCCCGTGGTTGGCCAGCTGCTGGCGAACCTTGCGGCCCATCGGGGTCCGCGTGGTCAACACGCGCGAGAGCAGGAACCAGAACGGCGGCGTGAACAGCCGATCCGACAGGCCCCCGGCGCGGACCGGCTCCTGGCCCACATCCCTACCGGAGAGCCAGGTTGGGTGGCTGACTGAAGATTCGACGGCGATCTCGGCACCCGAGTTGCCGGCGCCGACCACCAGGACACCGCCCTCCCGGAGCTGCGAGGAGTTTCGGTATTCACTCGAATGGAGCTGCACGATGGCGGGGTCGAGCTCACGCGCGAACACCGGGATCCGTGGGGTCTGGTAGCCGCCAGTGGCCACCACCACGTTGTCCGCCCGGTATCGGCCAAGCCCGGTCGTGACCACGTACTGGCCGTCCTCCCGGGTTACCTCGTCAACGCGGATCCCGGTGCGGACCGGAAGCTGGAACCGGGCTGCATACGCCTCGAGATAGTCGGCCACCTCGTCCTTCGTCGGGTACGACCATCCCGGCGCCGGGAAGGACCAGCCGGGCAGCCCGCTGTACCGCGCGGGTGTGAACACTCGCAACGAGTCCCATCGCTTGCGCCAGGAGTCGCCGATGCGCTCATTGGCGTCCAGGATCATCAAGGACCGCTGGCGCCTCGCCAGGTGGTATCCCACGGCCAGACCGGCCTGACCACCGCCAATGACCACGGTCTCGCAGCGCTCGGAGCTCCCCATGGCTATCCCTCCATCCGGACCTTGGCCGGTCGATCGTTCTGGACAGGCCGAGACTGCTTCAACCTACGGTTGAGGCACGCGCCGTCGCATCGGTCGAAGCACCCACTGCCCACGCCGTCGCGATGGGCAATTCGGCCCATGCCTGCTTACGTCAGTCGGTTCTCGAAGGCGAACGCGGCGGCCGCGGTTCGCGACGTGACGTCGATCTTCTTGAAGATGTTGCTCAGGTGGCGAGCCACCGTCTTCTCGCTCAGGACGAGCACCGCGGCGATTTCTGGGTTGGTCTTGCCGGCGGCAACCAGTCGCAGCACCTCTACCTCCCGCGAAGTGAGACCGCCTGGCGCGGCCGAGTCGAGCAGCTGCTCGGCCAGGTGCTCGGCGGGTGCGGCGCCCAGGTCGGCGAACGTACGGCGGGCGCGGGACAGCTCAGCCACAGCTGACTCCTCGTCACCGAGCAACCGGAGGGCACGGCCGATGAGCAACCGGCATCGCGCGGCCTCGTACGGCGCGGAGACTCTCGTCCAGACCAGGACGGCACCCCGAAGCTCAGGGAGGGCTCCCGCAGCGTCGCCGTTCGCGAGCAGCTGGCTGCCAGCCGTGAGGCCTGCCAAGGCGTGCGGTGCCTCGCAGGCCACGTCGCTCACGTACCCGCCCAGCTCTTCGACGAGATCCGCTGCCTCCGCAACAGCACCGACGGCCAGCAGCACTTCGACGCAGGCCGGGATGATCCGCATGCGCTGGAGGGGAGGACCAGGCTCTGTCAGCAGCCTCCGGATGGCCCCAGCTGCAGCGACCTCTCGGCCCTGGGCGACCCAGAGCAGCGCCAGCTCTGGCTGTGGGTCGAAGCCATGGTCGATCGCGGCGACGTACGCCGCCTCTGCTTCGGCGTACTTGCCCTGGATGCGGAACACGTTGGCGCGTTCGGCCATCGCGAGCGCAGCCGGCTCCGGCGTACCAGCGTCGAGGTAGCGCTGGATCGCTTCCGAGAACTCATCGAGCGCCTCGGCGTACGCCCCCCGCAGCCGCATGATCTGGCCGCGGTGCACGGCGCACTGGCCGGTGAACAGCACCAGGTCCGGTTGCGAGTCGCACCAGTTCGTGAGGGCCGACGTCCACTCGGCTGCGCGCGTGAGGTCAGAGACCTCCTGACAGCCCTCGATCATCGAGCAGTAGACCTCGCCGGCGATGATGGGTGAGACCTCGCCCGCCGCGATCGCAGTCATCGCTTCGTCGAGATGGGCCAGCCCTTCGTTCACGCGGCCGCCCGTGAGGATGAGCCTTCCCTGGCAGGACAGTCCCAGCGCGGAGAGGTCGGCGTCGCCGAAGCGACGACCGCAGTCGCCGACCTGTACTGCCAGCTCCAGCGCCTGTTCCCACTCTGCGTTGACGATGTGGCGGAACATCAGGTGCACGAGGAGGTAGCCCCGCTCCACGACATCTCCGCCGTGCTCGTCCAGGAGCCGGGATGCGCGCGCCGCCCATCCGGCGCCGATTGCCGGCTCCCCGTGGGTGAACAGCTGGAGAGCCAGGAAGAAGGCCGATCGCACGGCTGCCAAGGGCTGACCGGCCGCAACGTGGGACTGAAAGGCCCGTTGGTAGGCCATCACACAGTCGTCCTTGCGGGCGAGCAGGAAGGCAGCGGTGCCGAGTCGGTCGAAGTCGTCGCCGGCCAGGTCGCCCGGCGACGCAAGGGCGTCGTACGCCGCGACCCACTCACGGCGCTCAAACGCCTCACGGGCCCGCACCAGCTCAGCAACGTCGCTCATCGAGCACTACTCCCGCTCGGAGCATACGACGCTGTGATGATGCCTAGAACATGTCCGGGCACCACGGCGCCCGGTGCCAGCCAAAAGCGGTCGAGGCGGCCGCCACGGCGCCGGCGGTGTGCTCGGTGACGCGGCGGACGCGGTGCAGGTCCTTCAGGGGTACGCCGCCGAGGTAGATGCTGCCCAGCTCGAGGATGCCCATCGAGATGTCGGGTGCCGACGTCACGCGCGAGACCGTGGCACTTGATCCCTCGGGGTCGCCATCCGTGACGATCCGGTAGCGGCCGGTGTTCGCAGAAAGGATCGGGTCGTCGACCTCGATCACCAGGTCGACGCCGGCGGCGTACTTCCTCGCAGCGAGCGCCGCCTCAACGTCCACGATGCGCACGTAGAGGTTGTCGGTGATCGACGTGACGACCGCGCGGGCGTCGGTGACCAGGTGACGCAGCGGCTCGTCGAGGGGGGCGCTCCACCAGCTAAAGGTGCGCGCGAGGTCGAGGTCGAGGAGGTAACGCCAGAGAGTGGCGTACGCCGTGGGGTCCTCGGCCCAGACCTCCTTGATCTTGACCTCGCCCTCGGGCTCCTCATCGAACTTCTCCTTGAACCGGTACGTCGCGAACCCGTCCACGTCGCCGCTCTCGTCGTAGTGCAGGACGTAGCGGATCTCGGAAGACCCACGGCGGGCGAACTCCATGTCGAACACGGCGAACTCCCACACGTCCGTGTCCCGGACCATCGTGCCCGGACGCTCGGGTCGCATGGAGTCGTGCAGTCCGGGCGCCACCGCGAGGAACTCCTCGCGGGTCACCTCGTCCACCGAGCCCGTGACGACGACGCCCGGCAGGAAGCTGAGCCGCCGGCTGGTGCCGGTCAGCACCGCGCGAGTCGTCGCCGGCCCGTAGCCGTAGCGGCCGTAGATGAGCGACTCCGAGGCCCACAGCGCAGCGAGCGGTTCGCCGCGCTTCGAGACCTGCTCCAGCTGGTGCTGCATCATCGCTGTGAGCAGCCCGCGGCGACGGTACGGCGGGTGCACCGTCACCACGGTGACCGCAGCCGTCGGGACATCGGCCCCGCCGGGCACCGTGAGACGGCGTGCGAAGTCCCCGCACGTGGCCACCCAGCGACGACCAACCTTGAACCCGAACATCCGCTTGTTGTCGAACACCTGACGGTCAAGCTCAAGGGTCTGGGTACGCGGAGCCTCCTGGAAACCTCGCGAGATAGCTGCGTGGAAGTCCTTGAAGGTTGCGTCTGTGATGTACCTCAGCTGCGGCTCGACCAGGTGAGGAGCGGTGGTGGCCTTCTTCTTGGTGCTTGTCGTGCGCGCGGCTGGCATGGCCCCATTCCAGCGGACCAAGGCGGTGCGGCCAAGGGATTTCAGCGACGGGCGGTGTGCCGACCCCGGCGACCTCGCGTCAGCGCGAGCGCAGCCACTTGATGTGCGGGAGGCCGGCGAAGGTCACCCGCCAGTTCCTGACGGTGTAGTTGTGGTAGCCGCTGGTGCCACCGGACCCGCCCCAGTTCTGCTCGATGGCGCGGATGGTCCCGTTGCCGGCGGTGTTGACCGCTGCCGAGATGACGATTCCGGTGTGCCCGACGTCGTTGAAGTAGCGGTTGGCCGAGAGGCTCAGCACGTCGCCCTTGCGGGGCGCCCGGTTCCGGGTGCCGTTGGCGATCTTCACGAACTTGGTCGGGTAGGCCGCGGCGTACCTGTCGACGGCCTGCGCCCCGTTTGCCTTGCCAGGAGCGGCGTTGAAGCGGGCCTTCAGGTAGCGGGCGACGAGCTCGATGCACTGGTAGCCAAGGTAGTAGGTCGATGATCCGGCGTACGGACGGACGACGGGGCCGCCACCGGTCCTGGCGCCGTCCCAGCTCGGCCGCTGGCCGCACGGGTGGACGCGAACAAAGGAGTCGGCGTAGTAGTAACCGAGGGCGCGTGCCCCGGCGTACGCCCCACATCCGGGCACAACAGGTGTGGACGCGACACTCGCCAGGCTCGACCGGTGGAGCCCTGTGGTGCCCGCCGCGACCGGCACCCAGACTTGCACGGCAACGAGGGCCAGAAGAACGGCCAAGATGGCCTTCGACGTTCTTCGGGCGGTCGCTCGCATGCCGTTCTCCGAGGTCTCTGGGTGCCAGGTCGGGGGCCGTGTCTCAGTGATTTGAAGGTTCTGGGACTGGTTCCGATGCTAGGCGCGTTCCACCGCAATCCCTCGTATCTCTGGCATACCGGGCGAAGCGGACTAGAGCACTTCTGGGAAAGCCTTGCTGTCCGCCCTGATCTGTGTTGGCCCCGGGGTGCCGTCACGCTCATAGACTCAAGCCTCCGCCACCAACCGCCGAGGGCCCTCATGACACTCGACGTCAACACACTCGACCAGGTCCTCCTGGTCGGGGCGGGCGTGCTGCTCCTCGCGATCCTCGCGGTGCGGGTCAGTGTCGGAGTCGGTCTGCCGAGCCTGCTCATCTACCTGTTGATGGGCGTGGCGATGGGGGAAGCCGGGTTCGGGCTTGAGTTCGACAACGCCAAGATGGCCCATGCCCTCGGCTTCGCGGCACTGATCGTGATCCTGGCCGAAGGTGGCCTGACCACGCCGTGGAAGGAGATCCGCCCGGTCATGCGCCTCGGCGTCTCACTGGCCACAATCGGCGTGGCGGTGAGTGTGCTCGTGATGGCCGTTTTCGGTCACTTCGTGCTGGGCCTGAGCTGGCAGCTGTCGGTGCTGCTCGGCGCCATCACCTCGCCCACCGACGCGGCGGCGGTGTTCTCCGTGCTGCGCCGGGTGCCGTTGCCCCGCAGGCTCACCGGGTCGCTCGAGGCCGAGTCAGGACTCAACGACGCTCCCACCGTGGTGCTAGTGACGTTGGTGACCGCCGGTGAGGCGCACAGCATGCTCGGCTTTGCCGGCGTGATCGTGTGGGAGCTGGTCGTCGGCGTACTCGGTGGGCTGGCTGTCGGCTTCGGCGGGGCATGGCTCCTGCGCAGGTCGGCACTCCCCAGCTCGGGCCTGTACCCGCTGGCCGTGTTGACCTTCACGGTGCTGGCGTATGCCGGGTCGGCGGCACTGCACGGCTCAGGCTTCGCCGCGGTGTACGTCGCGGCGCTGGTCCTGGGCAATGCGGAGCTGCCGCACCGGGCGGCGACCCGGTCGTTCTCGGAGGGTGTCGCGTGGCTCGCCCAGATCGGGCTGTTCGTGATGCTCGGGCTGCTCGTCAGCGGGAACACGATCTATCCGGGAACGGTCGGCACCGCCGTCGTCGCCGGGCTCGTCCTGACCCTCGTGGCACGACCCCTCTCGGTTGCGGCGGCGGCGCTCGTCCAGCCGATGCGGCCGCGGGAGCTGGCGTTCATCTCCTGGGCGGGTCTCCGCGGCGCAGTCCCGATCGTTCTGGCCACAATCCCTTACGCAGCAGACATCGAGGGGGCGACGCAGCTGTTCAACATCGTCTTCGTGATGGTGGTGATCTATACCCTGCTGACCGGTCCGACGTTGCCGCTCGTCGCAAAGGTGCTCAGGGTGGCGAGGCGCAGCGAGCCGCGGGACCTCGACGTGGAGGCTGCACCCCTCGATCGGATCGCTGCCGACCTGCTGCAGGTGACGATCTCGCCCAAGTCGCTGATGCACGGCGTCGAAGTGGGCGAGCTGCGCCTTCCTCCCGGTTCGTCGGTGGCTCTGATCGTTCGGGACGGAAAGACGCTGGTGCCGGAGCGCCGTACGGTGCTGCGCCACGGCGACGAGATCCTCGTGGTCACCCCGCGCAAGGACCGTGTAGCAACCGAGCAGCGGCTCCGCACAGTCTCGGTGGGCGGTCGGCTCGCCCAGTGGCTTGGCAAGAAGCCGCCCAGCTGAACCTGTCAGACCAAATTCGTTTACTCGACCGGGATGCACTTCTCGACCGGCTTCGGCAGGCGAATCTGCTTGGGCGCCTTTGGATTGAGTCCCCTGAACCCGTTGCCCACGATCACGTCGACTCCTGGGCCGAGGTCGGCCTCGGTGACCCGCACCGGCGTACGGGGCCCGAACGCCAGCGCAGCCAGCCTTGCCGCCGTGTCGTCCTGCTCGGTCGTCCAGACAATGACTTGACGAATCTTCGCGGTCTTGGGCGCGTTGCCGGCGTTGCCAGCGCGGAAACCGGCCTCCTCGAGCTCCTCCAGGGTGGTGCCTGCCAGGCCGTCCCTGGTGCCTGCGTTGAACACGCTCACCTGGACCTCGTTGCGTTTCACGAAGCCCTGGACCTCCTTCTCGACGTCGGAGCAGGTCTCTTCGCCTGATGAGCGGTCGGGCAGCGGTGAGGTGAACTCGCGGAAGCCGTAGTACCCCATGGCGAAGACAACTCCAAGCAGCACGACGAGGGTCACGGCTGTGGTGATCCGGCGGCCGGTCACTGGCGCTCAGTCCTGCGCAACGTAGATGCGCGCGTGCAGCACGTGGCGCTGCTGGAGCGCGGCCCTGAGCGCCCGGTGCAGGCCGTCCTCGAGATAGAGGTCGTCGCGCCACTCGACCACGTGGGCGAACAGGTCACCGAAGAACGTCGAGTCCTCGTCGAGCAGCTGGGAGAGCTGGAGGGTGTCCTTGGTTGTCACGAGCTCGTCGAGGCGCACCGGCCGAGGTGGCAACGAAGCCCAGTCCCGGGGTCCGAGGTCGTGGGCCGGATAGGGCCGTCCGTCGCCCACGCGCTTGAAGATCACCGCGCCATCATAAGGAGCGCGCAACAGGGTTGAGCAGCGAGCGCCCAGCAGGTGCTCGAGCAGCAGTCGAGGCCGTCTCGAAACCACAGGATCAAGTGGTTTCGAGACGCTCCCTGCGACCGAAACCCGTAGGTGGTCGAGCAGCGAGCGCAGCGAGCGATCAGTCGAGACCTACCGATCGAATGGCGAGGGGCAGCCGCAACCTCACCGCCGGTGGCCACCTCGGTCAAGTCCACGGTCGTGGTGGATGAAGGGGCCACCGCGTGATCCGGTGGCTTTACTCTAGGCAGTGAGTGCGGCGGGTGTCAGGTCCTCCTTCTCGGTGGTGGTCTGGTCGGTGGTGATCAGGGCAATGCGTGAGCGGGCGAGGACGTCGAGTCCGAGGTAGCGGCGGCCTTCGATCCAGTCGTCGTGTTGCTCGGCCAGGACGGCGCCGATGAGCCGGATTGCGGAGTTGCGGTCGGGGAAGATCCCGACGACGTCGGTGCGGCGGCGGATCTCGCGGTTGAGCCGTTCGTTGGGGTTGTTGGACCAGATCTGGCGCCAGATCTCCTTGGGGAACGCGGTGAACGCGAGGATGTCGGCGCGGGCTTGCTCGAGGTGGTCGTGGATCGCGGGGAGCTTCTCGGCCACGGTGTCGAGGAGCTTGTCGAACTGGGCGTGCACGGCCTTGGCGTCGGGCTGGTCGTAGACGCTGTGCAGCATGGCCTTCACCCCGGGCCAGGCGTGCTTGGGACAGATCGCCATCAAGTTGGCGGCGTAGTGCGTCCTGCAGCGCTGCCAGGAGGCGCCTTGCATCGTGGCCGCAACGGCCGCGACCAGCCCGCTGTGGGCGTCGGAGGTGACCAGCTTGACCCCGGACAGGCCGCGGGCGTTCAGGCCGCGGAACAGGGTCAGCCAGCCGGCCTCGGACTCCGCGGAGCAGATGTCGAGGCCGAGGATCTCGCGGTGCCCGTCGGCGTTGACGCCGGTGGCGACCAGGACGTGGGTGTTGACCACCCGTCCACCTTCGCGGACCTTCATCGTCAACGCGTCCGCGGCCAGGAACGTGTACGGGCCCTGGTCCAGGGGTCGGGTGCGGAAGTCCTCGACGTGGGCGTCGAGCTCACGGGCCATCACCGAGACCTGCGACTTGGAGAGCCGGGTGATGCCGAGGGTCTCGACCAGCTTCTCCATCCGCCTCGTGGAGACCCCGAGGAGGTAGCAGGTCGCCACCACCGTGGTCAGCGCCCGCTCGGCCCGCCTGCGGCGCTCGAGCAGCCAATCGGGGAAGTAGGAGCCCTCGCGCAGCTTGGGGATCGCAACCTCCATCGTGCCGGTGCGGGTGTCGAAGTCCCGGGTCCGGTAGCCGTTGCGGGAGTTGGTCCGCTCCGGGCTGCGCTCCCCGTAGGGGGCCCCGCAGATCGCGTCGGCCTCGGCCGACATCAGCGCCTGCACGAATGTGGACAACATCGAACGGAGCAGATCTGGCTCGGCGCGCTGCAGGTGCTCAGCCATGAACGCAGGCAAGTCAATAGAGTTGGGGTCGACGGTCATCGTGGTGATCTCCTTCAGTCGGACTATGCAAGGTCTTCTGAAGGATCACGCGGTGGCCGTCCTGGTGTCAGAACGCCACCCTCACACAGGGCCCGTGGTACACCACGTCCCTGGACTCAACTGCCACCTCACGGCCACCAGTTCTCACGGTGTGTCTATCGAGAGGTGTGGTTGCGGTTCTCGCCTTCGAATTTTTCTCATCTACAGCCGGAACCTGCTGAAACCTGCACAGCGTGGTCGTGCCGGCTGCGAGCTGCCGGTTCGAGGTGTCGCGGGGGTCGGTCAGCGCTTCGGAGTCACCGCTCAGCCGAACAGCGGAGTCTGCCCTGCACGTGGTGCGTGCAGGACTCCTCTGATCGCGTTGTCCGTACACGATCGACACCTGATGGGCTGGGCTCATTGCCACATGCGCCGATTTCAGCGGTCTTCGCGGCCGTCGGTGGTGCGACTGCCTGCGGCTCTTGACGAATAAGCGTGAGTTCGGGTCGCTCGTTCCCGAGTGACATCGGCTCATCGGCCCTCACCCGTCGGGTGGTGGTCGGGTCGTGTGGCTGCCGCGGCGGGTGTCGGGTGGTGGGTGGAAGACGAATCCGGTGGGGCTGGTTCTTTGGATGGCCCAGGGTTGATGGTGGATGAGGCGGTGGTGGTGGCCGCAGAGCAGGATCATGTTCGCCAGTGAGGTGGGTCCGCCGTCGGCCCAGTGCACGAGGTGGTGGGCGTGGCACATCAGGGGTGGGCGGGTGCAGTTGGGGAAGCGGCAGTGTTGGTCGCGGGCGACCAGGGCTTTCCAGATGGCGGTGGTGACGAGTCGTTGGGTGCGGCCGACGTCGAGGACTGCGGAGTTGGTGCCGAGGACGGCGGGGATCACCTCGGCCTCACAGCAGATCCGGCGCAGGGCGGCGGCGGTGAGCTGTTCCCCGGTCTCGGTGGTCCCGTAGCCGGACTGGTCGCGTAGGTCGGTGAAGTCCATGGTGACGGTGACCCGGGGGGTGGCGCCGTGGGCGTCGGGGAGCAGGTCGGTGGACTGGAGCCGTCGGCAGGCCTCGACCAGGGCGTCGAGCATCCGGGTGGGGTGGTCGCGGGGGTCGCGGCCCTCGTGTCCGCAGCCGGGGGTGGTGCAGGTCGCGGGGTCGCAGACCGGGCCCGTGTTGGGGTGGGGTGCGGCCAGTGGCATCAGGGTGGCTTTGATGAGGGCGGCGTCTTCGGTGCTGCAGCGTCCTTTGATCCAGGCGCCGCCGGCGTGGTCCTCAGTAATGGTGAAGTGTCGGCCGAGGTGGGCGGCGCGTTCGGCCCGGTCCAGTTCGCGTTCGGCGCGGCGGTCCTCGCCGTCGGGGTCCAGCACGGCGAGGAGTCGGCGGGTGAGCTTTCTGAGCTCGGTCGCATCGAGGCCTTTGGCTTCGGTGAGCAGGAACTGCACGCCGCGGGCGCGCAGGTCGGGGTCACCGGGCAGGGCGTCGATGCCGCGTTCGATCACTTGGGCTTTGGTGGTGGAGAGCCAGCCGTCGGCGAGCGCCTGCCCGACTGGTGCCATGAGTGGCCGCTCCACCGCGGCGGCGAGCCGGACGGTGGCGGGGCCGGTGCCCTTGTGCCCGCCCGCGACGGCGGTGACGAAGTCCGCGGTGGAGGCCCAGCCGACAGCCTTGACCGCGGCGGTGGCTTCGAGCTCGCGGACCACGCCGAGCTGCAGGGCGTCCAGGGTGGACTTGACTGCTTCGATCTCTGCGATGGTGTCCATCAGCTCGGCCCGGTCCCGGGCTGCCCACAACGTGTCGGTCAGGTCGCGGACCTGTCCGCGGATCTGGTGCAGGGCAGCCGGGACACCGCGCTGGTGGTGCTCGTGGTGTTCGTCGGGTTGGCTGCTCATAGGTGAATTCAAGCACCTAGCACCGACAAGTCTTGGTCGAGAATTCCCTGCTGTGGAAGGGAATTCTGGCTTCTTCTGGCTCATGGTGGGCTGGTTGTGTCCGCCGGTTCATCGAGTGGTTTCGAGACGCTTCCTTCGAGACGCTCGCTGCGCTCGCTCCTCAGGACAAGAGCTTGAGGCGCTCGCTGCTCAACCACCGAGGCGCTGGCACTCGCTGCTCAACGCAAGGCTGCTCGACCACCTACCTGGTAGCTCGCTCCGCATCCCCCGAGGGACTGGTGGTCGAGCAGCGAGCGCAGCGAGCGATCAGTCGAGACCACTCCCGTCTACTCTGACCGGCATGACCCAGAGTTCAGACCCGGCCCAGACCACAGAGGCGGTACCAGGAGACCCGATCAGTGTCGCTGTCGCGGCCGGCTACGCATTCCAGGGTCAGGCCCTGGAGCTCGGTGGCCTGATGGTGGACGCGAGCACGCTGACCGGTGTACCAGTCAGGATCCCGCTCGCGATGCTCAACCGGCACGGGCTGGTCGCCGGCGCGACCGGCACCGGCAAGACGAAGACGCTCCAGCTGCTCGCGGAGCAGCTCTCCACCGCCGGCGTTCCGGTCTTCGCGGCCGACATCAAGGGCGATCTCTCCGGCCTCTCCACGCCCGGCCAGGAGAACCCCAAGATCGTCGACCGTGCCACGTCGGTCGGTCAGGACTGGCAGGCCAAGGGCTTCCCGGTGGAGCTCTTCGCCCTCGGTGGCCAGGGCACCGGCATCCCGCTGCGCGTGACTATGACCGCCTTCGGGCCCACGCTGCTCTCCAAGGTCCTCGGGCTGAACGACACCCAGGAGTCATCGCTCGGGCTGGTCTTCCACTACGCGGACAAGGCCGGTCTGCCACTCCTCGACCTCGCCGACCTGCGTGAGGTGGTCAAGCACCTCACCTCCGACGAGGGCAAGGCCGACCTCAAGCACCTCGGCGGTCTCTCGAGTGCCACTGCCGGGGTGATCCTGCGTGAGCTGATCGCCTTCTCCGACCAGGGCGCGGACGCCTTCTTCGGCGAGCCCGAGTTCGAGACCAGCGACTTCCTACGTACGACGTCCGACGGCGTCGGCCTGATCTCCCTCATCGAGCTGCCCAACCTGCAGGACCGGCCGGCGGTGTTCTCCACGTTTCTCATGTGGCTCCTGGCCGACCTGTTCCACGACCTGCCCGAGGTGGGCGATGTCGAGAAGCCCAAGCTGGTGTTCTTCTTCGACGAGGCGCACCTGCTGTTCAACGACGCCACCAAGGCGTTCCTCGACGCGATCGCCCAGACGGTACGGCTGATCCGGTCCAAGGGCGTCGGCGTCTTCTTCGTGACCCAGTCGCCGACCGACGTACCCGACGACGTGCTCGCCCAGCTCGGCTCGCGCATCCAGCACCAGCTGCGCGCGGCCACCCCCAACGACGCCAAGGCGCTCAAGCAGACCGTGAACACCTACCCGCACTCCGCCTACGACGACCTCGGCAAGGTGATCCTCTCGCTCGGCATCGGTGAGGCGATCGTGACGGTGATGAACGAGCGCGGTGCGCCGACGCCGGTTGCGTGGACCCGCTTGCGGGCTCCGGAGTCGCTGATGGGACCCGCGGAGGCGGGGGCCATGGAGCAGTCGGTCAAGGCCTCGACCCTGTTCGCGAAGTACGCCGAGCCGGTGGACCGCGAGTCCGCCCGGGAGATGCTGGCCACCAAGCTCGAGGAGGGCGCTGCCCGAGCACGCAAGGAGCAGGAAGCGTCCGATCAGGCGACGATGGAGGACAAGCTGCGGCGCGAGGCCGACCGAGCGTCGACGCGCACCCGGCCTCGTACGCCGAGTCGTACGAGCCGCGACAAGTCGGTGGTCGAGGAGGTCATCACCTCCACCACGTTCCGCCAGGTCGCCCGATCTGCCGTCCGCGAGATCGTCCGGGGCATGTTCGGGACGGGTCGCCGCCGCTAAGCCTGGATCCGTGGAGGGACGCCGTAGCGAGCGGCACCAGAGGGGTGCGATGGCAAGGCGCCGGAGCGACGCTCTACTTGTTCGTCCAGCGAGCGACGGCAACGCCGCCAGGGTGCCGCTCTGGGGCCGCGCAGTAGGCGGCCTTCCACGGATCCAGGCTAAGCCTGAATCGACCGAGCGCGCTTGTGAACTGGCGCCAATGGCGCCAGAATGGCGCTCATGACCAGCATCCAGATCAAGGGGGTCCCCGAGGAAACCCACGCGGTTCTCCGCCGCCGCGCCGCCGCGGCACACCAGTCGCTGCAGGAGTACCTCCTGCGCAAGCTCATCGAGGATGCCTCCCGCCCCACCATGGACGAGGTCTTCGATCGCATCGAGGCCCGGGGTGCCGGGGGGGACTTCACGCTCGACGACGTCGTCGAGATCATCCGGGAGGATCGTGCTAGTCACTGATGCGAGTGTGCTGGTGCCGGCACTTGCCGCGGATTCCAACGTGGGTCGAGCCGCTCGGACCCGACTGCACGGCACGTCGGCGGTCGCTCCCGAAGTAGTCGATCTGGAGTGTCTCTCGGCATTTCGCGGGCTTGTGCTCGCGCGCAAGCTCGCCCCGCGACACGCTGTCTTGGCCATCATTGAGCTGGGCGGGATGGGGCTCGAGCGGTTTTCTCATGCGCCGCTGCTCGGCCGGATCTGGGAGCTGCGCGAGAACGTGTCGCCGTACGACGCGGCCTACGTTGCGCTTGCCGAGAGTCTGGGTGCCACTCTCCTGACCGCTGATGCCCGCCTGACCCGGGCACCGGGGATCCGATGTCACGTCGAGGTGCTCACCGCGTGAGCGAGCGGTACGACTACGTCGCTGACGGTCGCAGAAGTTTTCTGGAATATTTCCAATCTGGTTGAACCCTTCCCCAACGAGCCCCGTGTCTACCTGCAATGGGGTCGTCCGATCCCGGCACACCGCAGCCAGATGCTGGCGGATGTGCAATCGATTCAGCCATCCGAAAGGGATTCATCATGCTCAACAGGTTGCTCTTCACAGCCGTCATCGTTGCTGGACTCATTGGCGTCGGCGCCCCGGCCCAAGCACACGACGGGGAGCACGGCGAGTCGGCAAAGCCGTCCACCAGCGCGCCGAACACGAGCGGCAAGGCCGTCTACCTCACCGCCCGTCTGAACGGAGCCAACGAGGTGCCGACGCCCGGAGGACCCGCCGTCAACGACCCGAACGGCCACGCTCGGGCCTACGTGAAGATCCAGGGCAACCAGGTGTCGTTCGGACTCAAGTGGCGCGGCATCGCGGCCCCCACCGCCGGCCACATCCACGCCGGCGCCGCTGGGGCCAACGGCCCGGTCAGCGTCGGCTTCTTCGGCCAGGCGCTTGCCCCGTCCGTGCGCGCCGCTGTCGGCACAGTGACGGTCGCCGACGCAGCCGTGATCGAGTCGATCAAGAAGAACCCCGGCAAGTTCTACGCGAACATCCACACTGCCGAGTTCCCGGGTGGCGCCGTGCGCGGCCAGTTCCACAAGACCAAGGCGTTCGATGTGAAGTCAGTGCTGCGACTCAACAACACCCTCAAGGCCAACGCCAACGCCGCCCAGGAGGTCCAGGTGCCAGGTGGCCCGCTCGTCGGCGACCCTGACGGCCGGGCGAAGTGGGAGCTCAAGCCGACCTCTCGCCAGCTGCGCTACTCGACCACCTGGAGCCGCATCGCTGCCCCCACGGCAGGCCACGTGCACCAGGCTCCCGCCGGTGCGAACGGTCCGGTCGTGGCCGACGTCTTCGGCTCGCTGCCGGCCTCGTTCTCGGGTGTCCGCGGCGTGGTCCCCGGAGTCGACCGCCAGGTCCTGAAGGGCCTCCGCTACAACCCGCGCGGTTTCTACACCAACCTGCACACCGGTGAGTTCCCCGGCGGCGCGGTCCGCGGGCAGCTCTCGAGGGCGCACTAGTCGCCACTGGTTCGACCCCCCGCACGACCACGGCCCAGGTGGGCAGCGCCGCAGGCGCTGCCCACCTGGGCATTCGTGCGAGATCCGTCGCAACTGCTGCTGGCTACTGTCGAAGAGTGCCCCCGGCCAGATTGACTCCCGCCGCTGCGGCCCACGCCGTACAGCGTCGGCTCGGGCTGGCTCTGCGCTCCCGGGTCGCCGGTGACAACGCTCCCGAGGCAGCGGCCCGGATCTGGGGTGCCGAGGGCGAGCGCTGGTTCACCCCGGACGACCCGATCTGGCGGGTCAACCAGGACGCAGCGATGTTTCCCGGAGGCATCGCGGCGCTCCTGCTGCAGTCGCTACATCCGTCCGCGATGGCCGGTGTGGCCGGACACAGCGGCTACAAGGGCGATCCGTGGGGTCGTCTGCAGCGCACCAGCCACTACCTCGCCGTCACCACCTTCGGGACCATCGCCGACGCCGAGCAGGCGATCGCGCGCGTGCGGTCCGTGCATCGTCGGGTGCGCGGTACCGACGAGCTCGGCCGTGCGTACGCCGCGGACGACCCGCACCTGCTGCGCTGGGTGCACGTCGCCGAGATCTGGTCGTTCCTCAACGCCTTCCAGGCTTACGCCTCCGACACCTTGACCGAATCGGAGGCAGACCTGTTCGTCGAGCAGACCAACCGCGCGGCCACGCTGCTCGGTGCCACCGACCTGCCCACCACCGTGCAGGAGCTCGACGATGTCATCGCCGGCTATCGCCCCGAGCTCGAGAGCACCGCTGCGGCTCGTGATGCGACGCGGTTCATGCTCCAGAACCCGCCGGTTCCACTCGCCCTTCGCCCCGGCTACGCCCTGATCGCAGCCGGTGGAGTTGCCTTGCTGCCGACCTGGGCTCGCAGTGCCTTGAGGCTTCCGGTCAACCGCGCGGGGATCGCAGTCGCCTCGCGTGCCGGTGAACTGTCGACCGCCCTCGTGCGCTGGGGGATGGCCGGGCTGCGGGAGCGGGAGCCCGTCAGGTGAAGAGCTGCACCTCGAAGGTGTACCTGCTCGACGCGTAGATGTGGGTACCGAACTCCACCGCCGAGCCGTGGTCGTCGTACGTGACCCGCTGGGCAGTGATCAGGGCTGCGCCCCTCGGCTCCTTGAGCATCCGGGACTCGGCCGCCGTGGCGTTGCGGGCGCCCAGGGTCTGGGTGGCGGAGTGCAACACGATGCCCTGGTGCCGGATCAGGTCGTAGAGCCCGCGCTCGGACAGGTCCTCCTCGCTGAAGGTGGCCAGGCGTTCCGGCAGGTAGTTGGTCATCTTGGCGATGGGTTCCCCGGCCGCGCTGCGGAGGCGGACGAGCTCGAGCACCGGGCTGCCCTCTTCCAGGTCAAGCCGCTCGGCCACCTCGTCGTGCGCCTCGACAGTCTCGAAGGAGAGCACTTCCGTCGTGGGCTTCCGGCCGGCGTTGGCCAGGTCGTCGTACAGCGAACTGAGCTCGAGTGGCCGCCGCAGCTTGGGCTGTACGACGCGAGTACCGATGCCACGCCGGCGGGTGACCAGCCCCTTGTCGACCAGGTGCTGCATGGCTCGACGCATGGTGGGTCTGGAAAGTCCGAGTGAAGCGGCGAGGTCCACCTCGTTCTGGAACAGGGTCCCCGTGGGGACTGCTCCGGAGTGGATCGCATCCTCGAGGTGCTGCGCGACCTGGTAGTACAGCGGCACGGGACTGCTGCGATCGATGACGAAACGGGGAAGCGAGCTGACCCCAGTAGTTCGTTCGGACATGGGTGTCATTATGTCAGAACTAACTGTCAAAGTGGACTGAACATACATCGTCGGTGGGGCTCGAAACGATCCGAGTTGAGCGGTGCCATCAGAGCAGGAGGAGCACGGCCGTCGCCGATGAGAACCCGAGAGCGGCGACCTCGAACTGGCGCTGTCGCAGGCGTCCAACCAGTGCGATTCCCAAGCCGGCGCCGATGAGCACGGCAGGCACCAGCAGGGCGTCCCGCACGAGGGTGGTGGGCGTGATCAGTCCGAGCCCAGCGCTGAACGGAACCTTCACGAGGTTCACGACCAGGTAGAACCACGCTCCGGTGCCGATCATCCGCAGCATCGGCAGGCCCGCCCGGATCAGGTAGACGGTCGTGATCGGACCTGCCGCATTGGCCGTCATCGTGGCGAACCCGGCCGCGGCGCCCGTGCCGACCGTCAGCATGCCGTGGGGATGTCGAGGGGACGCGCTGGACCCCGCCTCAGCGGTGCGTGCGAGCTGCCACAACTGCAGTGCGCACATGATCAGCAAGATGACGGCGATCGTCCGGCGCATCAGGACATCGTCCACAGCTGAGAGGAACCACACTCCCAGGATCAGGCCAGGAAGAACCCCGGGGAGCAGCCGCCAGATCGTTCTCCAGTCGGCGTGGCGGCGGTACCAGGTCACAGCGATGAGGTCGCCGCACAGCAACAGCGGGAGAATCGCGCCGGTCGACTCTCGCGCGGGGAGTACGGCGGCGAAGATCACCACCGCGATGGAGGCAACCCCGTTGATCGCCGTCTTGGCCACCCCTACCAACACCCCGGCAAGGGCCAGCCAGAGCCAGACGGTGAGGGTCAGCTCACCCAAGGCATCCCAGTTGCCTGCCCACTAGGTCGTCTTCACAACGAGCACCGGGACGCTTGCCTCCAGGATGATCGTCTGCGCGATGCTGCCGAGCAGTGCCTTGCCCACCGGCGAGCGGCGTCGCGCTCCGAGAACGAGAAGGTCTGGACGAAGCTTGTCGGTGAGCTCCACGATCGCGTCACCGAAGTCCCCGCTCACAGTCTGAAGGTGAAGCTTCCAGCTGACGTCGCTGTCCGGCCCCACCGCCCGCTCGATCTCGTCGGACACACCGATCCGGTAAGCCTCTTCACGGTCGGCGTCGAGCGCGGAGTTCACCACGTGCAGCACCGCCAGGTCGGTACTCCGGTACTTCGCCTCCTGTACCGCGTGCGTCAGCGCCAGCCGGGCGGTCGCCGAGACCTGGTGCGCCACTGCGACGGTCATCGCTTCAACTCGTGAGACAGCTCGGTGAGCTCGTCGCCGCCCGCCATCTGACGGGTGAGCTCATCCAGGGTCACCTCGTCGCGCTTCTTGTCGAGGACCGCTTGGCCGAGCTTGAGAATGACGAAGTGGTCCCCGACCAGATAGGCGTGGTGTGGGTTGTGCGTGATGAACACCACCCCGAGGCCCGCGTCGCGGGCCGCGGCCGTGTACTTCAGCACGACACCAGACTGCTTGACTCCAAGAGCTGCCGTCGGCTCGTCCAGGATCAGCACCCGCGCGCCGAAGTAGACCGCACGCGCAATGGCGACGCACTGGCGCTGTCCACCGGAGAGCTCACCGATCGGTTGGTCGATGTCCTTGACGACGATGCCCATCTTGCGCAGCTCCTCATCGGCGATGCGCTTCATCTCCTTGACCTTCAGGCCCGACAACGGGATGCCGCTCGCCGTCAACTCGGAACCCAGGAAGAAGTTGCGCCAGACCTCCATCAGTCCGACTACAGCGAGGTCCTGGTAGACCGTGGCGATGCCATGGTCCAGGGCCGCGCGTGGGGAGCCGAAGTTCACCTCGGAGCCGTCCACCGTGAGCTTGCCCTCGTTGTGTGGGTGCAGGCCGGAGATGATCTTGATCAAGGTCGACTTCCCGGCCCCGTTGTCGCCGAGGACACAGGTCACCTCGCCAGCGCGGACGGTCAGGTTGATGCCCTTGAGCGCACGGATCGCGCCGTAGCGCTTGCCCACGTCATCCAGTTCGACCAGGGCCTGACCCTGCTCGAGCGTCTGGTCTGCGTGCTCGCTGATGGTGTCGGTCATGACTAACCCACCTTCCTCGTGGTCGAGAGCTTCTTGACGTACAGGTTGACCAGCACGGCGAGCAGGAGCATCACACCGAGGAACGCCCGGAACCAGTTCGGGTCCCAGCCGGCATAGACGATGCAGAGGCTGGTCATGCCGAAGATGAAGGAGCCGATGGCCGCGCCGATCGCGTTGCCGTAGCCGCCCGTGAGCAGGGTGCCACCCACGACAGCAGCGATGATGTAGAGGAACTCGTTGCCGACGCCGTTGCCGGCCTGGATGGTGTTGAACCTGTAGAGCGTGTGCATGCCCATGAACCAGCCAAGGAAGCTCACGGTCATGAAGAGGCCGATCTTGACCCTGATGACCGGGACACCGACTGCACGGGCGCTGGCCTGGTTGCCGCCCACGGCGTAGATCCAGTTCCCGATCTTGGTGCGCAGCAGCACCCAGGAGGCGATCCCAACGAAGGCAAACCACCACACCACGATGATGCTCACGTTGACGGAGCCGACCGGGAACGTCGACGCGAAGACCTTCTCGAGCGAGGTGTAGCCGTTCATCTGGTTGATGTTGGGAGTGGAGACCGAGTTGGTCACGAGCTTGGTCACACCGAGGTTGGCACCCTGCAGCACGAAGAAGGTGCCGAGAGTGATCAGGAAGCTCGCGATCCCGGTCTTCATCACCAGGTAGCCGTTCAGGAAGCCGATGGCCAGCGCGACGAGCAGCGAGACGACGGCTCCGATCCACAGGTTGAGGTTGTTCTGGTAGGAGAACATCGCAGCGACCAGTGCTGACGTGGTGACCATGACGCCGGCGGAGAGGTCGAACTCGCCGCCGATCATCAGCATGCCGACCGCGACGGCGACGATCCCGATGGTGGCGCTCTGGTAGAGGACGGTGGCCAGGGAGTCGGCCGACCGGAAGGTTGGTGCCACCACCAGGAAGAAGATGCCGATCACGACGGCGGCGACCAGAGCACCGATCTCCGGACGACCCAGGACCCGGCTGAGAAGCCCGACCTGCACTCGGTTGGACTCCTCGCTCGGCGCATCGAGGACCTTTTGTTTTTCAGATGTCTGACTCATGAGAACCTCCGGGGTTCCTTGTGTGCGGGGGCCGGCCGACCCTGGTTTCTCTGCGGCCGGTCGGCCTCCCGCGGGGCCGTTAGCGGGTGTTCTTCTGGGCGAACGGAAGGATGACGTCGATGTTGTCCTTGTCCACGAATGACGGGCCGGTCAGGACCGGGCCACCACCGCCGATGTCGTTGCCGTTCTTCAGGTTGAGGTACAGCGCAGTCACCGCCTGGTATCCCTGGACGTAGGGCTGCTGGTCGATCGAGAACTCGATGTCGCCGTCCTTGATGGCCTGCGCGGCATCGATGTTGAGGTCGAAGGTGATCAGCTTCGCCTTGCTGCCCGAGGCGTCCATGGCCTTCAGCGCGTCCAGGGCGATCGGAGCGCCGAGCGTGACGATGTAGTCGATCGACTTGTCCTGGGAAAGCTTGGCCTGGAGCGAGGACACGACCGCGGAGTCGTCGGCGCCGTTCACCTGGATGTTCTTGGTGTTCGGAGCCTTGCTCTTCACACCGGCGCAACGCGCTTCGAGGGCCACCGAGCCGGCTGCCTGGATCACGCAGAGCGGGTTCTGGCCGCCCGCCTCGGCGATCCGCTGACCCGCGGACTCACCGGCCAGGTTCTCGTCGGAGCCGAAGTACATCAAGGCGCCGACATCCTTGTACTCGCCGATCCCGGAGTTGAAGGCCACCACCGGGATCTTTGCGTCGTTGGCATCCTTGACCGCTCCAGCAAGGGCGTCCGGAGTCGCCAGGGTGGTCGCGATGCCGTCGACCTTCGAGTCGACGGCGTTCTGGATCAGCGTCGCCTGGTTGGAAGCAACAGGGTCGTTGGAGTACTTCAGGGTGATGCCGTAGTTCTTGGCCGCCTGCTGTGCCCCGGCCTTGATCTTGTCCCAGAAGGTGTCACCCGGAGTCTCATGCGTGACCATGGCGATGGTGTAGCCGGAGTTGTCCCCGGCGCCGCCACCCCCGCCGCTGTCGCTCTCCATGTCTGTGCGGCCACCGGACAAGCTGCAGGCGGACAGGATGACTGCGAGCACGGCGCCCAGGACAAGTGGGCCACCTCTGCGGGCTCGGGTCTGTTTCATGGTCGATGTTCCTTTCGTGCCGCGGAACGCGGGCTCGCCCGGGAGGCTGGACCCAGCGGCTCCAGGGGTGATGGCAGCGGACCTCATGAGTCAGAACCTCCGCTCGTTGGCCGACCCTGTGTCGACCGTCACAGCCTTGCCGAGTTGAATATTCATTGTCAAGGGTTTGTTCTAACATTCTGAGGTTAGACCCTTACTAGCGTAAGATTGTGCAAGAGACAGAATGTTAGGACAAACCCTTGACAGCAAGGGCTGGTGCTGGGTTGGATTGATGCCGACGCCCGGTGGTCCATCCCACGTGGCGTCAGACCTCATCCTTCAAGCGCAACCACACCTACTCCGGAGACCCCCATGTCGCACCTCTCCAAGCTTCGTCTCGGCACCGCGCCTGACTCGTGGGGTGTCTGGTTCCCCAGCGACCCGAGCCAGGTGACGTGGGACGTCTACCTGGACGAGATCGCCGCCGTGGGTTACGTCTACACCGAGCTGGGGCCGCAGGGATTCATGCCGCAGGACCCCTCACACCTGAGGGACGAGCTTTCCAAGCGCGGCCTCAGCGTCTGCGGTGGAACCGTCTTCGCCGGACTGCACAAGGGCAAGGAGGCTCTCGAAAAGGCGATCCTCGAGTTCAGCCAGGAGGCCAAGCTGCTGGCCGCGGTCGATGCCGAGTACCTGGTGCACCTGCCCGAGCAGTACACCGACCAGCACACTGGTGCGGCTACCGGCTCAGGTGACCTCGACCCCCAGCAGTGGAAGAACCTCGTGACCGGGACCGACGAGCTGGCGAAGGTGATCTACGGCGAGTACGGCGTGAAGCTTGTCTTCCACCCGCACGCGGACACCCATGTCGACACGCAGGTGCGCATCGAGCGCTTCCTGGCCGACACCGACCCAGAGCTGGTGAACCTCTGCCTCGACACCGGGCACGTCTCCTACTGCGAGGGCGACAACATCGAGATCATCAAGGGCTTCCCCGAGCGGATTACCTACGTGCACCTCAAGTCCGTCGATCCCGTCGTGCGAGCACGGGCCCTGGCCGAGAAGATGCCACTCTCGGAGTCGGTCAAGCTCGGGATCATGTGCGAGCCGCCCTACGGCGAGCCGGACATGCCGCCCCTGCTCGACGAACTGGGCAAGCTCGACCGGGAGATCTACACCGTGATCGAGCAGGACCTCTACCCGGTCGAGCCGCACATCCCCCTGCCCATCGGCGCGCGCACCGCCGGTTACTACGTCGGCTGCGGGCTCGGGCCCGTCCGTCGCTGGCCCTACTGAGACCCCTAGACAGAGGAGACGTGCCATGACACTCAAGGTTGGAGTCATCGGGACCGGCATGATCGGCCGTGACCACATCCGACGGCTCACCGAGGTCGTCTCGGGAGCCGAGGTGGTCGCCGTGACCGATCCCGACGAGGTGGCGGCCAAGGAGGTTGCCGCCAGTCTCGCCAGCGCGAAGGTCCATGCCACGGGCGAGGATCTCATCGCCGACGACGAGGTGGAAGCGGTGATCGTGTGCTCCTGGGGACCGACCCACGAGCAGTACGTTGTCGCCTCGATCGAGGTGGGCAAGCCCGTCTTCTGTGAGAAGCCGCTGGCGACCACCGTCGCCGCTTGCCAACGCATCATGGACGCGGAGGTGGCGCGCGGAGAGCGCCTGGTGCAGGTCGGTTTCATGCGCCGGTACGACGCGTCGTACCGCGCACTCAAGCGCGCGATCGACTCCGGCGCCGTGGGCGCTCCCCTGATCTACTACTCCGGCCATCGCAACGCGTCGGTGCCCGGGCACTACACGAAGGACATGGCGATCCTGGACACCGCCGTGCACGACTTCGACGTGTCGCGATGGCTGCTCGGCGAGGAGCTCACGGCGATCCGCGTCCTCGCAGCCAAGCCCAACCGCCACGGTGGCGACCTGGCGGACCCGTTGTTGATGATCCTCGAGACGGGCTCAGGCGTGCTGGTCAACGTCGAGACGTCGGTCAACATCCGCTACGGCTACGACATCCGGGGTGAAGTCGTCGGCGAGGACGGCACTGCGGCGCTGGCCGAGACCGGCCAGGTCGTGCTGCGCAGCCACAACAGCGTCGGGGTGACGGTCCCGGAGGACTGGCGAGAGCGTTTCATCTCCGCCTACGACGTGGAGTTCCAGGAGTGGATCAACGAGGTCGTCTCCGGCGCTGGTCTCACCGGTCCCAGCTCCTGGGACGGGTACGCCGCGCAGGCGGTCTGCGAGGCCGGGGTGAACGCGCTCTACAGCGGTGAGCGGATCGAGATCGAGCTCGGCAGCAAGCCGGCCCTCTACTCCTGACCAGGTAAACGACAACCAGAAGGAAACCAGGAATCATGACCCAGAACTCACTCGGCGTTGCCGTCATCGGTGTCGGCATGGTCGGTCGCGCACACGCGGCGGGCTACCGCACCGCCAGCAGCCTGTTCGACACCGACCGCCCCGACACGCGACTCGTCGCGATTGCCGACGCATACGAACCGTTCGCGGTCGACGCGGCGAAGCGGTTCGGCTACGAGCGCTCCGAGACGTCATGGCAGGCCATCGCCGACGCGCCCGACATCGATGTCGTGAGCGTTGCGGTCGCCAACTCCATGCACCGCGAGGTGGTCGAGGCGCTGCTGGCCGCCGGCAAGCACGTGCTCTGCGAGAAGCCGCTCGCGCCCTCGGTCGAGGACGCCAAGGCCATGGTGGCCGCTGCTGAGTCGGCCAGCACTCACGCGGGCATCGGGTTCACCTTCCGCCGGGCGCCGGGGATCAACGCGATCCGTGAGCAGGTCCTCGGCGGCGCGATCGGCGAGGTGCGGCACTTCAACGGCCACTACTGGTGCGACTACGCGCAGGACCCGAACAAGCCGATCAGCTGGCGCTACCGCGGCGGGCCCGGCAGCGGCGCCCTGGCGGACATCGGCAGCCACATGATCGACCTCGGCGAGTACCTCTGCGGCCCCATGACCAGTGTCAGCGGTGCTGTCTTCCAGACGTTCACGACCGAGCGCCCCGTACCCATCGGCGCCATGGTCGGTCACAGCGGCGGTGAGGTCAGCGACCAGAAGGAAGCGGTGGACAACGAGGACATCGCCACCTTCACCGCGACCTTCGCCAACGGCTCCGTGGGCACGTTCTCGATCTCACGGGTCGCGCACGGACTGCCGAATGCCCTCGGCTTCGAGGTCTTCGCGGAGCGGGGCTCGGCGGCGTACGACCTGAACCGTCCGGGAGAGTTCACCTTCGCCGACCATGGTCCTGCCGGGGTCGTGAACGGTCCTCGCCAGGTGATGCTCGGCCCGGACCACCCGTACCTCGAGCGAGGTCTGCCGATGGACTTCCCGTCGGTGGGCCACGGGCAGAACGACTTCTTCGCCTGGCAGGCTCGCGCCTTCCTGGACCAGGTGGCCGGGCTCGCCCAGCTGCCCGCAGTACCGACGCTGCAGCACGGGCTCCACAACATGGAGATTCTCGCGGCAGTCACCCAATCGGCTCTCAACAGCGGCCAGGCGGTCTCCCTGGCCTGATGCCACCACCCCACGAAAGGACCACCATGAAGCTCGGTGCCTACACCGCCTGCCTGCACGACAAGCCCCTCGAGGAGGCGCTGGAGATCCTGCGTGACCTCGGCCTGAACAGCGCGGAGATCAACTCCGGCGGGTTCCTCGCGACGCCGCATCTGCCGGTCGAGGCGATCCTCGCGAGCGAGTCGGCGCGCGAGGAGTACCTCGCCATCTTCGCGAAGTACGGCATCACCCTGACCGCCTTGAACTGCAACGGCAACCCGCTGCACCCGGACCCCGAGGTGCGCGAGAAGCACAGCAACGACATCCGTAGGTCCATCAAGCTGGCCAACCTGCTCGGCATCAAGACCGTGATCACCATGTCGGGACTCCCGGGCTCCGACCCCGAGGGCAAGCGGCCCTCGTGGACCGTCATTCCCTGGGACAGCGTCTACAAGGAGACCCTCGACTACCAGTGGAACGAGGTCGCCATTCCGTTCTGGAAGGAGATCCAGCAGCTGGCGGCCGAGCACGATGTCAACGTGGCCATCGAGATGCACCCGCACAACCTGGTCTTCAACCCGGCCACGATGAAGCGCCTCGCCGAGCTGACGACGCCTGAGGGCGGCGAGAACCACGTCGGCGCCGAGATGGACCCGAGCCACCTGTTCTGGCAGCACATCGACCCGATCGCCGCCATCGAGGACCTCGGCTCGCTGGTGTTCTTCGCCGCAGCCAAGGACACACTGATCCACGAGACGGCGGCGGTGAACGGTGTCCTCGATGACAGGTTCGAGTGGATCCCCGCCGAGGAGAACCCGGTGGGTCTCGGTGGCCGCTACACGGTCACGAAGTGGCCCGAGACGCCCGGTTGGTCCTTCGTGGCCGTGGGCCGTGGCCACGACGTCGACTTCTGGGCGCGCTTCCTCACGGCCATCTACAAGGTGGACCCTGGCATGGCAGTCAACATCGAGCACGAGGACGCCACGTTCGGACAGGTTGAGGGCCTGAAGTTCGCCGCTGACAACCTGCTCGAGGCGGCCGACCAGGCAGGACTCGCCTGAGGTCGTGCGGACTGCTAAAGTCAGAATGTAAAGACAAATCAGAGGAGTTTCCGTTGAGGACCATCGAGCACTGGATCGCCGGCAAGAGCACCACCGGGAGGTCCGACCGGACCTCGCCCGTCTGGAACCCGGCGACGGGACAGCAGCAGGCAGAGGTCCTGCTGGCGGACGTCAGCGACGTGGAGTCTGCGATCGCTGCCGCCAAGGACGCATTCCCGGCGTGGTCGCAGACATCGATCAGCAAGCGCACGAAGGTGTTGTTCGCCTTCCGCGAGATCGTCAACGCACGCGCCGAAGAAATCGCCAGTGCAATCACCGACGAGCACGGAAAGGTGCTCTCCGACGCGCTGGGCGAGGTGCAGCGCGGGCTCGAGGTGGTGGAGTTCGCGTGTGGCATCCCGAGCTTGCTCAAGGGTGACTACTCCGACCAGGTCTCCACCGACGTAGACACCTTCTCGTTCCGCGAGCCTCTCGGCGTTGTCGCGGGAGTCACCCCGTTCAACTTCCCGGCGATGGTGCCGATGTGGATGTTCCCGGTGGCGATCGCGTGTGGAAACACGTTCGTACTCAAGCCGAGCGAGCGTGACCCGTCAGCGTCGTTGCTGATCGCGGCGATGTGGCAGCAGGCCGGCCTTCCGGACGGCGTCTTCAACGTCGTACACGGAGACAAGCTGGCCGTCGACACCATCCTGGACTCCCCGGACGTCGCCGCTGTCTCGTTCGTCGGCTCGACCCCGATCGCGAAGTACATCCACGAGCGGGGTACGGCGAGTGGCAAGCGCGTCCAGGCCCTGGGTGGGGCCAAGAACCACGCGATCATCCTTCCCGATGCAGACATGGACTTCGCCGCGGACCACCTTGCGGCGGCGGCATTCGGCTCCGCCGGTGAGCGGTGCATGGCCATCTCCGCCGCGGTCGCCGTCGGGGACGCGGGTGACCGGATCGTGCAGGCGGTCAACGACCGCGCTCGCGCCGTCGCCGTGGGGAATGGGCGCGACGCGGGCTCTGAGATGGGACCCGTCGTCACCCGTCAGGCGCAGGAGCGGATTGTCGGTCTGATCGACTCCGGTGAGAGCCAGGGCGCCAGCATCGAGGTGGACGGTCGCGGCTACACCGTCCCGGGTTTCGAGGACGGCTTCTTCGTCGGGCCCACGGTGATCGACGGTGTGACCACCGAGATGGACGTCTACACCGAGGAGATCTTCGGCCCCGTGCTCTCCGTCGTACGCACGGACACCGTGGACGAGGCGATCGCCCTGATCAACGCGAACCCCTACGGCAACGGGACAGCCATCTTCACCAACAGCGGCGAGGCGGCTCGGCGGTTCCAGCGTGGCGTCCACGTCGGGATGATCGGCATCAACGTGCCGGTGCCCGTGCCGATGGCCTACTACTCGTTCGGTGGCTGGAAGGACTCGCTGTTCGGGGACAAGCACGTCCACGGGCCCGAGGGCGTCAGCTTCTACACGCGAGCCAAGGTCGTCACCGCCCGCTGGCCGCACAGTGAGCACGCCAGTGACGCCAGCTTCCACTTCCCGACGTCGAAGTAGCCACTACCAAACCGGCCTGACACATCGAAAACGCGCAGGAGATGACATGAAGATCGCCCTCGACCCGTACATGCTCCGCAGCACCCCGCTGCTCGAGCTCCCAGGTGTCGTGGCCGACCTCGGCTACGAGTACATCGAGCTCTCACCCCGTGAGGACTTCACGCCGTTCTTCCTGCACCCGCGCGTCGATGACGCAGGGGTCAAGTCCTTCAGGAAGGCGCTCGACGGAGCTGGGGTGAAGGTCGCCTCGCACCTGCCGCTCTATCGCTGGTCGGGTCCCGACGAGGACGAGCGCAAGGCGGCGGTCCGCTACTGGAAGCGGGCCATCCAGATCACGGTCGACCTCGACTGCCACGTGATGAACTCCGAGTTCAACGGTCGGCCCGAAGCAGCGAGCCTGTCCGAAGCGCAGTTCTGGAAGTCGATGGAGGAGCTGCTCCCCGTCTTCGAGCGAGAAGGTGTCGAGCTACGCCTGGAGCCGCATCCCGACGACTTCGTCGAGGACGGCCTGGTCGCGGTCGACCTGATTCGGGGGATCAACTCACCGCTCGTCTCCTTCCTCTACTGCGCCCCGCACACCTTCCACATGGGCGGAAACATGGTCGAGATCATGGAGTACGCCGGGGACCTGATGACCCAGCTACACCTGGCCGACTCCTTCGACCACACCGGCTCCTCGGGTCTGCGCTACATCACCAACCCGCCCGGCAACCCGATCCGCGTGCACCAGCACCTCGACATCGGTCAGGGCGAGGTCCAGTGGGACGCGTTCTTCGAGACCCTGAACAAGCTCGGCTTCGGTGAGCGCGAGGGCAACATCATGACCTCCTGTGTCTTCGCCTGGGAGGAGCGAGCGGAGGAGTCATGCCGCTTCATGCGCGAGACCATCGACTCCTACGTGGGGTCCTGGTGAACGGCCCGGTGAACGGTGGAGCCCTGGAGCTGCTCACTGTCGGTCGCGTGGGTGTCGACATCTACCCACTGCAAGAGGGGCCGCTCAAGGACGTCTCGACGTTCGCGAAGTATCTCGGCGGCACAGCCACCAACGTCGCCGTCGGTGCTGCCCGGTTGGGTCGGCGCACAGCTGTCCTGACGAAGGTCGGTCCCGACCCGTTCGGGGACTTCGTTCGGCAGGCACTGGTCGGGTTCGGCGTCGACCCGCAGTTCGTCGGAACCGCGCAGCACCTGAACACGCCCGTCGTGTTCTGCGAGCTCGACCCCCCCGAGGACCCGGGCCTGTACTTCTACCGGCAGCCCGTCGCCCCGGACCTGACGATCAGCGACGACGACATCCCCTGGGACACTGTCCGCGACGTACCGATGTTCTGGGTCACCGGCACCGGCGCCAGCGTGGAGCCGTCACGCACGTCCCAGCTGACGATGCTCAAGCACCGCGGCCGACCCGAGAACGGTTCCGGGCGCCACACGGTGCTCGATCTCGACTGGCGGCCCATGTTCTGGTCCTCTCCTGAACAGGCGAGCACGGAGTACGACGCGATGCTCGACCACGTCACCGTGGCTGTCGGCAACCGTGCCGAGGTCGAGGTGGCCGTCGGCACCAGCGATCCCGATGAGGCTGCCACGCGGCTGCTCGACCGGGGTGTGCA
Source organism: uncultured Actinomycetota bacterium (assembly GCA_963759525.1). Classification (GTDB taxonomy): domain Bacteria; phylum Actinomycetota; class Actinomycetes; order Propionibacteriales; family Nocardioidaceae; genus Marmoricola. The sequence goes on along the minus strand of CAVWZO010000013.1, from coordinate 74,708 downwards.
GCTCGCCCTGGTCAAGATGGGTGGCGAGGGCGTGCTCGTCGCCACCTCCGATGGCCGCGACGTCGTCGCGCCTCACCCCGTCGAGGTCGTGTGCGGCCTGGGCGCGGGTGACGCGTTCGGCGGTGCCCTTGTGCACGGCCTGCTGGCCGGATGGGACCCGGTGAAGATCGCCGGCTACGCGAACGCCGCCGGGGCGATCGTGGCCTCTCGGTTGGCCTGCGCAGACGCCATGCCCACCCTGGACGAGCTCCGTGCCCTCGTCACCAGTCAAGGAGGATCAGCATGACTCTCGTCGAAGCAGGACCGAGGGACGAGCCCGGTCCCGCAATCTCCGACACTGACTGGCTAGACCTCCTCGAGCGGCGGGTCTCGGACCCGGGCGCGATTGCCAAGGCGTACGCCGCCCGCCGCCGCCCGGCGCGCTTCCTCTCCGACCGCGGCACGGTGTTCCTGGTCGCTGCCGACCATCCGGCGCGCGGAGCCCTGGCCTCGGGCGGGGATGCGATGGCAATGGCCGACCGGCGTTCGCTGCTCTCCCGACTCGTCGAGGCATTGCAGCACCCCGACGTCGACGGCGTGCTCGGCACGCCGGACATCATCGAGGAGCTGCTGCTGCTCGGCGTGCTGGAGGACAAGGTCGTGATCGGTTCGATGAACCGGGGCGGCCTGGACGGAGCCACTTGGACTATGGACGACCGGTTCACGGGATACGACGCGGCCAGCATCGCGGCCTGCCGCCTCGAGGGCGGCAAGATGCTGCTGCGCATCGACGACTCTGACGCCGGGACCGCCACGACGATCGAGGCCTGTGCACGGGCGGTCACCGAGCTGGCCGAGCGTCAACTGGTGGCGATGGTCGAACCGTTGCCCTACGAGCGCGACGCGGAGGGGCAGCTGTCCCTGCGCAAGGATGGCCCCGCACTGTCCCGCGCCGTGACGATCGCCTCGGGCCTCGGCACCACGAGTGCCTACACCTGGCTGAAGATGCCTTCCTGCGACGACTACGAGACGGTCTTCGGTTCGACGACGTTGCCGTGCGTCGTACTCGGGGGAGTGCCCAGCTCGGACCCGGCCGCGGACCTCGCGTCATGGGGTCAGACCCTGTCGCACCCGGCAGTGCGTGGGCTCGTGGTCGGCCGAACCCTGCTCTACCCGCCCGGCGGCGACGTCGGGTCGGCGGTGCACGCTGCCGCCGAGGTGCTCGAAGCGGCGAAGCGGGTGGACTGACGTGAGTATTCATCGGCCCTTCGCCGGATCGAACCAGACAACCGGCGAGCTCGTGTCGCTCACTCCTCAAGACGCCGGTTGGGACTGGACTGGCCTCCGCGTCGTCCGGCTCTCTCCGGGGCTTCCGGTTCGGCTGGAGACCGGACCGAGCGAGGTGTTCGTGCTGCCGCTGCGCGGGTCGCTCGGCGTCGAGGTGTCCCAGGCCGACCGGGCCGACTCGACCGAGGCGAAGTTCGACCTGGACGGCCGGGCAAGCGTGTTCAGCGCCGTCTCCGATTTCGTCTACGTGGGACGCGAAAGCGTCGTCGTGCTCCTCAGCGACGAGGTCGCGGAGGTGGCTATCCCGGCCGCGCGATGCAGTATCCGACTCGAGGCCCGCTACGGCGCCGCGTCCGACGTACCGGTCGAGACGCGCGGCGCGGGCAGTGCGAGCCGACAGGTCAACAACTTCGGGGTGCCCGGTGTGTGGGAGCACGCGGAGAAGCTCGTCTGCTGCGAGCTGATCACCCCACCCGGCAACTGGTCGAGCTACCCACCCCACAAGCACGACGCGTCCGCGCCGTGCGAGGTGGTCAACGAGGAGATCTACTACTACCGGATCGCCGGACCCGACCAGGTCACTCCGTCCCGTGTCGGCAGTGGCTTCCACCGCACCTACACCGGCCCGGAGCACGACGAGGCCGGGCTGGCGCCGATCGACGAGACCCTCGAGGTGCGCGACCACGACGTGGTCCTGGTGCCGCACGGCTACCACGGTCCGTGCACGGCTGCGCCCGGCTACCCGATGTACTACCTCAACGTGATGGCCGGCCCGGCTGACGCGCGCGCGATGGCCTTCTGCGACGACCCGGCCCATGCGTGGATCCGGGACAGCTGGTCGGACGTGGAGATCGACCCGCGCTGCCCGGTCACCTCGGCGTCGGGGCGGATGGACGGCCTGGTTCCGTCCTACGACGATGACACGGAGGACCCACGATGACCGGCACGGTTCGACTCACCACCGCGCAGGCGCTGGTGCGCTGGCTGGTTGCTCAGCGCTCCGAACTGCTCGACGGGACGGAGGTTCCGCTGTTCCCCGGCGTCTTTGCGATCTTCGGGCACGGCAACGTGCTCGGTCTCGGGACCGCGTTGCACGAGGCCCGCGAGGAGATCCCGACCTGGCGCGGCCAGAACGAGCAGGGGATGGCGCTCGCGGCCATCGCCTACGCGCGTGCGACCGAGCGTCGCCAGGTAATGGTGGCAACGAGCTCGGTCGGACCGGGGGCACTCAACATGGTCACTGCTGCCGGGCTGGCCCACGCCAACCGGCTGCCGGTGCTTCTCCTTCCGGGCGACACCTTCACCTCACGCGCGCCGGACCCGGTGCTCCAGCAGGTGGAGCACTTCGGCGACCCCTCGACATCCGTCAATGACTCGTTCCGCGCCGTGTCGCGCTACTTCGACCGGATCACTCGTCCCGAGCAACTGCTCTCGACACTTCCCCAGGTGGTGCGCGTCCTCACCGACCCCGCCGACTGTGGCCCGGTCGTGCTGACGCTTCCCCAGGATGCTCAGGTCGAGAAGTTCGACTTCCCGGAGGCCATGTTCGCCACGCGCGTGCACCGGATACCGCGCCAGCGTCCCGACCGCGACGACCTGGCCGACGCGGCGGCGACGCTGCGTCAGGCCGAGCGGCCGCTGCTGGTCCTCGGCGGCGGGGTCCGCTACTCGGGGGCTGCCGCGGAAGCATTGGCCTTCGCCGAGACCCACGGCGTGCCGGTCGTCGAGACCGTCGCCGGACGGACGCTCGTCCCCCATGACCACCGGCTGTACGGAGGGGCGCTCGGCATCATCGGCGCCACCTCGGCGAACAAGCTGGCTTCCTCGGCCGATGTCGTGCTCGCTGTCGGCACCCGACTCCAGGACTTCACCACGTCCTCGTGGACAGGTTTCGACTCTGACGTCCGGCTGGTCACGGTCAACGCGGCACGCTTCGACGCGGTCAAGCACTCAGCTCAGGCGGTGGTCGGCGACGCAAGGGAGGCTCTGGTCGAGCTCACCTCCGAGCTGTCTGACTGGGTGGCGGATTCCGCCTGGGCCGATCTCGCCTCCAGCGAGCTGGCCGCGTGGGACGCCCACGTCGACGAGCTGCGAGCGGGGGTCGCTCCGGGAGGCGCGCTGACCTACGCCCAGGTCGTGGGCGTCGTCAACGACGCCAGTGGACCTGAGGACTACGTGCTCACCGCTTCAGGCGGGATGCCTGGTGAGCTTCACGGAGGGTGGCGCACCGGCATCGTCAAGCAGGAAGGGTCGCCTACGTCAGGCGCGACGATGGACCTGGAGTACGGCTTCTCCTGCATGGGTTATGAGGTGGTTGCTCCATGGGGAGCCGCGATGGCAAGGGCACAGACCCACCCCGGCGGCCTCGTCACCGGGCTATTCGGCGACGGCTCCTACCTGATGCTCAACTCCGAGCTGTACTCCGCGGCGTTCACCGGCGTCCCGTTCGTGGCGGTCCTCTGTGACAACTCGGGCTTCGCGGTGATCCACCGGCTGCAGACCAACCAAGGTGCCGAGGGCTTCAACAACATGCTGGCCGACTCGCGCGGCCCCGGTGCAGATGGGAGTGTGCACGTCGACTTTGCCGCACATGCGCGCTCGCTTGGCTGCGTCGTCGAGGACGTGCCGGCCTCGGCCGGAGTAGAGGAGCTGCGGGCGGCGTACGACCGGGCTCGGGCGTCTGCCCGGGAGGCCCGTCGCCCCGTCGTCGTGGTCTGCCGGACCCACCCCTCCACGTGGACCGAGGCCGGGGCCTGGTGGGAGACCGGTGTGCCCGAGTCGCTCAGCGGGCGCGCGTCGTACGACGAGGCGAAGCAGGACCAGCTTCGGTGGCTGTGAAGCTGCGCCCGATCAAGTTGGGCGTCGTCGGGTACGGGATGGGCGGACGTTGCTTCCACACGCCATTCATCGAGGCGGCCGAGGGCGTAGAGCTCGCCGGTGTGGTGACCCGGTCGCCCGTACGACGGGCAGAGGTCGAGCGGGACTGGCCGGGCGTTCCTGTCTACGACAGCCTCGGCGCCCTGATCGCGAGCGGCATCGACGCTGTCACGATCACCACGCCGCCCGAGACCCGTCGCCAACTCGTGCTGGAGGCGCTGTCCGCCGGCGTGCACGTGATCGCCGACAAACCCTTCGCACCGACGGCCGACGTCGGGCGAGAACTCGCGGCCGCGGCTGAGTCGTCCGGCGTACTGCTGTCGGTGTTCCACAACCGGCGCTGGGACGCCGACATCCGCACCCTCGCCAGCGTCGTCGAGAGCGGCCGGCTGGGTGAGCTGTGGCGCGTGCACTCCCGCTTCGACCTCGACGACCCGGCAACGCTGGAGGCCGGACCAGGTGGCGGCCTGCTGCGCGACATCGGCAGCCACGTGGTCGACCAGATGCTCTGGCTGCTGGGCGATGTACGCACTGTCAACGCCCACATGGACTGGCTCGACCTGCCCGAGGGCCGCACCGATGCGGGCTTCACCATCGAGATGGAGCACGCATCGGGAGTGCGTTCGCAGGTGGAGTCGAGCAAGGTGAACCACATCGCGGTGCGGGAGCTGCGGGCGTACGGCAGCGCGGGGAGCTATCGCTCTCTGGGAACCGACGTCCAGGCACAGGCGATCTTCGCGGGAAAGCGACCGGCGGACGACCTCGACGCCTGGGGTTACGAGGATTCCGACCGGTGGGGTGTGCTTGCCACGCAGTCCGGCGACAAGCCCGTGCCGTCGGAGCAGGGGCGCTACCACGATCTCTACGCGGCGTTCGCCGCTGCCATCCGTGGAGAAGGCGCGCAGCCGGTGCCGGCCCCGGACGCGGTCCGAACGCTCAGCGTGCTGGACGCGGCACGCCTCAGCGCCGAACAGCGGCGCAGCGTCGACATCGACAGTCGCGCGACCGCGTCCGATTTCTGTCCCAGCTCCTGACACATCGAGGGTGCTCGTCGATCCGTAGGTGCGTGCCGGGGCCATGACTAGAGTCCACCCATGTCCACCCCGAAGCGGGAGACGGCTGCTGGTTTGCCGGGTGTTGTCGGTCGCGACGACGAGCTGGCCAGGCTTGCTGACCTGCTGTCCGGCGTGGGGCTTGGCAATGTGGCTGCTGCAGTCATTCGGGGCGAGAGCGGATGCGGCAAGACTCATCTGCTCAACGCGATCGCCGAGACGGCACGGGCAGACGGTTGGAAATGCCTGAAGGTACAAGGCGTCGAGTCCGAGGCGGTGTTGTCGGGATCGGGGTTGCTGGCCGTGTTGTCACCCCTGCGCGGGGGCCTGGGCTCTGTCCCTGAGGCGCAGGCGGCGGCGTTGTCGGCCGCGCTCGGTTGGGGGCCTCCAGTCGAGTCCGGGGATCGTTTCCTGCTCGGCGCGGCGACGCTCAGCCTGCTGTCGGCCGAGTCTTCCCGTACGCCGCTGCTCATCGCGGTTGACGACGCGCAGTGGGTGGACGCTGAGTCCGCGAACGCGGTGGCCTTCGCTGCTCGTCGGCTCGGCCACGACCAGGTAGTGGTCGTGATGACACATCGTGCCGGGACACCGCTCCCGGTCCCAGTGAACGACTTCGAGACCATCAACCTCGAAGGCCTCGCGCTCGGAGCCGCGCGAGCCATGCTCGGGCCGGGGTTCTCCGCCGATGTCGTGGCAACGCTGGTGTCCCAGACCGGGGGTAACCCGCTTGCCCTGCGTGAATGCGAGCGAGTGTTGGGTCGGGCGGAACGGACAGGGGCGAGGCCACTGCCTCAGGCCCTTCCGGTTCCCGAGCGCTTGCGCGAGGCGTACGCCAGCGAGCTCGGAGACCTGTCTCCCGGCGCGTGGAGGACCGCCGTGCTGTGTGCGGCGAGCAGCGACCAGGAGGCGGCGCCGGTACTCGCGGCGCTCGCGGCCGAGGGCCTCGACTCCGTGAATTGCCTGACCGAGTCGGGCGATGTCCTGGCCGCGCAGGGTGGACTCCTGACGTTTCGGCATCCGATGCTGAGGTCGGCCACCTGGGAGCGTGCCTCGGTGTCAGAGCGGGTCTCCGCTCACGGCTCGCTTGCCGCGGTCATCTCCGACCGGGCCTCTCGCGCGTGGCATCGCGCCGAGGCCACCCCAGGCCTGGACGCAGCATTGGCCGGCGAGCTGGCGGAGGTCGCCGATGTGGACCGCGCCCGCCGTGGGTTCGCCGCTGCCTCGAGCGCCATGGAACGCGCGGCCCGACTCACTCCCGACCCGCTGCTGCGTGGTGACTGGCTCGCCGCGGCGACGGAGGACGCGTACGTCGCGGGCGACGCAGACCGCGCTCGACGGCTGGCGGCCGAGGTGCTCGACTCCGACGTGGGCGCGGACCCTCGAGCACGCGTCCTCCTCGCGCTGGGGATGCTCGAGTGGTCCCATGGCCCCTTTGTGCGCGCCCGTGAGCTCTTCGAGCAGGCAGCCGCTCTGGCCACCGGACGCTCGCTCGTCCGGACGCTCTGCGAGCTCTTCCACACCTGCCATCTGCTCGACGACACCGACGGCATGACCGCGGCTGCCGACCGGGCGGCGGTCGTCGCTGACCGGACCGATCCGGAACAGGCCATGTTGGCGGCGTACCTGCAGGGCGCGGCCCGCGTCGTCGGGGGGCGTCCGGATCTCGGCGCGCCCCTGTTGCATCAGGCGATTGCGCTGCTCGAGTCGGACCCAGTCCTCCGTGACGACCCACGCCACCTCATGGTGTCGCTGCTGTGCCCGCGTTGGCTCATGGACCCGTCCTCGGCGCTGGGGTATGCCGAGCGCCGGATCAACCGGGCCCGTGAGGCAGGGGCGCTCGGCATCCTCGCGGTAGGACTGTCGCTGTTCTCCATGGGCCTGGCCTGGCTGGGCGATCACGTGCGTGCCCATGCGTTTGCCGGTGAAGCTGTCGAACTGCTGGAGGCCCTCGACATCACGGCGGATGTGGGGGCTGCCTACGAAGCCGCGGCCTTCGAGTGCGCCTGCCGGGGCATGCATGACGATGCGCATCGTCTGCTCGACCGGGCCAGAGTCAACGTCGCCGTCAACGGCTTCGACGCCATGCCTCCCCACCTCGCGCAGGTGGTCGCCCTGTGCGCGCTCTGTCGTGGCGACCTGACCGACGTCGTCGACGTCCTGGAGGACCAGCTGGCCCGGTTCAACGGCGTGGGGAGCTACCTGGAGCCGCTCGGCGTCGCCCCGATGCTGGTGGAGGCCTACCTCGGTCTGGGCCGCGATGAAGCGGCCCGTGAGCTCACGGCCCGCTTCGCCGCCGCCCAGCCGGACGAGCCGCACCCGCATGTGGCTGCCATGGTGGCCCGCTGTGAGGGACTTGTGGCGACCGATCTCGAGGCTGCCACCACGGCGTTCGAACGGTCCGTCGCCCCACACGGCATCCCGCCGGACAGGTTCGAGCTGGCGCGCACGCTGCTGCTCCACGGCATGCGGCTGCGCCGCGAAGGTCGGCGAGTCGACGCTCGAGTGCAACTGGCGGCCGCAGGGCGAGAGTTCGCCATGATGGACCTCACGCTCTGGGCGGAGCGTGCCGCCCAGGAGCAGGCCGGCACCGGGGAGCGGGTTCAGCCCCGAGACGCGACTCGCGAGCCGCTCACCTCGCAGGAGACGAGGGTCGCGCTGCTCGTGGCCCAGGGCCTGAGGAACCGTGAGGTGGCGTCGGCGCTGTTCCTCAGCCCGAAGACGGTTGAGCACCACGTGGGTGCCGTACTGCGGAAGCGCGGGCTTCGGTCCCGCACCGAACTTGCCCGTGCACTTGCTGCCGAGCCGGGCAGCGACCTGGCTGACGGTCGGCCTACCGGGGGCTGAGCCTGTCCCCAAATGCCGTGACCTGACGCTGACCGGCAGCCGCGAGATTGGGGGATTTCCCCGACGCGATGACCGGCCTCCCGGCCCGATCGTCGGTGCATGACCACTTCCACTTCCACCACACGCGACGATCGCCCATGGATGCACCTCCTCCGTGTTCTCGCGCCTGGATCCGCCTCGTTCGGTATGCGCATGTTGGTAGGCAGGCGGGGCTACTCCGCCGAAGAGTTTCGCTCATGGCGCGGAACCCCTGCGTCGCCTCGTGATCGGGCAAGCCACCGGTTCCACGGCCGGTATCGCTGAGACCAGGACAGGGAGACGTGCGGTGCCAACCTTCAGCGGTGTCGACCACTTCAGCCTCAGCGTGACTGACCTCGACCGCAGCGAGACGTTCTACACCACTGTCCTCGGCTTCACGAGGCTCATGGACTTCGGTGAGGCCCGGGCGCTCCTGCACAGGCCCACGGGATTCGGGATCGCCCTGGTTCGGCACCCCTCGGGCACCGGACAGGAGTTCACCGAACTCAACACGGGACTTGACCACATCGGGCTCGTCACGGCCAGCCGTGACGAGCTGGTGGAGTGGGCCGAGCGGCTCGAGTCGTCCGGCATCCCCTACACACCGATCAGGGACATGCCTTTCGGGCACCACCTCAACTTCCGAGACCCCGACAACATCCCGCTGGAGCTCTACGCCCCCAACGCGTTCATGACCGAGGCCATGACCGAGCTGCGCGAGCGCGACCTCTCTCCCGACGAGATAGCCGCCCGAGCCCAAGAGCAGCTCGACGCGTGGGCATGAGTACTGGCGGCGCTCGATCAGTCGAAAGCCCCCATGTCCTGCCTGGCAGCAACCATGAATGATTTCTCGGCTTCCTGCATTTCCAGGCGAATCGCCTTTCGATCTTCCCCGGCCAGGGCCTCTTCGAGTCCCACGTCGTCCGCAGTTTCCTTGAGGGTCGAACGGGCCCAACCGGCGCGCGATGCCTCAGCTGCCAGGATGAGTTGGAGCGCCCTCTCCGCACGGCTCGAGCCGAAGATGGCCATGGCGGACACATCCCCGTGCAGCTCGCCTAGAGCAACCTGGTATCGGTCGAGTACAAGCTCGTAGTCTGAGACATCCCTTCCAGTTCGGTAAGCCTCGCTGTGCGCGGTCTCATAGTTGTTACCTGCACGAGTCAGGCTCCGGATGTGACTGGCTATTCGGGTGTACAACTCGATTCGCTTTCCCCGCAAGAACTCCGCCCGGGACCTTTCTGTCTCACCTGACAACTGAGTTGTAGTGGTCGTGATGGCCGTATCCCTGGCGCTATCTGCCGCGATCAGCGTCGTGGGTACCGACACAGCCGCTGACAACAGGCCCGCAATGGCTCCGATGATCGCAACTTGTTTCGCGCTGACGGCTGACAACCGGGCGTCTGGACTTGGCCGGGGCGGCATCCTCAAAGGCTATCGAGGCGACGTGGTTGGAGCATGCGAGACGTCGCCACACGTGGCTCTGCGTTCTAGTCCGGTGGGGTAGTCGCGGTTACGGCTTGAAGACTCGCCGCGAGTACGTAGGCGGGCCGTCGTAGTAGCCCGTCGTGTGCGCATCGTCCATGGTCGCGACGCCCTTGGGCTGCCAGGTAACAAGAGCCAGAGACATCTGGACCCACGCAGAATCGTCTCCCAGACAGGTACGCGGGATTGTCAATGTGGACGTGCGGTTGGCGTAGTCGGTTGAACGGTCGACGTCGCAACGGACCGGCACCTCTCCCAAGTAGAGAATCGGGCGTGGCTGCGCTGCCGGACCTCCCGTGTCATCGTCGAGCCCCCACTTGCCCGCGTTGGCTTCAGGACGGCGCCGAGCCGATAGTTGGCGAGTTTCGAGTCGCGGACAATGTGAGCAAACTCCACGCGGATGCGCAGCTGCGTAGCTGTGTGCTCCACCTTGGTGCTGAGAATGTCCCCGTCCTTCTGTTGCGGCGCCGGAGACCCCTCGGAGAAGTCTTCCATCTCCCCCCGAATGCTCACCACGTCACCTCGTGGGTCCAGAAGTTGCAGAGTCGTTTCACCGCGCCCGGACGGGCTCGAAGGCGTGTTGGCGTACACGCGCTTGCTCAAGACGCGCTCGAGGAGGGTCCCGTCTTGGGTCGTTGCGGCGGGAAAGTCAGCAGCCATCGCGCTATCCATATGGACGGGCTCTGCCTGATAGTTCTTCGACTGGGGGATCTCCGACTCAAGGTAGACGCGCACCCAACGCGGCAGGCCAAGGCAGGAGCGTGGCACGCGCACGGTCGCAGTATTGGCTTCGAAGTCGACGGTTGCCGAAGCCGCATTGCACTCCGCACTGCCATTCCCGATGACGATAATCGCAAGTGCCTCTCGGGATGCCCCGTGCCACGAAATGGAGATGTCGCCCTGGATGCCTATGTTGGTCTCCACCAATGCCCTGATCGGAGTCATTGCCTCCACCTCGTTGAGGTCAACGTACTTAGCCTTGATCACGAGGCTTTCGGGGCCGTGGGACACGGCGACGTGTCGAATGTCCCCGTTGGTCGATGTCGGTCGCGGCGTGTGGGGAATGAATGGTGAATCCGGGCGAGTGACGGTGTCATCTTCGTCCGCGAACTTCGCGGCCCACATGTCACCTTTGCCGTCGGTCCATTGAACTGTCTCCGGGCGGGGATCGCGCTGTCGACCAGCGTCATCGCCTTGTTCGCCGCCCTGCCCACAAGACACAAGCAGGAAGCTCGCCAAAGCCAACACCATGAGCCTCATTGAGCCCTCCTGTGTGTTGGCGGGCGTGTGAGTGAATCCCAACTACGGGTGAACGTTTCGCAGTGCCTATGGTCCCGACCCCCTCCAGAAGGTCCCGGCGCACCCAAAGGCGCCCACCATTCTTGACGGCCAGGCTGCACGACGCCCGCCACACGGCCGCCACGGTGCTCCTTGCTCTGGGGTACCCGAGCGCATGGTGCTGTCGATCATTGCGTGGTCGAGCACGTCGATGGCTGCTCGCTATCCGCACGTGACCGACCCGATCCGACGCGATGTTGCCCGTCCGGTGGGGGCCGCTTTGGGTCGAGAACGAGGGTGAGAGAGCAGCGAATGAGACCAGAACTGAGACTAGAGACCGAACGCCGGGTCGAGCTCGTTGAGTCCGATCCGGCGTTTCCGCTGGTCAGAGTGGCGGAGGATAGGGGATTCGAACCCCTGAGGGCTATTAACCCAACCCGCTTTCCAAGCGAGCGCCATAGGCCACTAGGCGAATCCTCCGCCGGGAAGGCTACCTGCCCCGATTGGCCCGCGCGAAATCGAGCCCGAGCGCCGGGCCGTCATACGTTGTGGGCGCGATGGCAACCAGTGCGTATGACGTCCCGCGGAGCGTCATGCGAGTGGGTCGTCATCACAGCCAGCTCGTATGACGTCCGGGCGCCGGCTTGGAGCATCCCGAGGGGCCCGCGGCCAGCGCGGCTACGGCAGGCTGTCCTCGAGCACGCGGTGGCGCAGCTCCTCCATGACCTCGGGCTCGCTGTGGGCGACGAGCTGCTCGCGGGACTGCGGCGTGCTCCAGATCCGCTGCAGCTGCGGGACGAAGGCCTCGGCCTCGGCCGTCGTACCGAACTCGAGGTCTACGGTGATCTGGTTAGGGTCACCGGCCTGGCGGCAGATGCGGTAGGACTTCACCCCGTTGTCGGCGCGGAAGCGCTCGAACTTGTCGAACGCCTCTTGCCAGCTGGCGTAGTCGCGGACGGTGTTCTCGATGTGCAGTGTGGTCATGACGGTCTCCCTGTCGTTGTGGACTTGTCGTTGTGGACTCGTCGTCTCCGACTTGTCGTTGGGACTCAAGACTCGGACCGCGACCCCGTCCCGGAACATCCCTGATCCTGGGGGTCTTTGCCGCCGTACGCTGAGCGCGTGCCGACAGCGACAGCGAGCCTGGACAGCATCGGGCGGCTGTGCCGCGGGACGCTGTCGGCCAAGGCCCTCCGCGAGGAAATCGTTGCCGAGGTACGTCGCTTTGTGCCGTTCGACGCCTTCCTGTTCGCGCTCACCGACCCGGTCTCGCGGGTTGGTGCCTCGCCGCTGGCGGACGTCCCGATGCTCCCGTGGCCGCGGCTGCCGGCACTCATCAGGGCGCGCTACCTCACCACGTTGAACCGTTGGTCAGAACTCCTCGATGCCGGGATCCCCTCGGCCTCGCTGTTGGCGGCGACCGATGGCAACCCGTCCCGGTCACGGCTCTGGCAGGACGTACTGCGTGAGCTCGGGGTGGCCGACGTCGCCATCACGGCGTTCGGCGACCGTTACGGGAGCTGGGGGTTCCTCGAGCTGTGGCGAACCGACGACGCGTTCACTCCTGCGGAGCTGCGGTATCTCGGTGCCCTCGCGCCGGACGTCGTCCCGGGACTGAGGTCCGCGCTCGCCCGCACGTTCGTGGACACGCCCGATCAGCTGCTGCCGGTCGGACCCGCGGTCGTCGTACTCGACCCGGATCTTCAGGTGCGCTCGCAGACTGCGGGCGCCGCCGCTGCCCTGCTCCAGCTGAACCCGCCCGACGAGCCGATGACCCCGATCCCGGCGTCGGCGTACAACGTGGCCGCCGCGCTCGTGGCCGCGGAGCAGGGCGTGCCCGTCGGGGAGCCATGGTCGCGCGTCCACCTCGGCGGCAGCCGGTGGGTGACCGTGAAGGCAGACCGGATGGCCGACACGTCTGGCACGCAGGAAGGGGAGGGGGACATCGCGGTGTCGATCGAGCCGAGTACGCCGACCGAGCGCACCGACCTGTTCGCGCGGGTACACGGGCTCTCGGCACGCGAGACCGAGGTGCTCACCCTGCTCGCGAACGGGCTGTCCTCGCACGAGGTCGCGGACCGGCTGGTGCTCTCGGAGCACACCGTCAACGACCACGTGAAGGCGGTGCTGGAGAAGGCGGGCGCCCGAACTCGACAGGTGTTGATGTCGCGGGCTCTCGGGGCCGGCTGACCAACGACAACCCGGGCGTCCACACGGCGACCGGTTGGGACGGCGCGAGGACGTCATACGTTCTGGCCGCTACTGCCACCACCTCGTATGACGTCTTGCGGACGTCATGCGGACAGGTCGCCATCGCAGCCACCACGTATGACGTCCGGGGCGGGTCGGCCGTGGGGCCGATTGGCCCTCGCGAAATCGAACTCCTAGACTCTGGCCAACCCCCCATGCGGCGGTATCTCACTGAATCCCCCAGGGCCGGAAGGCAGCAAGGGCAGGTGGGCTCTTCCGGGTGCATGGGGGGCCTTTGTCTGTGGCGGGGCCCCAGACCTCTCTGGCTACTCGGCTCACTGGCCGTGGGTGGTTCCGGTCCTTGGCTGGGCTGGATGGGCCTCACCTTGCGCGCAGGCCGAGCCGGTCGGCCGAGCGCCACAGGTCGTCGCGCGCGTCGGGGTGTGCGGCCTGGCTGATCAGGTTGGCCGCCTGGCGCTCCTGGTCGTGACCCAGGATGTCGGCCGTGCCCTGCTCGGTGATCACCGCCGACATCTGGAATGACGTCACCGCTGCCGGCACGAGCGGCACGATCGTCGAGACGTTGGCTCGCGGGTGCCAGGATCGCAGACCGATCAGCGCCTGCCCTCCCGGGCTGTGGATCGCCCCGACGACGAAGTCCGCCTGGCCCCCGAGCCCGGAGTAGATCCTGCCGGCCACCCGCGAGGCGTTCGCCTGCGCGAAGAGGTCGACCTCGAGCGCCGAGTTGATGCTGATCATCGACGGGTTCGCGGAGATCCGGGAGGGGTCGTTGGTCACCTCGGTGCGCGTCATCTGGACCCTCTCGTTGCGGTCGAGCCACGCGTAGAGCTCCTCGGAGCCGAAGACGAATGACGTCGTGATCGGGACCTCGGCATCGAGCGCTCCCGCCTTCTCCAGGGTGAGTACGGTGTCGCTGAACATCTCCGTCCACACCCGAAGTGACCGCCGTGTGGTCAGGCCTTGCAGGGCGGCGTCCGGCACGGCCCCGATGCCGGCTTGCAGGGTCGCGCCGTCGATCACCCGGGCGCCGACGGCTGTGCCGATGGCCACCGAAGCAGCGTCGACCGGGCCCGGGATGTGCGAGCCGAGCGGCTCGTCGACCTCGACCAGCAGGTCGATCTGGTCGACCGGGATCACTCCGTCGCCGTATGTGAACGGCATCCGCGCGTTGACCTGCGCAATGACCGCACCGCCCGTGCGGCGTACGGCCTCGATCGCGGCGGGCAGCACGTTGACCTCCGTACCGAGCGACACGTGGCCGGCGTGAGGCAGCGAAGTGTGCAGCACCACCAGGTCAGGCGCCATGTTGCGGCGGAACAGTGCGGGCACCATCGAGAGCCTCGACGGCACGTACCGCAGCCGAGGGCTGTGGCGCATGCCCGGGCCCACGAACGAGGTCTCGAGTACGACGCCCTCGCGGTCCGGCAGGCCTGGCTGACCGTTGAGCGCCCAGAGCCGGTACGCCGGCAGCAGGCGATCGATCTCGGCCACGAGATGTCGGGGGGTCGCGAAGTTGCCGGAGACCACCACCCGCGGCTCTTCAGGCAGGTTGCCGAGGATCTGCCGCAGCCGCGGCTGGTTCACGATTCCCTCACCCCGGGGAGCCTATGCCGGTTGTCGTGGGCGCCGTCTAGGGTTCACGTGTGGAGCCCACCCTCGCCCTGTACCGCCGATACCGGCCGGAGACGTTCGCCGAGGTGATCGGACAGGACCACGTCACCGAGCCTCTGCGAGCGGCACTGGCGAACAACCGGGTCAACCACGCCTACCTCTTCTCCGGACCGCGCGGCTGCGGAAAGACCACCAGCGCCCGCATCCTGGCGCGCACGCTGAACTGCGACAAGGCGCCGGTCGCCGACCCGTGCGGCGAGTGCCAGTCGTGCCGGGACCTCGCCCGTGGAGGCCCGGGGTCGATCGACGTGATCGAGATCGACGCGGCCAGCCACGGCGGCGTCGATGACGCCCGCGACCTCCGCGAGCGTGCCTTCTTCGCCCCGGTCGCGAGCCGCTACAAGGTCTACATCATCGACGAGGCCCACATGGTCAGCACGCAGGGCTTCAACGCCCTGCTCAAGCTGGTCGAGGAGCCGCCGGAGCACCTGCGCTTCATCTTCGCCACCACCGAGCCGGAGAAGGTCATCGCGACCATCCGCTCGCGCACCCACCACTACCCCTTCCGGCTGATCCCGCCGCGCACCCTCTCCGACCACCTCGCCGAGCTGTGCGAGAAGGAGGGCGTGAAGATCGACCCTGCGGCGCTGCCTCTTGTCGTCCGTGCGGGAGCCGGGTCGGCGCGCGACTCCCTATCGGTGCTCGACCAGCTGCTCGGGGGCGCGGGACCCGACGGCGTGACCTACGAGGTCGCCACGAGCCTTCTCGGCTACACCCCGGACAACCTGCTCGATGAGGCCATCGACGCGTTCGCGGCCGGCGACGGCGCGGGCGTCTTCGGCGTGGTCGACAAGGTGATCGAGACCGGACAGGATCCGCGGCGGTTCACCGAGGACGTCCTGCGCCGCCTCCGCGACCTGGTGATCGTCGCCGCTGTGCCCGACGCCCCAGCGTCCGGGCTGATCGACGCTCCGCAGGACCAGGCGGAGCGGCTGGTCGCCCAGGCGGCCCGGTTCGGCAAGGCCGAGCTCGTACGCGCGGCCGACCTCGTCGCCTCCGGGCTCACCGAGATGCGGGGGGCCACGACTCCGCGCCTGCTGCTCGAGCTGATCTGCGCCCGGATGCTGCTTCCCGGGGCGGATCACGACTCTCTGGGACTCGGCGCTCGTCTCGACCGCCTCGAACGGCGGGTGTCTGTGGCTGATGCCGCTCCCATTCCCGCGGCGCCTGCTGCCCAGCGGGAGGAGCAGCCACGCTCCACCAGGCCCGAACCCGCCGTCGAGCCCGCCCCACCGGCGGCATCCGCGGCGGCACCCTCGGCCGAGCCGGTCGCACAGACCCCTCACGAGGCGCCCGCGCCCACCGCAGCCGCTGAGCCCAGTGGGCAGGAGGCCATGGGCGCGGTGCTCTCGCTGGCCGACGTACGCCGGATCTGGCCCGACCTCCTCGAGCAGGTCAAGAAGATGCGGCGGTTCACCTGGATCCTGCTCAGTCAGAACGCCCAGGTGATCGGGGTCGACGCGACCAGCCTGACCGTCGGCTTCAAGACGGCCGGTGCCCGCGACTCCTTCGTCGGAGGTGGCAGCGAGGAGATCCTGCGGCAGGCGGCCATCGACATGATCGGGGCTGACTGGAAGATCGAGGTCGCTGTCGATCCTTCGGCGCTGCCGGGGTCGGAGCCGTCGGCCCGCGTGACCAGTCCGGCGGCGTCCCAGTCCGCGCTGCCAACCCAACCTTCCGCAGAGACGCCGAGCTCACCGCCGACCTGGGCGAGCGACGAGGGCACGGAGACCCCGGCCAGCGGCGAGGACAAGGCTGCCGGTGCGCCCGACGCGAAGACCGGCCCGAAGACCGGCCCGAAGACCGGGGTCGCCACGGCACGGTCCAACATCAGCGCCACCCGACGCGGAGACGAGCCCACGCCGAAGCCGGGTCCCGATCTCGATGCTGATGCCCATCGAGACGATCCCGCGGCCGAGGACAACGCCCTCGACAGCACCGAGCTGCTCGAGCGCGAGCTGGGGGCCACCGTGATCGAAGAGATCCCGCACGACTGACCCACTGACGACCCACTGACGACCCACTGACGACCAACCGACCAGGAGCAAAGAGATGACGGACAACCCCTTCGGCGGCCCGACGAGTGACCCGAGCGAGGGCGGTGGCTTCGACCTGCAGGCCATGCTCGAACAGGCGCAGCAGATGCAGTCGCAGCTCGTCGCCGCCCAGGAGGAACTGTCCGCTGCCACCGCCGAGGGCACCGCGGGCGGGGTGACCGTCGTGCTCACCGGCGCCGGGGAGCTGTCCTCGGTCACCATCACGCCCGGCTCGTTCGACGGCGCCGACGCCGACTCGCTGGCCGACCTGGGTGACCTGGTGGTCGCCGCTTTCCGCGACGCCAGGGCGCAAATTGAAGCCCTCGCCTCGCGCACGCTCGGACCCCTGACCGGCGGCACCTGGGACGACCTTGGCGGCGGCCTCCCCGGAGGCTTTCCAGGCGGCCAAATAGGCGGCCAAATCAGGAGGACAGCCAGGCGGTCCCGGTGTATGAGGGCGTCCTCCAGGACCTGATCGATGAGCTCGCCCGGCTCCCGGGAGTGGGCCCCAAGGGTGCCCAGCGCATCGCGTTCCACCTGTTGGCGGCGGACCCGGTCGACGTACGCCGCCTCGCCGACACGCTCGTCGAGATGAAGGCCAAGGCGAAGTTCTGCACGGTCTGCGGCAACGTCTCCGAGGAGGAGCTGTGCCGGATCTGCCGTGACGTACGCCGCGACCCGACGCTGATCTGCGTGGTCGAGGAGCCCAAGGACGTCGTGGCCATCGAGCGCACGCGTGAGTTCCGGGGTCGTTACCACGTGCTGGGCGGCGCCATTTCGCCGCTCGAGGGCATCGGCCCGGAGCAGCTGCGCATCCGTGAGCTGATGGGTCGACTGGCCGACGGGACCGTTATCGAGGTGATCCTCGCGACCGATCCGAACATCGAGGGTGACGCGACCGCGGCATATCTCAGCAGAAACTTGGCGGCAATGGACTTGCGCGTCACCCGTCTGGCTAGTGGACTGCCAGTAGGCGGGGACCTCGAGTACGCCGACGAGGTGACGCTCGGCCGAGCATTCGCAGGGAGGCGTAACGCAGGTGACTGAACCAGACGTGGGTTCCGAGCTCGAGGAGTTCGCCCAACAAATTGCCGACGCGGTGGAGTCCTTCCTCGTCGCGCTGCAGGCGATGTCGCGAGAGGAGAACGCCGGCACCGTCGTACCTCTGCTGCTGGTGGAGGTCAGCCAGATCCTGTTCGCAGGAGCCAGGCTGGGTGCGCAACGCGACTTCGCGCCGACCCTGGAGTACCAGCCAGACGTCGGTCCCGACCCCGACCTCGACGCCATGCGGCTGCGCCTTGCGCGGCTGCTCGACAGCGTGGACACCTACACCTACAACTTCGATGCCTACATGCCCGACCTGGTGCAGGCGCAGCTCTCCGACGACCTGACCAGCATCGCCACCGACCTGGCCAACGGGCTGCGCCACTTCCGTGCCGGTGACGTCTCCGAGGCGCTGTGGTGGTGGCAGTTCTCCTACGTCGCCACCTGGGGCAGCAACGCGAGCGCCGTGCTCCGGGCGCTCCAGTCCGTGGTCGCCCACGACCGCCTCGACGTCGACTTCGAGAGCGAGAGCGACCAGATCGCCCTTGCCGAGGCAGTGGTGCTGGACACCGATCTGGCCGGCACCTGACCCCACGTAGAATCGTCGGCGGCCAAGACTCAGTCGCCAGGACTCAGTCGACCGAAAGCAGTGAGGAGCGCAGCGCCGTGGGCATCGTGGTGCAGAAGTACGGCGGCTCCTCCCTCGCCGACGCCTCAGCCATCAAGAGGGTCGCACGACGCATTGTCGACGCCAAGAAGGACGGCAACGACGTCGTGGTCGCAGTCTCCGCGATGGGCGACTCCACCGACGAGCTCCTCGAGCTGGCCGAGGGCGTGAGCCCGCTCCCGCCCGCCCGTGAGCTGGACATGCTCCTGACAGCCGGTGAGCGCATCTCGATGGCGCTGGTGGCGATGGCGATCTCCGACCTCGGCTTCACAGCCCGGTCCTTCACGGGTTCGCAGGCCGGTGTGATCACCGACTCGGTGCACGGCAAGGCGAAGATCATCGACGTCACTCCGGGCAGGATCTCCGCCGCGATCCAGGACGGTCACATCGTCATCGTGGCCGGCTTCCAGGGGGTCAGCCAGGACACCAAGGAGATCACCACCCTTGGCCGTGGCGGCACGGACACCACTGCCGTCGCCCTTGCCGCGGCGCTGCGGGCGGACGTCTGCGAGATCTACACCGACGTCGACGGGGTGTTCACAGCCGATCCGCGGATCGTGCCCTCGGCCCGCAAGCTCGACCGGGTGACCTACGAGGAGATGCTCGAGCTCGCCGCCGGTGGCGCCAAGATCCTGCACCTGCGGTGCGTCGAGTACGCCCGCCGCTACGACATCCCGATCCACGTTCGGTCCTCGTTCAGCCAGCTGAACGGCACGATCGTGGCGGGCAGCATCGACGACGAGGCCCATCAGGAGGCCACCATGGAAGCAGCCATCATTGCCGGCGTCGCCCACGATCGGAGCGAGGCCAAGATCACCGTGGTCGGCGTACCCGACAAGGTGGGTGAGGCTGCACGTATCTTCGACGCGCTCGCCCGCGCCCAGATCAACCTCGACATGATCGTCCAGAACGTCTCGGCAGCCGCGACGAACCTCACCGACATCTCCTTCACGCTGCCCCGCACCGACGGCCAGATCGCGATGACAGCGCTCGACGCGCTGAAGGCCGAGATCGGCTTCGACTCGTTGCTCTACGACGACAAGATCGGCAAGGTCTCGCTGATCGGTGCCGGGATGCGGTCCCACCCGGGCGTCACCGCGAAGTTCTTCGGTGCGCTCGCGCAGGCCGGGGTGAACATCGGGATGATCTCAACTTCCGAGATCCGCATCTCTGTCGTCGTCGATGAGGCCGACGTCGACGCGGCGGTCGCCTCGACGCACACCGCGTTCGAGCTCGACGCCGACGAGGTCGAGGCCGTCGTCTACGGCGGGTCGGGGAGGTAGTCGTGACAGTCCGTATCGGCATCGTCGGCGCCACCGGCCAGGTGGGCGTTGCGATGCGGCAGATCCTGCTCGAGCGCGCTCCGTTCAACTCGATCGGCGCGGCTGACGAGGTCCGGTTCTTCGCCTCCGCCCGTTCCGCAGGCACGGTGCTGCCGTACGGCGACCGCGAGATCACCGTCGAGGACGCTGCCACCGCCGATCCGCGCGGGCTCGACATCGCGCTTTTCTCGGCCGGGGCAACCACGTCACGTGCGCTGGCACCTCGGTTCGCCGAGGCCGGCGTGACCGTCGTTGACAACTCGTCGGCCTGGCGGATGGATCCCGATGTCCCGCTGGTGGTCAGCGAGGTCAATCCAGAGGCCATCGCGGAGGCCCGCAAGGGCATCATCGCCAACCCGAACTGCACGACCATGGCGGCGATGCCGGTGCTCAAGCCGCTGCACGACGCTGCCGGCCTGGTCCGGCTGATCGCCTCCACCTACCAGGCGGTCTCCGGGTCCGGTGTGGCCGGTGTCGACGAGCTTGCCGGCCAGATCGAGGCTGCTGGCGACAAGGCGCGCGAGCTCTCCTACGACGGCTCCGCGATCGACTTCCCCGCGCCGGTGAAGTACCAGCGCACCATCGCCTACAACGTGGTCCCGCTGGCCGGGTCCATCGTCGACGACGGTCTCGACGAGACCGACGAGGAGCAGAAGCTGCGCAACGAGTCGCGCAAGATTCTCGGGATCCCGGACCTGCTGGTCTCGGGCATCTGTGTGCGCGTGCCGGTCTTCACCGGGCACTCACTGGCCATCAACGCCGAGTTCGCCTCCCCGATGCCGGTCAGCCTGGCCCGCGAGATCCTCGGCGGTGCGCCGGGGGTCGAGCTGAGCGACATCCCGACCCCGCTCCAGGCGGCGGGCCAGGACCCGTCGTACGTCGGACGGCTCCGCCACGACCCGGGCGTCCCCGACGAGCGGGGCCTCGCCTTGTTCATCAGCAACGACAACCTGCGCAAGGGTGCGGCCCTCAACACCGTCCAGATCGCAGAACTGATCGCCCGAAGGGCGATGTAGCCGACCGGGCAGTTGTGCCTGGGAGGAGCGAAGCGGGGGACGGGCACAACTGCGGGGTCGGCGTCCACGGGCGACCGCAAGCAAACAGGCAACCCGCTTGCCCCGCCACCCTCAACGGCGAGCCACCGAGGATCACCGGAAAGGCGTGTCAGCTTATCGATGCTGAGCGCTGTCGGGCCCCTGGACGAAGGTGGCGATCACCCACCAGGACAGCAGGAACGTCAGTGCGCTCACGACCGGGATGACCAGCATCATCCAGGTGGACTCCAGCGAGCTGAGCAGGAACAGCAGGACGAACACCGCCATCAGCCCGACCCCGAGGAAGCTGGTGCTGGTCGGGTCAGAGAGCTGCAGCGCCTTGAGCAGAACCGCGCCAAGGACCACCTCGATCGCCAGGATCAGGAGCAGGGCCAGCAGACCCATGCCGCCGCAGCTGCCGACACCGCGGACCGTCTCGCAGCCGCGGCTGGCGGAGTAGGAGAGCACCACGCCCACCAACCCGACCACTGCGCCGCTCAGGATGGCGGCGATGCGCGGGTTGAGCACGGGCAGCTCAAGCGAGGCACCGCGTGAGGGTCGCTCTGCCTCCGCGTCGCCCAGAGGCTCCTCGACCGGCCATCGGAACGGCTCGTCGACTCGGACATCCGGCCCAGGATCCGGCGCAGGATCCGGCCCAGGATCCGGCCCAGGATCCGGCGCAGCGTCCAGGTCAGCGTCGCGGGCCCCGACGTCCAGCACCGTCGTCTGCTCGGGCGGAGTCGGGGGGACCGGCTGGTGCTGGTGTCGCGCGGACGTGTCGGGTCCACCGGCCGCGAGTTCGGTGATCTGGGCCCGCTCGGCTTCCGTGGCCCCCGCTCCACCAACCTCGTGTTTCCACGGGTCGACCTCCGGCGGCTTCCCGACTTCTCCGGGCTCGTCGGGTGGCGGTAGCGGAGGTGGTGGCACCGGAATCTGCTGGGTGGGGGCCTCAGCCTCAGAGACCTCGGCCTGGCCGACCTCGTCCTGACGCCTCTTCCTGCGACCGAACGGGAGCAGAGTCGGCAGTTCCAGGTTGGGCTCCTGCCCGGTCCCCTCGGGTTTGTCAGCCATGGTCCGAATAGTGCCACGAACGGGGGAGGCCGAGACGGCCCTCCGTGGGGCAGGGCTGGCTGGCCGGGTCAGTTGCGCGGTGCCCGGGGGACCCAGACGCGGGTGATCGGGCCGACAGGGCTCGGCATCCGTGCGCGGATCATCTGCACCCTGAAGTCGTACGTCGACCGGCGGGCAAGTAGGCCGGTTGTCATCCTCGACCCGGGGTGAATGGTCGCGGCGAAGGTCGCTGCCCGTCCTGCTCGCTTCATCCACACCCTGACGCCGGTGATCGCCTGACCGTCCCAGGTGAGGACGGCTCGACGGCCCGCGACGACCACGCGCACTCGAGGCTGGCGGTTCCACGGCGTGGTTCGAATCAGTGCGGATGCCCTGGGGAGGATCGCCAGGCTGTGGAAGGTCTCGGCCAGCCGCTGCGCGATGAGCGTCTCCCCGGTCGGGTTCGGGTGCAGGTTGTCGTACGTGTGCGTCGGCACCGACCACCCGCGGGCCGTGTCGGCCAAGGTGATCGGCGAGTTGACGTCAGAGAGTTCGGCGACGGCGGCCCTCGCGAGAGCGTTGTACTGGGCGATCCTCTGCGGCAGCCACGGCCGCGAGGCGTCGGTGGCGTTGAGCACCGGCGAGATCACGATGCGCACGGTCGGCTTCGCCTCGCGCGCCGCAGCGATCCAGGCACGCAGGAACTGATCGGTCTGAGCCGGGGTCGCACCATGGCGGAGGTCGTTGACGCCGCACGCCAGGACGATGGTGCTGGGGTTCTGCGAGCGCACCTCGTTGCCGATCCGTCCCGCTTGCAGCTGCAGCAGGGTCCCGCCCTGGGCAAAGTGACTCCGGTCGAAGTTCGGGTCGATGTAGCCAGCGCTCGTGAAGCCCGGCACGACGTACGGCGTGGAGCGCGAACCGACGAAGTCCACCGCCACTCCCTGGCGCCTGAACTCCTGCCAGAGGCGATAGCGCCATGAGTAGTCCCCGTGGAACCCCTGGGTGATGGAGTCCCCGGTGAACATGATCCGGACCGGGCCGGCGGGACGCGGTGCTGCGTGTGAAGGGGTCACGGCCGCCGGGACGCCCAGGAGGACAGCCAGAAAGACGAGCACGGCGAGGGCTGCTGACGTCGATCTGCTGCGGGGCACGAGCGAAGTGAAACAGGCTCATGACCCTTTTGTCTGAAAAGTGCCAAAAAGGGCTATTGACACGATTGCTGTGCATGCGCTACCGGCTCGCCGCGAGGAACCGAAAACTCCTGAACCCACATCCGTGGGTCCAGGAGTCCGCGATGCTGGCGAAACATCACATTGGTCGGGGTGACAGGATTTGAACCTGCGGCCTCGTCGTCCCGAACGACGCGCGCTACCAAGCTGCGCCACACCCCGAACGCGTGGGAAGTCTACCGGGTCACTTCGGACACTCCGTACGGGGTTCAGAAGGGCCGGGGGAGCAGCGTGAGCAGCGTTGCCTCGGGTCGGCAGCACAGCCGGATCGGCGCGTACGGCGAGGTCCCGGCCCCCGCCGAGACGTGCAGCCACGAGCTCCGTGTGTCTCCCGGTCGTGAGTCAGCGGGATGTCGGTGCAAGCCCTTGGCGCGGCCGGTCTCGAGGTCGCAGTTGGTGACGATCGCACCCTTGACAGGCAGGCAGACCTGGCCGCCGTGGGTGTGGCCGGCGAAGGTGATGTCGTAGCCGTCGCGGGCGAACTGGTCCAGCACCCGGAGGTACGGCGCGTGGGCGACGCCGATGCGCAGGTCCACGTCGGCAGGAGCTTGTCCCGCGACGGCGGCGAGGTCGTCGTACCCGAGGTGGGGGTCGTCGACCCCGGCGAAGGCCAACGAGGTGCCCGCGACCTCGAGCCGCGCGGAGGTGTTGGTCAGGTCCTTCCAGCCGTGCCTCTCGAAGGCGACGCCGAGGTCTTGCCAGGGCAGCTTGGGGGTGTGCACGTTGCGGCTGCCGTCGTCGGGCAGGAGGTACCACAGCGGGTTGCGCACCGTTGGGGCGAAGTAGTCGTTGGAGCCGTAGACGAACACGCCGGGCACGTCCAGCAGCTCGCCGAAGCCCTCGACGAGCGGCTCGACCGAGTCCTGGTGGGCGAGGTTGTCCCCGGTGTTGATCACCAGGTCCGGCTTGAGCCCGGCCAGCGAGCTGAGAAACCGACGCTTCCTGCCCTGGTACGGCGTCAGGTGCAGGTCGCTGACGTGCAGCACCCTGAGCGGGCGGTGGCCGACCGGGAGCGCCATCACCTCGACCCGCCGTACGACGAAGTTCCGGACCTCGATGCCGGCGGAGTACGCGAGAGTGCCGAGACCTGCCAGTGCGCCGAGGCCCGCGCCGTACCCGACGAAACGGCCGACCTCGCGTCCCACCGAGCGCAGCCGCCCCGAGGCGGGCCTGGAAAGCAGGTGGGGATCCATGCGGCAAGGCTGCCACAATGACTTTCATGAGCTCCTTGAAGGACCAGCTGCGCACCGACCTGACCACCTCCATCAAGGCCCGCGACGCGTTGCGCTCCTCCACGCTTCGGATGGTGCTCTCGGCGATCACCAACGCCGAGGTCGCGGGCAAGGAGGCGCGAGAGCTCAGTGACGAGGACGTGCTCGGCGTACTGACCAGCGAGTCCAAGAAACGCCGCGAGGCCGCCGAGGCGTACGACGATGCCGGGCGCGTCGATCAGGCCGCCAAGGAACGTTCCGAGGCCGCGGTGATCGCGGGCTACCTGCCCGAGCAGCTCAGCGAGGACGAGATCAGCGCCCTGGTCTCCGCCACGATCGACGAGCTCGGTGTCCGCGACGACGGCCCGCGAGCGATGGGCCGGGTCATGGGTGCCCTGCAACGCAAGACCAAGGGTCGCGCCGACGGTGGGGTCGTGGCTACGACCGTGCGAGCGCAGCTGGGAGCCGGGGCCTAGTGTCCCGCGTCCGAAATTCCTTGGCGCTTCGCGCCACCATGGCACGCACATCGCTGCGTTGTCGTCACTCGCAGGAGGGCCAACTACGACTTCGCTCCTCCGCCTTGCGCTGCACGCACCCTGCAGACGCCAAGCGGCAAAGGACTTCAGACGCGGGACACTAGTCACCCGTCCTGGCTTGGGTCAGCCCGATGAGGGATACATCGTGACCGTCGACCCGCGGCCGATTCGGTCGCCGGTGGGCGGGCTGGTGTCGGCGATGGTGCCGCGGCGTTCGTCAGAGTCGCGACGGTCACCGATGCTGACGTAGAACCCGGCGCCTGCCAGGATCTGCGCGGCCCGGCGCTCGGACAGGCCGGCGACATCGGGGATCTCCACCTGGATCTCGCCCTCGTCCGCGGATCGGACGGGCGTGCTGAAGCCCTCGTTGGGCAGGTCGTCCTGTACGGCGCGCATCGCCTGCGCCCACATGGGTCCGGCGACGGTGGAGCCGTACGCCTGCCCAAGGGTTCGCCCGCCGACACTCCTCCCGTTGAGACTGATCCACCTGCCGTTCTCGTCCATGGCTGCGATCATCGCTGCGGTCGAGAGGGTGGGCGTGTAACCGTTGAACCAGACGGCCTTGTTGTCGCTGATGGTCCCGGTCTTGCCCGCAGCTGGCTTGTTCAGCGCCAGTGCCGCGCCGAAGCCGCTGGGCGCGAGCACTCCTGCCAGGATGCCGTTGACGGTGTCTGCCGTCGACTCCAGCATCACCTGCTGGCACCGCTTCGGGTAGTTCTTGAAGACCTTGCCGTCGCTGTTGAGGATCTGGGTCACGGGACGGTTCTCGCAGCTCTTGCCCCGGGCAGCGAAGGTCGCGTAGGCGGCGGCCATCTCCAGCGGGCTGACACCCGCGGCGCCGAGGACGAACGAGGGGACACGCTCGTGGTCTGGATCGGTGAGGTCGACGCCCATGGCCTTGGCCAGCGCGTACGGCTCACACAGGCCGGTCTTCTTCTCCAGCTGGGCGAAGTAGGTGTTCACCGACTGACGCGTGCCGTTGACCATGTTGAAGACGCCGTGGCCGGTGGAGTTGCCCAGGTTCCAGGTCGAGGTCACCGGGTAGGGCCCGTCGCAGTTCATGTAGTCGTTCTGCGGGATGCTCATTCGCTCGGGCGACTTGAACTTCGTCGAGGTCGGCAGCCCCTGCTCCAAGGCTGCGGCGAGGACGAACACCTTGAAGGTCGACCCGGCCTGGAAGCCGTTGGAGTCGCCGTACTTGCTGTCGACGACGTAGTTGAGGAAGGTCTGCCCCTTCTTCCTGTCGCGTCCCATCGGCCGGGACTGGGAGATCGCCAGCACCTCCCCGGTGCCCGGCTGGACCATCGCGAGCGCGCCGATGGCCTCATCATGCGCGTTGACGGCCGCGTCCGTCGCCTTGTCCGCGGCGCGCTGGTAGGACACGTCGATGGTGGTCTTGATGGTGAGGCCGCCGCTGTTGAGGAGCTGCACCCGGTTGGCGACGGTCTTGCCCAGGGCGGGGTCGGACAACAGGTAGCGGCGTGCGTAGTCACAGAAGAAGGGCGAGCTGGTGCTGACGCATCCGTTGCGGCTCTTGGTCACCTTGAGCCCGAGTGGGACGCGGGTCAGCTTCTGCGCCGTGGCCGGGGCGATCTCGTCGAGCTCCCCCATTCGGGTGAGTACGACGTTGCGGCGGGCCAGCGCGCGGTCCTTGAAACGCGTGGGGTCGAAGCCGACCGGGTTCTTCACCAGCCCGGCCAGGGTGGCCGCCTGGAGCACGTTGAGCTGGCCGGCGTTGACCGAGAAGTAGTGCCTGGCTGCCGCCTGGACGCCGTACGCGCCGTCACCGAAGTAGGCGAGGTTGAGGTAGCGCTCGAGGATCCAGTCCTTGGAGTAGTTCTGCTCGAAGGCGATCGCGTGCCGCAGCTCCTGGATCTTGCGCTTGTAGGTGTTCTCGGTGGCGGCCTTCCGCTCGGCTTCGGTGCGCGCCTGCGTGAGCTGGGTCATCTTGGCCATCTGCTGGGTGATGGACGAGCCTCCCTGGGTGCCGCCGTCGGAGGTCTGGTTGTTGACGAAGGCACGCAAGGTGCCCTTCAGGTCCAGCGCGCCGTGCTCGTAGAAGCGGTAGTCCTCGATCGCGATGATCGCGCGCTTCATGATCGGCGAGACCCGGGCGAGGGGGACGTTGACCCGGTTCTCGTCGTAGAAGCTCGCGAGCCATCTCCCGTCGCGGTCCAGCACGCGGGTGCGCTGGGCCAGCGGGGCCGCCTCGAGCTCGGCCGGCAGGTTCTGCATCGACCGCGCGGTGGCGTCCGTGCCGTACCCGATGGCGGTGACGAACGGCATGGCGAGGGCCGCGGCGAGGATGCCCAGGACCGCCGACACGGCGACGATGACCAGCAGGTGTGAGACCACTTTGCCGAAGGACACGTGGGGACGACGGCGACGCGGCATAGCACAAGTCTAGAGGGCGCGCGGTGGAAATCCGTCCACACGACCGGGGCGAACTAGTCATTTCGGACTATACGAGAATGACACCCATGGGTCTGTATCGAGACTCCGAAACTCTTTACTCTCAAAGTGGGTTGAAAACGGACGTATCGGGGCGAGCCGCTAAAAAGCCCAGGACCTGAACTTTTGGAGGGCACATGTCCTGGAACGAGATGTGGGCGAACGTGGCCCTATGTCAGAAGTCATCACCGGACGAGCTATTCGTTCGGGGAGCTGAGCAGCACAAGGCAAAGACCGTGTGCGGGGCTTGTCCCGTACGGGCCGAGTGCCTGGCTGAGGCTCTGGACAACCAGATCGAGTGGGGGGTCTGGGGCGGGCTCACTGAACGTGAGCGACGCGCTCTGCTGCGCAAGCGGCCGAACGTCACCTCATGGCGCGACCTGCTCGAGACTGCGAAGTCCGAGCACGACGAGCTGGCAGGCGTGGTCGAGACTGCCTGACGACCAATAGCCGACCGGACGGTTGGCTGAGCGGTCGGTCAGTCGCTCGGGAGCGCCCCGGTGGTATCCACTGGGACGTCAACCTGGGCACCCAGCAGTTCGCCGATGCGGCGCAGGCCCTCGAGGTCGTGTACGTCGGTCGACAACGCCGGCAGCACAGCGGTGGGTACGTCGGGATGGCTGGCCGCGAACCGGCTGGTCAACCGCTGCTCGCGCTTGACGAGGACGAGCCGGTCGGCGTGCAGCCTGAGCAGGCCCGCAGCCAGTCCGTGGTCCTCACCTGAAGAGCGAAGCCGCTCGAAGCCCGCCATCGCGCTGTTGGCCGACAGGTCGCCCGCCGGACTGGTGCTCGCGCGGTTGACCACCAGCCCAGCCAGTGGCATCTGCTCCTGACGCAGACGCTCCACGAAGTACGCCGCCTCGCGCAGCGCGTCGGGCTCGGGCGCCGCCACCACCAGGAACGCCGTACGCCTGTTCTGGAGCAGCTCGAAGGTGCGCTGTGCTCGCTGGCGGAACCCACCGAACAGCGTGTCGAAGGCGGCGACGAACGACTTCATGTCCTGCAGCACCTGGGCACCGATGAGCTTGGTGACCGCGTTGGTGACCATCCCGAAGCCGGCCGTCATCATCCGCGCCGGGCCACGCGCCGGAGCCGTCAGCAGCTTCATGAACCGGCCGTCGAGGAAGCTGGAGAGCCGCTCGGGGGCGTCGAGGAAGTCCAGCGCGCTGCGTGAGGGAGGGGTGTCGACCACGATCAGGTCCCAGCGCCCGGTCTTGCGGGCGTCCTTGTCGAGCTGGCCGAGCTTCTCCATCGCCATGTACTCCTGGGTGCCGGCGAAGGAGCTGGAGACGGCGATGTAGAACGGGTTCTCCAGGATCTGCTGGGCCTTCTCCGGGCTGGCCTGGCTCTGCACGACCTCGTCGAAGGTGCGCTTCATGTCCAGCATCATCGCGTCGAGCGAGCCCCCTGCCGTCGGGTCGATCCCCGGCACCGGTCGTGGCGTGTTGTCGAGGGCCTCGATGCCCATCGACTGCGCCAGACGCCGGGCGGGATCGATGGTGAGTACGACGACCTTGCGACCGCGTTCTGCGGCGCGTAGGGCCAGCGCGGCCGAGCTGGTGGTCTTGCCGACGCCGCCCGACCCGCAGCACACGATGATCGAGCGGCTGCGGTCGTCGAGCAGGGCGTCGACGTCGAGCACCAGGGCCGGGTCGTGCGTGGCGACCAGGGGGCCGATCCGGGCGCGGGCGTGGCTGCTCTGGTGGGTGACGGCCCGGGTGGCCTTCGCGGCGTTCATGCCAGACCCTCCTCGGTCAGCATCTCGGCCAGCTCGTAGAGGCCGCCCATGTCTATACCGCCGGGCAGCAGGGGGAGCTCGAAGGAGGGGACGTCGAGCTTGTCGACGAGTGCTCGCTGGGCGTCCTCGAGGCGCCGGCGCTCGGCGTGGTGCCGACCCTCCCCGATGAGAGCTTCCACGAGCGCGTCCTCGGCAGGGATGCCCACCTTGTCCAGGCTGGTGACCAGCTCGCCCCGGTCCACCGTGTTCTCGAGCAGCTGCTCGCGTTCCTCGGCGTCGAGGTCCTGGGGTCGGACCATGTTCACGACCACGCCTCCGACCGGGAGGCGGCCGGCGGTCAGCTCGGCGATGCCGTCACCGGTCTCCTGCACCGGCATCTCCTCGAGCACGGTGACGAGGTGGATCGCCGTACGGCTGGAGCGCAGGAGCTTGGTGACCGTGTCGGCCTGCGCCTTGATCGGACCGACCTTGGCCAGGCCCGCGAGCTCGCTGTTGACGTTGAGGAACTGCGCGATGCGTCCTGTCGGCGGAGCGTCGAGCACGATCGCGTCGTAGTGGCGGGCTCCCTTGTTGCGCCGGTTGCGCTTGGCCGCTTCGTACACCTTGCCGGTGAGCAGCACGTCCCGGACACCCGGTGCGATCGTGGTCGCGAACTCCACGACACCGAACCGGTCCAGTGCCTTCCCGGCGCGGCCGAGCCGGTAGTACATCGCGAGGTACTCCAGCAGCGCCGACTCGGCGTCGATGGCCAGCGCGTAGAGGTCGCCGGCACCCGTGGTGCCGCGAGCGATCAGGCGCTCCTCGTAGGGCAGCGGGGGTACGTCGAACAGCTGGGCGATCCCCTGGCGGCCCTCGACCTCGCACAGGAGCACCGTCTTGCCTCGGGCGGCCAGCGCCAGCGCGAGTGCCGCCGCGACGGTTGTCTTGCCGGTGCCGCCCTTGCCCGTCACGATGTGCAGCTGCACGCCGGGGAATTGCGGCTGCCCGGCAGAGGGGGTGCTCGTTTGCTGGGCGGGCATGCCCCGAGAGTAGCCGCGCCGCCGGGCCGATCCCGGGTGACCTCGGGCACACCCCATCGGTGGTTGGGGAGCCAGGAACCACTAGGTGGTCGAGCAGCCTTGCGTCGAGGAGCGAGCAACCACTAGGTGGTCGAGCAGCGAACGAAGTGAGCGGATAGTCGAGACCACTCTCCGCAACGGGCGCGACAACCGTGATCGCGGGAGGCTGTCGGTAGCGGTCGAGGGCGCGTTGACTGTGTGTGGTCTCGACTGATCGCTCGCTGGCGCTCGCTGCTCGACCACCTATGGCCGGAGGAGCGAGCAACCACTAGGTGGTCGAGCAGCCTTGCGTCGAGGAGCGAGCAACCACTAGGTGGTCGAGCAGCCTTGCGTCGAGGAGCGAGCAACCACTAGGTGGTCGAGCAGCCTTGCGTCGAGGAGCGAGCAACCACTAGGTCGAGCAGCCTTGCGTCGAGGAGCGAGCAACCACTAGGTGGTCGAGCAGCCTTGCGTCGAGGAGCGAGCAACCACTAGGCGGTCGAGCAGCCTTGCGTCGAGGAGCGAGCAACCACTAGGTGGTCGAGCAGCGAACGAAGTGAGCGGATAGTCGAGACCACTCTCCGCACCGGGCGCGACAACCGCGGTCACGAGGGCAGTCGGTCGTGGCTCGACACCTTTGGGTTGAGGAGCGGAGCAACCACCTACGGCCCGAGGCACACACCTCGCACGTGGTCGTGGCAGGATCGCCCTGGCTGGAGGTGGCTTCAATGGACAAGGTTGTGGCGAGTGCGGCTGAGGCGGTCGCGGACATCCCGGACGGCGCGACGCTGTCGGTGGGTGGGTTCGGTCTGTGCGGCATCCCGTCGGTGCTGATCGAGGCGCTGCTCGAGGCCGGCGCGACCGACCTGGAGGCGGTGTCGAACAACTGCGGCGTCGACGGCTGGGGGCTTGGTCGGCTGCTGGCGGAGAAACGGCTGCGGCGGATGGTGTCGTCGTACGTCGGGGAGAACAAGGAGTTCGCCCGTCAGTACCTGCATGGTGAGCTCGAGGTCGAGCTGACTCCACAGGGGACGCTGGCCGAGCGGATGCGCGCTGGTGGGACCGGGATCGCGGCGTTCTTCACCGCCACCGGTGGCGGCACCCAGGTCGCCGAGGGCGGCCTGCCGTGGAGGTACGACGACGCAGGCAACGTCGTCGTCTCGTCCCCGCCGAAGGAGACGCGAGACTTCGGCGAAGGTGCGGATCGTCGGGAGTACGTCCTGGAGGAGGCGATCGTTGCCGACTTCGGGCTGGTGCGCGCCTGGAAGGGCGATCGGCACGGCAACCTCGTCTACCGCGACTCGGCGCGGAACTTCAACCCGCTCGCGGCGATGTGCGGGCGGCTGACGATCGCGGAGGTCGAGCACCTCGTGGAGCCCGGTGAGCTGGATCCCAACGACGTGCACACGCCTGGTGTGTTCGTACAGCGGGTGGTGCCGCTCACCCCGGAGCAGGCTGCGGACAAGAGGATCGAGAAGCGGACGACCCGGCCCCGGAGCGAGCCGCCTTCGGACCAGGTGCCCGCCGGCGGAGCAGCTGCCGGGATCGCCGAGGGTGGTGAGTGAGATGGGCTGGACTCGCGAGGAGATGGCAGCGCGTGCTGCCTCGGAGCTGACCGACGGCTCCTACGTGAACCTGGGCATTGGGCTCCCGACCCTGGTGCCGAACTACGTCGACGACGACGTCGAGCTGGTGCTGCAGTCCGAGAACGGGATTCTCGGTGTCGGGGCCTATCCCTATGAGGGCGACGAGGACCCGGACCTGATCAACGCGGGCAAGGAGACAGTCACGCTGCGCAAGGGCGCGTCGTTCTTCGACTCCGCGACCAGCTTCGGGATGATCCGCGGCGGCAAGATCGACGCCGCGATCCTGGGAGCGATGCAGGTCTCGGCGACTGGTGACATCGCGAACTGGATGATCCCGGGGAAGATGGTCAAGGGCATGGGTGGCGCGATGGACCTGGTCCACGGCGCCAAGCGGGTGATCGTGCTGATGGAGCACACCGCCAGGGACGGCTCGTACAAGATCGTCAACGAGTGCTCGCTGCCCTACACCGGCCGGGCCGTCGTACAGCGCATCATCACGGACCTCTGCGTCCTCGACATCACTGAGAACGGCCTCGAGCTCGTCGAGCTCGCTCCCGGTGTCACCGAGGACGAGGTCCGCGAGAAGACCGAGCCCGAGATCACCGTCTGAGGTGGCGAATCGCGGTCGCGGTGCTAGCCGCCGACCGCCGCCAGCAGGAACGGCCACGCGGCCGAGCCCGGTTCGATGACCTCGAAGTGACCGCCCGGGACCTCGTGCAGCCCCACCCACGGGTGCGCGGCGAGGAGCCCACGGCTCAGCGACACAGGTACGTCGACGTCGTCCTCGCCGTGCAGTACGACGACCTCGGCTCCCGGCCGTTCACCCAGCAGCACCATCGCATCGGCCTGGTCGGGATCGGCGCCGTCCAGGAACGCCTGCGTCGCGTTGCTGCCGAGGCCGAGCCGGATCGCCTCCCGGAGGTCGCACACTGGCGCGAGCGCGACGACGCGCTCGATCGGCACCCCGGTCGTGGCCAGCCACAGCGCGAGGTGACCACCGGCCGAGTGGCCGACCACGACCAGCGGTCCTGTTTTGACTCCGATCGAACCGAGCAGCTCGGGCAGCCGCTGCACAGCCAGCAGCACGTCCTCCCCAGTGACTGGCCAGCCGCCGCCGCCCCGCACCCGGCGATACTCCGGCGTCGCCACGACGTACCCCTTGTCGGCGAGTGCTCGGGCCATCGGGCGGGTGTGCCGGCGGTCGTACTCGACCTTCCAGAAACCTCCGTGGAGCAGTACGACGACCCGGTTGTCCGGCCCGACCGGGAGGGAGCCGCCGGGCAGGTGCACGTCGATGACGGCTTCGTCGTGGTCGGCGTACCGCACCACCGCATCGGGCAGCATGGGCGCCACCGTAGTGCTGACGCAGGACACTAAGGTGGCGCCCATGAACAAATGGGAATACCTGACTGCCCCGGTGCTCGTGCACTCCACCAAACAGATCCTGGACAACTTCGGCTCCGAAGGCTGGGAGCTCGTCCAGATGGTGCCCGGGATGAACCCGGAGAACCTCGTCGCCTACTTCAAGCGTCCGGTCCAGTGAGCACCCCGGAGGAGCGGCTCACTGACCTCGGGCTGAGCCTGCCCGAGGTCCCGAAGCCGGTGGCGGCGTACCTCCCCGCCCTGCGCAGCGGCAACCACGTGTTCACCGCCGGCCAGCTGCCCATGCGCGACGGGCAGCTGATGTTCGCCGGCAAGGTGGGTGGCGAGGTCAGCCAGGAGCAGGCGGTGGAATGTGCACGCCAGTGTGCGCTCAACGCGATTGCCGCGGTGCGCGCCGAGGCCGGTGAGCTCTCGGGGGTCAAGCGGATCGTCAAGGTCGTCGTTTTCGTGGCCTCGGCCCCCGACTTCACCGCCCAGCCGCAGGTCGCCAACGGCGTCTCCGAGCTGCTCGGTGAGGTCTTCGGCGAGGCCGGCCGACACGCTCGCTCGGCGGTCGGTGTCTCCGTACTGCCACTGGACGCTCCGGTCGAGGTCGAGCTGATCGTGGAGGTCTGAGGAGTTGGTTCGCGTACAGCTCCCGCCGCAGTTCGTGGAGGGCGCACGTGCCTTCGCCGACGGCAGCCGTGAGCCGGCGGAGCCGCGCAACGCCGCCACCGTGGTGCTCCTGCGTCCGGGCCCGGACGGCCCGGAGGTCTACCTGCTGCGTCGGCAGACCTCGATGGCCTTCGCCGGCGGGATGTGCGTCTTCCCCGGCGGGGGTGTCGACCCGCGCGACTTCGATCACGCGACTGCGTGGGCCGGGCCGGGCCCTGCCGAGTGGGCCGCACAGCTCGGGACCGACGAAGCCACCGCCCGCGCGCTCGTGTGCGCCGCCGTGCGCGAGACCTTCGAGGAGTCGGGCGTGCTGCTGGCGGGCGAGTCCGCGGAGACCGTCGTCGCGGACACGACAGCCGAGGACTGGGAGAACGACCGCGCCGCGCTGGAGGCGCGCGAGCTCGCGTTCACCGACTTCCTGGAACAGCGTGGTCTGGTGCTGCGTACCGACCTCCTGGGCGTGTGGGCGGCCTGGCTGACTCCGATCTTCGAGCCCCGCCGCTACCGCACGTGGTTCTTCGTCGCCGACCTCCCCGAGGGGCAGCGCACACGCGACGTGTCCACGGAGTCCGACCAGGTCACCTGGCTGCCAGCCATGAAGGCGGTGGCCGATGTCGAGCAGGAGCAGCTGGGGATGCTGCCGCCGACGTACCTCACCTGCCTCGAGGTTGGGCAGTACGCCGACCCCGCCGCAGTTCTGGACGCGGCCCGCGACCGCAGCGTCGAGATGTACATGCCGGAGGTGGAGCAGAACGAGGACGGTGGCACCTTGTCGGTCCCACCCCGCTTCGAGGCACTCCTGGCGACCCGGTCGAGAGCGGGGTCGTGAGCCGGTCGTGAGCTGGTCTGGTGGATCCTTCGGCGAGCGCGCGGTATGCGTGCTGGCGCCCAACGCCAACATGATGACCCTGGACGGCACCAACACCTGGATCCTGCGCGAGCCGGACGCCGGACGCTCGATCGTGGTCGACCCCGGACCGCCGGACGAGTCACACCTCGCCGCCCTGGCCGAGCAGGCCGGCAACGTGGGCGTCGTACTCCTGACCCATCACCATCTCGACCACTCCGAGGCCGCGAAGGAGTTCGCCGAGCGGATGGGCTGTGGCGTCCGGGCCCTCGATCCGTTGTGCCGCCTCGGCTCCGAAGGTCTCGCAGACGGTGACGTGGTCGAGGTGGACGGGCTCGAGGTCCATGTGGTCGGCACCCCCGGGCACACTGCCGACTCCCTCTCGTTCGTACTCCCGGCGGAGCGCGCCGTCCTCACCGGAGACACCGTTCTCGGACGGGGTACGACGGTCGTGGCGCATCCCGACGGACAGCTCGGCGCCTACCTCGACTCCCTCGACCGCCTGCACGCGCTTGCAGACTCCCGTGAGATCGGCAGCATCTGGCCGGGCCACGGGCCGGTGATCGACGACGCTCTCGGCGCCCTCGACTACTACATCGCCCACCGTGCGGAGCGGCTCGCCCAGGTCGAGTCAGCCGTGGCTCAGCTGGGTGCCCAGCCACCTCCCGAGGGGCTGGCCTCCGAGGGCATGGCCGCCGACGAGCTGCCGCGCCGGGTGGTGGAGATCGTGTACGCCGACGTCGACCCGGTCCTGTGGGGAGCCGCCGAGCTCTCCGTCCGCGCACAGCTGGCGCACCTCGCGCACCAGGACTGAACCGCTTTCGTCGAGGCGGCGCAGATTGCGGCCGAAACTACGTCGAGGCGTCGCTGATTGCGGCCGGAACCGCGTCGAGGCGTCGCTGATTACCGCAATCTGCGACGCCTCAGGACTGTTCAGCTCACAATCTGCGACGCCTCGGGGACTGGGCCGGGGCGGCCCTTTGTGACGTTCGTCCTCGATCAGCCATTGACTGAACGCGGCGACCTGCCGCGAGATACCTTGCGACTGTGCGTGAGAAGTTGGGGATGGCGGTGTTCGTCGCGCTGCTCGTCGCCGTCTGGGGCGTCGGTTTCCTCTGGGTCCGCGGTGACCTGACGCCGGGCGACGCCCCGGTCGACGCCGCCAAGGGCGGCCCCAGCGCGAGCGCCTCCCCCTCCGCGACAGGCAGTAGTGCCTCGCCGAGCGAGCCGACGTACTCCGGCAGTCTCGGGCCCGCGGACGAGCGCCGCGAGGTCGACATCAACCCGGCGCCCGTGCGCCCCCGGCCCCTCATCCTGCCCCCGGTCGTCGTGTTCAGGATGGCGTCGTTCAACGTCCTCGGCAGCAGTCACACCGGCGGTGGCGGGCACTCCCCGGGGATGGCCTCAGGACCGCAACGGATGCCTGGCACGATCGCGATCCTGAACGGCCACAACATCAGCGTCATCGGCTTCCAGGAGTTCCAGCCCAACCAGCGCGTGGCCTTCCAGCAGCAGGCGCCGGGCTGGGCGATGTACCCGGGGCTGTCGTTGGGCCGGCGCGCCGGCGAGAACTCCGTCGCCTGGCGCACCGACGTCTGGCAGCTGGTGAAGCCGGGGCTCGTCAACATCCCGTACTTCAAGGGCCGGATCCGTCCGATGCCGTACGTGCTGCTCCGTCACACCCGGACGGGCGTGCTCGCCTACTTCTCCACCTTCCACAACCCCGCCAACATCGGGGGCAACATGGTGCAGCACCGCAGAGAGGCGACCCGACGCCAGATCAACCTGTTCAACCAGCTCGAGCGCACCGGCGTCCCGCAGTTCGTCACCGGCGACATGAACGAGCGCGACGTGTACTTCTGCAGGGTCACTGGCGCCACACCGCTCATCGCCGCGGCGGGTGGCAGCAACAACGGCGGTTGCTCACCACCGAGTCGATCCGAGATCGACTGGATCTTCGGCAGCCCCAACGTGATCTTCTCCGACTTCGTCGCCGACCGCAGTCCCCTCGTGCGACGTACGACGGACCACCCGGTCGTGGTGACCACGGTGACGGTGGACGCCCTGAAGTTCCCGAAGGCCTACCAGCCGCAGCCGGTCACGCCGATCGGGTAGGACAACCGTTCAGCGGGCGCGCTTCTTCATCCGCTCCACGTCGTGGATCACCACCGAGCGTGGCTCGAGCCGCAGCCAGCCGCGGGAGGCGAAGTCGGCGAGCGCCTTGTTGACCGTCTCGCGGGAAGCACCGACCAGCTGGGCCAGCTCCTCCTGGGTGAGGTCGTGGTGGACGTGTACGCCGTCGTCGGCCGTGCGGCCGAACCGGTCGGCGAGGTCGAGCAGGGCCTTGGCGACGCGGCCCGGGACGTCGGAGAAGACCAGGTCGGCCACGACCTCGTTGGTCTTGCGCAATCGGCCGGCCAGTTGGGCCAGCAGGCCGAGCGCCACGCCGGGACGCCCCTCGAACCAACGCAGCAGGTCGTCGTGGGAGAGCGAGAGGAAGACGGTGTCGGTAACCGCAGTGACCGTCGCCGAGCGGGGACCAGGGTCGAAGAGGGAGAGCTCGCCGAACATCTGCCCGGGACCGAGGATCGCCAGTAGGTTCTCGCGGCCGTCGGAGGAGGTGCGGCCGAGCTTCACCTTGCCGTCGGTGACGATGTAGAGCTGGTCGCCGGGGTCACCCTCGTGGAACAGCACCTCTCCACGGCGCAGCTTGTTCTCGCCCATGGAGGTGCGCAGCGCATTGGCCGCCTCGTCGTCGAGAGCACTGAACAGCGGCGCCTGCCGGAGTACGTCGTTATCCACCTGATGTCCCTTTCTGTAGCCGCGCGCCACCGGCCGCGCGCGTGGCGCAGGTCACAGTCTGTCCCATTCGCCCTCCAGGCGCCACGCGACCCCACCGGCACGCCGACCGACGCGGTTGCCATCCCGGTCTGGGTAGCGCCTCGGTGCGCGCCGTACCCTGTTCGGCGTGCCGAACACCTCTCCCGAGACCGGGTTGGTCCGACGCGCGCGCAAGGTCAACCGCGTGCTGGCCGAGACCTACCCGGACGCTGGGTGCGAGCTCGACTTCGACGATCCGTTCCAGCTCCTTGTCGTCACCGTGCTCAGCGCCCAGACGACTGACCGCAGGGTCAACGCCGTGCGTCCGATCCTGTTTGCCGCCTACCCGGACGCCCGCGCAATGGCCGCGGCACCTCGCGAGGACCTGGAGCGCATCATCGGTCCGCTCGGGTTCTTCCGGGCCAAGACGGAGTCGCTGCTCAAGCTCTCTGCCGCCCTGGTCGCCGACCATGGCGGTGAGGTGCCGCCCCGGCTCGATGCCCTGGTGAAGCTCCCCGGGGTTGGCCGCAAGACCGCCAACGTGGTGCTCGGCAACGCCTTCGACATCCCTGGCATCACCGTCGACACGCACTTCGGTCGGCTGATCCGGCGGCTCGGCTGGACCGAGGAGACAGACGCGGTCAAGGCCGAGCACGCGATCGGCAGGCTGTTCCCCAAGCGCGACTGGACGATGCTGAGTCATCACCTGATCTGGCACGGGCGACGTGTCTGCCACGCGAAGAAGCCGGCGTGCGGTGCCTGCGCGGTCGCGCGCTGGTGCCCGTCGTACGGCGCGGGGCCGACCGACCCCGAGCTGGCCCGAGCCCTCGTCAAGACGCAGGGCCCGGCGTGAGCCACCCGCTGAGCCGACACAGGAGTCAACCCAGGAGTCAACCGGGGCGGGCAGTGGCCGTCGCACTGCTGGTCGGCCTGCTTCTGGGCGTGGGTGGCTGCTCCAAGGAGGAGAAGCAGGCGAAGCAGCCCGACCGTCTCCCGGACGTCAGCCTCTCTTCCCTTTCCTCCGGCGAGAGGGTCGACCTCGCCTCGTTGCGCGGGCCGATGGTGGTGAACCTGTGGGCCAGCTGGTGCGGACCGTGCCGCAGGGAGATGCCTCTCTACCAGGCCTTTGCGGAGAAGTACGCCGGGAAGGTTGACGTCGTCGGCATCGACTTCCAGGAGACCCGGCCGGGTCGCGCGAAGGCGCTGGCCCGGGAGACCGGGGTCAAGTACCCGCTGTACGAGGACCCCGACGGCAAGCTGCGTGCCGTCGGCCTGCCCAAGCTGATCCTGCTCGACGCGAAGGGCGGCGTGGCCTACGAGCAGTACGTCGAGATCTCCTCCGTGGCCCAGCTCGAGAAGCTGGTCGCGAAGCACCTCGGAGTCCCGTCATGAGCCTGCCCGAGTGGCTCGAGCCCATCCGCGCCGGTGCCAGCTCCATCACGGCCGAGGACATCAGCCTGTTCGTGCCGCCTGAGGGCACGCGCACCCGCAAGGGCGCGGTGCTGATCCTCTTCGGTGAGGGCCCGGCCGGACCGGACCTGCTGCTGACCGAGCGGGCGCACGACATGCGCTCCCACCCGGGCCAGGTCTCCTTCCCGGGGGGCTCGATCGACGAGACCGACGCGTCGGCGACCGCAGCGGCTTTGCGCGAGGCCGAGGAGGAGACCGGTCTCGACCCAGCGGGTGTCGAGGTCTTCGGCACCCTCCCCGAGCTGTGGTTGCCGCCGAGCAACTTCGCCGTGACAGCCGTGCTCGGGTGGTGGAAGGACCCGTCCACGGTGGACGTGGTCGACCCGCGGGAGGTCAACGCGGTCCTTCGGGTGCCGATCGAGGAGCTGCTCGACCCGCAGCACCGGGTGACCGTCGTACACCCCAACGGCTACAGCAGCCCCGGGTTCCTGATCGGCGACTCCAAGGACCTGATCCTGTGGGGGTTCACCGCTGGGCTGATCAGCAAGCTCTTCGACCACGTGGGTCTGACCCGTCCGTGGGACGCGTCCGTGGAGCAGTCATTGCCGGACTACATGTTCGGCCTGAGTCAAGATTGACCCCGTCTCCACCTCGCGAAGGGCCTGAATGAACTTCCTCGACTGGTGTCTGGTCGTGCTGACCGTCGCCTATGCCCTCTCCGGTTACTGGCAGGGGTTCATCGCCGGCGCCTGCGCCACCGCGGGGTTGTTGGCGGGGGGACTGGCCGGGATCTGGCTGGCGCCCGTCCTGCTCGGTGACGCCGCGCCGTCGTTGTGGGTCTCCCTGGGAGCCCTGTTCGTCGTACTCGTGATGGCCTCGGTGGGGCAGGCGATCCTCCAGTTCTTCGGGTCCCGGCTCCGCGATCGCATCACCTGGCAGCCGGTCCGGGCCGTCGACGCGATCGGCGGTTCGGTGCTCAGTGTGGTCGCCGTACTGCTCGTGGCCTGGATGCTCGGCGTCGCGATCAGCGGCTCGCGGATCCCGGGGATCAGCCCGCAGGTGCGCGAGTCCAAGGTGCTGATCACCGTGAACGACGCGATGCCGGTGCGCGCGCAGCAGGCACTGCGCTCCTTCGACAACCTGGTCGGGTCGAGCTTCTTCC
Organism: uncultured Actinomycetota bacterium; assembly: GCA_963759525.1. GTDB lineage: Bacteria > Actinomycetota > Actinomycetes > Propionibacteriales > Nocardioidaceae > Marmoricola. Next base: position 34,789 of record CAVWZO010000013.1, on the reverse strand, counting down.
CGCGCTACCTCGAGCCGTTCGCGCGCGAGAACATCGTCAGAGTGGCGCCGGCGGATCGGCGCGTACTTCGTGACCCCGACGTCCGCGGCGCCGGCCCGAGCGTGTTCAAGATCCGCAGCAACAACCGGTGTGGGAGTGGCGTCGAGGGCACCGGCTTCCTCTACGCCCCCGGCAAGCTGATGACCAACGCGCACGTCGTCGCGGGCGTCACCGAGCCGACAGTCCGGGTCGGCGACGAGTCGGTGGACGGCACGGTCGTCTACTACAACCCTGACGTGGATGTCGCCGTGATCGACGTACCGGGGCTCGACGGGCCCACGATCCAGTTCGACCTGGCGGGCAGGGAGGGCGAGCAGGGCGCGGTGCTCGGGTTCCCGGAGGACGGTCCCTTCAACGCCCAGCCGGTCCGGATCCGCAGCGACCAGCGGCTCCGCTCTCCTGACATCTACGGCAACGGCACTGTCACCCGTCACGTTTTCTCCCTGCGCGGGCTGATCCGCCCAGGCAACTCCGGCGGTCCGGTCGTCTCGACAGAGGGACGCGTCCTCGGGGTGGTCTTCGCCGCGTCGGTCAGTGACCGCGACACCGGCTACGCGCTGACTTCCGACCAGGTACGCCGGGCCGCCGCCCTGGGGCTGAGCGCCGAGGAGAAGGTGTCGAGCGGGAACTGCTCGTAGGCCCCGACCACCCCGCCGGAACTGTCGCTCAGCCGCGCTTGAGCAGGCTCCTGGACTCCTTGGCCTGGTGCATGGCCTTCTCGGGGGGCTTGACCTGCTTGATCTTGCGAACGCCGACGAGGCCGAGGAGCGCGGCCACCAGCACGTAGAGAGCGAAGACGATGAGGAAGCACCACGCGAGGTCGAGGCCGGTCATGTGCACGAAGAAGGCGAGCGCGATCGAGAGCATGATGATCGCCAGCAGCACCAGGAAGCCGGCCGCCGCGAACATCGCGACGCTGATTCCACCCGCCTTGACCGAGACCCGGAGCTCGGACTTGAGGAGCTCGATCTCGCTCTGGATCAGGGTCGAGATGTCGCGGCTGGCGTCGACGACCAGCTTGCCGATCGTGGGCTCATCGGTGTCGACGGGCTCGCGCTGTGACATGGCAGGTGACTTCCCTTCGAGGACTTCTGACGTCGCGTCGAACCCTATCCTTACGCCCGGCGACGCACCCGGCTGCGGCGTCCCAGGATCAGGGCGGCAGCCACGCCCGCCATCAGCGACGCCAGCAGGACTGCGGTCGCGGACCTGTGGCGCCGGTATGGTTCGCTGGAACGAGGTGCGCCGGGGAGTCTGGTCGGCAAGGACTCCGCCTACCCCGGAGGATCGCTGTATGTCCGACACCGACTCGACGCGCACGATCCTGGGACGCGGGGTCGTGGGGGGAGACCACACGCATCGCCGAGGTGCTCCGCAAGGAGACCGTCGGAGGGGCTCTTCTGCTCCTGGCCACGGTCGTGGCGCTGGTATGGGTGAACTCCCCCGCCGAGGACTCGTACACGGCGCTGCGTGACCACAGGCTCGGTCCTCAGGCCCTGCACCTGGACCTGTCCCTGGGCACCTGGTCCGCGGATGGGCTGCTCGATCTTCTTCTTCGTCGTCGGGCTGGAGCTCAAGCGCGAGTTCGTGGCGGGCGACCGATCGCCGATCAGGGTCGCGGTGCCGCCGATGTTGGAGGCCATCACCTCCGCAATGAGGTACGGTGCCGCGCGTAGCCCCAGCCGCTCGCACACCAGGAATGTCACTGGGGCGAGGAGCAGGAGGGTGGTGACGTTGTCGAGCAACGCCGATGCCCCGGCTGTCATCACGCACAGCATCACCATCAGGCGGTACGGCTTGCCCCCGGCCCTTTTGGCGGACCATACGGCGACGTACTCGAAGACCCCCGTACGGCGCAGCACCGAGACGATCATCATCATGCCCAGCAGCAAGAAGATGACGTTCCACTCGATTCAGGTGCGGGAGTCGAAGAACGCCTGGTCGGCGTCGGAGATGTGCAACAGCAGCATCAGCCCGGCGCCACAGAGGGCGACCTTGGTGCGGTGGACCCATTCGGTGGCGACAGGACGTGGGCGACGACGAAGATGATGACGGCGAGTGTGGCCACGGGCGCCTCCGGGTGCAGGTCCGTCAACGGGGTCGGTCAGACGACGCCGACCAGACTTCCCGGCTCACCGCCAGCGAGCCTACTCAGTTTGGTCGCTGGCCCGAGATCTGGGAGACTCAGCGAAGTTGGAGGGGAGTATTCCTTCGCGGCGATGTCGTCATCACGGTCCACCCAAGAGCTGTACAGGGGTCGGACCCGGGGTCGTCGGCCACCTTCGGGCGGCGGAAGAGACCTCCGGACCCGCAGAATAAGCATGGTGCGCCGCGCACGCGCTGGCGCCCGAGTCCGGAGGTAGCAATGGAAGTTTCCCCCTTGGTGTGGTGGCTCACGATCGGCATCACCACCGTAGTTCTCCTGATCGACATCGTCGTCATCGGACGGCGCCCGCACGAACCCTCCAACAAGGAGGTGGGCATCGCCCTCGGCATCTTCGTCGGGATGGCAGTTGCGTTCGGCATCGGCGTGTGGTCCTTCGCCGGCCACACATACGGCGCCCAGTTCTTCGCGGGCTGGCTGACCGAGTACTCCCTCTCGGTCGACAACCTGTTCATCTTCCTGATCATCATGAACAAGTTCGGCGTACCCAAGCCGCTGCAGCAGAACGCCCTACTCGTCGGCATCGTGCTCGCGCTGATCATGCGAGGCATCTTCATCGCGGTCGGAGCTGCGGCGATCAACAACTTCAGCTGGGTCTTCTACATCTTCGGACTGTTCCTGGTCTGGACTGCCTGGAAGCTCGCGAAGGAGGGCGCCGAGGACGAGGACGAGTTCGAGGAGAACAGGCTGATCAAGCTCATCGAGCGCAGGTTCCCCGCGACCTCGGAGTGGTCCGGCACCAAGCTGATGACCGTGGAGAACGGCAAGCGGGTGATCACCCCGATGCTCATCGTCATCATCGCGCTGGGCACCACGGACCTCTTGTTCGCGCTCGACTCGATCCCCGCGATCTACGGACTGACCGAGGAGCCCTTCCTGGTGCTCACCGCGAACATCTTCGCGCTGATGGGTCTGCGACAGCTCTACTTCCTGATCGGCGGTCTGCTCGAGCGGCTGATCTACCTCTCCTACGGGCTCGCGATCCTGCTCGGGTTCATCGGCGTCAAGCTGATCCTGCACGCGCTCCACGAGAACGAGCTGCCCTTCATCAACGGCGGCCACCACGTTGAGTGGGCGCCCGAGATCCCGATCTGGCTGTCCCTGACGGTGATCATCGGCATCCTGGTCGTCACCACCGTGGTCAGCCTGGCGCACTCGAAGCTGATGTCGAACGCGGAGCGTGACAGGGTCACCGGTCCCCGGCGCGACTGGGAGAACGACTAGGGGTCATGACCGCAAGTTCGTCGAGGGTAGCCGTGGTCCGGGTGCGTGCAGCGCAAGGCGGAGGAGGGAAGTCGTAGTTGACCTCCTTCGACCGACTCCAACGCAGCGATGTGCGTGCCTGGGCCGCGGGGGACCCCGACGAACTTCAGGGAATGGCCACTAGCGCTGGTGTGTGGGGAGGCGGCGTTCCCGGCCGTCCCGGTCAGGAATTGGTGAACTGCCTCCCCGCACACCGTGGTCTGTGCGGAGAGGCAGTTCGGCTTGGAAGCTCGTAGCAGTGCGGCGTCAGGCGTCGTCCTTGCCGCCTGAACTCAGGCCCTTGCCGATCAGGTCCATCACGGTGGAGTCGGCGAGGGTGGTGACGTCGCCGACCTTGCGGTGCTCGGCGACATCCTTGAGCAGCCGGCGCATGATCTTGCCCGACCGCGTCTTCGGCAGCTCGGGCACGATCATCACCTGACGAGGCTTGGCGATGGCACCGATCTCCTTCTGGACGTGCTGGCGCAGCTCCTGGATCAGTGAGTCCGGCGCCTCCTCGCCTTCCTCGAGCGCCGACTCTCTCAGGATCACGAACGCGCAGACTGCCTGGCCGGTGGTTTCGTCGGCGGCTCCGACCACTGCCGCTTCGGCGACCTTTGGGTGAGAGACGAGGGCCGACTCGATCTCGGTCGTGGAGAGCCGGTGTCCGGAGACGTTCATGACGTCGTCGACCCGGCCGAGCAGCCAGATGTCACCGTCGTCGTCCTTCTTGGCTCCGTCGCCGGCGAAGTAGAAGCCTTGTTTCTCGAAGCGGGACCAGTAGGTGTCCTTGAACCGCTGGTCGTCACCCCACAGGGTGCGCAGCATCGATGGCCACGGCTCCTTGATCACCAGGAAGCCACCCGATCCATCCGGGACCGACTCGCCGTCGTCGTTGACGACATCGGTCACGATGCCGGGGATCGACTTCATCGCCGAGCCCGGCTTGGACGACGTCACGCCTGGCAGCGGACTGATCATGATCGAGCCGGTCTCGGTCTGCCACCAGGTGTCGACGATGGGGGTGCGGTCACCGCCGATGGTCTTGCGGTACCAGATGTAGGCCTCGGGGTTGATCGACTCGCCGACGGAGCCGAGCAGTCGCAGCTTGGACAGGTCGAACTTCTCGGGGATCTCGTCGCCCCACTTCATGAACGTCCGGATCGCTGTCGGTGCGGTGTAGAAGATCGTGACGCCGTACTTCTCGCAGATCTCCCACCAGCGGCCCTTGTGCGGGCTGTCCGGCGTACCTTCGTAGATCACCGACGTCGTCTGGTTCGCGAGCGGCCCGTAGACGCCGTACGAGTGACCGGTGACCCATCCGACGTCGGCGGTGCACCAGTAGACGTCGGTGTCCGGCTTGAGGTCGAAGATCCCCCAGTGCGTGTAGGAACACCCGACCAGGTAGCCGCCCGTGGTGTGCAGGATTCCCTTGGGCTTGCCGGTCGTGCCCGAGGTGTACATGACGTACAGCGGGTGCTCGGCGTCGAAGAACTCGCACTCGTGCTCGGCCGACTGCTTGTCGACCACCTCGTGCCACCACACGTCGCGGTCGTCGTTCCACTCCACGTCCTGGCCCGTACGGCGGACCACGAGCACCTTGCGGACGCTGTGACCGAGGTCGTCGGCCCTCGTACATGCCTCGTCGACTGCCGGCTTCAGTGCGGAGGCAGCACCGCGGCGGTAGCCCCCGTCGGCGGTGATGACCACCCGGGCGTCGCAGTCCTCGAGCCTGTTGGCCAGTGCGTCGGAGGAGAAGCCGCCGAACACCACGGTGTGCGGGGCGCCGAGACGTGCGCACGCGAGCATCGCGATCACGGTCTCTGGGATCATCGGCATGTAGATCGCGACCCGGTCACCGGTCTCGACACCGAGCTCCACCAAGGCGTTGGTGGCCTTGCACACCTCGGCCTTGAGGTCGGAGTAGGTGATGTCCCGGGTGTCGTCCTCGGGCTCACCGACCCAGTGGAACGCGACCTTGTCGCCGGCGCCGCTCTCCACGTGCCGGTCCACACAGTTCCAGGCCGCGTTGATCCTGCCGCCGACGAACCACTTGGCGAACGGCGGGTTGTCCCAGTCGAGGACCCGGTCCCACTTGGTGTCCCAGTCGAGACGCTCGGCTTGCGTCTCCCAGAAGGCCAGACGATCCTTCTCCGCCTCGAGGTACGTGTCTGCGGTCAAGTTGGCGTTCTTCGCGAACTCGGCTGGAGGCTCGAACCGACGCTCCTCGTGGGCCAGGTTGGCCAAGGTTCCGCTGGACTCGTCACTCATCGATAACTCCTCGTGCACGGTCTGGGGTGCTGGGCATTTGATTTCGAAACTACTACTAGGCGAGCAGCGCCTGGACGGCCCTTCACGTGGGGCCGCCCAGGCGCTGTCTGGTCCACCAGGTGGTCAGTGGTGGATCGCGGCCTCGGAGCCCGCCCCTGTGAACGCTCGCACCTCGAGTTCGGTGAAGCGGTCAGCGGTTTCCGGCTCGTTCGAGGTGACCGTGCCCAGCCAGCCCAGCAGGAACCCGGCCGGGATCGAGATGATCCCTGGGTTGCTGAGCGGGAACCAGGACCAGTCGGCACCGGTGACGAGTGCTGTCTCCGATCCGGAGACCACCGGTGAGAAGAACACCAGCACGAGGCAGGTGCTCAGACCGCCGTAGATGGCCCACACCGCACCGCGGGTGTTGAACCGCCGCCAGAACAAGTTGTAGAGCAGCGACGGCAGGTTGGCCGAGGCGGCCACCGCGAAGGCCAACGCCACCAGGAAGGCGATGTTGAGCTTCTGCGCCGGGATTGCCAGCACGACGGCGATGCCACCGATGACGAAGGCAGCGATCCGGGCCACCTTCACCTCGTCCTTCTCGCTCGCGGTCCCCTTCTTGAACACGGTCGCGTAGAGGTCGTGCGCCACCGACGAGGCCGAGGTCAGGGTCAGACCCGCCACCACCGCCAGGATGGTCGCGAAGGCCACCGCCGAGATCAGCGCCAGCAGCACCGCGCCGCCGGTGGTCCCGCTGCCGCCACCGACCGCTTCAGCCAGCAGAGGTGAGGCCAGGTTGCCGCCCGACGCGACGACCTTGCTCTCCGGGCCGGTGTCGAGCATCGCCGCGGCACCGAACCCGAGGACCAGCGTCATCAGGTAGAAGGTGCCGATCAGCCCGATCGCCCAGAGCACCGAGGTTCGTGCAGCCTTCGCGGTCGGCACGGTGTAGAAGCGGATCAGGATGTGCGGAAGACCGGCGGTGCCGAGCACCAGGGCCAGTCCGAGGGAGACGAAGTCGATCCTCGAGGTGGTGTCGATTCCGTACTTCAGGCCCGGCTGCAGGAACGCCTCGCCCTTGCCTGTGTTCTCGGACGCGGCCTGGAACAAGCTGGAGAGGTTGAAGTCGAAGTGGGCCAGCACCAGCAGGGTGATGAGCAGCGTGCCGCTCATCAGCAGGACCGCCTTGACGATCTGCACCCAGGTAGTGCCCTTCATGCCGCCGACAGTCACGTAGAAGACCATCAGCATCCCGACACCCACGATGGTGAGTGCCTTGATGCCCTCGGACTGGACCCCCAGGAGCAGCGCCACGAGCGCACCGGCACCGACCATCTGCGCAAGCAGGTAGAAGATCGAGACGACGACCGTGGAGGTGGCTGCAGCCGTACGGACGGGCCGCTGCTTCATCCGGTAGGCGAGCTGGTCAGCCATCGTGTAGCGACCCGAGTTGCGCAGCAGTTCGGCGACGAGCAGGAGCGCCACCAGCCACGCGACCAGGAAGCCGATCGAGTACAGGAAGCCGTCATACCCGTTCAGCGCGATCAGCCCGGAGATACCGAGGAACGACGCGGCGGACATGTAGTCGCCCGAGACCGCCAGGCCGTTCTGGAAACCGCTGAAGGAACGTCCGCCGGCGTAGAAGTCGGCGGCACCGGAGGACTGCCGGCTGGCCCAGAAGGTGATGGCTACCGTGAGGAGGACGACCGCAAGGAACAGCAGGGCGGTCAGTGTCTGTGAGCTCATGCCTTGGCCTCCGAGTCGTACTGCGCCTCGAGCTGTCGCGCGATCGGGTCGACCTCGCGGTTCATGTACCGCGCGTACATGAATGCGAGCCCGAACGTGGTGACGAACTGGAGCAGGCCGAAGACCAGCGCCACGTTGATGTGACCGACGAGCTTGTAGCTCATGAAGTCGCTCGCCCAGTTCGACATGAACACGTAGAGCAGGTACCAGGCCAGGAAGGCGGCTGTGGCCGGGAACGCGAACTTGCGGAAGCGGCGACGCAGCTCCTGGAACTCCGCGGTCTCGTGCAGGCGGTCATATACGGGATCGTGCCGAGATGCATGGTCGTGCACATCGGATGCACTGGTGGGCGGAGGCAGGTTGGGCATGAAGGTCACCTTCTTCGCGGGGCTGTGATGCCCGTCACCGTGGCAGCAGCCGCGGGCCACCGCCACCATGACGAACGGGTACGTCGCCGGGTGGAAAGGCCGAATCGCCCAGCGGTCGAAGCCGTACGACGAACGGTCAGCATGTGGACAGCGGTGCCGCCGGCAGCGACCGGAGCCGGCGGTCGAGCAGCGAGCAACCAGGTAGGTGGTCGAGCAGCCAGCAACCAGGTAGGCGGTCGAGCAGCGAAAGCGAGTGATCAGTCGAGACCACAGACCGTGACCGCCCCCCTGCGCGTGAGGGACTCCGCACATCGAGTTGCGGGTCGCGCGGCGCGCGCACCCGGGAGGACCGCCGAGACGGCGCGTGTGTCCCGGGAACAACCGCCCAGACGGCTGCAATGTTCAGCCGCCGCGTAGCATTCCTTGAGCCCTCCCCGGCGGGTCTGGGTGGGACACAACGCCCTCTCAGGTTGCGGGTCTGGGTGGGACACAATCGCCAGTCGCGCCGGGCTGGTCCGCGCCGATCGCTTCGACCAGTCCGGTCTGGGCATCGTAGGTGACCAGCGCGACCCCGTTCAGGCAGCGAGCAACCAGGTCTTTGAAGAAGGTGGTCCAGCCGGCCCCGGACTCACTGGTGGAGGTGGCCACGCCGAGGATCTCGCGGAACCCGTCGGCGTTGACGCCGGTGGCGACCATGACCGCGATCTTGATGACCCGGCCGCCCTCGCGGACCTTCATGGTCAATGCGTCCGCTGCCACGAACGTGTAAGGCCCCTCGTCAAGCGGGCGTTCGCGGAAGTCGCGGACCAGCTCGTCGAGCTCGCGGGTCATCACCGAGACCTGCGACTTCGACAGACCGGTGATCCCGAGGCGACTGCACCAGCCGGTCCATCCGCCGCGTGGAGATTCCGAGGAGCAGCGAGCGAAGCGAGTGATCAGTCGAGACCACAGACCGTGACCGCCCCCTGCGCGTGAGGGACTCCGCACATCGAGTTGCGGGTCGCGCGGCGCGCCACCCGGGAGGACCGCCGAGACGGCGCGTGTGTCCCGGAAACAACCGCCCAGACGGCTGCAATGTTCATCCGCCGCGTGCATCTCCAGCCGTCTCGGCGGGTCTGGGTGGGACACAAGCGCCGTCTCGGTGGGTCTGGGTGGGACACAAGCGCCGTCTCGGCGGGTCTGGTCAGCCGCGGTCGAGCTGAACCGTCTCGGGGGTGTGCAGCCGGACCATGAACCGCGAGGTGTGAGCCGGCAGCCGGTGCCGCGTGAGCTTCGAGACGACGATCATCGTGGCGAACGCGAGCGGAACCGCCCACGCCGCAGGCTGGGCGACGAGCGTGGCGAACCAACCGGTGCTGGTGCGGCCGGTCAGCAGCGTCACTGTCACTGCCCCGCCGGTGAGTGCGCCGCCGACGAGCAGGCCGGCGAGCGCTCCGACGTCGGTCAGGCCGCGCCACCAGATCCCGAGCACGAGCAGGGGACAGAAGGTGGCCGCGGCCATCGCGAAGGCCAGGCCGACGACGGTCGCGACCGCCGCCTGTGGTGCCACCAGCGCCATCAGGAACGGTACGACGACCGCGACGACCGCCGCGACCCGGAACGCGGTGATGCCTTCGAGCCGCTTGCTCACCACGTCCTGGCTGACCACACCAGCGACCGCGATCGTCAGCCCGGAGGAAGTGGCGAGGAACGCCGCGAACGCGCCACCAGCGAGCAGAGCAGTCAGCAGGTTGCCGCCCAGGTCCCCGACCATGCGCGACGGCAGCTCCAGCACCACGCCGTCGGCGGCTCGGCCACCGGCGAGGTCGGGGGCGTAGAGGCGTCCGAGCGCGGCGTAGATCGGCGGCAGCACGTAGAACACACCGAGCAGGCCGAGCACGATCACCGTGGTCTGGCGGGCGGCCCGTCCGTCGGGGTTCGTGTAGTAGCGCACCACCACGTGCGGCAGTCCCATCGTGCCGAGGAACGTGGCGATCATCAGGGAGTACGTCGTGTACAGCGGGTGACCGCTGGCGACGTCGACCGGGTTGGCCCACGCCGTACCCGACTCGCCACCGACGAGCAGGGACGGGTCGGCGGGTGAGCGACCACCGTCACCCAGCCACACGATCAGGAGGAACGCGACGGGCACCATCAGGGCGGTGAGCTTGAGCCAGTACTGGAAGGCCTGGACGAAGGTGATCGACCGCATGCCGCCCGACAGCACGTTGAGGAGTACGACGGCCGCAACGACGAGGCCACCGACCCACGGGGGCAGCCCGGTCGCCGCGCGGAGGGCGACGCCCGCGCCCTGCAGCTGCGGCATCAGGTAGAGCCAGCCGATCGCTACGACCATCGCCGAGGCGAGTGTGCGCACGGTGCGTGAGTCCAACCTGGCCTCGGCGAAGTCCGGCAGCGTGTAGGCGCCTGAACGACGCAGCGGAGCCGCCACGAGCACGAGCAGGACGAGGTAGCCGGCGGTCCAGCCGACGGGGTACCAGAGCATCTCGGCACCGAAGCTGAGCACCAGGCCGGCGATGCCGAGGAACGAGGCAGCGGAGATGTACTCGCCACTGATGGCCGATGCGTTGAGGCCGGGCCGGACCGAACGTGAGGCTACGAAGAAGTCGGAGGTGGTCCGGCTGAACTTCAGCCCCCAGGTGCCGATCGCCAGCGTGGCGACGGTCACGAGCAGGACCGCGACCAGGCCGAAGGCGGCCCCGTTGGTCATGACCGCTCGACGACCCGTGCGAAGGCGCGTTCGTTGCGTTCGGCCAAACGCACGTAACGCCAGGCCAGGAACACCAGGACGGGGTAGCAGCCGAAGGCGAGGATGCCCCACGCGACCGGCATCCCGAGGACGTTTCTGGTGGTGAGCGCGGGCACGGAGACGAACAGCAGGGGCAGGATGCCGATCGTGAGCGCGAGGGCGACCAGGATGCTCACGGCCAGGCGCAGCTGTGCCCGCAGCAGCGTGCCGACGTAGATCTCGCCGACCTCGCTCTGTGCATCGATCTCGGACGCGGCGGTGCGGCGAGGGCGATGGCGCGGACGCTCGGTCCAGGGGCTGGTGACCCGGACACGTCCCTGCGGATGCTCCGGAGGCTGGGTCACGACTCGGCTCTCGGTCGCGCGTTGCGCACCAACAGGTCGCGCAGCGCGCGTGTGTGCCGTCGGCTGACCTGGAGCTCCTGGCTGCCGATCACCACCGAGCAACGGCCGCCATCGACGCGTACCTCGTCGACGAAGCCGGTCGCGATCAGGATCGAGCGATGGATCCGGACGAAGCCTGCGCCGGCCCAGTCCTGCTCGAGCTGGGTCAGCGGGATCCGCACCAGGTAGCTGTCCTCGGCGGTGTGCAGCCGGGCATAGTCACCGTCGGCCTCGACGTAGCGGATCTGCGAGACCGGCACGAAGCGGGTGACGCCCCCCCTCTCGACGGGCACCTGCTCCTCGGGGTTCTCGGTGCGCGAGGAGGCCAGGACCCGGCGTACGGCTTCAGCCAGGCGTTCGGCCCGCACCGGCTTGAGCACGTAGTCGACGGCGTTGAGGTCGAACGCGTCGACGGCGTGCTGGTCGTGGGCGGTGACGAACACGGCGGCGGGCGGCGTCCGGAAGCGGGAGAGGACCTGGCCGAGCTCGATGCCGGTGAGACCGGGCATCTGGATGTCCAGGAACACCGCGTCCACCTCGAGGTTCTGCAGAAGCCGTAGCGCCTCGGTGGACGAGTCAGTGGAATGCACCTCGGCGACGCGTTCGTCCTGCTCCAGCAGGTAGGTCAGCTCGTCGAGGGCCGGGCGCTCGTCGTCGATGACCAGCACCCGCAGGCCGCTCATGCCGTGACCCCCGGGGCGAACTTGGGCACGCGTACGACGACCCTGGTGCCGGCGCCCGGTGCGGTCTCCACGACCAGACCGTATTCGTCGCCGAACGTGGTGCGTAGTCGCTCGTCCACGTTGGCCAGCCCGACCGAGTCGCCGCCGGCCTCGCCGGAGAGCACGTCCCTGATCCGCTCGGGGTCCTGGCCGACCCCGTTGTCCTCGATGGAGATGATGCACTCGCGGTCAACGTCGCGTGCCTCGATGGAGATCTGACCGCCGTGGGACGTGGACTCGAGCCCGTGCTGTACGGCGTTCTCCACGAGCGGCTGGAGGCACAGGAACGGGACGCTCACGCCCAGGACCTCTGGTGCCACCTGCAGGGTCACCCGAAGCCGGTCGCCGAACCTGGCCTGCTCGAGCAACAGGTAGCGCTCGACCGAGCGGAGCTCCTCGGCCAGCGTCGTGAAGTCGCCGTGCTCGCGGAAGGAGTAGCGCGTGAAGTCCGCGAACTCGAGCAGCAGCTCCCGGGCACGGTCAGGATCGGTGCGCACGAACGACGCAATCGCACCAAGGGAGTTGTAGATGAAGTGCGGGCTGATCTGTGCACGCAGGGCCCGCACCTCGGCCCGCATCAGTCGGTGCCGCGACTCGTCGAGCTCGGCGAGCTCGAGCTGGCCGGACACCCAGCTGGCGACCTCCTCGGTCGCACGCAGCAGGCTGGCTGACGGCTGGTTCGTCAAGGCCACGAGAGCGCCCGCCACCCGGTCGTCGATCACGAGTGGGCTGGCGATCGCGTGCTGGACCAGGCACCCATCGGTGTCGCACACGAGGTCGGCGCGTCCTGCGACCACGGTGGCGCTGTCCTGGATCGCGCGACGGGCGAGCACGTGTGCCTGGTCGGCATGGTGGGTGGAAAGCCCGTCGTACCCAAGGACGTGGTGGGTGTCGGCGATCGCCACCGCCGGTGTGCCGAGCAGGTTGCGCAGGTGCCGCAGGCTGCGTTCAACCGACGCGGCGTTCAGACCCTCGCGCAGCGCCGGCGAGGCGAGCGAGGCGGTGTGCAGCGTGCGGAAGGTGGCCAGGTCGGCGTCACTGCCCAGCTGACGGGAGTACCAGCGGCTGCGCAGGCCCTCGAATGCCACTAGTGTCTCGCGCCCGAAGTTGTTGCTTGTGGTCGTGGTCCAGGTGCGTGCAGCGCAAGGCCGAGGAGCGAAGGTGTGGCGGCGCCCCTTCGAGTGAGGAGAACGCAGCGATGTGCGTGCCTGGGCCGCGACCACTGCAACGTATTTCGGGCGCGAGACACTTGGCCTACCTGAAGTCGATCAGCTGGGTGCCGGGGTCCTCGGGCGGAGGCGGCTTCTGCGTGGGTACGAGGGGCGGGTCCTGGGCGGGCCTGTCCTTGGCTGGCTGGGCTGCTGCTCGCCGGGTCGGCGGCGGCGGCTCGGGCGGCAGCTCCTGATGGCGTACGACGGCCCGGTAGCAGCGCGTCACCCAGGCGAGCTGCATGCCGTCGTGACCACGGCCGTAGCCGGCGTACAGCGCATCGACCTTGGCCAGCACGCTGGCACGCTCGATGTCGCTCATCGTGGCGACGTGGGAGACCGAGCGGGCCAGATCGGCCAGCGTGGCTGCGGTGTGGGTCTGCCAGAAGCGGAACTGCTTCTTCTCCACGAACCCGAAGTAGGGGGTCTCCATCAGCGGCATCGCGCGCTCGTCCTGGCTGCCGATCTCCGGCGAGATCAGCTGCTTGAGCCGGCGTACCCACGGGATCCCCTCGTCGTAGGTGTTCCACACCAGCGCAAGGACCCCACCCGGGCGCAGCACGCGCGCGATCTCGGGAAGCGCGCGGTCGTGGTCGAACCAGTGGAACGACTGCCCGCACACCACCAGGTCAACCGAGCGCGAGCGCAGGGGGATGTGCTCGGCCGTGGCGACGACGTGCTTGACGGGTACCCGCTCGGCGAGCCGGGTCAGCATCTCCGGTAGCGGGTCGGTGGCCAGGATGTCGTGCCCGGCTCCACGGCCGCGCTCGCCGTTCTCGTGGAGCACCTCGGTGAGCTTGCCGGTGCCGGCGCCGAGCTCGAGGATCACCGAGGTCCCGGCCCCGGTCAGCCAGGCCACGGCTTCCTCGGGGTACGACGGGCGTGCTCGGTCGTAGACCTCGGCCACCGGGCCGAACGACCGTTCAGGTGGTGGGCTCTTCCTGCTCATCGTGCGCTCGAAGTTACCGGATAGTGTGCGCGCGTGCCCCATCCATCCAGTGAGTCCGGCAGTGCGGCGAAGGACCCGCTCGCCTGGCTGACCGGGCTCGAAGGGGTCCCCTCCGCCTTCGCCGCGACCCGTGACGGGATCGACGTGATGCTGCGCGACCGGGGGCTGCGCCGGACCACTCCCGAGCAGACCGCCGACTCCCTGCTGCGTGGTGCCCAGGCGAGCGCGGCCCTGGAGGGCTCGGTGTCGTCGCTGGATGAGGTGCGGAGCGGGTCCGGCGACGAGCTCGCCCGGGCCGCGGTGCGGCTGAGCACGGAGCTGCTCTCGCTGGTGCCGGTGTTGGGCCGCTCCCCCGCGCAGGCGTTCGCCCGCTTGCACGCACTCACCGGAGGATCCTCGCCCGGCCAGCCTGTCTCCGCCGAGGCCGCGGAACGTCTGCTGTCGCTCTCGCAGACCCTGCTGCGGACGAGTGCGCCGGCGCTGATCGTGGCTGCGGTGGTGCACGCCGACCTGGTGACCGCTTCCCCGTTCGCAGACCACAACGGCCTGGTCGCGCGTGCCGCGGAACGGCTGGTGCTGGTGGGTCGGGGAGTCGACCCGGCTTCGCTCGTCGTACCTGAGGCGGGGCACCTGGCGCTGCGCGCGGCGTACGAGTCGAACCTGCGCGGCTACCGCGACGGTGGGACCGGTGGACTCCACTCGTGGCTGCTCTACGCGGCCGAGGCACAAGCCAAGGGGGCCGAGGCGAGCCCGCTGCGTGGCCCCGCCTGAGCCCCGCCTGAGCCCCGCCTGAGCCCCGCCTGAGCCCCGCCTGAGCAGAGCCCTCCAGAAGCAGAGGAGCGACATCGAGATACGAGATCTCGATGCCGCTCGTCACACGGGGTTGGCTACCAGGCGTGCATTTTCTAAGCGTGGCCCCCGGCAGTTCCGGGTAAGACCAACACCCTGTAGGAAGGGTAGATCGCCGCGTGGGTACCGGCCACCGTGTGAGTCTCTGTTGTTGTCTTTCCTTTGTACGCCGGGCCCCAGAGCATCACAAGACTTGACTTTTCAGACTGTTGCGCGGCGCCGCCTGGCGCCGAGCCAGACTGCCGCACCGATCAGTACGAAGCCCCCCACGGTCAGCGCGGCGATGGTTGGAGTCCGGGGCGGGAGTTTCACCCGGCTGCGCAGGGCAACGGGCTTTTCGAAGTGCAGGATCGGCCAGCCGCGGCTGCGCGCGATCCGGAGCAGCTCCTTGTCGGGGTTCACGGCGTACGGATGCCCGACGGCCTCGAGCATGTGTACGTCGGTGCTCGAGTCGCTGTAGGCGTAGCACCGGTCTAGTTCGTAGCCGCGCTTGCGGGCCAGATCGCGGATGGCAGTTGCCTTGTTCTCGGCGTAGGCGTAGAAGCGGATCTCGCCGGTGTACTTGCCGTCCACCACCTCCATCCGGGTCGCGATCACCTTGTCGGCACCGAGCATCTCGCCGATCGGCTCGACGACCTCGGTGCCGCTGGTCGAGACGATGATGACGTCACGCCCGGCGAGGTGGTGGGTCTCGATGAGGCTGACGGCCTCGTCGTACACAAGGGGGTCGACGATGTTGTGCAGCGTGTCGGCCACGATCTCCTTGACGGTCTCGACGTCCCAGCCCGAGCACAGCTGCGACATGAACTGCCGCATCTTCTCCATCTGGTCGTGGTCGGCGCCGCCGACGAGGTAGACGAACTGGGCGTATGCCGAGCGCAGCACCGCGCCGCGCGAGATCAGTCCGCCGGCCTGGAACTCGCGGCTGAAGGCCAAAGTGCTCGACTTCGCGATGATCGTCTTGTCGAGGTCGAAGAAAGCTGCCGTCGGTCGGGCCACCGGGCTCATGGCTGAAGTGTAGGCAGACCGGTCGATTCCGGGTGAGACCGACCGTTTCGCGTCCACAGGCGATTTTCTGGCGCTCTCCGTCCACAGGCGAGCGCCCGTGACTTCTACGTGTCCCGGCGGCGGCGGAGTATCGCCGCATGGATGTCACCGCCCCGCTCCTCGTCTCCGGCGACCCGTTGCTCGTGGCCGACGTGCAACGCCTGTGCGCCGCAGCGGGCGTGGTGCCGGAGGTGGTGCGCGACGCTGCACAGGCGATGAGGCTGTGGTCGAGCGCGCCCGTCGTACTCGTCGGAGCCGACTGTGCCGCGACCCTCGCCGCCTCGAGCCCGCCGCGCCGTCAGCGGGTGCATGTCCTGGGGCGTGCGCCCGTTGGCGACGTCTTGTTCCGGGCTGCGCTCGGTGTGGGGGCGGAGACTGTGGCGGGGCTTCCCGCCTCGGAAACCTGGCTGGTGGAGCTGCTCACGGACGTGGGCGACGGTGGCGCCGCGCCGGGGGTGACGATCGGCGTGATCGGCGGCTCGGGAGGAGCCGGCGCCACGGTGTTCGCCGCCGCTCTCGCGCAGATGGCCACGGCAGTGGGCCGCACGCTGTTGGTGGACGCCGACCCGATCGGCGCCGGGATCGACCGGGTGCTCGGTCTCGAGAGCTCCGACGGCATTCGCTGGGACTCGATGCTGCAGACCACCGGACGGCTGAGCTCGCGCTCCCTGCGTGAGGCCCTGCCCCGCACCGGCCTGCTGTCTGTGTTGACCTGGCCCACCGACCGGCCGGCCTCGCTGCAGGCGTTCGCCATGCGCGAGGTGCTCTCCGCCGGCCGGCGTGGCTTCGATGCGGTGGTCGTGGACCTGCCACGGCATCGGGATGCGGTCATCGACGAGACGATCAGCCGTTGTGACCATGTCGTCCTCGTCTCCACGCTGACCGTTCCGGGGGTCAGCAGTGCGGCGCGCGTGGCTCATCGACTGCCCGAGATGACCCCGGCACGACACCTCGTCACGCGCGGGAGCCGCGCCGGGGTGGCGCCGGAGTCGGTGAGCCGGCTGCTCCGGATGCCTCTCCTCGCGGCGATGGGCGACCAGCGCGGTCTCGACGAGGCGATCAACCTGGGCGCCGGTCCCGCGCGCTCGCGGCGCGGCGCTCTCGCTCGCGCAGCGCGCTCGGCCGCCGGCTCGTTGCTCGAGCAGCGCAGGGCGGCGGCGGCATGAGCGAGGCGGTCTCGGCCGACCTGCTGGACGG
The DNA here is from genome assembly GCA_963759525.1 of uncultured Actinomycetota bacterium. GTDB lineage: Bacteria > Actinomycetota > Actinomycetes > Propionibacteriales > Nocardioidaceae > Marmoricola. The sequence continues at coordinate 17,873 of CAVWZO010000013.1, read as the reverse complement.
CGTACGGGAACGGCTCGCGCGCGATGCCGCTCCGCTGACGCCGCAGCTCGTGGCGCAGGCGCTGCGTGACCAGGGTCGACCGGTGGGCGATGCGACGGTGCTCGCCGTAAACGACGCGCTGCACCGCGACGTCGTCGGAGCGGGGCCGCTGGAGCCGCTGCTCCGGCTCGAGGGTGTGACCGACGTACTGGTCAACGGAGCCGGACAGGTCTGGATCGACCGGGGCGCCGGCCTTGAGCTCACCGGAATCGGGTTCGCCGACGAGCAGGCCGTTCGCCGCCTCGCGCAGCGTCTGGCCGCAACAGGGGGTCGGCGTCTCGACGACGCCTCGCCGTACGTCGACCTGAGGCTGCCGGACGGCACTCGCTTCCACGCCGTACTGGCTCCGGTCTCACGGCCCGGCACGGTGTTGTCGCTCCGCGTCCCACGGCACCGGGTCTTCACCTTGGCCGAGCTGGTGGGTGCGGGCGCTGTCTCCTCGGAGGGAGCAGCGCTGCTCGAGCTGGTGGTGCGGCGGCGACTCGCATTCCTGGTGAGCGGCGGCACCGGCTCGGGGAAGACGACCCTGCTCAACGCGCTGCTCTCGCTGGTCGAGGCCGACGAGCGAATGGTGCTCGTCGAGGACGCCTCGGAGCTGCGACCCGACCACGGACACGTGGTGGCGCTCGAGGCGCGCCCGGCGAACATCGAGGGCGCCGGCGAGGTCACGCTGCGCACCCTGGTGCGACAGGCACTCAGGATGCGCCCGGACCGTCTGGTGGTCGGCGAGGTGCGTGGTGGCGAGGTGGTCGACATGCTCGCTGCGATGAACACCGGTCACGAAGGTGGCTGCGCGACCATCCACGCCAACTCGGCCGGCGACGTGCCGAGCCGCGTCGAGGGCCTGGCACTGGCTGCCGGCCTCAGCCGCGAGGCGGTCCACAGCCAGCTCTGCTCGGCAGTCGACGTCGTCATTCACCTCGGCCGTGGGCGTGACCGGACGCGCAGGGTGCGCGAGATCGGGGTGGTCACCCGCGACGGCGGCGGCGGGATCGCGGTGACCACGGGCGTGAGCTTCGCCCCGGACGGGTCATTGGTGCCTGGCATGGCGATCGACGAGTTGTCCGCGTTGCTCGAGACGTGAAGTCGACGCCGTGATGTCAACACCGGCCGCGGCGGCGGTGGTCCTCGCCGGGGCCAGCGCAGCGCTCCTGCTGCCAGGTGCGGCCGCGCTGCCCGTGACCGAGGTTCGCAAACGAGGCTCGCTGTCGCCGGCCCTGGTCCTGCTCGTGGTGGCCACGACGGTGCTGGTGCTCGGTTCATGGCTCAGCACCGAGCGGCTGGTGCTCGTCGGGCTGCTCGCTGCGGTCGCCCTGGGAGTCGGTCGCCTGGTCCGGCGGAGCCGCGTCCAGCGAGCCGCGGAGCAGCGGTCCGACCAGGTCCTGGCCGTGTGCGAGTCGATGGCGTCCGACCTGGCGGCGGGACAGCCGCCGCTGCTGAGCCTCGACCGGGCCGCGTCGGAATGGTCGGAGTTCGCACCGGTTGCTGTTGCCGGCCGGATGGGTGCCGACGTGCCCACGGCGCTGCGCGACCTGTCCGGGCGTCCCGGTGGGCGGCAGCTGCGCACCCTGGCGGCGACGTGGCAGGTGGCGCACGAGACCGGGTCGGGACTCGCGGGGGCGATCGGCCAGGCGGCGGAGGCCATCCGGTCAGACCGGCGCACAGCCAGGCTGGTGGCGGCCGAGCTCGCGGCTGCACATGCCACCGCCCGGCTGCTGGCAGTGCTTCCGCTGGGGGTGCTCCTGCTGGGTTCCGGGATCGGTGGGGATCCCGTGGGTTTCCTGGTCGGGTCCACCGCTGGGCTCGTGTGCCTGGCACTGGGTCTCGGGCTTTCCTTCGCCGGGCTGCTGTGGCTGGAACGAATCGCTGACCGGGTGCTGCGGCGATGAGCACCACCCCAAACAATCACTCGCTGCGCTCGCGATTGCCCGGGGACCCCGGATGATCGTGCTCGTCGCCTTTCTCGTGGCCCTGACGGTGCTGTGCCTGGTGCCGTGGCGGCCCAGCGTGGGCTCGGGTCTCGGAGTCCAAGGGGTTCATGGGGGTGCGGTCGGGCCGGCGGGGGCGCCCGCGTCAGGAACGGGCACCGCTTGTCCGGCTGCGGCCCCTGCTCGCCACGGTCGCGGCTGGCGGTGGGTGGGCCATGGTCGGAGGCCCGGTCGGGTTGGCAGCGGGGGCTGCCTGTGCGGTGGCGGTCTGGGTGGTACTCGGACGGACCGAGGACCCGGCCGTCGTACGCCGTCGCGAGGAGCTGGTCGAGGACCTGCCGACCGGGGTCGACCTCCTCGGCGCCTGTCTTGATGCCGGTGCCGCACCCGAGTCGGCGCTGGTCTCTGTCAGCCGCGCCCTCGGGGGACCTGTGGGCGAGGAGCTCCTGGCCATCCACCATCGGCTCGACGTGGGTGTCGATCCGGTACAGGTGTGGCGCTCTGTCGCCGCGCACCCCCAGCTCGCCCCGCTGGGTCGGGCCGTCGGACGTGCGCACGAGACCGGAGCGCCCGTGGGGCAGGCCGTCCACCGGCTGGCCCAGGAGCTGCGCGACCGTGCGAGGGCGGACGTGGACACGCGGGCGCGCAGCATCGAGGTCAAGGCGGCGGCACCACTCGGACTGTGCCTGCTGCCGGCCTTCGTGGTCCTCGGCGTGGTGCCGATGGTGGTTGGTGTCTTCAGCGCGATGCGGCTCTTCCAGTGAGCGCTCAGGGGGTCGGCGCATGACCAGCAACCGTCCACAGGACGCCGGTCACGCCGGGTTGTCCACCGGTTCGAAACTCGTGGTCGCGGTGGTGCCAGAGGTCGAGAAACCTCAACCCCACAAGGGAATCCACCCCGGACCGAATGGCCCGGGCCAGCAGTCAGGAGAAGTCATGCACAACACGTCACTCGCCGTCGTCCGGGACGAGGCCACCATGGTCCGGGACGAGGCCACCATGGTCCGGGCGAGGCCACCATGTCCGGCGAGTCGGCGCCACCACCGCGGAGTACGCCACGGTCACCGGATGCGGTGTCGGCTTTGCCGCGGTGCTGTTCAAGTTCCTCACCAGCGAGGCGGGCCAGGCGCTCCTCAAGTTCATCTTCAACGCGATCAAGTCCCTGCTGCCCTTCTGAGGAGACGGGCTAGAGAAGACCGACCGGCGGGGCGGGATGGGGCTGCCCGCCCCGCCGGTCACCACCGCCAACCAAGGAGGAGGATTTCGTGAACCGACGTGGAGAGTCAGGCGCCGTCACCGCCGAGACCGCCGTTGCGCTCCCGCTGATCGTGGTCTTCACGCTCTCGATGGCCTGGCTGGTCAGCGTGGGCATTACCCAGGTTCGCGCGCTGGACGCCGCCCGCGAGACGGCCCGCGCCGCCGCCCGGTCCGAGGACGCCGGGCAGGCCCTAGCGCTCGGCCGCCAGGTCGCCCCGGCCGGTTCGCGGATCTCAGTGGGCCGCGGCGACGGCACTGTCGTGGTCACGGTCAGCAGCCCTGTCAACGGTCCGGTCGGGCTGTTCGGTCAGTGGGCGGCGTTCCGGGTGAGGGCCGAGGCGGTTGCCGCGCAGGAGCCGACCTCGTGACGTGCGGACGCGGGGAGTCAGGGGCGGGCTCGGTCCTCGCCGTCGCCATGATGGGTCTGTTGGTGACAGTCACCGTGGCCACGTCCGGGGTAGTGGGAGTCGTTGCAGCCCACCGTCGGGCGCAGTCCGCCGCCGACCTGTCTGCCCTGGCGGGAGCAGCGGCTCTTCAGGACGGGGGCGACGCGTGCGAGCGCGCCGGGGCCATTGCCAGACGCAACGGCGCCTCGCTGCGTCGCTGCGAGGTCGACGGGTGGGACGTGGCGGTGGCAGTCGTCGTGACCGCGCGGTTGCCGGTGAGCTCGCTGGAACTCGCGGCTCGCGGTCGCGCCGGACCGGTGCGGGCCGATGTCGGCGCGTGAGCCGCGATTGGTGACGTCAGCGCACCAGAGCGACGACAGGTTGGTCTGCGTTGTTGGTGAACCCACCCAGGGTCGGCACGGGTTCGAGCGGCTGGACCCGCCCGGTGGCGTCCGTGGCCCGCACCCGAAGCCGTGCCAGGCCGGGCGTCGCTTCCCACGTGATGCTGAACGCCCGCCACGCATACGCGCCGTTGTCGGGGTGCAGGGTGCAGTCGCTCCACGTCTGGCCGTCGTCGGGGCTGAACTCCACGCGGGTGACTGGCCCCCACCCGGACCAGGCTCGTCCCCGGATCTCGGTCGGGCCCGCCTCGACCACCCGGTCTCGGCTCATGAAGTCGGGGAAGCCGGGTGGCGAGAGCAAGGCCCGCGGCTCGATCTGCGTGACCGGCGTACCGACGTCGTCCTTGTGCTTCCTGAGCCGGTAGGCCTGGTGCTGGAAGCCCTCGAACTCGTGGTCGATGACGCGGATCTCCCGCAGCCACTTGACCGAGGCCATCCCGTACCAGCCGGGCACCACCAGGCGGACCGGAAAGCCGTGTTGGGGCGGGAGCGGCTGACCGTTCATCGCGGTCGACAGCAGCACGTCCGCACCTTGCGCGAGCGACACCGAGAGCGCCCGCTCGTAGTCCTGCTCGACGCCACGCTCGACCCCATGGTCGGCGCCTCGGAACACCACGTCCACGGCATCCTCGGCGATCCCGGCGTCAGCCAGCACGTCCTTGAGCCGTACGCCGGACCAGTCGGCGGTCCCGACAGCGCCATTGATCCAGGGCTGGCTCAGGGGCCGAGGCTGCACTCGCGTTCTCCCGTTGCCGGCACACTCCATCGTGACGCGCAAGGTGTGCTGCTCCATCGCGGCCAGGTCATCGAGACTCAGGAGCAGCTCGCGGTCCACCAGCCCGTGGACAGCGACCCTCCACGACGTGGGGTCCGCCTCGGGGATGTCGTAGTGCGTGAGCACGTAGTGCAGTCCCGGTGGCGTGATCTCCCAGCGCAGCGCCTCGGCGGGCAGCGCGTGGTTGCGCGCGGCGAGGCCGAGCTCCTCGGCGGTGATGCCCTCACCGGGCTCAGCCCTACGCGAAGGCAGGCTGATCGACGCGAGGTCGTGTGCGCTGGAGCTCTCAGCGCTCATCGGCGCACCGTCAGGCCTCGTCGCGGGTGGTGTCGCGGCCCTCTTCGCGCTCCTCGCGCTTGTAGGCGTCGAGCTTGTTGCTGAGCTCGCTCACCCTCTTCTTGTCCGCCCGGCGAGCAGCGGCGCGCTTGGCACCGCTGCGGAACATGCCGAGGCTGAGCGCGAAGAGCAGCAAGGTCCCCATCCCGAGGAAGAACACCATGCTGGCGGGCATCTCGAAGTCGGCGCGGCCAAGGTCGATGAAGGTCTGGTCGGCGCCTCCGAACAGGGCCGCGATCACCAACAGGACAGCGACTATGAAGACGATGAGAGCTGCGACGAACACGGCGGACTTCCTCTCGAGAGGCGACTGACTCGAAGATAGCGGTCGCTAGGCCTGCGGGGCGTCAGTCAGCAGGAGGTCGAGCAGGGCAATTGCTCCGGCCTTGTCGAGCGGGTTGTTCTGGTTGCCGCATTTCGGCGACTGCACGCAGGAAGGGCAGCCATCGGCGCACGCGCAGGAGGCAATCGCCTCCCGGGTGGCCCGGAGCCACGCCCCTGCCGCGTGAAAGCCACGCTCGGCGAAGCCGGCGCCTCCCGGGTGGCCGTCATGCACGAACACGGTGAGCTTCCCGGTGTCGGCGTGCAGGGCGGTGGAGACGCCGCCGATGTCCCAGCGGTCACAGGTGGCGAAGAGCGGCAGCAGCCCGATTGAGGCGTGCTCAGCCGCGTGCGCGGCCCCGGGTAGGTCGGCGGCCGCCAGGCCGGACTCGGCCAGGACGTGCTCCGGGAGCGTCCACCACACCGCCGTCGTCTGGAGCAGACGTTCCGGGAGGTCGAGGGGCTCCTCGCCGATGACCTCACCGCTCGGCACGGCTCGCTTGAGGAACGACACCACTTGGTGGGTCACCCGCACGTTGCCGAGGGTCAGCCGGGCCTCGCCCCACCTGGCCGACGCACGCTCGCCGAGGATCTCGATGTCGGTGATCTCCCGGGCCGAGGTCGAGTAGTCGGGGTCTGCGGGGACCACCACGGCCAGCGCGTCCTCGAGGTCCAGGTCGGTGACCAGCCAGGTCTCACCCTGGTGGAGGTAGACAGCGCCCGCGTGCGCGGTGCCGTGGGCCGAGGACTGGTCCACGGTGCCCAGCACGCGTCCCGTGTCGGCCTCGACCAGGCGCACGGGAGTGCCGCCGGAGGATCGGATGTCTGCGAGGTCACTCGCGCGTCTCCGGTCGGTCCAGAACCAGCCGTGCGGACGTCGGCGCAGCAGACCGCCCACGGTGAGCGCGTCCACCGCGGCGCGGGCCCCGGGCCCGAAGAGGGGCAGGTCCGCAACCGTCAGCGGCGACTCGGCGGCGGCCGCGCAGAGGTGCGGCCCGAGCACATAGGGGTTGTCGGGGTCAAAGACATTGGCCTCGACCGGTTGGCCGAGCAACGCCTCGGGATGGTTGACCAGATAGGTGTCCAGCGGGTCGTCGCGCGCCACCATCACCCCAAGGGCGTCGCGGGCGCCGCGTCCGGCGCGGCCGACCTGCTGCCACAGTGCGGCACGGGTGCCCGGGAAACCGGCGAGAAGTACGGCGTCGAGCCCGCTGATGTCGATGCCGAGCTCGAGGGCGTTGGTGGCGGCCAGGCCGAGCAGCCGACCAGAACGCAGGGCCTCCTCCAGCTCACGTCGCTCCTCGGGAAGGTAGCCGCCCCGGTACGCCGCCACCTGCTCGACCAGGCTGGCATCAACCTCGCCTAGCAGCCGTCGAGCCATCAGGGCCACCGTCTCCGCGCTCCGTCGCGACCGGACGAAGGCCAGGGTCCGGACCCGCTCCACGACCAGGTCGGTGAGCAGGTCGGCCACCTCGCTGGTGGCTGACCGGCGCACAGGCGCGCCGTTCTCCCCGCGCCCGGGCACGAACGGGGGCTCCCACAGGGCCAGGGCCGTGCGCCCTCGCGGCGAACCGTCGTCCGTGACCGCGACGACGTCGAGCCCGATGAGCCTCCCGGCCGAGACGGCCGGGTCGGCCACGGTCGCGGACGCCAGCACGAAGGTCGGCTGGGCGCCGTACAAGGCCGCCACCCGCCGCAACCGCCGGATGATCTGGGCAACGTGCGCCCCGAAGACGCCGCGGTAGTGGTGACACTCGTCGATCACCACGTAGCGAAGCGAGCCGAAGAAGCGCGACCAGCGGGCATGCCCGGGCAGCAACGAGTGGTGCAACATGTCGGGGTTGGTGAGGACGTACTCGGCATGCTCGCGGGCCCAGTCACGCATTTCCGGCGTGGAGTCGCCGTCGTGCGTCGAGCACCGCAGGTCCGGAAGGTCGAGCCGCCGGAGGGCGGCGAGCTGGTCCTGGGCGAGCGCCTTGGTCGGGGCCAGGTAGAGGACGCTCGCGCCCCGCTGGCCCTTCGGTCCGCGGCTCGACTCGATCGCCTGCAGACCGGGGAGCAGGTAGCACAGCGACTTGCCAGAGGCCGTGCCCGTGGACACCACGGTGTGCTGACCTGCGTGGGTGAGGTCGGCCGCGATCCGCTGGTGGGTCCACGGCGCGGGTACGCCGACCCCCTCGAAGGCCTCGCGCACCGGTGCGCTGACCCAGCCGGGCCAGCTCGACTCGTTCGCCGGTCGCGGCGCCATCACCTCGAGGTGCAGCAGGCTGTCCGCCCGGCCGGGAGCACCGCTCAGCCGACCCATCAGCGTTTCGAGATCCACCACCTGCATGTACTGAGTCTCCCAGCGGCCTCTGACGGTCTGGCCACGGCGATGTGGGCGAACATGGTTCAATACGTATCGTTGATGCAAAGCGTAGGAGCGGGGGACCGAGGCAGGCCCTGGCTCGAAAGGGAGACCGTGGATCTTTCGCTGCAGACCCGTGAGGTCGACGGCCGCACGATCGTTGCCGTCGGCGGTGAGATCGACGTCTACACAGCTCCGAAGCTCCGGGACAAGATCACCGAGCTCGTCGGCGAGGGCCGTCACGACCTCGTGATCGACATGGAGAGCGTCGACTTCCTTGACTCAACCGGGCTCGGCGTACTCGTCGGCGGCCTGAAGAAGGTCCGCGCCCACGACGGCTCGATGGAGCTGATCTGCTCCCAGGACCGGTTGCTCAAGATCTTCCGGATCACCGGGCTGGCCAAGGTCTTCACGATCCACGAGTCGGAGTCAGCGGCGCTCGGCGCCTGACCCAGGATTTCCCGGCCACCGTCGGCCCAAAAGCCCGCCGGAAGCACGGCAGCCACGCTCCGAAGGCTGCCCGGCGTGAACCCGGTCACAGCCTTTCCCCCTGTGACACGTAGACTCCGCGGCGGTCAACCACAGACAACACCCCGAGGAGAATCATGACCGGGTTCAACCCCGCCGTCGTGGACCTCGCCGGCTCCAATCTCGTGCTGGTCGTCATCGTCTTCGTGATCGCGCTCGTTGCGCTCGCGCTGGCAGCGATGTTCCGCAAAGAGGTCCTGAGCGCCGGCGAAGGCACCGACAACATGAAGAACATCGCGCACGCGGTGCAGGAAGGCGCCAACGCCTACCTGACCCGGCAGTTCCGGACGCTCGGCATTTTCGCCGCGATCGCGTTCGTGGCACTGCTCGCGCTCCCTGCCGACGAGGTACTGGTTCGGATCGGCCGCTCGGTCGCGTTCCTGTTCGGTGCCGGCTTCTCCGGAGCGGTCGGGTACCTCGGTATGTCCCTCGCGGTGAAGGCCAACCTTCGGGTGGCTGCGGCGGCCAACGACGTGGGTCGCGACCCGGCGATGAAGATCGGGTTCCGTACGGGCGCGATGGTCGGGATGCTGACCGTGGGCCTGGGCCTTCTCGGTGCCAGCGTCGTCGTGATGCTCTTCCAGGACGAGGCCCCCCATGTGCTCGAGGGCTTCGGCTTCGGCGCGGCTCTTCTCGCCATGTTCATGCGTGTCGGTGGCGGCATCTTCACCAAGGCCGCGGACGTCGGCGCCGACCTTGTCGGCAAGGTGGAGCAGAACATCCCCGAGGACGACCCCCGCAACGCGGCGACCATCGCCGACAACGTCGGCGACAACGTCGGTGACTGCGCCGGTATGGCGGCCGACCTCTTCGAGTCGTACGCCGTGACGCTCGTCGCGGCCCTCATCCTCGGATCGCAGGCCTTCGGCGACGCCGGCCTCGTCTACCCCCTGATGATTCCCGCCATCGGCGCCCTTACGGCGGTCCTGGGCGTCTACATCACCACCCCACGACCGGGCGAGAACGGCCTGACCACGATCAACCGGGCCTTCTACATCTCCGCGGGCGTGAGCGCCCTTGTCTGCGTGATCGCGTCCTACATCTACCTGCCCGGCAGCTTCGGTGAGTTCGAGAACGTCATGGGCACCGACATGGCTGGCGCCGAGGGCGACCCGCGCCTGATCGCCTCTGCCGCCGTCGTGATCGGCATCGTGATGTCTGCCGGCATCCTCGCGCTGACCGGGTACTTCACCGGCACCGAGTACAAGCCCGTCAAGGACGTCGGCAAGACCTCCCTGACCGGCGCTGCGACCGTGATCCTGTCCGGTCTCTCGGTGGGCTTCGAGTCGGCCGTCTACACCACGCTGGTGATCGGTGCCGCGGTGTTCGGCGCGTTCCTCCTCGGAGGCGCGACGCTGACCGTGTCGCTGTTCGCCGTGGCGCTCGCCGGTTGCGGCCTGCTCACCACCGTCGGCGTGATCGTGGCGATGGACACCTTCGGTCCGGTCTCCGACAACGCGCAGGGCATCGCTGAGATGTCAGGTGATGTGAGCCCCGCGGGCGCGCAGATCCTGACCGAGCTGGACGCGGTGGGCAACACCACGAAGGCGATCACCAAGGGGATCGCGATCGCGACCGCCGTACTCGCCGCGACGGCGCTGTTCGGCTCCTACTCGACCTCGGTGGTCGAGGCCCTCGTGGAGGCCAACCCGAGTGAGGACGAGTTCGCTCGGCTGAGCTTCGAAGTCTTCAACCCCGGAGTGCTCGTCGGTGTGCTCCTCGGTGCCGCGGTCGTGTTCATGTTCTCCGGCCTGGCCATAAATGCCGTCGGCCGCGCGGCCGGCGCCGTGGTCTACGAGGTCCGTCGCCAGTTCCGCGACATCCCCGGGATCATGGAAGGCACCGGCCGGCCGGAGTACGGCAAGGTCGTCGACATCGTCACCAAGGACTCCCTGCGCGAGCTGGTCACGCCCGGTCTGCTGGCCGTGCTGGCTCCGATCGCGGTGGGCTTCGGCCTCGGCGTCACTGCGCTGGCGGGCTTCCTGGCCGGCGCAATCGGCTCCGGCACCCTGATGGCGGTCTTCCTGGCCAACTCCGGTGGAGCCTGGGACAACGCCAAGAAGCTGGTCGAGGACGGTCACCACGGCGGCAAGGGTTCCTCCGCCCACGAGGCGACCATCATCGGTGACACCGTCGGTGACCCGTTCAAGGACACCGCGGGCCCGGCGATCAACCCGTTGATCAAGGTGATGAACCTGGTGTCCCTGCTGATTGCGAGCGCGGTGGTGTCGATGAGCATCGGCGACGAACAGAACGACGCCCTCCGGATCGCGATCGCGCTCGTCGCGGTGGCCATCATCGTGGTCGCGGTCGTGGTCTCCAAGCGCCGCGGCAACGTGATGACCGACGACGCCCCGGCACCAGCGAACGCAACCGTCTAGCACGCCGACCGAAAGGTTCGGCTGTACGACGCCGACCGGGCACTTCCACAGGCACTCCGCCGGTGAAAGTGCCCGGTCGTTGCTGTCTGATCCAGTGGTTTCGAGCCCTTCGAGACGCTCGCTTCGCTCGCTCCTCAGGAACCAACGCCTCGCTTAGCGCCGATTCTCGCGCAGCGGATTCGACCCCAGTTTTGGTCACCGGTACTCGTAGCGCAGTCGGCGTCCTCCCCACCAGGGGACTTCGGTGGTGGGGAGGTCGGCCTGGCGCAGCACGGGTGAGTAGGTGCGGCGGTCGAGTCGGACGACGATCTCGTTGTTGTGGTTGAGGATCTCGCCGCCGGTGCTGAGGAAGCGGCGTTGCAGGGTGTCGGGGGTGGCGGTGTTGTAGCCGGGTAGCCGGCGACGCAGTGCGGCGCAGACGGTGTGGGCGAGCACGCTGAGAACGACGTCGAGGTCGACGTTGAGGGGGACCGCTCCGGCCAGGGCGTCGAGGCCGAAGGAGCGGATCGCTTCGGCGAGGCGCTGTTCGATGTTCATCCGCCGGGCGTAGCTCTCGATGACCTTTCTGGTTGGGCTGGTGAGGTCGTTGGTGATCAGGATGGTGGGTTCGTCGTGGCCCAGCCCGGCGACGGCGAGCTGTCGCAGCGTGCCGGGGTAGGTGCTGAGCTTGGCGGCGGGGTCGTCGATGACTCGGACCCGGCGGGTCTTGGCGCCGGCGCGGGCGATGGTCATCGCGGTCCAGGCGCCGGCCGGTAGGGCGTGCAGCGCGGTGGTGAGTTTGGGGGTGCGGGCCCGCAGCGTGATGAACCCGATGCCCCGGTCGGTGAGTTCGGCGAGCTGGGCCTGGGTGGTGACCTTGCTGTCGAAGATCAGCAGGTTCGGGTCGTGGCCGGTGACGGTGTGCCAGTGGTCGGCGAAGGAGAGGACTTCGTTGTTCTGGGTGGCCTTGGCCAGGTCGGCGTTGGCGTAGAGCAGGGTGTGGCTCTCAGCGTCTTCGGCGAAGAACGTCAGAACGCTTCGGGTGCGTTGGGATCGGCTCGGTACGTAGTGCTTTTCCAGCGCCGGGTCTTGTCCCCAGTGCATGACGGCGTGGAAGTCCAGGTTGATGGCGTCGCCGGTGGCGAGCCCGGCGGTGAGGGTGGCCTTGTCCAGGGCGGAGAGGAACGCGGCCTGTTTGGCGTGGGAGAGTCGGTAGGAGTAGGTGGTCAGCGCGGTGGCTTTGGGCAGCGAGGTGAGGCCGGCGAACAGCGCCGCACCGGGGTCGGTGGCGAGTTCCTCGACGTGGGAGACCCGGCGGGTGCCGGTGAGCTTGAGCGCCAGCAGCGACAGCACCGAACTCAGCGCCGGGATGACGGTGGTGCCGGGATAGCCGGCGGCCCGGACCAGACCGGGCAGGTCCAGGGCGACCAGGTCCGGGATGGTCAGCAGCAGCCCGGCGAACTGGGTGTCGATGTGCCCGGGCCACTGGGCGAAGTCCACGACGCTGGTCCGTGGCTGGGCCTCACGCCGCGGCAGGCCACGCTCGGCGTGGGGGCGGGGCCACAGCCGTGGGAAGCCTTCCTCGGCGAGCACTTCAGCGACCCCGGTCCGGTTCAGCTTGGTGCCCTCGGCGGCGAGTATCTGGGCGATCTCATGGGCCGACCGGCCGGTCCGGCGTAGCTCGATGATCCGGCCGCGGGCGGCGTCCTTGGCCGGTGCGCTCTTGGGGCCGGGCTTGGTGTCGGTGAAGAAGTCGCGCCGGCCGGCCCGGAAGTCCCGGGCCATCGACTGCACGCTGGCCGCGGTGTAGCCGAACCGGCTGGCCGCCTCGGCTGCGGTCGCACCCTCCAGCAGGTAGGCCCGCAGAGCCTCGTACCGGCGCTGGTCCGCGGTGCCCGGTTCGGCGAAGAACTCACCCCCCGGCCGCGCCGAGGGTGGGAGTGATATCGCTGTCTGTTCGATGTGTTGACTACAGCAGTCTGTGGCCCAGCCGTCAACGTGACGCGCCGCGAGAACGGGACGGAGGAACAACATCGTTGTGATTCTTGGCCTCTGACGGCACCAGCGGGTCCGCGTTGGTGGGCTTCGGCGCCGCAGACGAACAGAACTACGGCATGTTCAGACAGCGAGATCGGCCCCAACGCCAAGGGGTGCCGAGGGTGCCGAACCCGGGAAACCCTTACCGCACAGGCGAAACCATGACTACGTCGGTCATCAACCACCGCCCACACCCGCCGACCCGTTCGGCGCGAGAATCGGCGTTAGAGGGCACCGCCACCCACGCCTACGCCGTCTCGTTCATCGTCACCAACATTCCGGCCAACGACCGGCCCGGCGACACGACCGGCAATGCCGAGACGATCCTGGAGGTCGAGGCGTCGTTCGCCGCCGCACCGATATCGAGGACCGAATCCGCGAGGCCAAGCTCGGCGCCGCACTCCGCAAGCTCCCCTCTGGCGATCAGAGCGTGAACACCGTGTGGATGTGGGCCGCGCTGCTGGCAGGGAACCTCTCGACCCTGCTCCAAGCACTCACCAGGATCGACCAGCACGGCCGCGCGCACGCCGCCCGACTGCGCCACGAACTGCTCTGCGTCCCCGCCCGGTTGGTCCATCACGGACGCCGGCTGACGCTGCGGCTGCCACCCGGGACCACCTGCTCCCCGTCGTGCTCACCCGGATCCGAGAACTCGGCTCCGCGGCCTGACGCCGCCGTCCCACCCCGACCACCGAGGACCCGGAGAACCGTCACCCGCAACGACAGCGGGCACACCGACGTGCCCAACGACGCCAACACCGCACCCACAGCACGGATCAACCGATCGCGGTCAAGACCCACGCGCTACTCGCGGATCCGGGTCTGAATCCTCGGCGGGCCGAGCGGAAATCGCCTATGCCGACGGTTCTCAGCGCTGTTCCTCGAGGACGACCACGCCCACCGGCACCAGCTTCAGGGTCAAGGTCTGGGTCCGGACCGTGTTGCTTCTCGGGCGGCACTGACCGATGCCTCCACCGAGGTCAATACCTTGAACCCCGCGGAACCGGTGGCAACTCCTCCAACGGTCAAGTTCTGCTCAAATGCAACTTCGAGGGTCACTTCAACCGCGTCGAGCCGCAATCTCGCTGGGGAGTTCTCGCTCATGGCCTGTTCATTCGCTTCACGTAGGTTAGAGCGCAGTTCCGCGAGGAACTTCACCAGGTCGACTTCGGAGTTGGGATCAGCTCGGCCGAGGGGATCTCGAGGGCGCCCATCCTCTTGCCCTCGCTCTGCGTCTGCGCCAACGTCAGCGATCTTGTTGCGCAGCTTTCTGGGTAGCCATGTCCACTTCATGGCCGAGTCCTCCCTCTCGGTTCGATCTCAAGTTTGGGTCATTCCACATGCTGACGCCAGTCCGAATGGAGACATGTCCCCACGCTGTCGAACCTGTCAGAAGTACTATGCCGCTCCCGGGACTTCGCCCGGGAGCGGTGGCCCCTGCGGGGCAGGTCTGGTCACCGGGGGCGGGTGATCTTACGGTTCGCAGATGGCCGCGATCGATGAGTTCACCGCACGCTATGGCGATCTGCTGAGGGGTAGCTATGACTGTGTGGATCGGATCGTGCTCAACGCCTACTACCCGCTGGGGCCCAATCCGGGCGGCTTCCGGACGTGGTGGCGGCGCTGCACGATGACGGTGACGCCTCGCTGGACAATGCGCATCTGATGCGGCTGGCCGGGCGGTTCGCCCGACGGGTCCGGGCCTCTGCGGCCGCGCACAACATTCCGGTGATCGACTGTGCCGCCGGCGAGCGCAAGCATCTGGTCGCCGAGGAGTACCTGCGTGACCACACGGTGGGAACGGGGGTCTTCCTGATCCTGGTGGCGCGGGCTGGCCCCGGTGTGGGAGGTGAACCGCTCGGCAACGGGACTGATCCGCAACCTGGCCAAGAAGACAGCTTCGTCAACCACTACTCCTTCCACATCATGGACCCGACCTGGGGACATCTGACGATCAAGATGATCGGGCACCCGCCGTTCGGGGCGCAGATCATCCTCAATGGCCACGAGTACGTCGCCTGCACCGCGCAGGCGGCCGGGATCCGCTTCGCGAAAGAGGGCAACTGCTTCACCCGCGTTGACGACCCCGCCCGTCTGGCGCAGGTCGCAGACACCTTGTCCCAGCCCGGGACGAGAGGCACCTGCGCCAGGTCATCGATGGCTGGATCTACACCGCGTGCCTGTGCTTCGGTCTCAGCCTGGACGAGCAGGAACGCTCCGGGTTCCGGTACGGCTACTCGATCTATCAGGTCGAGTACACCCGCAACCTGCTCTTCGCGTCCGGGCGAGGATGGAGCAGGTGTTCGACACCATCGTGGATCGCACCCGGGTCCGGCTCGACGTGCCGAGCTTACGGACCCTCTTCGGCGTCGACACGCCCCCGCCACCGCGGGGCGCATCGATCACCTTGGGAGGCGGTCGTGCTCGAGAGACCTCTGTAGAACCTCACCTTGTTCAAGGTCCACTTCGGTCTGTTGACCCTCAAGGGCTACACCAAAGGCGAGCACGTGCTGCGCTTCGAGGCCATCGTCCACAACACCCGAGCGCTGCATCCGGGCGGATGTTGTAGAAGTTCCCGGTCATCACGACTCGCCTCCTCGATGGTCGACCTGTGCACCACTGCTCACTGGGTCGTGTCCGCTTCCTTCCGGATGGATCCTTGACCAGCTCCCAGCCGGCTCCCAACTCGGGGCAACCCGAGTCGGTGGCATCGACATCGGCAAGCCCCGCACGCGCGCAGTGCTGGCCGCCGTGCTCGCCCTGGCCGTCTCGCCCGACGGATTCACCGTGGGCGACCTGCCGCGAAGGTCCGCTCACTGACCGGCCGCGAGGAACGGGTTACACCGCCCGCCAGGCCGCCTACGATCTGCGGAAGCTGCGCGCCAAACAACTCGTGGTGAAGCCCAGCGCACTCCCGTCGCTACCAAGTGCCAGAGACGGTCTCCGCACGATCGCCGCCCTCCTCGTCCTGCGTGAACAGGTCATCGCCCCGATCCTGGCAGGTGTCCGTCGACCCGGACGAGGACGCCCACCCAAGACACGCACCCGGATCGACCGCGACTACGAGAACCTTCGCGACGGAATGCGCACCCTGTTCCACTACCTCGCCATGAATTCCAGCCGCCTGACAACAATTGTCGATCTTGCTTCGCAAACCCCGGGCTCAACAAGAAACGCTCCCGCTGTCCACGCAATGTCCACCTCCGCTCGTGTGCGTTGCCTCGCGAGTGCCGATGGTGGTCATGACCCCCGACTTAAGGAACGCCTTCACCAGCGCCCACACGCGCTTGTCCTTGATCCTTCGCCGCAGGCGGTCCATCAATGCCCGTGGTCGATCTCGTCGAAACAGGCTTTGATGTCCGCCTCCAGCACCCACGTGTAGCTGGCGGCTTCGAGGCGAAATAGTGGATCTCGGCGATCGCGTCCTGCGCGCGCCGGTTCGGGCGGAACCCGTACGAGCACGGATTGAAGTCCGCCTCGAAGATGGGTTCGAGCACCAGCTTCAGGCTGGCCTGCACCACCCGGTCGGCGACGGTGGGAATCCCAGCTTCCGCAATTTCCCGGTCGCCTTCGGGATCATCACCTGCCGCACCTCGACCGGACGGAACTCGCCCGACTTCAACGCGTCCCGGATCTGGCCCAGGAACGCCTCGACCCCGATCCGGGTCTCGATCTAGCCACAGTGGCCCTGTCGATCCCCGGGGTCCGCGCCCCTGGTTCCCAGCGACGCGTTCCCACGCCACACCAAGAACGCCGGGTCAGTAGACGAGGTTGAACAGATCACCGAACCGGCGACCCGGGATCCCCGGTCGCCCAGCGGTGCAATTTGGTCTGCATCCTCCGTACCGTCCACGCACGCCGAGTCCGGACCCGGCCAGCCCACGGCGCCGGTATTCACCGGCGCGTCTTCGGACATCGCAGTCCCTCCTCCTCTATCTGACACGCTGCCGCCCTTCCCCATGTGACCGGCTTTCCCGGCCTCGGAGTACTACGACGGCTCCGCCCCACCCGCGCCCTTCGGCAGGCATCGCGCCTATCCCCGCTCACCCTGGCTGGAGACGCGGCAGGAACGCGACGGTGGTTCCCACGTTCACTGTTGTCCGGTCGACGGGTTAGGCACCCGGCTTTACCCCTGCGGCATCGCCACGGCTACGCCGTAGACCTTCACCGTGGCCTCCCGGACCCGACTCAGAGACCCGACCCGGAGTTCCCCACCCCGTCTGGCCGACGCCGCGGTACGCACCGCTAACCAGCCCAAATCCACCGGGTTAGAGCTGGCTGACGATCAAGAGGCGTAACGACACCGGTTCCTCGCGTATACCTTCCCGTCTCGCTCACCGCGCCCGGCCCATCCGGCAGTACCGGGCCGACCCGACTTCGTCGAGGCTGCTCCCACCTTCCCCAGCGACCCCGGGTCAGGCTGCCTCCAGCTTCACCCCACCGCTACGACGGCGGAGCGATGGACGGTCTTTCACCTCCATCCGAAACAACAGCGCCTCGTGGCGCACGATGTGCTCATCGACCCCGAGGACCTGAATGCCCTCGAGCCGGGCGGGGTCATCGGCCAGCTCGGTCAGCGCGGTTCGATCGCGTCCCACAAGGTGTGCGAGTCCACTCCGAGTCGCCGGGCGACGGCGGCGACCGAGGCGGTGTCGCGTTGGATGCAGCTGATCGCCCACCACGCCGCCCGGGTGGTCAGCTTGGCCCGCGCCCCCGCGAGCTCGGCCTTCTCGCTGAACCGCCAATCGCGCACGCCTGCTCCCCGCAGCGGTAGCGCCGCGAGCGCCACACCAGCTCGACCGGGGCACCGAACGCGGGGATGTCGTGCAGCCGCCGGACCCGGCGGCCGTGACCACTCGCGATCACCCCGCAACCGGGACAGCCGACCAGGCTTGGCCCGGTCTCGACCCTCAGCACCAGACGATCTCGCTCACGCTCACCGCGAGCACACCAGGCCACGTCGATCACCTGGACGCCGGGCATATTGAACAGGGCATCGACGCGCGCGCAGTAGCTTCCAGCCACAGCGCAGCACGACGTAGGCTCGGCCATCGTCGAGGTCCTTCAGTCGGGCAGCTTGGTCGCTCCCGATCCTGAGGGACCTCGACCCATCTCACCCCGAACGACACGACCAACGGCCCAACCACCCACCGAGAAC
>CAVWZO010000012.1:0-162881 GCA_963759525.1 uncultured Actinomycetota bacterium | reverse complement strand
CTGCACGTTGCCCGCTCGCGAAGTGAGGATGCCGTCCCCCTTTTCCATCATGTCGACACTCGTGTTTCGCGCGCGGGCCAGGCTGTCCGCACCGCCAAACTTGCCGACCCCGTAGCCGTGCTGGCGATACCACGCAATCGCAAAGCGTGACGTCGGATCGAAGTCACCTTCCTGTTGATTCAAGACCTGGTCCAGGATCTCGTTGATTCGCGCGAGGGCCGAGCGCACCGTCATCTTCTCGCCGTCAGACTCAAGGACTGCGCTGTACCGACTGAACACGGACATGCCAGGACCAATCGCGGCTTGAGGTAAGTCGACAGGCGCAATCTGCCCCTGCTGCAAGCGGCGAAGAGCTCCGGCAGTTCCGCCTCCAGTGCCGCTATGAAGCCCCTGCGGTCTACAACCGGCGCGCCCGCCGTCCTGGGACAAAGAGAAAAAGACGAATTGATGACGCGAGGGCGTTTGTTCCGACCGAGATCATCCGACCCGACTTCTCGCTGCGCATGGGCCAAGTGGCAGTGATGCACCAGCCGCTCTGCACCATGCCGTCGAGTAGCGTTTCCCAGCCGGTGGAAGCCTCGCCGTCGTCTCCGCCGGATCTCCGGGGTTCCCGGGACTGTCGGCGCTGGCGGGTTCACCGGGATCGGTTACAACGACGCATACGACCCCGGACCCGACGCTGACGGGGTTCGTTCCCGGCTGGCACGCCGAGTCCCCGTCGGCGGCGGACCTCGGCGCCACGGCAACGAGCGGCAGCAACAGGGCCCGCCCCAAGGTCCCGAGAGCCCGGCTCAGCATGTCTAGCCCTGCTTCGCCATTCCCGAGCGCCACCGGGCCTCGCCTGGGCGCTTCTCGAGCCGGACGGTGTAGATGTGTGGATGCTTGGACTGCGGCTGATCCAGCTTCTTCCCGTTCTGGGTGACGACGCGGCCCGACTCGTCAAGGCATCGGCGAAACACGATGACGTCTCCCTTGGCCCGCCCAACCTCGATCGACCGAGGCTTGGTCCACAGCGCCTTTGTGAGCCCGGTACGGTGACGTTGTTGTTGGCGACCTGGGCGAGGTTGCCCCATGCCGTCGACCAGTCGAGGGCGTTGCGTTGGTAGACTTCCTCGCCGCGCCGGTCGTCTGTCCGGCCGCGTAGAACTTGTCGTTGCGCTTGGTGAACGCGTCGTACTCGTCCACGCGCCGTCTCGTAGGCGGCCAGCTGCTTCTCGTTGTAGCCGGCGAGTTCAGTGGGAATAGAAGACGTCGTCGCCGAGGGCGCCGACGTGGTCGGATCCGGGCTGGGAGACGGGGCTGGTGAAGCCTCGTTGTGGCTGCAAGCAGCGCACGTCACCACCAGGAAGGTCGCGAGCACAAGCCGAGATCGCAACATTCCAGCCTCCGAGTTGGCGCGCCGTGAAGTTGAGGCAGCCACGCTACGCCCAGATCGGCCACTTTGGCTCGCCTGAATCGTGGGCCTCTCCTGCCACACCACGTCTGCCTCCTCACCTAGTTCCGTCTCTTCAAGCGCACGAGCGCTCGCGAATGGACACGAAAGCCAGCGTCACTCTTGGGCACGGCCACCGGTAGAGGCGGCCGCGCGCCTGTGGAAAAGGGGCTACGAAGCGCGGGCCGTGGACCCCCTCGGCGCGGGCAGGCGCAGATTCGGGCGGCTGTCGTCGAGCTCGGCCATGAAGCGCTTGAGCTCGTCGCTCGGCACCCGGCGCGCCCGTCCGACCTTCACCGACCTCAGCTCGCCGCTGGACATCAGCTCGTAGACCTTGGTCTGGCCGACGGCCAGACGCTCCATGACCTCCGGGATCTTCAGCAGAACGGTCTCCATCTCCACTCCTCGGGATTCGGGACCCACTTCAAGCGCAGCGGACCGACCGAGTAGACAGAGCCGACGAGTGACCAAGTGCCCGAGATGCAGGGAAGTTCAAAATCGCTGACTCGCGAGGCGGGCCTCATCCCGGTCCAAGCGTTCGCCACTCAAAGCGCGGCTCCGTATACGGGTCGCCCAAACGGGCTCATCGGCGTTGAAGGTGGGGCCCCAAACGGGACTCTCGAGATCAGCCAGTGGTTGGTTGACGGGCATTTGCGGTGCTATGACGCACCCACCGCGCGGCAGTTTTGGGTCCCCGGGAACCAGCACAGCGAGTGGACGACCTCGCGATGATCTGCGGTGGCTCCTGGGCAGATCCTTGATCCACGTGAGGGCAACACGATGTGTCTTCATGCCAGACTTCCGGCGTGACAGCCGTGCCAGCACCCGATGCGGATGTGTGGTGGAGCGGCATGCGGTGGATTGACGCGGCGCACATGCAGATCTGGCGCTTCGAAGAGGCGTTCTACGAGGAAGTGCGCGCCGTGATCGATGCCGAGGCACGGCGCGATCACCACGACGATCCCGAGCGCAACCAGGAATGGCGGGTGTTCCTGGACGACATGGACGCCTACGACTCGCAGCGTCCGCTCCGCGTGCCGTCGTGGTCCTTGCACATGCAGGTCGCGAACGAGTTCGACCTGCTGGTCGTCGCGGTTCGCAACGTGCTCCGCGTTCAAGGGCGGATTCCCGCGGAGCGTCGCCCCGATATGGGCGGTCAGGACCTTCTGGAACTGCTACGCAACGTCTCGGAGCATTGGGACGAGGTCGGTGGGCGCTCCGCATCCAAGCTTGCCGAAGATCACCCAGACTTCGTCGTCCGGGGAATCGCCTTCACCGGCAAGGAGATCTGGATCGGCGGAGACCGTGGGGTGCCGCTGTCCCGGATAACTGCATGGCTGTGGCGAGTGTCGCGCGCGTTGGTCGCTAGCCTCGGGGACGCCGGCATCGAAGTGCCTGACGACCTCAACACATCTCGCTTCGAGGGCGACGACGACCTATCTTGGCCGACAGAGCGCCTGCACTTCCACTGGTCTCTAGCCCGCGTGGAGGAACCGGACTGGCCACGGGAACCTATGCCGGACGGGATGATCGAAGCCCTTGCGATGCTCTTCGTCAACCGCCGCAGGCGTGACCCCCTCGACTAGGCCTCGGTGACGTCTCGAGCACGTTCCAGTAAGTCAGGGGCCCGAGATAGTCGTTGTGGCGAGGAAGCCCACCCCAAGTGGGGAGGCGCACCGGCCGAGGGTAGATGCGTGCTGTCTCCTCGGGGCGCACATCAAGCCACTCCAGTTGCTCGGGCACGTGGATGACCACCGCCCCCACATCCGCGATCCGAATGTGGGTAACCAGGGTGAGCCCGCCGAGTCGGGTGAACTCGTCGATCCTGTCGTTGGGAACGAGGCCACCCTCGGGCGACTTCTGTACCCAGTCGATAACGCCGTTCTGCCTTCGAACGCGGAAGAGGTAGACCGCGAACCGGTCAGGCACGTGCGTGGCGAGAGCATGACGGGACGATGCATCTACAAGGAGCCGGTACGGTTGCGAGACGTTCAGGTTGACTGCCGTTTTGGCGAACCAACGTGCGAGGACGACAGCTTCGTCGTCGGTGATGCGCCCACGGAGCGGCTTTCGGGTCAGGATCGGCTTCGTAGTTGCCTCGAGCGATGCCATCCAACCGTTGTTGCAGGCGGCGCAGACCTCACCGTTGAAGTGAGCGCGTAACGGCCGTGCCCCGCGCTCCGATGCAAGGACGCCGCCCAATGCCAAGCTGAAACGTTGAGGGTGGACCACCTCGTCCATGGCCCTGTAGTGCTCCAGTAGCCACTTCGGAAAGATGTGCTCCTTTGACCGCGTACCGGTCGGGGCATCGCAGAACCAGCAGAACGGGACGTGCTCCAGAACTCGAGGTGCAAGAGGCTTGCCTTCGGCGAGCAGATTGCGGTCGAACCTTCGCAGCTTCGCGGGGTTGATCTGCTGTCCATCATCTGTTGCCACTGTTCACCGCCCTCCCGGAAGCCCATTCTGCCAACTGAATCCTCTGGCAGGAGGAATCGGATCGCCACGCCATCAGCTCTGACTCGAAGGACCAGTGCGTTTCCAGCATGCGCAGACAGGCGGCGGTATGACTCACGAAATGAAACGTCGGCGACGTCGCCGGCGACTGCTGGGCGGGTCAGTCCTCGACTGGTCTCAAGCCGCTATCGACGAACTTGCCGTCGGGGTCGTTGTGCGGAGCCGGGTAATACTCGGTCAAGATGCGTAGGTTGCCCCGAGTATTGATGCGCTCGACCATCCCTCGGTCCTTGAGTTCCTGCATCACCTGTGCGCGAATAGCGTGCGCCTCGTCTGCACCAAGATCGAATTTCTGGACGAGCCACGGGTGGATGTCGGTCTTGAACTCAGACCCACCTACTTCGCCGATGGTGCGCAAGTGGTCGTATACAGCGCGTGTGTAATCGGTCATCAGAACCTCCTCGGTCGAGTGTGGCACCGTGCCGCGACTGCCGACCGCCCGCGGGCAACCCAGGAGTCCGGATGCCACGCCGCCCGACTTCTCGGCGCAAGGTGACTGGAATGACGTGGTCCACTCTCGAAACGGATAACGGCCCTCAGCCTGAGGCATCGGGCGTTGAGCGCACTATGCAACAGCGGCGCGGGCTGAGCCGTCTCGGGCGATGCGAGCCGTGGGGAACTCTAGTTCCCGCGCTTGCGAACACCCTTGTTCTTGTTGATGGCAGCGATTCGACGACGCAACGCCTCGTCCCTAGTGTCGTACAGCAGTCTCAAGGCGAGCTCCAACACCTCGACACCGTCCATCACATCGGCGACGGTTAGCGACTCGTCATGGCTGCCGTCGTTGCCGATCCACTTCACGGCTTCCAGCGCATCCGCAACCTCTGGATTCTTAGTGCGATACAGAACGATCCGTTCATGCGTGGTGAGGCGACGCCGACCGCCCGACCGCTTCGGTGCCGTCTTGTTGACCCCGCGAGCAGTGAGCAACGCTTCAACCGAGAAGCGCAGCCGGTTCGCGCCGGAGCTTGGGCTCACCCATACGACTGAGGACGCACTGTGGATACCTTCTGCGACGGAGTCCGGCGTCCCGTCAGGCAGCGCAGCCAATCTCAACGGCGGATGCGCGAAGCGTAGGCGGAGGAGCTCATCGTAGGGATCCGAATGTTGGTGACCGGCAAAGACGACCCTCCAGTCTCCAGATATGGCGACGGTTTCCCCGCAGTCGGGATCGCTGCATGTCATCTGCCCCGTGAACACTCCACGCAGCCAGTCGGGGTCCCAATCTGGATGCTTCTTCCGCGCGGACTCAGAAGCAGCATCTGCGAAACCTTTGAAAGTGGTCAGAGCTACAGAACTGTGTTCACACGTAGGACATGGCACCTTTGGCCATTTGCCCTTGGAAAGCCAGCCTTCCAGCGTCCTGATGCTCGTAGTCACAGCCCACACCGTAGGGGAGCCTCGTACGGAGGCGCGTTTGTTGCGAGGTGCACCGGCGGCGACATCCCGTGTCGACCCTTGGCGCAACGTCCGGATCACCCTTTTCCGGCATCCGAGGTCACGCTTGGCGGACTCACTCCGAAGAGCTACATGTCCTGCTGCGGTGGTATGACCACGTGAGTGGCCGTTCGGCGGTCAATCAAACTTGGCGTACATGCCTAGGTTTCGCTCCCTGACCTCCCCGACGATGCCGTGCCAATTTGCGCGAGGAACGATGGGTCCTGCGTTCGTAAGGGCGAACCGATTCGCAGAGCTGCGTTCTCTATAAGTTTGCTGACTGCCGCGAGTAGAGCGCCCACAGGCTCTGGAGCAGGAAGGTCTCCCTCTCCGTATCGCGCTGCCCCTCGTAGGTCACCGAGCGTCACCAGCGTCTGGTGCGCATCTGGTGTCGTGTTGCCGACCCAACCTGCACCTTTGTCCAGTGTGTTCGGGCGGAGTGTGAATTTCGGCGGCGCCCAGTCATGGGCTCTTCAGCGGCCAACGAATAAGTCTGTGCTGTGACGGCCAACTCCGCGGCGGCCATCGCGTTCTCCAGAGCAGGACCCCTACGGTCTGCCGCCGAGAGCCTCCTCGGCGGTGTCACGGTATTGACGGGCAAGTTTCAGAAGTTGCAGACTCCGCGCGCGGTTTCGGACGAAATCAAACTGCGAGTATTGGCGACCATCTGGCAGGACCAGCCACGCAACCCACCCAGCATTTGGGTCGACCCCGACGGGCTCGAACGCTTCGATGTTCTCCAGGTTGTCCACCGTCACGGGCTCGCCACGTTCGACGGGCGCGTCGACCTTGGCGCGCGCGACGATTTCGACCTCTTCGTTCAAACGCACCTCAACGGGCGCTCCTGGCTTCAGGATGGCGAGCGCGGCGTAGATGTGACCGGTCGATTCAGGGCCTCCGCGTCGTGCAACCTCTGGGTCCCAAAACGTCTCCTTAAGCGACTCCAAAACACGGTCGGCAAATTCGCCGCCTCCGAAGCCCTCGTCTCCAGCGTCCGGGTCGACACCGGTCTCCGCGTCCATCTAGGCGACTCCTTATCCGCGGGCTGGTTCTAACACGTGCATCCTTCCAGCCGGCCGACATGGTGGTCACTTGACCCGCCGAGCCCCCTGCGTCCATAACCTTGTCACCAACTCGCGGTGGGGTGACGCAGGTCGGAGAGGTCCAACGCCCGTTGCCATTTTTCACCGGATCTGCAGGATGTTCCCCTGGTGACTCATTATTCGGAACCAGGCCCCGTGGAGCCGGCGATCAGAGTCCGCTAAGCAGCTTGGCCTTGGCACTCGAGTTCGGCGGACGTGGGCAGGCACAATGCTGCTTGTGATCGGAACCTTCCAAGCCCTCGCAGTGGCGTTGATTGCCATACTTCCCGGGGGCGTCCTACACGTTCGCCTACGAACGGGTCTTCGGTGCGTTCGGTCTCAGCTTTGCCGATCGTCTCGTTCGGTTCCTGGCTGCATCTGCGCTGTTTGGTGCCTTGTTCGCATGGGCTGGCCTACTGCTCTACCGCAGCGTAATTGTCACTGGGGACTTGGAGGCCGGCGAGGTCAACGCGCTGCACTTTGAATTGATCGTTCTCGCCTACGTTCTCGTGCCCACGCTCCTCGGGAGTTTCATGGGCTACGGGCACAAGAAGGGCTGGAGTTGGGTGCAAGCCGCACTCGGTGACTCCCACGAACCACGGGCGTGGGACTACGTCTGGCGTCAGGGATCCGATGCGCTTGTCCGAGGGAAACTGAAGTCCGGCACATGGGTGGGCGGACTGTTTGCCACGACGAAGGATCAGGTGCGCTCGTACGCGGCCGGCTATCCAGAGGAAGGCGATATTTTCCTCAGTCAGAGGGTCGACATCGATCCAGACCTCTGGAGAGTTTGCCGTGGACGAAAACGGTCAACCCGTTGTGTGAGCAGGGGGCGGTTTGTTGCTCAAGTGGCAAGAACTGGAATACTTCGAAGTGCAGCAATACTAGGGAGATGGCAATGGGCGAGGACAACAAGTCACTCACGGGATCGGCGACGAGTGAGTCGAAGGGGAACAAGTCGCTCACGGGATCGGCGATGAGTGAGTCCAAGGAGAACAAGTCCCTGACAGGATCGGGATTCGAGCGCAAGGGTGGATACGCCAGTGGACCGCCCACCGCCAAGTTGCCAACGGCACCCAAGGGATCCGCCCCGGGGGTGTCTGCCAAGCCCAAGGATGAGTCCTAGCGGTTCCACGCGTTGCCAATTTCTCAGTTCGGGCACGATTGTCTGGCCGAGGGGTGTCCTGGGGCAGGTCCGCCGCAGGGCCTCCCCGCTCGCTACGTGACTCTGGGGTCGGGTTTCGCCAGCACGGCGGCTACAGGTTCAAATCCAGCCCTTGGGGTGGGTGGAGGAGGGGGCCTTCCCCACGGTCCCGCCCCAGACGCCGGCCGGAGCCCAGAGGGCTGAGGTGCCGCCTGTGCCCCTCGCGACATGCCCACAGAGGGCCTTCTACCTGGCCCTTTACCTAGTCACCGCATTAGCGCCGATTCTCGCGCAGCGGATTCGACCCCAGTTTTGGTCACCGGTACTCGTAGCGCAGTCGGCGTCCTCCCCACCAGGGGACTTCGGTGGTGGGGAGGTCGGCCTGGCGCAGCACGGGTGAGTAGGTGCGGCGGTCGAGTCGGACGACGATCTCGTTGTTGTGGTTGAGGATCTCGCCGCCGGTGCTGAGGAAGCGGCGTTGCAGGGTGTCGGGGGTGGCGGTGTTGTAGCCGGGTAGCCGGCGACGCAGTGCGGCGCAGACGGTGTGGGCGAGCACGCTGAGAACGACGTCGAGGTCGACGTTGAGGGGGACCGCTCCGGCCAGGGCGTCGAGGCCGAAGGAGCGGATCGCTTCGGCGAGGCGCTGTTCGATGTTCATCCGCCGGGCGTAGCTCTCGATGACCTTTCTGGTTGGGCTGGTGAGGTCGTTGGTGATCAGGATGGTGGGTTCGTCGTGGCCCAGCCCGGCGACGGCGAGCTGTCGCAGCGTGCCGGGGTAGGTGCTGGCTTGGCGGCGGGGTCGTCGATGACTCGGACCCGGCGGGTCTTGGCGCCGGCGCGGGCGATGGTCATCGCGGTCCAGGCGCCGGCCGGTAGGGCGTGCAGCGCGGTGGTGAGTTTGGGGGTGCGGGCCCGCAGCGTGATGAACCCGATGCCCCGGTCGGTGAGTTCGGCGAGCTGGGCCTGGGTGGTGACCTTGCTGTCGAAGATCAGCAGGTTCGGGTCGTGGCCGGTGACGGTGTGCCAGTGGTCGGCGAAGGAGAGGACTTCGTTGTTCTGGGTGGCCTTGGCCAGGTCGGCGTTGGCGTAGAGCAGGGTGTGGCTCTCAGCGTCTTCGGCGAAGAACGTCAGAACGCTTCGGGTGCGTTGGGATCGGCTCGGTACGTAGTGCTTTTCCAGCGCCGGGTCTTGTCCCCAGTGCATGACGGCGTGGAAGTCCAGGTTGATGGCGTCGCCGGTGGCGAGCCCGGCGGTGAGGGTGGCCTTGTCCAGGGCGGAGAGGAACGCGGCCTGTTTGGCGTGGGAGAGTCGGTAGGAGTAGGTGGTCAGCGCGGTGGCTTTGGGCAGCGAGGTGAGGCCGGCGAACAGCGCCGCACCGGGGTCGGTGGCGAGTTCCTCGACGTGGGAGACCCGGCGGGTGCCGGTGAGCTTGAGCGCCAGCAGCGACAGCACCGAACTCAGCGCCGGGATGACGGTGGTGCCGGGATAGCCGGCGGCCCGGACCAGACCGGGCAGGTCCAGGGCGACCAGGTCCGGGATGGTCAGCAGCAGCCCGGCGAACTGGGTGTCGATGTGCCCGGGCCACTGGGCGAAGTCCACGACGCTGGTCCGTGGCTAGGCCTCACGCCGCGGCAGGCCACGCTCGGCGTGGGGGCGGGGCCACAGCCGTGGGAAGCCTTCCTCGGCGAGCACTTCAGCGACCCCGGTCCGGTTCAGCTTGGTGCCCTCGGCGGCGAGTATCTGGGCGATCTCATGGGCCGACCGGCCGGTCCGGCGTAGCTCGATGATCCGGCCGCGGGCGGCGTCCTTGGCCGGTGCGCTCCTGGGGCCGGGCTTGGTGTCGGTGAAGAAGTCGCGCCGGCCGGCCCGGAAGTCCCGGGCCATCGACTGCACGCTGGCCGCGGTGTAGCCAAACCGGCTGGCCGCCTCGGCTGCGGTCGCACCCTCCAGCAGGTAGGCCCGCAGAGCCTCGTACCGGCGCTGGTCCGCGGTGCCCGGTTCGGCGAAGAACTCACCCCCCGGCCGCGCCGAGGGTGGGAGTGATATCGCTGTCTGTTCGATGTGTTGACTACAGCAGTCTGTGGCCCAGCCGTCAACGTGACGCGCCGCGAGAACGGGACGGAGGAACAACATCGTTGTGATTCTTGGCCTCTGACGGCACCAGCGGGTCCGCGTTGGTGGGCTTCCGCGCCGCAGACGAACAGAACTACGGCATGTTCAGACAGCGAGATCGGCCCCAACGCCAAGGGGTGCCGAGGGTGCCGAACCCGGGAAACCCTTACCGCACAGGCGAAACCATGACTACGTCGGTCATCAACCACCGCCCACACCCGCCGACCCGTTCGGCGCGAGAATCGGCGTTAGTCGCCCTGACGGGGCGGTCGTCGGGTCGGGCTCTGGGCCGCCGGCGGCTCCCAGCTTGGTTCGATGATGCGTGAAGCGCTCTCGTCCCTCGGCGGCTGAGAGCACCTCGCGTGACGAAGACGTAGCGGTGATCGTCGACTTCGTGCTGGTCATTATGGTGCTCGTGCCGCTCGTGCTCGGCCTGATCCAGGTCGGACTGGTCCTGAACGTCCACAACACTCTCGCTGCCGCCGCGACCGAGGGCTTCGGGCTACGGTGCCACCATCGAGCGCACGCCGGCGGCTAACTCAACTGGGACCCGCAAGCAGGTGCGAGGAGCGATTGCCGATCGCTTCAAAGGCAACATCTCGGCCGGCCGCGAGTCGCTCGACGGTGTTGGTCCGTGTGCATGCGAGCGTGCCGCTACGCCTCCAACTTCGGAAGCGGCGGTTCCGCATGTGGCTGTCCCGGGGCCTAGGAACCAGGGAGCCTCAGGACCGTCCCACACGTCCGACACAGATCAGTACGAGCTCATGGCAGGTTCCTTCTATCCGGGGGGTTTGATGAACTCCGGCTGTCAACGACCATATGACGAAGGGGCCTCAGTCTAGACGCGTGGATCAGGGTGGTGGCCGCATCACTCTGGGTGGTGTGCAGCGCCTTCTCGCCGCTCCCGAACTGAGCGCATACGACGCCTGCCTCGCCGCGGCTGCCTCGTTCGTCAGGCTCACATCACGCTCACCAAGTGCCTCACCAAGCGGCTCACAGGTACCTCACTGCGCCGCTCACCACCGCTGACGCGCACGTCTAGACGCGCAACTTCGCGGCAGCGTCTGCGGACACCCTGCGGACATTGCGGCTGGAGCAACGCCAAAAGGCCGCCTCCGGATGACTCCGGAAACGGCCTCTGACCTGCGGTTTTACCTTTGTAGCGGGGGCAGGATTTGAACCTGCGACCTCTGGGTTATGAGCCCAGCGAGCTACCGAGCTGCTCCACCCCGCGTCGGTGAGATCAGGTTACCGGTCGCTCACCGGGAGTTCCAAATCGCGTCTAGTCCCCCCGCGACGAAGCCCGCTACGACTCGCCCGAGATGATGGCCGGCGTCCTCCTGCAGGAAGTGGCCGGCACCGGCGATGACCGGGTGGGTGAGACCTCGGGTGCCGGGCACCAGCTCGCGCAGGACCGGCGCCATGTCGCCGGTGATCGGGTCGCCGTCGCTGAAGGCCACGAGGAAGGGCTTTTCCCACGTCATCAAGACGTCCCAGGCTGCCCGGTTGACCTCGGCCGCCGGGTCGTCCGGGCTGGTGGGTACCAGGGTCGGCATCACCCGCGGACCGACCTTGAAGGACTCATCAGGGAACGGCGCGTCGTACGCCGCACGAGCGGCGTCGTCGAGTCCGCGATGGCATCCGGCCTCGACCATGCGGCCCACGTCGAGGGTCTCGGCGCCCTCCACGGCCCGGCGGAACTGCCACCAAAGATCAGGCATGTCGAAGTCGCCCGTCGGCAGGCCGGTGTTCGCGGCGACCACTCGGGCGAACCGGTCAGGGTGCTCGGCCACAAGTCGCAGGCCGAGCAGGCCGCCCCAGTCCTGGCCCACGAGGGTGACGTCGCGGAGGTCGAGGACGTCGAAGACAAGCTCGCGGACCCACTCCACGTGGCGGGCGTACGAGTGGTCCGCCGGTCTCGTGGGCTTGTCCGAACGGCCGAAGCCGACCAGGTCGACCGCCACCGACCGGATGCCGGAGCCGGCGAGGGCGCCGATCACGTCGCGGTACAGGTAGGACCACGTGGGCTCGCCGTGCAGCAGCAGGACCACGGGGCCGTCGGAGGGACCGGCGTCGACGTACGAGATGCGGAGCGAACCACCGTCGCCGTCGGCGATTTCTGCGTACCTCGGCTTGTGGTCGAACCCGGTCAGCGCCTCGAAGCGGTCCTCCGGCGTCCGCAGGGTCTCCATGCGCCGAGTCTGGCAGTCGCGCAGCCCGGCGATGTCAGTCGGGGATGCCTTTGAGTCGCCTGCCGACGGCCTGCTCGGCCTCGCGGGCTGCCTGCCGTTCGGCGAGCGTCTGCCTCTTGTCCCAGGTCTTCTTGCCGCGCGCGAGGGCGATCTCCACCTTGGCCCGGCCGTCCTTGAAGTACAGGGAGAGCGGCACGATGGTCAGGCCGCTCTCGTTGACCCGCCGCTCGATCTTGTCGATCTCGGCCCGGTGCAGCAGGAGTTTGCGCTTGCGGCGGGACGCGTGATTCGTCCAGGTGGCCTGGGCGTACTGCGGGATGTGTACGCCGTGCAGCCAGATCTCGTGGTTGTCGATGTGGGCGAAGCCGTCGACCAACGAGGCGCGACCCGCGCGCAGGGCCTTGACCTCGCTGCCCTGCAGGACGATCCCGGCCTCCCAGATCGTCTCGATGTGGTAGTCGTGGCGAGCCTTGCGGTTCCGGGCGACGACCGGCTCAGGCTCCGGCTTCTTCATCGCGTCATCCTTGCAAAGTCCCGGCAAGTGGTCTCGACTGTCCGCTCGCTTCGCTCACTGCTCGACGACCTAGTGCAAGTGGTCTCGACTGTCCGCTCGCTTCGCTCACTGCTCGACCACCTAGTGCAGGTGGTCTCGACTGTCCGCTCGCTTCGCTCGCTGCTGCTCGACCACCTACTGAGCTGCGGCCAGACTCTTCTTGATCTCGGACTTGAGCACCTTGCCAACCTTGGACCGCGGCAGGTCCTCCCACACCTCGATCTGCTTGGGCGCCTTGACGCTGCCCAGCCGCTGCTTGACGAACGCGCTGACCTCGGCGACGTCGAGCGCGTGGCCCGGCCGTACCTGGAGTACGGCGGTGACCCGCTCCCCCCACTTCGGATCCGGCAGCCCGATCACCGCACAGTCCTGGATCGCCGGGTGCTCCATCAACGCCTGCTCGACCTCGGTCGAGTACACGTTGAACCCACCCGTGATCACCATGTCCTTGGCGCGGTCGACCAGGAAGAGATAGCCGTCCTCATCGAGGTAGCCGATGTCCCCGGTGTGGTGCCAGCCGTGAGCAGACGCATCAGTGGTGGCCTCAGGGTTGCGGTAGTAGCCGCGCATCACCAGCGAGCTTCGTACGACGACCTCGCCGCGTTTCCCCCGCTCGAGGACAGCCCCGTCCGGTCCCATGACGGCAACCGTCACGAGCGGAGTAGGGCGCCCAGCTGATGAAAGTCGCTCGTGCGCCACGCTGCCGTCCGCACGGAAGTGGTCGCGCGGAGCCATGGCCGAGATCATCATCGGTGCCTCGGTCTGGCCGAACAGCTGCGCCATCACCGGGCCGATCCGGGTGAGCGCCTCCTCGAGGCGGGTCACCGACATGGGGGCAGCGCCGTACCAGAAGCACTGCAACGAGGAGAGGTCCGCGTCGCCGAGCCTCGGGCTGTCCAGGAGCATGTAGATCAGGGTGGGTGGCAGGAACGTGTGCGTCACCTGGTGCTGCTCCACCAGCCCCAGGAAGCCGTCCACGTCCGGTGTCCGCATCACCACGATCTCCCCACCCAGCGCCATGATCGGGAAGCAGAGCACCCCGGCCGCGTGGGTGAGCGGTGCCAGCGCGAGGTAGACCGGACGGCCCACGAACGGGTAGCTCATCAAGGTGATGGCCGTCATCGTCTCCAGGTTGGTGCCGGTCAGCATCACCCCCTTGGGCCGCCCGGTGGTGCCGCCGGTGCCGACGATCATCGCGAGGTCGTCGAGCGTGGGACGGTCGACGGGTTCGGCGGCTCCGTCGAGGAACTCCTCCCACGCGAGCGCGCCCTCCGCCTGCCCGTCGAGGCATACCAGCGTGCGAAGCTTCGGCAGGTCGTCGCGAATCTTGGCGATCAAGGGCGCGAAGGCAGCCTGGAACACCAGCAGCGAGCAGTCGAAGAGATCAAGCAGCTCGGCGTTCTCCGCTGCCTCGTTGCGTGGGTTGATCGGGCACCAGACGGCCCCCGCCCGGCTGATCCCGAAGACGCAGGTGAACGCAACCGGGTCGTTGGTTGACAGGATCGCAACCTTGTCGCCGGCCCGAACCCCTTGCCCAGCCAGTGCCGACGCGACGCGGTGCGAGAGCTGCTGCACCTCGGCATAGGTGCTGGTCCGCCCACCCGTGTTCAGGCCTGGAGTGGTCAGACAGGGCGCGCCTGGCTCCAGCGACGCGCCCTTGTCCAGGTAGTCGACCAGCCGCACGCGCCGCTCAGTCCCCGACCGTGAGGACTGGCTCCGCGACCAGGCCGAAGCCGCGCAGCACGCCGAGGAGCTCGCGGTGGCCGAACGCCTGGCAGCCGGAGGCGAACCCGACGCGCTTCGGAGGCTGCTGCAGCAGGGAGTACGCCGCATACGCCTGCAACAGGCCGGTCTGCTTGTAGTTCTGGTTGCCGTGGATCACGCAGTGCGCGCGACCGAGCGGGCCCGAGGCGTGCACCGAGTCCAGGGACTTGTTGACCCGGGCGTTCTCCCGCGGCGGCATCGTGCTCATCACCTGCGCGGCGGTGGCGTCCAGGGCGGCGTACTTCTCCTCGTCCCCCATGCCCGCGGTTGCCTCGATGGCCGCTGCCACGATCTGCGGTACGCCGAGCATGAGCGCCTTGTTGAAGACCCCGCCAAGTGCCTTCACGTTGGCCACCCGTGGGTCCTTGCGGAACCACACCGGGTGCGAGGTGCCGCCCCACGGGAGGGCGAGGGCGAGCTCGTGCTGCCCGGGAATGGCGAGCTGGTAGTGGCCGGCCTCGGGATCAAAGGGCACGTAGGTGTTCTGCTCCAGGTAGTGCGCCCCTGCGAGCGCCGCGTTGAAGAGGATGGTCTGCGTCGAGGCGATCGTGGGGCTGCCGCCCCAGAACACCGCGATGTCGAGGGTGTCCAGCCCCGGCTTCTCCAGACACAGCTGGGCGGCGATCTCACCCGTCGTGTACATCTGGGCAATGCCCGGTGACAGCAACAGCCCGGACGCTGCGAAGTCGGCGCCGTACTGCTCGTCGCAGGTGATCAGCCAGTCCTGCTCGCCGGTCGTGTCGACGTAGTGCACCCCGGCCGCGAGGCACGCCTCGACGACCTCAGGCCCGTAGCGGCTGAACGGTCCGACGGTGTTGCAGACCACGGACGCGCCCTTGAACAGGTCGGTAAGCGACTCGACGTCGTGCCCCACTTCTGCGATCTCGTAGTCCGCGGTCTCGATGCCAGCCACGTTCGAGCTCATCGAGGCGTTTAGCCTGTCGCCGTCCCGGCCGGCCGCAAGGAAGGGGACGTTGTAGTCGCGGAGGTACTCACACACCAGCCGGCCGGTGTAGCCGGAGGCGCCGTACACGATGACGGGCTTGTCGCTCACGGCGCTCACATCCCCATCCCGCCGTCGACCGGAAGGCCGACGCCGTTGACGAAGCGCGACGCGTCCGAGGCCAGGAAGACCACCGCGTCGGCCATGTCGGCCACTTCACCCAGGCGACCCGAGGGGGTCAGCCCGATGACGGCCCCGACGGCTTCCTCGGCCGAAGCGAAGAGACCGAGCTCGGCCATGTCGTTCGCCAGGCCGGCGCCCATGGCGGTGGGGACGAGGCCCGGGTAGATGCAGTTCACGCGTACGCCGTACCCGAGCTTCCCGGCCTCCATGGCGGCAACACGAGTCAGCCGGTCGACCGCTGACTTGGTGGCGGAGTACACCGGAATACCCGGGAACGCGATCGTGGCGGCGACCGAGGAGATGTTGATGATGCTGCCGCCCTTTCCGGCCTGGCCGTCGGGTCGCATGGCCCGCAGCCCGTGCTTGAGGCCAAGAGCGGTGCCGAGGATGTTGACGTCGAGCATCGCGCGAATGTCCTTCGGCTCGACCTCGGTGATCAGGCTGGTGATCTCGATGCCGGCGTTGTTCACGAGGATGTCCAGGCCGCCGTACTCGGCGACCGCAGTGGCAACGGCAGCCTCCCAGCTGGGCTCCTCGGTGACGTCGAGGTGCACCGAGCCGTGACCCTCGCCGAGGGAGCTTGCGACCGAGGCGGCGAGGTCCTCCTGCAGGTCTGCGACCACGACGCGGGCGCCCGCTGCGGCGAGGGCGCGGGCCATGCCCTCGCCAAGCCCCTGGGCCCCTCCGGTGACGAGTGCCGTGCGGCCACTCAGGTCTGTCTGGGTCATAGATGTCTCCTGGGCGTGAGGTGAGGTGGGTGCGGTGAAGGTCACACTCTCGCCGCGCGTCTTGACAGTTGTCAAGGAAAATCTGGACACTTGTCAAGCAAACCGGGCGGCTACCCGGGGATCCCCCATCTTCGGGTAGCCGCTCTCCATTACTCTGGGCCGACGATCCACTTCAGGAGGTGCGCGATGACCGGTACGACTGTCACCACCAAGGCGCCCCGACGTGCCCCTGCCGACAAGTACGACGAGCGCCGCAACCAGCTCGCCGAGTCGGCGCTGCAGACCTTGGGCGAGCTCGGATACGCCGGAGCCAGCCTGCGGGAGATCGCGAACAACTCCGAGTTCAGCCACGGCGTCGTGCACTACTACTTCAAGGACAAGCTCGAGCTGATCGTCTACTGCGTGCGCTACTACAAGGCCACGTGCGTGACCCGCTACGACTCCGTGGTCACAGACTCGACCAGTCCCGAGGGGCTGCTCGAGGCGTTCGCCGCCAAGCTGGTCGAGACGTTGCAGGACGAGGCGCCGATGCACCGCCTCTGGTACGACGTCCGCACGCGGAGCATGTTCGAGGAGCAGCTCCGCGAGGCGGTCACCATGATCGACAAGACCCTCGAGGACATGATCTGGCGGATCGTCTCGAGGTACGCCGAGCTCAGCGGCCGGTCCGTCGCCATGACCCCCGCTGCGGCGTACGGCGTCTTCGACGGCTTGTTCCAGCAGGCGCTGCTCGGCCACGTCTCCGGCAGCCCGACGGCCACCACCGAGCTGGTCGCCCAGGTGTACGGCCTGATGCCTCTCGTGCTGGCCGACTGACTCCGGTCGGGTCAGCCGAGGTCGACGATCGCTGCGACCGGCCCGCCACCGTCGGGACCCTGGTGCGCCGCCGAGACCGAGACGAAGACCGCGGGATCACCCGTCACGGCGGCCGTCACGCCGCCGACGGCTGACTTGATCTGGCGGTGCCAGTGCACGTCGGAGTCGTCGAGCATCGCGTTGCGTCGCCCGCGGACGACGCCGTCCTGCGAGACCTCGCACTTGAGGAAGACGTTCACGAGCCGGTCCTGGAGATCCGACGGGTGCGGTCGCTCGGGGAGGTCGAGGCCCGCGTCCTTGATCGCGGCCCAGATGCCGTCCGCGTCGAGCGCGTCCTTCATCACCGAGTGACCGATCCGGTAGCGCCCGCCAACGCCGGTTGCGTTGCCCACCACGACCACCTGGGCCTGGTCGAGCTCCACACCCGACGAGCATGACGCAACGGCGGAGAACAGGGAGCGGTCGTGCATGACGTCCTCGTCGGTCGGCATCTCGATCTCGCCCAGCGCCACAGCGATCCCAAGCGCCGTGGTGCCGTTGGAGAGATCCATCGACTCGTGGGTGTGCTCGGTCCACACGGTCTTCCCGCGAGACTTGGCGTCGCGGATGGTGTGCACGGTCAGCAGCGGTGTCTTCGTCTGCACGTAGTGCACCTCGGCCGGGTCCGTGATTCCTGCCTTCTCCATGGCGTCCTTCGTCGCGGCGGCGACCTTCTCGATCATCGCCACCCGCCCGATGTCCTCGGGTAGCAGCACCTCGCTCATCGCGAAGCCGACGGTGAGCCGGGACTCATCGGACGCGGTGACGTCCTCGGGCGGCACCGTCGCGAAGATCGTGGCGTGTGGGCTGATCACTCCGTCGGTGCCTCCGGACCAGACGATCGGGACCTGCTTCACCTGCTCGGCCGGCGCTCCCTTGTCGACGAGCACCTCGCGGAACGCGCGGTCCGCGATGATCCGGGTGTAGTCGTTGACGCCACCGTTGCCCTCGGTCTTGCCGATGATGGCGATCACCCGGTCCGCCTGCATCACGCCGTCGTCGATGAGCTTGGCGAGCTCGCTGGCGTCGGCGACCGAGTGGATCGGGACCTTGCGTACTTCGATGGCGTCGGGCATGTCACTGCTCTCCTGAGGTTGGTTCTGTTGGGTGGCTGGATGGCGGGTTGTTGGGGGGTTTCGGCGGCTCGGGCAGTACGACGGTGCCGGCTTCTCCCGTGACCGCGTCGAGGATGTTGGCCAGGCTGGTGATCACGGCCCTGGTCCCACCGCGCTCCACGAACCGGCAGGCCGCGTCCACCTTGGGTCCCATGGAGCCGCTGGCGAAGTGTCCTTCGGCTGCCTGCCTCCGGAGCTCCGTGACGCCGACCCGGCCGATCGGGGTGGCGTCGGGTGACCCGAAGCGCAGCACCGCCTGCGGGACGTCGGTGGCGATCACCAGTACGTCGGCCCCAACTGTGACCGCGAGCAGCGCGGCGCCGAGGTCCTTGTCGATCACTGCCTCGACTCCGCTCAGCGAGCCGTCCGCGCGGACCACGACCGGGATTCCCCCACCACCGTTGGCGATCACGACGAAACCGGAGTCGACGAGGGCAGCGATCGCGGGGGCGTCGATGATCTCGAGGGGCTCCGGAGAGGCGACCATCCGGCGCCAGCCCTTCGCGCCACGGTCCTCCCAGGTCTCGCCGTGCTCGACGAGCACCTGCGCCTCCTCCTCGGGCAGGTGGCGACCGATCGGCTTGGACGGATTGGTGAACCCCTGGTCCTCCGCAGCCACGAGGGTGCGGGTGACGACGGTCGCCGTACGCCGCTCGACACCGCGCGCCCGCAGCGCCACGTCCAGCGCGTTCATCAGCACGAAGCCGAGCGTTGCCTGGGTCTGCGCGCCGCACCAGTCCAGTGGCACAGGAGGTACGACGGTCGCGGCGAGCTCGTTCTTGACCAGCAGGTTGCCGACCTGGGGACCGTTGCCGTGCGTGATCACCACGTCGACTCCCTCCGCGACGAGATCGGCCACCGCCTCGGCGGCGACCTCAGCTGCGGCGATCTGGTCCTCGGGCCGCGCGCGACCGTCCGGGTTGGTCATCGCGTTGCCACCCAGGGCGAGCAGGACCCTCATGGCAGGTCCACCTCAGCGTGGGTCGCCCCGCCGGAGAGAAGTGAATAGCCCGGTCCGCGGTCGAAGAACGCCTCGGAGGCAGCCGGCCTGGCGGCCCTCTCGGCGGCGGTCGCGTCCACGTCGTACCCCAGCGAGTCGTCCTCGAGCGAGCCGGTGAGCACGACGCCGTACGCCGTCAACGCCGCCTCTGGCGAGACCTTGCGCCACACCACGTCTCGTACGACGAGGTGCGGATCGCGCTCCAGGGGGTTGCCCCAGCCGCCGCCGCCCGTCGTACGGATCCGGATCACCTCGCCCGCACTGACCGGCTCGTCGTCAGCGAGCGCCTCGACGGCCCGCTCGTTCGGCCCGCCCGGGTCGATGACGACCTCGAACGACCGACCCGCCAGCCCGCCCTTCACACCCCAGCACGCCAGGATGGACCGGTCCGCGATCGACATGAACTGCGCGTCCTTGAGCATCCGGATGTGCTTCTCGTAGCCAAGGCCACCGCGGAACTGCCCGGCTCCGCCGGAGTCCATCGCCAGCCCGAGCCTCTCGACGCGCAGCGGGAAGCGTGACTCGGTGAACTCGCTGGGCAGGTTCCGGGAGTCGGGTACGACGTGGATGGTGTCCTCGCCGTCGGCGTAGAAGCGCCCACCGGATCCGCCACCGAGCACCTCGCGCATCAGGTAGGGGCGTCCGTCGAGGTCCTCCCCGTAGACGCCGGTGTAGCGGATCGTCTCCTGGTCGGCCGGCATCCGCCCGTCGACGGCCTTGGCCACGACACCCGCCAGCACCCCGAGCAGCCGCAGGATCACGAACGTCCGCGCGTTCGTCGGTGCCGGGAAGACCGGAGTGAGCAACGTGCCCGGCGGCGGGAAGCGCATCTCGATCAGCGGCACGATCCCCTCGTTGACGTCGAGCTCGGCCATCCGCTCCGGGCTTTCGGCCAGATTGCGCAGGATCGGGGCGAGCCACTTCTTCAGGAACACACCGTCGCTGTAGTTGCCGCAGTGGTTGATCGGGCCCTTGGCCTGCGGGCCGGTGCCCGCGAAGTCGAGGATCAGCCGCTCGCCGTCCGGGTCGTCGGCCGGCGTACGGGTCATCGTGATCCGCTGGGTGTGCAGCTTCGGCTCGTCGACGCCGTCGTGCTCCGCGTAGTCCTCCCACACCCACTCCCCCACGGGGATCTGGGAGAGGATCTCGCGACGGTACGTCGTGGTGGTGCGGTCGATGATCGCGTCGAAGCAGGACTCGACGGTGTCCACGCCGTACCGCTCGAACAGCTCGCCCAGACGACGCGCACCCATCAGGCAGGCCGAACACTCGGCGTCGAGGTCGGCCGCAAGGCTCTCGGGCATCCGGGAGTTGCGGGTCATGATGGCCAGCGCGGCCTTGTTTGGTACGCCGGCTTCCCAGAGCCGGATCGGCGGCACCATCAGGCCCTCCTCGAAGACGCTGGTCGCGTGCGAGGGCATCGATCCGGGGACCGCGCCGCCGATGTCGTCATGGTGACCGAACGCCTGCACGAAGGCCACGACGCGACGCTGCCCCGCCGGACCGGCGAGAACGGGAACGGTGACGCAGAGGTCCGGCAGGTGGCCGATGCCGCCCTCCGATCGGTAGACGTCGTTGTGGAAGAAGACGTCTCCCTCCTGCATCTCCGCGATCGGGAAGTCGCGCGCAACGGGGTGCACCAGCGCCGAGTACGAGCGCCCCGTCAGCTTGCGGAGCAGCCGGTCATGGATGCCCGCGCGGAAGTCGTGGGCGTCGCGGATCATCGGGCTGCGCGAGGTACGACCGATCGCGGTCTCGACCTCCATCTCGACCGAGGCCAGTGAGCCCTGCACGATCTCGACGAGGACCGGGTCGGCACCGGCGCCGGCATCCGCCGTGAGCGAGCCGAACGGGAACTGCGTCGGCGCCCTTCGACTCTCGCTCACGCTGCCGGCTCTCTCGTGACGATGATGTTCAGGTACTCGTCGATCCGGGCGGTGAAGCCGGGGTGCAGCGGGACCGTCGACCCGAACTCCTCGATGATCGCGGGACCGGTCACGACCGCCCCGGGCACCAGGTCCGGCCGCCACAGCACCGGGGTGTCGACGTACGCCGCCTCGGGGTCGAAGCAGACCGGTCGCTCGCCGGTCGCGGTGACAGCGCCCTCTTCAACCACGGGGACTCGCTGGATCTCCGGGCGACGGATCGGGCCGATGCCCGAGACGCGGAGGTTCACCCACTCGACCTGCTGGCTGGGGTCCTCGGCGAAGTCGTAGCCGTACAGCGCGCGGTGCTCGGCGTGGAACCGGCCGGCGACCGCCCGGAGCACGTCGTGGTCCACGACATCTTCCGGAACCGAGACCCGGACCTCGAAGGCCTGGCCGAAGTAGCGCAGGTCCGCCGTACGCACGAACTGGTGCTCGGCGTCCGCGAACCCCTCCTGGGTCAGCGCCGCCTTCGCCTGGTCGCTGAGCGCGTCGTAGATCGAGGCAACTGCGGCCGGGTCGAGCGTCTCGGCGAGCGCGACGTGCGTGCGGACGTAGTCGTTCTTGACGTCGACGGTGAGCAGACCGAACGCAGAGACGTTGCCCGGGTTCGGCGGCACCAGCACGGTGCTGAGACCGAGCACGTCCATCAGGCGGCACAGCAACAGCGAGCCCGAGCCACCGAAGGTGGTCAGGGTGAAGTCGCGTACGTCGAGGCCGCGCTTGACCGTCACCTGGCGCAGCGCGTTGGCCTGGTTCCACGCCGAGATCTCCAGCACACCGGTCGCGCACGCCTCCGGGGTGAAACCGAGCTTCTCGGCGAGCTCCTCGATGCCGCGGCGCGCTGCGTCGACGTCGAGCGGGATCTCGCCGCCCAGCAGGTGCGGCGGGATCCGGCCGAGGAAGACGTGTGCGTCGGTGATGGTGACATCGGCGCCACCCTGCGCGTAACAGAGCGGCCCGGGGTCGGCGCCGGCCGAGTGCGGTCCCACCTTGAGCGTGCCCTCAGGTGAGAGCCAGGCGATCGAGCCGCCACCAGCGCCGACGGTGACCACGTCGATCATCGGGATCTTGGACGGGAAGGCTCCGACGGTGCCCTCCGTCGTCAGGGTCGGCTCGCCGTCGATGACGACCGAGACGTCGGTCGACGTACCCCCGCCGTCACTGGTCAGCACCCTGTCGAAACCGGCCACCTTCGCGATCAGTGCCGCCCCCAGAGCACCCGCGGCGGGGCCCGACAGCACCGTGGTGATCGGCTGGTGCACGACCTCGTCGGCCGAGAGCACACCGCCGTTCGACTTCATCACGTGGAACGGGATGGCCCGGTCGTCGAGGGATCCGAGCCGGCGCTTGATGTTCGTGACGTACGCCGAGAGCCGCGGCTTGACCGCGGCGTCGACCAGCGTGGTCATCGCCCGCTCGTACTCGCGGTACTCGCGGAGCACCTCGCTGCTCAGCGAGACCACCGCCTCCGGGTGCTCCTCGGTGAGGACCTCGCGCATCCGCTCCTCGTGTGCGGGGTTCGCGTAGGAGTGCAGGAAGCAGACGCCGAGGGTGTTGATGCCCCGGTCCCGGAACCAGCGCGCCGCGCGGCGGGCGGAGTCCTCGTCGAAGGCACGCACCTCCGCCCCGGTGAAGTCGCGGCGGCCGCCGACGCCGAGGACCAGGTCGCGCGGGACTATCCGGCTGGGTTTGACCCAGAAGTAGGAGTTGCCGTAACCGTCGGGCACTGACTGGCGCGCGATCTCGAGCATCGCCTCGTACCCCGCGGTGGTGATGAAGCCGAGCCGCTCGACCTTCCCCTCGAGCAGCTGGTTGGTCGCCACGGTGGTGCCGTGGCAGACCGCCTCGATCGCGGACGCGTCGGCCCCGAGAAGTCCCAGGACCTTGTCGATGCCGGCCAGGAACCCGTCTGCCGGGTCCTCAGGCGTGGACGGCGTCTTCGTCGTCACGATCTCGCCGGACACCTCGTCGAAGGCGACGACGTCGGTGAACGTGCCGCCGGTGTCGATGCCGATCCGGATGTTCCTGGAAGTTTTAGGCGTCATGTCGCCACCGCCTCGAAGCCGGCAGCGATCTCCAGTAGCCGCAGGTCCGACCCGTGCGGGCCGACGATCTGCACCCCGACCGGAAGCCCTTCGCTGGTGCGACCCGCGGGCACCGAGATCGCCGGGCACCCGGTCGCGGAGATGAAGTACGCCGAGCGCATCCAGTCCAGGTACGAGCTCATCGGCCGACCGTTGA
Organism: uncultured Actinomycetota bacterium; assembly: GCA_963759525.1. Lineage (GTDB taxonomy): Bacteria > Actinomycetota > Actinomycetes > Propionibacteriales > Nocardioidaceae > Marmoricola. The sequence goes on along the minus strand of CAVWZO010000012.1, from coordinate 139,658 downwards.
TCGCGGTCGGGTACTCCTGGTCCGCCGGGAACGGAGGCACCTGGGAGACCGGCAGTACGAGCACGTCGTACGACGTGAAGAACTCGCGCATCCGATGCGACAGCGTGGTCCGCTGGAGGTACGCGCGCGCGACATCCACGCCGGTGAGCGCCTCCCCCGCGCGGATGTTCTCCGCGAGGGACGGCTTGAAAGCGTCCGGGTTCGCGGTCAGCGTCGGCCCGTGGGTCGCCCAGAAGTGCCAGGCGCGCAGGGTTCGGAAGGTGTCCTCGGCCTCGCGCAGGTCCGGGTACGCCGCGGACAGCTGCGCACCCTGGTCGGTGAACACCCGACCGGTCGCTTCGTGGAGGGCCGCCACCTCGTGGTCAACCTCGAAGGCACCGCCGAGGTCGACCGACCAGGCAACGCGCAGGCCCCGGAGTGAGGCTGCTTCCGGTGCCGCGAAGGTGGCGCCCGGGTCGCCCAGGGCCTGGGGGGCGCGTGCGTCCGGACCCGCCATCACCGACAGCAGCAGCGCCGTGTCGCCCACATTTCGCGCCATCGGTCCGGTGACCCCGATCGCCTCCCAGTGGTTGAGGGCCGGCCAGTCGGGGACACGTCCCAACGAGGGCCGCAGGCCGACGACCCCGCAGAACGACGCCGGGTTGCGCAACGAGCCGCCCATGTCCGAACCGTCGGCCAGCGGCACCATGCAGGCGGCCAGGGCCGCCGCCGCTCCCCCGCTGGACCCGCCCGCGGACCGGCTCAGGTCGGCCGGGTTGTGAGTGGTCCCGAAGATCGTGTTGAAGGTGTGCGACCCGGCCGCGAACTCCGGGACGTTCGTCCGGCCCAGGAGGACGACGCCAGCACCGCGGATCCGCTCGACCGCCAGCGTGTCGGCGTCGGGCACGAAGTCGGCATGCAGCGGCGAGCCGAACGTCGTACGCCAGCCCGCCACCGGGTGCGTGTCCTTCACTGCGAACGGGAGGCCGTGCAGCGGGCCCACCGGATCGCCGGCGGCCAGCGAGGTGTCGGCGGCAGCCGCAGAGGCCCGCGCCCGTTCGGCATCGAGGGAGACGACGGCGTTGATCTCGGCGTTGCGCTCCTCGATCCGGGCCAGGTGCAGGTCGAGCAGCTCACGCGCGGAGATGTGCCGCTCACGAACCGCCCGCGCCATCTCGCGGGCGGTCGACTCGACCGTGAGGTGGTCGCCGGTCACCTACGTCGCCCTCCCAGGGCGACTCCTGCGGCCACGCCGAGGAGCACGAGTCCGGCACCCACGGCGACCCCCTTCATGAAGTCGGGGCTGACCGACGCCTGGCCTGCCGCAGCTGGCGCGGTGAAGACCTGCCCCTCGCCGGTAGTACGAGCTGAGACGCCCACCTGGGGGCGCGCCTCGGTGCCCGTCAGGACGGCGTCGACGTTGCCGAAGAACTCGCCGGCCATCCGGCGGGACACGCTCGTGAGCATCCGCTGGCCGACCCCGCCAACCATTCCGCCGACGATCGCGTCGGCGGCGTACACGACCGCCGTGGTGCCGTCACCGGCGTCGCGGAAGTCGACCAACACCCTGGCGCCGATGGTGCCCGGGGCACCGGCCCCCTGGAGCTTCATCACCAGTGACTGGTGCGGCTTGAGGTCGGAGAGGACACAGGATCCGGAGTAGGTGCCACGGATCGCGGCGACCCCGGCCGTGACGGTCATGGAGTAGGCGTCCTCGCCGGCCGACTCGAGTCGCTCGCAGCCCGGAATCGTCCGGACCAGGACTGCGGGGTCGAGCAGGGCGTCCCACACCTGGTCGACGGGTGCGTGCAGGACGGATTCGCCGGTGAACTTCATGAGTTCTCCTCTCGATGCTGCTGTCCATCCACGTGCCGGGCCCGCAGCTCGAACAGGTCGGAAGGTGAGATCGGCATGGTGGTGATCATGATCCTTTCGGCGTCCTCGATCGCGGCCGCGAACATCGCCGAGGCCGGGATCACCCCAGCCTCGCCAACGCCCTTGATGCCAAGCGGGTTGAGGGGCGACGGGGTCTCGAGGTGGTCGATCTCGATCGTGTCCGGGACCTCGGTGACGTAGGGCATCAGGAAGTCCATGAACGAGGCGTTCTGCAGCTGGCCGTCCTCGTCGTAGGCCATCCGCTCGTAGAGGGCCCCGCCGACACCCTGGGCGACCCCGCCGTGGATCTGTCCCTCGACGACCATCGGGTTGATCACGCGACCGCAGTCGTGGACCACGGCGTACTTCAGGATCGTGATCTCCGCCGTGTCCGGGTCTGTCTCGATGATGGCCGCGTGCATGCCTGCCGCGAAGGTGGCCCGCTCCGGCGAGTAGAAGTCGCGCCCCTCCAGGCCGGGTTCGTCGTCCTCGGCCACGGGAGGCTTGCCGGGGTCGCCGACCGAGAACTGGGTCGCCGCCTTCGAGGCCTCGTCGAAGGCGTAGCGCAGCGGGTTGGAGAGAACCGACACCGTGGCCAGGTCGATCCCGACTCCTGGCGCACCCAACACCCTGACCACGCCGTCGACGATCTCCAGGTCGCCGACGTCGGCCTCGAGTGCCTCCGAGGCGATCCTGAGCACCTTCTCCTTCGCGCGCTTGGCCGCCAGGTGGACCGCGGACCCGCTCATCACCGCAGCGCGCGAGGCGAACGTGCCCACGGCGTACGGCATCCGGCGGGTGTCCCCGGTGACCACCTCGACGTCCTCGAGGCGGCACCCGAGCTCGTCGGCGACCAGCTGTGCGAAGACGGTGGCGTGGCTTTGCCCTTGTGTGGTCAGCCCGGTCGCAACCTTGACCTTGCCTGAGGTTTCGATGTGCACGTGCGCACCCTCGTACGGCCCGACACCGGTCCCCTCGACGTAGCAGGCCAGTCCGATCCCGACGCGTCTCCCCTGCGCGGCCATCTCGGCACGGAATGCCGGGAACTCCTCCCAGCCGACGAGCTTCTTGATCATCTCCAGCAGCGCCGGATAGTCGCCGGAGTCGTACTCCAGTTCACGGCCGTCCTGGAACACCAGCCCGTGGTCGTAGGGGAACTCGTCGGGCAAGATGAAGTTGACCGAGCGGACCTCGGCGCGATCCTTGCCGAGGAAGGCGGCGATGCCGTCCAGCGTGCGCTCCATGACGAAGCAGCCCTGCGGTCGCCCGGCCCCTCGGTAGGGGGTGACCATCACTGTGTTCGTGTACAGCGATTCGAAGACGACGCGGTAGTTGCGGGGCTTGTACGGGCCGAGCAGCTGGGTCGAGGTGATGATCGGCACGATCAGGCCGTACGGCGTGTAGGCGCCGTGGTCGTGCCAGAACTGTACGTCCAGGCCGAGCAACCGGCCCTCGTCGTCGAACCCGACCTCGACGTGGTGCACCTGTCCGCGTTCGTGGGCGGAGGAGATGAAGTGCTCGCGCCGGTCCTCGGTGAACTTCACCGTGCGGCCGAGTGCTCGAGCCGCGAGCGGGACCAGGAGCTCCTCGGGCCAGGGGTGGTTGATCTTGACGCCGAAACCGCCGCCGACGTCCGGGGTGATCACGTCGACCTGGGCCAGGTCGAGTCCGAGCTTGACCGCGACCACAGCGCGGACTCCGGTCGAGGTCTGCGTCGAGGTCCACACCTGCAACCGGTTGATGTCGGAGTCCCAGCGGGCGACTGTGCCACGACCCTCGAGCGGCATCGAGGCACTGCGTTCGATGGTCAGGTCGAGCTCAAGCGTGTGCGGCGCAGCAGCGATGGCCGCCGGCACGTCGCCGACGTGCTGCTCCATCCGGGCCCCGATGTTGCCCGGGACGTCTTCGTGGACGAGACGCTCTGCCGCGCGCGCGTTCGTGATCCCCACCACGGGTTGGAGAAACTCGTAGGTCACCCTGATCCGGTCGACGGCATCCTCCGCGACGTAGCGGTCGTCCGCCACGACGAACGCGATGGCCTCGCCGACGTAGTTGACCTCGTCCCTGGCCAGGGCGTACTGCGTGCGGCCATGGGTCAGGTTCGGGTGCGGGATCAGCAGTGGGAGCGGCTCGGCCATCGGGCCGGTGAGGTCGTCGTAGGTCCACACGGCATGCACGCCCTCGAGGTCGAGCACCTGCTCGACGTCGATGTCCACGATGCGCGCATGGGCATGCGGTGAACGCAGTACGGCGGCGTGCAGCGTGTCCGGCGAGACAGCGATGTCGTCGGTGTAGCGGCCACCGCCACGCAGGAAGCGCTGGTCCTCGACCCGCTGGACCCTGGCACCGAAGAGCCTAGTGGTGCGTCCGCGGAATGGCGCGGCCTCGCGACGCCCCGCATCCCGCCCGGCTGCGTTCTCGTCACTCACCAGACAACCCCGGTATGCCTCGTTCCTCCGCCTTGCCGGACGGGCGCGGGACGCCGCTCAGAATCCCACGCCATTCCGCAGACCCACCACTGGTCGTCACGTGGGTTCACCGTCAGCCAGCTCGGCCGCCCGTACGACCGCCGCCACGATGTTCTGGTAGCCCGTGCACCTGCACAGGTTCCCGGCGATCATGTCCTTCGCGTCCTCGCGCGTCGGCCGCGGGTTCTCCCGCAGCCCGGCGGTGATCGTGGTCAGGAAGCCGGGAGTGCAGAAGCCGCACTGGAGTCCGTGGCACTCGAGGAACGCCTGCTGGACCGGTCCAAGTGCCCCGTCATCCTCTGTCAGGCCCTCGACTGTGGTGATCTGCGCATCGACCGCCGAGACCGCGAACATCAGGCACGACCGCATGGGTCGGCCGTCCACGAGCACCGTGCACGCGCCGCACACGCCGTGCTCGCAGCCGACGTGAGTGCCGGTGAGGGCGAGGTCGTGGCGCAGCGCGTCGGACAGCAGCCGGCGCGCGGGCACCGAGATGTCGTGGGCCGCACCGTTGACGACCAGGCGTACGTCGTACAGGGGCTCGCTCATCGCGCCCTCCCCAGGGCATCGTCGTACGCCGATCGGAGCACCCTGGCAGTCAGCACTCGCACCAGCTGTTCCCGGTAGGCCGCCGTCGCGTGGATGTCGGCCGCCGGCTCGAGCGACTCCAGAGCCTTCTCCCCGGCCTCGGCGAGCGTCGAGTCATCCAGCCCCGGCTCGAGAGCGGCAGTTAGGTCCACCACGGTCGGGACTTCGTTGACCGACAGGTAGCCGGCCCGGGCCTCGACGATGGCCTCACCCCGGAGACGCACCTTCGCCGCGACCCCACACAGGGCGTAGTCCCCGTGCCGACGGGCGATCTCGTCGAACGCGACACCGCTCCCGTCCTCGAGGGCGGGGAAGAAGGCAGAGACCGCGATCTCGTCGTGCTGCAGTGAGGTCTCCAACGGCCCGACGAACAGGTCGCCGGCCTGGATCGTGCGCGTACCAGCGCTGGACTCCACGTCGAGCGAGCCGCCCAGCAACGAGAGCACGACCGGCATCTCGGCAGCAGCATCGGCGTGCACGATCGAGCCGACGGTGGTGCCCCGGTTACGGATCGTGGCGTGTGCCACGTGGGCCAGCGCCATCGACACCAGCGGCTGGACCCGGCGTACGTCGGCCGAGGCCAGCACGTCCGCGTGCCGGGCCAGGGCGCCGACCCGCACGCCAACACCTGTCACCTCGATGGCGGCGAGGTCCGGCAGCCCGTTGATGTCGACGAGCAGGCTGGGCGCTGCGAGCCGCATCGACAGGAGCGGGACGAGGCTCTGGCCGCCGGCCAGTACCTTGGCGTTCGGCTCTCCGGCCAGGGCCGCCGCTGCCTCGGCGAGCGACCCGGGTCGGAGATAGTCGAACGGTGCAGGCTTCACAGCGCCTTGGTCACCTCGTCGGCGCCGCGGTCGCTCCCGGGCGAGTGACGTGGAGCCACGAGGTGGAAGAAGACGATCACCAGGATCGTGCCCAGCGCGATGCCGCTGAGCTCGAAGTCGTCGGTGAACTTCAGGGTCACGCCGCCGATCCCGGCGACGAGGCCCGCGGCCAGGCCGACCAGGTTGACCGGGTTGCCGAAGTCCACCCGGTTCTCGACCCAGATCTTGGCGCCCACCAGCCCGATCATGCCGTACAGCACCACGGTGATCCCGCCGAGTACGCCGCCAGGGGTGGCGCTGACGATCGCCCCGAACTTCGGGCACAACCCGAGCAGGATGGCCACGCCGGCGGCCACGTAGTACGCAGCCGTGGAGTAGACGCGGGTGGCACCCATGACGCCGATGTTCTCGGCGTACGTCGTGGTCGGCGAGCCGCCGAACGCCGACGCGAGCGCGGTCGCCAACCCGTCGGCGCCGATGGCCCTGCCCATGTAGGGGTCGAGGTCGTTCCCGGTCATCTCGGCGACCGCCTTGACGTGTCCCGTGTTCTCGGCGATGAGTGCGATCACGCCGGGCAGTACCAGCAGGATGAAGGTCATCGAGAAGCTCGGTGCGTGCACGGCGGAGACGCCGTCGCCGAGCGTGCCGCTGGGGAAGCCGATCCAGTCGGCCGACTTCACGAAGGTCCAGGTGATGCGGTCGTGGTCCTCCACCTCGAAGTTGTTCAACGAGTTCGGCGAGCTGATCTGGCCCAGGACCGCGTCGAAGAACCACGAGACCAGGTAACCGAAGATCAGCGCGAGGAACACCGCTATCCGCGACCAGAACCCCGGGAAGAGCACAGCCGCACAGATCATGAAGGTGGCCGTCAGCAGTGCGACCCACTGGTCCTGTGGCCAGTAGATCTCGGCGACCACGGGAGCGAGGTTGAACCCGATCAGCATCACCACGGCGCCCGTGACCGCTGGCGGCAGGACCCTGTGGATCAGCCCGGAGCCCGAGAAGTGCACCAGCACACCCACCAGCGCCAGGACGATGCCCGCGACCATGATCGCCCCGGTGACGTCGGAGGAGTCACCGCCCTGCGAACGGATCGCGGCGACGCTGGCCACGAAGGAGGCACTCGTGCCGAGGTAGCTCGGCACCTTGTTGCTACAGATCAGCAGGAACAGGATCGTGCAGATGCCGGAGAACATGATCGCGAGGTTGGGATCCAGACCCATGACGATCGGGAAGACGAACGTCGCTCCGAACATCGCGACGACGTGCTGGGCGCCGAGGCCCGCCGTACGTCCCCAGGTCAAGCGCTGGTTCGGCGCGACCGCCTCACCCGGCTGGGGATGGACCACATCCCACTTGAACATCGACGCCATGGCAGTTCCTCCTCACTCGGTGGTTCCGAGAAACCACAACCTAGTCACCCCACACGCCGCGGAACACCGCCGAGACGGCGCTTGTGCCCCGCGATACACCGCCGAGACGGCGCTTGTGCCCCGCGAAACACCGCCGAGACGGCGCTTGTGCCCCGGCACTGATGGGACATTGGCCCCGTCTCGGTGGGTTCTGCTGGGACATTGGCGCCGTCTCGGCGTGGCGTCGTGGCCCCTGTAGCGTCGGTGAGGTGATCGCCGTCAGCGCCCCACCGCGCGTCCGCGCCCGTCTGTACGGCGCACCATCGGGTCCTGTCCCGGTCGTCCATCGGGGTGCGCACGCGGTGTACGTCGACGTTGGCGGCTGGAGCGTCGGGGTGGTCGACCAGCACGCCACCGAGGTCCCGTGCGCACTCGGCACTCGCACCGACGACCTGGCGGTGCTCGGGGCTGGTCCGGCGTACATCCGGGCTGGCGTTCTGCACCTCTCTGGCGTACCGCTCGTGATCGGCAGGCTGCGGGACGTCGGCGTCCCGCCCCTGCGTCCGACGCGCCCTGCCAACAAGTCCATGCCGACGACCCCGCTGGACACCCACACAGTCGCTCGTCTGGTCGGTGCCGGCGATGGCCTGACGCCCCGGGGTGACGACGTGCTCTGCGGCTGGCTGGCCCTGCACCGGGCGGCCGGAGTCCCCACCCCAGCCGTGGACGAGGCAGTCCGCACGAGGATGCAACACACCACGTTGTTGTCCGCGACCTTGCTCGACTGCGCGATGCACGGCGAGGTGATGCCGCAGTTCGCGGCGTACGTCGCGGCGCTCGGTTCGGTCGCAGAGAACGTTGCGGAACGAGAACTGCTCGGCGTCGGGCACACGACCGGCGGCGGGCTGCTCGAGGGCGCACGCTGGGCCGCGGCCGAGATCGCCGCATCGATCGGGGCGCCGATAGGAGCATCAGCGTGAGCAGCGAAGAACTGGTGCACGTCGAGCTCCGCCCCGGGGCGTACGCCGACTCGGTCACCCTCCTCCAGGTCAGCCGGACCGTGCAGGGGATCGCCGGCGTCAGCGCTGCACAGGTGGCGATGGCCACCACCCTCAATGTTGAGGTCCTGAACCAGATGGGCTTCGACGTACCGGCAGAGGCCACCGCCAACGACATGGTGGTCGCCGTACGCCTGGAGGACCCGGAGCGCCTCGACGAGGCCCTGGCCGGCGTCGACGCCGCGTTGCACGAGGTGAACCGCCCGGCAGCGGGGCCTCGCGACCTGGCCCCGCCGCGGACCACCGCCACCGCGCTGCGCGGCGTGACGGACGGGATCGTGCTGGTGTCAGTACCCGGGGCGCACGCGATGGTCGAGGCGATGGATGCCCTCGACGCCGGGTACGACGTGATGATCTTCAGCGACAACGTGCCGGTCGAGCAGGAGGTTGAGCTGAAGCGCGTCGCGGCCGAGCGCGGGCTGCTGGTGATGGGTCCCGACTGCGGTACCGCTGTGGTCGACGGCATCGGCCTCGGCTTCGCCAATGTCGTGCATCCCGGCCCTGTAGGCATCGTCGCGGCCTCCGGCACCGGCTGCCAGCAGCTGCTGTCCCTGCTCGACCACGCCAACGTGGGCGTGCGGTCCGCTCTTGGCGTTGGCGGCCGCGACCTGTCCGCGCAGGTTGGTGGCACCTCGACCCTGGCCGCGCTGGACCGGCTGGACGCTGATCCTGCCGTGGAGCTGATCGTGATGGTCTCCAAGCCACCCGATGAGACGGTCGCCGAGAGGGTCCGGTCCCGCGCGTCCGAGCTCTCGACACCTGTCGCGCTTGCCCTGCTCGGGCCGGGTCAACCCGACCTCACCGCCGCGGCCGAGTCCGTCCTGGCGGCCCTCGGCCGGGGAGTCCCGGACTGGCCGGTGGTCGCCCCGGTGACCCCACTCAGGGGCGGCGCCGGTCGGTGGCTTCGCGGCCTCTTCGTCGGCGGCACGCTGTGTGACGAGGCGATGCTGATCGCGTCGGCCGCGCTTGGCCCAGTGCACAGCAACATCCCCCTGGACCCCGGCCTCGCACTGGACCCGCACGCGCGGGCTCCGGCGCACCACACCATGGTCGACTTCGGCGACGACGCGCTGACCGCCGGGCGGGCACACCCGATGATCGACCCGAGCCTGCGCCTTGAGCACCTCGCCCAGGCAGCGGCCGAGGACGAGACCGCGGTGATCCTGCTCGACGTCGTGCTGGGCCACGGCGCCGAACCCGACCCGGCGTCCGCACTCGCGCTGGCGATCGAGTCCGTTCGTCAGCCGGTGGTCGTCGCGGTGGTCGGGACCAGGGCCGATCCGCAGGACCTGTCCGGCCAGGTACGGCGGTTGGTCGACGCCGGCGCCGAGGTGCACCTCTCCAACGCTGGAGCCACCCGCCGAGCGGTTGATCTGGTGGGGAGACCGTCGTGACCGGACATGTCGTCAACGTAGGCGCCGACCTCCTCGCCGAGGCGGTCTCCGCCCAGGCCGTCGGTGTCACCCGGGTCGACTGGCGCCCGCCGATGCCGGGAACCGAAGGTGATCTCGCGACCCTGGCCGCCGACCCGATGCGCCGGGACGCGAACTCGCGCGCCCTCTCCGCCCTGCTAGGTACGACGGCCCGGCTCGTCGACGTCGCGCCCGCCTCCGAGGTCCTCGGTCTGCAGCCCGGTGAGTTCCTGCACGCCGGACCGCCGATCAGCTGGGCGATGGCCTCTGGTCCGCTTCGGGGGGCGTTGATGGGCGGGGCCGCGCTGGAGGGACTGGTCGCCGACCCGGAGGATGCGGTCGCTCTCTTCGAGTCGGGTGGGTCGGTCTCGCTGGAGCCCTGCCACCACCGCAGCACCGTCGGGCCGATGGCCGGCGTCGTGACGCCGAGCATGTGGATGTTCGTTCTCGAGGACCCGGCCAGCGGGCGTCGTACCCACTGCTCTCTCAACGAGGGCCTCGGCAAGGTGCTGCGGTACGGCGCGTACGGCCCCGACGTGCTCACCCGGTTGCGCTGGATGAGCGACGTCCTCGGCCCGCTCCTGCAGCGGGCCGTCCGTACGACGGTGGCGGACGCTGGACCGGTCGACGTGACGGGCATCCTGACCCAGATGCTGCAGATGGGCGACGAGGCGCACAACCGCAACCGCGCCGGCACCTTGATGCTGTTGCGCGACCTCGCGCCCGCGATGGTCACCAGCGGGATGGATGCGGCCGACGTCGCCGACGGCCTGCGTTTCGTCGGCGGCAACGACCACTTCTTCCTGAACCTCGCGATGCCGGCCTGCAAGCTCGCGCTCGACGCCGCCCGTGGCACCGCTGGTTCGACGATGGTCGTGGCGATGTCTCGCAACGGCACCGAGTTCGGGATCCAGACGGCCGGCACGGGCGACGAGTGGTTCACCGGGCCGGCCCAGGTTGCCGACGGCCTGTACCTCGGTGACTACGGGCCTGACGACGCCAACCCGGACATCGGCGACTCGGCAATCACCGAGACAGCCGGGATCGGCGGCTTCGCGATGGCCACCGCGCCGGCGATCGTGCGCCTGGTCGGCGGCTCGGTCCCGGACGCGCTCGCCACCACCCGGCGGATGCACGAGATCACCCTCGGCGAGAACCCGCGCTGGTCGGTGCCGGCCCTGGAGTTCCAGGGCGTGCCGAGCGGCATCGACGTCACCCGCGTGTGCCGCACCGGGATCCTTCCGCAGATCAACACCGGCATGGCTGGACGCGTGGCCGGCGTTGGCCAGGTAGGTGCCGGGCTGGTCACCCCTCCCGCAGAGATCTTCCCGAAGGCACTGGCGAGGCTCGCCGAGCTGGCGAGACAGCGCCAGGCGCCCTAGGGAGACTTGGCGTTCAGCGCCCGCTGTACCAGAGCCCGGGCCTCGTTGACTGACTTGGCGTAGCCCTCGAGGTCACCCTCCTTCAGGGCGGTGTCGGCCTCCGCGAACTTCCGATCGGCCTGCTGCAGCAGCCTGAGCGCGGCAACCGGTAGGTCCTGGGTGTCCCCACCTGTCTCCCCACCGGGCTCGGGGTCCGGGTCGCCGCCGCCAGAGTCGATCGGCGTGGAGCCGGTGCCGGCTGCACGTGAGACGACGTCCTGCAGCGCGGCCGAGAGCGTCGGCCCGATCCCGACCTCCTTGCCGAACGAGACGAGGACGAAGGTCAGGCCCGGATAGTTACCGGCACCCCCCTCGCGCACGGTGTAGAGCGGCTGGACATAGAGCAGCCCGCTGCCGACCGGCAACGTGAGCAGGTTGCCGTACTCGGCGGTGACGTCCGCGCGCTTGAAGGCGAGCAGCTGCTGCGCCACCTTGTCGTCACGCTGGAACTGGTTCGCGATCTGGCCCGGCCCCGGCACCTGGGTGTTGTCAGGCAGCCGCAGGATCTGGAACTTCCCGTAGGTCTCCGGCTTGGCGGCGTCCGCCCCGACCGACATGTAGGAGGCGAGGTTCTGCTTCTTCTGCGGGACGTAGACGCTGGTCAGCGAGAACTCCGGCTCGTCGCCCGACGTGGTCGCAACCGAGAGGCGGTACGGCGGCTGCTTGCGGGTCGAGGCCGAGGTGTCCTGCGGAACATCCCACTGGTCGTTGCCCTCGTAGAACGTCTTCGGGTCGAGCACGTGGTAGGCCGCGAGCATCTCGCGCTGCACCTTGAACAGGTCCTCGGGGTAGCGCATGTGCTCGAGCAGGGCCTCGGGAATCGAGCTCTTGCTCTCCACGACACCCGGGAAAGCCTTCTTCCAGACCTTGAGGATCGGGTCGCTGGTGTCCCACTCGTAGAGCTTCACGGTGCCGTCGTACGCGTCAACCGTGGCCTTGACCGCGTTGCGCATGTAGTTGATCTGGTCGGTCGGCAAGGTGGCGTACGCCGAACGCGGGTTGACCGCGTCGGAGGTCATCTCCTGCAGCGACTTCTTCTCCGCGAGCGGGTACTTGTCGCTGGTGGTGTAGCCGTCGAGGATCCACACGATCTTGCCGTCGACCACAGCAGGCAGAGCATCGGAGTCCATGGTCAGCCAGGGCGCGACCTTCTGCACCCGCTCGCGAGGCGAACGGTCGTAGAGGATCTTGCTGTTCTCGTTGACCCGCGAGGACAGCACGATGTTGGCGTCGCCGAAGTGCACCGCATAGAGCAGCTTGCGGAAGATGTTGCCGACACCGACGCCGTCCTCGCCCTCGTAGGTGTTGGTCTTCGACTGGCCGGGATCGCCGTCCCCCTGGGGGATGTCGAGCTCGATGTCGTTGCCACCGGGCACCTTGCCGACGATGGAGTACGGCGGGCTCTGCTCACCGAAGTAGATCTGCGGCCGGTAGCCGCCGTCGCCCTGCGACTCGCTGAGCGCGCCCCGGGGCGGTATGTCTTCCTCCGCCCACACCGGCTCGCCGTCGTTGCCAACCGGCTGGTCGTCGGTGTTGCGCTGGTTGCCGAAGGCAGCGATCAGACCGAAGCCGTGGGTGTAGACGGTCTTCTCGTTGGCCCACTTCTTCTGCGCGTCGGGCAGGCCCTCGAGGTGCATCTCGCGCGCCGCGATGACGACGTCGCGCTCCTGGCCGTTGACCGGGTAGCGGTCGACGTCCAGCACGCCCGGGACGCTGTAGTAGCCGCGCACCTGCTGCAGCTGCTCGAACGTGCGCGAGACCAGCTGCGGGTCGACCAGCCGGATGCCCGGCAGCGACGCGGCGTCGGTGCTGAGCTGCGCCTGGGACAGCTTGGTCTGGGCGTCGTAGTTCTTGACCGTGGTGTCCTCTAGGCCGAAGGCGGATCTTGTGGCCTGGATGTTCTTGCTGATGTACGACGCTTCCTTGTCCGGCTCGTCGGGCTTGACCTGGAACCGCTGCATCAGGCCCGGCCACACCGCACCGAGCAGGACGGCCGAGATGGCGAACAGGGCCAGCCCGACGCCGGGCAGCAACCAGGTGCGCCGCAGGATGTTCGCGAAGAACAGCACCGCGCAGATCACCGCGATGAACATCAGGATGTTCTTCGACGGGAGCACCGCATGGTCTCGGGTGTAGGTCATGCCGGTGACGATGCCGCCGGTCTGTGAGGTCAGGTCGAACCGGTCCAGCCAGTAGTCGACGCCCTTGAGCAGCAGGAACACCCCGAACAGCGCGGAGAGCTGCGCCTGCGCCGCACCTGAGACCTTGTCGGTTGCTGACTGCAGCCGGATGCCGCCGTACAGGTAGTGCACGACCGCTGCGAGCAGCAGGGCGGTGAACACCGCGGTCATCGCGAAGTCGACGAGGAAGTGCAGCCACGGAAGGCTGAACACGTAGAAGCCGATGTCCTTGCCGAAGTAGTGGTCGGCCTTGCCGAAGTCCTCGCGGTTGGTCCAGAGCAGGTAGGTGCGCCACTTGCCGGTGGCGGAGACCCCGGCGAAGATCCCGAAGATCACGCTCACGCCGACCAGCAGCAGTCGGCGCATCGGGGTGACGACCTCGCGGTAGCGCTCCAGGTTGGCCTGCTCGGGCGAGTGTGGCCGGAACATCGGACGGAGCCGGAAGGCGAGGAACAGGTTCAGCGCCACCACGAGCGCCATGAACCCGCCGAACGCGGCGAACAGCAGGACGCGGGTCCAGATCAGCTTCGAGAACACCTGGTTGTAGCCGATGCTGCCGAACCAGAGCTTGTCGGTCCAGATGCCCGCGAACAGGGAGAAGCCGATGACCACTAGCCCGACGACGATGACGGTGAGCAACAGTGGTCGAGGGCGTCTAGGGCCGCGCGAGACCGGACCGGGGGGCCTGCCCGCGGGTTCGCCGCCGGCGGGGGCACCCGCTGGGTCTTGTGCGAAGAAGTCACTCATCGTCTCGGGGGTCTCCGACATCAGGTTCGAGGGTGGTGTGCAACAACTCTAGAAGGGCGGGCACAAGATCAGGGCCTGTGAGGACCATGTCGTCGTCGTCGTGGGCCCGCTGGCGGATCACGCAGAATCCCTCTCCGGTGCGCAGGGCACCCGCGACGATGCGTGCTTCCTCACGATCGGCATGTGCGGCGGCGTACTCCGCGGCTGCCTCTGCCTCCGCGGGAACCTCCTTCGCGCCCGGGGGCACGGTGAGCGCTTCCAGCACCACGGCGCACCCTGCCACCTCCGGCGGCCACAGGATGCTCGCGAGCAGCTCCTCGAGGCTCTCCGAGGTGGTCTCCTGCTCCACGGGGGTCAGTCCATGGTCCTGTGCCTGCACCCCCAGCAGCTCGGCCAGGTGCGGCTCACGCTGCATCAGGTCTGCGGTCTCCACCAACGCAAAGAGCTGCGCCGGCTGGTCCCATCCGGCCCGGGAGGCATGCACCTCCACCTCGCGGACTGCGACTGCGAGCGCACCCGCGAGATCGTCTGCTCTGCTCACTTCCGGGCTCGCTCCTGGGCTCACTTCTGGGCTCACTTCTGGGCTCACTTCTGGGCTCACTTCTGGGCTCACTTCGTGCACCTCGCCAGTTTCGCGTCCGGGTCCTTCGCCCAGGCCTGCACGTCCCCGATCGCCTCCTTGAGCGTGGTCACCTTCACCAGCCGTATCTTCTCGGGGTCCTTCGATCCGCCCACGACCTCGGCACAGTTGGCCGACGGCACCAGGAACAACTTTGCTCCGTCGGCGCTCGCACCGACGATCTTCTGCTGGATCCCGCCGATCCCACCCACGTTGCCCTGGGCGTCGATCTCACCGGTGCCCGCGATGACCTTGCCATGGGTGAGAGAGCCCGGGGTGAGCACGTCGTAGATGCCCAGGGCGAACATCAGCCCGCCCGAGGGTCCACCGATGCTCTCGTTGATGTTGAGGTCGACGTCGAAGGGGAACTCGTAGCAGCAGGGTTCGACGCCGATGCGCACAGCGCTGTCCTGCGCGTCCACGGTCGAGCTGGTGGTCGTGAGCCTGCGCTCGAGCACCTTGCCCTTGCGTTTCACCTCGAGCTTGACCTCGGTCCCGATGGGCCTGGCCCGGATGAGCCTGGTCAACGCCTCGAGGGTCTGAACCTTCCTGCCGTCGACAGCGACCACGACGTCGCCCGCCTGGAGCTTTCCGTCAGCGGGGCCACCCTTCTCGACCTCCGCGACCCGGACCCCGGTCTCGAACGAGATGTCCAGTGCTCGCAGGGCAGCCGCCACTGCGTCGTCCTGGGAGGAGTCCATCTGGGCTGTGGACTCCTCGCGGACACTCTCCTGTGTCGCGGAGTCGGGGTAGATCGCGTCCCGGGGGTAGACCGCCCTGTCGCCGTCGAGCCATGCGGCGATCAGCTGCGGGATGCTGACCTTGTCCCTGGCCTTGTCCGGTCCACTCGGGATGACCGTGGTGAGCCGGAGCCCGCCGTCATCACGGTAGGACGCCCGGCCCGAAACGCTGATGATGTCCTTCTTGTCATACTTACCAAGCACGTTGACCGTCGGTCCGGGCGAGAACGTCACGTAGGGCACCGGCTTTCGTAGCGCGATCGCGCCGAGCCCGACCACGAGTACCACCGCCAGCAGTCCGGCCATTGTGATGCGACTCAGGCGAAAGTCTGAGGGCCCGGCCATGATGCAAGCCTCTCACTGAGCGAAAACCGCACGAGGGTGGGCCGCGCGCGATTCGTCAGGCGGAGCGGCGGGAGCCGTCTCCCGGCTCGTCTGACCTGGGCTCTCCTGAGGCAGGCGGCTTCTGCGAGGGGCGTACGGCGATCCCGGTGCTGCGCTCCCGCATCGGCCGGGGCGCACTCACCCGGTTGGTGACCTCACTGGGCAGGTCCCGCATGATCGCCGCCGCGAAGCGTTCCTGTGCCGCGTCGGACCGGTCGGGACTGACATCACGGGCGCGGCCCAGCCAGCTGACCCAGAGCATCGCGACCAGGGTCACGACTGCGGGCGGCAACCACCAGAACAGGATCTCCACGGGTCTCATGATGCCGACCGGGACCCGCCGGAGCGGCGAGCAACACGCTCGGCAACAGGGTCTGGTCCGCGCGACGGGTGCGGCATCATCGAGGCCATGAGCTATCCCGACCCCGAGTACCACGGTGACTCCGGTGAGGTTTCGGCCCGGCTGCGGCCAACCGATGCACCTCCGGACATCACCTACCCAAACGGCACGACGGTCGACTACCTCGCGACCGGCGCCTCGACCGACAAGCGCTTCGGCCTCTACCGCTGGAACATGGCGCCGGGTCCCGGTGGCGCAAAGCTGCACTTCCACCGGACGATCTGTGAGTCGTTCTTCATACTCTCCGGGACCGTGACCCTCGACGACGGTGCCCAGAAGGTGTCGGCACAGTCCGGGGACTATCTCTACGTTCCGCCCGGTGGCCTGCACGGGTTCGGAAACAACACCGAGGAAGCGGCGTCGATGCTGATCCTGTTCTCTCTCGGCGCCCCGCGTGAGGGGTACTTCGAGGGCCTGCTCGAGCTAGCGAAGGGCAAGGAGCTGACGCCCGAGGAGCGCGACGCCTTCTTCACGATGCACGACAACATCTACGTCACCGACCCGCGGTAGTCGCCCCACCCAGACCGCCGAGACGGCGCCTGTGTCCCACCCAGACGCGCCGAGACGGCTGGGATGCACGGGGCGGATGAACATTGCAGCCGTCTGGGCGGTCGTTTCCGGGACACACGCGCCGTCTGGGCGGTCGTTGCCGGGACACACGCGCCGTCTGGGCGATCGTTGCCGGGACACACGCGCCGTCTGGGCGATCGTTGCCGGGACACACGCGCCGTCTCGGCGGTCCTTTCCCCGGGCGGCGCTACGGCGAGTTGACCCACTCCTCGCGTCCGTCGCCGAAGACCTGGTGCTTCCACACCGGGAGGGAGGCCTTGAGCCGGTCGATGAGCGCGCGGGATGCGTCGTACGCCTGACCGCGGTGGGCCGCGGAGACGGCTACCACCACGGCGATGTCACCGATCTCGAGGCGACCGGTCCGGTGTACGGCGGCGAGTGCGATCACCTCGAACTCCTCGGCTACCCCGGTCGCGACCTCCTCAAGACGCTGCAGCGCGGTCGGGTGCGCGGTGTAGTCGAGGTAGTCGACCGGCTCGCCGTGGTCGTGATCGCGCACCGCGCCGACGAACAGGTTCACCCCACCGGCAGCGGGGTCGTCGACGACCGCCAGGACCTCGGCCGGGTCCAGCGCGACCTCGCGCAGGTCGAGCAGCCTGATCGCAACGGGCAGCCCGGCTGCTGGTCTCGAAGTCACCGGTCGAGCCTACGTGCCCGGATCCGGGGGGCCAGTCGCCGTATTGGCGGTCACGGGTAATTTGGTGCGCATGGACGACCGACCGGACGACAACCCCTTCAAGGGGACCCCATTCGAGCAGATCTTCAACGCGCTCGGCGGATCGGGCGGCCTGGGAGGCCAGGGAGGCGCCGGCATGCCCGACCTCTCGGGGTTGATGGGCCAGATGCAGGCAATGATGGCGCCGTACGACGGGCCGGTGAACTGGACCCTCGCGACGGACATCGCCCGCCGGACCTCGGCGCAGGAACCTGACCCGAGCCCGGACCGCAACGACCAGACCCGCGTCGCGGACGCCATGCGGCTGGCCGACCACTGGCTGGACGACGCGACCGTGCTCCCGTCCGGGGTGACCACAACGGCCGCCTGGAGCCGCGCGGAGTGGATCGAGCAGACCACCGAGGTATGGCGAGTCCTGGTCGAGCCAGTGGCGGAGCACGTCGTGGCGGCGATGGGCAAGGCGATGCCCGAGGAGGCCCGCGCCATGGCTGGCCCGCTGATCGGCATGCTCGGCAAGGCCGGCGGCGCCATGTTCGGTAGCCAGGTCGGTGCCGCGCTCGGTGGGCTGGCAGGCGAGGTACTCACCGCCAGCGACGTGGGCCTGCCCCTTGGGCCCGCGGGCAAGGCGGCACTGCTGCCGCACAACATCGCCGAGTTCGCCGAAGGGCTCGACGTCTCCCCCGACGACGTACTGCTCTACCTGTGCCTGCGCGAGGCAGCCCACCAGCGCCTGTTCGGGCACGTCCCGTGGCTACGTCAGCACCTGATCTCCTCGGTCGAGGACTTCGGCCGTGGCGTCACCATCGACGTCTCCGGCATCGAGCAGGCCATGGGGCAGCTCGACCCGACCAACATGGAGGCGATCCAGGAGGCCCTGCAGGGCGGGCTGTTCGAGCCGCAGCAGACCCCCGAGCAGAAGTCCGCACTCAGCCGGCTGGAGACCACCCTCGCGCTCGTCGAGGGCTGGGTCGACGAGGTGGTCGGCCAGGCCACCGCCGAGCGGATGCCGGCCGCCACCAAGATGCAGGAGGCGATCCGGCGTCGCCGGGCAGCAGGAGGACCTGCCGAGGAGACCTTCGCAGCGCTCGTCGGACTGGAGCTGCGACCGCGCCGACTGCGGGACGCCTCGGCACTTTGGGGCTCGCTCCGCTCGCGTCAGGGCAAGGAAGCGCGCGACGCCGTGTGGGCGCACCCCGACCTGCTGCCGACGGCCGCCGATCTCGACGATCCGCTGGGGTTCCGTGAGGACCTCCCTGACCTCGAGGAGCTCAGCGACGAGGACTTCGACAAGGCCATCGGCCAACTGCTGGACACCGAGTCCGGTGACGGCCCCACCGGCCCAAACTCCGGCCCAGAACCCGGCCCAGAACCCAAGGAGCCCGGCGACAAGGAGTGAGCCTGTACGCCGACGCCCTCGACGTACTCACCCACTGGCGGGCGCCAACAGCTGAGCAGGATCACCTCCGTGCGTCGTACGTCGAGCACCTCCGCGAGCACCACGACGGCCACTGGCGTTCCTGCTTCCCCGCCCACCTGACTGCCGGTGTCCTCGTGCTGAGCCACGATCGGCAACACGTGCTGCTCAACCTGCACCGCAAGGCCGGGCAGTGGTTCCACTTCGGCGGGCATCTCGAACCCGAAGACGTGTCGCTCGCCGGGGCCGCCCTGCGCGAAGGCACCGAGGAGTCCGGCCTGCGGGGGCTGGTCGTGCAGGCCGAGCCACTCCACCTCTCGCGGCACGCGGTGGAGTTCTGCGACCCACGCGGGACGGTGGACCACCTCGACGTACGGTTCCTGGCCCAGCTCGGATCCGACGTCGAGCCGGTCGTGAGCGAGGAGTCCCTCGACGTGCGCTGGTGGCCGGTGGACGAGCTGCCGACCGCTGAGCCCGACATGGTGGAGATGATCGCGCTGGCCCTGGAACGTTCGCCCTGAATCGTTGTCCCTGAGTCGCTAGCCTGCGTCGCTGGCTTCCTCGGGCTCAGGCACCTCTGAGCACGGCTCCAGGTCCATGGCAGTGGCGTGGGCGACACCCTCGAGATAGCCCTTGGCTCGCTCCGCCTTGGGGAACCGGTCAACCCAGTGCCAGAACCGCTTGTTGTGCCTCGGCTCGATCAGGTGCGCGAGCTCGTGGAGCAGGACGTAGTCGACCACCCACGGCGGCATGGGCTGCAACCGATCGGAGAGCCGGATCTCGCCCGACCAGGTGGTGCAGGACCCCCAACGGGTGGTCATGTTCCCCACCCAGCGCACGGACGTCGGCTCCACCTTGTCGTGGAGGTACTCGCGGCACAGCTCGCGGCCACGTCGCATCAGCTGGTCGTCGGTTCGCCGCCTGCGGTTCTCCGAACGCTCGAGCCGGTCGAGCATCGTGGTGACCCACTCGGCCTCCTCGGCGCGGGTGAAGCGGTCGGGGATCATCACGATGACCTTGCCGTCGCGTCGATAGGCCGAGACGGTGCGCTTGCGGCGACGCGAGCGCCGTACTTCAACGGCAGGGCCCTCAACGGCAGGCCCCTCAACAGCAGGGCCCTCCACCTCGGCGTCCACTTGATTGTGCATGGAAGAAAAGTAGCCCGGCGGAGCGACAGTGCGCGGGATTGCCGTCACCGGCTCAGCACGTACGTCGGCTCCGACTCCTGGACCGCCTCTTCCGGGGTCGTCGTGGGCCGTGACGGCCACCACGCACGGTCCCCGAGGAGCACCAGGATCGCAGGCAGCATCACCAGCCGGATCACGGTCGCGTCGACGAGGATCGCGGCCGAGAGTCCGACCCCCATCATCTTCATCTCCATCATCGACAAGGTGGCGAAGATCGCGAACACCGACACCATGACGGCCGCCGCGCTGGTCACGACTCCGGCCGTGTCCCGGATCCCCTGCTCGACCGCGTGCCTTGCGGGCAGCCCGTTCTCGACCTGCTCGCGGACCCGGCTGAGCACGAACACGTGGTAGTCCATCGACAGCCCGACCAGCACAACCATCACGAACAGCGGGATCCAGTCGATGACGAACCCTGGACTGGTGAAGTCCAGCGCCTCAGCGCCCCACCCGTGCTGGAAGACCAGTGTCAGGATCCCGAACGCCACGCCGACAGAGAGCAGGTTCAGCAGGGTCGAGATCAGCGCGATCGGCAGACTGCGGAAGGCGACGGCCATCATCAGCAGCGTCAGCACCAGCACCACGCCGATGACGATGGGCAGGCTGGAGGTCTGCCTGTTCGCGAAGTCCAAAGATTCGGCGGCACCGCCGCCCACGGCGTACTCCGCGTCCAGCCCGTCGAGCGCTGCGGGGGCGAGGTCGCTCCGCAACGACTCGATGGCACGGTCGACCTTCGGGTCCGACTCGTCGAAGGGGATGGCCAGCTGCAGCACCGAGGTCGTTCCGTCCTCGGAGACCCGGACGGGGTCGCGACCCGACTCCACGAAGGAGGAGGTGTCGAGCGCCGCCCGGTCGATCCCGGCCAGGGCCTCGGCGACCTGGGTACGGTCGCCGGCCTCTGCCTTGACCACGAGCAACGCCGTCGTGCCCTCCACGGGGAACTCCTCGGTCAGCCGCTGGAAGGTCTGCACCTCGGGGATCGAGTCGGGAAGGGTCTCGAGGTTGCCCGAGTGGATCTTCATGCTCAGCGCGGGCAGGGCCAGAAGCAGCACTGCGGCGCTGGAGACAATGAGCGCGACCACTGGCCGGCGTACGACGGGGGCCAGGATGCGGCTGCTGATCCCGCCCTGCCCGATGCGGCGGTTGAGGCGCCACAGCAGCGGTACCCGCGGGCGGTCAACCCAGCGCCCGAGCTTCACGAGCAGGGCGGGCAGGACCGTGATCGACCCGAGTACGGCGACCGCGACGACGATGATCGCCCCGGTGGCGAGTGAGTTGAAGGTCGCGTCGTCGATCACGAACAGGCCGGCCATCGACGCGATGACCGCGCCGCCGGACACGATGATGGAGTGGCCGGAGGTCTGCGCCGCGATCTCCACTGCGTCGAGAGTGCTGCGCCCGGCGGCCCGTTCCTCGCGCTCCCGCTTGAGGTAGAACAGCGAGTAGTCCACCCCGACCGCCATCCCGATGAGCACGATCATGCTGCTCACGGTTCCCTCGGCGTGCACCAGGTGCGAGAGGGGCGCGATGACCCCGATCGTGGCGGCAACGCTCGTGGCCGCGAGCAACACCGGGATCCCTGCCGCGATCAGGGCGCCGAATGCCAGCAGCATCAAGGTCAGTGTGACCGGCAGGCTGATCCCCTCTGCGGCGGCGAGGTCGTCGCCGACCTGCTTGTCGATGCCGGCATCGATCGACAGGTCTCCGGCCTGCCGGATCTGCAGCTCTGGGTGCTCCGCCTGGACGCGCTTGGTCACCTCCTGCAGTGCCGTGGCGTCCTCCTGGTCCTGGGCGAGCTGTACCGCGATCAGCAGGGCCGATCGATCCTGGTTCCACTGCGGCCCGGAGACGGTCTCGACCCCCTCGAGGTCCCGCATGCCGGCACGGATCTGGTTGGCGACGGCGGTCGCTTCGCCCTGGTCGAGCGCGGCGTCGCCACGCGGGTTGACCAGGACGTTCTCGGTCGTTGCCTCCTCGAGGCCGGAGGAGTCCACCATTGCGTCGGCTCGTCCCGACTCACCGAGCCGGTAGTCCGCATCCGTGGTGTCCACTGTTGGCACCGCCACGGCCAACCCGACCGCGATCAGCACGAAGGCGAGCCAGGCGAGGATCGCCCGCCAGGGGTGCGTGGCGCTCCAGCGTGCCGCGCGCAGCGGGATCGCGGTGAGCGGGTTGCGGCTGGTGCTGCTGGACATGGCGTCTCCTGACGAGCGATCGATGTGTTCTTCGATCGTCGCCAGCGCCAGGTTCCACGTCTGTGGCGCCAGCACCCGAGGTCATTGTGGTGCCAGCACCACTACCGCGGCTGAGGAGGGACGGGTCAGGGGCGGGCCCACTCCAGCAACCGGTCGACCGGCCAGGTGTTCACGATCCGGTCCGGGTCCAGGCCGAGCTCCTCGGCCCGGGCGCTGCCGTAGGAGAGGAAGTCGAGCTGGCCGGGTGCATGTGCGTCACTGTCGATCGAGAAGACACAGCCCATCTCGATGGCCAGCGAAAGCAGCTTCGACGGCGGGTCGCGTCGCTCCGGGCGGGAGTTGATCTCGACGGCCGTGCCGCTCTCCAGGCAGGCCCCGAAGACCGCCTTGGCGTCGAACTCCGACTGCTTGCGTATGCCGCGGTTGCCGGTGACCAGCCGCCCGGTGCAGTGCCCCAGCACGTTGGCGAACGGGTTGTGCACGGCCGCGACCATCCGGCGGGTCATCGCCTCCCGGTCCATGGCGAGCTTCGAGTGCACGGAGGCGACGCGTACGTCGAGCCGCCCGAGCATCTCGTCGGTCTGGTCGAGCGAGCCGTCGTCGAGGATGTCCACCTCGATGCCCTTGAGCAGCCGGAAGCCGCCGTTGGCCTGCCCACCCCGATCAGTGGCGAGGTGCTCGTTGACCGCCTCGACGACCCCGAGCTGGCGAGTGAGCCGGGCCACCGAGAGCCCGTTCGCCACCGTCAGGCGCGGCGAGTGGTCGGTGAGCACGAGGTACTCGTGACCGAGCTCGATGGCGGTGAAGGCCATCTCCTCGATCGGGGAACCGCCGTCGGACCAGTCGCTGTGCGAGTGCAGATCGCCCCGGAGCCGGCCGCGGATCGCCTCCCCACCCTTGACGAGCGGGCCGGCGGTCTCCCGCTCGAGACGGGCCAGCCGCTCCGGCGTACGGCCCTCGACCGCGGCCTCGATGACCTCCGCGGTGGAGGCCCCGATGCCGGGCAGCTCGCGCAGGGTCCCCTGGCGCACCCGATCCGCAACCTCCTCACCCAGCGGCAGGATGGTTTCCGCCGCTGCGCGGAACGCTTTGACCTTGTACGTCTCTGCCCGGCTCCGCTCGAGCAGGAACGCAATCCGCCGCAGTGCCCCGACTGGACCGCCCGTGTAGTCGTCTGCCATCACGCTTCCATTCTGGGCCATTCCGCCCGCCCCACTGTGATCCACAGCACAGGGCCGGTCTTCCACAAGTTGTCCACAGGGTTTTCCACAACCGGTGCGTAACCCATGCGCGCCGGTCTGCTCCACGCATTGACCGCCGTGGGTTGGCTCACTAGCGTTGCGCTCCACAAGGGGCCCTCGATGAGCCGCTCCTGCGTTCGCAAGGGGAAGGCAAGCGCAAGAGTCCTCATCGAGGGTCCTGTTTTCCCTTTTTGTCCCGGGCATTCCACCCTTCTGCGAGAAGGGCCACGAAAGAGCGGCAGCAAGGGGAGACTGCGGGGTGTGGACCTCGACGTGCGCATCACGGACGCCATCGACCCCGGCTCCGGTGAGCCCCGGGTCCTGATCGGCCCCGAGAAGGTCCCCACGGGAATCAACGGGTTCGACGAGATCACCGGCGGCGGGCTGCCGCGCGGCCGGCCGACGCTGTTGACGGGGGCAGCAGGCTCGGGCAAGACCCTGTTCGGGATCGAGTTCCTGGTCCGGGGTGCCCGTGACTTCGGCGAGCCCGGCGTCCTGATCGCCTTCGAGGAGGCCCAGAGCGACCTGGGTATCAACGTCGCCTCCCTCGGTTTCGACCTCGACCAGCTCGAGCGCGACGGCCTCCTCGCGATCGACGCCTTCCGGCTCGATCCCGCCGAGATCGTCGCGACCGGGGACTTCGACCTCGAGGGGCTGTTCATCCGGCTGGCGCACGCCGTTGAGTCCGTGGGCGCCAAGCGGGTCGTGCTGGACACCATGGAGCTGCTGTTCAGCGCACTGCCCAACGAGGCCATCATCCGCGGCGAGCTGGGTCGGTTGTTCCGGTGGCTCAAGGAACACGGACTGACGACCGTCATCACCGGTGAGCGCGGCAAGCTCGGGGACCTGACGCGGTACGGCATCGAGGAGTACGTCTCCGACTGCGTGGTCACGCTGGACCACCGCGTCCACGACGAGATCTCCACCCGGCGGCTGCGCGTGGTCAAGTACCGCGGGTCTTTGCACGGCACCAACGAGTATCCATTCCTGATCACCGAGAAGGGGCTGGTGGTGGTGCCGATCACCTCCGTCGGCCTGACCTACGAGGCGTCCGACGAACGCGTCTCCACGGGCGTGCCGCGGCTGGACGAGATGCTGATGGGTGGGGTCTACCGCGGCTCGTCAGTGATGATCAGCGGCACCGCCGGCACCGGAAAGACCAGCCTGGGCGCGATCATGGTCGACGCGGCCTGCGCTCGGGGCGAGCGCGCGCTGTTCTTCTCCTTCGAGGAGTCGCCGGACCAGCTGGTGCGCAACATGCGCTCGATCGGTATCGATCTGCAGCGTTGGGTCGACACCGGGCTGTTGCAGCTCGAAGCCGTGCGGCCGACCGCGTTCGGGTTCGAGGAACACCTGGCCATGCTGCACCGTCTCCTGGACGAGTCCGAACCGCAGCTCGTCGTACTCGACGCCGTCGCCAGCCTTACCCATGCCGGCGCCCGTAGCGAGACGACGTCCGCCATCTCACGTGACCTCGACCTGCTCAAGGGACGCGGGATCACCACGGTGATGACCACCCTGACGCACGGGCTCAGCCACGAGTCGAGCGAGGTCGATGTGTCCTCCCTGGTCGACACCTGGCTGCTCGTACGCAACGACGAGAGCAACGGAGAACGCAACCGGTTGATGTTCGTGATCAAGAGCCGCGGTTCGGCGCACTCCAACCAGGTGCGCGAGTTTGTGCTCTCGGACCAGGGTGCGGACCTTCTCGACGTGTACGTGGGGCCGAACGGTGTCCTCACCGGCTCCGAGCGGGTGGAGCAGGTCTCGTGGGAGCGCCTGGCCCAGGCCACCCGCGCCGACGAGACCGAGCGGCGTCGACAGGAACTGGTGCAACGGTCCGCAGCGTTCGAGGCCCAGATCGCCGCCCTGCAGGCGCAGCTGACCGCAGAGACGGCCGAGTTCGAGCGCTTCGTCGCCTCCGAGGCGGAAGGCCGTGCCTCCGGCGTCGCAGTCCGCCTCTCGCAGGGCCGTGAGCGCTCGGGAGACCTGCCGGAAGTCACTCCCACTCGACCTTCCCATGAGCACTGACGCACCCGCCGCTGGCATCGGGACGCCGGACCTGGACATCGACCCCGAGACCTACGACCTCCGGCTCTACGTCGCAGGACAGTCCCCACGCTCCGTCCGGGCGCTGGACAACCTGCGCCTGGTCTGCGACGAGCACCTGGCCGGCCGATACCGCGTCGAGGTGATCGACCTCCTGGTCAACCCGGGGCTTGCCCGCGGCGACGAGATCCTGGCCGTGCCCACGCTCGTTCGCAAGCTGCCCGAGCCGATCCGGAAGATCATCGGTGACCTGTCCGACACCGACCGAGTGCTCGTCGGTCTACAGCTCCGACCGCAGCGCAAGCCTCCGTCGTGACCGAGGACCTCACGGAACCGAGATGGGCGTTGACCCTCTACGTCAGTGGCGCCTCACCGCGGTCCGTGGAGGCCATCGAGGCGGTACGCCGCCTGTGCGACGAGGACCTGGCAGGCGTGGTCGATCTCACGGTGGTCAATGCGGCCGAGCATCCGGACCTGGTGAAGAGGGACAACATCCTTGCCCTGCCGACGCTGGTGAAGCACACGCCTGGGCCGCTCAGGCATCTCGTGGGCAACCTCACGGACCTGGCGCGCGTCCGGACGGCTCTCGACCTGGCCCCTGCGCACCTCGACCGGTCACCCGCAGCCGAAGGGGGGAGGCCATGACGAAGGCAGAGTCCCTGGCCGATTCCTCGGAGCCTGACCACGACGAGCTCGTCGACCAGATCGCCTACCTCAAGGACGCCCTGGCCGCCATCAGCCGCGGTGGTGTGGACGCAGTCGTGCTGGGTACGCCGGAGAACGAGCAGGTCTACACGCTCACGAACGCGGACCGGCCGTACCGGGTGATCGTCGAGAACATGGGAGAAGGGGCCGCGACAGTCTCCGAGCGTGGAGTCATCCTGTTCGCCAACTCGCGCCTTGCCCAGTTCCTCGGCATCGAGCGCGACAGCATGATCGGGCGCGACCTCATCACCTACATCGACCAGGACCAGCAGAAGGCTCTGACGTCCCTGCTCGAGACCGAGGCGACCGAGCCACGGCGGGCCGAGTTCACGCTCGTGGCACCTGACAACAGCGACGTCCCGGTGTTGGTCGCGGCCACGGCCATCGACGTCGAAGGAGTCGTCGTCCGGTGTCTGGTCTTCACGGACCTGACGATGCAGAAGCGCGCCGAGCACCAGGTGGTCGAGGGTTTCGCGCGGGCCGAGCGGCAGCGGGTCGCGCGCGAGGTGAACGACACCATCGTCCAGGGCCTCGTGTCCGCGGAGATGGCTCTCGACCTCGAGCGCTACAAGGATGCCCGACGAGCGATCGTCAGCACTTCGCTCAAGGCACGGCGCTGGATCGGCGAGCTCGCTGTCGACCACCAGGTCCAACCGGGCACAGCACTGCGCGACGGCCCCGCAAGATCCGAGCTCGAAGACCCATGACGGACAACCTCAAAGTGCTGGTCGTGGACGACTCCGCCGACCTGCGGACCTTGATCAGCATGGTCATCGACCGACACCCGCGCAGTTGGCAGGTGGTCGCCACTGCCGCCGAGGGCAAGGAGGCGGTCGACATGGCTGGGAGCACCCAGCCCGATCTCGTGCTGCTCGACATCGCGATGCCGGTCATGGACGGGATGCAGGCGCTGCCGCTGATCCGCGTAGCCGCCCCGAACGCCGTGGTCGTGATGCTGTCCGGCTACCCGTTCGCGACGGCAGGCAGAGGAGCCCTCGACGCCGGTGCACACGGCTATCTCGAGAAGTCAGACCTGGTCAGGAGCCTGATCCCGAGACTCGAGCAGATCCTGGAGACGACCAGACGCGCCTCCGGCCGCTGACTGCTTCTAGTGTCCCCGGAACTGCGGCGCCCGCTTCTCACGAGCGGCGGCGATGCCCTCCTGGAGGTCTGCGGTGGCCAGGGTCACCGGCTGGGCCAGTGCCTCCCACTGCACACACGACTCGAGGGTCCGGTGGCCGCCGTCGCGAAGCGCGACCTTGGTGTAGCGGCTCGGGATCGGTGCCGTGGCGGCGATCCCTTCAGCGATCTCGTCGACCCTTGCCCCGAAGTCGGCCGGCTCGAAGACCTGTGAGACCAGTCCCAGCTGACGGGCCTCCTCCGCCTCCACGATGCGTCCTGTCAACAACAGCTCGCGCGCGTTCGCGTCGCCGACCACGTTGGGCAGCAGATAGGTCGCTGCCATCCCGGGGTGCATCCCGAGCTTGACGAAGGGCGCACCGAGCTTGGCCCCTGATGCGGCGTACCGGATGTCGCAGGCGAGTGCCACGCAGAGGCCCGCTCCGATCGCAGGCCCGTTCACTGCGGCGATGGTCGGCACCTCGAGCTCGCGGATCGAGAGCCACGCCCGGTAGAACGCCATCATCCGGGTGCGGAGGTGATCGACCTCGGCATCGGGCTCGCTCGCGATCCAGCCGGTGTTGCCGCCGGAGCAGAACGCGCTGCCCTCCCCCGTGACCACCACGACGCGTACCGAGCGGTCCTTCGAGAGCTCCTCGACGGCGGTCACCCACGATGCTGTCATCTGGTCCGACATGGCATTGCGCTGCGAGGGGTTGTCGAGGACCAACCTGGCCACGCCCTCCGCCGGGCGCTCCAGGCGTAGGTGTTCGAGGGCGCGTTTCGGTTCCGGATTCGCTGACATGCGCGGAGATTACCGCCGTGGGACACGCTCGGTCGCCTGAGCCCTCCCTGCGTGGATTGAGCCTGAGCGTGGTCTAGTGTCGAACGAGGTTCGAGGACCGAACCCCGGCGGGTTTCCCCGGACACTCCCGCCGAGACCACCAGATGGATGATGAGGAGGCCGCCATGGCGGAAACCTGGAGCGGCGAGTTCTACTGCGTGAAGTGCAAGGCCAAGCGCGAGGCTGAGGGCGAGGTCAGGGTCAACGACAAGGGCACCCGGATGGCCAAGGGTGTCTGCCCCGTCTGCGGCACGAACCTGAACCGCATCCTCGGCAAGGCCTGACCCAAGCTTCGATCCGACGAGTCACGGCGGGTTCCCTCTTCGAAGGGGACCCGCCGTCGTCGTTCCCTGTGGCCCGTTCCTGTGGATTGGCGTTTCGTGCCTGCGCCGACCCCGCCTAGCGTCCCGGCATGCGCTCCCATCCGCACCTCGCTCCCGGACTGCGCGTGGTCAGGCGGGGACTCGACCAACTGCAGGTCGGGCTCTACGACGGACGCCGGGTGCTGCTCCCCCGGACCGAGAGCGTCACCGACACCATCGCGCTGCTCCTCGAAGGCGGGGTCCTCGCGGCCGACCCGGACCCGGCCGGCGCCGCGGTCCTCGACGAGCTCGACCGGCATGAGTGCCTGACCTGGGACCCTCCGCCCCGCGTCATCCGCCCGGCCGTCGCCGTCCTCGGCCGGTTCGAGATCCCTGGGCTCCCGGACGTGGGCGAGCTGCTCCGCGCTGCCGAGGTCGCGATGACGTCGTCGACCTGCCACGCCGACGTGGTCCTCGCGCTGAAGGCCGGCGAGATCGACCGTGATCAGCTTGACCCCCTGATCCGCGGCAGGACCAGCCATCTCGTCGTGCGCATGGTCGACGGGAGTGCCGTCCTCGGTCCCTTCGTGGTGCCCGGAACGACCGCGTGCCTGCGTTGCATCGACGCGCACCAGACCGTGCGCGACCCCGACCACGTCGTGGTGACGACTCGCTATGTCCGGGCCACCGACAGCGCGCGGCCTGACGGTGTCCCCGACCTGGACCCGGCCCTGACCTCCGTCGCCCTCTCGTGGGCGGTGCGCGACATCGTCGCCCACCTCGAAGGACGCCTGCCGTCGACCTGGTCTCGCACTGTCCAGTTGGGCGCGGAGCCGGTCCAGCGCAGCGAGCAAGCATGGTTGCGACATCCCCAGTGCGGTTGCAGCTGGCCAGCGGAGTCCTGATCTGGCTCCTGAGCTGGCCGGCCCGACGTACGCAGGCATGCCCTAGCCCCACGAGGGCCATTCACCTATTCCATGTCCAACACATCCCCTATGAGTGACATCGCTGTCTAGGCCAGCAAAGGCGCATCCAGCGCATTCCACGCGTGCCCTGAGAATCCGCTCTCATCGGCAAACCCCGATGCCCATACTCGGCCAGTCAGCCCTCGGGGACTCGATCGTTTTGACCTGCGTTCTCTGGGGTGGTAGCCGTGCGCAAGATCATCGGGGTGATCTCGTTCGCGTTGGCGAGCTTCCTGCTGGGGGTCACGTTCTGCCCGCCCGGAACCGCTGCAACGGTCGGCAACTCGGACCCGCAGCACGGGCTGGTCGTGAGTGACAACCCGTCTGGCTTCACGCCGCACATCTTGAACGGCACGGTCTACTCGATCGTCCAGGTCCAGAACATGATCGTGATCGGGGGCAGCTTCAGCCAGGTTCAGGCGGCCAGCGGCGGCACCATCCTCACGCGCAACAACGTGTTCGCCTTCCACGCCACGACGGGTGCGATCAGCACCACGTTCGTGCCCAACCCGAACAACACCGTCTACAAGGTCCAGGCGGCTGTGGACGGGGTGTCGGTGTACGTCGGGGGCCGCTTCAGCTCGGCGTACGGCGTGTCCATGCCCAGCCGGCTGTTCAAGGCCAACGTGGCCAACGGGACCCGCGACCCCATCTTCCGGCCATCGACGTTCAGTGGTGACATCCGCGACCTCGAGGTCATCGGCGACCGGCTCTGGGTGGCCGGCAAGTTCACCCACATCGGCGGTGTCGCCCAGAAGGCCCTGGGCACCATCAACACCGGCGACGGCAAGTACAACAACTACTTCACCGGCGTCGTCGCAGGCACGCACCGCAACATCGCGAACTACCCCTCCGACCGCACCAACGTCCTGCAGATCTCGAGCAACCCAAGCAACACCCAGCTGGTCGCCGTTGGCAACTTCACCTCCGTGAACGGGATGGCCCGCTCGCAGATCGCGCAGTACGACATCAGCGGTCCCACGACCTACGCGCTGGCGCCCTGGTACACCACCCTGTTCACGTCCTCGTGCTCGCCCAACTTCGAGACCATCATGAGCGACGTGGAGTACTCGCCGAACGGTGCGTTCTTCGCCGTGTCGTCGACCGCCGCGTGGGGTGGCTCGAGCAGCGCCACCGGCGGCAACGGCTGCGACGTGGTGGCCAGGTTCGAGAGCAGCAGCACCTCCCCGACGTCCAGGGCCACCTGGACCGCCTACACCGGCGGTGACTCGACCTGGACGGTCGAGGTCACCGACAACGTGGTGTACGTCGGCGGTCACCAGAGCTGGCAGAACAACCCCATCGGGGCCAACGTCGCCAACCAGGGCGCGGTCTCCCGTCCCGGCATCGCCGGACTCAACGCCGTCAACGGAATGCCGTGGTCCTGGAACCCGACACGTACCCGCGGAGTCGGGGTCCAGGACATGCTCGCAACCAGCCAGGGCCTCTGGGTCGGCTCCGACACCGACCGGATCGGCGCCTACGAGTACCACGCCCGCATCGCCCTGCTCCCACTCGCTGGCGGCAAGACACTGCCCATAATGAGCAACCCGGTGCTGCCCGCCACGGTCTACTCCGTCAGCACCGGCGGTTCAGTCCTGAACCGGAGAACCTTCACCGGCACGACGGCCACGACGCCGACGCCCGTCGTCACGATGCCCCCGTCGGTGTCGTGGGGCAGCACCGTAGGGGCGTTCATGTCCAACGGGATGCTCTACACCGCGGCGAGCAACGGGCTGGTGACGAAGCGGACCTTCGACGGCCTCGAGGACGGTGAGCCGTTCCCCGTCGACGCGGCAGACCAGCTCGTCAACCAGACCGACTGGCACAACATCGACGTGCCGACCATCACGAGCCTGTTCTTCTACAACGGCGAGATGTTCTTCACCAGGTCCGGGCAGACAACGATGTTCAGGCGTGGTTTCGAACCGGAGAGCGACATCGTCGGCCAGCAGCGCTTCCCCATCACTGCGGTGAGTGGCATCAACTTCTCCAGCATCCGTGGGGCGTTCGTCGCGAACGACAAGTTCTACTACTCCAACACGACGGGCCAGCTGTTCCGGGCGGACTGGTCCGGCCGCTCCCCTGTCGGCGGTACGTCGGTGCAGGTCTCCGGGCCGGGCATCGACACGCAGAACTGGGCCTCGCGCGCGCTGTTCGTCTACGCAGGCGAGGCCGGCCCACCGGAGAACCAGCCCCCCACGGCCCATGCGATCGTTACCTGCACC
Organism: uncultured Actinomycetota bacterium; assembly: GCA_963759525.1. Taxonomy (GTDB): domain Bacteria; phylum Actinomycetota; class Actinomycetes; order Propionibacteriales; family Nocardioidaceae; genus Marmoricola. Next base: position 108,116 of record CAVWZO010000012.1, on the reverse strand, counting down.
GGCCTGACCTGCACCTTCAACGGCACCGCGTCCACCGACCCCGAGAATGACATCGACTCCTACGCCTGGGACTTCGGCGACCCGGGCCAGACCGGCACCGGAGCAACCACCACCCACACCTACCCGAGCTCAGGGCCGCGCACAGTGACCCTCACCGTCACCGACGGAGACGGCGCGACCGGCACCACCACCCAATCGATCAACCCGCAGAACCTGCCCCCCACGGCCGCTGCGACCGTCAGCTGCGCCGGCCTGGCCTGCACCTTCAACGGCACCGCGTCCACCGACCCGGAGAACGACATCGACTCCTACGCCTGGGACTTCGGCGACCCGGGCCAGACCGGCACCGGAGCGACCACCACGCACACCTACCCGAGCTCAGGGCCGCGCACGGTGACCCTCACCGTCACCGACGGTCAGGGCGCGACCGGCACCACCACCCAATCGATCAACCCGCAGAACCTGCCCCCGACGGCCGCTGCGACCGTCACCTGCAACGGCCGGGCCTGCACCTTCAACGGCACCGCGTCGAACGATCCCGACGGCACCATCGCGTCATACGCCTGGGACTTCGGCGACCCGGGCCAGACCGGCACCGGAGCGACCACCACGCACACCTACCCGGACGCCGGGCCCAGGACCGTCACCCTCACCGTCACGGACAACGCGGGCGCGACCGGCCACGACTCGGAGAGCATCAGCCCGAGCACCAGCACGATCGCATTCGTCGGCGCGGCCAGCACCGTCGGCAACCGGTTGAACCACATCGTGGCGATCCCCGGGCCGGTCGACGCCGGCGACGTCCTGGTGCTGTTCTTCGTGGCCAACACATCGACCCCCACCTACACAGGCCCGGCCGGATGGACCCAGATCGGAAGCACCAGTGCCGGTGGCACAGAGGGTCGCGCCTACTCCAAGGTGGCGACCGCGGCCGACGCAGCCACGGGCGCCACTGTGCAGGTCACGTCGTCCGGCTACGCCAAGTCCCAGATCACCGTCGCGGGCTACCGCGGCACGAACGCGACGACTCCTGTGGCCGCGTCGGCCTCTGTGCAGGACGCGGGAGGATCCGCGCACACCTCTCCCGCGGTGACCGCACCGCCGGGAAGCAACTGGCTGGTGACGTACTGGGCGGACGAGTCCTCCGCCACGAGCGGCTGGACGGCACCCGCGCTACAGATGCTGCGCAACACCTTGTCGGACTCCGGATCGGGACACATGTCCGGACTGCTGGTCGACAGCAACGCCAACGTCTCGGGGAACGTTGGAGGGCTCACCGCCACCGCGAACTCCGTCTCGAGCCGTGGAGTCAGCTTCAGCGTGGTACTGCACTGAGCCCGCAACTGGGGGATTTGGTCGGATATTGCCCGACCGTCAGGCAAAATGGAGACATGACCCGCCCAACATGCCGGGGGATCGCGTGAGCGACCTCCCCCGGAAGGCAGCCGCGCGCACGGCGAAGCTCGCCGCGCTGCCGCTGGGGTATGCCGGTCGCACCGCACTCGGGTTCGGCAAGCGGATGGGCGGCGCCTCCGCCGAGGCCGTTCTGACCGAGGTCCAGCAGCGTACGGCCGAGCAGCTCTTCCGCGTCCTCGGCGATCTCAAGGGCGGAGCGATGAAGTTCGGCCAGGCCATGTCGATCTTCGAGGCGGCCCTGCCCGACGAGCTGGCCGCGCCGTACCGCGAGCAGCTGACACGGCTGCAGGACTCTGCGCCACCGATGCCCACCATGACCGTGCGCGAGATCCTCAGCCGCGAGCTCGGCGCGGACTGGAAGGACCACCTGGTCGAGCTGGACTCGGTGCCGGCTGCCGCGGCCTCGATCGGCCAGGTGCACAAGGGCAGGTGGGCCGACGGCCGCGAGGTGGCAGTCAAGGTGCAGTACCCCGGCTCCGCCGAGGCGCTGACCTCCGACCTGCGCCAGATCGCACGGGTGGCCAGGGGGTTGGGCCCGTTGATTCCCGGTCTCGACATCAAGCCGCTGATCGCCGAGCTGCAGGCGCGGGCAGTCGAGGAGCTCGACTACCAGCTCGAGGCAAAGGCCCAGCGGGCGTTCGCCCTCGAGTTCCGCGACGACCCGGACATCGTCGTCCCCGACGTCGTGGCCGCCGCGGGCACGGTGCTGGTGACCGAGTGGATGCACAGCGACCACTCGCTGGCACGCACGATCCGCACGGGAACCCAGGCCGAACGCGACCACTACGGCTACCTGTTCCTGCGTTTCATGTTCGAGGCACCGCTCCGTACGGCGATGCTGCATGCCGATCCCCACCCGGGAAACTTCCGGCCACTTCCGGCCGCTGACGGCAGCCCCGGCAGGCTCGGGGTCCTCGACTTCGGCGCGGTGGCGCGCCTGCGCGACCGGCAGCTGCCACGGGCCCTCGGCGCGTTGATCCGGATCGCGACCATGGAGGACTACGAGCAACTGGTGACCGCACTGCGCGACGAGGGCTTCATCCGCGAGCGGATCCACATCGACGCCGATCAACTGCGCGCCTACCTCGGGCCGTTCATCGAGCCGGCCAGCTCCGAGGAGTTCCACTTCTCCCGGACCTGGATGCAGCAGCAGTTCCGCCGGCTCAACGATCCGCGCGGGGAGGCCTATCCGGTGATGCTGCGGCTGAACCTGCCCCCGGCGTACATGCTGATCCACCGCACCTTCGCCGGCGGCATCGGCGTGCTGAGCCAGCTCGAGGCCACGGTCCCGTTCCGCAAGGTGATGCTGGACTCGCTGCCGGGCTTCGCCGACTAGTGCACCGCGGTACCGTGGTCCTGACCGGGGAGCTCCCGGTGGTCGCGCGGCTGCTTGAGACGCGCTTGCGAGCGCGTCCAGGACGGCCGCTGGTGGTCGAGCAGCGAGCGCCAGCGAGCGGCCAGTCGAGACCACCATCCGCAAGCCGCAGCGGGCGCCGACCGTAGGTGGTCGAGCAGCGAGCGCCAGCGAGCGTCCAGTCGAGACCACCCTCCGCAAGCCGACAGCGGGCGCCGACGTAGGTGGTCGAGCAGCGAGCGAAGCGAGCGATCAGTCGAGACCACCCGCCGCAGGCCGACAGCGGCCGCCGACCACGGTGGTCGACAGCGAGCTCCATCGAGCGGTGCCGAGGGTGGTCAGGCCCCGCGAGGGTGCCGCATCCGGCTGATGAGCATGCCGGTGGCCCCGCCGGGGAAGGGTTCGGCGGGGTCCGGGGCGGTGTGGCTACTGGTCGGGTGGGTCGGCACATGCAGGAGGTGCCGTCTCGGCGGGGCGGGGGCCGCTCGGCGGTGACGTCGCGGGTGCCTTGATGGTCGGTGAGGAACTGGTAGCCATATGGGCTGGACCACAGGAACGACCCGGGTTCCAGGACCGTGTAGCTCCAGGTGGTGTGGGTTTTGAGTCGATGGTGCCGTCGGCACAGGGCGGCGAGGTTGCACGAGCAGGTGGATCCGCCCTGGTCGTAGGGAATGACGTGGTCGCAGTCGGCGGTCCGGGCGGGGCGGGTGCACCAGGGGAACACACAGGTCCCGGTGCGCAGGATGGTTTGTTCGCGGAGCCGGTCGGGGATCTCGTATCCCTCGACACGGTGGTGCTCGTTGAGGTCGATGACCGGTTTCACGACCACCTCGGTGTCGGGGTTGGCGCACCAGGCCCGGACCTGGTCGGCGGTGACGCCCTGGCGCTGGTTCTCCACCCGGGCCAGGTCCACACCACCACCGGTGCCACTAGGCCCGGTGCTGGTGCTGCCGGTGACGGCTGCTTCGGAGAGGTGCACGTAGAGCACGACCTGGCGAGGCTTCACCGTCTTCTGCGGGGCGTCGGTCCTGGTGGGTCTCGGGGGTGGTGGTGTTGAGGTCGAGGGCGAGCTGGTGTCGGGCGAGCTCGCCGGCGGCGATCGAGCGGCGTACGTCCAGCGACTCGGTGGACCCGCCGGCTTTGAGGGTTTCGGCTCCGCGGGTCAGGGCGGCGTCGAGGTCGAGGGCATCGGCGAGGTCGAGCTCGCCCTCGATGCGGCTGGTGCCCTCAAAGGAGACCTGCTGGTGGTGGATGGTGAAGTGCCGGTTCTCGGCCGCGTCGCGTGCATCTTCCAGGGCCTGTTCGGGCATGTACCGGGCGATCGCCTCGGCGACCAACCGGTCGAGTGCGGCGAGGCCGATCTTGTGGGCGAACCCGGCGACCTGGGCGTCCACGAACCCCGCGGCCTCCATCGACAGCCCGAGAGTGGCTTGGGCGATCCGGCGGGCCCGCCACACCGGCAGCTCACCGGACTGGGTGCGGTCCCAGAGCCGGGTGAGCCGGTACTTCAGCTCCACCGCGTCCGCGACCAGCGCCCGCCCGGAGTCGGTGGAGCGCCCGAGCGCGGCCGCGAACTCGGCGATACAGAACTCCGCCACCAGCGGCGCCCCGGGTCCGGCCAGCGGGAGACCGGTGTCCCCACCACCACAGACCCAGGTCGCCGCGTCGTCGATCGACTCCGGCGGGTGCTGCTCGGCCCACAGCACCGCCGCGCACAGCACGTTCGCCTGCGCCCGGTCGGCATCGGCCTGGCAGTGCGCGCGAACCCGAGCACCGCCGAGGCGGTGTCCAGGTCGGGCCGGGTCGTCGTCATACCTGAATTCAACCATCGACCACCGACAGTCCCGAACCCCAGAAACCCTTGCACACAAGGGAATTCTCACTGGTTTCGAGCCGCTCGATCCGACTCCGTCCTCGACCAATCGTGCGAGGTCGCGATCAGCGGAGCAGAACATGCACCAGGAGGCTGTTGCGAAATGGCGCGGGGACGGATGCCTCTCGCCTTTCGGAACGTGGTCTCGACTGATCGCTCGCTTCGCTCGCTGCTCGACCACCTAGCGGTACGGGAACGGAACGTGGTCTCGACTGATCGCTCGCTTCGCTCGCTGCTCGACCACCTAGCGGCACGGGCGGCGGATCGTGGTCTCGACTGATCACTCGCTTCGCTCGCTGCTCGACCACCTAGCGGCACGGGCACGCTCACCAGTACTCGGCGTCCAGCTTGCTCTCCATGGCGCGCAGGTGGGTGCGTGAGCAGTCGTCGCAGTACCACCGCTGCTCACCGTTCTCGAAGGCGGAGGTCCAGGTGATCGGGGGTGTCTCCGACCCAGCAGCTGCTCCGCAGAACGAACACGTGACCACGCCACCACGATAGGCCGGTCTCGGCAGACATGCTCCGGACATAGCTGAGCCCCGGGAACTCCTACGTTCCCGGGGCTCAGATCCTGGTAGCGGTCGAGGGTCGTTCGCCCGCGCCTAGATGGCGCGGGCGACGATGAGTCGCGCGCGGCTGGCTGCCCGCTCGGCCCTGCGGGCGACCCGCTCGGCCTTCCGGGACAGACGCACGGCCCTGCGCTGCAACCGACGCGCGGCTGCGGCGCGGGTGGCGCGACGACGCTCTTCGGCCTCGGCCAGGCGCGCGTCGTGGTTGGCGCGGGCCAGGTCGATGGAGGTGTGGCTCATCGTCGTACTCCGTTCTGGGATGGGTGCTGGGATGTGTCGTGGTCATGGCTGGCGGGCGTTCAGGCGGCCGTGATGGCTGCGCGGGTCGCACTAACTGGCGCTGCCGAGGCGGCTTCCAGGCCCTGGTTCTTCCGTGGTCGACCACGAGGGCGTTTGCGGGGGATCACCACTCCGGAGAGGAACAGCTCACCGCCCCACACGCCCCAGGGCTCGCGCCGCTCGAGGGCGCCGGCCAGGCACTCTGCCCGAACCGGGCATGCCTGGCAGATCGCCTTTGCGAGCTCCACGTCGCTGGGCAACTCGGCGAAGTACAGCTCCGGATCCTCGCTCCGGCACGGAAGCTCCGCCTCGTCGATGCCCGCCTGACGGACTGCGCTGGTGCGCATTCCGGGTCACCTCCTGTGTTGTCTGCTCTGATCTTTGAAGTTCGACTGGATTCATCTGGGAAACACAAAGGCCGCGGATCCCTGTCGGGTTCCGCGGCCTGGAGGCTGCTGACGTTTGAGCTGAGAGCTCAGGTGAGCAGATATCTCCAGGAGCGGTGACCCGTGGCCATGCCGGCGTCGCCGACGACCTGAGAGGTGACCTGGGGGTACGCGTCCACGCGGCGGAAACCGGTCGCCGGGCAGAGTCCACCCTTGGCACCGCCGAGGGTGGGCGCGACGAAGGCAGACCGCTGTACGGCCGCGTTGGCGTTGATGTTCATCTCCATGTCGCACCTCCTTCGTGAGTGCCGTGGCCCGTGGGGCGCACTGGGCGGGTGTGAAGACCGTACGCCGCACCAGATCGGCGGCGCAATTGATTTATTTGCAACTACTTCGAAACGGCGGAAACTCGCCGGTGCCGGGCAGGAATCCGGTGGTGGCCGGCGATGAGGAGCGGCCGCTCAGTGGAGCAGCGAGAGCAGCTCGTCGGCGTACTTGTCCAGCTTGGCCTTGCCGATACCGCTGATCGACTGCAAGCCACGGCGGTCCCTCGGCTTGACCTCGGCGAGCGCCTCGAGAGTCGCATCGGAGAACACCACGAAAGCCGGGACGCTCTGCGCCTCGGCCTGCTCCTTGCGCCAGGACCGCAGCTGCTCGAAGAGCTCCTCGTCGTAGGGCACCGGACAGTCCTGGCAGTAGCCCCGGTTGCGTTCGCGCGAGCTGGCCAGCGGCCTCTGGCACTGCTTGCACACGGCGGCCCTCTTGCCGCGGCGGCGGGCGCCCCGGCCGGGACCAGCCGCGTCGACCCTGTCTGTGGCCGACTCGGGTCGCAGGCCGGCCAGGAAGCGCGAGGGCCTCCTGCGAGCCTGACCGCCCGGGTTGCGGGCAAGGGCCCACGAGACCCACAGGTGCTGTCGGGCGCGAGTCACCCCGACGTAGAGCAGGCGACGCTCCTCCTCGACTGCGGCCGGGGTGGTGGCGTACGTGATCGGCATCGAACCCTCCTGAATGCCGCACAGGAAGACCGCATCCCACTCGAGGCCCTTCGCGGCATGCAGCGTCGCCAGCGTCACCCCCTCGGCCACCGGCGCGTGCTGCTCGTGCGCGCGGCGGTCGAGCTCGGCGACGAAGCCGGCCAGCGTGGGAGCGCGGTCAGCCGCCGCCTCCGTCGCCGCGTGGGCCGTGGCATGGGAGACCAGCGCCTGCAGCGACTCCCACCGGTCGCGCGCCTGGCCTCGAGCCGTCGGCGCGTCGGCCGACCAGCCCATGCCGCTCAGCACCGCGCGGACCTGGTCGACGAGCCCGTCGGAGTCCTCCCCTGCGCCGTCCCCTGCGGCCCGCAGCTGGCCGCGCATCAGGGCCAGGGCCTGGCGCACCTCCTGGCGCTCGAAGAAGCGGGCGGCGCCGCGGACGACGTACGCGATGCTGCGAGCTGTCAGGGCCTCCTCGAAGGACTCCGACTGGGCGTTGATCCGGAACAGCACCGCCATCTCACGCAGCGGCACCCCTTGCTGGTGCAGGCGGTTGATCTCGTCGGCCACCGCCTCGGCCTCGGCCACCTCGTCGGATGCCTCGCGCCAGGTGACCGGGGCGCCGGAGTCGAGCTGGCTGCGGAGCAGCACGCTGGAGGAGCCAGAGCCCTTCAGGAGCGCGTTGGCCGCCCCGATGACCTGGGGCGTGGAGCGGTAGTTGCGCACAAGCTCGACGCTCGTCGTGCCCTGGAACTTCGCCGGGAAATCGGTGAGGTAGCTCGCCCGGGCGCCGGCGAAGGAGTAGATGGTCTGGGCGGGGTCACCGACTACGCAGATCTCGTCGCGTCCGCCCAGCCACAGGTCGAGCAGCGCCGACTGGATCGGGCTGACGTCCTGGAACTCGTCGACGGTGAACCACTTGTACTGGCGGCGTACCTCCGCGGCAACGCGCTCGTCCTCGCTGAGCAGCGCTGCCCCGATCAGCAGCACGTCCTCCATGTCCATCCGCCCCTGGTCGCGCTTGAGTTCCTCGTAGCTGCCGAAGACGTGCGCGACGGTGGCTGCGTCGAGACCGTTCACCTCGCGGCCACGTCCGGGCGCGATCCGCTCGTAGTCAACGGGGCGGACGTTGCTCACCTTGGCCCACTCGATCTCGCTGGCCACGTCTCGCAGGGTCGCCTGGGTCACCTCGACCCGGTTGCGGCGCGCGGCACCAGCCACGATCGGGATCTTGGATGCCGTCAGCTCAGGGGGCTGGCCGCCGTAGACCTTGGGCCAGAAGTAGCGAACCTGGCGCAGGGCCGCGGAGTGGAACGTGCGTGCCTGTACGGCCGAGGCCCCCATCGAGCGCAGCCGGGTGCGCATCTCTCCTGCCGCCCGTGTGGTGAACGTCACGGCCAGCACTTCCATCGGGTTGTAGACGCCCGAGGCCACGCCGTAGGCGATCCGGTGCGTGATGGCCCGGGTTTTCCCCGTTCCTGCGCCTGCGAGCACCCGGACCGGGCCGCGGAGGGCGAGCGCGACCTCGCGCTGCTCCGGGTCGAGCGCGGTCAGCAGCTCATCGGCATGCATCGGAATGTTCCTCGCCCCTTCCGTGTTGGGCCGGTGTCGACCTTAGACGCGAGAGAGGACAAGCAGTGACCCAGGAGTCCACAGCCGTGGCAACCCCTGCAAGCATCGGGGCCCGTTTCACCATGTACACCACCCCCTGGTGCGGATACTGCCACCGGCTCAGGAGCCAGCTGGACCGGGAGGGCATCGAGTACGACGTCGTCGACATCGAGCGCGACCCGTCTGGTGTCGAGGTCGTGATGTCGGCCAACAACGGCAACCAGACTGTCCCGACCCTGGTCTTCAGCGACGGCACCGCACACACCAACCCCTCGATGGCTCAGGTCAAGGGCAAGCTCGCCAGCCTGTGAGTACCGGCTCCTGACCCACGCCCGTCAGTGCCACTCGAGCGCCGGTGCTCGCAGTCGAGCGCAGCGCGGCATTCCGTACTCGTCGGTCAGGTCGACCCGGGCCGTGACGATCGGTAGATCCGGGTCGGGTACGTCGATCAGCATCAGCTTCGCCCGCCGGAACAGCTTGAACTTTCCGCCGTGGAGCTCGCCCCAGGTCAGGTAGACGAACCGCTCGCCACGCCTGCCTTGCACCGCAGGGCCGCGGAAGTCGCGGGCACCGTCACGCTCGAGAACCTCGACGTCGACCACCCACCGAGCCGTTGCGGCATCACCTGGGAACAGGTCGGCGGGATCTCGTCGGATCTGCGTCCCCACGTAGATGTCGCGGAACCCGTCGCAGTTACGACCCGGCAGGTTCCAGCCTTCGATCACCAGCTGCATCGTGGCCTCACCACCGACCCGGCAGCGGCCCGCCGTACCACGCCTCGATGAGCGACCGCGAGATCGAGACGCCACTTGGTAGCACGAGCTCCCCGGTCTCGGCGCGGACGCGCATCTCATCGCGGGTGAACCACTGCGCGTCCTCGATCTCCGACCCGTCGACGTCGATCTCGGTCTGGATCGCGCGCGCAGTGAACCCGACCATCAGGCTGGCTGGCAGCGGCCACGGCTGGCTGCCGAAATAGGCCACTTCCCCGACAATGACCCCGGTCTCCTCCTGGACCTCCCGGCGTACGGCGTCCTCCATCGTCTCGCCGGGCTCGACGAACCCGGCCAGTGTGGAGTAGCGGCCCTGCGGCCACGCGGGGCTGCGACCCAGCAGTGCGCGTTCGTCCGAACTCCCGGGCTCGCCGTCGGTGACCACCATGATCACGGCAGGGTCCGACCGCGGGAACTGCCCTCGGCCGCAGTCCAGGCAGCTGAGCAGATGCCCGGCCTCCCGCGACTCGAGCCGACCTCCGCATCGGGGACAGTGCCGGGTCACCCAGTGCCACTCGGCGAGCCCGATCGCGTGCAGCACCAACGGGGCGTCGAGAAGGTCCTGGTCTGCGAGCGACTGCACGATGGCGCGGAGTACGACCCACTCGTCACGGTCGCCGGGAGCCTCGGAGGGGTCGACGATGACGGCGAAGTGCTGGACGCCGTCGCGCTCCCCGAGCAGCACCCGCACGCCCTGTGGCGCCTGGTCGGGCGAGACCCAGTTGACCCGCCCGTCGACCGGCCGCAGGCGAGCGCCCGCGATGACCAGCACCCTCGTCGCCGGGTCGGCCCAGCGTTCGTCGAGCCATGCCTCGTCCTTGCGATGCAGCCCGTGCCGGTCGTGCGCGTGCTGGGACAGCGCGACGTGCGGGAGCACCCTGGTTTCCCTTGGGGTCTCTCCTCGGCTCACTCTCGGGCTCACCGGGCCTCCTGCGGGGCGCTCTCGAGCCAGGCCGTGAACGCCCCGTTGTCGTAGGGACGGCCGAGGAACTCCTCGACCAGGTCGGCGGCATCCCGGGACCCGCCGGCAGCCAGCACCGTGTCGCGGTAGCGGTGGGCCACCTCGGGGGCGAACAGGTCGTCTGAGTCGAACGCCGAGAACATGTCCTTCGCGATCACCAGGCTCCACATGTAGGTGTAGTACGCCGAGGAGTAGCCCTCGAGGTGGCCGAAGCCGGCGTGGAAGTGGGTGTCCGGCAGCAGCGAGACGAGGCTGTAGCGCTGCATCAGGTCCTGCAGTCCTGCGGTCAGGTCCGCGGGCCGTTCCTGGTGGAACCAGTAGGAGATGGCGGCGTACGCCATCTGGGTGCGGGCGAGGAAGCCCTTGCCGAACTCCTCGGCGGCGCGCATCCGGACGACGAGGTCCTCGGGGATCGGCATGCCCTCGGCGTCGGTCGCAAAGCTGCGCAGTACGCCGGCGTCCCAGGCCCACTCCTCGAGCATCTGCGAGGGCGCCTCGACGAAGTCCCATTCGGTGGCGACGCCGGAGAACCGCACCCACTCGTGCCGGCCGGCCAGGATGTGGTGCAAGAGGTGGCCGAACTCGTGGAACAGCGTCACCACGTGATCGAGGTCCATCAGCCCCCGGGAGAAGTTGCAGACGAGCACCCCCTCGGGCAGCTGGCGACCCCGTACGCCGGGCACCAGCGTGAACTGCGCGGCGTGGTTGTACTTGCGGGAACGCGGGTGCAGGTCGAGGTGGATCCGCCCCAGCCGCTGTCCGTTCTCCGTCAAGGTCACGTCGTACGACGCCACCTCCGGGTGCCACGTCGGAGCGTCCACCGGGGTGTAGTCCAGCCCGAACAGGCGGCCGGTCACGTCCAGCAGGCCCTGCCGGACCTTGGCCGCTTCGAAGTAGCGCCGGATCTCCTGGGAGTCGACACCGAAGCGATCGCGTTTGAGCGCCTCGGCGTGGTGCCGCCAGTTGGAGAAGTCGATGACGTCCTCGTCCTCGTCGCGCGCGTACCCGAGGAGTGCGTCGATCTCCCGGCGACCGGCGGCGTCGGAGGCTGCGGCGATCTCTTCGATGAACTCAGGGATCCTCGGCCCCTCCCCGATCATCTTGACCTCGGCGTCGTAGCTCGGCCAGTCGTCGTAGCCCAGGAGTCGCGCCTGCTCCTCACGCACCGCGAGCAGATCGGCCAGGACGCCGTCGTTGTCCGGCCACCCGAGGTTGAGGAACGTGTGTGCGACCGCCCGGCGCATCGCAGGGTCCCGGGCATGGATCAGGAAGGGCAGGGTGTCGGGGTAGTCCGTGCTGATCTCGACCTGGCCGGCCTCGTCCTCCGGATGCTCAGCCACGTAGTCGTCCGGGAGGCCCGCCAAGGCCGCAGCGGGCACCAACGTGGTGAGCCGGCCGTCGCGGATGCCGCGCGAGAATGCCTGCGACAGCTCGCTCTCGCGTTGGTTCAGCTCCCGGAGACGCTCCCGGGTCTGCTCGTCGCGGTGGACGCCGGCTCGGCGAAAGCTGCGCAAGGCGTCCTCGAGCATGCGGGCGGCACCCTCCTCGAGCACACCTGCATCCAGCGAGGAGAGCTGGCCGAAGACCTCGGCGTCCAGGTACAGGTCGGTCCGGAAGTTCCGGGCCTCGATCTCGAAGGACTCGGCCGCCTTCATGACCTCCGCGTCGGGGTGGACGACGCTCAGCAGCGCGCACTGCGCGAGCACGCCGGAAAGGGCGACCTGGCTGTCGTTCCACACCTGCAGGATCGTGCTGTCCCCGGCGGGCGCACTCTTGAGTGCGGCGACGTCACTCCCCGCGTCACGCAGCCCGGTGGAGGCACGCTCGTTGACCCACTTCAGCCAGTCACCGGCGGCCGCCGGAAGAGTGAGTGGTTCCAGGTCGATGCTCGGGTCCATTCCCGCGAGGTTAGCCCTAGGGTGTGGCGACATGAGCACCCACATCGGAGCCCAGCCAGGCCAGATCGCACCCACGGTGCTGCTCCCGGGAGACCCGCTACGGGCGCGATGGATCGCTGAGACGTTCCTCGAGGACGCGACCTGCTACAGCGAGGTGCGCGGCATGTACGGCTACACCGGTTCCTGGCACGGACACCCAGTGTCGGTGCAGGGCTCCGGCATGGGTCAGCCCTCGATGTCGATCTACGTCAACGAGCTGTTCAAGGACTACGACGTACGCCGGGTCGTACGGGTCGGCTCCTGCGGCGCGGTCGCCGAGAGCCTCGCCCTCCGCGACGTGGTGATCGCCTCGGGCGCCTGCACCGACTCGAGCCTGAACCGGCTCCGCTTCCACGGGCTCGACTACGCAGCGGTGGCCGACTTCAAGCTGCTTTCGGCCGCCCAGGTCGCAGCCACTGCCATGGACGACATCACGGCCCACGTCGGGCTGATCTTTTCGACCGACTCGTTCTACTCACCGCGGCCAGAGCTGATGAAGCCGATGGTCGACCACGGCGTCCTCGCGGTGGAGATGGAGGCCTGCGCGCTCTACACGCTGGCTGCGTCGTACGGCCGCCAGGCGCTGGCGATCTGCACCGTGAGCGACATCATCGCCACCGGTGAGGAGACCACCTCTCAGGAGCGGGAGCAGACGTTCGGGCCGATGGTCGACATCGCGCTCACGGCGGCGCTGGCTGAAGCGGGCTGATCCGCTCAGGCGTGCTCGAAGACGGTCTGCTGGGAGGGCACGTTCGGGCCGCTGGCGCGGGAAGGCAGTCGGACGAGGTTGATCGCGTCCTGACGGATGACGCAGATGTCGCCGTTGTTCTCCAGCACGGCCACACCGTGGCCGTCGCTGTTGATGATCTGGCCGGTGATCCACTCGCCCTCGACGCGCATGCGGACGTTCATGCCCTCGGCCTTGGCGCGGTCGAGTGCCTGGCCGATGGTCAGCATCATCGTTGATCCGAACATTTTGGTCTCCCCCTCGCACAGCCTCTGGGCCGTGTCACAAGAGCAATCTTTGCCCGGTACGTCCCATTTGGACAGGTAAGCGGGCTAATGCCCGTTACTGGTCTACACCGCAGGGGTCGATCTCGGCAGGATCTGCTCCAACGCTTGACGATCGGCCAGATCGTCGATTGCGACGGTCTCGCCCGAGCGTACGTAGTGGAACGCAGCACGTACCTGCTCGACCGGCACACCCATCAGGTCGGCCCACGCGACCCGGTAGATCGCGAGCTGGAGGGGGTCGGCCGACTGCTGCTTGTTCGTCTTCCAGTCCACGACCAGCCAGCCACCCCCCGGTTCGGCGTACACCGCGTCGATGCGGCCGCGCACCACCTGGCCGGCCAGGACGAGCGCGAACGGCGGCTCCACCGCGAAGGGAACGAGCTCGGCGAAGGGTCCGGCCTCGAACGTGGCGATCAGCTCCTGCAGCTCGTCCTCGTCGTCGATGCCGAGGTCGCCGCGACCCGACAGGTCGTCGGGGTCGAGCAGCGCCTGCTGCCCGAAACGCGCCTCGACCCAGGCGTGGAACCGGGTCCCGAACCGGGCCGCCGGCGACGGCTTGCGCGGCATCGGTCGCGCCAGCTCCTTGGCGAACTGCGCCGGATCGTCGCGCAGACGGGCCAGTGCGGTCGCCGACAGGCTGGTGGGCAGCGGCACCTCGACCGTGCCCGACCGGTCCGCACGGGCCTCGGCCAGGAGCCGCTCGAGCTCCGCGTCCCAGTCCCCCACCCGAGCGGTCTCCACCATGTCGAGAGCCCCGTCATCAGCTTGGGGATCGGTCGCGCGCACGAGCTCCGCGGCCCGTCGCCGGAGCCCGGCCTCGCGACCGATGCCTGCCGCCGGCCACGGGCTGGACACGTCCTGGCCGGCGTAGGGGTTGGCCGCGCCCTTCTCCGGCTTGTCCAGCCAGGTCACCTCGACGCCGAGCTCCTCGGGCAGCTCGGCCATCAGCCGCTGGTAGGCCGACGGGCCGAACCCGGTCGCGCGCGGGCTCCACAGGTACGACGACACCTCGAGCCGGTGGGCCGCGCGCGTGAACGCGACGTACGCGAGCCGGTCCTCCTCGGTTCGGTCGTGCGCTCGAGTGGCGGCACGGTAGGCGTCGATCGACGCCTTGTCCCAGCCGTCGAGCTGCGGCTGGTCGGCCGCGTCACCGCGCAGAGGTGCCGGCAGCACCGACGGCGAGGACGTCCAGAGCGTGCGCGACCGGTTGGACGGGAACCGCGTCTCGCAGACCCCCACCAGGAAGACCGAGTCCCACTCGAGCCCCTTGGAGCGGTGCACCGTCAGCAGCTTCACCGAGTCGGCCTCGGTGGGAGTGGAGATGTCGAGCCCGTTGCCCTGGTCGTCCTCGGCCGTCAGATACGCCAACAGGGCCGGCAGGGTCACGTCCCCGTCGATCGCCTGGAACTCGCCGACAGCCTTGAGGAAGAGGTCGAGGTTGTCGCGCCGCGCCGACGCCGCGGGACTCACCGCAGAGGCGAGCTCAGTGTCGGTGCCGGTAACGTCCACGATGCGACGTACGACGTCGAGGATCGGCTCACCGGCGAAGGACCGCAGTGAACGGATCTCCGAGGAGAGCAGCGCGAAACGCTCGACTGCCTCCGCCGAGTACGCCGCGCTCCCAGGGTCCTCGAGCGCGTCACTGAGCGCCGGCAGCTCAGCCGGGTCGATGCCGTCGGCGATCTCGGTGAGCTGGTCGTCGATCGAGGCACTCTCGGTGCGGCCACGGCGGCCGGCGAGCTCGTTGGCCCGTTCCTTGAGCAGCTTCAGGTCCCGCGGGCCGATGGACCAGCGGGGACCGGTGAGCAGGGTGAGCACGGCGGCGTTCGCGGTGACGTCGTGGAGCAGATCCAGCATGGCCACGATCTCGGCCACCTCCGGTAGGCGCAGCAGCCCGGAGAGCCCCACGATCTCGACGGGGATGCCAACTGCGGTGAGGGCGTCGAACACGGCCGCGGCCGTGCTGTTGTCGCGGGACAGGACGCCGATGTCGGACCAGGCAGCCGAATGGGCATCACGCACCGCCTCCGCGAGTGCGGCAAGCTCCCCCTCCTGGGTCTCGAAGACGTGCGTCGCGACCCGGCCGTCTGCGGCATCGGGCTTGGCCTCCAGCGGCTGGACGAGCGACGTCTCGGCGTACAGGGGAGCGGCGAGTGCGTTGGCGACGGCGAGGATCCTCCGGTCGGAGCGCCGGTTGACGGTGAGCGGCAGCACGGGCACGTCTGTGTCGAGGGCAGGGAAGGTGTCGGCGAAGTTCAAGATGTTGGACACCGACGCGCCGCGCCAGCCGTAGATCGCCTGGTTGGGGTCGCCGACCGCCGTCACGGCGTGGCCACGGCCGGAGGAGGCATCGGGGCCGGAGAACAGACTGGAGAGCATCCGGGCCTGGGCGACCGAGGTGTCCTGGTACTCGTCGAGCAGCACGACCCGGAACCGCGTGCGCTCCTGTGCGCCCACATCGGGCTGCTCCTCGGCCAGGCGAGCCCCCAGGGAGATCTGGTCGGAGAAGTCCATCAGGCCGAGGTCGGCCTTCAGTCGTCGGTACGCCGTGACCAGCTGCAACAGCTCGCCGCGGCGCTGCACCGCCGAGAGTCCCTTCTCGATGGCGTCGCAGTAGGTCTTGCGAGCCTTGCCTGCGCGCTCGGCCTCGAGAGCCGCAGTGAACCCACGCCGCGCCTCCTCGTCTGTTGCCACCACCTGCTCGGGGGTGACGAGGTGCTCGCTCATCGCGCCGTCGAGGGCCAGCAGGTTCTGGATCACCGTCGGCGGGTGGTCGCTGAGCAGCTCGACCTCCCCGGTGAACCGTTCGATGGCGCGTGCCCCGAGCTGGTAGCGGGAGGCATCGGTGATCACGCGCGTGTCCGGCTCGTGGCCGATCCGCAGCCCGTGCTCGGAGAGCAGGTTGGCGGCGTACGCGTTGTACGTCGCGACAGTGGGCTCGAGAGCATCGACGTCGTCGTCGCGCACGGCGGTGGCCTCGCTGAGAACCCCGGCGGTCAACAGGTAGTCACGAACTCGCTGCCGCAGCTCGCTCGCCGCCTTGGTGGTGAAGGTGAGGCCGAGCACCTCCTCCGGCCGGACCTGGCCCGTCACCACGAGGTAGACCACCCGCGCGGCCATCAGCGTGGTCTTTCCCGAGCCCGCGCCGGCGACCACCACCGAGGGCCCGAGCGGCGCCGTGATCGCCGCCCACTGCTGCGCACTCGGCGCCCACGGCTCCTGCATCACGGCCTGGAGCTCCTGCGGAGTCCTGATTTCTCGCGTCGTGCCACGTGTCTTCGGGGTCACTGCGACAGCACCGACCCGGCACTCTTTGCAGGGCAGATTGGCACGAAGGCGCAGTCGCGACACTGGACGGGTCCGGGCACTGCCGGGAAGACCTCCTCGCGAATCAGGCGCGCCGCAAGGGCGATGTCGTCGCGCAGCCCTTGGCGCACGGGTCCGTCCGCGGGCGTCGCCGGCTGTGGCTGTACGACGGCAGGGCTGTCGTCGAGGGCACCGAGCTGGACGAGCTCGGCTCCTCCGCTCCTCAGCTCACCGCCCTGGCCATGCTCGGCGTCGAGAGCCCCGCTGTCCACGGCGTCCTGGTAGAGCGCGAGCTGGCGGTGGGCCTCCACCGACTTGTTCGTCGGCACGGATCGGCCCGTCTTGAGATCGACGACCACGACGTTTCCGTCTGCGTCGAGCTCGAGTCGGTCGGCGTACCCGGTGAGCTCGACCTGTTCGCCGTCGGCAAGCTCAACCACCGTCGAGAACCGGGCCTCGGTGTCGAGCAGCTCGCGCTTGTCGGCGTAGTGCCAGTCCAGGAACCGCGTCAGCGCCCGGCGCACACGGGAGTACTCCCTGGCCTTGGACCACGGCGTCCGGAAGTGCAGCCGGTCCCAGACGCAGTCGACGTGGGTCATCAGCTCGTCCAGGTCGCCGGGGCCCTTGGTGAGCTCGCCGCGTGCGACCCGCTCGGCCAGTGCGTGCAGCATGCTGCCGACGTTGGCCTCCTGATGGGCGCGCTCGATGCCCCCGGCCTCGTCGCGCAGGAACCACTGCGCGGGACAAGTCATCACCGAATCGAGCAGGCTCGCCGAGACGGGCACCGGCCGCTCCGGGTCGCGCACCGGCCGCGAGGAAAGGCTGATCGAGCGGGTGCCCCACCACGTCGCGGGGTCGGCATGCGGGACGAGCTGACGGTCCCCGACTCGCTCCCTGGCGAGCCGCGCGAGCCGTCGTGCCGCAGCGTCTCGGAGGGCCTCGCTGGTGTCCGGGTCGGTGACCGTACGACGCAGCTCGCTCACCAGCCCCGCCAAAGACAGGGGCCTGGCCGGTCGGCCCTTGACGTGCGAGACATCCACACCGAGCTCGCCGAGGAACCGCGACGGCTGCTCACCGTCGTCCTCGCGCGAGGCCACCGCGGTCACCACGAGACGTTGCCGCGCCCTGGTGCACGCGACGTAGAACAGGCGCCGCTCCTCCATCAAGAGCTCACGCACGGTGACCGGGGGCACGATGCCGTTGGTGCCGATGCGGTCCGCCTGCAGCAGCGTCGACCGGCGCCGCAAGTCGGGCCAGGCCTCGGCCTGCACGTGCGCCACGACGACAAGCCGCCACTCGAGACCCTTGGAGCGGTGCGCGGTCAACAACCGCACGGCAGAACCGCGGACGCCGCGTTCGGACAAGGTGTCGGCCGGGATCTGCTGGGCCGCCAGCGTCGCCAGGAAGTTGCGCACCCCCACGTAGTCGCGCTGCTCCTCGGCGCGCGCGGCCGCGTCGAAGAGCGCCACCATCGAGTCGAGGTCCCGGGTGGCGCGCCGAGCGGACCCACCACCCACGGCCACCGAGCGGCGCAGGCGGCGTGGCCAGCTGGTGCCTGACCACAAGGTCCACAGCACCTCCTCGGCGGTGGCCCCCTCGTCGAGCTCGGCCCTGGCCCGGACCAGCAACGTGTGCAGAGCGCGCGCCCGCTCGACCGCCGGGCCGGGCAGCCCGTCGAGGAACTCGTCCTTCAGGACCGCGTCGCGGAGGAGCTCCCGCGAGGTCCGGGGCGGGGTGCCGGCAAGGTGTGCGAGATCCTTCTCGCGCCCCCGCAGCTGCCGACCGAGCCGACGCACGTCGCCGGCATCGAGGCCACCCAGCGGTCCCATGAGCAGCGCCTCGGCACGGCCCGGGTCGACGTACTCCACGTGGTCGCGGTCCTCATTGTCGAGGTTGAGCACGGCGCGCAGCGCGTCGAGCATCGGGAGAACGGCTGGGTCGCGTGCGAGCGCGACGTCGTCGCTGGCCACCTCGACAGGCACCCCGGCTGCGCCGAGCGCGCGGCGCAGGCCAGGGATCGACGTCCGACCCGACCGGACCAGCACCGCCATGTCGTGCCACTCGATTCCGTCCTCGAGGTGGGCGCGGCGCAGCAGGTCGGCGAGGTGCTCGGACTCTGCGCGCTCGGTCTCGTACGTCACGACCTCGACCCGCCCGTCGCCGAGGGGGCCGGCCTCCGCCACCGGAGACAGGAAGGCCTCCCGAGCGGCGGTGTCGATGCCCACCGGAAGGGGGAGCCGACCGGCCACCCGCTGGGTGGCCGTGAGCAGCCGCGGGCCGAAGCGGCGAGTGGTGCCCAGGGCGATCACGTCGGCCGGGGTGCCGTCGCCGCGGGGAAAGTCGGAGGGGAAGTCGAGGATGCCCCGGACCTCGGCACCACGGAAGGCGTAGATCGACTGGTGCGGATCGCCGACGACGGTGAGGTCTCGGCCGTCCCCGGCCAACGTCTGCAGCAGACGGACCTGGGCAGGGTCGGTGTCCTGGTACTCGTCGACGAACACGTGCCGTAGACGGGCCCGCAGCTCGTCACGGTGCACGTCGGCCTCGATGACGGCTCGCCTGATCAGGTCGGAGTAGTCGGTGGCGCTCTGCTGGTCGAGGTTGTCGAGATACTGCTCGAGGAACAGCCCCGCAGCGACGTACGCCGGAAGGTCGTTGGCCTCGCCGAGCGCTCGCAGCGCGTCGCCGTCGAGTCCCTTCTCGCGCGCGCGGCCGAGCACGGCCTGCACCTCGTGCGCGAACCCACGGGTCCCGAGGGCACGGCGCAGCGCGTCGGGCCACCGGACCGACTCGGGGGCGTTGGTGAGCAGCTCGCCCAGGACGACGTCCTGCTCCGGCGCACTGAGCAGGCGCAGCGGACCGGCGTAGAGGTCGGGAGGTGAGTACCTGCGGATCAGCCCGTAGGCGAAGGAGTGGAAGGTCGAGCACATCGTGGTCGAGGTGGTCCGACCGAGTCGCGCGGCCACCCGGTCGCGGAGCTGCTCGGCGGCCTTGCGGCTGAAGGTGAGCGCGAGGACCGAGTCGGGCGGCGCGCCGCGGTTCTCGATGCGGTCCACGATCGCCTCGACGAGGGTGGTGGTCTTGCCGGTGCCAGGCCCGGCGAGCACGAGCAGCGGCCCACTCTCGTGGTCCACGACCGCGCGCTGGAAGTCGTCGAGCTCGGGCTCGGTGGTGTGCGCGCCGGGACGGACCAGCCGATAGGTCGTCGCGGGGTTCACCCCACTACTCAAACACCTGCCACCGACGCCGGCGAAGGGCAGGTCGCACCCTCGAGGGCTTACGGCTGCCAGAACGCGGCAGCAATGTGCACGCGCCCCGATGGGCGCAAGGGCGTGCCCTCGTCGAGGTAGTGCGCCCTGGCCTCGTCGCCGTGGCTGGGTGGCAGCGAGCCGTCCGCGCGTACGACGCGCCACCACGGCACGGGTCCGCCGAACTGGGACATCACCCGACCCACCCGACGGGGACCGCCGTACCCAACAGCGTCCGCGATCGCTCCGTAGCTCGTCACCCGCCCCCGGGGGATCCGCTCCACCACGACGAGAACCGCCTCGACGTACTCCTCGGCATCCACGAAGGTCGAGTCAAGCAGAACGACCCCCCACCCTCGCCTGAGGATGGGGGGTCGGTTCCTACCTGTGGAGCCCGTTCAGGGGATCAGAGGATCGGGTTGAACGGCTCGGTGCCGAGCACCAGGTTCAGCCCGGAGATACCGGAGTTCGCCTTGGCGAACGCCAGCTCCTTGGCCAGGTCTCCGATGTTGTTCGAGGCAGGAAGCGGTGCCAGACCGAGCGTCGACAGGGTGCCGACCGCCTTGCCGCCCGCGGACATGAAGCCCGAACCCGAGTCACCCGGGATGCCGGGCGTCACGGTGTAGAGCGGGTGGCTCCAGCCGCCGTCGGCAGCAGCGTCACCCAGGCTGATGCCGGTGTGCGGGGACAGCGGCGCGACTCCGCCGCGCAGGCTGGAGTTCCCGTAGGTCCAGACGCGGTCGCCGAGCTTGGTGCCGTCGGTGTCGATGCCGGTCGGGCCGCCCCAGAACGGCACTGAGGGGTTGACCTTGCCGACGTCGGCGGCGTCGACCTTGACCAGGGCGAAGTCGTTGTACGCGCAGGTGTTGGGGTCCGTGGTGCCGAGCTGCTTCTCGGTGATCCAGGAGCTGTAGGCCAGGGTGCCGTGCCCGACCGGGGTGCCCTCGGAGGCGACGTTGCCGTCGTTGGTGAAGGTGATGCGGGTGCCGAGCGGCACCGATTCCACGTTGCAACCGTTGGTGTCGGTGGCTGCGCCCTTGCCGGCGCAGTGGGCGGCGTACCCGACGTAGACGTTGCCGGCGCCGTCGGTGTAGACGAAGTTGGCGGTGCACTGGGCGCCGTCGGTGTACATCATCGTGCCGGGGTGGATCGCTGCGGTGGCGGCCGGCGCCCAGGAGGGAGCGGCCTCAGCGGTCGTGCTGGTGGCGAGGCTGGCGACAGCAAGGAGTGCCGCCGCGACGACCGCCAGGAGGGTGCGTGACAGACGCATGCGGGAGTGCCTTTCTTCTCAGGGCTTAAGAGCGCGTTCATTTGCTCAACGCCACTGGTCTACCCGGGTTACGCCCAAGTAGTCAGAAATGACTACAAGATCCGCGAAGTCCCTTCCCGCATTAGGGTCAGTACGACGGCTGCGACGGGTCGATCTGGTTGACCCACGCCACCACTCCGCCACCCACGTGCACGGCGTCGGAGAAACCCGCACCCTTGAGCACGGCGAGCGCCTCGGCCGAACGCACTCCGGTCTTGCAGTAGAGCGCGATCGGCTTGTCCTGGGTGAGCTGCTCGAGGGCGTGGCCGTTGAGGAACTCACCCTTCGGGATCAGCACCGAGCCGGGGATCGAGTTGATCTCGGCCTCGTTCTGCTCGCGCACGTCGATCAGGGTGAAGTCGCGGGAACCCTCCTCGCGCTCCTTGAGCATGTGCTCGAGGGTGGTCACCGAGATGGTCGAACCGGCGGCGGCCTCCGAGGCCTCCTCCGAGACGGCCCCGCAGAAGGTCTCGTAGTCGATCAGCTCGGTCACGGTGGCGTTCTCGCCGCACAACGCGCAGTTGGGGTCCTTGCGCACCTTCAGGGTGCGCCACTCCAGCTCCAGGGCGTCGTAGATGACCAGCTTGCCGACGGCGGGATCGCCGATGCCGGCGAGCAGCTTGATCGCCTCGTTCACCTGGATCGAGCCGATGCTGGCGCACAGCACGCCGAGCACGCCGCCCTCCGCGCAGCTGGGCACCATGCCGGGCGGCGGAGGCTCGGGGTAGAGGCAGCGGTAGCACGGCGCGTCCGCGCTGGAGCCGTCCTCGTTGGTCAGGGTCGGCCAGAAGACACTCGCCTGTCCGTCGAAGCGGTAGATGGAGCCCCACACGTACGGGATGTTCAGGAAGTACGCCGCGTCGTTGACCATGTAGCGGGTCGCGAAGTTGTCGGTGCCGTCGACGATCAGGTCGTAGTCGGCGAAGATCTCGAGCACGTTGTCGTTGTCGAGACGCTCGTTGTGCACGACCACGTTGACGAGCGGGTTGGTTTCCGAGATCGACTCCTGTGCGGAGATCGCCTTCGGCCTCCCGATGTCGGACTGTCCGTGGATGACCTGGCGCTGCAGGTTGGACTCGTCCACCTCGTCGAACTCGGCGATGCCGAGCGTGCCCACACCGGCGGCGGCCAGGTAGAGCAGCGCCGGGCTGCCGAGGCCACCTGCTCCGATGACCAGCACCTTGGCGTTCTTCAGTCGCTTCTGACCGGTCATGCCGACGTCGGGGATGATCAGGTGCCTGCTGTAGCGGCGTACCTCATCGATGGTCAGCTCGGCGGCCGGCTCGACCAAGGGGGGAAGTGACACTGGTTGCTCTCCTCGTCTGGGTGCCGGGTCTGTCCTGGGTCTGGAACGTCCCCGGCAGTGGCGGGCTCTCTTTCAGAACACCGACGCTCCCTGCCATGTTCCCCGGCCCCCGCACCCGGCCCCGTCTCGTGCCCGCCATCCGGACAGGGTGCGAGGACTGCTGCTTGTAGGCTGCGGGCGTGAGTACGTCCGAAGGACCCCGGCAGCGCGGAGCGACCGCCAACCATGCTGCCACGCCCGCGAGCAACGGCGCACCAGGCGCCAGCGCGACCAAGAGCGTGCGGCTGCCTCGGCGGGCCCGCCGAGCCCAGCTGCTCACAGCCGCACTCGAGGTGTTCGTCGCGCAGGGCTACCACGCCGCAGCGATGGACGACATCGCGGAACGGGCTGGCGTGTCCAAGCCCGTGCTGTACCAGCACTTCCCCGGCAAGCTCGAGCTGTACGTCGCGCTGCTGGACCAGTCGTGCGACACGATCATCTCCAGCTGCGGGAAGGCCCTGGAGTCGACCGAGGACAACAAGCAGCGCGTGACGGCCGCGATGCACGCCTTCTACGACTACGTCGCCAGTGCCGAGGGCGCCTTCCGACTGGTCTTCGAGTCCGACCTCACCAACGAGCCGGCCGTGCGTGCCCGCGTCGACAGGGTGACCGTGGAGTGCGCGAAGCTGATCGCACACGTGATCGCCGACGACACCGGACTCCCCGAGGAGCAGTCGCAGCTGCTCGCGGTGTCGCTGGTGGGCATGGGCCAGGTCAGCGCGCGCTTCTGGCTCACAGAGGGCGGTTCGATCGACCGGGACGACGCGGCCGCGCTGATCGCAGGGCTGGCCTGGCGCGGAATCGGCGGCTACCCGCGCACCGACGAGCACCGCTGACCTGCCCGGCTGCCAGGTCTTCCCACCGTGTCAGGCAGTGCCTGACAGAGTTCGTCTGAGAGCAAGATCCGAGCCCAACTAGGAGGTCCTCCCGATGGAGGTCAAGATCGGCGTCCAGAACGCCTCCCGCGAGCTGAACATCGACACCACCCTCGATGCCGACGGAGTCGAGAAGGCAGTCGCCGCCGCTCTCAAGGACGGCGGAGTCTTCACGTTGAGCGACGCCAAGGGCCGGCGCATCGTCGTACCCGGCGAGAAGCTGGCCTACGTCGACATCTCGACCAGCGTCAGCGGACAGGTCGGGTTCCGCTCCTAGCTGTCTAAGAGGCCCTCCTAGGAGGCCAGCCCCAGCTCGGCCATTCGCTTGGCATGGTTCTCGGTGAGTCGCCCGAACATCCGCGACAGTGCGGCGAGATCCATGCCGGGCCGGTCGACCCCACCGGCAAGAAGCGAGGCGAGAGAGTCGCGCTCCGCGGCCACGCGCTGGGCCTGGGAGAGCGCCTCCCCCATCAGGCGTCGACCCCACAGGGCAAGCCGACCACCCACGCGGTGGTCCTCGTCGATGGCCCGTCGCACCCGGTCCACCACGAAGTCGGCATGGCCGGCATCCGCGAGCGAGTCGACGATCAGCTGGCGGGTGTCGGAGTCGAGGTACGCCGCAATCTCGACGTAGAAGTCAGCGGCCAGGCCGTCGCCCACGTAGGCCTTGACCAGCCCCTCGAGCCAGTCGCTGGGTGCGGTCGCCGCGTGGAAGACGTCGAAGGGCTTCACGAAGGGCGCCATCGCCTCGATCGGGTCCACGCCGAGGGTCGAGATGCGCTCGAGCAGTGGCTCGACGTGGAGGAACTGGACCGTGGCCATCTTGGCCAGCGCCAGCTTGTCGGGGAGCTCCTTCGCGAGCTTCGCGTCGTCGGCAAGTCGCTCGAACGCGGAGATCTCGCCGTAGGTGATCGCGCCCAGGAGGTCCACGACCGCCGCGCGGTAGGCGGGGTCCTCGAAGGCGACGGAATCCTGCTCGGGACCCTGATCACCTCGGGGTTCTCCACTGGCCTCTGCGCTGGCCCCGTCAGAGGGGGGTGCGGCGGCCTCCTGAGGCGAGAGTTCGGTCATGTCGGCAGCCTACCGATAGACTGAGGATGGACCGCGGGCTTGAGGCCCCCTTGAAGAACCCCAGAAGACCCCCAAGTAGTCCCACTGTGGGCGGCTCGTCAGCGGCGTACGACACCAGACTTGAACCCAAACGACTCGATCACGAGTCAGTACAGAACAGGCAAGATCCTGACTACCTTCAGAGAGCTCGGGGTACTCCCCGAAATCGCCACCGCCCTCGAGCGCGCCGGCATCGTGACTCCCTTCCCCATCCAGGAGATGACCCTCTCGGTCGCCCTGATGGGCACTGACCTGATCGGCCAGGCCCGCACCGGAACGGGCAAGACCCTCGCCTTCGGCATCCCCGTGCTCCAGCGTGCCGTGGCCCAGCACGACCCCGACTTCGAGGACCTCGCCGCTCCCGGCAAGCCCCAGGCGCTGATCGTCGCCCCCACCCGTGAGCTCGCGCTGCAGGTGAGCAAGGACCTCACCATGGCCGGCAAGGACCGCGGCATCCGCGTGCTCACCGTCTACGGCGGCGTGCCCTACGAGCCGCAGCTCGACGCGCTTGCGTCGGGGGTCGAGGTCGTCGTCGGTACGCCGGGACGCCTGATCGACCTGATGAACCGCCGGTCCCTCGACATCTCACACGTGAAGTGCCTGGTGCTCGACGAGGCCGACGAGATGCTCGACCTGGGCTTCCTGCCCGACGTGGAGCGCCTGCTCAGGCAGACCCCCGAGACCCGCCAGACCATGCTGTTCTCGGCCACGATGCCGGCAGCGATCGTCTCGCTCGCCCGCACCCACATGCGGCACCCGATGAACATCCGCGCGGAGTCGGCCGAGGACGACCAGATGGTGCCGGCAACGGCGCAGTTCATCTATCAGGCCCACGACCTCGACAAGCCCGAGATGATCGGCCGCCTGCTCCAGGCCGAGGGCGCGGACCTGATGCTCGTGTTCACACGCACCAAGCGCCAGGCCCAGCGCATCGCGGACGACCTCGAGGAGCGCGGCTTCACCTCCAGCGCGCTGCACGGCGACATGGCCCAGGCGGCGCGCGAGCGTGCTCTAACCAAGTTCCGTGAGGGCAAGCTCCAGGTGCTCGTGGCCACCGACGTCGCCGCTCGTGGCATCGACGTCGCCGGCGTGACCCACGTCGTGAACTACACCTGCCCCGAGGACGAGAAGATCTACCTGCACCGCATCGGTCGCACCGGCCGCGCGGGCGCCACCGGGATCGCGATCACCTTCGTGGACTGGGCCGACCTGCACCGCTGGAAGATGATCAACAAGGCCCACGACCTGCCCTTCGACGACCCGCAGGAGACCTACTCCAGCTCCGAGCACTTCCTGCACGACCAGGGGATCGCCCCGGGCATCAAGGGCCGCATCGTCCCCGAGGGCACGATCGAGCGCAAGCCGCGGCCCGAGAGCGCTGGCCGTGGAAAGAGTGGCGGTGGTCGCAGCCAGGGCGGTGGACGCGGCCGCAGCCAGGGCGGCTCCAAGGACCGATCCAGTGATGGGGCCGGCAAGAGCGACAGTCGTCAGCAGTCCGGGTCGGGCGAGAAGTCCGGCGACCGCCCCGCCAGGAAGCGCAACCGCAGCCGTAGCCGTACGCGCGGTGGCAAGCCCGCAGCGACCGGCGACAACAGCTGATCGACCGTTTGCCTATGCGGTGACGACGACGGTCGTTCCCACGGGCGCGAAGTCCCACAGCGCCCGGGCATCCGGCAGCGCCTGCCGGATGCACCCGTGGCTCTGGGGTGTTCCGAGCTGCGCCAGCGTCTGCAGCGGTCGGCCGTTCTTGGTCGGGATGGCGTGGAAGCCGATGGCTGCGTTGGCCCCGCGGGTGAACCGGACGAAGTACTCCATCACCCCGGAGTCACTGATGCCGACCGCCCAGCGCGAGGTTGAGTAGACCTCGTAGCTGCCGGGGGTCACGTTGTCCGTCAGGCTGCCCGAGACCAGGTAGGTGCGGAGCACCTCGTCGTCTGCGCTGGAGTCTCCGGTTGTCGCTGAGTCAGTTTCAGGCTCCACGAGCCAGACGCGCTGGGCGCTGATGTCGAAGACCACCCGCTTGCCGGTACCGGTGTCGTCCGGGAGCGCCTCGCTGCTAGTTCGTTGCTCGGCGGACGTCGACGCCGTTGTCCGATCCGAGTCGGGGAGCGTCATCGTCGCGAGCGTGCCCACCGGACCTGACCCGGTGTTGCCCGCTGCCTCAGCCCGCCCGCTGTCCGGCAGCACGCCGATCCCGCCGAGCAGGGTCACGAGCGTGATCGCGAGTGACGAGCTGGCCGCCAGAAGACGTCCGTAGCGGGGCCGGACCCGGTGCACCCCTCCGGTCTCGGAGGAGGTGCGCGGAGCTCGGCCCGGGTTCAACGATCAGGACCTGTTCAGGAGTCCGGTCGCGACGTCGCGGTAGGCCTGTGCTCCCTTGTTGGAGCGGGCCGTCTTCAGGATCGACCGTCCAGCCGCAGGTGCCTCGGCGAACCGGATCGACTTGGGGATCGGCGGCTCGATGACGTCGAGGTCGTAGGTCTCGGAGATCGTCTCGAGTACCGCGCGCGCGTGGTTCGTGCGGCCGTCGTACAGCGTCGGGAGCACTCCCCACACCTCGAGCTCACGGTTCGTGAAGCGCTTGACGTCGTGCACGGTGTCGAGAAGCTGGCCCACTCCGCGGTGCGAGAGCGTCTCGCACTGCAGCGGGATGAGTACGCCGGTCGCGGCCGTGAGCGCCGCGACGGTGAGCACACCCAGCGACGGCGGGCAGTCGAGCAGCACCCAGTCGTAGCCGTCGGTGTCCTCGACGGCGGTGCGGATGACGTACTCGCGGCCGGTGCGGGTGAGCAGGTCGGCCTCGGCGCGCGCGAGCTCGATGGTGGCCGGGAGCAGGTCGACGCCGTCATCGGTCTCGATGATGACCTCGGACGGGTCCAGGCCCTTGGTGAGCACATGGTGGATCGAGACGTCGAGGTCCTCGGGGTCGATTCCGAGGCTGAAGGTCAGGCAGGCCTGCGGGTCGAGGTCGACGAGGAGAACCTTCTGGCCCCGTTCTGCGAACGCGGCTCCGAGCGAGGCCACGGTGGTGGTCTTGGCGACGCCGCCCTTCTGGTTGGCGACGGCGAGCACATGGGATGTCATCACCGGTCATTGTGCCGTACGACGTTGCCCGCGCCGCGCAGGTCTGCCCCTGAGAACGGCGCGTCTTTCACCAGCTGGGACGCGGACCACCGAACGGCATCTCCAGCGCCTCCGGACCGAACCCGGTCACGTCGGCCAGCAGCCAGTCGTCGTGCAGCAGCAGGGCGGCCGACGCCGGTTTCATCACCAGCCACAACCAGCGCCCGTCGGCCTCCCCCGCGAACACTGCACGGGCCAGCAGGTCGTCGTCGGCCGTGCCTCCGGAGCCCGCGCGGGTCTCGTCACGCGAGTCGTCAACCAGCCACAGCGGCACCGTCCGCCCACCGGCTCGCACGTGGATGGCCGGTGGTCCGTGGCTGATCTGGGACCCCGGGTCGTCGTACGTCGTGCCCGCGCAGCGAGCGCCGAGCCCGGTCCCTGGTTCCTCCGAGACGATGGTGACCTCGACCTCGCCGTCCAGGTCACTCGAGCCGACCGTGGTGGTCACCGTGGCCCGGACCACCCCGGTCCCGACGCAGCCGAAGTCGGAGATCGACCACCCGGGACTCATCGGCCACGGAAGGTACGTCGGGAGCTGGTCGCTGCGCCCGACCAGCTCGGCGAAGGAGTCGTAGTCGGCCTGCTCGGGGCGCCACAGCGGCTCGATCGGCCCGTGGACCGAACAGGCAAAGGAATCCCCCTCACCTGTGACCGGCGAGGTGCAGCGTGGACACGACGCGGCGAGCGGCACGGGACCGAGAATAGGGGTCAGGAGTTCCAGCGCGCCACGGCCGGGGACTCGCGCTCGTACGCCAACACCGAGATCGTCGCCGTGTCGAGCCTGAACAGCCGTCCCTCCTGCACGGGCTGGCCGAGCCAGCGCGCTGCCAGCGCACGCGAGGCATGCCCGTGGCTGAACACGAGCACGCGTCCGCCGTGGGCGCGGACCTTGGCGACCACGCGGTCGAGTCTCCGGGAGACCTCATCGGCCGTCTCCCCTCCGGGACATGGATGCGACCAGACGGTCCAGCCGGGGGACCACTCGCGGATCGTGGGAGTTGTCAGCCCCTCGTAGTCCCCGTAGTCCCACTCGGTGAGGTCGTCCTCGACGTGCAGATCGGTGAACCCCGCGAGCTCGGCCGTACGGCGGGCACGCACCCGCGGACTGGTCAGGACGAGGTCGAACTCGACACCCGCGAGCCGGTCGGCCAGCCGCCGGGCCACCTCCTCGCCCTCAGCGGTGAGCTCGAGCTCGGTGTGCGAGGTGTGCAGACCGTCGCGGCTCCACTCGGTCTCGCCGTGGCGGATCACCCACAGCTCGTCCTCCACATGGTCCGGGGGAGTCTCGTGCGAGCTCATCGGACGCGGCTCACTGCTCCTTCGCGGGCCAGTTCTTGTCCGCCTGCGGCACCGGGCGACCGGGCTGCTCGCCGCCACGCGCCTCGAGATAGCTGTCCTTGGGCACCATCACCTTGCGGCGGAAGATGCACACGACCTTGCCGTCCTGGTTGTAGCCGATCGTCTCGACGTACACGACGCCCCGGTCGTCCTTGCTCTTGCTCTCCCACTTGTCCAGCACCGTCGTCTCGCCGTACAACGTGTCGCCGTGGAACGTCGGCGCGACGTGTCGGAGCGACTCGATCTCGAGGTTGGCGATGGCCTTGCCGGAGATGTCCGGCACGCTCATCCCCAGCAGGATCGAGTACACGTAGTTGCCCACCACCACGTTCTTGCCGAACTGGGTGGTCTCCTCGGCGTAGTTGGCGTCGAGGTGGAGGGGGTGGTGGTTCATCGTCAGCAGGCAGAACATGTGGTCATCGAACTCGGTGACCGTCTTGCCCGGCCAGTGCTTGTAGATCGCACCGACCTCGAACTCCTCGTAGCTGCGACCAAACTGCATCCCGGAAGTCTGCCACGACGCGCCAGCATGCGACTCCCGGCCCGAGATGCTCTGCGCCGCGACATATGCTCCGACTCATGCTCGACTTGCGCAGGCGCGCCGCTGACGAGCCGGCGACCGAGGCGGATGACGCGCCTGAGGGCTCCAGCCGGAACACGTCCCGGACCCAACAGATCCTCACCTTCGTGGGGGCCCTGGCGCTGACCGCACTCTGGGCCCTGTTGGCCACGACGGTCCTCGACGCCTCGAACTTCCCGAGCCCACTCACGGCGTTGCGGGAACGCACGTTCGAGCCCCCGGCCCTGCTGCAGAGCGTTGCGGTCGTCTGGGTGGTGGTGCTGCTGATCGTCGCCCTGACAGGGCGGCTGTGGGTCTCCCTCGGGGTGGTCACGGCCCTCACCGCCCTGATCGGCGCGATCAACGCCACGAAGCTCGAGCTGCGCAACGACCCCGTCTACCCGAGCGACGTGACCTTCCTGCGCCAGCCGGGGTTCCTCTTCGAGATGGTGCCGAAGTCCAGGCTCGTGATGGCCGCCGTCGCGCTCGTGCTCGTCGTCGTCATCGCCGCGCTGGTGGGCTGGCTGGTCGCGAAGGTCCTCCCGAACCTCAGCAAGACCCTGCCCCGCCGCGGACTGCTCGGGCTGCTCGGGCTGCGCATCACGCGCGTGGTCGTGGCCCTTCTGTGCCTCGGCATGCTGTACATCGCCAACAACTTCAACGAGCCGGGCAACCCGTGGCGAGCGGCATTCGACTCAACCGGCCTGCGCTGGCGCGACTGGGACCAGCGCGTGAACTACCAGCGCAACGGGTTCGTCGCCGGGTTGCTGTTCAACACCCACATCAGTGCCATGGCCCAGCCCGAGGGCTACTCCAAGGAGGCGATCGAGAAGATCGCCGCCAAGTACGAGGCCCAGGCAGTCGCGATGAACAAGGGCCGGACCGGCACCCTCGAGACGACCAACGTCGTCAGCATCCTGTCCGAGAGCTTCTCGAACCCCTCGTGGCTCAAGACGGTCGACTTCCCCAATGACCCCATTCCGAAGACGACGGCGCTGATGGAGCAGACCATCGCGGGCAAGACGCTCGTCCCGGGCTACGGCAGCGGGACGGCCAACGTCGAGTACGAGGTGCTCAGCGGCCAGTCGAAGAGCCAGCTGAAACCGCAGATCGCCACGGCGTACGAGCAGATGGTCCAGCATTACAAGACCTTCCCCTCGGCCGTCGACTGGTTCATCGAGCATGGGCACACCCCGGTGGCGATCCACCCCTTCTCGCCGCGCATGTACGCCCGGCCGGAGGTGTACGACGCCCTCGGGTTCACGAAGTTCGTCACCAAGGACGAGATGCAGTTCAAGGGCCGCGGCGGGGGCCGCTTCATCGACGACGCGTCGGCGTTCGACGAGGTGCTCTCCCAGATCTCGAGCACCGACAAGCCGGTGCTGGCGCACCTCGTGACCATGCAGAACCACATGCCGTACGGCGGCCAGTACGACGACCCCGTCACGCCGAAGGGACTTCCCGGCAAGTTCAACCGGCTGGCCGGCCAGTACGCCCGGGGGCTCACGCGCTCCGATGAAGCGTTCGCCGCGTTCCTCGCGAAGCTGAAGCAGCAGCCCGAGCCGACGGCGGTCATCTTCTACGGCGACCACCTGCCGCCACAGGTCTACCCGGAGAGCCTGGTCAAGCGCGAAGGTCAGCGCGTCACCCACGAGACGCCGTACGTGATCTGGAGCAACGGCAAGGCCCTGAAGCACGAGGACCTGCCGACGACCAGCCCGATCCACTTCCTGCCGATGCTGTTCAACGCGCTCAATGCGCCCATCCCGCCGTGGTTCGCACTGCTCGACGACCTCAAGAAGCAGATCCCGGCCATGGACGCAGGCCTCTACATCAACCCGCAGAACAAGGCGGTCAAGGAGTCCCAGCTCTCGGCCGAGGCGAAGCAGGTGCTCTCGGACTACCGGCTGATCATGTACGACCTGAGCATCGGCAAGCGCTACAGCGAGAAGGTCATGTACGGCGACACCACAAGCTAGGCGGTCGAGCAGCGCGAAGGTCATGTACGCCGGCTCCTAGGTGGTCGAGCAGCGAGCGAAGCGAGTGATCAGTCGAGACCACACTCCGCAACCGACGCGACAACCCGCGACCACATGCCGCAGCCCCTCGGGCCGACGTTGCGCCACGATCGGTGGTCTCGACTGGCCGCTCGCTGGCGCTCGCTGCTCGACCACCTATGAGTCGATCGCCCCA
Organism: uncultured Actinomycetota bacterium; assembly: GCA_963759525.1. Taxonomy (GTDB): domain Bacteria; phylum Actinomycetota; class Actinomycetes; order Propionibacteriales; family Nocardioidaceae; genus Marmoricola. The sequence continues at coordinate 76,566 of CAVWZO010000012.1, read as the reverse complement.
TGTGTAGCTGGCCACGGTGGTTGCCGAGCGCGCAACCACGTAGGTGGTCGAGCAGCGAGCGAAGCGAGTGATCAGTCGAGACCACACTCCGCAACCGACGCGACAACCCGCGACCACATACCGCAGCCCCTCGGGCCGACGTTGCGCCACGATCGGTGGTCTCGACTGGCCGCTCGCTGGCGCTCGCTGCTCGACCACCTATGAGTCGCTCGCCCCATGTGGAGCTGGCCACGGTGGTTGCCGAGCGCGCAACCACGTAGGTGGTCGAGCAGCGAGCGAAGCGAGTGATCAGTCGAGACCACACTCCGCAACCGACGCGACAACCCGCGACCACATGCCGCAGCCCCTCGGGCCGACGTTGCGCCACGATCGGTGGTCTCGACTGGCCGCTCGCTGGCGCTCGCTGCTCGACCACCTATGAGTCGATCGCCCCATGTGGAGCTGGCCACGGTGGTTGCCGAGCGCGCAACCACGTAGGTGGTCGAGCAGCGAGCGAAGCGAGTGATCAGTCGAGACCACTCACCGTGACCGCGCCTCAGACGATCCCGTGGAACCGCTGCGGGATCCGGACGAGCGGCCGCTTCTCCATCAGGGTCATCTGACTGCCCTTGGGTGCCCGCCAGTTGCCTGGCGGGTCCTCGACGACCAGCGAGTCGAGCCTCTCCCCCGTCGGTGGCACGAAGTCGGCGATCTGCGATGCATCAGCACCCTCGGTGATCCGCTCCAGCAGGTCGACCAGGGTGTCACCGCCCTGGCGCCACTGGGTGTCACGGGAACGGCCGTCTGCCTCGACCATGCGCTGGCGGTGGTCGGCGGCCTCCTGGAGGTGGTCGCGGTCACCGAACTTCATGTGGAACATCCACAGGTCCGGGTCCACCTTGTACGGCGTACGCACGCCGTGGGTGCCGGCGCTCCAGTGCTCGGGGACCCACTTGATGGCCGGCTTGCACATCAGCGGCAGGAACTTCGCGAGCTGGCGCTGGCCCAGTAGCGGCTGGGTCAGGTCCAGCGGCGGCTCCGACCCGACGTTGTGCACCATGTTGAAGCCCAGGGACCCCACGGCGTTCAGGCCCTCGGCGGTCCTGGTCTCGACGTACTCCGTGAGGCCGGCGTACTTGTCGGGGTCAGGGACGATGAACTCGTCGGTGTCGCAGAACAGCGCCACGTCGTAGAGCTGCAGCAGCGAACGGCCGAGGTTGCCGACGACTGCCATCCGGGTGCTGTTGAACTTCCCTCCGCGGATCGGCGGGATGTGGAGTACGTCGCAGGGCAGGTCGTCGGTGGACCCGTCCTCGGAGTTGTCGTCGACGACATAGAGGTTCTCCACGCCGAACTGCCCGCCGTAGTACCTGACCCAGAGCGGCAGCATCCGACCCTCGTCGCGACAGAACGTGATCGCGGCGACGCGCAACGGCTCGTCGGGGTCGCGCTCCGGAGGCGTCGGGTCGGTGTGCTCCTGAGGGTCGGCGTCGCCTTTTGACCTTCGGCGCAGCAGTCCGCGTACGCCGCTCACGACTCCATCTCCTCGTCCTCGGACTCCACGGACTGACTCACCGCTCGGCCGCGCCTGCCGCGCTCGGCCTGCTGGGTGACCAGGAACGCCATGCCGTCGAGTGCGGCTTCGAGCTGCTGCTCGGTGGTCACCTTGTTGGTGTGTACGCCGGGGACCGGTCGCGACTCCAGCTCGCCGATGTCGCCGACCACGCGGAGGTTCAGCTTCCGAAGCTTGCTGAGCTCACGCCGGGAGGCGCGGCGTACCCAGCGCTCGTCCATCCCCAGCGGAACCCTGTCGCGACCACGCGTGACCAGCCCGCGCTTGGCCAGCGCGCCCTTCACGATCCACTCGTAGTCCTGCCGGCTGAAGTCGTCCTCGGCCAGGCGTTCGTTGAGGGCACGCAGCACCAGCGCCGATGCCGCATCGATGCCAGGGTTGCTGCGCGCGTCGTCGGTGTCGCAGAGGTCAGCAGGGATCCCTGCCACGCCGGCGAAGCGCTCCCACAGCACACCAGGGGGTGCGCCCTTGGGCGGGACCGTGATCAGCGTGAAGTGGTCGCGCCCCACGGCACCGGACCACCGAGACGCGATCTCGGAGATGCGCTGGTGCTTCCAGAACCAGCGCCCCGGCTTGTCGCTCATGTCCTGGGTGCGCACCGAGTCCAGGAACTCGTCCCAGGTGCGCACTCCGCGGTTCTGCATCGACTCGGTCCACATCGACGGCAGTGAGCGCGCCAGGTCACGAGCGGTCAGCACCACCTGCAGATCGGCTCCCGCGAACGCTTCCTTGATGATCTCGATCTTCGGCTTCTGCCGTGGTGCCAGGAACTCCATCGAGATGATCGCCGTGCCCGGCCACTCGTTGACGACGTCGACGAGGCGCTGCCAGGGGCCGCCGGGAGTGATGGGCTGCTGCCCCTCGCCGCCTCGCTCGCTGAGCTCCTTGACCGCGAGAACCTGCCCTCGCCAGCGCTCGCAGGCGAACAGGAGGTCGTGCCCCTTGAGGCGGTCACGGTTGGTGTCGAGCACGTTCTGAATGAAGCTGGTTCCGGACTTCATCGCTCCGATGTGGAGCACCACCCGCTTCGCCACACGGGGAGCATAGGCCATGGGATGACCTGAGCCCCCTGCCACACGTGGCCGCCAACTGCCGGGTCAGGAACCCCCGCCGCCGGCCTTCCGGCGGTGCATCTTCGGCCCTGCGTCACCCATCACCTCGGAGCCGTGCGCCTTCTCCTTGACCGGGCCGTCCTTGGGCACGCCGCGGTCGTTGGCCTGCTTGCGCTCGAGGGCCTCACGCATCTTGGCCTTGAGGTCCTCGTTGCCCTGGGCCTCGTTGTCCTGCGCCATCGCCGTTCCTCCAGTGCTCGACCATCAACGACCACCACCCTTGCACGCGTCGGCAAGCCGGTCGAGCAGATTAGGAAGAAGCGGGCTCCCAGGTGACGGACAGACCGTGCGGGGCCGCGTGGCCGAGGATGTGACGCGCGCCGCCCGACCACGTCGTCATCACGACGAGGAACGCGTGCTCGCCGTCGGGGGTACGGCGCATCGGCTCGAGGAACAGGTGCACGAAGCCTTGGTCCTCACTGGTGCCGTCTCCAAGCTCCTCGATTCGCTTCGTGACCCGGGCCTTCTCCTCGTCAGGGAGGTACTGCCACATCACGCTGTGCCACAGCACGGTCGTCGTTCCCGGCCGCAGCTCGATGTCCTCGACGAAGTCCGCTGCGCCGGTGCGTCGTACGACCGGAGGCGAGTGCTGCGCCAGGTCCAGGGCACCGCGCAGTCGCTGGAGCCGGTGATGCTGGTCCGGCCAGACGTACGCCGTCAGGGCCAGCCGACCCTCAGCCGTCAGCACGTCCACTGGCAGCACGTCACATCCCACGCGTTCGACGACCTGCAGCTCCGGCCAGGGCACGAGTGGTGCCCCGCGCCAGGCGGGTTCGAGGCGGACTCCGGACCCCGGATCGCCGTACACCGCGCCGGAGTCGTCGACACAGCAGAACTTGTCAGCGAGCAGGTTGAGCCCGCCGGAGGAGCCGATCTCGAACAGGCGGACCGGACGACGCTCCTCTTCTGTGAGGTGCAGCAGCCCGCCGATGAGTGCTGCGGCGCGACCCACTTCGTTCGTCTGCGGCGCGCGGTCGAGCCACTCGCCGACAGCGTCAGGCTCGCGCTCCAGCAGGGCGAGGAACTCGGTGGCGCCCCCGCCGAGCTCCCAGGTCCCACCGACGCTCGGGTAGTACGAAGCGAGCGGCCCTGCCCGACCTGCGAGTACGAGCCGGTGCACGCTGCCCATCAGTCTCAGCGCGAGCGCCGATGGACCTGGGTCGTCCTCGTGTCCGGTGATCGCCCTTGCCGTGGGGCCTCCGGCCTCGATGTCGTCGGCGAGGCGATCCAGCAGCTCGGCGTACATGGGTGAACCGAGCTCCGCGCACGCCTGTGCCTGGCGCCGGAACGCGGCGAGAGGTCTCACTTCGCGATCTGTTGCGCAAGCAGGCCGGCAAGGGCTGCGCAGGCGGCCTCCGCCACCTCGGCGCCGTCGATGGCTGCCGGGTCGGCACCGGGTACCTCCACCGGCGTGAGGTCGCTCCACTCGCCGACCAGCCCGACGTCGAGGTCCTGGAGCCTGGCCACCATCATCGCGGCGTGGGCCTCGACCCACGCTGCGACGGGGAGGCCGATCGCGGGCTCGCTGTCGCGACGAGCGGCCATCACCGACTTGGCCAGCACGGTCTTGCGCAGGTGCTGTCCCGTCGGGGAAGGCAGACCCGCTTCGTCGAGGAGCTCGTTCACGCGTCGCAGCACCTGCGCCGACGAGGCGCCGATGGACTCGTTGGCCTCCGGCGCAGCAACGAGCCCGTCCGGACTGACCCCGACGATCGAGAAGAAGCGGTCACGCAGCACGTTCCGCGAGGCTCCCGGCGGGGGCACCGTGAGGAGTACGACGCGCCCGCCGCCTTCCGACCAGTTGCGGCACAGCCGGACCACGTTCTGCTGACGCCAGAACGTCTTTCCGGCGGTCGTCACGTCCTCGGGCCGACGGTCCGGGCGCGGCCGGGAGTCGCGAGCGGCGCGCAGGTACTCCTCGAAGCGCCACGTCCGGCCGTTCTGCACCGTCTCCTGCCACATCGAGGTGAGCCCGCGGTTGATGTCGCGGGCGCTGACCACCACCGTGAGGTCGTCCCACTCGTTCGTGATGCGTTCGATCACCGCCTTCGGAGCGGTCCCGAGGAACTCCATCGACACCACGGCCGTGCCGTCGTGCGCCGCTATCTCCTCGACCAGCCGGTCCCAGCATCCGCTGATGTCACCGGTCCGCGCCGACGCCATACCCAGGACGTCCTGCGCCGCTCGGACCTGGTCGCTCCACGTACGACCCGGAACCAGCACCCCCCGCTCGGCCAGCAGCTGCCGGTTCGCGTACAGCAGCGCCTGGACATAGCTGGTCCCCGACTTCATCGCACCGACGTGGAGGATCACGCGCTGTCCCATGCCGCCTCAGAGTAGTCAGCATGCTGCGTGCTCGGCTCAGCAGCGAGCGGACGGCCGAGCCTTGTAGGTGGTCGACGCTTGAGGTGGTCGAGCAGCGAGCGAAGCGAGCGATCAGTCGAGACCACCCACCGGAAGACGAGAGGCGGCCGCGACGCACCGCCGGGTGCCGCCTGACGGCCGGCTGTGCTCGCTGGGGGTTTATCGAGAAGTGTGGTTGCTGTCCGCTCTGGTTGCGCTGGTGTTCCCTTACGCCTCTGGCCGGTTGCGGTTGCTTCACTCGACCGTCGTGGCTGCGGTTTCTGGCCTTCGAACTTCTTGTGTCCCAAATCCTCGGAACCGTCGGAACGCCGGGGCCGCATACACGTAGGTGGTCGAGCAGCGAGCGAAGCGAGCGATCAGTCGAGACCACCTGCAGTGAGGCGAGAGGCAGCCGCAACCCACCGCCGCATCACGCCTCACGGCCGGCCGTGCTCACTGTGGGTTATCGAGAAGTGTGGTCGCTGTCCGCTCGGGTTGCGCTGGTGTTCCCTTGCGCCTCTTGCCCGTTGCGGTTGCTTCACTCAACCGTTGTGATTCCGCCGGCCACCCCGGAAAATTAGTCATCCACATTCTCGAACTGACTATCGAAACTGTCGGTGGTCGGACCTAGAATTGGTCCATGGACACCACCACGACCCTCACCCCCAGCGAGGTGATCGACCGTGTCCGCGCCGCCCGGCACACCGAGCAGAGTGCCGCGTACGAACAGCTGCACCTCGCCCTGGAATGGGCGCTACTGCACCCCTGCCCCGCCACCGAGCTCCCCGCCCACTGGGGCCAGCCGAACCTGCACGACGAAGACGTCACCCCACTCGCCGGCGAAGGCGCCCCCTGGGTGGCCGAGTTCGCTCCCGCCGACCTCGGCGCCGCCCTGGGGATCAGCCTGGACGCCGCGAAAACACTCATCGGGGACGCCCTCGAGCTCAGCTACCGGCTCCCCCGCCTGCACGCCCTGGCCCGCGACGGGAAGGTCCCGGTCTGGCGAGCCCGGATGGTCGCCCAACACACCCGCGACCTCACCGTCGAAGCCGCCGCCTTCGCCGACCAGCTGATCGCCGCCACCCCGGAGAAGATCCGCCACCTCGACGCCGCCCGCCTGGTCCAAGAAGCCAGGCTCTACTTCGACCCCGACCGCGCCATCGCCGACGAAGAGGAAGCCCTCGCCAAACGCGGCGTGTGGCTGCGCCGACGCAACACCGGCCCAGCCACCACCGACGTCAACATGACCCTGGACACCCCCGACGCCGAACTCCTCGACGCCACCATCGGCCGCATCGCCGCCGACCTGCGCAACCTCGGCGACACCGACACCCTCGACATCCGCCGCGCCCGCGCCGCCGGGATCCTCGCCGACCCCCAACACGCCCTCGACCTCATGTCCGGCCGCGAGAACGCCGGCCCCAGCCAGCGCGGCGGTGGTGGCGCGACGAACCTCTACGTGCACTTCACCCCCGAAGACCTCACCGCCGACCAGGCCGGCGGCACCGGCGCCGCCACCATCGAGCGCCTCGACGCCGCCACCACCCAACTGCTGGCCGACTGGCTGGCCCGCTACGCCCAGACGGGTGCCAAGATCACCCTCCGCCCTGTCATCGACCTGTCCTCACAGAGTGCGGTCGACCAGCACGACCCACCCGAGGCGATGCGCGAAACCGTGATTCTGCGCGACGCCCACTGCGTCTTCCCCGGCTGCCGACGCGACTCCCGCTCCTGCGACCTCGACCACATCACCGAGTACCTCCCCACCGACGAGGGCGGACCACCCGGCCAAACCCACCCCGGCAACCTCGCGCCCCTCTGCCGGACACACCACCGAGTCAAAACTCACTCTGCCTGGACCTACAAACGACTCGACAACGGCCACTACACCTGGACCAGCCCCACCCTCCACCAATACACCGTCACCCCCACCACCCGCCGACCACACCCACGCCCACACCCAGGGCCGCGAAGAACCTGAGCGCCCACCGCCCCGGCCACCAGCAACACCGGCCGGGGACACAGGCACGCCCGGTGGAGTCGCTCGGTCGTGTCGGCGCGGCGAGCCACCGCACGATTCAGCCGAACAGCGGAGTCTGCCCTAATCGGGTTGTCCGGGCACGAGCTGGACTACCGGCCGTGCTGCATGCCGCGGACCATGAGAACTTCACGCACCCCGTCCTCGACCTGCGCCTTCCCGTTGGCAACGAAGCCATGCTTGCGGTAGAACGCCTGTGCGCGAGGGTTCGGGTCGGCCACCCACAGCGCCGCCGACTCCTCCGGATCGAGCACCGCATCCAGCAGCGCCGGCCCGGCACCCGTGCCGTGATCGGCGGCATACACGTAGAGCACATAAACCTGTCTCGCCCACGCCGCCGTAGCGTCCGAGGGCGGGCCTGACATGGCGACCCCGACCAGCTCGCCATCCCGCTCGGCGACAGCGACGTAGTGCTCGCGATAGCGCTCGTCGGTCAACGCGGCAGTCCAAAACCTCTCCCGAGCACTCAGGAAGCCCTGGTCATCGAGCACCGCGTCCGAGATGAGTCCCCGATACGTCTCCTGCCAGCACCGCACAATCACGTGCGCCATCTGCGCGACGTCCTCGACCCGAGCCGGGCGGATAGTCAGCGAGGAACTCACCGCCGAATCGTAGGCCGCCAACCGCCACCCGGCTTCCGCTTACTGACCGAACGAGAACCGCAGATCTGCGAACAGCAGGTAGTTGAGCCGGTGCCGGAGATGTCCGGTCTTGCTCTCGTCAGGCCGGGTCGACTGGGGTAGAGCCAAAGGCCGAGCGGAACCGGCTGCGATTTGGCCGCTCGGTCCGCACACTGGTGTTGTGACCACCACCGGGGACCCTGCCACCGAGACCGAAACTGCTCAAGTCCGGCTCGACCGTCCCGTCCTCGTCAGCAACCTGGTCTCCGGCGCGTTGTTGCTCTCGCCCCTCGCGGTCCCTTTGGGCTACGGCCCATTCGGCAGCTGGCTCCTGCTCTTGGTCGGTGCGGTCTACGTCGTCGCGGGAGGCGTGTTCCTCGCTGCGGTCTACGCACACGAGGTCCTGACCATGAGGCAAGAGGCGCTGGCCTGGATCGCACCCTGGCTCGTCGCGGTAGCGCTGTGGACGTTGATAGCAATCGGCATCGATTTCGAGAACCAGGTTTCGCACTATCTCCTCGGGCTCTACGTCGGCCTGCTCGTCGCCACCCCGTGCTACCTGGTCTGGCAGATCGTGGCTCTGGCGGTTCGGCGGTTCATGGCGTGGCGCTCAGCAAGATCGTCGCTCCCGGCCTGACGCCGCGGATCGCGGCTGGATGCGGACGTTTGGGCCCAAGGTCGGGTCAGCGACATGGTTGGATCTCAGCCATGAAGGACGAGGTGAGCCGGATGACGGTCGCGCACGTGCGTGGATGGCATGGCATCGAGGTCACTCCGGATCGAGCCCGTTTGCACTTCACCGTCCGCGGGGGCGGAGCCAGCGACCTGCTTGCCACCGAGTCTTACAACACCGCGCTGCAATCGTTGCGTGAGTTCCTGGGCCAGTACGACCTGGATGCGCAGGTCGCCGCACCCCATGGATGGCAGCGAGGCAAGAGACATGCCGCCCGAGTCCTTGCCGGTGAAGTGAGCGTCGAGGTGGACGACCTAGCGACGGTGCGGCTTCTGGTGGGATATCTGGCTTCTGGTGAAGCGTTCTCGCTGGGATGGGTGCAGTGGTTGGTCTCGACCCGGGCGGAGGTAGAGCGACGCGCCCGCAAGGACGCGGTGGCTGCGTCACGAGTGGCCGCGGAAGACTTCGCCGACGCCCTTGGGATGGAGGTCGAGGGGATCGAGTCGATATCCGACCCGGGTCTTGCCGGTTACGAGGAGGACTATGGCCACGAGCAGGCCTTGGCAGCATCCGGCGAATACGCCGAGGAGGGGGAGGAACCACCGACGGTGCACCTCTCAGATCCGAAACCGGTGACAATCTCGGCGACAGTGCACGCGACGTACCGGTTGGGTCCCGCCGGTCAACCCTGACCCCCCGATCTGTGGGCGGTGGGGTCAAATTTCGCAATCCGTCGTCGCCGAGCAGCACCCGGATCGGGTAGTACGGAAAGCGCTCCTCCAGGCTAGGGCCCGCTCCTGCGGGCGGCGGCGGGCGATCCCGGCGTGGGGAACCAGCGCCACACAACCGCTGACTGCCCAAGCGTCCAGGCCGCGTTGCACACCCAGTAGACGAGAAGCGCCACCGGAACAAAGCCTCCGGCCATGACCAGACCGATGGCCGAGATCGCCGGGATCATCTGCTGGGTCCTGGCCAGCACCTCGGGGACGTCGTACAGGGCGGTGTTCGGTGCGACGAGGAACTTCTGCGTGAGGAACGACAGGAGGGCAGCCGTGCCTGCCAGTCCTGCGACCACGGCCAGGTGGGTCCAACCGGCGCCAAGGTAGCCCCGCTCAGCCAGCGGAACGCCCAGCAAGGTCGCCGCACCGAGGGACGCCGTCAGCCCGAGATCCATCGCACCAACCGGTACGCCCGCGGCAACGTCGACCACGAGGTGGTAGAGCGCCAGCCAGATCGGCAGCTGCAGGAGCAGAGACAGGACACCCAACCGCGACATGTTGTGCTCGGCGGCGATGCGGCGACGCTCGCTCATGAACTCGCGCAGGCTGTCGGGGTCCTTGCGGTTGCGGTAGCGCCTGGCCAGCTCCTCCAGCTGCGGACGTGCCCGTGCCGAGGCATGAACCTGGCGTACGCCGTGCACGGCCAGGGGCAGTAGCGCGACGCGGACGACGACGACAACGGTTGCGATGCACAGCACCCAGGTGGTGCTGGACGCGGGATCGGCCCCCAGGGAGGTGAGACCGGAGTGGGCTGCACCGACGACGGCTGCGAGGGCATGCGACATCGGGTCGAGAAAGGACATGAGGTGCTCCTGGAGAGAAGGGGTGAACAGGGCCGTGGCTCGCTCGAGGCCAGCGTCAGGGCAGTCCAGGAGCCCGGGGGCGGAGCGGGTGGTGCACCGGGTCGGTGACCCGTCCGGCTAGCACAGGTGCTGCCTTGTCGTCGGTCGGAGGCACCGCAGTCTTGGTGCGGGCAGCGAACGCCACGCTTCGCACGCCGAACCGGACCAGCGCCGCGAAAGCCAGCGTGATGACGGCGAGGGTGACCGAGCCCGCCGCGTGCGAGGCCGTGGTGAGCTGCGACGGCAGCAGGATCGCGAGCGTTGCGCCCAGCATCGTCGCCAGCACGACCCATGCACGCGCTGTCGCGTCTTCAAGGGCGCGGCTCATGTCGAAATAGTATGACGGGGAGCCTGCCGCGACTCAGTGCAGCGTGTAGCCCCCGTCCGTCACCAGCACGGCACCCGTGGTGAAGGACGCCGCGTCGCTTGCCAGGTAGACCACGCTGGGGGCGATCTCCTCAGGTGTCGCGTAGCGTTGCATGGGCGCGTCGTCGATCCAGTGCTGCCGGAACCGCGGCTCGTCGACCGGTGCCATCTCGGTCTTCACGTAGCCAGGGGCGATCGCGTTCACCCGGATGTGGTGCGGCGCCCACTCGGCCGCTAGTGACTTGGTGAGCTGGTGGACCGCGGCCTTTGAGGCGTTGTACGCCGGCTGCCACTGTGGACGGTTCACGATCATCGCGGAGATCGAGCCGACGTTGACGATCGAACCTCCTCCCGCCTCGATCATGCCCGGCGCGACGGCCTTCGACATCCGCCACAGCCCAGTCACGTTGACGTCGAAGACCTCAGCGAACTCCTCATCGGGCACCTCGAGGGCCGGCCGGTGGAAGCAGATGCCGGCGTTGTTGACCAGGACGTCGATCCGGTCGTGTGCGGCGATGGCCTCGTCGACAATGCGTCGTACGTCGTCCTGGTCGCACACATCGCCGGTCGCGACCGTCGTACGACGCCCCGTCCGTCGGGCGATCTCGGTCGCTGCGTCGCGGTTGCGGTCCTCGTCCCGGCCGACGACCACGACGTCCGCACCGGCATCGGCGATCGCCTCGGCGAAGGCGCGACCAAGGCCCCGGTTGGCGCCGGTCACAAGGGCAGTGCGGCCCTCGAGGCTGAACGGGTTCATCAGACGCCCTCGCTGACGACGACGACCGACTTCATGCTCATCGGGTCCGAGTCGCTCGTCAGAGCTGCCTCCACGTCCTCGAGGCCGAAGCGTGCGGTGACCAGCGCGTCGAGGTCGACCTGGCCGCCTGCGGCGAGCGAGATCGCTACGGGCCAGGTGTCGACGTACCTGAAGATGCCGGTCAGCGTCACCTCACGCACCGCGATGTCCTGCACCGGCAACGAGATGTGCTCCTCGCCGAGGCCCACCATCACGGCGCTGCCACCCGGCCGGAGGGCCTTCAGCCCGTCGAGCAGGGCCGGTGTTGCCCCGGAGCACTCGAGGAACACGTCGGCCTCGACCTCGGACGCGTCGAAACCGGCCGTCGGGTCGACCGACTGCGCCGAGGCGAGCTCGGTGATCCGCTGCCGCCGTGACTTCGCGGGGTCGGAGACGATGATCTCCGTCGCGCCCATGGCCCGGGCGGACAGGGCCGCGACCGCGCCGATCGGCCCGGCGCCGGTGATGAACACCCGGCTGCCGGCCACCGTGCCACCCTTCCGGTTCGCCCAGATCCCCACCGACAGTGGCTCGAGCAGACCCACGGCGGCATCGGACAGGGAGTCCGGCACCGGGTGCGCGAAGTCCGCAGGCAGCGTGACGTAGTCGCAGAACGCACCGTCGATCGGCGGGGTGGCGAAGAACTCCATGTCCGGACAGAGGTTGAGGTGCCCGGTCTTGCACTGTCGGCACCGGCGGCACGGCCGCTGCGGCTCCAGCGCGACGCGTTGGCCGACGCGCGTCGGATCCACGGCAGCACCTACGGCGATGATGGTTCCGCCGACCTCATGACCGAGGACCAGCGGGCCCTCGACGACCATCGACCCGATCCGGCCGTCCTTGTAGTAATGCACGTCCGACCCGCACACGCCGACCGAGCCGACGCGAACCAGCGCCTCGTCGGGACCAGGTTCTGGGACCGGCCGCTCCTGCAGCTCGATCGTCTGCGGCCCGGTCAGAACCGAGGCCCGCATCATGGTTTCCACTTGGTCTCCTTAGGAGCAGGTACGCCGGGCGGTGGCTGACGCTAGTGGCCATCCTGCCTGCGGCCATGGCGTATGACGAGCCCACTTTCGGGCTCGCACGAGCCCGATTGATGCCCGGGCTCGTCGGTTCGCAATAGCCTCGACCCATGGGCGAGACACCAAGCATCCATGACTGGATCGGTGGCACCGAGGCCATCGGGCGTTGGCTGGACACGTTCTACGACGAGGTGGAGAAGGATCCGCTGCTCGGGCCGGTCTTCGGCGGTGTGGTCACAAGGGAGCACCGCGACCACGTCACCGCCTGGTGGGCCGAAGTCATGGGCGGCCCGCCCGTCTACACCGAGCAGCACGGTGGCTACCCGCACATGGTCGCCAAGCACGTCGGGCTGGCGATCACCGCGGAGCAGCGGCTGCGGTTCGTGACGCTGCTCAGTGCCGCCGCAGACACCGCGGGCCTTCCGGACGACCCGGAGTCGCGGGCGGCGCTCATGGGGTACGCCGAATGGGGCACCCGGCTGGCGGTCGCGAACTCGGCGCCCGGAGCCGAACCGGCGCCCGACGCGCCCGTGCCGCGTTGGGGCTGGGGAGTGGCGCCGCCCTACGGTCTCGACTGATCGCTCGCTGCGCTCGTCTCGACTGGCCGCTCGCTGGCGCTCGCTGCTCGACGCAAGGCTGCTCGACCACCTATGTCTGGTCTGGTCAGGTCTTGAGCTTGTAGTCCTTGAGCAGGCTGCGGCCGATGATCATCTTCTGGATCTCCGCGGTGCCCTCGCCGATGAGCAGGAACGCGGCCTCGCGGTAGAGGCGCTCGATCTCGTACTCCTTGGAGTACCCGTAGCCACCGTGGATGCGGAAGGACTGCTCGACGACCTCGTTGCAGAACTCCGCGGCGAGGTACTTCGCCATCCCGGACTCCACGTCGTTGCGCTCACCGCGGTCCTTCATCCGGGCCGCGCGGACCATCATCGCGTGGGCCGTCTCCACCTTGGTGGCCATCTCGGCGAGCTGGAACAGGACCGCCTGGTGCTGCGCGATCGGCTTGCCGAAGGTCTCGCGCTGCTGGGCGTAGGCGATGCCGAGCTCGAAGGCCCGGTTGGCCACCCCGGTGGCACGCGCGGCCACGTTGACCCGACCGACCTCGACGCCGTCCATCATCTGGTAGAAACCCTGGCCCGGCGCCGCGCCGAGGATCTGGTCCGCGGAGATCTTGTGGCCCTCGAGGATCAGCTCGGTCGTCTCGACGCCCTTGTAGCCCATCTTCTCGATCTTGCCCGGCACGGTGACGCCCTGCGCGGTCTCCCCGAAGCCGGGCTCCTTCTCGACCAGGAACGTCGTCATGTTCTTGTAGACCGAGTCCGAGCCCTCCTCGGTCTTGACCAGCAGCGCAACCAGGTTCGACGTGCCCCCGTTGGTGAGCCACATCTTCTGCCCGGTGATCGCGTAGCCATCCGCCCCGTCGTCGAGCTGAGTCTTGACGGCCTTGGTCTTGATCGCCGCGACGTCTGAGCCAAGCGAGGGTTCCGACATCGAGAAGGAGCCGCGCACCTCGCCGGTGGCCATCTTCGGCAGGTACTTCTGCTTCTGCTCATCCGTGCCGTGCTGCATCAGCATGTAGGCCACGATGAAGTGGGTGTTGATCACGCCGGACACGCTCATCCAGCCGCGGGCGATCTCCTCCACGGCCAGTGCGTAGGTCAGCAGCGACTCACCCAGGCCGCCGTACTCCTCGGGGATCATCAGCCCGAAGATGCCCAGCTCCTTGAGCCCCTCCACGATCTCGGTGGGGTACTCGTCCTTGTGCTCGAGCTCGGTCGCCACCGGAAGGATCTTGGTCTCGACGAACTGCCGGACCGCCCCGATGATCTCTTCCTGGATGTCGGTAAGGCCTTCGGTCTCGCAGAGGCGACTCATGCTGTGGGTCCTTTACCGGTGGAGGGCATTCTGCGCAAGGCTACGGGCAGCCCAGTTGCCCGTCATCATGAGCAACCTCACGTCTGCCCAACATCTTGCACGCGTCGCAGCACATGGCGCAGCACAGGGAACCGGCGGACCAGGACGACTTGCAGCCCCGGGTCCGCGCGCCTCTCGGCATCCTCGACCGCAGCGCGCAGCTCGCGGCGCTCGTGCCGAAGATCGCGTACGTCGTGCAGCATCCGGGCAACCAGCTCGACCGCCACCGTGGCGACTTCGCCTTCGGTGACCGACTCGGGCACGCGCCGATGGGGCAGATCGTCGGGGACGAGGAGCGCCTCGAGGTCACCGACCACGTGGAATCCCTGCGCAGCGATGTAGTCGACTGCCGCCTGCCCTCGAGCCCGGATCTCCCCGGCGCGTTCCTCACCTGGCCAGAAGGCATCACCCCCGCGGGGCACCAGCCGTTCGTCGGCGAGGTAGGTGCGGATGTAGGTGCCGCGGTCGATTGCGGAGTTGAACCCACCGAGGTGGCGGTTGACCCGCCGCAACGTCTCGGCCTCGACCACGCCCATCGAGGCGTTCGGGAAGGTCCGGCTCAGGTCGACGGAGTGGGGGTCGACACCGACGAGCTCCGCGAACCGGTCCCAGATCTCGCGCCTCGGGGCGCCGGGGCCGGGCAGCGGCAGCACGTGGACACGGTCGACCGGGAACACCGGCGCCCACCGCTCCAGCACGCGGTGGATGTCCAGCGTTCGCCAGTTCCAGATCGCCGTACTGTCGTCGGACTCGGTGCGGGCGTACTCCGCCATCGGCGCGGTGTCGCGGTTCTTGATGCTCTCCTGCCAGCTGGCCGTGAACAGACCGAGCGGCTCACGGCCGGTCACGACGAGGTGGGCCTCGGCCGGCTCGAGCTCCTCGACCATCCGCTCTGCCTGCTCTGCAGAGGCCGCTGCGAAGAACTCGTGACTGATCAGGGCCGTCCCCGGCCATGCCGCTACGTCGGCGCGCAGCCGTTCCCACGCCCCGCGACGACGTTCGTTGGACTTCTCGAACGCCGGGTCCTCGCGCACGATCCGGCTCGCCCACAGGTGCTCGTAACGGCCTTCGCCCGGCAACCGCAGCTGCTGCTCCTCGAGCACATCACGGTTCGTCCACAGGATGGTCTGGAGGTACGTCGTAGCTGTTTTGGGGAGCCCGACGTGCAGGAATACCCGTGCTGCCATCGTCCGACCAGCCGCTCAGATCGTCCGGGAGTACTTCTCGACCGCTTCGGCGATCTTCTCCTCGTCCCGGGCTGCCATCGGCAGCAGCAGTTGCTCCACGAGGTCGGTGACCTCCGCCAACCGAAGGTTGAGCTGGCGACACTCCTGGATCTCGGCCTGCATGTCGTCGAGACGCTCATGGAGCTGGTCGAGACGGTCCCCTGCGACGGCGCGCGCCACACGCTCGACCACGCGCTCCTTCAAGCTCGCCTTCACAATGCCCCCTTCTTAGGGCCTACCTTCTCAGGGCCGCCTGTCACCGCTGCCATTCCGCCACCAATCGTGCGACCGGGCGCTCCGGCTGTCCGGACCGCCGCTTCTCTTCGGTCTGAGTGCTGAGCACGATAACCGCTCCGCCTTCCGTGAACGCCTTCTCGACGCGCTGCAGGTCCTTGGGGCGGACGATGTCGCGCCGGCCGGACGGCAGGTAGCGCTCCCCGGGTCGCAGGATGTCGAACTCGAGGTAGAGCCGACCCCCACGACCCAGCGACATCCGGGCCAGTCGCACCAGCGCCTCGAGGCCTTGCGCGTCCGTGGAGTCGACAAGATGCCTGGCCATGAGTACGACGTGGCCCATGCGACGCGCGATCCGCGCCCCCTGACCCAGTACCGAGCGCATCTCGTGCAGGTTGAGCCACGAGGTGTCGAGGTCGACGTCCTCCTGCTCGGCGTAGCGGCGTACGCCGTTGCTCGCGCCGTGGGAGTAGTCGAGGGTGATCGTCGAGATCCCTTGCCGCGCGAACCACAGCGCGTCACCTCCTCGACCGGCCCCGATGTCCACGAGCAGGTCGATGCCCACCTCCTGAGCGAGCACGAAGCGCGCCAGGTCGCTGGGTCCGCCGGTGGGGACCTTGTCGCGGACTCCGCCGCTGTAGCGGGCGTCCCACTCGTTGCGGAAGATCCGGATCCCGCGGAACCAGCCGTTGAGCCGGCGGACCGTCGTGCGTGGCGTCTCGAAGTGGAACGCGGGGTCCGGCACCTTCCAGCCAGGTCCGTACGTCGCCTCGAGCAGCTTCTCGGGCCTCGCGGGAGCCGGCAGCGTGCGGCCGGCGAGCGTGCAGGTGCCGAGCGGGAAGATCCACTCCTCCTCGAAGGGCGTGCCGATCTCACCCATCAGGTAGAGCCGCCCGTCGAGGAAATAGCCGCCGAAGACGTCGAGCCCACGCACCGTGCCGTCCGCCTCGACCACGTCGACCTTGAACGCCGCACCGCTGTAGCGGTCGACGGCGAACCCACGCGCCTTGAGGTGCCGCTGCAGCCGGAACGACTCCCGGACCACGTCTAGCGGGTGCTTCTCGCGGCTGACGTAGGCCAGGTCCACGTCGCTGTCGTGACCGATGAAGTCCTGTTCGCGCACCGCCCCGAGCAGCGTTCCGTACGCCGGGAACGCGTCCACCCCCGCGTCGCGCAGCTCACGCAGAACCTTCTCAGTGGAGTCCAGGAGCGGCGCGGTGTGCTCGGCGTCGCGAGTGTCGAAGGTGGTCACGATCCGGTTGGACTTGTCCAGTCCGAGTGGGCGCCCCTCGGCGTCGACGACCGCGATCCGCCCCTCCCCGGAGCCGAGTGTCACATCGGCCTCGAAGACCACTGACCCCGAGAGGTGCTCCACCACCGAGATTCGCGCGGTGCCGTCGAGAAACCGCAGGAGCATCCGGGGCCAGGCAGCGAGCCCGTCGGAGGTGTCGCGCAGGGTCCAGAACGACCAGATGCGCCTGTCGTCGAAGAGCACGTCGACGACGGTGTCCTCGCCGGCGGCCACGTGCACACCGGCGTCGTCGATCGCGGTGATCCTCGGCGGGACCTGACCGGCCATGCCGCTCAGTCCCCGACGAACTCGTTGGCCCGCGTGAGGTCCTCCTCGAAGTCGACCTCCACGATGTGGAACATGGAGATGTCGAGTGCCTCCACGCGAAGGCCGTCCTCCTCGATGCCGAGCTCGATGCCGCGCTCGAAGTAGTCCTGGTCGCCGACCTCGTCGAGGCGCTTGATCAAGGTGGCCTTGTCATCCGCGCCGATGAAGTTGATCCCGACCGCCTCGCCGAGACCACCGACCACGCCCTTGGACAGCTCCTTGATGTAGCCGTCGGCGTCGAGGGTGTACTTAACCTCCTCTTCAGCCACGGACTCGGTGTTCACACACACGAAGCTGCGCCCCGTCTCGATGTGCTCCTGGATCAGCGGCAGCACCCGCTCGTCGAAGACCACGTCGCCGTTGAGCCACAGCACCCCGCCCGGCTGCGAGAGCCTGAGGGCCTTGACCAGGCTCTTGGAGGTGTTGGTGGAGTCGTAGACCTCGTTGTAGACGAAGGAGATGTCCGGCATCGCCTCGATCACGAGGTCGAGCTTGAACCCGACGACAGCGGTGACGAAGACGTCCGCGCCGTACGCCTTCCGCAGCGAGTTGACCGCACGACGCATGATGCTTTCGCCGGAACTCAGCGGCGTGAGCGGTTTGGGGTGCGGCTTCCCGAGGCGGGTACCGAGCCCCGCAGCGAGTATCACGACCTGCTTGGCCACGGACGAACTCCTTGGTTTGCGCTGCAGCGGCTATCGATCCCCGGTGAGCCTACCTACCACTAAGGTTCGGGGCGTGAGCACGACACCCACCCGCGTCTTCGCGGCCCGGCTCGCCGGGCTGTCGGTGTTCGATCCCCAGGGTGACCAGGTCGGCAAGGTGCGCGACGTGGTGGTGGTGCTGCGGTCCGACGTACGACAGCCACGCGTCGTCGGCCTTGTGGTGGAGGTGTTCGGGCGCCGTCAGATCTTTGCGCCTATGACCCGGGTGACCAACATCGACGCCGGCCAGGTGATCATCACCGGACTGCTGAACATGCGTCGCTTCGAGAAGCGCTCCACCGAGACGCTCGTGGTGGGCCAGATGCTCGACCGCAAGGTCAAGGTGCGCAGTAGCGGGATCGAGGGGGTCGTCTACGACGTCGCGATGGAGCAGGGTCGCACCCGCGACTGGGTGCTCTCCCGCGTCGCCATCACCGAAGGGGCAAAAGGCGCCAAGGGTTTCAGGCGACGGCCGCAGACGCATGTCGTCGAGTGGGCCGACGTCGAGGGCCTGCACCAGCGACAGGACGACCAGGGCGCCGAGCACCTCATCGCGTCGCTCGCCGACCTGCGCCCCGCGGACGCCGCCAACGTCATCCACGAGCTGCCGCCCGAGCGGCGTAGGCAGGTCGTCGCGGGCCTCGATGACGAGCGGCTTGCCGACGTGCTGGAGGAGCTGCCCGAGGAGGACCAGGTCGAGATCCTCGAGCACCTCGACTCCGAGCGCGCGGCCGACATCCTCGAGGAGATGTCCGCGGACGACGCCGCTGACCTGATCGCCGACCTGCCACCCGAGACCGCGCAGAGACTGTTGGGCCTGATGGACACCGAGGACGCGGCCGAGGTCCGGCGGCTGATGGTCTACGGCGAGGAGACTGCCGGCGGCATGATGACCCCGGAGCCGGTGATCCTGCCACCGGACGCCACCGTCGCCGAGGCCTTGGCCCATGTACGCAACGAGGACCTGACCCCTTCCCTGGCTGCGCTCGTGCACGTATGCCGTCCGCCACTGGAGACACCGACCGGCAAGCTGCTCGGGGTCGCCCACATCCAGCGCCTGCTGCGTGAGCCCCCGTCGACCCTGGTGGCTGGCGTGCTCGACACCGGCATCGACTACCTGCGCCCCGCCGCCACACTCGAGGACGTCTCGATGTTCCTGGCGACCTACAACCTGGTGGCCGCACCCGTCGTCGACGAGGAAGGCCGCCTGCTCGGCACGGTCACGGTTGACGACCTGCTCGACCACTTGCTGCCCGACGGGTGGCGCGACCGCAAGCTCGGGAGGGGGTGAGCGACATGGACAAGCCCGAGAAGAAGCCCGAGAAAAAGGGCGAGTCGAAAGCGGAGCGACGGCTGGGCGGCCGGATAGAGCCGCTGGCCCGTCGACACGACAAGAAGACCGCCGAGGAGCGCGCCCGACTGGCGGCCCGCCTGGACACCCCGCGTGAGCTCCGCCGCAGCCTGGTCCGCCGTCCGACCGTGAAGCAGGACGCGTTCGGCATCTTCGCCGAGCAGTTCGCGCGGTTCATGGGCACCGCGCGCTTCCTGATCTACATGACGCTGTTCGTGATCATCTGGGTGGTCTGGAACCTCGTGGCGCCGGTCGACTTCCGGTGGGACGACTACCCGTTCATCTTCCTCACCCTGATGCTCAGCCTGCAGGCGTCGTACGCCGCGCCGCTGATCCTGCTGGCCCAGAACCGGCAGGAGGTACGTGACCGGGTGATCAACGAGCAGGACCGCCACGCGAACGCACGTGCCCACGCCGACATGGAGTTCCTGGCACGCGAGGTCGCCTCCCTGCGGATGGCAGTCGGTGAGGTCGCGACCCGTGACTTCCTGCGCTCGGAGCTGCGCAATCTGGTCGAGGAGCTCGGTGAGGCCGAGGAGGATGACACCGCCCAGCAGGCGGGGGACGAGGCGTCGTGACGGCACGTACGCTATTGGCATGACTTCCCCTGACATCGAACGGATTCAGGCTGCGCTCGCGCGGGTCAACGACCCTGAGATCAAGCGTCCGATCACCGAGCTCGGCATGGTCGAGCACATCGAGGCCGACGACACCGGCATGGTCACCGTCCGGGTGCTGCTGACCGTCACCGGATGTCCCCTGAAGGACACCATCATTCGTGACGTGACCACCGAGGTGTCCACCGTCGTGGGCGTGACCGGTGTCGACGTGCAGCTGGGCGTGATGACTGCCGAGCAACGTGGGGAGCTGCAGGAGAAGCTGCGAGGCGGCCAGGCCCAGAAGGAGATCCAGTTCGCCAAGCCGGACTCGCTGACGAAGGTCTACGCCGTCGCCTCCGGCAAGGGCGGTGTCGGCAAGTCCTCGGTGACGGTCAACCTCGCCATCGCGATGGCCAAGCAGGGCCTGAAGGTCGGCATCGTCGACGCCGACATCTACGGCCACTCGGTCCCCGCGATGCTCGGCGTGGCAGACACCCGGCCGACCCAGGTCGAGGACCTGATCATGCCGGTGCCGACCGCCAGCGGCGTCTCGGTGATCAGCATCGGCATGCTCAAGCCGCGTCGCGACCAGGTCGTCGCCTGGCGTGGCCCGATGCTCGACCGGGCCCTGGTACAGATGCTCTCCGACGTCTACTGGGGCGACCTCGACGTTCTGCTCCTCGACCTGCCACCCGGCACCGGTGACGTCGCCATCTCACTCGGCCAGCACCTGCCCAGCGCCGAGGTGATCGTGGTGACGACGCCCCAGGATGCGG
Organism: uncultured Actinomycetota bacterium; assembly: GCA_963759525.1. GTDB lineage: Bacteria > Actinomycetota > Actinomycetes > Propionibacteriales > Nocardioidaceae > Marmoricola. The sequence continues at coordinate 56,001 of CAVWZO010000012.1, read as the reverse complement.
CCACCGAGGTCGCCGAACGCGCCGGCACGATGGCCTCGATGATGCACCAGCGCGTGATCGGCGTCGTGGAGAACATGTCCTTCCTGCCGTGTCCGCACTGCGCGAGCGAGGGCATCGAGCACCGCCTCGAGATCTTCGGCAGCGGTGGCGGTGCCAGGGTCGCGGCCACCCTGGGCGGCCGGTTCGGGTACGACGTTCCCCTGCTTGGCGAGATCCCGATCGACGTCAGCCTCCGTGAGGGCGGCGACACCGGGAAGCCGATCGTGGAGTCCGACCCCACCGCACCAGGAGCCGTGGTGCTCAACGAGATCGCGCGGGGACTCTCCGTGCGCGGCCGTGGTCTGGCCGGAATGCAGCTCGGACTGAGTCCTACCGCGAAGGGCTGACCAGGGTGTTCGGGATCGGGCTGCCGGAGCTGATGGTCATCATGGTCGTCGCCGTGGTCGTCTTCGGTCCCGAGCGCCTTCCCGAGTTCGCCCGGCAGGCCGGGCGGTTCGTGCGGCAGATGCGCAACCTCGCACAGAACGCGCAGACCCAGCTGCGTGAGGAGCTCGGTCCGGAGTACGCCGACCTGCGGCTCGCCGACCTGGACCCCCGCCAGGCGATCCGCAAGCACATCCTCGAGGCCATGGAGGACGACGACCTCGGCCCGGGCGATCCGCTCCCGGCCTACGAGGTCCTCGGCCGGGACGAGCGCCCGCCGTACGACGCAGAGGCAACCTGACCCACGGCTGAGACCGGGTCTGCTGGGTACGACGAACTGGTACACACCGGTCGTCCCGGGCTATGGCGGGCGCATCGGCCCTGTGACACCATCCCAAACGCCGAGCATCGTCTAGGGGGGCGTCATGGGGCGTCTGGTCGCGCGCATCGTGGGGCTCATGTTCGCCGCCCCCATGCTGCGACGAGTCGCGTTCCACATCCGGCGGCTGACCCACAACATCGACCGCAGCTTCTTCCTGAGGCTGTTCGGAGGTCTCTTCGGGATCGTCCTCGTGGCCGCTCTGCTGGTGACCGTGATCGAGGGCCCTCGCGACAGCGTCCGTGAGTTCTTCGGCACGCTCGGGACGAGCTTCTACTGGGGCATCACAACGGTGATGGGGTCCGGCCAGGCCGACTACGTCAGCTCGCCGTGGGGCTACATCATCTCCTGGCTGCTCGTCCTGTTCGGGGTGGCAATCGTCGCCTCGATCACCGGCGCGCTGGTGGGTTTCGTGATCGACTTCATCCTCAAGGAAGGCCAGGGCATGGGCGCATCTGGATATCGCGACCACATCGTCGTCTGCGGGTGGAACTCCACCGCGCGCGAGCTCGTCAACGAGCTCAACGGCGATGACTACACGCGCAAGATCGTGGTGATCCACGGGAGCGACAAGAACCCTGCCGGCAATGACATCTACTTCGTCAGCGGCGACGTGACCGACGCCAACGACCTCCGGCGTACCGGCATCACCGAAGCGATGGCGGCCGTCGTGTGCCCGGCCGACGCGAGCAACGAGGCCGACATGCGGTCGATCCTGACCGTGATGGCCATCGAGGCGATCGCACCGCACGTACGCACGGTGGTGGAGGTGAACAACCCACAGCACATCGACCACTTCAGGCGGGCCAACGCCGACGAGATCCTGGTGACCTCGCGGATCTCCTCGCGTCTGCTGGCCCGTTCATCGCTGTACCCGGGGCTGGCCGAGATCGTGACGGACATCGTGTCGGGCGGTGAGGGCTCAGAGCTCTACCGGGTGAGCCTCCCGAGCAGCTTCATCGGTCTCTCCGTCGACGAGCTCTCCACCAGGCTGCGGGGCGAGCACTCCGCGACGCTGCTGGCCATCGGTCGCAACGGGCACGCCCAGGTGAACCCTCCGACCGACTTCCGGCTGCAGGAGGGTGACGACGCGATCGTGGTAGCCGAGTCGCTGGGCACGCTGGCGCCGCTGGAGCTCCAGCAGGACTAGCCGGTCTTGGCCTCGAGGCCGACCGTGACCTCGAAGGTCCTCTTGCCGCGCTCGACGGTGAGGATCACCTTCTCGCCGGGGACGTGCGTCCGGATGGCCACGACGAGGTCGATCGAGCCGGTGACCGGCTTGCCATCGACCTCGCGGATCACGTCACCGACCTTCAGCTTGGCGTCGGCCGCGGGCCGGCCGGGCGCGATGGACTCGACCTCGGCGCCATCAAGCTTGTCGGTGCCGCGCACGTTCGCGCCGATGATCGGGTACTGCGCCTTGCCCGTCCGAAGGATCTGCGCCGTGGTGACCTGGACCTGCTCGATCGGGATCGCGAAGCCCACGCCGATGTTGCCGCCCTGGTCTGACGCGATCTGTGACCCAAGAGAGGCGATCGCGGAGTTGACCCCCACCACCTCGCCCTGCAGGTTGACCAGCGGTCCACCGGAGTTGCCCGGGTTGATCGCTGCGTCGGTCTGCACGGCGTTGATGTAGGAGTTGTCGTTCTCGCCCTCCCCGGTCGTGACAGGGCGGTTGACCGCGCTCACGATGCCCGAGGTGACCGTGGCCGAAAGACCGAGCGGCGAGCCGATGGCGACGACCGTCTCCCCCACTCGCATCTGGTCGGCGGAGCCGATTGCGGCTGGCGTGAGCTTCTTGGCCGCTTCTGACTTCAGGACGGCGATGTCGTAGACGGTGCTGCGCCCGACGACCGTGGCCTTGGCGTGGTTGCCGTTCTGGTCGATGATCTCGATCGCACCGCCGCCCTCGTCCGCCTCGGCGACTACGTGGTTGTTGGTGATGACGTGCCCCTGGTTGTCGAGCACGAACCCGGACCCGGTCGCACCCCTGGCCTTGCCTTCGTACTCGGCCGAGATCTGCACCGTGCTCGGCAGCACCTTCGCTGCGACCGACGCGATGCTGCCGTTGTCGGCCGGCAAGGGTGGCGCTGTACGCCGCTCGACCCGGAGCACCTCACCGGTGCCACCGCCGCCCTCACGGGCGACGAGGGCGCCTGCGAGCGCGCCTCCGGCGATCCCCAGCACGAGTGACATCAGCGCGACAGCGGGCCAGATCCAGGCAGGGACCTTCGGGCGCGGCTGCCGCTGGGTGACGGGGTAGGGCTGGGTGGTTTGGTAAGGCTGGTAGGGCGACACGGGCGGGTAGTAGCCGCCAGGCTGGTACGGCGGCGGGTAAGGGTTCTGCTGCTCGCCCATCCCCAAGGGCGTCGTCGGTTCGCTTGGGTCCTCGTTGCTCACAAGGTCTATCTTGACCTACGGAGCGATACCAGGGTCGGCTTCGCCTCAGCCCCCGTCGGCGAACCGATCGGCCCCCGCGGCTGCTCGCCACGGATCATCGCGGGCGACGGACGAGCCGGGGTGTCGGCGCCGGAGAACCCACCCGTGACGGTCAGCAGGCCGAGGACGCAGGCACCGAGTGCGCCGCCCCCCACGACCGCGACGGTCGTACGACGTCGCCGCGACTGCTGCTCGATCTGGTCGACCGCGGCCCAGGCGTCGACCGCATAGAGCGAGCCGAGCAGCTGCGGGGGCGGGTCGACCATTTGTGGGGAGGAGAGCGACCCGAGCTGGCGCTTGATCCAGCCCTCGCGCTCCACGAGGCGCCGGCAGCCGGGACAGGTCAGCACGTGCGACCATGCCCGCTCCTCCTCAGCCGGGGAGAGCTGGCCGTCGACCAGTGCCGATGCCTTCGTGCCGATGTGACCGCTCAGAGACAGCATCACCGCACCTGTCCGGTGGCGAGACCCGGCCCGATCAGGGGGCCGGCAAAGCGGGTGCGGCCGGGACGTGGGGCCCGGTGGGCCAGGGCCGCGCGCAGCTGGGCGCGGCCACGGTGGATGCGGGAGCGGACGGTGCCCAGCTTCAGTCCGAGCACGTCCGCGATCTCCTCGTAGGTGAGGCCCTCGACGTCACAGAGCACGACGGCTGCCCGGAAGTCCGGGGCGAGTGAGGCAAGCGCGGCTTCGACGTCGGCGTCGAAGAGCTGGTCCAGCTGTGCGTCGTCCGGTGTCGGCAGCTTGCTCGGCAGCCGTCCTGCCGCCTCGTCGCTGAGCGCGTCGAATCGGATCCGCTGCTTGCGGCGGGCCTGGTCGAGGAAGAGGTTCGTGGTAATCCGGTGCAGCCAGCCCTCCATGGTCCCCGGCGTGTAGGTGTGCAGGGAGCGGAACACCCGCACGAAGACTTCCTGGGTCAGGTCCTCGGCGTCGTGCCGGTTGCCGGTCAGCCGGTAGGCGAGCCGGTAGACCCTCGCGGAGTGGTCGGTCACGATCTGCTCCCAGCTCGGGCCAGAGCTGGGGGCGCGACTGACCGACGGCTCGCCGGAGTCATTGGAATGGTTCAACATGTCCCCACGCTACGCAGGTTCCCTGAGACGTGGCTGAGCGGATGCCAGCAACCGTCCCAACGTTTCCTCACGATGACTGCAACGAACCGACCGGTGTGCTTTGTTCCCGTGGGCGTCCCGGAGGGTAGGGTCCGACCCATCAAGGCAACGCACGTCAAGGAGATCGTCATCGTCACGCCACTGAAGCCCGCGAGCTGGACCCACGCCGAGGAGTTCGTCCCCGAGGACGAGGTCCTGGCGAACGCACGGGCACGCTCCGAGGAGGTCGGGGTCGTCCCGATCGGCTCCGGGGGCGGCGCAGCGCTGCGCTTCCTCGCCTCAGTGCTGGAGGCCCGCGCCGTCGTCGAGATCGGCACCGGCACCGGTGTCTCCGGGCTGTGGCTGCTACGCGGCATGCGCCCCGACGGCGTCCTGACCACGGTGGACACCCAGGCAGAGCACCAGCGCCTCGCCAAGCAGGGTTTCACCGAGGACGGCATCGCCTCCCAGCGCTTCCGGCTGATCACGGGCGCGGCGCTCGAGGTCGTCCCTCGCCTGACCGACGGCCACTACGACCTGGTCTTCTGCGACGGCGACAAGCTCGAGTACTCCGACTACCTCACCGAGGCGTTGCGGCTGCTTCGCCCCGGTGGCGTGGTGGCCTTCGACAACGCCCTGTGGCACGACCGCGTGGCCGACCCGGCCCAGCGCGACGCCGAGACGGTCGCGATCCGCGAGCTCGGCAACACAATCCGCGCTCACGAGTCCCTGTTGCCGGTGCTGCTGCCCGTGGGCGACGGCCTGCTGGTGGCCAAGAAGGTCTGGACTCCCGAGGCCTGATCAGCGAGCGTCGTACGACGACACCGAGACGAACCCCTCGGGACCGCCGGCCACTGCGACGACCTCGCACTCCTCGATCAGGGTCGGCCCCGACCCGATGATCTTCGTGACCGGGGAGTCGTCGGCACCGAAGGACTCGTGGAAGGTGACCCTGGCGGCATCGTCCACGAACACGTAGTTGCCCTCGAACCACTCGCCGGCCCGCATCCGCCAGGTCTTGAAGCGGAGTCCCTCCCGCTGCTCGAAGCGGGCGTGCGAGCTCTGCGCCACGTAGTCGCGCAGCTCCTGCTCGATGCCGTCGCGGGCCCCGGCCAGGGACCAGCGGACCGTCAACGCGGAGCTCGGCCCTGAACTCATGAAGCACCCACTCCAGCGAGCGGGGCGTCCAGGCCAAGCCAGTCGAGGAGGAGCCGGGCACCGAAGCCGGTCGGACCCTCGGTCCACTCGAACCGGTCCTTGGGTGCATCGCCGACCGAGGCGATGTCGAGGTGGGCCCAGGGCAGGCCACCGGTGAAGTGCTGGAGGAACAGGGCTGCCGTGATCGCCGGCGGACCGCCGGGCGCGTTGTCGCTGTCGGCGATCTTGGAGGAGAGCTTGTGCTCGTACTCGTCGCTGAGCGGCATCCGCCAGATCGGCTCGCCGGCCCGGTCCCCGGAGGCGTCGAGCAGCTCGGCGAGCGCGTCGTCGTTGGTGAAGAGACCACCGGTGTGCTGGCCGAGCGCGACCTTGATCCCACCGGTGAGGGTGGCGATGTCGACCAGCACGTCGGGGTTGAGCTTGTCGACCGCGTAGGCCAGGCCGTCGGCCAGCACGAGCCGGCCCTCGGCGTCGGTGTTGGTGACCTCGGTCGTGCGACCGCCGTACTGCGTCAGGACGTCGCCGGGGCGCATCGAGTTGCCGCCGACGGCGTTCTCGGCGATCGCCAGCAGCCCCGTGACGCGCACCGCACAGTCGATCTCGGGCAGCGCGGCCATGACGGCCGCCACCACCCCCGCGCCGGTCATGTCGCGCTTCATGGTCACCATCGACTGGCCGGGCTTGATCGAGAGCCCGCCGCTGTCGAAGGTGATCCCCTTGCCGACGAGTACGACGTGACGTGTCTTGCGAGATTTGCGGGACGTGTTCCCGGTGGGCTTGTACTCCAGCTGCACGAAGCGCGGCGGGGCGGCAGCGGCCTGGCCGACCCCGACGATCCCGCCGAAGCCACGCTTCGCGAGCTCGGCCTCGTCGAGGACGGTGGCCTTGAGGCCAGCCGCTTCTGCGGCTGTCACTGCCTGCTCGGCCAGCCATGCGGGGGTCTTGATGTTGGAGGGCACGCTCGCCAGGAGCCGTGCGTGCCAGCTGGCGCCCGCGACGGCCACGGCCCGACGCAACCGGGAGCTGCGGTCCTCGTCGTCCTCGGTGAGGCAGAGGACGATCCTCGCTGCCGGTCGCTGCTCGGGTCCGTCCCGGTGCAACGAGAAGCCGAACGACCCGAGGGTCGCACCTTCCACGAAGGCGGCCATCGCTTCGTCGTCACCGACGGCAGCGACCGAGGAGGCCACGGCATCAGCGTCCGTCGTACGCCGCGCGACGGTGGCGCCCGCGCGGCGCAGGTCCTTGTTCGTCGCTTCGCCGACTCCAACCATCAGCACGCGGGTGAGCGCGGGGTTGGCCAGGTCCGCGGTGCGTACGGCGGGAAGCTCGGTCACCTCTCCGGTCTCGCCGGTCGCCCGCGTCGTACTGAGCACCTCCAGCAGGTCCAGACCGAGGTCGTCGGCGAGCTCTGCGGCACCCGGGCCGAGCTCGACACCATCCTCACCGGGGAGCACCGGGACGGCGACGACGTCCGCCCCCACCACCCTCGACGGCGCGACGTCACTGAGTGCGAAGCTGGGCGGGGAAACCTGGGGTGGGAGCGACACGACGTAGACCCTAGTGTCTCGCGCCCGAAGCTGTTGCTTGTGGTCGTGGTCCAGGTGCGTGCAGCGCAAGGCCGAGGAGCGAAGGCGTGGCAGCGCCACTTCGAGTGACGAGAACGCAGCGATGTGCGTGCCTGGGCCGCGACCACTGCAACGTATTTCGGGTGCGCGACACTTGCGACCACGTGAGAAGGCCCCCGCAGTCCCGTCTGGGACTGCGGGGGCCTCATCGTTCGGGGGTCGGGCTCAGCCGACCACGTCCTTGAGTGCGTCCCCCAGAGCGGTTGCCTCGTCCTTGTTGAGCTCCACCACGAGGCGACCACCGCCTTCGAGGGGAACCCTCATCACGATGCCACGACCCTCCTTCGTGACCTCGAGCGGGCCGTCGCCCGTCCGCGGCTTCATGGCCGCCATGTGCACACCTCTTCCCATGTCATCCGTGCGCACTACGCGCCCAACTCCGACCATTATTCCTCATCCGCGCAGGTGGCTGACCACACCACTGATCTGATGGGGCAGACTCGGCCGGAAACGACAGGAGAGCAACCATGAGCGAGCCCGTTCGGTACGACGTCCGAGACGGCGTCGGCACGATCGCACTCAACCGTCCCGACTCCATGAACGGCCTCAATCTGGCCACGAAGGACGCTCTTGTCGACGCGGTCCGCCAGGCCGAGCAGGACACGTCGGTGCGGTGCGTGGTGCTGACGGGAAGTGGACGAGCCTTCTGCGTGGGACAGGACCTGAAGGAGCACATCGGGCTCCTGCAGAGCTCCGACCACGAGGCCATGTCCCGCACGGTCAAGGAGCACTACAACCCGATCGTCACGGCCCTGGCCACGATGCCCAAACCAGTGGTCGCGGCGGTCAACGGTGTCGCTGCCGGGGCCGGCGCCAGCCTGGCCTTCGCGTGCGACTTCCGCATCCTCACCGAGTCCGCCGGCTTCAACCTCGCCTTCGCCGGCGTCGCCCTGTCCTGCGACACCGGCTCCTCATGGACCCTCCCTCGCCTGGTCGGCCGGGCCAAGGCGATCGAGCTGCTCTACTTCCCGCGGACGATCGGCTCCGCTGAGTCACTCGAGCTCGGCCTGGCGACCAAGGTCGTGGCGGCCGACGAGCTCGACGCGGAGGTCTCGGCGCTCGCTCGCAGACTGGCCCAGGGACCCACGCTGTCCTTCGGGGCGATGCGGCGCTCCGTGGCGTTCTCGGCAAGTCACGACCTGGCCGAGTCCCTCGAGTTCGAAGGGTCGATGATGGCGCTCACCGGCGCCACTGAGGACCATCAGAACGCGGTGAAGTCCTTCGTGGACAAGGAGAAGCCCACCTTCACGGGCAGGTAGTGCAGCCCGTCACCGACGTGCGCCGACCGACCTCAGCACCCCGTTCGGCCCGGTGCGGGTGGCCTGCTTGCGACTGAGCCCGCGGCCGTACTCCACTGTGACGGCCACGCCGGGGAAGCTGGCGTTGAACCATTCGGTCATCGTGCCGTGGCAGACACCCGAGCAGTTGAAGGACTTCACTGGCAGACGCAGCCCCCGCTGCAGCCGTCGTACGAACGCCCTCCCCTTGGGGCCTGCACGACCGACGCCCCTCAACGGCTGGTGGAAGCTGATCACGTACGCCGGACGTACGCCCCGCAGGAACGCCATGATCGCCTTCGTCTCCGGCTCGGAAGCGGGACTGGGACCGGAGTTGTAGGTGCCGGTCAGCCGCTTCCAGTTGCGCGGGAAGTTGCGGTTGAGGTCGACGCCGTGGGCGTTCTGGCGAGTACGACGGGCGGCGCCGTCCGGGTTGTACTTCGGCACCACCCAGATGTCCGCCCCGCGGATGATGCGGCCGTCACGCAGGTTGTAGATGATCCGCGACGGCCCGAGCTCGTTGCCGTGCATGGCGCCGAACACGACCACCTTCCGGCTCGAGGTCGGGTCTCCGAGTCGCCACGCCACGATGTTGCGGCCCTGGACCGTCTTCCCGATGGTCCGGACCTCGGTGACCGTGCCCCTGGCCGGGGCTGCCTGGACCTGGGAGACGGCGGGGGACGCGCCCGCCACCAGGACGAACGGGAGGGCGAGGAGAAGCGCCTTTCGCCGGAGCATGCGCGTCAGTCTGCACCACCGGGCGTTTCTGGATCGCCAAGCGGGGTTTGGCCCTCGTCCTCGAGCTGCTCCGCCAGTCGCTCGATCAGCGCATCCACCTCGCTGGCCCGGTAGCCGCGCACGGCGGTGGTGAACCGCAGCGCGCGCAGGTCCTTCGCGGTGACGGGCCTGTCCGCCGGGAGGCGCACGTCCGGGCGGTCGTCGTACGACAAACCCAGGGCGTCCCCGCGACCGGCGGCAACAACCGCCACCGCTCCCATCAGCAGCACGATAAGTACCGCGAAGAACCACGTCACAGGTCGGCGACCCCCGCGGTCATGAGGGAGACCGCCTCTTCGACGTCGTCGGTGACCGAGAGCATGTCGAAGTCGCTCTCGGAGACGTTGCCAGCAGCGAGAACGGTGCCGCGCAGCCAGTCCAGCAGCCCCGCCCAGTAGTCCGAGCCGATCAGCACGACCGGGAAGGAGGTGACCTTCCGGGTCTGCACGAGCGTGAGCGCCTCGAAGAGCTCGTCGAACGTGCCCAGGCCGCCCGGCAGGGCCACGAAGCCGCTGGAGTACTTCACGAACATGGTCTTGCGGGCGAAGAAGTAGCGGAAGTTCACCCCGACGTCGACCCACTCGTTGAGGCCCGATTCGAAGGGCAGCTCGATGCCGAGACCTACGCTGACTCCTCCGGCCTCGGACGCTCCCTTGTTGGCGGCCTCCATCGCACCCGGCCCACCGCCGGTGATCACCCCGAAGCCGGCATCGGCCAGTCCGCGGCCGAGCTGCTCGGCCCTTGCATAGTTGGGATCCTCCCGGCGGGTGCGGGCCGAGCCGAACACCCCGACCGCGGGTCCGAGCTCGGCAAGCGCGCCGAAGCCCTCGACGAACTCGGCCTGGATGCGCAGCACCCGCCACGGGTCGGTGTGCACCCAGTCCGTGGGCCCACGGGAGTCGAGGAGCCGCTGGTCGGTGGTGGAGCGGTCGACCTGCGAACCCCGCAGGACCGTGGGGCCCTTGTATTTCTCGCCCCGACCCATCGGGGTCTCCCCACCTGTGTTCATGCGCCCAGCCAGGTGCGCAGCGTCGCCTCGCACGAGCGCAGCTGCTCGATGGGCACGAACTCCTCCTGCTTGTGCGCGAGGCTCGGGTCGCCCGGACCGAAGTTGACCGCCGGGACGCCCAGGCCGGTGAACCTGGCCACGTCGGTCCAGCCGAACTTCGGGTTGACGGTGCCACCGACGGCGTCGATGAAGGCCTTGGCGGCGGGTACGCCGAGCCCCGGCAGGGCGCCCGGTGCCGAGTCGGTGACTTCGACCTCGAAGCCGTCGAAGAACTCCTTGACGAAAGCGAGGGCCTCCCCTTCGGACAGGTCGGGGGCGAACCGGTAGTTGACGGTCACCACGCACTCGTCCGGGAGCACGTTGGTGGCCACCCCGCCGCTGATGAACACCGCGTTGAGCCCCTCGTGGTACTCCAGCCCGTCGATGACCGGCCTGCGTGCGTCGTACGCCTTGAGGCGGCGGAGCACCTCGCTCGCCTGGTGGATCGCGTTCACGCCTCGCCACGACCTGGCCGAGTGCGCTCGCTCGCCGCGCGTGGTCACCTCAACGCGCAGCGTCCCCTGGCAGCCGGCCTCGACCCCGGCATCGCTCGGCTCCATCAGGATCGCGAAGTCGGCCTCGACGAGGTCGGGGCGCTCCGAAGCGATCCGGCCCAGGCCGTTGTGGACGTCGTCGATCTCCTCGCACTCGTAGAACACGAACGTCACGTCCCGGTTGGGTGCCGGCACCGTCTGAGCCAACCGCAGCGCCACCGCGACGCCGCCCTTCATGTCGCAGGTCCCGAGTCCGTGCAGCCGCTCGCCGTCGTTGCGCACCGGGAGGTTGTGGTTGAGGGGAACGGTGTCGATGTGCCCGGCGATGACCACTCGCTCCGGGTGACCGAGGTTGGTCCGCGCGACCAGGGAGTTGCCGATTCGGGTCAGCTCGAGGTGCTCGATGCTCGTGAGCGCCTCCTCGATGGCATCGGCGAGAGCCTGCTCGTTGCGGCTCACCGACTCGATGTCGACCACCGCCTCGGTCAGGGAGACGACGTCCGCGTTGAGGTCCAGAGACATGCCCGTCATCTTGTCATCCGGGCCTGGGCAGACGGAGCGCATGGTGTGCGTGGGTGGCTGGGTGGTGGTCGCGGCTGCCGCTCGGCTTGCGGAGTGTGGTCTCGACTGATCACTCGCTTCGCTCGCTGCTCGACCACCTACCTGGTCGCGCGCTCCGCAACGACGGACCAGCGACACTCGGGGGTCAACTCATAGGCGGTCGAGCAGCGAGCGCCAGCGAGCGGCCAGTCGAGTCGACCTCCGCAACCGGCCGCCAACCCGCGGCGGATGTAGGTGGTCGAGCAGCGAGCGCCAGCGAGCGGCCAGTCGAGACCCGAAGGTGGCGCAGCGAGCGCCAGCGAGCGGCCAGCGAGCGGCCAGTCGAGTCCACGCTCCGCAAGCCGGCCGCAACCCGGGATGTAGGTGGTCGAGCAGCGAGCGCCAGCGAGCGGCCAGTCGAGACCCAAAGGTGGTCGAGCAGCGAGCGCCAGCGAGCGGCCAGTCGAGACCACCGCCAAGCAGGATCAGCGGAGTCTGCACCGTACGTGGCTCGACCGTCGTGGTTGCGCCATTCCAGCCGCCAGATTGGTTATCCACATTCTCGAACACCCTCCCTATGTCGCTTAGGATGGATACCAGCTAGGCTGGAGTTTGTGGAGATTCCGCCCTGCCCGAGGCCCGGGCACGAGAAGTCGGTGGTGGTTCGCGCGGGCTGGTACGGGCGGCAGGGGCAGCGCCGTCAGCGGTGGAAGTGCACTCCGGGGACCGGCGAGGTGCATCGGTTCGCCGAGGTGCTCCCGCGGATCGTGTCTGGAGCGGCTGAGCATGTGTGCCCGGACTGCGCGACCTCGCTGGAGCCCTGGGAGGGTCAGCCCGCGCCGCGGTTGTACGGGTTCTCCGCGCGCGATGTCGCGGCGGCGTTGGTGATGGTCGCCGGTGGGGCGTCGTATCGGCAGACCGCGGAGGCGATCCGGGTCCGGGCGGGGCGGCCGTTGGAGGCTGCTGCGCGGCGGAGCCCGTCGAGGAAGAAGGGCCCCAAGGGCAGGGTGCTCCAGCCCGCGAACCGGCATCCGCAGCTGGTCTCGGACTGGGTGGAGGTCTTCGCGCCGATCATCTGGGCCGCCTACGCGCCGAGGGTCTGGCCGGCATCGGTGGCCATCGACGAGTGCGAGTTCCGCTACAGCCAGCCGGGCAAGCCTCGTGGGGACAGAGCGTTCTCGGTGCTCGCCGCGGTCGGCTACGAAGCCGCTGGGCGGCCATACGTGGCGGTGATCGAAGCGGTCCCCAGCGGCGACATCGCCACCTGGGAACGGCTGCTGAGCAGCCTGCAGGGACGCCCCGGATGGGTGGTCGGGGACGGCGGCGCACCACTGAGGGCCGCCGCCACCACCTGGGTAGGCGCGGAGGAGGGGATCGCCACCGACCCGGCCACCGACCCAGCCACCGACCCGGCCACCGACCCGGCCACCGACGCCGCCAGGGAGCTCGTGGTCAACCTGGGTGAAGACCCCGCCCAGGAGGTGACTGCCGAGCCGGTGCTGTGGCGCTGCGAGTGGCACCTGGCCCGTGCCCTGAAGCAGGCCCTGCCCACCGCCTTGACCCGGGATCGGACCGACCGAGTCCACGCCCTGGTCACCGACGCGGTCCGCGGCCTGGCCGGGTGGGACAAGCTGCTCAAGGAGCTGACCAAACGCTCCCGTCGCGAGCCCGGCTACCAGGCAGCAATCCGGGTCATGCTCAACATCCGTCCTGTCCTCGCCGTCCAAGACGGCCAGCCCACGCTGGGACCCCGGTCCACCGGCGCGGTCGAGGAGTTCTTCCGCCAACTGGAGAACACCATCGGCGACCGCGCCTCACGGATGACCAACAAGACCCGCACCGACGCGCTGCTCAAGCTCGTCGCCGCCCGCCGCAACGGCTGGGCCGACGAAACCACCTGGGCCGAGCTGATCCGCGACCACCTCACCCACGCCGGAGGCCGCGCCCCCGACCAGCGTCGCCACGTGGACTCCAAGTCAGAACCGAGCCTGCCCCCAACTCCACGCTAAGCGACATAGGACACACCCTCGATACTGTCGGTGGTCGATGGTTGAATTCACATATGACGACGACCCGGCCCGACCTCGACACCGCCTCGGCGGTGCTCGGGTTCGCGCGTGACCGCCGTGCCGTTGCTGACCGGGCCGAGGCCGATGTGCTGTACGCCGCGGTCACGTGGGCCGAACAGCACCCCCCGGAGTCGATCGACGAAGCAGCCACCTGGGTCTGTGGTGGCGGGGACACCGGTCTCCCCCTCGCCGGACTCGGCGCACCACTGGTCGCGGAGTTCTGCATCGCCGAGTTCGCCGCCGCCCTCGGGCGCTCCACCGACTCCGGGAAGGCGCTGATCGCGGACGCGGTGGAGCTGAAGTACCGGCTCACCCGGCTGCAGGCCCGGGTCGGGTCCGGTGAGCTGCCGGTGTGGCGGGCCCGCCGGATCGCCCAAGCCACTTTGGGGCTGTCGATCGAGGCCGCAGGGTTCGTGGACGCCCAGGTCGCCGGGTTCGCCCACAAGATCGGCCTCGCCGCCCTCGACCGGTTGGTCGCCGAGGCCATCGCCCGGTACATGCCCGAACAAGCCCGTGAAGAATGCACGCGACGCGGCCGAGAGGCGGCACTTCACCATCCACCACCAGCAGGTCTCCTTCGACGGCACCAGCCGCATCGAGGGCGAGCTCGACCTCGCCGATGCCCTCGACCTCGACGCCGCCCTGACCCGCGGAGCCGAAACCCTCAAAGCCGGCGGGTCCACCGAGTCCCTGGACGTACGCCGCTCCATCGCCGCCGGCGAACTCGCCCGACACCAGCTCGCCCTCGACCTCAACACCACCACCCCCGAGAACCACCGGCCCGGCAAGACGGTGAAGCCGCGTCAGGTCGTGCTCTACGTGCACCTCTCCGAAGCCGCCGTCACCGGAAGCACCAGCACCGGCCCTAGTGGCACCGGTGGTGGTGTGGACCTGGCCCGGGTGGAGAACCACCGCCAAGGCGTCACCGCCGACCAGGTCCGGACCTGGTGCGCCAACCCCGACACAGAGGTGGTCGTGAAACCGGTCATCGACCTCAACGAGCACCACCGTGTCGAGGGCTATGAGATCCCCGACCGGCTCCGCGAACAAACCATCCTGCGCACCGGGACCTGTGTGTTCCCCTGGTGCACCCGCCCCGCACGGACCGCCGACTGCGACCACGTCATCGGCTACGACCAGGGCGGATCCACCTGCTCGTGCAACCTCGCCGCCCTGTGCCGACGCCATCATCGACTCAAAACCCACACCACCTGGAGCTACACGGTCCTGGAACCCGGGACGTTCCTGTGGTCCAGCCCCTACGGCTACCAGTTCCTCACCGACCACCAAGGCACCCGCGACGTCACCCCCAAGCGGCCCCCACCCCGAAAAGCCGACACCTCCTGCATCGCCGACCCACCCGACCAGTAGCCTCAGCCGCCTGCGGCGTCCTCGACGCGCCCCCGCTGATGGGCGGCCGGTGGTCTCGACTGATCGCTCGCTGCGCTCGCTGCTCGACCACCTAGTGTCTCGGCTGCTGCTCGGCTTGCGGAGGGTGGTCTCGGCGGGTCGCTCGCTGCGCTCGCTGCTCGACCACCTAGGGTCTGGGCTGCTGCTCGGCGTGCGCGCTGGGTGGGTCTCGACTGATCGCTCGCTGCGCTCGCTGCTCGACCACCTAGGGTCTGGGCTGCTGCTCGGCTTGCGGAGGGTGGTCTCGACTGATTGTGACCACCTAGGGTCTCAGCTGCTGATCAGCGCTGCGCTGCGGCCAGGCGGCCCTTGAGGAGGGCCTTGGCCGGGTGGGCGGTGTCGCCCATGACGGCCAGGCAGACCTCGATCACCTCGGTGTCGTACGGCGCGAGCGAGGAGTAGCGGGCCACAGCCTGGGGCTGCGGGTCGGCGAGCAGGGCCTCGCGCAGCGCGACCGCGACGAAGTCCGCGAGCTCGACCAGGGCAGGCGACTCCGTTCCGGGCATCAGGTCTCCGCCGTACGCCTCGACGGCGGCGCGCACATGGCCGCTGCGCAAGAGCCGCAGCACCTCGTTGACGTCGACGCGCACCGGCATGGTCAGCCGGTACGGACGGGACGCGAGCTGACCCTGCAGCGTGCTCCGCAGATGGGAGACCTCGGCCTTGAGAGTGGAGAAGGTGATCGCCTGGTCGCCGTAGAGCTGGGCGTGCAGCTGCTCGAGCGAAAGCCCGCTCGGGTTGAGGGCGAGCAGCGCCAGGATCTCGGTCTGCCTGCGGTTGAGCAGGAGCCGACTCCCGTCGAGGTGCGCCTCCGCTGCGCCGAGGAGGGTCAGGTCGAGTCCCTCGAGCGGTGAGGTGGTGTACCCGGCGAGGGTCGGGTGCTGCTGCGACACGGGCATGGCGGTCTCGATCAGCCTGGCCATCACCCGCGCGGTGGCCAGCCCGATCGGGTGCGTCCGGTCCCACGTGGTCGAGAGGTCGATGACGCCGAGCTGCTCGCCGCTCACGGGGTCATGCACGGGCGCCGCCCAGCACACCCAGTTGTGCACGATGGGGGCGTAGTGCTCGGCGCTGAACACCATCGACGGCGCGTCATTGCGGGTGGCCAGGTCGAGGGCGTTGGTGCCGACGCTGGTGTCGTCCCATCGCCCGCCCGCCACGAAGTTCACGGTCTCGGCCTTGCGGCGCATCACGCGGCCGCCGTACGTCCACAGGATCCGCGTCTCGGGATCGGTCACGGCGACGACGAGGTCGCCGTCCTCCGCCGTACGCCGCAGCTCGGACTCGACGCGCTCGACCCCGACCTGGAGTGGTGAGCCGTTCCAGATCGCTGCGGTGTCGGACTCGTCGGCCAGTGGCGCCTCAGCTACGTCGAGCCCGACAGCAGGAGCAGAACGCTCCCAGGAACGGAGGATCTCGGGACGGACCATGCCTTCGGCGCGGTCGCCGTGCTCGACGAAGTTCGTCCACGCGCGGACGGCGTCGACGCGTCGGCTGCGAAGCTCGTTGCGAGGTCTGGACATCGAGTCTCCAAGGTGTGGCTTCCCACGTTAAACCCGCGTCCCGAGAGCGCAACAGGACTGGTCCACGCCGGGTGGTTCAGCCCCGCATCTGGCCGCGCAGGAAGCGCACGGTGCGTTCCATCGACAACGGCCACTGCGGGCCGAACGCGTGGTGCTCCCCGCGGTAGATCTCCAGACGCGAGTCCACGCCCGCACGCCGCAGGAGGCGCTGGGTGGTGCGCGACCAGGCGACCGGGCAGGACTCGTCGAGGGTGCCGTGATGGATGAGGAGGGGCTCGGTGATCCGGTCGAAGTACGTGCGAGCGGAGAGACCCTGGTAGAACTCCGGCTGCTGGGCGGGCGTGCCGTAACGGCCGTACGTCACCGCGGCGGCTTCTGGTCGCTCGGCCACCGTCCAGCGGTTGAAGTTGTCGACGAAGTCGGAGCTGACCGGCGCGAACACCACCGCGGCGCGGACCAGTCCCGGCTTGACGACCAGCGCGTTGTAGGTGACCCCGCCGCCCATCGACCGGCCGAGCATCGCGACGCGGTCGGGGTCGACGTACGGCTCCTTCTTCACGGACTGGACCGCGTTGATGGTGTCGCGGGTGTAGCCGAGACGGGTCTCCCGGCTCTGCTGCGGCGAGGCATCGGAACCGGCGTGCCCTCGGTAGTCGGTGTGCAGCACCACGAAGCCGGCGCGGGCGAGGTAGTCCTGCTCGCGCATCAGCCCCTGGCCGGTCACGTAGATCGACGGCTCGATGTAGCCGTGGTTGAGGACGACGGCCGGGAACGGCCCGCGGCCACGGGGGCGCAGCAGCACACCGGACACCGTGATGTCGCCGCTGGGGTAGGTGACCTCGTGCCGGGTGTACGCCTCGTTGGCGAGCACCTGGCGCCCCTGACGGATCCGCCCGCCGGGGAAGTCCTCACGCATCAGCGCGGCCAGCGAGACCCGGTTCCGGACGGGTGGCAGGTCGCCTTCGGTCGCGGCCGGCTCGGGGCTCTGCGTCGGCGCGGCTCCCGGGCTCGTGATCGCGGAGGGAGTCGGTGTCTGCTTCTCAGCCGGCTCGGCAGCCTCCCCCGTGTCCTTCCCGCCACAGCCCGTGAGCAGCAGGAGCACGACCCCGGCGAGGGCAGTACGCCGGGGCGCTGGCCTGCCTGGGGAGCCGTCCATCCCTCCATGGTGGACCGGCCGGCCAAAAGCAGGCCACAAGAACAGGCCGAGAACGGGTCAGTCCTTGACCTTCTGGTCGGTGTGGTCCTCACCCTGCTGCTCGTCGATGCGGCGCTTGAGCCGGCCCAGGCCAGGGACCTTGGCGAGCATGTCGTTGAGCTCGCGGGAGACGGCGAGCAGGTCGTGCAGGTCGGGCGCCACCGAGCCCAGGGTGCTCATGATGGGGAGGATGTCCTTCTCCAGCCGGGTGGTGAGCTCGGGCAGATGGTCGATCATCTGCACCAGGGCGGCGACCTCGTCGGGGTGCGTCGTGTCGGCCAGTCGCTCCAGCGTGGGCTGCAGCTTCGTGAGCGACGGCTCGAGCTGGTCGAGGAGCGGCGTCAGCCGGCCGACCTGGGACTCCGCCTGGTCGACGACTCCGTCGACCCGCGCCACCACGGCTGCGGAGTCTGCGGTGACCTTCTCGATGTCGTCGAGGAGCGGTCCGACTCGCGCGACGAGTCCCTCGGCCGCGTCGAGCAGCGTCACCAGGCGGGGTACGACGCCCAGCAGTGTCTCGATCTGGTCGGCTCCGCGCTCGAGGGCGCCGAGGACATCACGTGGGCCGGGGACGGGGAGTCTCATGTGGCCTTTGTACCCGGTCGGGCTAGGCGGAGTCTCCTGACGCGTCTGCCCGCGGCTCGCCCCGGTAGCTGCCGAAGGACCACTGGTTGCCCTCGGGGTCGCGCAGGGCGAACTCGACGGAGCCGTAGCCCTTCTCGCTCGGCTCCCGGGTGATGTCGGCGCCAGCCTGCACCGCCTTCGCGTGAACGGCACGCGGGTCGTCGGTCACCACGTAGAAGCCGGCGCTCCCGGGCTGGAGGCTCCACTCCTCGTTCTGGTTGTTGCCGAACATGATCCCGCCGCCCTCCGGCCAGTCCAGCTGGGCGTGCCGGATGATGCTCGGGTCGTCCGGGTCGGCGTACACGGCCGTGGCCTCGAAGCCGAGCTGGCACAAGAAGTCGAGCATCTTGCGGGCGTCGCGGGCCTGGAAGGTTCCCCAGACAGTGGGTGCACGTGCCTCGGTCTCAACACTTTGGTCAGTCATGGCCTCAGTCTGGCCGGTTGCGATGCCCACCGTCTTGGATGTTTCGGCGCTCCTCCTCCAGCCACCGGGTCGGGCTGCAGCCGGCCATCTGCTTGAACTCCCGGGTGAGGTGGGCCTGGTCGGCGTACCCCGCCAGGTAGGCGATCTCCGCCAGGCCGAGAGCCCCTCGGGTCAGCTCGGCGACCACGTGGTCGAACCGGAAGACCCGACACAGCTGCTTGGGCGAGAGCCCGGTCTCGGCAACCATCACCGTGCGCAGCTGCCGCGGGCTCAGCGCAACCTCGCGCGCGAGGTCCTCGACCCGGCATCGGCCGTCGCTGCTCTGCACGACCTGCCAGGCCCGGGAGACTTCTGGGCGCACCGACGTCCGCCGGGTTCCGGCGGCCCGGGAGCGGAGCCACTGCTGGACCACGTCCAGCTGGCTGTCCCCGTCGGCGCGTGAGCCCACCCGGTCGTGCAGCTCGGCCGCGACCCGACCCAGCACCTCGTGACCGTGGTCCCCCAGCCCGACCAGGTCAGCCGCCCGGCACCCGAGGAGGGCCGGCGCGGCGAGCGGATGCAGGGCGAGCTGGACACCGCGCTGCCGCACGGGCTGTTCGACCCTGGCCGCGACGGGATGCAGTCCCGCCACGATGACGTCGTACGACGTGGCGTGGTCGGGGTCGAACCGGTCCCCGTCGTCCACGCTCCCGGAGAGCCGGACAGGTTCGTCGATCGAGACGATGAACGTGATCCACGGTGAGGGCAAACCGCGGTGGTCTCCGGCGGTCAGCCCACTGGACTCGTAGGCGCACGCAGACACCACGGCGCCGGGCAGAAGTCCCTCCCGGCGGTGGTACTGAGCGATTCCTGACACCCGTTCAGTCTGCACCCGATGAGAGGTCGCCTGTGGCGTGTGCATGGATCCGGCCGTCGGTCGCGGTCAGGCGGTCACCAGAGCCGCCCCAGCGCCGGGCAACGATCTCGGCTGCGATGCTGACGGCCGTCTCCTCCGGCGTACGCGCTCCGAGGTCGAGGCCGATCGGGCTCGAGAGCCGGGCAAGCTCGTCCTCGGTCAGCCCGGCCTCGCGCAGCCGTTCCAGCCGGTCGTCGTGGGTACGCCGGGAACCCATCGCTCCGACGTACGCGACCTCGGGCAGCCGCAGCGCCAGCTCGAGGACAGGTACGTCGAACTTCGGGTCGTGGGTCAGCACGCAGATCACGGTGCGGCCGTCGACCCGGCCGGCCTCGCTCTCGGCCTTGAGGTACTTGTGCGGCCAGCTGACCACCACCTCGTCCGCGTGCGGGAAGCGGCTGTTCGTCGCGAACACGGGCCGCGCGTCGCAGACGGTGACGTGGTAGCCGAGGAAGGCGCCGATCCGGGCGACGGCCGCAGCGAAGTCGATCGCACCGAAGACCAGCATCCGCGGGGCCGGCGCGAAGGCCCAGACGAAGACCCGCATGCCAACGCCTCGACGTTCGCCGTCGGGTCCGTAGGTCAGGGTCGCGCTGTGACCGGAGGCGAGCAGGCCGAGCGCGTCGTCATACACGGCGGCGTCCGCCCGGTCGCTGCTCAACGACCCGGACAGTCCCTCCGGGCGTACGACGACCCGGCGACCGACCCGCGACGCGTCGGGGTGCTCGATCACCGTGGCTAGTGCGACCGGCCGGCCGGCCCGGATCTCCTCGGCAATCTCGCCGAGCTCGGGGAAGGTCTGCTGGTCCACCTTCTCGACGTACACGTCGAGGATGCCGCCGCAGGTCAGGCCAACGGCGAACGCGTCGTCGTCGGAGACGCCGTAGCGCTCGAGGACCGGAGTGCCGGTGCCCAACACGGACTGGCTGAGCTCGTAGACCGCGCCCTCGACGCAGCCACCGGAGACCGAGCCGACAGCGGAGCCGTCCGGGCCCACCAGCATCGAGGCGCCGGGTGGTCGCGGGGCGGATCGCCAGGTGGCGACCACGGTGCCGACACCGACGCTCTCACCGGCCTCCCACCACTGCATCAGCTCGTCAAGCACCTCACGCACGGGAGACCACCTCCAGCACCTCAGCGAAGGTGCTCAGCGAGTGACCCGCCACGAAGTCGTCGCAGTGAGGCAACGCTGCCTGGATTCCTTGCTGCACTGGCTCATAGCCCTCCTTGCCGCGATGCGGGTTCACCCACACCACACGGTGGGCGAGCCGACGCAGTCGCTGCATCTGCTCACCGAGCTCGGCGGCGTCGCCACGCTCCCAGCCGTCACTGAACACGACGACGACGGCCCCGCGTGCCATCCCGCGCGCACCCCAGCGGTCCAGGAACGCCTTGAGCGTCTCGCCCAGCCGGGTGCCTCCGGACCAGTCCGGCACCTGCTCACCAGCGCGCACGAGCGCCCTCTCGGCGTCGGCGGTTCGCAGGGCGAGGGTGATCCGGGTCAGCCGGGTGCCCAGGGTGAACACCTCGACCTTCGAGCGGCCCCCGGCGGTCGAGCCCGTCGAGCCTGTCGAGACCACGTGCGCCAGCCGCAGTACCGCATCGGCATAGGGCCGCATCGAGGCGGAGACGTCGACGAGCAGCACCACCCGGCGTGACGTCGTCCCGCGACGCCGGTGCTCGACCCGTCCCGGTTCGCCCATCTGTCGCAGCGTGGTGCGCAGGGTGCGGTGCATGTCGATCTCGCCGCGTCGCCACGGCGTACGGCGGCCCGCGCGACGGCGGGGCAACCGCGGCTGCAGCCCACGGATCATCGCGTCGAGCAGAGCCTTCTCATCGGGCGTGAGCTGGGCGACGTCGCGGTGGCGTAGCACCTCGACGTCGCTCGCGGCGGCGTGCACCACCTCGGGCTCGACCTCTCCGCCGCTCTCAGCGGAGTCCCCCATGGGTAGCGGCGGGCTGATCTCGCGCGGCTTGTCGCGAGCGATGGTGCGAGGCAGCTGCGCTCGTACGCCGAACCAGGCCTCGAAGACGAGGGCATATCGGAGCAGGTCGTCGGGGCCGGCGCACAGCGTTGCGCGGCCGGCCCGGTAGGTCGCGCGGGAGTCGTCGGCGCCGACCATCGCTGCCGCCTGCAGGAAGCTGGTGGCACGGTCGTGGGTGACCGCCAGCCCGGCCGACCGCAGGGCGCGGGTGAAGCCGAGCAGGATCTCGTCGGCCCCGTGGTTGGTTGGCGCGTGGTTGGTTGGCGCGTGGGTGTTCGTGCTCATGTCTGCAGCACCCGTTCGAGCGCCTGCTTCACGCGGTCGGTGTCCTCGCGGTACTTCACGACCGCCCCCAGGGTGCGTGAGGCGGTGGCCAGATCGAGCTCCTCAGCGCCGAGGCGGTGCAGTGCGCGGGCCCAGTCGAGGGTCTCCGCAACACCGGGCGGCTTGAGCAGCTGCTCGTCGCGCAACCGTTGCACGGCTCCGGCTACCTGCGAGGCCAGCCGCTGGCTGACCTCGGGCAGCCGCGTGCGGACGATCGCGACCTCGCGCTCGAGGCCGGGGTGGTCGATCCAGTGGTAGAGGCAGCGGCGCTTGAGGGCGTCGTGCAGCTCGCGGGTCCTGTTCGAGGTGAGTACGACGGTCGGAGGCGTGGCCGCGGTGACCGTACCCAGCTCCGGGATGCTCACCGACCAGCCGGAGAGCACCTCGAGCAGGAACGCCTCGAACTCGTCGTCGGCCCGGTCCACCTCGTCGACGAGAAGGACGGCCGGTGCCTCGCGCAGCGCCCGCAACACCGGCCGGGCGAGCAGGAACCGCTCGTCGAACAACGACTTCTCGGCCTCGTTGGCGTCGAGACCCGCTCGGTGGTCGAGCCCAGTCGAGACCGCAGCTTCGAGAGTGCGCAGGTGCAGGATCTGCCGCGGGAAGTCCCAGTCGTAGAGCGCCTGGGTGGCGTC
This sequence comes from uncultured Actinomycetota bacterium, assembly GCA_963759525.1. GTDB lineage: Bacteria > Actinomycetota > Actinomycetes > Propionibacteriales > Nocardioidaceae > Marmoricola. The sequence goes on along the minus strand of CAVWZO010000012.1, from coordinate 33,673 downwards.
GATCCCCTCGTAGCACTGGAGCCGGATCAGCGGCACGTCCGCGACCTCGGCCAGTGCCTCGGCGAGCGCGGTCTTCCCGGTCCCTGGCTCACCCTCCACGAGCAGCGGACGCTGCATGCCGTGGGCCAGGAATACCACGGTGGCGAGGTCGTCGTCCGCGAGGTAGCCCGTGCTCTCGAGGGCTGCACGGATCGACTCCGGAGAAGAGAGCTCCATCTTCGAAGGCTACTCAGGGCCGGGTTGGCCCCAGGTTGGAGTGGTGTCCGCGTCCTGCCCGGTGGCCAGGTCACCACACTCGACGTGCTCGACCGTGTTCAGGGCGAGGTAGTCCCTTGCTCCCCGGTCGCCCTGCGCCGAGGCGATGACGCCAGCCCAGTGGTCACGACCGATGAGGACGGGGTGTCCCGGCGTTCCGTCGTACGACGCCCGCGCGAGCGTGGTGGGGGTGACCGGCCGCGCGAGCAGGCGCTCGACCACGTCGGCGCCCACGTCGGGGAGGTCCACCAGGGTCACCAACGCGGCCGCCTCGCTGCCGCCGAGCTCCGCCAGCCCGGCGCGCAGCGAGGCACCCATGCCCTCGTCCCAGTCCTCGGCGACGACCACCTCGACGTCGTACCCGTCGAGCAGTGGCCGCGCCTCGTCTGCCGAAGCCCCGAGCACCACCACGACGCGGACGCAGCCGCCGACGCGGAGTGTCGTCACCGCGTCGGCGAGCCACGTTCCGACGAGCGCCTTGGGCCCACCCATCCGGCGCCCGGCTCCCGCAGCCAGCAGCAACCCAACCGCCACAGGGGAACCAGTCATGCCCCCATCGTGCCCGCGTCAAGCGACCGGCGCTTCCCATTCGATGCGGTGCCCGGACATCCACGCCGTGCTCTTCTCGGTCACGAGATGGCGGAACGCGAACCGGAGAACCCGCTCCTGGACCCGCCGGCCGATTGGACCCGGGATCTTCGAGCTGCTGCTCCGGGCACCAGCCGCAACGATCCGCTCCACCCGTGGACGCCGTGCCTGCTCGTACGCCGAGAGCGCCGTCGCCACGTCGGGACCGTCCCGCAAGGCCTGGGCCAGCACGACCGCGTCCTCCAGCGCCATCGAGGCACCCTGTCCCGAGCTCGGCGCAGGCGCATGGGCGGCGTCACCGAGCACGACCATGCCGTCGCGCGACCACGTCGGGACCCGCGCCAGGTCGTAGGTGTTGTCGCCCGCGAGCTCGAGCACGCCGTCGGACAGCAGTACGGCACCCGGGCCGGCGTCCTCACGCACCAGCTCGAGCAGTGACTGCTGCCACTGCTCCATGCTGGTGGTTCGTCGTTCCTCGGCGCTGATCTCGCTCCGGGGAACGTTCACGAACCAGACCACGTCACCGTCCGGGGTGGGGTGCGCCCCGAAGAACGCCCGACTGCCGAACACGAAGTGCCAGGTTTCCGGGGCGAGCTCCCGCGCGATTGGCGTCGACCGCGTGATGCCACCGAAATTGGTCAATCCCACGTAGCGACCACCCGGTGCGTCCGGGTCGATGGTGCGGCGTACAAGCGAGTGCACGCCGTCAGCCCCCACCAGCACGTCACCATCGATGGTCGTGCCGTCCTCGAGAGTTGCGGACACCCCTCCGTCGCCACCCGCCACCGAGACCACCCGCGCGTCGCGCCGTACGTCGACACCACGACGCTGCGCCTCCTCTGCGAGAAGGACAGCCAGCCGTGACCGCTTCAGGGTCAGCGCGACTGTGCCATCGGAAAGCGGTCGGCCAAGAGGGATCTCGCCGAGAGCACGACCCGTCGCGCTGTACATCGTGTTCAGCCGCGACCGGAAACCCACCTCCTCGGCGAGCCGGTACGCACCGATGACGCTCAGCGCATCGAGCCCGTTGGTACTCACGGTCAGGTAGGACCCGGCTTCCGGGTCCGCCTCGCGCCGCCGTTCGAGCAGTACCGATTCGATGCCGGCACGGTGAAGCGCAAGACCAAGCGCAGGTCCCGCCACTCCTCCTCCGACTATGACAGCCCTCATGACGCTATCCTTTCTTACGATGATCGGATCTTTCGATTTTCGAAAGGATATGAGAATGGCGAGGACACGTCAAGCCGCAATTGCCGGAGTGGGAGACGCCATGCAGCGCTACCAGCGCAGCGTGCAGGCGTTCGACGACGCAGTCGGTCGCCACCTGGGGCTCGGCCCGGCCGACCTGCGGTGCCTGGACTGGCTGGTCGACGGGCCGAAGACAGCCGGCCAGCTGAGCTACGCAACAGGTCTCCGGCCGGCCGCCACCACGGCGCTGATCGACCGGCTGGAGAACAAGGGCTGGGTGGAGCGGATCCGGTCAGAGGTCGACCGACGCCAGGTCATGGTCCAGATGACCGAGCAGGGTCAGCAGCGCACGTGGGCGGTCTACCAACCATTGGTGGAGGAGGGATCGCGTCGCCTCGCCCGCTTCACGGTGGCCGAGCTGGAGCAGATGCGAAAGCATCTCGAGGCCATCGGTGAGCTGACCGACCGGCACCGGGCGCGGCTCGAAGCCAGCGACACATGAGCCCCAGACTTCAGCCCAGACGTGAGCTCAGGTTCTCAGACCAGTCGCGAGATCCTGGGGAGCTTGGGGACGTCGAGCTCGCCCCTGCGTAGCCGGTAGACCTGCAGGCGCAGGTCGAAGTACTTCTCGGACTCGCCCACCCACTCCATGCCGATGGACTGCGCCGTACGTCCCCCGCGCGTGTTCCTGGGGCGCACGACCGCGAAGAGCTCCTCGAGACCCGACTCGAACGCGAAGTGCGCGACGGCGTGACCGGCCTCGGCAGCAAGTCCCTGCCCCCAGTACGACGGCGCCAGCTGCCACCCGATCTGCAGGTCCGCACCCTCAGGCGGCAACGGGAGCAGGACGGTGCTGCCCACGAGCTCACCCGTCTCGAGCAGCTCCATGGCCCAGCGGCCGGCGGGTGCCGGGAGCGAGTCGGCGAGCCATCCCGCGATGACTTCTTCCATGTCGGCCAGGTCGTCAACGCGGCCCATCGCGGGGCTCAGCCAGCGTGTGACCTGCTCGGAGCCGTAGATCGCGAGCGCCGCCGGAGCATCATCCAGCGACCAAGGTCGCAAGGTGATTCGCGGGCTTCGGATGGTGCGCCCCTCGACCACGACCTGGTGCTTCATCTCGATCGTCACGCCACTCTCCTTCTGCTGGACTGCTGCCGGGCCTCCGGCTGCTGGGGGATCGTTGGCTCAACGGGCAGCACGCGGGTCGCATTCCCCGAGCTGCATGCCTGTGCTTCCGCGCCTGAACAACGACGGCTGGTCAGATGCCGCCTCGGAGCAGGAAATCGAGCTCCGGCTCGACCTGGTCCGCCGGCGGCGCCGTGACCTCTGGCGCCGAGCCCCAGTCGCGGAAGTGGAAGTCGAAGAATCCATCTGCCTCCCGCACCTCGAGCACCAGGCCGACATCGTCGACCACCCAGAGCGTCTCGACCTGATCGCCGACCGTGGGGTCTGCCGACAGGTCGCCCTGGCACCTGGCGAGCGTGCCGAAGCGAAGCGGCACGCGGAACGTCGTGGATCCGCCGGAGCGCGCATCCACCACAGCATCCCCTGCTGAAAGACCTTCGATCAGGCCAAGCGGTGTGCCGAGGTGCCGCGAGTCCTGTCCAAACTCCACGGCGAACCGATCCGTCGACCGTGTGCTGGTGAGGTCAAACGACTTCCACGGTGGCGTGGACCTGCTGACCAAGTGGTAACGCACATCGCCGACCACCCGAAACTCAGACTCCGGGTCGTCCTTGCTCAGTCCTCGGACACTGAGGTCAGTCCCAGCACTTTTCACGGCGAAGAGCACCTCGACGTTCCAGACGCGGTCGAACGAACATCGTCCGGTACGAGCCTCGCGGACAGCCCGCTCCAGAACTGCTGCGAGCTCCGCGGCGGGCGTCGAGTCACCCATCGTCACCGGGCGCAACGAGCCCCCGTCCACGGCCTCGTCCGGCCGACGAGGTGCGTTGAGCGTACGCCTGAGCCGCGCGCCGTCCATGGGATTGAGTCGACCCGAGGGCTCGCACAGGTGTTCGAACGAGTGTTAGGCTCGTTGTGTGTCCATCGGGTTCCAGCCCTCGCTCCTCGACACCGCTCTCGACGGCGCCGGGCATGTCGGCGTGGGGCCACTGACCGGGAGGATCCAGCGCACCGAGCTCTACCGCGGCGCGTGGGTCGACGTACTGCCGGGCTGGTTCGAGGGCGCCGACGAGCTCTTCGCCGAGCTCCTCGAGGTGGTGCCGTGGCGCGCCGAGCGGCGGCCGATGTACGACAACGTGGTGGACGTCCCTCGGCTGCTACACACCTACGGCGTCGGCGAGCAGCTCCCACATCCCGCGCTGACCGAGGCTCGCGACGCCCTCAGCGCCCACTACCTGCCCGAGCTGGGCGGGCCGTTCGTGACGGCGGGCTGCTGCTACTACCGCGACGGCCACGACTCCGTCGCCTGGCACGGCGACCGGATCGGCCGCGGGAACACGCACGACACGATGGTGGCGATCGTGTCGTTCGGCTCGCCTCGCAAGCTGCAGCTGCGTCCGGTCGGCGGGCACGTCGAGGTTTCCCACGCGCTGGGCCACGGCGACCTGATCGTGATGGGCGGGTCCTGCCAGCGCACCTGGGAGCACGCCGTACCGAAGACCGCACGTCCGGTCGGTCCCCGGATCAGCGTGCAGTTCCGGCCACACAACGTGTTCTGAGGTCTAGCTGGTCTCCTCCAGCTGTCCCTCGAAGTCGGCCTTCATCCGGGCGAGGGTGCGCGCGATGTTGCCGCGCTGGAAGTCGGCGAAGGAACGACCACCGGTCGCGGTCTTGTCGAAGATCCCGGCTGCCCAGTCCGGCCAGATCCTGCGCAGGTCGGTCCACGTCTCCGTGACCCGCGTGCCGTTGCCGGCAGGCTCGAAGGTGTACTCCCACTTCGCGATCGAACCGGGGATGAAGGGTGTTCCCGGCCCGATCTTGCGTACCCGGAACGCGAACCGCCGGCCCGGCTCCGCCGCGGTGACCACACACTCAGTGCGCCACCGTGCGAGACCGCGCTTGTTGGAGCCGTCGAAGACCGCGCCCTTCTCGAGCGGACCCTCGCCGACCTGGGTGGTGGCGCCGGTGTTCTCCGGGCTCCACCTGGACATCTGGGTCGGGTCGGCGACCTGGTCGTAGATCGTCCGGGCGTCGGCGTGGATCACGACGCTGTCGCTTACCTGCATCTCACGGCTCATGGGGTTCCTCTGGTGTCGGGGGTCAAGATTGGGGGGTCGGTTGGGTGGGCGTGGGGTCGGTCGCGGTCCGCGGGGCCACCCAAACCCCACAAATGTTGGGTTGTGACGTCCACGAGGCCGTACTCGACGTCCAAATCCAACAATTGTGGGGTTCGGCGAGACCACCACCCGCGGCTGCCGGGGTTTCGTCGTGCAGGTAGCCGTACAACGCGCCCCCATCCCACATTTGTTGGGTTGTGACGTCCACGAAGCTGTACTCGACGTCCAAATCCAACAATTGTGCGGCTCGGGGTAGCAGCAAGGCCCCGGTACGTGACCGGGGCCTTGCTGACTGACTAGCGGCCCGTCCTTGACGAACGGACTGGGTTTCGTGAGGCGGTCAGAAGTCCATGCCGCCCATGCCGCCGGAGGGGTCGCCACCCATGGCGGGCTGCTTCTCCGGCTTGTCGGCGATCACTGCCTCGGTTGTGAGGAACAGCGCGGCGATCGACGCGGCGTTCTGCAGTGCCGAGCGGGTCACCTTGGCCGGGTCGGGGATGCCGGCGGCCAGCATGTCGCCGTACTCGCCGGTGGCCGCGTTGAGGCCGTGTCCGACCGGGAGGCCGGCTACCTTCTCTGCCACGACGCCACCCTCGAGACCGGCGTTGATCGCGATCTGCTTGAGCGGAGCCGACAGCGCGACCTTGACGATGTTGGCGCCAGTGGCCTCGTCGCCGACCAGGTCGAGCTTCTCGAAGGCGTTCACGCCCGCCTGCACCAGGGCCACGCCGCCGCCGGCGACGATGCCCTCCTCGACGGCCGCCTTCGCGTTGCGAACGGCGTCCTCGATGCGGTGCTTGCGCTCCTTGAGCTCCACCTCGGTGGCAGCGCCGACCTTGATCACCGCTACACCGCCGGCCAGCTTGGCCAGGCGCTCCTGCAGCTTCTCGCGGTCGTAGTCGGAGTCGCTCTTGTCGATCTCGGCGCGGATCTGGTTGACGCGACCGGCGATCTGGTCGGCGTCACCGGAACCCTCGACGATGGTGGTCTCGTCCTTGGTCACGACGACCTTGCGGGCCTGGCCGAGCAGCTCGATGCCGGTCGACTCAAGCTTGAGGCCGACGTCCTCGGAGATAACCTGACCACCGGTGAGGATCGCGATGTCCTGCATCATCGCCTTGCGGCGGTCACCGAAGCCCGGAGCCTTGACGGCGACGGACTTGAAGGTGCCACGGATCTTGTTGACCACCAGCGTGGACAGGGCCTCGCCCTCGATGTCCTCGGCGATGATCAGCAGCGGCTTGCCGCTCTGCATGACCTTCTCGAGCAGCGGGAGCAGGTCCTTGACCGTAGAGACCTTGGAGTTCGCGATCAGGATGTAGGGGTCGTCGAGGACGGCCTCCATGCGCTCCGGGTCGGTCATGAAGTACTGCGAGATGTAGCCCTTGTCGAAGCGCATCCCCTCGGTGAGCTCGAGGTCGAGCCCGAAGGTGTTGGACTCCTCGACGGTGATGACGCCTTCCTTGCCGACCTTGTCCATCGCCTCGGCGATGACCTGACCGACGGTTGTGTCGGCGGCAGAGATCGAGGCCGTGGCCGCGATCTGCTCCTTGGTCTCGACGTCCTTGGCCATGCCGAGCAGCTGCGCGGAGACGGCCTCGACGGCCTTCTCGATCCCGCGCTTGAGCTCCATCGGGTTGGCGCCGGCGGCGACGTTGCGCAGACCCTCGCGCACCATGGCCTGGGCCAGGACGGTGGCGGTGGTGGTGCCGTCACCCGCGACGTCGTCGGTCTTCTTGGCAACTTCCTTGACGAGCTCGGCCCCGATCTTCTCGTACGGGTCCTCCAGCTCGATCTCCTTGGCGATGCTCACACCATCGTTGGTGATGGTGGGCGCACCCCACTTCTTCTCGAGTACGACGTTGCGGCCCTTGGGACCGAGCGTGACCTTGACCGCGTCGGCGAGGGTGTTCATCCCTCGCTCGAGCCCGCGGCGGGCCTCCTCGTTGAAAGCAATCAGCTTCGGCATGGCTTCTGGTGATTCCTCACGCTCAAAAGTTCGGTGGCCGCTTCGTCGCCCGCGACGGACGGCCCGGGCTGACCCGGCGGACCCTTCCCGCCAGCGCCTTCGGACCTCGACTCAGACGGCCGTGGATTTGGTGCTGTTCTGTCACTCTCACATGGAGAGTGCCAACTGCATTTTTAGCACTCGGCCCAAGCGAGTGCAAACGCCTGTGCCGGGGATTTCGGTCGGGTGGGACCAGCCGCCCCGCTCAACGAGCGCGCAGGTGACCGACGACCAGGTCGGCGAAGAGCCCGGCGTTGTCGGGGAGGACGTCGAGATAGAGGCCGGGCTCGGTCCCCTCGAGCTCGCTGACGGCCAGCGTGCCGTCGGCGAGGCGCATCTGGTCGACCCTGGCATAGTCGAATGGTTCGCCGAGGATCGAGCCGGCCGCCAGGACCGTACGACGGGCCAGGTCGGCCGCTTCATCGGTGAGCGGGACGGCGACCGTCGTACCCCCGTACTCCTCGTGGACCCGGATCTCGCCCGCGGCCGGGACCTTCTGCGCCTGGGACACGACCTCTCCGCCGAGCACGAAGACGGACGTCTCTCCCTCGGTGCGCACGGACTCGACCAGTGGCTGGACCACCCACGGGCCGGCGCCGAGGCTGGCGTCGAGGTCGGCGACACTCCCATCGGTGCCGTCGAATACGACCACCCCGCGTCCCCCGGCGCCCACGGTCGGCTTGACCACGACCGACGGGTGGCTCGCGATCGCTGAGGCGAGACCAGCCGGGTTCTCGACGACTTCCGTCGGCACCACCGGGACCCCGCTCGCGGCAAGCTGCGTGAGGTAGGACTTGTCGGTGTTCCACGCGAACACGGCCGACGAGTTGAGCATCCACGGCACCGAACGTGCCCAGTCGAGGAACTCCTCGCGACGCTCCTCGTAGTCCCAGGTCGAGCGCACGGCGACCAGACCCTCGGACCAGTCGACGCGCGGGTCGTCCCACACCACCCACCGAGCGTCGATGTCTCGCTCGGCGAAGGCCGCGGGAAGGTGCGAGGTCCCGGTCCACTCCTCGCCGTCGGGCATGTGGGAACAGGTCACCAGCAGCACGAGCGGCTGCTGCTTCTGGGTGGTCACGCGGTCAGCCTGCGTGCCCCGGCGGGAAGCCGCCCGTCGCGATCGGGCCCCAGGACTCGATGCTCACGCGGATGAGGGACTTCCCCTGGTCGCGCATGGCCTGGCGGTACTCCTCCCAGTCGGGGTGCTCACCGGAGATGCTGCGGAAGTAGTCGACCAGGGGCTCCACTGCATCGGGCTGGTCAATGACCTCGGCGGTGCCGTCGAGCTGGACGTAGGGCCCGTCCCACTCGTCGCTGTGGATCAGCACCGTCGCTGACGGCTCGCGCCTGAGGTTGGCCACCTTGGCCCGCTGTGGGTACGTCGAGATCACCACGCGGCCCAAATCATCGACGCCGCAGGTGACCGGCGAGACCTGCGGCCGGCCGTTCCTGCGGTTGGTCACGAGTGTGGCCCGGTGACGCGGGCGGACGAAGTCGAGCAGCTCCTCGCGCCCGACCCGGTCAGTGGTGGCGATGTTGCGTGGCATCGGGTCAGTCTGCACGATCGGCCCAGTGGCAGGCCCAGTGGCAGGCCCAGTGGCAGGCTGGCCCCATGGCAACAGATCGACGCGTCGGACGCCTGCTCGTGCACGAGTACGGCGACGCTGCCCGGCCGGTCCTGCTCGTCCTGCACGGCATCACCGACTCGGGCCAGTGCTGGACCGACCTCGTCGACCGGTTGGGTTCGGCGTACCGCATCGTGGCGCCCGACGCACTCGGGCACGGAGCCTCCGACCGGTTCACCGCGGAGGAGCTCGCATCCGACGACCCGATCCAGTACATGTACGCCGCGCTGGAGACGCTGCTCGAGGACCTCGGGCCTGCACTGCTGCTCGGCCACTCGATGGGCGGGGGACTCGCCGCGGGGCTCGCGGCTCGCCGGCCGGACCTCGTGCGGGCCGTCGTGCTCGAGGACCCGGCCTGGCGGGACCAGTCGCCGTGGGGAGACGAGGAGACGGTGACCCGCCAGCGCGTGGATGACGCACGATCGGTCGCTGCCGATCCGCAGGGAGCGATCGCTCAGTGCCGTGCTGCGCACCCCACGTGGCCGCAGAGTGAGCTGGGTCCGTGGGCCCGGGCGAAGGCCGACACTGACGAGGCGTTCCTGCGCTCGGGGGTCGGACTCCTGGGCACCCCGTGGCGCGAGATCGCAGCTGGGATCAGGCCGCCAACCCTGGTGATCAGCGGCGACCACGAAGTGATCCTCGACGGCACGATGCTCGCCGAGGTCGCCCGCCTGAACCCGGAGCTCGAGTTAGAGGTCATCGCCGGCGCAGCCCACTGCGTACGCCGCGACCGTGGCGACGCCTTCCACGCGGTCCTCGACCCGTGGCTGGCCGCTCACGCAGGGTGAGGCCGGCGTACGCCCTAGCGAAGCTAGCAGCCGCCGGCGACCGCGGGGATGATGCTGATCTGGGTGCCCTCGGGGGTGGCGCTGCCCAGACCCTCGAGGAAGCGCACGTCGTCGTTGCCCACGTAGACGTTGACGAAACGGCGGATCTCGCCCTCGTCGTCGAGAACCCGCGCCTTGATCCCGTTGTGGTTGGCCTCGAGGTCTTCGAGGACCTCGGCCACCGTGCTCCCCTCCGCGGTGACCTCGGAGGCACCTTCGGTGTAGTTGCGCAGGATGGTGGGGATCCGGACCTGGACGCTCATGGCTTCTCCTTCGAGATCGTTGGCGAGATCGTTGGCGAGATCGTTGGCGAGATCGTTGGCGAGATCGTTGTGTGGTCAGGCAGGTGGCTCAGACGACGCCGGAGGCGACGAATGCGGCGTACGACGGCTCGATGGTCGCAGCGGGTCCGACCGAGTCTGCCACCGCGTCGAGCGTCTTCAACCCGTGCCCGGTGTTGATCACGACCGTCTCGAGGCTGGTGTCGAGCTGGCCGGTTTCGACGAGCTTCTTGAGTACGCCGACGGTGGTGCCGCCCGCCGTCTCGGTGAAGATCCCCTCGGTGCGAGCCAGCAGCACGATTGCCTCGCGCACCTGCTCGTCGGAGATGTCTTCGACGGCTCCGCCCGTTTCTCGGCAGATGTCGAGCACGTAGATGCCGTCGGCCGGGTTGCCGATGGCCAGGCTCTTGGCGATGGTGTCCGGCTTGACCGGGCGGATCGCGTCGATCCCTGCCTTGTAGGCCACCGACACCGGGGAGCAACCCGTGGCTTGTGCGCCGTACACGCGGTAGGGCTTGTCCGCGACGAGCCCGAGCTTGATCAGCTCCTGGAAGGCCTTGTGCACCTTGGTCAGCTGGGAGCCGGATGCCACCGGGATCACGATCTGGTCGGGCAGCCGCCAGCCGAGCTGTTCGGCGATCTCGTAGCCCAGGGTCTTCGATCCCTCGGCGTAGTAGGGCCGCACGTTGACGTTGACGAACGCCCAGCCTTCCTCTTCGCCGGCGATCTCCGAGGCGAGACGGTTGACGTCGTCGTAGTTGCCGTTCACCGCGACCAGGTTCTCGGTGTAGACGGCCGAGTTGACCTGCTTGGGCTTCTCGAGGTTCGACGGGATGAAGACCACCGTCTTGATGCCGGCGCGCGCACCTGCAGCAGCCACTGCGTTGGCCAGGTTCCCCGTCGAGGGGCAGGCGAAGACCTTGCTGTGGAACTCCCGAGCCGCGCTCAACGCGCAGGCGACGACGCGGTCCTTGAAGGAGTTCGTGGGGTTCGTCGAGTCGTCCTTGACCCACAGGTTGTCGATGCCGAGCTCGCGCCCGAGGTTGTTCGCCTTCAGAAGCCGGGTGAAGCCGGGCTCCATGTTCGGGCTCTGCTCGATGTCCTCGGGCACCGGGAGCAGCGCCTTGTAGCGCCAGATGTTGCGTGGGCCGGCCTCGATCTCCGCGCGGGTGACCGCCGGGAAGCGGTAGGCGACCTCGAGCGGACCGAAGCACTCAGGACACGCGTAGTGGGGACCGAGCTCGACCCCGTGACCGCACTCGCGACACGCGAGCCCGGTGGCGTTGCCGAAGGCACCCTCCCGCAAGGCGGGCGCGGTGGGCGTGGACGTTGAGGTGTGGGTTGCGATGCTCAAAGGAAGCCTCCTTCTCATCTTCCCCGGTCCGACTCTCGGACCAGGACGGATGTGGCACCGCACCTGAACGTTCCCGACGGATCGGAGGCTCGTTCAGGCGGTTGCCGGGGCTTCAGCGGGCCGTATCCCTCTGCCCCTCGTGATGAGCTCTGCCCAGCGTAGGTATTCGTCTCAGAATGTGCACAACCATCCCGCCATCCGAGATGGCCGTCTCACCGTTGGCGGCGCCAGGTCTCGAATTCGAGACTCCCCTCTGCCACGAGGGCTACCGCCGACTGGCCGTACGTCGTGTGATGGGAGGACCCCCCGAGAGGAGACCCCCATGGCGAACACACCACTGACGGTCGAGCGCAGGTCGATCGACTTCGTCCCGCTCGCCGAACGGTACGGCTCACCGGTCAACCAGTTCACGCTCTGGATGGCCGCCAACCTGCAGATCACTGCCGTCGTGGACGGCGCCCTCGCGGTCGTCTTCGGCGCTGACGCACTGTGGGCGATCATCGGTCTGCTCCTCGGCAACCTCGCCGGCGGCGTGGTGATGGCGTTGCACTCCGCCCAGGGGCCACGTCTCGGACTCCCGCAGATGATCTCCAGCCGCGCCCAGTTCGGCGTACTGGGAGCAGCGATCCCGCTGGTACTCGTGATCGTGATGTACCTCGGCTTCACCGCGACCGGCACCGTGCTGGCGGGCCAGGCCATCAACGAGCTGCTCGGCATCGACGCGGCTGTCGTGGGGATTCTCCTTTTCGTCACCCTCGTCGCGGTGATCGCCATCTTCGGCTACGAGCTGATCCACGCGGTGGGCAAGCTCGCGACAGTCATCGGGATCGTCGGCCTCGGCTACCTGGCGGTGCGGCTGTTCACCCAGCACGACGTGGGCGCTGCCGTTGCCGGACCGCAGTTCGAGATGGCCACGTTCCTGCTGTCGGTGTCGCTGGGCGCCGGCTGGCAGCTCACCTACGGCCCGTACGTCGCGGACTACTCCCGCTACCTGCCCGAGGACACTCCGGACCGCTCGGTCTTCCTGGCAACCCTCGCCGGCAGCGTCCTGGGTTCCCAGCTCTCGATGACCTTCGGCGTACTCGTGGCCGCCGTGGCTGGTGACTCCTTCCTGTCCAACCAGGTCGGGTGGCTGGGCGACCTCGCAGGTTCGGCCCTGGTTGCCGCTCTCATCTACGCCCTGATCGTCGTCGGCAAGCTGACGGTGACCTGCCTCAACGCCTACGGCAGCTTCATGTGCGCCGCCACCACAGTCACCGCGTTCACCGGCAGGCGCGCCGTGAGCAGTACGGCGCGCGCGGTCTTCGTCTCGGCCATGCTGCTGCTCGCTGCCGTGATCGCCATCGCGGCCACCGCCGACTTCCTGAACAACTTCAAGAACTTCGTCCTGCTCCTGCTGATGGTGTTCACGCCCTGGTCGGCGATCAACCTCACCGACTACTACCTGGTCTCGAAGGAGAAGGTGGACATCCCGGGGCTCTACGACCCCGACGGGCGTTACGGGCGCTGGAACGCGGTGGCCATCACGACGTACGCGGCAGGCGTGCTGGTGCAGGTCCCGTTCCTGGCGCAGTCGCTGTACACCGGGCCCGTGACCAAGGCTCTCGGCGGCGCGGACATCTCCTGGATCGTCGGCCTGCTCGTGCCGGGCGTCCTGTACTACGTGTGGGCGAACCGTCGACCGCTCGCACCGGACCGGATGATCTGGGCCGCGGAGGCCGTCGACCACGAGCGCGTCTGAGCCCCCCGGGAGTTAGGTCAGGAGCGGTTGGACCGGATGTCGGCGGTCAGCTCGCGCAGCAGGTCGAGGGTGCCCTCGGGGCCGTCCACCACGACGTCGGCCATGTCCGCCAGTGCGTTGTGGTCGTCGTGCTCTGCCCAGACCAGCAGGCACGGGAGTCCCTGGCTACGGAGCTCCTCGACGGCCTTGAACGCCTCGACGTCGCCCAGGTCGTCTCCTCCGAAGACGAACGCCTTGGCCCCGACCTCCTTGGTGAGGCGACGCACCGCCGCGCCCTTGTTCATGCCATGTGCGCGCACCTCGACCACCCAGCGGCCCGGCTCGACGTCCAGGTCGTGGCTCCTCGCGGCCTCGGAGAGCAGTGGCAACAGCCTCTCGAAGGCCGCTTCGGGGTCGTCGAGGCGGCGCGTGTGCACGGCCACGGCGAGGCCCTTCTCCTCCAGCCAGGCCCCGGTGGCGTCGGCCCTGCGCAGCAGCCTCGGGATCTCGCCCATGAAGGTGGCGAGCCCTCGCGGCGGCTTCGGCGAGATCACCCGCCGGTCGGTGGAGGTCCAGCGCTCGTTGCCGTACTGGCCGAGCACGAACAGCTCCCGGCCGGTCTCACCGATGGCGTTGCCGACCTCCTCGAGGCCACCGAGGTCGAGCGCCTGGCGGGCGGGACGCCCGGTGATCACGGCCACCGCCCGGACCTGCGCCGCGAGTGCGACCAGCACTTCGCCGGCCTCGGGGTGGATGTGCGCGTACTCGGGGTTGTCCACGATCGGGGCCAGGGTGCCGTCGAAGTCGAGACCGACCACGAGGTCGTCCGCGGCGCGCACCAGCGCGGCGTACTCCCGCTCACCGCTCGTCGAGCTGAACTCCATGGAGGCAACTGTCCCAGCCCCACGACCCCGTTGTCGAAGCGGCCGTGGTCATGACGATCGGGGCCGCCCGGGGCGGACGCCGCGGTGGCTCAGAGGTAGTCGTCGGTGAGGATGACGGTCACGCGGTCGAAACGCATCGGCTCCTCGGCCGGGCGCAGGTGCTTGATGCCGAGGTCCCGGCTCAGTGCCCGGGCGGCCTCCTTGAGGCGTGGCGGGTAGTAGACCGACGTACCGTCGACGGCGCCGTACCAGTTGTCGGAGCCCACCACGTTCCAGCCGGCCGCCTTGGCCTTGTCGGCAACACCGCCGGCGAGGCCCTTGGTCCGGGTGTTGTTGAAGACCTCGACGAACACGTCGCCGCGCTTGATCGGCTTGGGCTTCGTCGTCGTGGCGGTGGCCGTGCCGGTCGGGGTCGCGTCCGGGGAGCTGGGTGACTTCCCGACTGCGGGCGTGGCCTGGTCCTCAGTCGGCGCCTGGTCAGGGTCGTTGGCCACGAAGACCAGCGCGGCCACGGCCACCGCCGAGATGCAGAGTGCGAGCAGCCGGGTGGGCAGTACGACTCCGCGCTCGTCGCGCACGCGCGCTGACATCCCCCTCGACATCTGGGTCACTCCGAGAGGTCGAAGCCGAGGCGGCGCGCTGAGCGCTGGCGCTGACGGGTCGCCCGCAGTCGTCGCAGACGGCGCACCAGAAGGGGGTCGTGGGCCAGCGCCTCCGGACGGTCGATGAGGGCGTTGAGCACCTGGTAGTAGCGGGTCGAGGACATGTCGAACTTCTCGCGGACTGCCTGCTCCTTGGCGCCGGCGTACTTCCACCACTGGCGCTCGAAGTCCAACATCGCTGCGTCCCGCGCGGACAGCTCGCCGGAACCCTCCGGCTGCGGGTGGTTGAGCGCGTGGCTGGCGACCATCTGGGCGACTCCTCGGCGGGGAACGGTGGTGCTGTCGGCCTCATCATAGGCGAGGAAATACAACGATGTCATTTGGTCGGCGGCGTGGCGCGTGTGGCACTCCGGGGGCACCCGAGCGAGAGCGGCACTGGCTACGGTGACCGCATGGAACCGATCAGATGGGGAGTGCTGGGGCCCGGTCGCATAGCCCGCGCCTTCGCCCGAGACCTGGGCCTGGTGCCCGACGCCGAACTGGTCGCGACGGGTTCGCGCAACCGGGACCGGGCAGCGAAGTTCGCGGCAGAGTTCGGCGGCGCGGCGCACGGGTCCTACGAGGACCTGGTCAGCGACCCCGCCGTGGACGTTGTGTACGTCGCCTCGCCGCACGCTCTCCACGACGAGCACACGCGGTTGGCCCTCGAGGCAGGCAAGCACGTGCTCTGCGAGAAGGCAATGACCCTCGACGCCGCGAGCACACAGGCCCTCTTCGAGGAGGCGGCCGCCCGGGGGCTGTTCCTGATGGAGGCGATGTGGACCGTCTGCCATCCCGCGATCCGCAGGCTGAGGAGCGTGCTCGCCGAGGGACGGCACGGCACTGCCCGCCAGGTACAGGCCGACATCGGGTTCGTGGTGCAGGCCGACCCGTCGGACCGCCTGCTCGACCCGGCCCTGGGCGCCGGCGCACTGCTCGACATGGGGGTCTACCCGCTGACCTTCGCCCACCTCATTCTCGGTGAGCCCGAGCAGCTGAGGGCGGTGGCCAACCTCTCGGCGAGCGGGATCGACCTCGACGTCTCGATCGCCGGGCTCTACGCCGGGGGTGCGACGGCGTCCCTGACCGCGTCGATGACCGCGCAGCCCCCCGGGACGGCCTCTGTGTCGACCGAGCTCGGCCACTTCTACCTCCCGCGCAGCTTCCACCACCCCGGCACGATCAGGTGGACGCCGTACCCGAACAACGAGCCGGAGGCCTCGTCGATCGAGCCCGACGAGCCTGTGATCGGCTATGGCTACGGGAACGAGATCGCCGAGGTGCACCGGTGTCTGCGTGCTGGTGCGACCACCAGCGAGCTGGTCCCACCGAGCCAGACCATCTCGTTGATGCGGCAGATGGACGACCTTCGCGCCCAGATCGGCGTCACTTACCTTGGATAGGGTCACTACGTGAGTCCTATGAGGAAACGCGCCACCGCCGACCTCGTGGTCGTCGCGAACCGGCTTCCCGTCGACCGGGTCATCGGGGACGACGGCAAGCCCACCTGGCGACGCTCACCGGGCGGCCTGGTCTCAGCGCTCGAGCCCGTCATGCGCAGCAACAGCGGCGCCTGGATCGGTTGGCCAGGTGACACAGGAGACGTGCCGGACGCCTTCGTCGACGAGGGCCTGACGCTCGTGCCGGTGCCGCTCTCGGAGGAGGAGGTCGCCGAGTTCTACGAGGGGTTCTCCAACGACACCCTCTGGCCGCTGTACCACGACCTCGTCGCCAAGCCGTCCTTCCACCGTGAGTGGTGGGACTCCTACGTCACCGTGAACCAGCGCTTCGCCGACGCAGCAGCAAAGTTCGCCGCCAGGAACGCGACGGTCTGGGTGCAGGACTACCAGCTCCAGCTCGTGCCGGCGATGTTGCGCGAGCTCCGCCCGGACCTGCGGATCGGCTTCTACCTGCACATCCCGTTCCCACCGGCCGAGCTCTTCTCCCAGCTGCCCTGGCGCCGCCAGGTCCTCGAGGGTCTGCTCGGCGCCGACCTCGTCGGCTTCCAGCTCTCTGGTGCCGCCCAGAACTTCGTCCGGCTGGTCCGTCAGCGCGTCGGCCACAAGACCCACCGGGACTCGGTCTACCTGCCCGACGGGCGCGTCGTACTGGCCAAGGCGTTCCCCATCTCCATCGACACCGCAGGATTCGAGGAGCTCGCGCGATCCGAGCCGGTGGCCAAGCGTGCGGAACAGATCCGCAACGACCTGGGCAACCCGAAGAAGGTGTTCCTGGGAATCGACCGCCTCGACTACACAAAGGGCATCTACGCCCGGCTCCGCGCGTTCAGCGAGCTGATCGCGGACGGCCACCTCACGGTCGAGGACGTGATCTTCGTCCAGGTGGCGACGCCGTCCCGGGAACGGGTCGACCAGTACCGCCAGCTCCGCGACGACATCGACCGCCTGGTGGGCCACATCAACGGCGATCTCGGCCGTATCGGACGACCCGTCATCTCCTACCTGCACTCCTCGTTCCCGCGTGAGGAGATGGCTGCCCTCTACCGCACGGCCGACATCATGGTGGTGACCCCTTTCCGCGACGGCATGAACCTGGTCGCCAAGGAGTACGTCGCCTGCCGCTTCGAGGACGACGGAGCCCTGGTCCTCTCGGAGTTCGCGGGTTCGGCCGACGAGCTGCGACAGGCCTACCTGGTGAACCCCTACGACATCAACGGCATGAAGGCGACCATGCTGCAGGCCTACGAGGCCGGGCCCAAGGACCTGACCCGGCGGATGCGGGCGATGCGCAGGACCGTGTCCGAGAACGACGTCTCCCACTGGGCCTCGACGTTCCTCGACCAGCTGTCCGGAGAACAGCCCACACACTCCAAGCACACCCGGCCGGCCCGATCCTCCTAAGGCCCGCGTCAAGGATGAGAAAGCGAGAACGATGAGCGAGACCGAAGCACAGGCTCCCGGCCGCACCGACCTCGGCTCGATCGAGGCCGAGCGCGACCGGATCCGGCAGCAGCACCTCCGGCCGCAGGGCGAGCGCCCGGGCTCCTCGGCCCGCGGGCTGCACCACACTGCGCTGATCAGCAGCGACGTCGAGGCAACGGTCCGCTTCTACCAGGACGTGCTGGGCTTCCCGCTGACCGAGCTGATCGACAACCGCGACTACCCGGGCTCCTCGCACTTCTTCTTCGACATCGGGAACAACAACCTGCTCGCCTTCTTCGACTTTCCCGGACTCGACGTGGGCCCGTACGCCGAGGTCCTCGGCGGCCTGCACCACGTGGCGATCTCGGTGGACCCCGACCGCTGGGAGCAGCTGGTCAAGCGCCTCGAAGAGGCCGGCGTCGCCCACGAGGTGCACAGCGGCGTCTCGGTCTACTTCCAGGACCCCGACGGCGCCCGCATCGAGCTGATCGCCGACCCCCTGGGTGAGATGTACGGGAACCAGGTGCTCTGAGCTCCTGATCAGTGGTCACGGCTGCTCCTCGGCTCACGGAGTGTGGTCTCGACTGATCACTCGCTTCGCTCGCTGCTCGACCACCTACCTGGTTGCTCGCTCCGCAACCACTGTTGGCGGCGCCCTTCAAGGGGTCGACCCGTAGGTGGTCGAGCAGCGAGCGCCAGCGAGCGGCCAGTCGAGACCGCCGTGCCCCCCCGGCGGCCCGCATCGTAGGTGGTCGAGCAGCGACCCGCGGGTCTCGGCCGATCCCCGGCTTGCGGAGTGTGGTCTCGACTGATCACTCGCTTCGCTCGCTGCTCGACCACCTGCGACGCTCCGCACCTAGAGTGAGGTCCTGCAGCGGACCCGTGCCCGGCCGATGCTCCCTAGCCCCCGTCAGTTGGTAGTTTTCGAACATGGATCTGATCCCCAAGCCGGACCAGGTCGCGTCCGCTGCCAGCAACGTCGCACACAAGGTGCTGTACGGCGGGCTGGCCGACCTCCGCCCCATGCCCCGGACGCTCATCGACGACGGAGCGCTGCGCGAGGTCTACCACTACCGCCCCCAGAAGAAGACCCGCGAGACCGGCGACCCGATCCTGCTCGTGACCCCGCTCGCAGCTCCGGCGATCTGCTACGACCTGCGACGCGGCTGCTCCCTCGTCGAGCACTTCGTCCAGCGCGGCCGGCCGACCTACCTCGTGGAGTACGGCGAGATCTCGTTCAAGAACCGCAAGCTCGGGCTCGAGCACTGGGTCGAGGAGGTCGTGCCGGAGGCGATCAAGGCGGCCAGCGAGCACGCCGGTGGACGTCCCGTGCACGTGATCGGCTGGAGCCTCGGCGGCATCTTCGCCGCACTGGCGGCGGCCGACGGTCCGCAGCTGCCGATCGCCTCGCTGACGGTCGTCGGGTCGCCGTTCGACGTCACACAGGTACCCCTGGTGGCTCCCCTGCGCCCGATCCTCAGGCTGACCGACGGTGGCCTGATCACGCAGCTCTACCGGCTCATGGGCGGCGCGCCGAAACCGCTGGTACGCCGGGCCTTCCAGCTCAGCGCAGGCACCAAGATCTTCACCAAGCCGATAGCGATCCTGCAGAACCTCGACGACGCCGAGTGGCTGGCCCAGATCGAGGCGGTGGACCGGTTCACCGCCAACATGATCGCCTACCCCGGACGCACTTTCGGGCAGCTCTACCACCGCATGCTCAAGGCCAACCAGCTCCTCGGCGGCAAGGTGAACCTGTCCGGGCACGAGATCGACATCGCGGACATCAAAGCCCCCGTCCTGATCTTCGGTGGGAACACCGACGGCATCGCCCCGATCAAGTCCGTGCAGGCACTCGTCCCGCTCCTGACAGGTGCCGCCGAGGTCCGTTTCGAGATCGTCCCAGGCGGGCACCTCGGCATGCTCACCGGACGCGGGGCCCGGGCAACGACCTGGGTGACCATGGACGAGTGGATCGAGCAGTACTCCACGCCCGATGACCGGGCGAGCAAGCCACCGGCCCGCAAGAAGGGCCGAGCCCAGAAGAGCGGGCAGAAGACAGTCCGAAAGGCCAGCCAGAAGACCGGCGTGACGACCGGCGTGACGACCGGCGTGACGACCGGCGAGCAGGACGGGGACAAGACGTCCAGCCAGACCACGGCCAGGAAGAAGCCCGCGCACCGAATCCCCAAGCCGGTAGCCGAAGTGGCGCCCGACCGCTCGGCCATCGGCTCCAACCCCGACCGCAGGTTCGCGTCGGCTTCCTCGCGCGGCCTCGCCCGCAAGTCTTGAGCCTGCCGCATCTCCGGATCCCGCATCAGGCGCTGCGCCTCGTCGCGGCAGTCCTAACGGTGGTGCTGGTCCTGCTCCTCGCTCGTGGCGGTGCCAGCGAGCGGGCTCGCCCGACGTACCACCACTACGTCGCGATGGGTGACTCCTACACCGCGGCGCCGTACGTGCCGCTGACCGACGTCGCCCTCGGGTGCCACCGCTCCCGAAACAACTATCCGAGCCTGCTTGCTGCCGCCCTGCACATCGACGACCTCCAGGACCGCTCGTGCAGCGGGGCGCAGACGAAGGACCTGCCGGGGAGACAGATCACCTCACTCGGGGTTGCCGTGCCTCCCCAGGTCGAGGCGCTGTCGAAGGACACAGACCTTGTGACGTTGGGGATCGGCGCGAACAACCAGCATCTCTACGCCCGGATCGCCACCGTCTGCCGGCTCTCCAAGGGCATCTGCCGGCTCTACGACCGGCGCCAGACGCTCGGCCGGATCGTCGACGAGCTGCGGACACCGCTGGTCTCGACGCTCGAGCGGGTCAAGGAGCTGGCTCCGAACGCGCGGGTGCTGCTGGTCGGATACCCGAAGCTCCTTCCGGCACAGGGCGACTGCGCCAGACTTCCCCGGATGCGCCCAGAGGACCGCGCCACGTTCCGCCAGATCAACCTGCGACTTCGCCACGAGATGCAAGCCGCCGCCGACGAAGCGGAGGTGGAGTTCGTCGACTTCTACGCTGCGTCCTACGGCCACCACGTTTGTGCGCGCGAGCCGTGGGTCCAGGGCAGGACCGGCAGCGCCAGGCTCGGTGCCGCTCTGCACCCGCTCCCGGCCGGACAGACCGCCCTGGCCCGGTTGATCGAAGAGACCTTGGGCGAAGAACCCAGCCAGGGATGAGTCCGCAGCACTAGATTTCACACGTGTCCCAGCCGCTCAGCACCCGCGTCCGCGCCGGGTACGGCCTTGGCTCGGTCGCCACGGGTGCCTTCGGCACGGTCCCGGGACTCATGCTGCTGCCCTACCTAACGGACACGCTCGCGATCTCCGCGGTACTCGCGGGCCTGATCGTGTTCCTGCCCAAGGCATGGGACGTCGTGCTCAACCCGATAGCCGGCAGGATCAGCGACCGTTCGACCGACCCGCGCGGCCCGAGAAGGCCCTACCTGCTCAGGGCCGGGCTGCTGCTGGCCGGCTGCTTCGCCCTCCTCTTCGCAGCGCCCGACCTTGACTCGAAGGTGCTCGACGCGGCGTGGGTGCTCGTGATGTTCGTGGCCTGCGCGACGGCGTACGCGTTCTTCCAGGTGCCCTACGTCGCGATGCCGGCCGAGATCACCGACTCCTACGACGAACGCACCCGGCTGATGACCTGGCGGGTGGCGATCCTGGCCTTCGCGATCATGCTCAGTGGCGCCACCGCCCCGGCGATCCGGGACGCGCTCGGCGGCAGGACTGGTTACCGGGTGATGGGGGTGGCGGTCGCGGTGATGCTGGTGGTCGGTGTGGTCGGCGCATACGTCGGCACCCGGTCCGCGCCCATCGGCCAGGTGGCGTCTGGGCCAGGCACGCTGCGGGAGCAGTTGCGCATCGTCGCCGGTGCACGCGACTTCCGGCTGCTGCTCTCGACGTTCGTGCTCCAGGCGCTGGCGACCGGCGCGATGCTCGCCGGCGTCGCCTACGTCTCGAAGTGGATCCTCTTCGACGATGGTGCAGCGACGATCCTGTTCGTCTGCTTCGTGGGGCCTGCGTTGCTGCTGACCCCGGCGTGGAGCGCGCTTGGCCAGCGGATCGGCAAGAAGCGCGGGTACGTCGCCTCGTCGCTTGTGCTCGCCGGCGCCGCTCTCCTGTTGATGATGAGCCGCGGCGCCGAACCGTCGTCCATCTACTTCGCCACCGGACTGGTCGGGCTCGGGTACGCCGGGTGCCAGGTCTTCCCGATGGCGATGCTCCCGGATGCGGCGGCCGTCGATGCGCGCCGTACGGGCGAGAACAGGGCGGGCGTCTACACCGGCGTCTGGACTGCCGGTGAGACCCTCGGGCTGGCGCTGGGCCCCGGGATCTACGCACTGATGCTTGCGGCAGGGGGATACCTGCCCGCGTCCCGCTTTCAGCCCGAGACGGCCAAGACCGCGATCGTGCTCGGCTTCTCGCTGCTCCCGGCGCTCCTGATCCTGCTCAGCCTGGTTTTCCTGAAGAGCTACAACCTCGACAACTTGGTCGTCGAGGACGCATCACCATGAACGCCGTCCTCGCCCGCCTGCGGGCCATGCAGTCGGCCGACGTGCCGGTCACTGGAGGCCGGACGCTGGCCAACGTCTACGACTCCGGTCTCGAGGAGGCCGATCGCGTGGGGCGCGAAGCAGTGGCGACGTACGCAGGGTCGAACGGTCTCGATCCCACCGCGTTCCCCAGCCTGCTGGTGATGGAGAACGAGCTGGTCGGGTTCGCGGCCCGGCTGCTCGATGGACCAGCCTCGACGGTTGGCACGGTCACCTCCGGCGGCACGGAGTCGGTGCTGCTCGCCGTCCAGGGCGCCCGCGACTCGCGCCCGGACATCGAGCGACCGCGGATGGTGCTTCCCGTGACCGCACACCCGGCGTTCCACAAGGCCGGGCACTACTTCGGTGTGGAGCCGGTGATGGTCGACGTCGACGAGGAGTTCCGGGCCCGGCCAGGCGCTACAGAGGCGGCGATCGACGACCGGACCGTGCTCGTCGTGGCCAGCGCGCCGTCGTACGCGCACGGGGTGGTGGACCCGGTGACCGGGATCGCGGCCGCCGCAGCCGCGCGTGGGGTGCGCTGCCACGTCGACGCCTGCATCGGTGGGTGGGTGCTGCCGTACGCCGCACGGCTCGGTCGCCCGGTCCCGGCCTGGACCTTCGCCGTCGAGGGGGTCACCAGCATCTCGGTGGACCTGCACAAGTACGCCTACGCCCCGAAGGGCACCTCGATCCTGCTGCACCGGACACCGGAGCTGCGGCGAACGCAGTTCTTCGCGAGCGCGCGGTGGCCGGGGTACACGATGCTCAACCCCACGATGCAGTCGACCAAGTCGGGCGGGCCCCTCGCCGGGGCGTGGGCCGTCGTCAACACGATCGGGGACGCGGGGTACCAGTCGCTGGCCGAGAAGGTGCTCGACGGGGTGGACCAGCTGGTCGAGGGCCTCGCGGGGCTGCCTGCGCTGCGGGTCGTCGTACCACCTGACTCGACGCTGGTCGCCTTCGCCACCGACGGCACCTGCGACGTCTTCACGATCACCGACGCGATGACGCGGGCGGGGTGGTTCGTCCAGCCACAGCTCTCCTTCGAGGGCCACGAGCCCACGATCCACCTGTCGCTGAGCGCAGCCACGGCCGACCACGTCGAGGAGTTCCTCGGCGTACTCTCTGAGGCGGTCGACGCGGCCGTTGCCGCCGGGCCGGTCTCGATCGACCCCGGGATCGCGGAGTTCGTCCAGTCACTGAACCCAGCGAGGCTCAGCGACGAGGACTTCGACGGCCTGCTCGCGGCCGTGGGCATGGTTGGCGGGGCCGACCAACGTGTCGGCCTGCCGGAGTCACTGGCCGAGATCAACGCCCTGCTCGACCTCGCCAGTCCGGCCCTCCGGGAGGCTCTGCTCATCGCCTTCCTCGACCGCCTGATGCGGCCGGACCCACCGCTGTAACGCGGAGTTATTGACACTGAACAAGCGGCAGAGCGCGCACTCAGCGTCGATAACACCGCGTCACAAGCGGAGCCGGGGGGCCGAGCGAACGTCGAGCCAACCACCCTCCGTATATTCACGAGACAGGACCGCCCTCGTGCTAGAGAAAGGTGTCACCGTGCCCCAGATCGACTCGAACGGAATCTCCCTCAACTACACCGACTCCGGCGGCGACGGCCGCGCGGTTGTCCTGATCCACGGCTGGCCGCTGAGCGGCGAGTCGTGGTCCGAGCAGGTGCCCGCGCTCATCGAGGCCGGCCACCGCGTCATCACCTACGACCGGCGCGGCTTCGGCGCCTCGGACAAGCCGGAGGGCGGGTACGACTACGACACCTTCGCTGCCGACCTCGCCGGTCTCCTCGACGGTCTCGATCTCAAGGACGCGACGCTGGTCGGCTTCTCGATGGGTGGCGGCGAGATCGCCCGCTACATCGGTTCGTACGGCGAGGACCGGCTCCACTCGATCGTGTTCGCCGGAGCGATTCCGCCGTACCTGCTCAAGACGGACGACAACCCGGACGGCGGCCTCGCCGAGGAGGACGTCAAGGGCATGGAGGACGGGGCTCGCGAAGACCGCGAGGGCTTCCTGGACCCCTTCACCACCAACTTCTTCTCCGCCGACGGGGAGCTGAAGGTGAGCGAGGAGCAACGCCAGGACGCACTCAAGCTGCAGGCTCCGGCGCGGGACGAGGCAGTGGTCGGGTGCATCGGCGCCTTCGGTCGCACTGACCTGCGCAACGACCTCGAGCGCGTCACCGTGCCGACCCTCGTCCTCCACGGTGACTCCGACGCGATCGTGCCGTTCGAGGTCTCCGGCAAGCGAACCGCCGAGACGATCGCGGGGAGCAAGCTGGTGGTCGTTGAGGGCGCTCCGCACGGGTTCAACGTCAGCCACGCCGACGAGTTCAACCGCGCGCTGCTCGACTTCGTGGACTGACCTAGGGTAGGGCGCGTGAGCGCGCTGGCCGGACTCGTGGAACAGGGGCTGGTCGCTCCCGACTGGGCCGAGGCACTCGCTCCGGTCGACGACCAGATCACGGCGATGGGTCGCTTTCTCCGCGCGGAGCTCGCGGCGGGGCGCGGCTACTTGCCGGCTGGCAAGCACGTGCTGAGGGCCTTCAGCCGACCGCTGTCGAGCGTGAAGGTGCTGATCGTCGGGCAGGACCCGTACCCGACACCCGGGCACGCGGTCGGGCTCAGCTTCTCGGTGGCGCCTGGCGTGGCAGCACCGAAGAGCCTGGTCAACATCTTCAGGGAGCTGGTCGAGGATCTCGGCGTACCCCACCCGACCGGCGGCGACCTGACCCCGTGGGCCGACGCCGGCGTGATGTTGCTGAACAGGTCGCTGACCGTGACGCCCGGCCAGTCGGCCTCGCACCGCGGCCGCGGCTGGGAGGCCGTGACGGACCAGGCGATCCGGAGTCTCGCCCTGCGCGCGAAGGAGGGCATGGCGCTGACCGCGATCCTGTGGGGCCGCGACGCCCAGTCGCTCAAGCCCGAGCTGGTGCCGATCCCGTGGGTGGAGTCGGTGCACCCGAGCCCGCTCTCGGCGCATCGCGGGTTCTTCGGGTCCCGACCGTTCAGCCGGGTGAACCGGATGCTGGCCGAGCAGGGTGGTACGCCGGTCGACTGGCGACTTCCGTGACTCCGGAATATAGTTGACCATTCAACAGTTGGGAGACGTATGAGCACTCCTGCGACATCGCCTGCGCGGATGCCGGCGCTCTACATCGGACACGGAGCTCCGCCACTCCTCGACGACCCGGTGTGGTCAGGCCAGCTGCGCACCCTCGCGGCCGACCTCCCCCGGCCGAAGGCGATCCTGATCGTCAGCGCGCACTGGGAGTCTGCTCCCCTGTCGCTCTCGGCCTCCGGCCCAGGTGTGGGTCTGGTCTACGACTTCGGGGGCTTCCCCGAGCGGTACTACCGGATGACCTACCAGACGCCCGACGCCACTGCCCTCGCCCAGCGGATCGAGGCGATGCTGCCCGCCACCGAGCGGGTGCACCAGCACGCCTCCCGCGGCCTGGACCACGGCGCGTGGGTGCCGCTGAAGATCATGTACCCCGAAGCCGACATCCCCGTCCTGCAGATGTCACTGCCGACCCAGGATCCCTACAAGCTGCTCACGCTCGGCAGCCGGTTGCGCGAGCTGCGCGACGAAGGAGTGCTGATCATCGGCTCGGGCTTCCTGACCCATGGGCTGCCGTTCCTCACCGAGTTCCGGATCGAAGCCGAGGCGCCGGGCTGGTCGGTCGACTTCGACACGTGGGCCGCCGAGGCGCTCTCCCGCGGTGATGTGGCCGAGCTGGCGTCGTACAGGTCCAAGGCGCCGGGCATGCCCTACGCACACCCCACTGTCGAGCACTACACGCCGCTGTTCGTGACACTCGGTGCGGCCACCGACTCCGAGGCGCCGGGCGAGCAGGTCATCGACGGGTACTGGATGGGGTTGTCGAAGCGGTCGCTGCTCGTGGCGTGAGGCACCCCAGGCGGTGAACCGGCAAGGATGGGCGGATGGAGCTGCTCTCGATCCAGTCATCTGTCGCCTTCGGGCATGTCGGCAACAGCGCGGCGATCTTCCCGCTGCAGCGCCTGGGCATCGAGGCGTGGGCGGTGAACACGGTGCATTTCTCCAACCACACGGGGTACGGCGAGTGGCGCGGCCCGTTGCTCTCGGCCGAAGATCTCAAATCGGTGATCCAGGGGGTCGAGGAACGCGGTGCGCTGGCGCGCGTGGCGGCCGTGCTCAGCGGATACCAGGGAGCCGAGGAGGTCGGGTCAGTGGTGCTGGACACGGTGACCCGGGTCAAGGAGCTCAACCCTGCCGCGGTCTACTGCTGCGACCCGGTGATGGGCGACGTCGGCCGGGGCATGTTCGTGCGCCCGGGGATTCCGGAGTTCATGCGCGACCGGGTGGTTCCCGCTGCCGACGTGATCACCCCCAACCACTTCGAGCTCGACTTCCTGGCCGGCCGCGAGACGCGCACCGTGGCCGACGTACTCGACGCCGCTGACGCCGTCCGCGCCGACGGCCCCTCGACTGTCCTCGTGACGAGCGTCCTCGCAGAGGAGACCCCCGAGGGCTCGGTCGACGTGATCGCGGTTTCCGAAGAGGGCGCCTGGTCCTGCCGTACGCCGCTGCTCCCGATCTCCCCCAACGGCTGCGGCGACGTGACCGCCGCTGTCTTCCTCGCCCACCTGCTGCGGACGGGATCTGCCGAGACCGCCCTACAGCGGGTCACCTCCACCGTGTTCGGGATCCTGGAGAAGACACTCGAGGCAGGCACCCGCGAGATCCAGCTGATCGGGGCCCAGGACGCCATCGCCGACCCACCGGACAGGTTCACGCCGACCCGGCTGCGGTGAGCCCGCGGACGGGCGCGCCAGAACTCCACAAATGTTGGACCGGAACGCTCAGATCATTCGTTCCGACGTCACAACCCAACATTTGTGGAGTTCGGCCGGCCCCACAGTGGTCCTAGGACCACCACAACTGTGGTCCTGACGCCATCGGAACGACGCCCGCGCGTACCTAGCGTCGAGGGCATGAGAGAAACCACAGCCCTGGAGGTCCACGACCTCACCAAGACCTATGGCACCGGAGCTGGCGCCGTACGCGCCCTCGCCGGCGTCTCGCTCGCGCTCGGCACGGGCACGTTCACCGCAGTCATGGGCCCGTCGGGCTCCGGCAAGAGCACGCTGCTCAACTGTGCGGCGGGGCTCGAGCGGCCGACCGCGGGCACCGTCGCCGTCGGTGGCGAGACGCTCACCGCGATGGCCGAGACCGCCATGACCAAGCTGCGGCGCGAGCGCGTCGGGTTCGTGTTCCAGGGCTTCCACCTGGTGCCTTACCTCACCGCTGAGCAGAACGTCGCGCTCCCGCTGCGGCTCATGGGCCGGCGGGCCCGACGCAAGGACATCCATGCCGCCCTCGACCTGGTCGGCCTCGACGAGCAGCTGGACAGGTTGCCGTCGGAGCTCTCCGGCGGTCAGCAGCAGCGCGTCGCGATGGCGCGGGCCATGGTCACCGACCCCGCGCTGCTGTGCGCCGACGAGCCCACTGGTCAGCTTGACACCCGCAGCGCGCGTGAGGTCCTCGGCCTGCTGCGTGGCTCGGTCGACCGGGCTGGGCAGACCGTCCTGATGGTGACCCACGACCCGATGGCGGCGTCGTACGCCGACCAGGTGGTCTTCCTCGTCGACGGCAGGATCGTCGGCCGGATGACCCACCCCACCGTGGAGGCCGTCGCGACCCAGCTCGCCAACCTGGACGAGCTCGTGCTGACGGGTGGTGCGCGATGAGCCGCCCGGGGACCGGGACGGTGCGGGCCGCCGTCTCGTCGATCCGCTCGCGTCCGATGACGTTCGTCGCGGGCTTCGTGTCGATCTTCCTCGGAGCAGTGGTGGTGGGTTCCTTCACCTCCCTGCTCGCCACGGGAGTGTCGTCGGGTACGTCGGACGTGGACGAGGAAGCGCTCGTGACGATGTCGTCGGTCGTCGGTGGCTGGGGGCTGCTGATCGTGCTCTTCTCCGTCGCCTCGACCGTGTCGGTCTCGGTGCACCAGCGCGCCGGCGAGATCGGCCTGATACGTGCCATCGGCGCCGTCCCGCGTCAGGTACGCCGACAACTGCTCGCCGAGTCGTTCATCGTCGGCATCGTCGCCTGCCTCGCTGCGGTCATCCCCGCCTCACTGGTCGGGCGCTGGGTGTTCGGCATGGTCCAGGAGGGCGGGCTGGTCTCGCCCGATCTCGAGCACCGTGCCGGGCTGACGATCATCCTGGTCACGTCCGCACTGGTCCTGCTGGTCTCGCTGGTCGCCGTCCGGCTGGCCGGGCACCGGATCACCGGACAGTCCGCGAACCTGACCCTCCGCAGTGGCGCGCAGGGCACGGTACGCACGCCGGGGATGTCGCGGATGCGGGTCTTCACCGCGCTCTTCTTCCTGGCCGGCGGGGCGAGCCTGTCCGTGGTCACCATGACGGTGATGCGCGACCAGGATGACCCCTACGCGGCCATGCAGACCGCCGGACCTGCCTCGATCCTCTGGTCGTTCGGTCTCGCCCTTCACTCGCCGATGCTCCTTCGCGGTGCGGCTCGGCTGCTCGGACGCCTGCTTGCACTCTTCGGCGTATCCGGCCACCTCGCGTCGTACGACGCCCGCAGGCGCAGTCACCTGCTGGCCGGGATCCTCGCGCCGGTCGTGGTCTTCGTCGGCATGGGCCTCGGGACGCTGTACCTGATGGCGATCGAGAACCACGCACCGTCCGTCGTGGGTGGCGACGTCCGCGCGGCTGACGCCACCACGCTCGCCCTGCTCAACTACCTCGTCGTCGGGATGATCGCGACGTTCGCGGCGATCATGGTGGTCAACACCGTGGCTGCCGTCGTCGTCGACAGGCGCCGCGAGTTCGGGCAGCAGCGGCTGGCCGGCGCGACACCGCAACAGGTCGTGGCGACCAACTGCCTGGAGGCTGTGCTGGTCGTGGTGACCGGACTGCTCGCCGGAGCGGTGGGAAGCCTGGGCACGATCCTGCCCTACAGCGTGGTCAAGCTGGACCGTGTCGTCCCCGACGTCACGCCGCTCTGGTGGGCCCTGGTCTGGACGACGGCAGTGCTAGTGACAGTCGGCAGCACCTGGGTCGCCGTACGACGCGCCATGCGGCAGCCTGCGCTGGACGCCGTCGGAGCGGTTACCTGAGAGATCATGGACAGCGTGAAGACTCCGCCGCTGTGGCCGGTCGACCGAGAGGGCATCGAGACCCGCCTCCGGCTCGTCCCTACAGCGGCCGCGCAGATGGGCCTCGCGATCCCGGCCATCCCGCTCGTGGTCCTCGTAGTCGTCGGCTGGGCCACGGCTCCCGTTGTCGGCGGTCTGCTCCTGCTTTCCGTGGGCGTCCCGGGCACGCGCCTGGTCACCCGCGGTTACCGGGCGCTGGCAGGAAACCTGCTCGGCGAGACGATCGCCGAGCCCTACCAGCCGACCGCCGGCAGGTCGCCCCCGAGCGTCGTCTGGACCTGGCTGCGCGATCCCGCGCGGTGGCGCGACCTCGCCTACCTGGTCTTCTCCCTCACCGGTGGGCTGCTGATGTCGGGAGCGCTCGTCCTGCCGATCGCGGCCCTGCTGACCTATCTCACGATGCCGCTCTGGCTCGGTTGGGAGTGGACGCCGATGCTGCTCCTCGTCCCTGTGTGGGCTGCGGTCTGGTGGGTCGCAGGCGTGCCGGTGCTGGCGGCGCGGCTGCGCGTCGACCGCGCCCTGCTCGGCCCGCGCACCACCGACCAGCTCCGTGAGCGGGTCGAGGAGGTGACCACGTCCCGGGCCGAGACCGTGGACCACTCCATGGCCGAGCTGCGCCGCCTGGAGCGCGACCTGCACGACGGTCCGCAGGCCCAGCTCGCCTCGCTGGGCATGTCCATCGGTCTCGCGGAGCAGCTCCTGCAGACGGACCCCGACCAGGCTGCCCGGTTGCTCGCAGAGGCCAAGGCGGTGACCGTGACAGCCCTGGACGACCTGCGCTCCGTGGTGCGCGGCATCCACCCGCCCGCGTTGGCCGACCGTGGTCTCGTGGGTGGCGTCGAGGCGCTGGCGGTGCAGCTCGCGGTGCCGGTGACCCTCGCCGCTGACCTGCCGGGTCGACCACCGGCCCCGGTCGAGGCAGCGGCCTACTTCGCCGTCGCCGAGTGCCTCGCCAACGCCGTGAAGCACGCGCACGCGACACGGGTCACCGTCTCGATCTCGCACCGCGCGCGTGCGCTCCGTGTCGTCGTACGCGACGACGGCCGCGGGGGTGCGAGGGTCAGGACGGGTGGCGGGCTGGACGGGCTGGCCCGGCGGCTGCGGGCCTTTGACGGTTCAATGGACCTCGACAGCCCCGACGGGGGACCCACGACGGTGAAGCTGGAGATCCCGTGCGCGTTGTCGTCGCCGAGGACCACGCCCTCCTTCGGGAGGGACTGACCCGCATCCTCGAGGCGAACGGCTTCGAGGTGGTAGGGGCAGTGGACAACCCCACATCGCTCAAGGAGGTCCTCGCCGAGGTCGAGCACGACCTGGCGATCCTCGACGTACGCATGCCGCCGACCTTCACCAACGAGGGGCTGGTGGCCGCCACGGAGCTCCGGGCAGAGCGGCCGGGGTTTCCCGTACTGGTGCTGAGCCAGTACGTCGAGCCGCTGTACGCCGCTGAGCTGCTCGCCTCGGGCATGGGCTCGGTCGGGTACCTGCTCAAGGGGCGGGTCTCCGACGTCGAAGGGTTCGTCGTCGCCTGTCGCCAGATCGTCGCGGGCGGGACCGTGCTCGACCCGGAGGTGGTGGCCGCGATGCTCACCAGCCGACGGGAGTCTCCCGTCGAGCGACTCACCGACCGTGAACGCGACGTGCTGGGGCTGATGGCGGAAGGGCGGTCCAACGCGGCCATCGCCGACCGCCTCCACGTAAGCGAGAAGGCGGTCTCCAAGCACATCAACAGCCTCTTCGCCAAGCTCGACCTACCTGTCGCCGCAGACGACAACCGGAGGGTTCTCGCCGTCCTTGCCTACCTGGACCTCGGCCCCCGCTGACAGTTCGATCGGAGCCGCCCAGACCTCACAAATGTTGGATCGTGACGTCCAGATCGTTGATCCCGATGTCGCAACCCAACATTTGTTGGACCTGAGCGTTCGCCGACCCGGTCGGGCGCCCGTTCGGGCATCTCCAGCCCGACGCTCAGGCACCTGCATATCTGCTGAGTCGCGAATTGATCGTTCACTTGGGCCTTAACCCGGCATTCCCGTTGTTGACCCGGGCACGAGTCGGGCATGCACCAGCGCCCATTCGGGCTCACTGAGTCTCGAATGCTGATGCAGACTGAGGGGCGTGACCGAGGTCACAACCCGGGACTCCGGGCTCCAGGAAGGGGCATGAGATGGAGGCTGACGAGCGTCAGCGGCAGATCCTGGCCCGTGCCCGGCACGACGGCCGGGTCGAGGTTTCCGCACTGGCCGACGACCTGCAGGTCGCCCCGGAGACCGTACGCCGCGACCTGCGCCTGCTCGCCGAACGGGGCGTGCTGCAGCGGGTGCACGGTGGCGCCCATCCGGTGGAGAGCGTTGGCTACGAGAGCAACCTGTCGCATCGCACCAGCTCCATGATCGCGGAGAAGCGGCGGATCGCCGCTGCCGCGGCCGCACGCCTCGGCGGTGCGGAGTCGGTCTACATCGACGAGGGCGTCACGCCCCAGCTGGTGGCCGAGGCCATCTCGGCCACCCTGCTCCCGGGCGCCAAGCTCACGGTGGTGACCTCGTCCCTGCTGGCTGCCGGCGCCCTCGCGAACGACCCGAGCATCACCGTGGTCCTGCTCGGTGGCCGGCTACGCGGGCTCACGATGGCCACCGTCGACCACTGGGCCACCCGGATGCTCAAGGAGCTGGTCATCGACCTCGCGTTCCTGGGGGCCAACGGGATCTCCCGTGAGCACGGGCTCACCACGCCGGACCCGGCAGTTGCCGCGGTCAAGGCGCAGGTGGTCGCGAGTTCAAGGCGGCGGATCTTCGTGGGCGTGCACACCAAGTTCGGCGTCTCCAGCTTCTGCCGGTTCGCCGACCTGCCCGACTTCGAGGCGCTGGTGACCGACACCGGCGTCACCTCCTCGGACGCGCACCGCTACAGCGTCCTCGGACCCCACGTGATCAGGGCCTAGCGAAGGGCCCAGCGAGACGTCCCGATCGAGACACACCCAACCAGCCCACTCACGCGTCACCCGAGACAACACCAGAAAACTGGAGGTACACCGTGACCAGCAGGTCAACCGCACGAAGGATCACCGTGGCCGTCGCGGCCGTCACCAGCCTCGTGCTGAGCGGATGCGGCGCGGGCGGGGGTGGCGGCGACAGCGACGCCAAGTCGATCAACGTGCTCATGGTCGGCAACCCGCAGATGGAGGACATCCGGAAGCTGACGGCCGACTCCTTCACCAAGGACACCGGGATCAAGGTGAACTACACGATCCTCCCGGAGAACGAGCTGCGCGACAAAGTGACCCAGGACATCGGCACGAAGGCCGGCCAGTACGACGTCGCGACCATCGGCGCCTACGAGGTCCCCATCTGGTCCGAGAACGACTGGCTGCACACCCTCGACGACTACGCCGACGGTGACGAGAGCTTCGACAAGGACGACCTGATCGACCCGATCGTCGAGTCCCTCAGCGGCAAGGACGGCAAGCTCTACGCCCTCCCGTTCTACGGGGAGTCCTCCTTCCTGATGTACCGAAAGGACATCCTGCAGAAGGAGGGCCTCACGATGCCCCAGCACCCGACGTGGGACCAGGTGGCGGACATCGCTGAGAAGGTCGACGGAGCCGCGCCCGGGATGAAGGGCATCTGCCTGCGCGGTCTGCCGGGCTGGGGTGAGATGTTCGCGCCGCTCACGACCGTGGTGAACACCTTCGGCGGCACCTGGTTTGACGAGGACTGGACCCCCAAGGTCAACGACAAGCCGTTCAAGGACGCCGTGAACTTCTACGTCGACCTCGTCAAGGCCCACGGCGAGCCCGGTGCCGCCCAGGCCGGGTTCACCGAGTGCCTCAACGCGATGAGCCAGGGCAAGGTCGCGATGTGGTACGACGCCACCTCGGCGGCCGGTTCCCTGGAGGACCCGAAGATCAGCAAGGTCGCGGGCAAGGTCGGCTATGCGTTCGCACCGACGAAGGAGACCGAGTCCGCCGGCTGGCTCTGGGCCTGGGCCTGGGCGATGCCCAAGACCACCAAGAAGGCCGACTCGGCAGCCGAGTTCATGCTCTGGGCGTCGAGCAAGGAGTACGAGGAGCTCGTCGGAACCGAGCTCGGCTGGCCCCGCGTGCCCGCCGGCAAGCGTGAGTCGACGTATGAGAACCCCGAGTACAGGAAGGCGGCTGCCGCCTTCGGAGCAACGACTCTCCAGGCCATCGAGGAGGCCAACCCCACCGATCCAGGCGTCCAGCCGAGGCCGACGGTCGGCGTGCAGTTCGTGGCCATCCCGGAGTTCCAGGACCTCGGCACCAAGGTCTCTCAGGACATCGCAGCGGCCATGGCCGGCCGCGGCACGGTCGACGAGGCACTGGACAAGGGACAGGAAGAAGCCGAAAAGGTCGCGGCTGACTACAAGTAGCCCCCGGACACCGAGGCGGGTCGTCAGATGACGGCGGCCCGCCCCGGACACCAGGACCCCGGCTGT